>NZ_CP133188.1:2414403-3621605 GCF_030913635.1 Sedimentibacter sp. MB35-C1
TTATTTTTATTGATTGAGTCGGATATATCCTCTTTAAAGTCGGTGGCTCCCTGTTTAATGTCATCTCTAAAGTTTTCGGCTCCGTGTTTCATATCTTGCATTACATCCTTGACTGCATCCATTCCCTGGTCAACTTTTTGACCAAGATCAACCACTTTGCCGTCAGTCTGTGTAATTTCAACCGAGCACTGAGTCAGAAGCGCTGCGGTAATACCTGCAGCCGATAAAAAAGGAGCAATAAAAGCACCTATCAATCCTGCTGTTACAGGTACATTGATTATAGTTTCGTTATTTTTCTTTATTGTCAATTTAGTTGCATTACCTTTTGCTAAAATATCTTTCAGCTGATTTAGTATCTGTTCACCTTTGTTTGGTCCGTTTTGAGAATTGCTCTGATGTTTGCCTTGGTTTTCTATCAGAATAATTGCTTCAAGAACGTCTCCGTTTGCATCCTCAAGAGCCTGTTTAGCTGTTGAATAGTCAGTATTTGTTCGTTTAAGAATATCATCGATTTTTTGTAGTTTGTCGTTTTCCATATGTTATCCTTTCTTTTCATAGTAACTTTAATGTGGCAAAGCTGTTTTTACCGATATAATAAAACAGGAAATTCCTAATTAATTGTAAGAGCTTTTGGTTTATTTCAACAGAGCCAATATTTTCAAACCTTGTTCTTAAAATTTTTTCCATAGTTAGTATTTCACTATAAGTTACATTTATTCCATTTCCATAATTTACGCACTCATTGCAAAACAAGCCGCCATCCTTAATGGAAAACAATGACTGATTTTCAATTTCCTTTCCACAAGACAGGCAATACTTTAAGCCGGGCATGTATCCCAGCATGGATACAAGTTTAAGTTCATATGCCGCAGTCAATTTATCAAAATCCTTTGTAAACACCGACAGGTGATGAAGCACAGCTACAGTCATATCAAAAATGCGCATATCATATTCATTTTCCTGAGCCACATAGCTAATAAGTTCTAAAATATAATTACCGTAAAAAAAAGCGTCTATATTATTTTTTAGATTGTAAAAATTGTCTATAAGCTCAGCAGATGTCATAATATACATATCTCTGGATATTGTCATGGAACATTTGGAGTGCGCAAAAAGCTGTGAAGCATTTATTAAGCGAGAAATGCTTTTTTTTGAACCTTTTGACATAATTTGTATCTTTCCTCTTGTCCTTGACAGCGCATGAAGAATTTTATCATTTTCCTTATAGCTTACTTCCTTTACCACAAGAATTTCATCAGTTATCATTTTTTATCGTATCCCAGCGTTCTCAGCAGGTAGTTGTTATCTCTCCAATTTTCAGATATTTTTACAAAAAGCTGAAGGTTTACCTGACTGCCCAAAAGTCCTTCTATATCCTCTCTTGCGCTCTTTCCTATACCTTTGATTTTTCTTCCGTCCTTGCCTATGATAATACTTTTATGAGACTTTCTTTCGCAAAGTATATTTGCACGTATGTCCACAAGGTTCCTGTTCTTTCTCTCCTTCATTTCCTCAACTTCAATAGCTATGCCGTGAGGAACCTCTTCCTGAAGGTACATTAAAGCTTTTTCTCTTATTATTTCAGCAACCACGAATCTTTCAGGTCTGTCTGTTATATAATCCGAAGGAAAGTACATGGGGCCAGGTTTTAAATATTTTATTATAAGCTTTATTAATGAGTCCACGCCTACGTTTTTTAGAGCAGACATCGGAAGTATGTCATCGAACAGCTTATACTTATCAAACTCCTTTGCCATTCTTACTACATCTTCTTTGTCAAATTTATCTACTTTGTTTATAACAAGTATTTTTTTAGCTTTTAGCCCCTTAATTTTTTCAATTATAAATTCATCTCCAGGCCCTATTTTATTAAATTCATCCGTAAGCATTATCAATACGTCCATTTCTTCTAATGCCGTATCTACCTCATAATTCATGAACTCTCCCAGCTGATTTTTAGGCTTGTGAATACCCGGAGTATCTATGAAAACAATCTGAGCCTCATCATCGGTGTAGACTGTTCTTATTTTGTTTCTTGTAGTCTGCGGTTTATTCGACATTATGGAAATCTTTTCACCTATCATTGAGTTCATAAGCGTAGATTTTCCTACGTTTGGTCTTCCTATTATTGTAACGAATCCTGATTTAAACATTCTTTTCCTCTTTCGTTTTTATTCTAAATCCTCCGGCCCAAAACTATTAGGCAGGAGCTCATCTAATGTATATACTTTGTATGAATCTATGCTTTTGGCACATATAACCTTTATATTTCTTCCAAATTCAACTAAAAACTGCCTGCAAACTCCGCAAGGAAATGAAGTCTTTGTTTCGCTTCCGATAACGGCAATTTTTTCAATATCTCGGTAACCTTCGGATATGCACTTGGAAACGGCTACTCTTTCAGCACAAATTGTAGGAGAGTAGGAAGCCGATTCTATATTGCAGCCGGTAAAAACTTTGCCGCTTTTAGTAAACACAGCTGCTCCTACCTTGAATTTAGAATAAGGGCTGTAAGATTTTTCTCTCGCTTCTATAGCTATTTTTATCAATAATTTATCTTCCATACTATCATCCTTTTTATTTATTCAGCTGCAACGCAGCTAACGCTGTCCACTATTTGAATCCATGTATTTCCGGGGTTAAATTTAAGCTGTTCCCCATCTATGTAAAATCTTGTTCTTTCCTTTTCGGAATCCTTTTTCCAAGTAATATTTACAAATTCTCCATTCGTAAAATACATTCCTTCTCCCGTACCTATTGTTTTCAGTTTAAGCCTGCCTTCACTGTCCAGTACGCTCTTAGGAGCCTCTAAAACTATTATATTCTTAGTTTCAAGCTGCTCTTTGTCTAATTCATCCAAATGTTTTTCGTTGTCTTTAAAACGCAAATAAAGCCCTGATTCATCGTCATACACATATTCGGTAGTATTTTCTTTATTATATGCAATATTGATTTTTTTAGCGTTTACACTGTCATATTTTTTAGAAAGCGAAACAGACTTATCATTGAAATCATATTTTTCAAATGATGCATCAGATCTGAAACCCAGTCTTTCCGATTCGTCTCGGATGGATTGCAAAGTTGTGTACATATTGTGGGGAGCAAACTTTCCCGTATCGTTGTAGCGCCACATAGCGCCTGAATACAGTCCGTCTACTTCTGCAGTGCCCAGTCTTCTTATTTCTGAAAAAGCCTCCTCACTTCCGCCAACATGCACAAACACAGCATCATTTTCCATTGCGTAATAAATTATATAAGGCCTTGCACTTCTTACCGGCCCTACAAGCTCAGGTTCCTTTGCCAGATACACAGCAAGGTATCTTGTATATGGATACTCTACCTCAAACTCATAGACTATTTCCGCGTCCTTCAATCCCGACTGCCACCTAGCATCAGGATGATTGTCCAATGACAGGGCTACAGGTCTTTTAGACAATTCTTCAGGGTAATATTTCAAGCCGTCAAGAGGGGAAGCAATCTTGTTTGGGTCATCCTCCTGCTTTTCTGTTTCTTCTGTTTTTAGTATTTTTTCCTCTTCTGCCGGTGCTTCCGACTTCTCGGCATCCTGCGGTACAGACGTTCTGCTGCTGCAGGATACAGCAAAGACCATGACTAAAACCATTATATAAGACAGTATTTTTTTCATAAACAATTCCTTATTTATATATTTTAAGCCTTTTCATAATATCTTTTTCTTTTGAGCGCATTTCTTCCTTTTCGGATGCATTCATATGGTCATATCCTAACAGATGAAGCATGCTGTGCACTGACAGGTACAGCATTTCTCTTTCCAGACTGTGGCCGAAATCATTGGCTTGTTCAATTATTTTCTGAGTTGAAAGCACAATGTCACCAAGTATAATAACTCCGTTAAATTCGTCATCATCCATTGGAAATGACAATACATCTGTTTCTGAGTCAACATTCCTGTAATCTCTGTTAAGTTCCTTTATTTCATCGTTGGTAACGAAGGAAACACTCACCTCGTAGTCTCCCTCACACCCTTCTTCTTCAAGCACAGCATCTACAGCCTTTTCAATAGCCTTCATATTTTCGTCTGTAATTTCCATTACATCCTGTCTGTTATCAAATAATACATTAATCATTTTTTCCCTCGTATCTTTCGTATGCTTTAATTATGTCTTGAACTAGCTTATGTCTTACAACGTCTGTAGTGTTAAAATACATGAATCCTATATCTTCAATATCTTTTAAAATCCTTGCAACGGTCTTAAGTCCGGACTTCTTTCCAGCAGGAAGGTCTATCTGGGTAATGTCCCCCGTTATGACTGCTTTCGATCCGTAGCCTATACGCGTCAAAAACATCTTCATCTGCTCATTTGTTGTGTTTTGAGCCTCATCAAGAATGATGAAGGACGAATCTAGAGTACGACCTCTCATATATGCGAGTGGAGCAACTTCAATAAGCTGCTTTTCTACGTTTTTTAGGTAATTTTCAGGTCCCATTATGTCAAACAGAGCGTCATAAAGGGGTCTAAGATATGGATCAACCTTGTCTTGCAGATCACCTGGCAGAAATCCCAGTTTTTCTCCTGCTTCCACCGCAGGCCTTGTGAGAATTATCCTGTCAACTTCTTTTTTTCTGAAAGAATTTACTGCTGCGGCAACTGCCAGATAAGTTTTTCCTGTACCGGCAGGGCCAATTCCAAATGTTATATCCTTCCTGTTTATAATATCCATGTATCTCTTCTGCCCCACTGTTTTAGGTTTAATAATTCTACCCGATGCGGTGGTGACAATTACGTCTTTTAATACTTCACTATAGTCTATACCGGAATTTGAATTGTTTGCTTCAATTAAATAAACTACCTTCTGGTCGCTTATCTCTCCTTCCGTGTCAATTACATTAATCATGTCTTTTAATATCTTAACGACTGCTTCTGTTTTCTTCTTATCTCCTGTAACCTTGATGACACCGCTTCTTATAAGTATATTGACGTCAAAATAGCTTTTTATTATTTTAATATTTTTGTCATGAATTCCTAAAAGCTTTATAAGGTTATCTTCATTTGCCATTAAAACATTTTCTTCGTACAGCTCCATTAATCCTCCTAGAATAATCTATGTTGTTCCATCTTCGTTGTCGGCGGGCATCATTGGATACAATCTTACCTTTTCGCCTATGTCTTCGATAATTTCAATTTGCGCCCTGAGATAGTAATATTTTTCATCCTCTAAAAAATTTATGGATGATTTCAGTATTTTAGCATCAGCGCCGCATTTTTTCAATAGATCATCGTACATATTAACAGTCATAGTGTTTTTTGCTGTAGCTTCATCTATTTCAAACGGTTTGAGCTCCTGTTCATAGTATGTTCCTTTTACAAGCGCAATATCAGATAAATTTGAAATTATCGGTATGTTAATTATTTTCTCCCTATAATTATAATTTTCATAGGGATCTTTGTCACCTATTATTTTAATACCATTGCCATTTATTTGCAAGTAATAAACATTTTTACTTTTGTTTGTAGCTGTTTCAATTTCCCTGAGCTTTTCCTCCTTCATTTCAAAATTGTAATATGTCTTGCCGTAGATAGTTCCTTCAGAAGGGACCATCATAAATTCATCGGAATTTTTATTTTTGACCATTCCCATAACCAAAGTCTGCCCTTCATAAACTACGTCCCCTTCCTTGACTACAGGTTGGCCGCTCTTTGCTATCACTTTATTTATTATGGCATTTTTAACTGAAATAATGCTTGATGGCTCGTTGGTTTTTATTTCTGCCTTTTCAGGAGTTTTTTCTTTCACAAATATTATTAAATTTGATCCTTCTATATACACCTCAACAAATTTAAAATTTTCAAACTTGCTGTAAAGAAGAGTCTCTATTTTTTTAGCTTTTATTTCTGTGTGAGCAATAGGAATTTTTATGCTGTTTTCGTCCAAAGTCCTCATTATTTCTTTAGCTGTAAGATTTGTTGTACCTACAATCTGCACGCTCCATACCAGAGATGATATTATGTAAAGGCATATAAAAAGAATAAAAAGCCCAACAATAAAGCCTTTGCGAACTCTTAATTTTCTGAGTTTTAATGCAAAACCTTTTTTGCTGACTGCCTCTGTCTTTGTTTCTCGCAATATTTCTTCATACTTTCTGTAATCTTCATATGAAATTTTAAACCTAACGGATTCCTCGTTTTTTTCTACATCCCACATTCGAATGCCTTTTCTTCGGAGTAAATTTATTATTTTTTCGCAGTTAGATGCCTTAAGCCGCACTACAACATAGCCTCTCAATAAATACATCAACTTAAATATAAGCATACTTACTCCTTCTTGCCAAATATAATTTGATTGATATTTCCTCTTATAATTACATTATAGTTATTTATCTCTTCTATCTTAAATTTCGATCCCTTTATCAAAATGGTGTTTTCTGCAGTCTTTATCCCAACCTCATCATTTTCGTATACAGTCATACCCAAATGGTTTTCAATTATGACTTTTTTATTTCCATGCATTTTTAAATCAAAATTGTCCGACAATGCATCATTGGGGATTTCTAAATCATCCGCCAGCTTGCTCCTAAGGTTGTTAAATTTTCCCATACATACCTCCTTATGGCTTGATCATGCTTAAACATGAGAGTTGTCTTATAATAAATTATGCATAGGTAACTTGTACTATGATAACACCTGTGGGCATCTTTTTAAATATATAATCAAAGCAGCAATTGTATAAAATTATTAATTATTTCTGATTTTGGTGATAATTTTATTGGCAGATATTTGTTAAATGTTGACACACATTTAATATGATAGTAAAATATAAACAGCAGGGGAACTGGATTCAGTTGAGAAGGTTAAAACCTAACCCTTTGAACCTGACGGTTAACACCGTGGTAGGGAGCGATATTGCTATTATTTATAACGCTTGCCTTTCAGGTGGGCGTTTTTTATTTGCCCCCAATATTCCCAGGCTCTGCCAGCCTAAAAATATAGGCTGAAACCAAAATAACGGAGGTATTCATGAAGTACAAAACACAGATGGAAGCAGCAAAAAAAGGATTTATTACTAAGGAAATGAAAGTCGTTGCAGAGAAAGAAGGCATGCAGGCTGATAAGCTTTGTCAGTTGGTAGCGTGCGGCCAGGTAGCAATTCCGGCAAATATTTATCACACTTCTCTGTCACCTGAGGGAATAGGGACCGGACTTAAAACCAAAATTAATGTAAATTTGGGTATTTCAGGAGATTGCAAGGATTACAGCCTAGAAATTGAAAAAGCCAAATTATCGCTGAAATTCGGATGCGAATCAATAATGGATTTGAGTAACTACGGAAAAACAAATTCCTTTCGCAAAGAGTTAATTGCAATGTCCGGTGCTATGATAGGAACAGTACCTATGTATGATGCGGTGGGCTATCTTGAAAAAGAGTTGTCTGAAATATCCGCTCAGGACTTTTTTAGTGTCGTTGAAGCTCATGCAAAGGAAGGCGTTGATTTTATGACGATACATGCCGGCATAAACCGACGTGCCATAGAATCCCTAAAGCGAGAAAAACGTCTTACAAATATAGTGTCAAGAGGCGGCTCTCTATTGTTTGCTTGGATGGAAATGACAGGAAACGAAAATCCGTTTTTTGAATATTATGATGATTTGCTAGGTATACTCAGAGAATATGATGTTACCATAAGCCTTGGTGATGCCCTGAGACCAGGATCTATTGCAGATAGTACCGATGCTGCTCAAATCAGTGAGCTGATTGAAATAGGCAATTTAACAAAACGTGCGTGGGAACAAGATGTTCAGGTGATGGTTGAAGGTCCGGGACATATGGCCATGAATGAAATTGCCGCCAATATGACTCTTCAAAAGCGTATTTGCCACAATGCTCCGTTTTATGTGCTTGGACCTATTGTAACAGACATTGCTCCAGGATATGATCATATAACTTCAGCCATTGGCGGTGCAATTGCTGCGGCAAACGGAGCTGATTTTCTTTGCTACGTTACTCCGGCTGAACACCTGCGTCTGCCGGATCTTGACGATGTTAGAGAAGGAATAGCTGCCAGCAAAATTGCTGCTCATGCTGCTGACATCGCAAAGGGAATCCCAGGGTCAAGAGATATGGACAATCGAATGAGTGATGCACGCAGAAGGATAGATTGGGAAGAAATGTTTTCGCTTGCCTTAGACGGAGAAAAAGCGAGAAAATATTTTGAAAGCACACCTCCTTCGGACAAGAACAGCTGCTCAATGTGCGGAAAAATGTGTGCAATGCGTACAACAAACCACATATTAGAGGGAAAAAAGGTAGAACTCTGTAAATAATTTGAAAATAACAGGAGGTTTTTTAGAAAGAAATTTCTAAAAAACCTCCTGTAGCTTACACGCTTTTTTTAACTCCGATTTGCCCTCTGTTTTCAATTATATAGTCTCCGGCTTTGTATATTCACTGGCTTTATTTCATCATGGTTATAAGTGATATATACATATGTACTATTGGCATCATTTATGTTTTCCGGTGTAATTTTAGTATTCAACAACTTACTCAGCAAAGCAGAACTTGTTTCCGACCTTATTACCTCTAGGTTGCTTAAAGCAATATCAATATTTTTTAATTTATCCGGTGATATTGAGCTCGCCCCTAAATAATCTGTTGAAGCAGATGAAAGATTATCTATTAAGACTTTGTATGCTGAGTTTACAGTAAATGTAAAAATATTGACAGATAAAATAAAAATGATTATTGAACATATTAAAATTACAAAGCTTTTTTTATTTTCTTTGCTCATCCTCTGTCCCCCTTGTTTTTCAATTACATTTAAATGTATCTTCATAGAATGTAGCTGACTGTTAATAATGTAAGTCCCAGGACAGACATGAAAATTTTTCTTCGCTGCCTCCCCTGTAGATTATCGTAAGAATATTAAATTTTAACAAATAATTCCCCTCATATAATATATGACGAAAGGCAGTAAAAAAAGTTTCAAATTTTTTCATATTTTTTTATAAATGTTATTTATTTACTTTTATTTTAAAAAACTTTATTAATGCAAAATAAGGTAATTCCCTAAAAAAATTCAGGGAAAAATATCCCTGAATTTTTATTTAGGTCCGCAAATTACTGGCTGAAGCTGCTTTCCTTCCAAAGCCATTTCAATTGCCGGAATTATATTGTCAATGTGTGCAGTCATGGAATTCGGTTTACCATTATAGTTATCCTGTCCAAAAGGTACGAAGTAAATATTTTTTGTATTATACAGCCTTGCTATGTTTTCAAAATTCATTCCAAGTGCGTCATTTGTTGAAATAGAAATAACTACAGGTTTATTTCCTCTGAGGTGCGCTTTTGCCGCCATCAGGACGGGTGTGTCTGTAATTGCGTTGGCAAGCTTTGCTGCCGTATTGCCTGTGCAGGGGGCAATTAAAAATACATCGAACATGTTTTTAGGCCCCACAGGCTCAGCTCCTTCAATTGTTGTAATCGGCGGTTTCCCTGTTATTTCAGATAAAATTTGAATGTAGTCCTCTGCATTCCCGAAGCGGCTGTCTATAGATTGCGCGTTAAATGAAAAAACAGAATATAAATTATCACACTGCTCGGCTATTTTTACTATTTGAGGTACTATTTTTTCAAAAGTACAAAAGGAACCGGTTATGCCAATTCCCACTTTCTTTCCTGATAAGGTCAAATTAATCACTTCTTTCTTTCAAAATTGGAATAATTGCTTTGGCAAGAAATTCTGCCGAGGATTTAGGAGCTGTCCTTCCAGGAATGCCAAGACATAGATGTGCGTTTAGATTAAGTCTCTCGGCACATTCATAGTCAACTCCCCCAGGGGATGATGCAATGTCTATAATAGTAGTATCCGAAGAAACTGACGACAATATTTTTTCATTGAGTACAGGTGAAGGAATTGTATTAAATATGAAATTAAAATCACGTACATCTAGGTTATTTTCATTAATCTGAATATAAGATAGACTATTGATATAGGCTTCCGTCAGAGCACTTTCTTTTCTTGCTGCAACTGTAACATTAGCACCAAGCGCATTTAATTTTGATGCTAATACCCTGCCGCATTTTCCGTAACCTAATACCAGTACATTGTTTCTGTGCAGGTTAATATTACTCTTTAGTATCGCTTCCGCTATTGCACCTTCAGCGGTAGAAATGGCATTAAAGAGTACAAGGCTTTCATTTTTCATCAGATCATAATATGAAATATTCTTTGCTTTACAGTCCTCCGTAACTTTTTCCGGAAGATTTCCTCCTATTAAATAATGCTGTTGATTTAGACAAGCTGTAAATTCTTCGATTGAAAGGCTTCCTGAATCTCTGTATGTGCTGTTTATATTTACCTTATCTCTTGAAAATGGTATCGGCGTAATCAAGGTATTGCTCAATTCCATAGCATGGTGCAGAGAATCAGCTTTGTCTGCTGTTTTTGCCGATATGTTTCCGGATAATCCGAAGGTAATTATTTTAAAGCCTGATTTGTTCAGAAATGAAGCGAGATAAGTCTGGCGTGAATCGCCGCCGATTATAGAAGCATCATATTTATAAATCATTAATTCTCCCCGAATTTTACAAGATGCTTATATTTTATGCAAAGATGAATCAAAGGTTACTTCATAAAAAGCAACCTGATAATTATTATATTAAATTCACCTTATATTTCTCTACTTTCTATATTATTTATACTTAGGTAATAGTAATTTTATATAATTATTGAGTTCAATGTTTATTGCCATCCGTCTTTATATTTTTTCATCTCTCTTTTAAAATTTCTTCTTGTTGCACCGTATTTTCTCTGATATTTTATATAATCAATAAAATCTCCTCCAAAGAAGATAAAGAAATTAATCAACGATGCAATAACAGCAACTTTGGTACTTATAGTTCCAAAAATCAAGCTGATGATGAAGAATGCCCAGTCCAGATATGCAATCCACTTAACTTTAACTGGAATAACAAAAAACAGCAATATTTCTAAATTAGGGAACAGGTATGCAAATGCAAGAAACAACGATAAGTTCAAGTAGGCACTGGTTCCTGCCCCTGTTAAAAATGCAGCAATAATTGTACCTGCCATACCAAAGAGATAGTACATGTTAAATTTAAATGATCCCCATTCATTTTCAAGAGTTGTTCCCATCATGTAATAAAAATACATAACAAATACAATGAAAATAATTGATGTAGCCGGCGGTATGAAAATAAAGGTTATTATTCTCCAAATCTGCCCTTTAATAATTAAGTCCGGAATAAAAACTAAATAGTTGTAAAGTGATATGTTTAGAATATATTGTGCAATATATACTGCCATAGTTATTCCAATTATGTAATGCATTAAATTCGGTATAGCATAACGACCAAATTTTCTTTCAAGTTTATTTAACCATTTCATATTATTTCCCTTTCGTATTTAAATTCATCCGCTCTTCAAAAGCTAAAGGTATTGTATTTCTACGGATATTATTCAATAAATATATCCGACGACTAATAAATATTATACTATACTTTATTAGTCGCCTTTTTATGAGCATAATATATTTAACCTCAAAAATCAAGATAATATATTGTTATTCCTTACCTTTGTTTTATATTAAGCTACCTCTCTCCCTCGAGAGATATCTACAAATCTAATGCCTTTACCTCCGAAGCTTTTAATAAGTTCTGTTTCGTGTCATTATCGATAAAACTATATTGTTTTTTTATTTTATTAATTAGTTCTTCGCTTATATAATCTCTGCTGAATAATTCATAGAAAGGTCCGTACGTTGATATATAGTATGCAGGTACAGGACTGTACTGTATGAGCAATTCATAAAGACATTTTTCAAACCATTCAACAGCTTCTGTCTTCATTTCCTTTTTATAATAAGCATAAGCAAGATAGTAGTATGTGAAATTAGCCCGCTCATATGTATTTGTTTCCAGTTGGTAGTGGTTTATCCATAGTCCATGCTCTATGGCTAAATCATTCTCCCCGCTGATATGAGCAAGTGTCATTATGTTCAACTTGACGGATATTATAATATGTGAGTATCTCAGAAGCATAGTTTTATTGTTCAGTATTTCATTTGCCTTCAATATTGCTTCTTTTGACTTTTCGATGTTGTGGTAAAATTGATAACACGTAGACAGCATAATATACAAATTTGCCGTAAACCCTTCTTCCCTATACCTGGGTTCTATTTTATCAATAAGTTTATTGATTTTTTCTATTGCAACCTCGTATTTATGATCTACAAATACAGAATGAGCTATGTTATTAACCTTTATCTCATACTTCCACGGAGCTTTTTTAAAGTCCGGCAACTTGGCAGCTCTGTCGTTAGCTTCCTCTAATTTATTAAAATCAGCAATTGCTCTGTACATAGTAAATTTATTAACCAATTTCTTAACCTGAATCGGTTCATCACAGTCAAGAAATTCATAATATTCAAACAAGTTATCCCCAAGTCTGATGCTGAGCAGCCTGACTATCTCCGTTGAAGGGCTGCGCAACCCTTTTTCAACCATGTAGAGATATTTGTCAGAACAAATATTTTCGCACAATTTTTTTCGACTCATTCCCTGATTTAATCTTAATTTATGTATTATATTTCCTATATGGTTCATTTGTGTCTCCTTACTATAGAGTTTAATAGTTTATATACCATAATGTAATATACCACCAATTATAACATGCAAATCATGGAAATGATTTTTATTTAGTTAATATACTGCCGGATCAGGATACATCTGAGTATTGAGCTTTACGTCAATCAGGGCATAATTGCTGCAGATGCCCGTTTGCAGCTCTTTTATAATCCATACAATATGGTATTTATAAATATTGTATGAGTAAAAATATACAAAAAAATTCCCGAATCGCAATATGCATACTTGGGAATTTTTTAAAGATTTTTAGCTAAGTAAAAAAATGTCTAATGCTTCTCTAAAGAAGAAAACACTAAATATACCCGGCTTTTTATGCAGAATAGAAGCACAGCCTTTCAAGATCTTTTAAATATGCCGCACCTGCTATAGTTGTACCGAAAAAAAACACAGGCTTATCCAAAGATAGAAACTGTGTAATAGTGCCGTTAGTTACAGTGCTGCCGGTAACCAGAAGTAAATCTGCCCAATTCATAACATCATGGGCTTTTTCTCTGCTGTCTTCCACCATAGTATCATACTTTATTTTGCCGATATTATTGTCATCAAGGTCTAAAACCCTTACAGAAAAATGCTTCCTGATATTATCTAAAATTGCTGGCTGAAAACCTACTAATCCTATATTGACATTTCCGAATTTTTCCTTCAAGTTCTTGACAAATTCACTTCCACAGAGTTCTGGTTCCTGATTCTTACAATGAACAGTATTGCTTATTAGACCAAGGTATTTTAGAACAGCATTTAATGAGGCAATGAAAAGTGCCTTGTTCCTGTTATCCGATAAATCCATATTTATAATGTCTTGTATATTTCCTCTGAATACAGTTGGAGCATCAGTAAATGCCTGGCCGATAGCTCCCTTAAATTCAGCATTTATTAAAACCTCTTTGCCGTTTAACAGCGGATAATCTTTTCTAGAGGTAATTCCAATTGCTTCCTCCGGTGTCAACGCAGAAGTGGTAACAAAAATACCTTCTTTATCTAAATTACTGTCTGAAACTATTTTTTTAAATCTATTTTGTAAATCCGTATATAAGTCCATTTTCCTTCCGCCTTTCTTCTTGAATTTCTATAGTTTCTTTTAAAAATAACGCATCCCCTTCATTGTATATATCTCTGCTGTCACATGTTGATAATAATCTTCCTTCATTCATTACGCCTATTCTGTCTGATAAGTAAACAGCCTCGTCCACATCATGGGTAACATGAATAACGGTAGTTTTGAGCCTTTTATGTATATTTTTCATTTCCTGTTGAAGCTTCAGCTTTATGTTCATATCAAGAGCACTCATTGGTTCATCCAAAAGTAATATTTCTGGAGATATGATAAGTGCTCTAGCTAAAGCAACCCTCTGTTTTTCTCCCCCGCTAAGCCTTGCAGGATATCTGTCCAATAAATGGTCTATTTTGAGCATTGAAACTAGTATGCATAATTTCTCCTCGATAACACTTTTGCTTACCTTCCTTATTTTAGGTCCAAATGTAATGTTATCTTTTACTGTCATGTGAGGAAAAAGTTCATAGTTTTGATACACAAACCCCACATTCCTTTTTTCGGGAGAAAGCTTGAGAAGATTTCTTTTATTATAATATATACTTCCTTTATCAGGTAGGTAAAGCCCTGCTATTGTTTCAAGAAGGACAGTTTTTCCAGCACCGCTGGGCCCAAGTATGACAAAATATTCTCCTGCCTTTATATTAATATTAACATTTCTTAAGCAAAACTTGCCAAGTTTTAATTTTATATTTTTAATTTCCAGCATACGATATCCTTTTTAATAATTAGAGTGTTTTCTCTCTATAATTTCAAATAAGAGCATAGATAATAAGGAAATACTTATTAAAATTGTTGCAGTTCCTATAGCTATATCCAAATCTCCTGTAGACATATTTAAAAATATTGCCGTGGGAAGCACTTCTGTTTTCATTCTTGTTGTTCCCGCCAGCATGATTACTGCTCCAAATTCACCCAGAGCCCTGGACCATACAATTACTGCCGAAGATAGAATACTGCTTTTTATCTGTGGAATTACAACATATATGAATGACTGAAATCTGCTGCATCCCAATGTTCGTGAAATAAATTCCATTTTACTTCCTGAATCTTCAACAGCTGTTTTCAGTATTTTAATCATAAATGGCATATTTACAAAAACCTGAGCCGCAACAATACCTTTTTTTGTGAAAACAAAATCTATTCCAAGCTTTGATAATATTCTGCCTGCTCCCGAATTTCCTAAAAAAAGAAGCAGTGCTATACCGGATACTAAATGAGGTAAAGACATGGGCAGAAAAATCAATACTGAAGCTATTTTCTCATAGCCTTTATTCAGCCTTGCCAGACAATATGCAGAAGGCAATGAAATGATCAGACACAATAATGTTGAAATACTTGATGTTATAAGACTTAATCTGATTGAAAATATTATCTCTTCCGACTTAATACATGTCATGACGCTGTTGATACCTCTGGACACTAATAAAACAAGTGGTATCAACAAAAAAAGCAATGCTGCTGCTAAAAAACAATATGTAATAACTGTAAAAAGCTTGTCTTTCATAATAATTTTCTGTCTATTTTACAGGAGGGAATCCATATTTTTCAAATATTTCTTTTCCCTTGTTTGAACATACAAAGTCAACAAATCGTTTGGCTTCGTCTTCCTGCTGTGTAGATTTTAAAGTCCCCACAGGAATAATCTGCGCTATATTTATATCTTCAGGAATTTTAATAAGTTCAATTCCTTCATTTTGAAAAGCTGAATCTTCCGTAATTATTGCTGCATCAGCGTCTTTTGATGTTAAATGCACTATAAGCTCATTAACCGTTGAAGTTTTTGAAACAACATTGTCATTTATCCCATCCAGTCCTGTTTTTTCTATTATTCTTTGACTTGTTTCACCTATTGCATTTGCTTCTTCATCTCCAAGAACTACCTTTACTCCCGGTTTAGCAAGATCCTCCAATGACTTTATATTCAGCGGATTTCCTTTTTGAACTCCTATAGCGGGATTATGGTATGCCACCTCCATGCATTCTTCAGCCAAACCCTTTTCTACCGCAGAGGCATACGCCTTCTTTGATCCTACTATAAACACATCACCTTTGCCTGAAAGTTCAACCTGACCCAGCAGCTGTGTTGAACCTGCAAATACATATTCAATTTTTAGGTTATTTTCCTGCTGGTATATTTGTGATATTTCTGTCATAGGCTTTTTCAATCCTGCACCACAATAAACAAGAAGAGAAGCACTTTCGTTGTCAACTGTCTCTTGTTCATCCTTTGCGCCGCCGTCCTTAATTGTGTCATTTTCATTGCTGCACGCGGTAACAGTAGCAATAAGCATCAATAATGCAAGAATAAATACACCTGTTTTAAATGTTTTCATTTTGTTCCTCCAACAATATTGTCGTTATATTTTTTAAAATATAACGTAAATACAGTATACATATATCGCTAGCTATTGTCAAGATATTAACGCAATCAAATAATGTTTTAAAAATTTACATACAAAAAAAACCCTGATATCAGGGTTTTTAAACTATTTAATATATTTCGCCACAATTTGATTTACATGCTTGCCATCTGCTTTGCCCTTGACCTGAGGCATTATGAGAGCCATAAGCTTTCCCATGTCCTTCTTGGTCTGAGCGCCTGTTTGCTCTACTGCTTTTTGAACAATAGAATCAAGTTCTTCATCTGACAGTTGAGGCGGTAAATATTCTAATAGTATTTTGATTTCTTCATTGGTAAGATCTATAAGATCCTGTCGATTGCCTTTTTCAAAGTCGGAAATTGAGTCTTTTTTCTGTTTTATTTGCTTAGATACTATATCTATTACATCAGCATCGCAAAGTTCAACTCTTTCATCAACTTCTTTTTGTTTAATAGCTGCTCTTACCATTGTAACAACATCTTTTTTGACTTTGTTTTTAGATTTCATGGCCTCTTTAAGGTCTCCCATGAGTTTCTCTTTTAAAGGCATACTTTCACCTCTTATCTTGCTTTTTTGTTTTTCTTTCTGCGAGCCGCTTCAGCTTTCTTTTTACGCTTTACGCTAGGTTTTTCGTAATGCTCTCTTTTTCTTACTTCAGACATAACTCCTGTAAGCGCACATTGTCTTTTAAATCTTCTTAGAGCGTTATCGATTGACTCGTTTTCTCTAACCTTTACCTCTGTCATTTTGCTACCCTCCCCTCGTCTTCTACTACTGTATGTCCCAGACACCAGCGAGTTTGAAATAGCACTTAGTTATTATATACTATAAAATAAGTAAATGCAAGGTTTTTATGATAAAGTTTCTGACAATTTTTTTCCACCAATTAAGTGAAAATGCAGATGTTGTACGGATTGGCACCCGTCTTCTCCGCAATTGCTGATAACTCTATACCCGGATTCATTTATATTTTCCTGTTTTGCGATTTTATTCACAGCTTCGAATATTTCTGCGATAATATTTGAATTTTTCGAATTTATGTCATTCATTGACGTAATATGCATTTTAGGAACAATCAAAATATGTACAGGCGCCTGAGGGTTTAAATCTCTAAAGGCAACCAAACTTTCTGTTTCATACACGTAATTAGTCGGAATTGTTTTATTTGCAATTTCACAAAAAATACAGCTCATTTATTTCACCTCTCCCCTATAAATTTAACTATAGTATATTATTCGCTCCATAAATAATCGTTCTTAACGCATTTAATATGGGCGTTTACTATCTTGTTTTTAATATTAATATCACTTTTCAGCAAAACTTTCAAGTAGTTTGTTGTGTAACCTTCAAATATATTTTCTTTTTTTTCTGTTTCGACCAGCACAGGAATGGTCTTTCCTTCAAATTTTTTCATGAAATCCCTTGAAAAAGAATCGGCTAAATCTATTAATGTTCTGCTTCTCTGTGATTTTAGTGCCTCATTCACCTGGCTTTTCATTTCTGCCGCCTTTGTTCCTTCTCTCACAGAATACTTAAAAACATGAATTCTGGAAAACTTTATTGCCTTTACAAATTCAACCGTTTCATTAAACTCCTCATCAGTTTCTCCCGGAAATCCCACAATTATGTCTGTAGTTATTCCGGCTTCAGGCATATACTTTCTTATGAGCTCGACATTATTTTGGTATTCGCCTGCAGTATACTTCCTGTTCATTCGCTTAAGAACGTAGTCGCTTCCGCTTTGCAGCGAAAGGTGAAAATGGTCACAAGTTTTATCCAGTGTCGAGTATCTCTTTACAAAGTCCTCAGTAATTAATTTCGGCTCCAAAGACCCGAGGCGTATTCTTTCGATTCCTTTGATCTCATTAATGTCTTCAATCAATTTAATGAGCGCATCCTGCTCGTGAAAATCTTTACCATAGGAAGAAATGTGTATGCCGTTTAAGACAATTTCCTTGTATCCGTTAGATGCTACTTTACTTACTTCCTCCACTATATAATCATGGCTTCTGCTTCGTATAGGCCCTCGCACATAGGGTATTATACAGTACGAACAAAACTGACTGCACCCATCTTGAATTTTTATGTTAGCACGGGTTTTATCATGGACAGTGCTTATTTTTAGCTCCTCATAATCTTCTCTTCCGTAAAATTCTTCCACTTGAGATTCATACTTAATGTCCTTGAGCCTTTCTTTTATAAGTTTCCCTATATTACTTTTATGTTTTGTCCCAATAATTATGTCAACATCTGTTTCTCTGCTCAACTTTTCTCCGTTAAGCTGTACGCTGCAGCCTACTGCAACAACAACGGCTTCAGGATTCATACGCTTGGCCTTATTAATAAACTGCCTGGATTTTCTTTCGCTTTCTTTTGTTACGGCGCACGTATTTATTATATAAATATCACTTAGCTCTCCCTGAGGAACAACAACAAAACCTTCCTGTTCCAAAAGCTCAGTCATTGCTTCAGTTTCAAATTGATTTACTTTGCATCCGAGAGTGGTAAATGACACAGTGTATTTTTCTTTTATATTTGATGCCTGTTTGTTCATTAATTCTCCTAGTTTTTACTTGATTGTTAATGAAATAATATCACATAAACTTATATTTTTCAAGCATCTAAGTTTGAAATGCATTTTCTATATAATTAATTTCTCGTCTGTCAGCTATTATTTCAATAACATCAAATTGACATGGAAGATCTTCTCTGCCTGAAAGCATAAAATAATATTTTGCGGCACCGATAATTTTTTTTTGTTTGGATAGGGTTACAGCTTCCCTGGGGTATCCGTATTTTGTATTAATACGACCCTTCACCTCTATGAAATGTAATCTTCCGTTTTTTGATGCAATAATATCTATTTCACCTAATCGGCAGACAAAATTTTCTTTAATTATTTTATAGCCATTGCTGGATAAATAATTTTCTGCTACTTTTTCGTACACATACCCTTTATTTTTTTTATACATTGGCAGCCTCTCATTAGATATAAGACTTAAGTATTATTTTACACAAAATGACTTATGATTAATAACTAGATGCTTATATGATTTTCAGCAATCGGATTGATGATAAAAATATCATCAATCCGCATGGTTTAAGAAGTAAAATTTATCTGCTTCCTTTATCGTATGGTATTCCTTCTGCCTTGGGTGCCTGAGAGTTTTTCGATGAAAATGTCAGCACTACAAGAGTTGCAATATAAGGAATCATTTTGTAGATTTCATTTGATATAGGCAGCGCTTTAAGCATTGGTATGCCTGAATATGCAGATGCAAATGTCTTCATAATTCCAAAGAAAAAAGCTGCGAAAAAAATCTTTTTTGTCCTCCATTGACCGAAAATAAGAACGGCCAAAGCCAAGAATCCATAGCCTGCAACTGTTGCATTAAAATTTGTGCTTGTAGGTACTACAAATGTAAGTCCTCCTATTCCTGCAAGCACACCTGATATTAATACTCCGGCGTACCGTATGCGATACACGTTTATACCTACCGAATCTGCAGCCTGAGGATGCTCTCCGCACGCTCTCAGCCTCAGTCCAAAACGCGTATGATTTATTACCGCCCATGACAGCAAAGCGATACCCAGGCAAATATACGTTGTAATATAGCTATTCTGAAAAAGTATGGGCCCGATAACCGGTATGTTTCCAAGTACCGGGACACTTCTTATGTAAAATGTATCCTTAAACTGAACCTGCTGAACTCCCTGAACCATTCTTGCAACAAATATTGCAAAAGCCGGTGCAAACATATTTAGTGCCGTACCGCTTATTGTCTGGTCTGCTTTAAGTTTTATAGACGCAAAGGCATGGAACAGAGAAAATATTCCCCCTGATACTCCGGCCGTCAGTATTGCCAGTATAAGAAGCCCCTGACCACTCATAGATGACTGAAAGAAATTTATAAATGATATGCCTGCAAATGCTCCTACCACCATAATTCCTTCCAACGCAATATTTATTGTACCGCTTCGCTCAGAGAACATTCCTCCAAGAGCAACAATAAGCAGAGGAATCGCAAAATACATGGTTTGCTGTGCTACAAAATAAACTGTATCCATTATAATGCCTCCTCATTATCAGTTTTCTCGATTAATTCGCCATCGTTATTTTGGCCTTCTAAGTCATCAGTTTCAGGTTGGGTGATCACAGAATCTACTTCTGATTCTCTTTCATCAGCTGTTCTTGTGAAAGCTTTATTTATAATCTGTTTAAACAATAAAGCAAATGCACCGCAGTAAATAATAACGGATATAATCATATCAATTACTTCAGGAACAAAGTTGTACAGCTGAATATTGAATCCTCCAACTGTCAAATGTGCTATAAATAGTCCTGCAAAGAGTATACCTATGGGGTGAGACATACCGAGAAGGGCCACAGATATGCCGCTGAATCCTTCCGGTGCTAAAACGTCAAGAACCTGCAAGTATTTTCCGGAGCCTGAAAGATAAAGAAGTCCCCCTCCCAGTCCTGCCAATGCACCTGCAATAACCATTGAAAGAATTATGCTTTTCTTTTCGTTTATGCCTGCATATCTGCTTGCGCTTTTATTGATTCCACAGGCCTTAAGTTCGTAACCGAACGTAGTTTTCTGTAAAATAATATATATGATTATAACAGCCAGCACGGCTATTATTATACCTATATTAAGGTTGTTAGTATTAAAAATTTTATCAAGTCCCGCTTTAGGAAGCACTGCGCTTTTTGCTACCATCTTAGTCTGATTCTTAAGAGAATCGTACACTGTTTTTACTATGGTCATGTTAACAAGGTACATGCCTATGTAATTCATCATTATTGAAGTTATAACTTCATTAACATTGAAGAATGCTTTTAATAATCCCGGGCCAGCGCCCCATACTGCTCCTGCCACCAAAGCACCAAGCAGTGCAACAATCCAGTGTAGTTCCGGCGGTATAAACGTCCATTTAATTCCTATATAAATAGCAGCAAACGCCCCACAGGTAAACTGGCCTGATGCACCTATGTTAAAAAGCCCTGTTTTAAATGCAAACCCAACTGACAATCCAGTCATTATAATAGGAGTGGCGTAATAAATAACCTGTCCTATGCCTCTTGCTCCTTCTGAAAGCCCCCCTGTTAAAATAGTTAAAAAAGCTGGAATAGCATCCTGTGCGTTGCTTAAAAGAAGTATTATAAGTCCGAAAATAAGACCGGCAGCTATAGCCATCAACGATGCGGCAAAGCTGGTCAGGCTGTTCAATTTAAGCATATTATGACCTTTTTTCATACTTTTCACCTCTCTTTGAGCCGGCCATGTAGAGGCCTAAATCATTTACTGTAATTTTTTTAGGATTCAAATCCCCTACAATTTCGCCTTCGTACATAACCAGTATTCTGTCGCTTACATTCATTACCTCGTCCAACTCCAGTGAAATTAAAAGCACAGCTTTGCCCTCATCTCTTTGCGCCACCAGCTGTTTATGAATATATTCCGTAGCTCCAACATCCAAACCTCTTGTGGGCTGAACAGCAAGAACAATTTCAGGATCCCTGTCAAGCTCCCGTGCAATTATAAGCTTTTGCTGGTTCCCGCCAGACATATTTCTTACAACAGAATCCTCATCTTTTGGGCTCCTGATGTCATATTGTTTTATAAGGCGTCCGGCATATTTTCTTACTGCATTGAATTTTATCATTCCATATTTCTGGAACCTTTCTTCGTAATATGTTTGCAGCACTGCATTCTGCTGAAGATCGAAATCAAGAATAAGACCGTGTTTATGACGATCTTCAGGTATATGTGCCATTCCGTCTATGCATTTTTTCCTTATGGATTTTCTTGTTATATCTTCGCTGTTTAATATAATTTTTCCCTCATTAATAGGTATAAGTCCTGTTATTCCATACACCAGCTCCGATTGCCCGTTGCCGTCAATCCCTGCAATACAAACTATTTCGCCTTTTTTCACATCAAAGGAAACATTATTTACTACATTTTTTTTAGAATTTTTTGATTTTATAGTAAGATTCTCTACTTCAAGCACAGAATCTCCGGTTTCTTTATCTTTTTTTTCTATGCTAAAGTTAATTTTTCGCCCAACCATCATTTCTGACATCTGCTCTTTTGTTGTGGTGCTCACATCAACGGTTCCTATACATTTACCTTTTCTTAAAATTGTACAGCTATCAGCTACAGCTTTTATCTCATTTAATTTATGTGAAATAAATACGATGGATTTTCCTTCACTAATAAGCTCCTTCATAATTTTCATTAATTCTTCGATTTCCTGGGGCGTCAGCACCGCCGTAGGCTCATCAAATATGAGTATATCGCTGTCTAGATACAACATCTTTAGTATTTCTACCCTTTGCTGCATACCCACCGTAATATCGGAAATATACGCATCTGGATCTATTCTTAATTTGTAGCGTTCGCTGAGCTCAACTACTTTTTTTCTTGCATCATGTTTTTTTAAAACACCCATTTTTACAGTTTCTCTTCCCAAAATGATGCTTTCAAGCACAGTGAAATTATGAACTAATTTGAAATGCTGATGAACCATACCTATATTCAGATTGTTCGCATCATTTGGATTGTTTATTTGAACGGAATTCCCATTTATAAAAAGTTCACCTTTTTCAGCCTGGTACAATCCGAACAAAACACTCATCAGTGTAGACTTGCCAGCTCCGTTTTCTCCGAGAAGAGCATGAACCTCGCCTTTCTTGACCTTGAAAGTAACATCATCCAGCGCTTTAAAACTACCAAATTGTTTGGTAATATGGTTCATTTCTATTACGTATTCCATAAAGGCACCACCTAACCTTATTTTTAAAAATAAGGTTGCTTAAAGGCTAAAGCCTAACAAGCAACCTCATATCTCTGATTATCTAATATTTTATTTAATTACTTCAACTGCAACCTTTTCTACAGGTATGTCTGCTGCCGTAACTTCCTCGGCAGGTTTTTCTGAATCTTCAAATGCTTTTTCCGCAACTGCAGTATCATTAAGTATTTCTGTTTCTCCTGCTACAATTTTTGCATAAACAGCATCATAGTCATCCTGAGTAAATTTTTCAAATCTTGAGTTATCCATCGGCAATTGAACGCCTTCAACAGTGGCATCCAATGTTACAGTAGTTCCTCCAGGGAAGTTTCCGGCATAATAGCTTGCCAGTGCATCATATACAGATTTTGTAAGGTTCTTCATAGAAGAAGTAATTACTGTATCGGATTCTGCATACTGATCAACGTCAACGCCTATAACTTTTGTTCCGGCTGCTTCTGCCGCCTTCATAACTGAGTTACCTACAGCGCCTCCGCAAGCAAATATAACTTCTGTTCCTTCATTGTACCATGAAGAAGCTTTTGCCTGATTCTCCGGAGAAGCATCAAAGTTTCCAACATATGTATATTTAAGTTGAATGTCATCTGATAATCCCAGCTCATTAGCTGCATAATCAGCACCTTGTACAAATCCGTAGCCGAAACGCACAACAGCAGGAACTGCCATACCGCCCATAAATCCCAATTTTGTGTATCCTTCTTTTACTATGCTGTAGCCCGCTAAAAAGCCTGCTTCTTCTTCAGCATAGAATATAGAGTATGTGTTAGGTGCTATTTCAATATTATAGTCTCCTGCGTGAGGTGCGCCGTCAAGAATTACGAAGTTAACCTCTGGATAGGTGGTTTGTACTGTATGCACAGGAACTTCAAATAAAAATCCCGGACACACTATAACTTTTGCACCTGCTTTAACTGCAAGATCAATGGAATTAATATAAGCTGCATCTGATTTTTCGGTTGGTTTATAGTACTTATATGAAATTCCGTTTTCCTCTGCATAGGCTTCAACGCCTTCCCATGCACCCTGATTAAAAGATTTGTCATCAATTGTTCCTACATCTGTGATAAGCGCAAGCTCAAAGGTATTACTTTCACTTGGCTTTTCTGCCGGCTCTTCAGCAGGAGTTTCCTCCGGAGTTTCGGCAGGAGCTTCCGCAGGTGTTTCCTGGCTTGCACATGCTGAAAATGCAAATACCATAGCAAGCACAAGTACCGCAATCGCTAATTTTCTCCATAATTTCATAATGCTTTCTTCCTCCAAATTTTTTAATAAAAAATCAATTTATAAATTACGCCGTTCAGCGTCCTTTATCAATTTTACAGCAGAGCTGGTTCCCAATCTGGAGCACCCTTCTTTTATGAAGGCTTCCATATCTTCAACCGACCTTATTCCGCCCGAAGCCTTAATTTTAACACCAGGTCCTATATGTTTTTTGAACAGCCTTATATCCTCCATGGTAGCACCACCGGTTCCGAATCCTGTGGAAGTTTTTATGTAATCTGCACCGGCATTAGTTACAGCGCGGCACATTTCTATTTTTTCATCATCAGTGAGATAGCACGTTTCTATTATGACCTTCAGTATTCTGCTTCCTACTGTCTTTTTTAGCACAGCTATTTCCTCTTGAACTTTTTTATACTTCTTATTTTTAACATCGGATATGTTTATAACCATGTCAATTTCATTTGCACCGTCTTTAATCGCTTGCTGACATTCGGCTATTTTCGCTTCGGTTACAGAGTATCCCAGCGGAAATCCCACAACCGTGCAAATGTTAATTTTATCTCCATATGTATCGTGAATTCTTTTTATATAACACGGTGGCACGCATACTGACGCCGTTCTGTATTCTATTGCCTCATCACAAAGGGACTGTATGTCCTTCCATTCAGCAAGCGCTTTCAGTTGCGTGTGATCAACAAACTTTAAAAGCTCAGACATATTCATATTTAACTCCTTTTACTAATCATTAATATTATTAATTTTATCATAAAATGGCACAATAGTCAATTATAACTATCTGACACAACTGATGAAAAAACATTATTAATCCAACATGCCTACTTATTTTCAAACAATTGTGTATAGTTATTTTTTGTAAAATCTACTCATTATTTTTTCCATAATATAGCTGAATAATCTCTAAATAAAAAAAGAACAAATGCTATATAAAGCTGATTTGTTCCTGAGTATTCATTATTTTTTTCAAAAATGTCTGTCTGTGTATATCAACAGGCCCGTACTCAAGGAGCGCCTTAACGTGCTCTTTCGTTCCGTAGCCTTTATTTTTTGCAAATTTATAATTTGGATATATTTTATCCAGCTCTTCCATCTGTCTGTCTCTTGTGACCTTAGCTATTATTGACGCAGCAGCAATCCCTTGGCATGTGGCATCTCCCTTTATAATATTCATCTGAGGTATGTCCACATCTAGCTTCTCAGCATCTATTAAAAGATAATCCGGCACAATATGATTTCCGTCTTTGTCTCTTAAATTTGCAATGCCCTGAAGCATAGCCATCTTAGTGGCATTTTTTATGTTTACTTTATCCACTATACTGCTGTCCATTTCACCTATGCCTATGGCAATTGCCTTCTCTTTTATAATATCAAACATTTTATCTCTTTTTTTTGGCGTAAGCTTCTTCGAGTCATTGACTCCCTCTATAAAGACATCTTTGGGCATGACTATGGCACAAGTGACAACACTTCCGGCAAGACATCCTCTTCCCACTTCGTCAATGCAAGCGATATATTCATAACCCTTGTCCCAAAGTTCGTGTTCAATTTTAAGCATGTCGTCTTTCTCTGTTTTTTTCATATTACTGCCTCGCAGATATAATTTATCTCTCTCCCGGCTTTTCCAAAGTTATTTTCCCTAATTTTCCGCTTCTGAAATCATTCAGCAATAAGTTTGCAACTCTTAAATAGTCTATTTCTGTTTTATTTATAAGGAACCCCTTCTTAAATGCAATGTTGTCTAAAATATCGAGAGCCTTTTCTCCCTGCTCTATATTGTACTTTTCAAGTATTGCGTCAACCCTGTTTAAATCTATCATCTTTTCTGCCAAATTTAATGCTATTTCTTCCAGAACAAGCACTTCATCCTTTATTGCTCCTGTGAGAGCAAGGTTAAGAGCACTTCTTTCATCTTCGAATTTAGGCCACAAAATACCTGGTGTATCCAAAAGATCAATGTTGCCTGCAAGATGAATCCATTGCTTTCCTTTGGTAACGCCGGGCATATTGCCGGTCTTTGCGCTTTTCTTTTTTGCCAGTGAGTTAATGAGTGTGGATTTACCTACATTTGGTATGCCCACTATCATTGCCTTTATAGTTTTGTTGACGAGCCCTCTTCTTTTATATCTTTCAACTATTTCTTTAGATGCCTCGGCTATGGCACCGTCAAGCTTTCTCAGTTCCTTGCGGTTTGTAGAATTGTACAGAACACAAGACCATCCCTTGGATTTATAGTATTCTTCCCACGCCTTATTTAGATTAGGATCTGCCAAATCATATTTATTAAGAACTATCAGTCTTTTTTTGTCTCTGAACAGTTTATCAAAATCTGGATTTTTACTAGCTATGGGAATTCGTGCGTCAATTACTTCTATAACAATATTGACCAGCTTTAAATTTTCCTGAAGCAGGTCTTTCGTTTTTTTCATATGTCCCGGATACCAATTTATATTCATGATGCACCTCTTATATTAAATAAAATTGAGGACGCACGCCCTCAATTAATATTAATAATTCTTTAATTCTTTAACTTTTGTAGCCTTACCTGTTCTTTCTCTCAAATAGAACAGTCTTGCACGTCTTACTTTTCCTCTTCTTGTTACATCGATTTTTTCAATCTTAGGTGAATGTACTGGGAAAGTTCTTTCAACACCTACTCCGTAAGAAATTTTTCTTACAGTGAATGTTGCTCTGTTGCTTTCACCTTGTTTTTTCAATACAATACCTTCAAATACCTGAATTCTTTCTCTGTTTCCTTCTTTTACCCTAACATGTACTTTTACTGTATCTCCAACGTTAAAAGGTGTTAAGTCACTTTTAAGCTGTTCATTTTCAAATGATTTTATTAAATCCATTTCTATACCTCCCTTCGCCTGAGCGCTGAAGCCATACTTTGTACGGCATATTACAACATTTATTTATAATTTCTTGATAACTTGTTGTATTCTTCAATAATATTTTTGTCTTTTATCATGTCCGGACGTCTTTCCAATGTAATTTCTATCTGCTTGAACCGGCGCCATTCTTCTATTTTCTTATGATGACCGGACAGCAAAATATCCGGAACATCCATTCCCAAATAACTTTCGGGTCTTGTGTATTGAGGGTATTCGAGAAGATTATTGCTGTGGGACTCCTCAACGGATGATTCATCCGATCCTAAAACCCCAGGAAGAAGTCTTCCAACCGCATCAACAATCATAAGAGCAGGAAGCTCTCCGCTTGTTAATACATAGTCTCCCATAGATATTTCTTCATCTACGTACTTGTCGATGATTCTTTGATCTATACCTTCATAATGCCCCGCAATAAGCACAATATGCTCTTTCTCAGAAAGCTCTTTGGCTTTTTTCTGACTAAACAAATTTCCCTTTGGTGATAAATAAATAATATATGAATTGTGTTTTTTTATAGAATCTAAAGCTTTGAACATGGGTTCAGGCTTTAAAAGCATTCCCGGACCGCCGCCATACGGATAATCATCAACTTTTTTATGCTTATCCTCAGAATAATCTCTAAGATAGTTTATTCCAATTTCAAACATGCCGTTTTCAACAGCTCTTCCGATTATGCCGCTTCTGGTATAAATATCGATAAGTTCCGGAAATAATGTTACAATATCAAACCTCATTCCAGCAGACCCTCAATTACATTTATAACCATTCTTTTTGATTTTATATCAACTTCCTTGACAACTTCTTTAACAGCAGGTATTAAAAAAGATTTATCATTGTTGGTTATTTCATATACATCATTTGCACCTGTCTGGTGGACAGTATCTATTTTTCCCAAATATTCTCCTTCAGCTGAATAAACTTCCATTCCTTCTAAATCAAATATATAGTATGAATCCTCAGGAAGCTCTCTGAGCTGATCTTCAAATATTGAAATGAAAGTGTCCCTGAATGTTTCCGCAGTGTCCATATCATTAATATTTTCAAGTATAATGTACGACATTCCTTTTCTGTACCACACATCCTTGATTTTTCGCTTAACATTATCCTTTTCAGTAAAGACATATTCAAGCTCATCAAATCTTTCCGCATAATCAGTAAGCGGTACGCATTTCAGACAACCTTTCACGCCATGAGTATTTACTATTTTTCCAACCTTAATATATTCTTTCATGTTTACCTCTGTACAGCTGTTCGGCTATTGAAGAATTTCAACTATGACTCTTTTGTTTTCTTTCGTAGCAGCAGCTTTAACTACAGTTCTTATAGCTTTTGCAATTCTGCCCTGCTTGCCGATAACCTTACCCATATCATCAGGAGCAACTCTTAACTCTATTATCAGTGATTGACTTCCTTCAATTTCATTGACTTCAACCAAATCAGGATTATCTACCAGTGATTTTGCTATATATTCTACTAATTCACCCATGATATCACCTCTTATTTATTTTCATCTCTTTTTTCGTAAATACCGTTAGCTTTAAACAGTGCGCTAACTGTATCAGTGGGTTTTGCTCCGTTGTTAAGCCACTTTACAGCACTTTCATCATTGATTTTTATTTCTTTCGGTTCAACTACCGGGTTGTAGTATCCGATTTCTTCGATAAAACGTCCATCTCTAGGTGAACGAGAATCTGCTACAACTATTCTGTAGAAAGGTTTCTTTTTTGATCCCATTCTTTTTAATCTGATTTTAACTGACATATTGTCACCTCCTTAAAAACTTTTATATATGAAAAAGGAAAATCCTTATTTCTGACTAAAATGGCATTTTGAATCCGCCCATTCCCGGGAATCCGCCTTTTTTCTTGCCCGTTCCCATTGACTGGAATTTTTTCATCATTTTTTTCATTTCATCATACTGCTTCAAAAGCTGGTTAACTTTCTGTACTGATGTTCCGCTTCCCACAGCTATTCTTTTTCTTCTGCTTCCGTTTATTATGGAAGGATTCAATCTTTCTTTTTTAGTCATTGATTGAATTATTGCTTCCGTATAAACCAGCTCTTTTTCGTCAACTTTGAGCCCTTTAAGTTTTTTGTTTCCTGCAATTCCCGGTATCATTCCTATGAGGTCTTCCAACGGGCCCATGTTTTTCATTTGCTGAAGCTGGGAAAGAAAATCTTCAAGGTTGAAATCCTGTGTTTTTAATTTTTTTTGGAGCTCCAGTGCTTGTTTTTCATCAAATGCACTCTGAGCCTTTTCAATAATGGAAAGAACATCTCCCATTCCAAGGATTCTCGACGCCATCCTGTCCGGATAGAATACCTCCAACTGATCCATTTTTTCGCCTACAGATAATAATTTAATAGGCTTATTAACAACATTTCTTATGGAAAGTGCGGCACCGCCTCTGGCGTCTCCATCCACTTTCGTCAAAATTACTCCGGTTATGTCCAAGTACTGATTGAATGTTTCAGCAACTTTTACCGCGTCCTGTCCGGTCATGGCATCCAAAACAAGAAGTATTTCATCAGGATTTACGGTATCCTTTATTTTAACCAGTTCTTCCATGAGGTCTTCATCAATGTGAAGACGACCTGCTGTATCTATTATCACATAATCATGCCCGTACTTCATAGCATGTTTAATGGCTTCTTTGACGATTGTAACGGGATTAGTTTTGTCTCCCATTTCAAATACAGGAACGCCTACGCTTTCGCCTACAACCTGTAACTGCTTGATTGCGGCAGGTCTGTATATATCACATGCCACAAGAAGAGGTCGCTTGCCATCCTTCTTGAGTTTGTTGGCCAGCTTTCCTGTTGCTGTTGTTTTACCGGCGCCCTGGAGCCCGCTCATCATGTAGTAAGTTATATCGTTAGAGTTTATTTTAAGTCTGCTTTCGCTTCCCTGCCCCATAATTTTAACAAGTTCTTCGTGAACTACTTTAACAACTTGTTGTCCTGGTGTCAGGCTTTCCATTACTTCTGCCCCGAGAGCTCTATCCTTGACATTGTTTATGAATGCTTTTACAACCTTGTAATTAACATCTGCCTCCAGAAGTGACAGCTTAACCTCTCTCATGGCTGTATCAATGTCTTTTTCCGTAAGCTTTCCCTTGCCCTTCAGCTTTTGTAATGCATTTTGAAGTTTATCAGATAAATTTTCAAACATTTTAGCTACCCTTCATTAATTATTTTTCCGGCTTCGATTTTAATTTGCTTAACTGCATCCGTATATTTTTGATCATCTATGCCTGAGACAAGTCTTACTATGTTTTCTGCTGCCTTCAGATATTTTTGGTATTTTTCGTGAAGTTTAATTTTTTTCTCGTAATCCGTCAAGCTTTTCTCCGCCCTTTTTAAGGCGTCATAGACTCCCTGCCTGCTTATATTCATGTCTTCTGCGATTTCAGACAGGCTGAAATCTTGATTGTAATACAGGTCAATTATATTTGCCTGATTATTGCTGAGCAAATCTCCGTAATAATCATATAAAATACTAAAGATAAAATTCTTTTCCGACATATAATCACCTACTGTAAAGTATTTAACTTGACAGTGAATTTTACCTTATTTTTTTTGTTTTGTCAATATATTTTTTGTGTCATTTTTTAATTATATGCATATACTACATATAGCATATAGGTTTGTCTAAAAATAAAGCATATTTATTCATCGCGTCAAAAGATTCAACGTTCAAAAACTATTACTTAACATACACTTCAAACAAAATTAAAAGACTTACAAAAATTCAAATACATGTTTTTGTTGAAATTAAGGCATTTGTATTTTTAGATTACTGGATAAATCTATATGCACTAAATTGTATATAAATAAACACAAAAATAAATGAGGAGCATAGCCCCTCATTTTCTATTCAAATATTGCATTTACAAAATCTGTTGCGTTAAAATCTTGTAAATCATCTATTTTCTCTCCGACTCCTATATATTTTATTGGAATCTTTAATTCATTAACAATGGGGAACGCAATTCCGCCCTTTGCTGTACCATCAAGCTTCGTAAGTATCAGGCCGCTGATATTTGCTGTTTCTGAAAACAGCTTAGCTTGTATGATTCCATTCTGACCCGTTGTAGCGTCAATTACAAGATACACATCTATTTTAGCTCCTGAATATTCCCTGTCTACTATTTTAAAAATTTTGCTTAATTCGTTCATTAGATTTTTCTTGTTGTGCAGTCTTCCAGCTGTGTCGCATATGAGTATGTCTGTCTTTCTGGCTTTTGCCGCCTGTATTGCATCGAATACCACAGCTCCCGGATCTGAGCCATGCTCAGATGCAATTATATCTACTCCAGCTCTTGTGCACCATTCCTTGAGCTGTTCAACTGCTGCAGCCCTGAATGTATCAGCTGCGGCCACTATTACACTGTTTCCCTGCTCTTTCAGTCTGTAGGAAATTTTACCTATGGATGTTGTTTTTCCAACGCCGTTTACGCCGACTATAAGTATTACTCTCTGCCTGTCCTTCAGTTCTTCCTTTTCCTCATGCTCTTCAAGCATATTTACAAGGTATTCTTTAATTACATCTTTTATTTTCGAAGTGTCTTCCAGCTTTCTCTTTCTTGTTTCTGCCTTGATGTAGTCAATTATGTCCATGGTGGTTTCCATGCCCATGTCGGAAGTAATTAATATTTCCTCCAGTTCTTCAAGAAATTCATCGTCTATTTTTTTGTGCCTGAACACTATTCCTTCAATCTGACCTGTAAGATTTTTCTTTGTTTTCGACAGTCCGGCCTTTAATTTATCAAAAAAACTTAAGCTCTTTTTCTCATCATTTTCCTGTAATTCAACCGTCTCATCTGATACATCGGACTCTAAATCGGCGGGTGTGTCATCGCACGCTTCTTCATCCATCAGTTTTTCTTCGTTGCTGATAGCAGCTTCATTTACAACTTCTTCATTATCTTCTGCTTGGTCAGAAGCATTATCTTCATCCTCAGTTTTGTTAGTTTCATCAAGATATTCTATATCTTTCTTGTTTTTCTTCTTTTTAAAAAAATCAAACATAAATCCTCCAATTGTTTTATTAATCACATGAAACGTTTGAGACATTAAGCAGTTTACTCATAAACCGCGTCCGACAGTTTCATGGATACAAGCTTTGTAACTCCCTTTTCTTCCATTGTGGCACCGTAAAGTGTATCTGCACACTCCATAGTTCCTTTTCTGTGAGTTATTACTATAAACTGTGTTCCTTCCGAAAACTCCTTGAGATACTGTGCAAATCTGTTTATATTAGCATCGTCCAAAGCCGCTTCTATTTCGTCAAGAACACAGAACGGCGTCGGCTTCGTCTTTAAAATGGCAAACAAAAGTGCTATGGCTGTCAGGGACTTTTCTCCTCCGGAAAGAAGTGAAATTTTGCTCAATTTTTTGCCCGGAGGCTGCACTGCTATTTCAATGTTGCTGTTCAGAGCATCTGCTTCATCCTCCAGATACACGTCTCCATTTCCACCGTTAAAGAGTTTTTTGAACACATCATTAAACTTAATTCTTATATTTGCAAATTCTTCTGCAAATCTATCTCTCATCTGATTTTCCAGCTCTTTTATAACCTGGTTAAGCTGCTCTTTTGCATCTGACAAATCTTTTTGCTGGCTTTTCAGAAAATCGTATCTTTCCTTGACTTCCTCATATTCTTCTATAGAATCAAGGTTCACATTTCCAAGATTCTTGATTGACCTTTTCAAAGAATTTACCTCGCTGTAAATCTTGGTTTGACTTATGCTGTCATCCTTGTATTTCAACGCCATTGCATAGTTCAGCTCATAGTCTTCCCATAGTTTTGCAGTAATTTCCTCGGTCTTTGATGTCTCTCTTTCTATTCTGACATTCATTTTATTCTCATCATCAAGTATATCAGTGATCGCCTTGTTTGCATCATTTATTTTATTCTGGTACTCATAAATTTCGTTCTGCAGTCTTTCCAAGCTTTCTTTTTTCTTTGTGAAGTTTTCTGATAATACACTTATTTCTTTTGACAGCCCATCAGCTTTTTGGCTATATTCTTGCACGGCTGATTCCGCTGAATTTATCTCATTTAAAATATTTTTCAGGTTTTCCTCTTTTGTAAATCTTGATTCCTTGTTTCTTATAATTTCTGCTTCAATATTATTGATTTTTTCTTCTTTAAGCTTGATTTCCTGAGTTATTCCGGTCACGGAATCTCTCTGCTTAAGTATAATATCGTTGTATTCCTCATACTTGGTTTTATTTGCATCATTTAATGTTACAGTCTGTTCAATGCTGCTTTCCTTTTCCTTTACAAGAACCTTCAAGCTCTCTGTCTGCCGGGTTATATCTCGCAGGTCATTCTCATATTTTTCTTTTTCTTCTTCTATATACTTCATTTCTTCTGAATATCTCTTTATTGCTGCAGTTGTCTTCCCTGCCTGCTCTCTTAGCATTTCAATTTTTGAAATATTCATTCTCAAACTGTTGTTTTTGTCGCTTATATCGCCTTTAATTTCAGAAATCGATACATTTAACCTCTTTATATCTGCCAGCAGTCTGTCGTGCTCACTGATATTTTCCTTTAACAGTGAGGATTCTTTTACAATCATCTGTCTGCATTCTTCTATCTCTCTTTTTCTTCCAAGGAAGTTTTGATTATTGCTTATGTGCCCTCCGGTAACAGATCCTCCTGCATTTATAACATCACCCTGAAGTGTAACTATTTTTATGGAGTTTCCCATGCGTTTAGAAATCTTAAATCCGTTATTTAAGTTATCGACTATCAGAATTCTTCCAAGGAGATGTTTGATTACCGGCTGGAATTTAGCTTCTGTTTTTACAAGCATGTCGCCGGTGTTAATAACATGATCGTCCTCTAAAATTTCCCTTTCTGATTTATTCAGACTTCTTTGCTGGAGGTTGTTTATAGGCAGGAATGTCACTCTTCCTATTTTGTTCTTTTTTAGGTATTCAATTATATCTTCAGCTTCTTTACCTGTGTTTACAATTATATTCTGAATGGATGAGCCCAATGCCACTTCAACCGCAGTTTCAAACCGCTTTTCAGTCTTAATTATGTCTGCCACCGTTCCAAGCACAGAGCTTAGCACGGGTACTTTCTTCTTATTGTTCATAACGGTCTTAATGCTCTTATAATATCCGTCATAGTAGGATTCCATATTTGACAGAACGTTCATCTTGGACTTGTAGCTGCTTATATTTTCATTTATTTTACTTATATCCGACGCAAGCTTTTCTTTATCAGTTTCAGATTCGCCAAGATTTTTTTCAGCATTTTCAAGCATTAGCTTTTTTTCTGATATTTCTTCAGAAATTTTCGACTGTTCAGATTCAGTTAACCTGATTGTTTCAAGCATGCCTTGTTTTTCATCTTCTTCTGATGATATTTCTGAAAGGAAATTTTCTATTCGTTCATTGTCATTTAAAATGAAGGACTCTATTGTGCTTCTGCGGCTGTTTAAGCCGTTAATTTCCTTATGCAGCTCAAACAGCTCTGTTTTCTGCTTTTCTATGCTTTGAATTATTTTATCTATCTCATTTTTGTATGACTGTATTTCTTCATTCATGGAATTAAATTTTTCCATGTCGTTATGCAAACTATCTTCAAGAAGTTTTTTCTCTTCTGCCAGCTTGGCAGAATTTTCTGAAAGTTCTGAACTTCTTTTTTCTATCTCAGATATTTCTGTCTTTACATTGTCAATGTTGCTTTCATATAAGAGCTTTTTCTCCTTATGAACACGGCAAAGGCTCTGGCAGTCATCATACTCCTTACTTTTTGAATCTTTGCTCGATTCTAAAGCCTTTATTTCACTCTGCATTTCCGTAATTAATTCTTTTTGTTTAGCGATTTGCTCCTGAAGAGCATCCCGCTTTTTCTGCATATTTATTTTCTGCTCAATAGCAATGCTTCTCTGGTTTTGCAATCCTTTAAGCTGTTCGCTGTGCTTTTCAAATTCATGCGCAAGATAATTCAGCTCAAATTGCTTTAAGCTTTCTTTCAGCTCTATGTATTTCCTTGCCTTAATGCTTTGCTCCGAAAGCGGAAGAATGCGTTCCTCCAGCTCATGGACTATGTCCTCGACCCTATCAAGGTTGTCCGAAGTTTTTGCAAGCTTTCTTTCTGATTCTTCTTTTCTGGTCTTGTACTTAACTATTCCCGAAGCTTCCTCAAATACCTTTCTCCTTGTGTCCGAGTTAGGGCTCAGTATATCTTCCACGCGGCCCTGCCCTATGAATGAATATCCTTCGCTTCCTATTCCCGTATCCATGAACAGTTCTTTCACGTCTTTTAGCCTGCACTGCTGTTTATTTATGTAGTATTCGCTCTCACCAGTTTTGTAAAGCTTCCTTTTTATGCTTACTTCCTTGTATTCAAGGGGAATGTCACCTGATTCGTTGTCAAAAATAAGGTTAACCTCAGCGTATCCTAAGGGCAGCCTTTTTTCGGTTCCGGCAAAAATTATATCGTCCATTTTGCCGCCTCGCAGCGATTTTGCGCTTTGTTCTCCCAAAACCCATTTAACAGCATCCGATATATTGCTTTTTCCGCTTCCATTTGGGCCTACCACAGCTGTAATACCTTTTTCAACAATTATTTCAGTTTTTTCTGCAAAGGATTTAAACCCGTTTATATAAACCTTTTTTAAATACATTTTTACCCCCGGTGCGCAAGATAGTTTTTAAATATGTCTTTTTTCTCAAAGCTTCCCAGCTTACGTTTATCTGCATATATTTCTATCAAATTGTCATCCTCTGAATTTTTAAACCTTACTGAGCTTATTCCGTATCTTTCTTTCAAAATTCTTATGTTTGCTTTTTTCTGTCCTGCAATGCTGCTTACCAGCTTTTTGTTCGCTGCAACGGTAATATCTTTACCATTAAGATTGCATCCTTCTAAAATTGGAATTATAGAAGACAGGTACAGCTGTTCCTCTACCAGCTGCCTGAAGGCAGGATGAAACGGACCTGCCACAACATCTTCACCCTCATTTATGGAATCCGTATTCTGCAGACCTATACGTATAACATCTATATTATTTACTGAATAATTGCTGTACAAATATGCTGAGATTTCTACAGCTTCTTTAACAGTGAGCGGCTTGTAGATTCCTTCCCTGTACATATCCAGAAGTGCAGTATCTTTTATTGTCAGTGTGGGGTAAATTCTCACCATATCAGGTTTCATCGCTATTGAATCAACGCCTGTCCTTTTATCCTTATCACTGCTGCTTCCCGGAAGTCCAGGCATAATCTGATGCCCCAGAACAAATCCGTATTCTTTTATCAGAGCACTGGCCTTAACCGAATCTTCAGACGTATGCCCTCTGTTTGATAATTTGAGCACTTCATCATCTAGGCTTTGTATTCCAAGCTCTATTATATCCATGCCGTATTTTTTTTGAAGTTCTAATATGTCAGGAGTAATTGCATCCGGCCTTGTGGAGCATCTTATGCTTTTAACAACACCTAAGTCCTTGTAATGCTTTCCCACCTTCAACAGTTCCTCCTGCACACGGAGGTCTATTGCCGTAAATGAACCGCCAAAAAAAGCAAGTTCCGTATAAGTATGTTCATCTATTGTTTTTCTGTACTCTTCTACTATGCTTCTTACATACTCCGCGTTTGCCGAAACAGTTCCCATCCCGGTAATTCTTTTCTGGTTGCAGAACACACAATCGTTTGGGCAGCCTATGTGAGGAACAAACACAGGTATGATTTTCATCTTATTACTCATCTAACTGACCATCTGCCTTAAGCGCATTTTTTGCGGCATCCTGCTCAGCCAGCTTCTTGCTTTTCCCTGCTCCCTTTCCAACAACGGTTTTGTTTACAAGCACGTTTACATGGAACATCTTTTCGTGATCCGGGCCTTCTTCCTTAGTTACCACATAGCGTATTTTGCAGCTTTGCGTGTGGCTTTGGTAATACTCTTGAAGGTAAGACTTAAAATCCGTTACAATTTTTCCCTTAACTGCAAGCTGTATATACTTAGTAAGATTCGCAAGTACAAAGGTTTCTGCTTTTCTGTAGCCTCCATCTATATAGATTGCCGCTATTATTGCTTCAACTGCATCTGCTAGAATGGACTTTCTCTCTCTTCCTCCCGAAGATTCTTCTCCTCTGCCCAGCAAAAGATACTTGCCCACATTTAATTCGGCTGCAACTAAGCTCAGCGTGTCCTCACACACAACCTGAGATCTCAGCTTTGTTAGTTCTCCCTCGGGATAATCCGGAAATTTGTCAAATATGAAGCGACTTACAGTAATGCTTAAAACAGCATCTCCTAAAAATTCCAGTCTTTCATTATTTACTTTGTTGTAAGATTTATCCTCATTGGAATATGAACTGTGGGTAAGGGATTTTTCCAAAATATCTATGTTATCAAACTTATAGTTGATTATGTTCTCGAATTCTTTCAATTCTTTAATATCTATTATCACGGTTCCTCCTGCATACTGTAATTCCTTATTATGCCTATGAACGCTTTCATAAATATAATAAGTAACTATAGTATTGTAATTTTAATATACAGGACGCATCTCTGCGTCCCTGGATTATTTATTAATGCTCTTGCATATCAATGTTTTCTTCTAAGTAATTAACTATATCTCCTACTGTAGTTATTTTTTCTATGCTTTCATCATCAATTTCAATGTCAAATTCATCTTCCAATGCCATCACCAGTTCAAACAGTGTTATTGAATCTGCTTCTAAATCGTCGGCAAAAGATGTGTCCATCGCTATTTCTTCCGGATCAACACCTACTTTTTCTGCCACAATATTCCTGATTTTTTCAAACATGTTAATCACCTCCTCATTATGCTTTCTTCTATTAATTCATTTACATTATTTTCAAAACAAATTTTTGCCTGGCGTATGGCATTCTTAAATGCCTTGTCATCTGAGCTGCCATGAGCTTTGACAACTGTTTCCTTCACTCCCAGTATGGGGGCTCCGCCGTGCTCGGAATAATCCAATTTGCTTTTAAATTTAAGTAATGCTGGCTTAATAAGAGCTGCACCTATTTTAGTTCTTGTCGAGGACATGAGTTCGTTTTTTATACCCTTCATAAGCTCCAATACGGTTCCTTCAAGGGTCTTTAAAATCATATTTCCAACAAATCCGTCACAAACTATTATATCCGCTTTTCCGTGAAGTATTTCTCTAGCCTCTATGTTGCCTGTAAAATTTAACGGCAGTGCTGTATTCTCCAAAAGGCTGTAAGTTTCCAGCGTAAGCTTATCGCCTTTCGTTTTTTCAGTTCCTATATTGGCAAGAGCTATTCTCGGAGATTTAAGGTCAAATACCTTCTTTAAATATATATCTCCCATAATTGCAAAATCATAAAGAAATTCGGGCTTAGAATCCACATTGGCCCCCGAGTCTATTAACAGTGCAAATCCACCGTTCATATTGGGAATTAAGGAACCTATTGCAGGTCTTTCAATTCCTTTGATTCTTCCTGCGATCAATGTTGCTCCGGCTAACAATGCTCCTGTGCTGCCCGCCGATACTATTGCATCTGCTTCTTTGCTCTTGACAGCATTTAAGGCCTTCACAAGTGAAGAATCTTTTTTGCGTCTCAGGGCCATTACAGGTTTATCATCATTGCTGATTACTTCTTCAGCATTAATTATTTCTATATTATCAAAATCAGAAGTATTTTTTTCAAGCTCTCTTTTTATTTCAGTTTCTTTGCCTGAAAAAATAATACTGACATTGTATTCATCTCTGGCATTTACAGCTCCCCTCACTATGGCTTCAGGAGCATTATCGCCTCCCATTGCATCTACAGCAATCCTCATTACAACACCTCTTTTTCGAATTTGCTCTAAAAAATAACCCGGCGCGGAAATAAATGTAAAATTCGGCGCTTCTTATTTTTACATAGACTAGTATAACTTAGAGCATTGTAATTTGCAATAAAAAAATAGTGCCTCAGCACTACTTTTTATCTCTTTTTCCAATATAAAGCTATATAAGTATCATTTCAATTATTCAACGCTTATAACTTCTTTACCGTCATAATATCCGCAAGCTGCACACACTCTGTGAGGAAGCTTTGTTTCATGACACTGCGGACACTCAATTAAATTTGGGGCTGTTAATCTTGATTTTGCTGTTCTTCTTCTATCTCTTCTAGCTTTGGAAGTTTTTCTCTTAGGTACTGCCATTTATAACACCTCCTTAATCCTTTAACAGGTCTTTTAATTTATCAAACCGCGGATCTGTTATGTTGTCTTCACATTTACATTTTTCAATATTTAAATTAACTCCGCAATTCGGGCATATGCCTTTGCAATCATTTTTACACAAAGATTTCATAGGCATAGATAAATAAATCATTTGTTTTATGGTTTCTTCTAGGTCAACACATCCATCAGTTACGTGCAACATAATCTCATCAGATTCGCTATCATCTTCATCAACCTGATTCGTTAATACTGCTTCAAACTTTGTTTCAACTGTATTGTCAAAAGGAACAAGACATCTTGCGCATTCATCATCAAATGTATACTTTATTGTCCCATTTAAAACGACATTCTCATCAACTTTGAAAATATCACCGATGAAGTTTATATCCTTATGAAGATGTGTTTTTGACAAAAAATCTTCGTCATCTATTACAAAGTTTTCATTTACTTTAAATGAAATCTGATTAGACGATAAAAACTTATTTATTCGAATTAACATAATACCACCCTTTTTATTCGCAGAGTTAATTATATGAGAAAAAAAATATTTTGTCAAGCAATTAATTTTACAGTTTATTTTTCTGCAAGTGCTTTTGTATCTCTTGCTATCATTAACTCTTCATTTGTAGGTATAACAAATACCTTTACTTTTGCTCCGTCTTTTGATATTTCAACTTCTTTTCCTCTTATGTTGTTCTTTTCTTCATCAATTTCAATTCCGAGGAATTCAAGACCTTTACAAATTTCTTGTCTGTTAGAAGCTGAATTTTCACCTAATCCTGCTGTGAAAACTAACACATCTACTCCACCCATAGCAGCAGCATATGAGCCTATATACTTTCTAACAGTGTAATCGAATTTTTCTAATGCAAGCTGTGCTCTTTTATTTCCTTCTGATGCAGCTGATTCTATATCTCGGAAATCACTGCTTACTCCAGAAATTCCAAGAACTCCTGATTTTTTATTCATTAAATTATCAACCTGCTCTGCAGTCATGTTCTTGTTGTTCATTAAGAATGTAACTATAGCAGGGTCTATATCTCCGCATCTTGTTCCCATTACCAAGCCTTCAAGAGGAGTCATTCCCATGCTTGTGTCAACTGATTTACCGTCTTTAACAGCAGTTAAACTTGCTCCGTTTCCTAAGTGGCATGTAATTACTTTAGTGCCTTCCAAGCTTTTTCCAGTCAATGCAGCAACTCTTTCTGTTACATATTTGTGTGAAGTTCCGTGGAATCCATATCTTCTTATAGCAAGATCTTCATAAAGCTCGTATGGAAGTGGATATATATATGCTTCAGCCGGCATTGTCTGATGGAAAGCAGTATCGAATACTCCTACCATAGGTACTGTCGGCAGTAATTCCTTGCATGCTTCTATACCGATTATGTTTGGCGGATTATGTAAAGGCGCGAGAGGAATGCATTCCTTCATAGCTTTAATAACTTCGTCATTAATTAATACTGAGTCGGCAAACTTTTCTCCGCCGTGAACAACTCTGTGTCCTACAGCATCTACCTCATCCAATGATTTAACTGCGCCATGCTCAGGATCTACAAGAGCTTTCAGCACAAGGTTGATAGCATCTTTATGGTTTTTTAATACTTCCTTGATAACAACCTTGTCCAGACCTGTTTTTTCATGTTTTAAAACACTACCTTCAATTCCTATTCTTTCAACCAGGCCTTTAGCTAATACACTTTCATCATTCATGTTTATCAACTGATATTTTAATGATGAGCTGCCACAGTTAATTACTAATACATTCATGTTTGTCCTCCATAGTTAATTATATTGTTATATAAAATCTCTTAGATTTTAAAACTCTGTTGCGGTCAGCGCGCACGCTGTCCATTAATTTTAACTGCACTTTACTATTCTTACAAATTTTCTGTTGTTTAATACCAAAATGTCACAGTTCGATATTATAAAGTCCCACAAATTTGTATCATCTGCGATTCCAAGGTATAAAAGCACAGCTTGTATCACTCCGAAATGCGTTACTATAAGTGAATTATCAGGAACATTATCAATAAATTCCGAAATTCTTGCAATAATATCTGTGTAACTTTCACCTTGAGGAAATTTAAATTTATGCTGCACTGCCATCCAGTCTTCGGCTTCTTTAACATAGGATGCTGTTATTTCCTCCCATGTCATATTCTCGAACAAGCCGAAATTGACCTCTGCAAGGCATCTCTCCGTTTTTATTTTACTTTCCTCAAAACCAATTTCACTGCCGATAATTTTTGCGGTAATACTAGCCCTTATTAGCGGACTTGCATAAATATTTGATATATTTTCATGTTTTAATCTTCTGCCTGCAAGAGCAGCTTGTTCTTTTCCGCGTAAGGACAGCTTAACATCCGTAATTCCGCAGAATTTTTTATTTATATTTGCCTCTGATTCTCCGTGGCGCACTAAGTATATCATAATTATCCCTGTAAAAAAAGTACCAATATCATAAATATTACTTGACTAACCTCTGCTATAAAGCCGCATGTATCTCCGGTCATGCCTCCTATTTTGTCCTCAATTCGGCATGATATAAAATAGGATGCCACGATAGAAGCAAAACAAGCTGTAAGAATAATCATCCTGCCCGGCAAAAGAATGCCCAGAAATATCAATATCGTTAGATTTATAACAAGAACTTTCGTGCTTATAGACTCTATGAACAAAGTACCCATTCCCTTTGTTTTTTTTGCGTATTTTTTATTCCATGATGCTGTTATTACTGAAGCTCTTCCAACCACAGGCATCATAAAACATGTATAGATATCCGTATAGGAGAATAATAAAATCTGGGAAAAAATAATTATTATAAGACTTATGACACCAAAGGCACCTATATGTGAATCACTCATTATTTCAAAGATTTTTCCGCCTGTTCTACCGGAAAATATTCCATCGGATGTATCTGCAGCTCCATCCAAATGTATGCCTCCTGTCACTGTTATATACGCAACGGTAAGCACCAGACCTTTAAGCAATAAAATATATGTATAGCCTAAAATCACATGTATCATTCCTAAGAACAGCCCTATAACTGCCCCAATCAAAGTATAAAGGCTCAGCGCCTTTTTAAAATTTTCCTCTTTATATTCAATTCTCTTTCCTACTGGTATCCTTGTAAAAAAAGATATTAAAGTTAAAAATCCGGTTCCCATTTTACAGCTTCACCCCTTGATTTAAGTTTAATAGGTATGCCTGAAAAAATAAAATACATGAAATCGGATTTTTCTGCAATTTCTCTATTGATTCTGCCGCTCATATCTCTGAAATAATTACCCATATAGTAGGAAGGCACTACTCCCATTCCTGTTTCATTGGACACTATTATCAGTTTTTTGTTATGATCATTGCACACCTTTATTAAATTCAAGACCTCCAGTGTTATTCTTTTTTCAAGATCATTTACCTGGGATGCCTTGCAGCTGTCAAAATCAATTTTACTGTCAAACATAAAATTACCGATCAAAGTAGTAATGCAGTCAATTAAAATCACTTCACACTCTTCAAATTTCTTGAATTTTATAAGTTCGCCGAAGTTTGAATACATTTCGATAGTGCTCCATGACTTCGGCCTCTGCTCCCTATGCTTTCTCACTCTGTCTTCCATAGCCTGATCCGTTATAACCGACGTAGCCAGATAAACAACCTTATCGCTGTATTCTTTTGCCTTTTGTTCTGCAAATGTGCTTTTTCCGCTTCTGGCACCGCCTATTACAAAAGTTACGCTCATTTTATCACCAATTCCTACTATTTTTGAATAAGCCTTAAATATTATATCACCTATTGATAAAAAATCAAAGAAAAATCTTCATATATCAAATACAGCTTACGGTTAATCCGTATAAGGATGATAGCACTATTTTGGTAATTTTAATAAGCTCAGATGCTGTATTTAAAATCACTTAGTTCATTAAGACAACACAATATACATATACTACTTCTTAACTTCTAACAACCAAGTTATTCCAACAATGCTATTCTCCAGATCGTCACATTCATTTATTTGACTTTGCACATAACTATCAAACAGCTTTCTTTTTTCAGGATATTCAACGCTCAATTCATCAGCTCGAATAGAAATAAGCCTGGTATTTTCATCATTTACATTCTCTTCATCCAAGCCGGAGACAATTCTATCGACAAGCTTTACACCGGTTTTATCGAAAACTGACATCCATTGCTGATAAGTTAAGTAATCATGTTCAAATTTTATATTTTTAGTTTCTGCATCTTTTAAATAAGCATCATCATATATTATAAAACCATTGGTTTTAAGCGTATCCTTTAATTTTAAAATTACATCTTCAGGTGTGCCGAGTACATCACCGACTGCCCCATAAATAACACAATCATTATCTCTTTCCCCTGTAATAGCCTGATATATGTTTCCGATCGAAAATTGACATAAAGAAGCAACTCCCATATCCGTGGCTTTTTTATGAGCATAATTAATAAATTCAGGAACAATGTCAATACCCTTTATTTTTACATTAAATTCTTTTGCAATTTTAATACTAACAGCACCTTTACCGCATGCCAAATCCAAAAATTTTGTATTTTCATTTAAAATCATATGTTTTTTGATAAGATAAATCATATCGTCCGGACTGCTTCCCAACTCCCATATGTCCTGTAAAAGATATGGCAAAAATGGTAATAATTCAATACTTTCTGCAGTTAAAGATTTTGCTAATTTTTCTTGTGTCATCTTGTTCGTTTCATTAGACATAATAACCTCCATATTATAAAAAATTTGCTCCTTTACCGGAACTTTACCTAATATATTGATTTTTAGGTGTTTCATATATAAATAAAATACCTTTTTATTAATTACCCTTCAATACGCATTTTTGCTTTTCTAGCATTGGCTCAAATATAAGATAAAGTTCTTCCGAATCTTGCTGTTTTACATAAAGGATAAACACAAGACTGTAACGCTATTTAATACAACTAATAAAATTTCAATTCCCTATCATACCTTTTTCTTTATAAGTTAATTAACTTTTATTAAATTATAAACTAACAATCCAATAATATCAATAATATTTGACAATATACGGAAGTATAGTTATTATTATATAAAATATAAAAATATGTGGTGAAGTTATGAAAATTACAGGTATTGTTGCAGAATATAATCCATTTCACACAGGTCACGAATATCAGTTAAAAAAAGCCAGGGAATTATCATCCTGTGACGGGACTGCTGTTGTTATGAGCGGAAACTACGTCCAGCGCGGTGAGCCTGCCATTATAGATAAATTCAAGCGAGCCGAGGCAGCAGTACATGGAGGAGCTGATTTGGTTATAGAACTCCCCATGCCTTTTTCCTTTCAAAATGCAGAAATGTTTGCCATGGCTGCAGTCAGAGAATTGAAAAAGTTACCTGTCAGCAACCTTAGCTTCGGCTGTGAATGCACGGATATTAAATTGTTAGAAAAAACAGCTTCAGTTCAACTGGATGCTGAGTTTAACAATGAGCTTAAGTGCGAAATAAAAAAAGGGATGTCCTATCCAAAGGCACTGTCAAATACAATATGCTCATTTTTGGGAGAGCAGGCTTCTATTCATGCATCCAGTCCAAATAATGTTCTAGGCATAGAATACATTAAAAGTTCAATTAAACAGAATACAGGCTGGAAATACATTCCCATAGAACGCATTGGTAAGGGTCATAATGATTTTAGATCAACAGGCAGCTACGACAGTGCCACCGCCATAAGAAAAGCAATTTTAAAATCACAGGGTGCTAATGTATCGGTAACTCCGAAAAGCAGAGAAATGATTGACATGTTTTATAATAATCATGAAAAACTAAACAGTCTCGACAATTATCTGGAGATTCTATATTACAGAATTATTCAACTGGGGCCTGAAGGGCTGAATAAAATTTATGAAGTTTCTGAGGGGCTTAACAACAAAATATATTCAAATGTTTTCTTGCATGAAAACATAGATGATTTAATCATGTCTCTGAAGTCAAAGAGATACACATATTCCAGATTAAGAAGAATGCTTTTGAATATATTGCTGGGGATTACCTATGTAGACATAAAACATTTTATGTATTCAAATACAAACTATATAAAAGTGCTTGCATTTAACGACACCGGTAGAATGATTATCAAAGAAGCAAAAAAAAGCGGAACCATTATTATCAACAGGTATTCTGACTATAAAAAACATAATTTATCTGATGACGAAATGCGTCTCTTCCGCCTTACATCAAGAGCAACAGATATTTACAACATTCCTTTGAAAAACAGAAAAGCCAATTTTGAATATACGAAAAATTCCATATACGTGAAAATATAAAAAATATGCCTGTACCGCTAAGGCTTCATCTTAGCAGTGCAGGCATTTTCTACATTTTATTCATAGGTTCCTTTAACCATGATTTTTCCATTGTCAAGCATTAATCTTCCTTTTGCTATTACTGATACTATATCCATTTCTTTATTTACAATCAGCACATCTGCATCTGAGTTTTCACAAACTACCCCTTTTTTAGGATATATTTCTAGCGCCTTAGATACATTTGTGGTAAAGAAAGGCAATGCGTCTTCAATGCTGAAATTTAAATTACTAACCATATTTTTAAATTCATTGTAAAGACTGCTTACGGACGAAACACCTATTTCTAATATGTTTCCTGCCGAGTCATAATTTGACCAGCTTCCGTATCCATCAGAACTCACGGTTATATTTTCAAGTGGCACACCCATTTTCTCAGCTTGTATAATTACATTTGAAGGAGACATTTCATCTGACATTCCGCATGTTAAATCTATTATTCCACCTTTTTTGGCATAATCAAAGGATTCAAGAAGCAGTTCTCTTTTCCTGTTTACATGGGTTGGCCTTATTACTTTAACAGGTATTTCAGTTTTTTCAAGCACTTCATTTACTAATCTCAGTCCAGCATCACCATTACCCATATGAGCAGTAACAATTCCTGCTTTTCCTGATATCATTCCGGCAACTCTTGCATCTGAAGCCAGCCTTGCCAATTCATCACATGAAATGCTTGGTGAACGGTGATCGGATAAAGCTATTTTCACACCTATAATTTCATCAATGAAAGCAATGTCCTTTTTTATTGAACTTGTAATCGTAGTAGAAGGATATCCGTATGAACCTGTTAATGCATAAACTGATATTCCCTCTTCCTTTAATGATTTAGCCTTTGCTACTAAATTTTCAACGTTTCGAGTTATAGAATCAGTACCTAGAAGACCTACTACTGTAGTGGTACCACATTCTATCAGCTTTGACAATGTGATTTCCGGAACACGTGTTTTAAAACTTCCTTCTCCGCCGCCACCTGTTATATGAACATGGTTATCTACAAATCCAGGTATGAGTTTATTCCCTGTACCATCAATTACCTTTAACTTTTCATTAAATTTAGGTATGCTGTCTTCTATCAGTACAATTTTATCATTGATAATTAAAACGTCTTTTACCCCAATGCTTTTTGGTGTATACATATCAATATTTTTTATTAATATCATAATTTATTCGTCCTTAGTAATTTTTTTCTTTGATGGGTCTATATATGCAATACCGATTCCCGTGAATGCCAAAATTATGGCAAATACAATTCCCATATAGCACATTACCGCCCAAGGCAGATATTCAAGAGTGTCAACACCCAATGTGGCAGTCATATACGCACCTGCTGCCGACCACGGAACAAGAGGAACCAATACTGTACCTGAATCTTCCAAAGTTCTTGATAAATTCTTTGCCTGCAGGTTATACTTTTCATACACTGAGCTAAATAACTGCCCCGGAAGCAAAATAGATAAATAGGAATTACCTGTAACAAATGCAACGGTAAAACAAGAAGCAATTGTTGAAACTATAATTCCAGATGTAGACTTCACCTTTTTTGTGATTGTTTCAAGAACTACATCCAACATACCTGTTACACTCATAATTCCTGCAAAACCCATAGCACAAAAAACCAATATTGTGGTTCCTGCCATGGATACTGAACCGCCTCTGTTTATTAATGTTAACACATCCTTTGTTACTTCTCCCTCATATCCTGTCATTGTAACATTAAACCCGCTAATAAGCGATATAAATCCATTCTTTAAAGTAAAACCCTGCATAATGATACCTATTAGTACTGCAATCAACGCACTGCACAGCATTGTTGGTATTGTAGGCCATTTAACGAATGAACCCACTAATATCAAAATCACGGGTATCAACAAAATAATATTCCAATTAAACATAGAGCTAAGAATGTTCTGCAGCGAGCTTACTGCTTCTGCGGTACTACCTGCACCACTTGTACCTAATCCTGCAATAAAATATACTGTTAATGACACTATAGTGGCTGGAACAGTTGTATAAAGCATATGTTTTATATGATCGTACAATGTTGCTCCTGCTGCAAGAGGAGCTAAATTTGTCGTATCTGATAACGGTGATAATTTATCACCAAAATATGATCCGGCTACTACCGCACCTGCAGTTGCTGGAAGAGAAACTCCCAAGCCCCCTGCTATTCCCATAATAGCAACTCCTATAGTCCCTGCCGAACCCCATGATGTTCCAGTTATAGTAGAAAATACTGCCGTTATTAAAAATGCTGTAACCAGCAAAAACTTAGGATTTATAATTTCTACTCCGTAGTAAATAATCATTGGAATAACACCTGAAAACATCCATGAACCAATAAGTGCACCGACACTCCATAAAATTAGAATAGCAGGCATTGCCATTGATATTTTTTCAATTATTCCTTTTTGCATTTCATCCCAAGAATATCCCAGACTAATAGCTATTCCGCCTGCTAAAAATGCAATTAAAATTAGTATAGGCTCAGCTTTAAGTTTCATATAGCCAACCCCTATAACTAATGTAACCATCATGAAAACTATTGGCATAACTGCTTGAACAAATGTTGGTTTTTTCTTTACCCTCTCTTTTTTATCCATTTATATTCATCTCCCTATATATTTATTTATAAATTATTTAGCAATTATTATGCCAAAGCAATATATATATATACATATCACTAATTTTCATTAGTTTGCAGATATTTTTTCATTTTAGCCCGACTGTTTTTGTTATCCCAGTATAATTTGATGGCTGATAAAAACCATAGCATGGTTAATTATAACCAACTATGGTCTGAATATTTTTCCATTACTCTTTTACCTTTTTCAGTAATTCTTGAACCCTGTTTCTTATATTCAACAATTAGCTGTTTGTCTTTTAATTCTTTCAATATTTTCCGAATTTTTCCTTCACCTATTTTTTCATCTAGTTCTGATGCCATTTCAGCAATTTTTATTCTTCCTAATGCCATATTTTCATTTTTGGCAAACAAATTAAGTACCCATATGGAATATGAATCTAAAAACACGTCGTTTGTTTTAAAAGTATTGCGCATATAGCTGTGCAGCAATGACATTCCTGCTTTCTCGCCCTCATATATTAATGCCAGATATTCAATAAGATTTAACATTTCTCTGACATTGCCCGGCCATTGATAATCTAATAAAAACCTTATGGTCTCCTCTTCAAAAAATTCATTAAGAGACGTTATTTGTTTATCTGATAATTTAATATTTATAAAATGCTTTAGAAGATGCTGCACGTCATCTCTTCTTCTGCGTAAAGGGATTGTTTCTAAAGGAAGTATATTTAATCTGTAAAATAAATCCTGTCTAAACTTATTTTCTTTTATCAGTTCAATTATATTTTTATTTGTTGCGGCAATAATTCTCACATCTACTGACAATTCATCCGCAGCTCCGATTTTTCGTATGCGTTTTTCCTCCAAAACTCTTAACAGTTTAGTTTGTATATCAATGGGAATATCTCCTATTTCATCAATAAATATAGTACCGCCATTTGCTATCTCAAATATTCCCATTCTCCCTCCCTTTATCGCGCCGGTAAATGTACCTTCTTCATATCCAAACAATTCCGCTTCAACAAGGCTTGATGTCAAAGTTGCAATATTAATAGGAACAAATGCTTTGCTGCTCCTGTATGAATTCATATGTATGGCCTGAGCTAGTATTTCCTTGCCGGTGCCGTTTTCTCCCGTTATCAGTACGGTCCCGTCACTTCTAGAAAATTTCTGAGCCCTGCTGATCATCTCAATTACATTTGTATTGATTGTAATATAATCATTAAAATTATGGAGATTCCTCTGAACATATGTATTAATTCTTTGATTGTATTTTACATCTGATGCCGATAAATCCTTATTAATCTTAGCTGAAACTATATAGCCGTATTTTTTTAAAAAATTAACTTGCCTTATTTCAACTGATACTTCTCTATTTTCTATTCTGCATACGAATTTTCCATAATCATTGATACTAAATAAGTCCAAATTTATCATGTCACATATATTTTTTGCAAGCAGATCTTTTGTTTTAAGTCCAAATATATATCCGAATTTGGAATTTGCACTCATTATTGTTCCTTCGCTGTTAATGAATGACACTCCATAGTCCAGATTGTTTACAATAAGCTGCAGCTTCTGTTCAGATTCACAATAAGCTTTTCTGCTTTCATCAATTTCTTTCGAAATATCAATTATATCTCTTATATAGTCTTTTATTTGGCTATCATTTATTTGTTTTTCAATTTTTAAAACAGATGCTATTTCATGCACCGATTGAATATCTAATATTCTTGAACCTATGTCAATCAGTTTTTCTGGTTTATAGGGAACTAATTGACTTTCTCCTGCGACAATCGTTATCTGCAAATCAGGGCATACGGCACATCCCGGATAATACGGATTATACCTTACATGATCAAGTCCAAGCTCAATAAGCTGTTCGATAGCTTCTTTTGTTGATTCGTAGCTGTCATTAACAAACAGTACGTCTTTATTTTCGTCAATGGTTATTATTTCTTTTATGTTCTTATGATTAATAATTCTTCTTGCAATCAGTGAAGGTATATTTGAATCTATATATCTTGAAGCCTTATTTTTGAAATGGGCGCTGGTATACAGAACTAAATCAACCTCAGGTCTCTTCGATTTCAATTCTGATACAATTACACTTTCTATATTTACACGTTTGCCAAATAGGTTTTTCAGCTGATTTGATATTATTGTTCCTGTATTTATGCCTTCGCTAATAATCAGAATTTTCTTCATCTCATTTACCGCCTTTATTTCTGTATATGATATAATCAATCTTTTTTTAATATATCCTAATCTTACCTCGTCTTAAGTAAATATTATAACAAATTCTTAATTTATACAATATAAAATAAATACACGAGAAATACCACAGGATCTTTTATTCCTTTCCTATCTCCAGTGCTTTTTTACTATATCTTATATACTATTTTTTTGTTCACCCTTACCCTTAACAAAGAAATAAAAATATAACAAGGCAGATAATATATTATAATTAAATCTTGTCTGAAATATATATCATAATGACCCATACGTGTAAATAAAATATGTTATGGGGGTTGTATTATGTTTAAGAGAAATTTTATTCCAATACTGGTTCTATTGATGATATGCTTTTTTATAGTTGAACCTGCTACTGTTTCTGATGGGGTATTTACCGGATTAAAAATTTGGGTTAACAATATTATTCCGTACCTTTTTCCCATGATGGTATTGTCAAACATACTTCTTCAATACAACTTCCTGTACAGCCTGTTCGGAAAAATGGATTTCATTTCAAATAAGCTGCTGAAAAACAAGTACGCACTTATCCCTTTTTTTATAAGCTTTGTATCAGGATATCCTTCAGGAGCCATGACAGTTAATTCTATGGCCGGTTTCAAGAGGATAAATGAAAAGCAGGCCAATTACTTGGCTGTATTCACAAATAACTGCAGCTTTCAGTTTATAGCAGGCGCGGTTTCATTCTCCATGCTTGGACATTTATACTTATATAAATACATAGCTGTTCCCCATATTTTAGGAGCAATAATACTCAGCCTGCTGATCAAAAATAATCCTTCTTCCGATCACTCCAAAAAAGTTGTAGTATCTACGGTTCCCTTTCATGCTGCATTCAGTTCCGCAATGGTTAAAGCCATAACAGGTATACTATCTGTAGGAGGCGTAATAGTTATTTTTTCTGTGCTTTCAAGTTTTTTAAACAAAAACCTTTCTTCAGCAGCTGAAATGATATCGCTCAGCATCGGTGCAAAGGATATCATACACTCTGTGCTTGTGGGTATATTGGAAGTGACCAATGGATGCAGCATAATAGCTTCGTCCGGCTATGTTCCTTTGGAAATTAAACTGCTTATAATCAACTTCCTAATCAGCTTTTCAGGCATGTCAGTGGTTTTTCAAACTGTTGCGGTAACAAATGAATTTAATCTGGAAATTAAAAATTACATTTTCTACAGGTTTATTCACGGCCTTATTTCTGCCGTTCTTTCTATCATAATGTATGCTGTCATATATTAATGTTGATATTGACCGAAATAATAGGTATAATAATATAAAAAACACAGGTGATGAAATGATAGATATTACTCTAATCGGAACAGGCGGAATGATTCCTCTTCCTGACAGATTTCTGTCCTCTTGCTTAATAGAATACAACGGTAAATCAATTCTTATAGACTGCGGTGAGGGCACACAAATTTCCCTGCACAAGGGCAGACTGAGTATGAATAAAATTGAAACCATACTAATTACACACTGTCACGCTGACCATATTGCAGGTCTTCCTGGACTTTTGCTTACAATCGGAAACCAAGGTAGAACGGAGCCGCTTACAATTATCGCTCCGAGAGGCAGCGCAAAATTTCTTAATTCTCTTCTTGTGGTCTGCGGATACCTTCCATACGAAATAAGAATAGCCGAACTGCATGACACAAGGCCTCAAGAATTTGAACAGATAGGCTTTAACATTACTTCTATACCCTTAAAGCACCATATTAATTGTCTGGGGTACAGCCTTGAGCTAAAATTAAAGCCCAGGTTTCAACCTGAAGCCGCAAAAAAACTCAATATACCGGTTAAATTCTGGAAAATGCTTCATAACGGGAGCAGCGTAAAAATAGATAATGACACCTTTACTCCTGAAATGGTACTGGGTGAAAAAAGAACTCCATTAAAAATTTCATATGCTACGGACACCAGACCGGTTAAGCATATTGCAGATATTGTAAAAAACTCGGATTTATTTATATGTGAAGGAATGTACGGCGATGATGAGCAGTATAAAAATGCAACTGAAAAAATGCATATGTTATTCTCAGAAGCCGCAACCATTGCCAAAAAAGCAAATGTAAAAGAAATGTGGCTTACACATTTCAGCCCCTCTATGACAAAGCCCAGCGAATACATAAGATATGCATCAAATATATTTCCTAACACGAAAATCGGCAAAGATCTTATGACTGTTACACTTAAGCCGGAATGAAATAATAAAAATATAAGGCTGTCACACTAATATTAGTGCGGCAGCCATTATATTTATATTTTGCCTTTCAATCTTTTCAATCTGAAAAAATCTTCTCTTTCTTTTTCTTCAAGAACCTCGGTAATATATTTTACCTGTTCCTTGTATTTTGGTATCTGCACATATCTTAATGCATTTGTTCTTTTCTTAGTTTTTTCTATTTCCTTGGCAAGCTTAAAAATTGAATTTTCAATTTCCGCAACTTCGTATATTTTTTCCTTAACAATTTGAAATTTATGTCTTGCCTCGTCAAGAGATTCATTTGAACTATAAAAACCATATGCAGGACCGGAATATTCATTTTGATTACGCTTAATTGTAGGGATATCAATACCCATAACACTTCTAAGCAATATGTCAAAAGATGCCTCGTCAGGAATGCTGTATGACATATCTTCAACATTTTTAACGCCCAAAGTTACATTAGCCTTTTGCAAGAATTCATATGCTTCCTTAAGAACAACATAAATTTCATTGTGCATGGTTCTTGCTTTATTTACAAAAACCATCATTTCCTTAATGAGAACATTTCTTTTTTTATCTAAAAGCTCATATCCTTTTATGGAGAGAGCCAAAGATGACTTTGCTTTAATCAGGTTCGATTTAGTTGGTGCAACCAATACTGCCATAACTATCTCTCCCTGTCGTAATCATAATATTTTTCTATTAATTCTGTCTTAACACGATCAAGCTCTTCAACAGGAAGAATAGATAAAATATGCCATCCTAAATCTAATGTTTCTGTAATGCTTCTGTTCTCATTTTTGCCCTGTGCAATGAATTTTCCTTCAAGCTCACGACCATATTCTAGATATAACTTATCAATATCACTTAAATCATCTTCGCCTATAATCTGTGACAAACTTCTTATGTCCTGAACCTTTGAATATGACGCATAAATCTGACTTTGAAGATCAGCGTGGTCTTCTCTTGTAAATTCTGCACCTATACCATCCTTCATAAGACGTGATAGTGAAGGCAGAATATCAATTGGTGGGTATACGCCTTTTAGGTTAAGCTCCCTGTTTAAAACTATCTGTCCTTCAGTAATGAAGCCTGTAAGGTCAGGGATAGGATGTGTTATGTCATCATTAGGCATTGACAATATTGGAATAAGAGTTATAGAACCCTCGCAGCTCTTTAACATACCAGCTCTTTCATATATAGTTGAAAGGTCTGAATACAAGTATCCCGGATATCCTTTACGTGATGGCACTTCTTCTCTTGCTGAAGATATTTCACGAAGAGCCTCAGCATAACTGGTCATATCTGTCAATACTACAACAACGTGCATGTTATTTTTAAATGCTAAATACTCCGCAGCTGTCAAAGCACATCTAGGTGCTGATATTCTTTCAATTATCGGGTCGTCTGCTGTGTTAATATACATTGCAACGTGATCCAAAACACCTGCAGCTTCAAAGCTTTTTCTAAAGAAGTCTGCATCGTCATGTCTTACACCCATAGCTCCGAACACAACAGCAAAGTTATCACTTGTGGCGCCTTTTATCTTTGCCTGCTTTACTATCTGAGCAGCAAGATCGTTGTGAGCCATACCGTTTCCGGAGAAAATAGGAAGCTTCTGACCTCTTATAAGAGTCATAAGCGCATCTATTGCAGAAAAACCTGTCTGAATAAAGTTCTTTGGATATCTTCTTGCTACGGGATTGATAGGTCTACCGTTTATATTTTCTTTTTCTGCTGATATAATCTGGTAAGCACCATCAATAGGCTCACCTACTCCGTTAAAGGTTCTTCCAAGAATATCCTTTGAAAGTGGTATTGTCAATGGTTCTCCGGTAAATTTAACGGAGGAATTAACTGTAGATATGCCTGCAGTTCCTTCAAAAACCTGAGCTATAACTTTATCGCCTTCAATTTTTATTATCTTTCCTGTCCTGGTGTTTTCACTGCCTACTTTGATGTTTATAACCTCACCATAAGCAGCATCCTCAATACCGGAAAGAACTATCAAAGGTCCTTCAATTTTTTCTAATTTTAAATATTCTTTTTTCATCTCAACACTCCCTACTCATACTTTTGTCTCAAGTCAGCAAATGTTTCAACAATTTTATCTTTTAAAACATCCAACAACTCTATTTTATCATTCGGAATGTCATATTTTATCTTCAAAATATCCTGTATAATAGATTCTTTTCTTATTACAGATATAGGAATGCCTATTTTTGTACATTTTAAAGCTTCTTCATAGAATGTATCTATTGCTTTCAGCATCTTATATTGTTTTTCCAAAGTAACATAAGCATCTTCCGCGTGTAAAGCATTCTGCTGCAGGAATCCTTTCTTTATTATTCTTGCGGTTTCAAGAATAAGAGCCTGATCATTAGGTAAAACATCCTCTCCAACAAGCTGTACAATCTCATTTAATTTTTCATCTTCCTGTAAAAGAACAATCATTTTTTTCCTTAAATCAAACATGTCGCCAGCAACATTATCTTCATACCAATCGGAAAGCATTTCAACATATCCGGAATAACTTGTTAAATAGTTAATTGCCGGATAATGCCTTGCATAAGCAAGCTTTTTGTCCAGAGCCAAAAATCCTGAAACGAACCTTTTTGTTGTTTCAGTTACTGGCTCAGAGAAATCTCCTCCAGGAGGTGAAACTGCACCGATTATTGTTATTGACGCTTTCTGTCCGTTCAGAGTATTAACACATCCGGCTCTTTCATAGAATTCAGCCAGTCTCGACGGAAGATATGCAGGATAGCCTTCTTCTGCAGGCATTTCTTCCAAACGTCCTGAAATTTCTCTTAATGCCTCAGCCCATCTGGACGTGGAATCAGCCATTATGGCAACATCATATCCCATATCTCTGTAATACTCAGCCATGGTAATACCTGTGTAAATACTTGCCTCACGTGCAGCAACAGGCATGTTTGAAGTATTTGCAATAAGAACGGTTCTTTCCATCAACGGTCTGTTAATTCTTGGGTCAATAAGCTTCGGAAATTCTTCCAAAACATCTGTCATTTCATTTCCACGTTCTCCGCAGCCGATGTACACAATAATATCAGCATCACCCCATTTTGCCAGCTGATGCTGTGTAACTGTTTTTCCGGTTCCAAATCCTCCGGGAAGCCCTATAGTACCTCCCTTAGCTATAGGATAAAATGTATCTATAACCCTTTGTCCTGTAATAAACGGTTTATAAATAGGAATCCTTTCTTTAATAGGTCGAGGATTTCTTACCGGCCATTTTGTGCAAAGTGTTAAATTAACAGTTTCTGTGTTATCTTTTTCCAATACCACTATAGTATCATTTAAGGAGTATTTTCCGCTTGGTTTCACTGATTTAACAGTACCTTTAACATTGTAAGGAACCATTATTTTATGAAGAATTCTGTATGTTTCCTGAACTGTAGCGTAAACATCGCCTGGTTTTAAGGTATCTCCTGCTTTAGCTGTTACTGTAACATCCCATTTTTTTTCTGTATCAATCGTCAAAAGACCGATACCTTCAGGTATAAAGTCTTTATTCATATCTTGAATTCTTTCCAACGGTCTTTGAATACCGTCAAAAATATTTCCTATAATTCCGGGGCCTAAAGTAACAGATAATGGCATTCCTGTTGAATAAATGCTCTCGCCGGCTTTTAATCCCTCTGTCTCTTCATAAACCTGTACTGTTGCAACATCACCTTCAATGGATACTACCTCGCCTATAAGCTTCTGCTTTCCTACGGTAACCATTTCGTGTACCTTAAACGAACCCATATGGAGACCCTTAACAACAGGACCATTTATTGAGCTGACAACACCTTGGATATTAGCCATTATAATCACCTGCCTCTAAAGTCTCAAATATTGTCTGCATGATATAGTCTTTGTTTTCGTCAAGAACAGAATCAATTGATAAATCAATTTTCATGCCTCTATCTTCTATTATGCATATAAATCCGCCCTTTATATCATGCTCTATGCTAAAGCTTACATTGCAGTCAAGCTTTTTCGTAATTTCATCTTTAATGAAATCACTGTATTTACCTTGGTCATTTTTTGTTAAATAAATTGTTACATTACATTTTCCGTAATCTTTAATTTCAGCAACCAAATTGGATATTATTTTTGATAAATATAATTTATATTCATCTGATTTTATAAACTCATCTAATTTTTTATTAAATCTTTTCATAAAAATATAATAATATTTTTCTTTCAATACCATAATATCTTTTTTTATGATTACCTTTGATTTACTTACACTTTCAGCACGCTTTGTATCTGCTCTTTTCGCCGCTCTTTCTTCTATCTCCTTCGCTTCCTTGTCTATTTCGTTCTTAGCTCTTTGATTTTTGGATTCATATTTTTCCTTTAAATCCTTTAACTCATCGGTAAAGGACTGATCCATAGACTGATTAAGGAGCTTATAAAAAAGTTTGATTTTTTCTTCTATCGTAACCATAAATCACCTCTATATATGAATGCCGACAGAATCTCTTATATAATTCTTTATGGCATTGTATTCTCTGATAGTACCGTGTCTATCAGGAATTTCAATGATTAAAGGAGTCTTGGACTTTATTTTATATTCCATGTATTCATCTCTAACCATATCAACTACTTTTTCAGTAAGAATCAAGATGCCCAGATCTTGATTCTTAACAGCTGTTTTTAATTCTTTCAACGCATTTTCTTTTGTATCGACAATGACTCCATCAATACCGACGAGTCTCATGCCTACCCAAGTATCTCTGTTATCACTAATTAAAAAAGATTTCATATTTACTCTCTTTTCATTTTATTCTATTAAACGAACAGAATCAATATAGAAATAATCATACCATAAATAGCAATACCTTCAGCCATACCAACGAAAATCAATGTTTTACCAAGAATTGAAGAATCCTCTGAAACGGCACCTACTGCTGATGAACCAACTGATCCAACAGCCACACCTGTACCTATAGTTGCAAGTCCTGTTGACAATGCTGCAGCTAAATATTTAAATCCTTCACCCATTGATATTCCTGTTGCCTGAGCAACTTCATTTACTGTCTCCGCAAATACATTTCCGCCTGTTATAGTTGCTATAACAGCACCTATCATTACAAGTGAAAATGCTGAAACTGTTGTTAATATTGCTTTCTTTATATTTCCTTTTTTACCGCTTTTCATTGTTTTATAGCCATATCCGATTGTTCCAACGGATATAACAGCTGCTAATAAAATAGATATCATTTGCATTTTTTTAACTCCTTATGTTTTATTATTCAATTTTAATTATTTAATTTTATAGGCTTAAACTCTATTCCGCCACCTTCAAAATACTTACTGAACATTTCGTAGTATTGTAGACGAAGTCCCTGAATAAATACTATCAATCCTTCAAGTGTAAGGATCAATACATTTCCTAAAAACAGGATAAATATTTTTGCTATCGGATTAGTCACTACCTCTGACATTACCAAAAAGGCCAAGAACAATCCTGCGTGGTTTAAAGCGAATGCTCCAACACGGACAAATGATATTGCATTACTTAATGCATTCAATATTGTTTCAATGCCTTCAAATATAGCTTCAGTAAAATATGACCCTGCCTCGCCGTGAATTAACGGTGATTTTTTTAACACCAGGTTAGTAATAGGCTCTTTCAATATCATTACTACCAAGCTTATCAACAGAACTGCTATACATAAAGCAGTTGAAATATTGATTATTCCTGTTAGTGACACTAAAGTAAATACAAGACTTATAAAAAACAAATATCCTGCAACGCCATTTTTCCCGAATATTCCTTCTTCTATATCATGTTTCTTCAAAGCATTTATAATTCCTATTACAAATGACACCGTAAGAACTATTACACCGAACAAAACTCCTACAGCAAGTATAGACGGAATATTTTTAGGGTCTAACGGCCCTCCTTCAAGCAAACCTGGAAGCCATGGCAGCTCTTTTTTCTCTAAACCGAAAAAGCTCCCATATACAAATCCAAACACAATAGAAAAACCACCAAGCCTCATTAATATGTGTCCAGGTGCGGGCATTTTTTTCATTAAAAACACTCCTGCAAGTAAATACACAAGACCCTGACCTATATCACCGAACATTATACCCCATGCCAGGCAATAAGTTATAGCCAAGAAAGGTGTAGGGTCAATTTCGTGATAAGCAGGCAGGCCGTACATTTTAACAATCATTTCAAACGGCCACGAGAACCAGTTGTTTTTCAGCTTTGTTGGAGGTACCACCTGATTTCCAAAATCCTTAGCTGATTTTTCATCTATTAAATATTTTTCTGATACTGAAGCAATTGCTTTTTCAACCTCTGACTTATCTCTTTCATTTACCCATATGTCTAAAACAAAGGAATTATTGCTGAAATCTGCTCTTGCTTCCAGCTCAGCCAGCTTATCCTCTAATTTAAATACATTGTAAATTTTTAAAACCTGGTTTTTAATGTCATCCCATTCTCGTTCGATAGATGCAGACATATCCTTTATTTCATTTTGCATCTGAACTATTTCGGCATCAATCTGCTTAATCATATCAGCAATTGTGCAGCAATATCTTTTAGGAATAACAAGCTTATTCCAATTCAATGATTTAAGAAGATTATAAGTTTCATCCTTAAATTGCTTAGGATAAATTATCATATATAAATCCTCCGCAGAAGATTTAATAACCCCTATTCTTAGAACTATCGCACTTAGATTCTCATAATTTCTTTTTAATCTGGATTTGTTTTCTGCCGAAAAGGTTCCGATTTCATAATCAAAATAATTTAAATCAGCAACCTCATTAAGCTGAATACTTTTATCCGTAACACTGTCAATTTTTGTTCTTAATTCCGCAAGCTTTTCGATCTGCTTTTTCTTTTTGTTGATTTCACTTATTTTACTGCCCCATAAAGAATTAATTTTTCCTAAATCCGAACGAGCGTCCTCAAAGCTATAATTTTTCTCCAACAGAAATTTTTTATCTATAACCAGTTCAACATCCAGTCCGTGAGCCAAGGTTTCAACAGTACTTAAGCAATCACTGCAGCTGTTATGAATGTTCCCAGGATCAACCCCATGGTAAATCGGTTGTCCAAATATCTCAGATTCATATTGATGTATAACTAAATAGTTGTTATATGCGCTACTGTTTTCAACATTTAAGTTTAAATGGGCATTTTCGCAAAATACCAGTTCTCTAAGCATGTCATGCATGTTTTCCAAAGAACCGACAATTTTCAAAAGAACCATTTTTTCTATAGCCATCTAAAGCCTCCTCCCTTCATTAATCATATATTTTAACTTTTCTTCCACAATCCGTTATAAATCCTAATTACATCGTATATTTAAATTAGTCCAAGCGGTTTTGAAAACAGATTGTTTTTTAGTAGCTTTACGAAGCGGCTTGAATGAGCATCCGATTCGTCAGCCGATTTTTCATTTATAAGATAATGCTCCGTTACAGACCTCACTGCTTGTTCAACAGCTTCTTTATATATTTCATTTAACCTGATGCTTAATGCAAATGAATTACTGATAATATCTGCTCTTAAAGCGGATTCAGTAATTTTATTTTCTAATCTGAATACGTCATAAATTCTCACAATTTGATTTTTTATATCATCTTTTTCCGATTTGAATGACTCAGACAATTCTTTTACTTTGTTTTGCATATGGATTATTTCAGCATTGATTTGCTTAATCATATCAGCAACTGAACCGCAATATTGATCAGGAATAATCATCTCAGCCCAATTTAAAGACTTCAACATTCTGTCGGTTTCATCTTTAAACTGCTTAGGATAAATAATCATGTATATTTCTTCCCCAGATGATTTTACGATTCCTATCTTAAGCATTATTGCACTTAAGCTTCCATAGCTTCTTTTAGCTTTTAATTTGTTATCATTTGTAAAAGTTCCGATTTCATAGTCAAAATAATTTAGATCTGCTAACTCACTAAACTTAATGCTTTTATCAGTAATGCTCTCAATTTTAGCGCCTAACTCCGTAATTTTTTCGAGCTGCTTTTTCGTGCTGTCTATTTCACTTATTCTACTGCTCAATAATTCCTTTATTTTTTCTAAATCCAAGCAAGCATTTTCGAAATCATAACCATTTTCAAATGTAAATTCCGCATCAGCATTCAAGTTAACATTAAGGTCGCGGGACAGCTCTTCAACAATGCTTAAATACTTAACGCATCTGTTATAAATGTTGTCATGGCTCGGAAACTTTGTCTGCATCCCAACTACTTCAGATTCAAATTTATGAATCATTAAATTACTATAATACATGCTATCTTTTTCAATGTTTATGTTGTCAATTCTACATAATATCAGTTCCCTTATAATATCATGCATATTTTCCAAAGATCCGACTATTTTTAAAAGCACTATTTTTTCTTTAGTCATATAGAGCCTCCCTTCTATATCTTCTGTACTAAATACTCTTGTATTTTTTCCCTAGGAACCTTATATTCGATTCCTTCTGTTATAGACATTAAATCATCGATAATGATATCTAAAAAATAAATAAATGACACTACGGTTCCAATATTATTGAAAGTATTTTTTTTCATGTAATTTAACATATAGGAATCAATTACGATGTTAATATCTGTATTATTTGCGTCTTTGAAAAAATCATTTTTCAAGTATTGTTTTGAAAGATTAATAAATTCGTCCATGGTTGCATAGCAAAGCTTTTTAATCCTGTTATATCCCATAGACAAACCTCCTTCAAGGCTATAAATAAACATTTCTTCAGGTGATATTTCATAATACTTTTTAGCTCTGTATATCCATTGAATATTTAAAAGGTCAATCCTAAAGCCTACTAATTCTTTAACAGCCTTTTGATCTTCCTTGCTTAGTTTTTCGGCCTTTTCAAAAATACTCTTATATAATGCCACATACATTTTCATTTCAATATGAAATTCACGCTTCATTGCATCTTCCTTCGAAAGATTGCTAAGACCGTTATAATAAGGAGTACCCTTTAATTTTTCTATTAACTGTTCCACACTGCCTGCTGACAGCAAGTCGCCATAAGCTAAATTTGTGTAATTTTTAGAATGAACAAACCTTTCTTCTATTCCATCCAGGCTTTCATTTTTTGTGATTTTTCGCAGTATAAGATTTAAATCTCGAATATCTGACTCCATCAAGATTGTTTTTATAAATTCCTTATATGGTCCGGAAAGATAATGCAGAAGGTTCTCTATCTGAAGTGTTTTAAATTTTAGCAATGCTGTTTCTAAATCTTCCCTTTTGAGCTTTTCATAAAGCATTCCGTCAAATGCCTTAGCGAATTCTACATTGTTTTTTAGCAGTTCGGCAAACTGTCCAACATCAGAACAGTCTAAAAACTTATTCCATTCAGCTTTCTGTAAAATACGCCCTTTTTTTGTTGCAATTTTTGTTTCCAAAGCATAATATGCCATGTTAGGGTTCATATTACCCCTCCAGTACAAATAACTTGTTAAATATTTTTTGGGTTAAATTTTTTTCTGCTTTTAAATAAATATCATCAATTTCAGCAGAATTTTTTTTAATTTGTTCTTTTTGAGATTTTTCAATCTCCATAATATAAGCATCGGTTTGTTCAGAAATTTCTTTGGCCTTAACTTTTGCGGCAGAGATTTTTTCTTCCCGATAAGCTGATATCATGCTCTCATACTCTTGCTTTTTATTAGATAATATCTGCTCATTTTTAGTCTTATTATTATAAGCCAGAGCATCAATTTCTATGATTTGATCAATTATCTCTTTCAAATAGCAACTCACTCCTTTGTCTTTTTTTTTACATTACTCCACATTATAGCATTCTTTATAGAGCAATTCAAATCATTATATCTCTTATTTAAATAATATTTTTATGTAAACAAGCAAGATAACGATTTTTATACATAATTACTTTTTTTTACTCTAGTTTTCTCTAGTTTACTTATAAATATATATTTAAAAATTATTTTTATAAAAGTTATCTAATGGTATTGATTAGTAAATATTTTTGAGATAAAATTAAATAAACAAAACTAGGAGGCCTATATGATTGATAAAAACTTAGTTAAGCAGGTATTACTTATTGCCGTCGGTTCCTTTATAGTAGCAATGGGTGTATATTACTTTTTGGTTCCTGAAAACCTGGCTACAGGCGGAATATCGGGGCTCGCAATAGTTTTGAATAATTATTTGCCCATACCCATATCATTAACAAACTTTGTATTGAATATTCTTCTTTTAATTGTAGGCTTTATCTTTATCGGAAAAGATTTTGGAGGAAGAACTATTCTCTCCGTTGTTTTTCTTTCGTTTTTTATGTCACTAATGGAATTTTTTCATCCTGCTTCAAAGCCTGTAACTGATGAAGTACTTTTAAATTTAATTTGCGGCATAATTATTTCCGCAATGGGACTGTCGATTGTTTTCAACCAAAACGCATCAACAGGCGGAACAGACATATTGGCAAAAGTGTTTAATAAGTATTTTCATTTAGATATGGGTAAAGGATTAATGGCAGCAGACATTGTAGTAGTTATTCTTTCTTTTTTTACATACGGCATACAAACCGGAATTGTCGGTGCATTTGGGTGGTTCCTGAACGGAATTATCGTTAACTACTTTATTGATGGATTCACTGTCAAAAACGAGGTGGTCATAATTACAAAACACACCAAAGTTGTAAAGGACTATATCTTCCAAAAGCTTGACAGAGGTGTGACTGTTTACAAGGCAGAAGGCGGGTATACAAATGAAGAAAGGGATATAATAGTTACTATATTGGAAAGGAAAGAATACTTCACACTGAAAAATGAGCTGAAAAAAATTGATCCCGAATCATTTGTAACCGTCAGAGCCGTTCAGGAGGTATACGGGTTTGGATTTTCTAAATTCTGATATCCGCATTTAAATATATTTTACACAACAAAGGAGGTATTTCAATGAATGCACAAAGATTTACTCAAAAATCACTGGAAGCAATTCAAGTTTCCCAGAATATCGCTATTGAGCACATGAACGTGCAAATTGAACAGGAGCATTTATTGTTTGCTCTTATTGATCAAGAGGGAGGCTTAATAGTTCAGCTATTGACTAGAATGAATGTTGACCCCGCTTCTATAAAATCAAAAATTAAAACACTGATTGAAAACATGCCGGGAGTTTCAGGCCCCGGACGCGAAAGCGATAAAATCTACGTTTCACAGGACGTGGACAGAATACTTGTAGAATCAGAAAAGCAGGCAGAACGTATGAAAGATGAATATGTTTCTGTTGAGCATATAATGCTTTCACTTCTTAATTTTCCAAAAGCAAGTTTAAAAAGAGTTTACGACGAATTCGGCATAACTGCCGATAAGTTTCTTAACGCACTGTCAACAATAAGAGGCAACACTCGAGTTACAAGTGATAGCCCTGAGTCAACCTATGACGTTCTGACTAAGTATGGCTCAGACTTGGTTGAACTGGCAAAAAATAATAAACTGGATCCGGTTATAGGAAGAGATTCAGAAATAAGAAATGTTATAAGAATACTTTCCAGAAAAACAAAGAACAACCCTGTTCTCATAGGTGAACCTGGCGTCGGAAAGACGGCTATTGCAGAAGGTCTTGCTATACGTATAGTTCGCGGTGATGTACCTAATAATTTAAAAGAGCGAAAAATATTCTCTCTCGATATGAGTTCTCTTGTTGCAGGTGCTAAATTTAGAGGTGAATTTGAAGAAAGGCTTAAGGCTGTTCTCGAAGAGGTTAAGAAAAGCGAAGGAAAAATCATACTGTTTATTGATGAGCTTCATACAATTGTAGGAGCCGGAAAGACAGATGGTGCAATGGATGCAGGAAATATGCTAAAACCAATGCTTGCCAGAGGGGAACTACACTGCATAGGAGCTACCACATTAAACGAATACCGTCAATATATAGAAAAAGATGCTGCCCTTGAAAGAAGATTCCAACCAGTTATGGTAGATGAACCTACAGTTGAGGATACCATATCAATTTTAAGAGGTTTAAAAGAGAGATATGAGGTTTTCCACGGTGTTAAAATACAGGATCAGGCACTTATAGCGTCTGCTGTTCTTTCCAACCGTTATATATCTGATAGATTCCTCCCCGATAAGGCAATTGATTTAATCGATGAAGCCTGCGCATTAATACGTACGGAAATAGATTCTATGCCTACTGAGCTGGATGAAATATCCCGAAAAATAATGCAGCATGAAATTGAAGAAGCTGCTCTTAAAAAGGAAGATGATCAGTTATCCTCAGAACATCTTAAAGAAATCCAGAAGGAACTGGCCGACATGAGGTCCGAATTTAAGGAAATGAAAGCCAAATGGGAAAATGAAAAAAGCTCCATTTCTAAAGTACAATCACTTAGAGAACAGCTGGAAAGCCTTAATGCTGAAATTGAAAGAGCTGAAAGGAACTATGACTTAAATAAAGCAGCAGAATTAAAATACGGAAAACTTCCCGAACTTAAAAAAGCCTTGGAAAAAGAAGAGCATATTGCAGAGAAAAGTCAGGGACCTAACACGCTGCTCAGAGTTAAGGTCACCGAAGAAGAAATAGCAAGAATAGTTGCCAGATGGACAGGTATACCTGTTTCTAAGTTAATGGAAGGTGAAAGAGAAAAGCTTTTGAAGCTTGAGGATATACTTCACGAGAGAGTAATCGGTCAAAATGAGGCCGTAGAAAAAGTGTCTGAAGCAATTTTAAGATCCAGAGCCGGAATACAGGACCCTGACAGACCAATAGGCTCATTTATGTTCCTTGGACCAACGGGAGTTGGGAAAACTGAACTTGCAAAAGCGCTGGCAGAAGCTTTATTTGATGACGAACACAATATAATCAGAATTGATATGAGCGAATATATGGAAAAATTCTCAGTATCCAGATTAATAGGAGCTCCTCCAGGATATGTTGGATATGAAGAAGGTGGACAGTTAACAGAAGCTGTAAGAAGAAAGCCATATTCGGTAATATTGTTTGATGAAGTTGAAAAAGCGCACTCCGATGTATTCAATATTTTACTTCAAGTACTTGACGACGGGCGCATTACAGATTCACAAGGAAGAACCGTTGACTTTAAAAACACAATCATAATAATGACTTCCAACCTTGGTTCTGAATATATTTTGGACGGATTTACCGATGTAGGAGAAATATCTGAAGAGGCAAAGAAAAAAGTACATGATCTCCTTAAACACCACTTTAGGCCAGAATTTTTAAATAGGCTTGATGAAATTGTATTTTATAAGCCTCTTAAAAAAGATGAGATTTCTTCCATCGTTGATTTGATGATTAAAGATCTTCAAAGCCGATTAAAAGATAAGCACATAACAGTGGTTTTAACCGAACAGGCAAAATTAGCAATAGTAGATCAAGGTTATAACCCGATTTACGGAGCTCGTCCATTAAAGCGTTTTATTCAGAAAAATATTGAAACATTAATTGCAAGGATGATTATTGCAGGCAAAGCAGAGTATGACAGCACAGTAAAAATTGATTACGACAATACTGGATTTAAAATCGCAAATTAAAATGTTAAACAGCATTCTGCACTTTCAAAACACTGGATGCAAATAAAAATGGCGGCTAAGCTTTTAAGCTTAACCGCCATTGTAGTTTCACATTTTAATTAGAAAATTCCAATTCCAAAGAAGTCATCTATTTGTCCTATTAATACGAATGTAATTGCTATAGGAACGATGAACTTAAAGCAAATATCCCAGAATTTATAAGATTTCATAAGAAGATTAGGAGTTGCTTCAACTTCTTCCTTAATAACATCTGTACCCAGTACCCATCCTATCATTACAGACATCATAATAGCTCCAAGAGGCATGAATACGCCTTCTGCAATCATATCATAGAAGTCAAGCCAGCAGTCAAATGCCATTCGAACCTCATCCATACCAAACATAACAGCAGGGATGTCAATCATTGCTCCTCCTGCTACACCTGCACCAAGACCGTCAAGACATACAGGGATACCAACAACAAATATCATAGCGCCAACTATTACTGTTAATTTTTTACGTCCTGAGCCTTTTCCCTGAGAAACTTGTTTGTCAACAAAATACGCAGTACAAACTTCCAGAAGTGAAATAGCTGACGTAACAGCTGCAATAAATACAAGGAAATAGAATACAAATCCAAACAGATTTCCTATTAATCCTCCCATTCCTACGCTAAATACCTGATGAAGAGTAACGAACAGAAGTCCAGGGCCTGCTCCGAATGAGATACCTTCAACACCTTGTGACATAAATGCACCAACAGCAGGCATAACCGCAAGACCTGCCATCAAAGCGAAGATTGAATCTGCAACAGGAACGATAATGGCGTTTTTCTCCAGGTTTTCCTGCTTGCTTAGATAAGATCCGTAAGTAATCATACAACCCATACCAAGCGATAACGAGAAGAACATCTGACCAGCCGCTGTTTTAAGAACCCTCATGAAACCTATCTCAGAAAAAGCTGACCAGTTCGGTGCGAACATAAATGCAACGCCTGTGGAAGCACCTTCAAGTGTAAGGCTTCTTATTATTACTATTACAAGCATAACAAGCAAAGCCGGCATTGCTATCTTAGTAAATTTTTCAATTCCACTTTCAATTCCACCCATAACTATTGATACGGTAATGGCCATGAAAATACCGTGGAACAGCATGCTGATCCCACCGCTAGAAGTAAAAGCTCCAAAAAATTCACCGCTTCCCATGCCGCCAAAGCCTGCACCTTCGCTGAAAATTTCCATAATAAATCCAAATGCGTAACGAAGTGTGTAGCCGCCTAGAACACTGTAAAATGATAAAATTAAAAATCCTGATAAAAATCCAAGCCAACCTACCCACGCAAACTTTTTATACAGAGCCTGATATGCTCCGATAACACCTAAGCCAGTTTTTCTACCTAATGCAAGCTCACCAAGCATAATTGCAACACCAGCAAATGCTACAAGCACCATATAAACAATTAAGAAAGCAAAACCTCCATTTGCTCCCATTTTGTACGGGAATCCCCATATGTTCCCCAGGCCTACTGCTGAACCGACAGCTGCCATTAAAAATCCTATATTACTTGCCCACTGGCCTCTGTTGTTTGTTTGTTTTTCCATAATTATACCTTCCTTTCCCTTTCTTGATTCCTCTACAACTCCAAAATTCCAATAACCAATCTAGCTGTAAATTATAATAATATTTTTGGAAACACCTCCTCTCTTGATTTTGGTCTTGCTCTGATTATAAATATTATAGCCTGATTCATTTGTTGTATCGCCTTCGCACACAAAATATGGAAAACGTTACACTCATAAATTATATATCAAAACTAAACAGTTGTCTAGAAAAATTTAGTTTCGTGTCATAAAATTTTTAAATAATTTATGTATTGTAGCGAAACATATGCGTTATAATATATTAAAATATATGCCCTCCTTGTTTTATTATAGAATATTATTTATAAGTCCTTTTTATGAGTTTGTTTCAATAAAAAAAGAGACCTTTCTAATTAAGGTCTCTGGTTTCCAATGATTTGCAGAACAATTTTATTCATTCTTACCTATAGAGAGAACAAGATTCAGCAGTATACCCACAATTGCCGCTGTTGCAATAGCCGGAATTTCAATTGAAAACATCGGAATCATTCCTCCGTTGAATCCAAAGCTGCCACCAAGCCCAACAATCAGTATTACCGCTATTACAGCAAGATTTCTGGCACTGAACATGTCAACCTTCTTATCCATCATAATTGTAATTCCCTGTGCTGCTATAACACCGAACAGATAAATCGATAGTCCTCCTATAACGCAGGTTGGTATTGAGTAGATAATATTAATAAGAGGTGTAAAACACGAAATTATCATGGTAAATACCGATGCAAGCATGAGAACATAAACCGAAAAATTCTTTGAAATCGCCATTGCACTTATGTTTTCACCGTAATTTGTTCCGGCAGGACCTCCTATAAATCCGGATATAATATCTCCAAGTCCATCACCTATCAAATTAAGCCCCAGTTTATTTTCTATGTCATATTTTTTATTTACACCTTTTTTTCTCGCCAGATCATTTACATAGATATCCAGCTGATACACGTGAGCCGTTGATTCGGGAATTGTTGCGATCGCTATTGGCATTATTGCCACAACTGCCGTCAAAGAAGGCTTTGGAAATGTAAAAATCGGCAAGTTAAGTATGCTTGCAGATTCTATAGTATTGAATGATACAAAAGGAATTCCTGTAACTCCTCCGATTATCAAGGCAGCAATGTATCCCGTAAGTAATCCGAAAAGGATTGGAAGCTGGCTCAAACTGCCTTTTAAGTATACCGAGAACAAAATTGTAGACATTAATGTTATTATTGCAATAATCCAAGATAGTCCGCCTGCCGTCAGCATTTGAGTCTCTGCAGTACCTGCAGGAATTGCTGCTGCATTAGTCATTGCATTAGCTGCGAGAGATAATCCTATTATAATCGCTATACTTCCTGTTACTGTAGCAGGAAGAACCTTATCTATGGTTTCCTTCCCTGAACGTTTTATGATAAATCCAGCTATTATCGAAACAAAGCCTGACATTATTATACCGAATTGAGCTATTGAAATTTTATCATTGAGAGAATACCCTGTGAATGCTTCGGCGCTCATTATTGAAGCAATGGCAGCAATGTATGAAAAACTTGAACCGTAATAAAGCGGAATCTGCTTTCCCGTTACTAATATGAATCCCAATGTTGCCAATCCGCTGGCAAATATTGTGGTTGATACATGAAATCCTGTAATAAGTGCAACCAGTACTGTCGCAGGGAACATTACAACTATCTGCTGCAATGCAAAGAATATAAGTCCTATAATCGGTGGACGCTCGTCCGGCAAGTAACCAAAAACTTCATTTTTTGTAGACATAAATACCTCCATAAATTTAATAAAAAAATCCTGCACCGACCGCCAGGATTATATTATACACATTAAAAACAGGGATATTTACATCTTGACGGCATCACGGTACCGAGTTAAAGATTATTTTTTTATAATATAGCATAGACATACCTTAAAAGTCAATGACATAATTTTACAGTTTCAGTCAACAATATCACATAATTGTTTATTTATACAGAATTTCCTTTATCATTTCAGGCCTTATTTCCCATATGTTTGCCTGAACCCTGAATATGTCCCAATTCTCTATTTCAAAAATCCTGTACCAGCTGTCCATTACCCTTTTCTTTTCCGCCGGATAAAAGTGCGCCGTTCTATCATTTATAAATGAATATGAATTTTCAAAACCTTTAAGTTCCATTTCTTTAGCATATTCCTCGGCATCTTTTTGGTCCTTTGGTATGTAATGGTGATTCAAAACATAGTCCCATTTAAGTCCGTCAAAATATATTATATCAGACCTGTCGACCTCAAGCACATAAACAATCTGGTCCTTTACGGGACGAAGCATGTTTTCCTCGCTTATCGAGCACCATATTGGAAACTCAACGTCATCTGGTTTGGTAACCCTTTCCTCCGCAGCACTCACAAACCATTTATACAAATTAATAATATAACCCGCAATTTCATCGAATTTCTCCTCCAGATGGCTGTGCGTAATTCTTATTACTCCATTGTTTTCTAATTCTTTCAAACTTTTAATATGCTGTCTGCTCCATAGCGTAACCTTATCAGAATTGTTTTCCATAACCCCTCCTAATATGTTCTATAAATATTATACTGTAATTTTTTGATAAATCAAAATGAAACTTATAGTAAAGCATGTCATAAAGTTTCAGCTAACTTAATATATTTAGTATTGTAAATATATGAATGTATATTTCATTCATTAAGGGGGATCTTTATGTCTGTAAATAATATACTTAACAATCCTACTGATGAACAGCGCAATGAAATACTTTATAAATCGCTTGAAAGATATGGAAGAACTGACGATTTTAAAAATATAGTCGAATTACTCAGTCCTCCTCCGGATATACTTGAATTTGCCGAGCCAAAATCTATGAACAATATAAGCATAGGTATTATAGGAGGAGGCCTGTCCGGACTGTCAGCAGCATATGAACTAAGAAAACTTGGTGCGGGCATTACCATATTTGATGCTGAAGCTTCAAGAATAGGAGGCAGAGTTTACACATATTATTTCGACAACTCAAAGCATTATTACGGAGAACTCGGCCCTATGAGAATCCCTGTTTCTCACGCAACAACCTGGCACTATATAAACTTATTCAATTTAAATACCCAATCACTTACATCTCTGCTGCCAAACAATTTTATTTATGCAGATCATATTCGAATGAGACGTGACAGAAGCGGCAGAAATATAGAGGAGTTTTTATATCACAAATACGATCTTAACCCTGAAGAAAGATGCACTCCATGGAACGAATTACACAGCTATGCAACAGATACAATGCTTTACAGCCTTACACCACATGAAAGATCAGAAATATTAAAAATTCAGCCTTCTTACTCCGAAAAATATGCTGAAATAACCAAATTAAGCAACAGGCAGGTTTTTAAAAGGCTTAAACTCAGTGAAGGATTCGTAAATCTTTTGACAGCAGTGAACCCATTCGAAGGTGCTACTCTCAACATAAGTCACAACAAGAGCATGAGCGGTACATATTCACAGGATTTTATCAACGTTTACAGAATAAGTGACGGCATGGTTAATCTGCCTCTATCATTTATAAAATCTCTTTTAAGTGTTAATCCAAAAGAAGCGGATTTAAATCCCGACATGCTCGGCAATGTTACCATTAAACCGGGATATATTGTAGAAGGTATTTCTCAATCCTCCGACGATTACGTAAATATTCACTACATAGACCCTATGGGTAGACAATTATCAAAATCTTTTGACTTTGTTATATGCACTCTCCCCTATCCAATATTGAGGGAACTGGAATTAAATCCTTATTTCAGTAATCAAAAGATGCAGGCAATACGAGAACTTAATTACATTGATGCACAAAAAACCATTTGCCTTTTTAACAAACGCTTCTGGGAAGAAGACACGCCTTATGGCAGGGTTAACGGAGGTATTTCCTCTACAGATTTAGTAATTCAATCCATAGTGTATCCCACAGATCACGTGGACTGCACAAATATACACTGCAGCATTCATGATCCCGGTGTTTTAACTGCTTCCTACAACATTGAACTTGATTCTACCAGACTTAGTAATCAAAATCCTCACAGGCGCTTTGAATTAATTGTAGGAGATGTAGAAAAGGTGCACGGCACACCGCCAGGGTACATCAATACACTGATAGACAGCAGCAAGACTGTTCATTGGAATAATGAACAGTGGTTCAGAGGCGCATTTGCAGCCGGATATCCCGGTCAAAAGGTTAATTTCGCCTACAACATGCTGCTTCCGGAATATAACGGAAAACTGTTTTTCGCAGGTGATCAAATCTCAACAAAGTCAGGCTGGATGCAAGGCGCGCTTCAAACAGGTAAATGGGCTGCAAACCAGGTAGCTATGCATGCAAAATAATAATAATAAAAAAGAACAGCTTATTTTAAGTTGTTCTCATTTTTTATTATTATAATTATTATAGTTTATTCTAAATATTTATTATATTATTTAGACGCTAAAGCATTGTTTACTGCTTCTATTATTGCATTGCTTGTAACTGTGGCTCCTGAAACAGCTTCAACTTCTGCTGAGTTTGCTTCAACTATTTTTTCCGGAAGCTGTTCAATTGCGTTTGAACCTATACCCTGAGTTTCGCTGTCTCCTGTTATCGCAACATCCACAATTTTATCTCCATCCATTGTTAAAGTTACGCTGACTTCACCGCCAAATCCTTCTGCTGTTCCTGTCAATGTTGCTCCACCAGCTGAAGTGTTACTTGCTAAAGCATTGTTTACAGCCTCTATTATTGCATTGCTTGTAACCGTAGCTCCAGAAACTGCTTCAACTTCCGCTGAGTTTGCTTCAACTATTTTTTCCGGAAGCTGTTCAATTGCGTTTGAACCTATACCCTGAGTTTCGCTGTCTCCTGCTATCGCCACATCCACAATTTTATCTCCGTTCATTGTTAAAGTTACGCTGACTTCACCGCCAAATCCCTCTGCTGTTCCTGTCAGTATAGCTTCACCTCCGGCAGCAGTCTCTGTGTTCCCTGTCATTCCATTTCCAACAAATAATATTGCGCATGACAATAATACTAGCACTACTGCAAAAATTAACCCTTTTTTCATTTCTTCCTCCTAATTCATTATCAAACAAATTTCATTATATCAGTTTTTTAAAAAAATGTAAACAATCTAATCTTTCCCATTGTAAAGAAATGAGGGTGGCTCAAAGCGTACAAATTAACAATACATTAATAAGCTACATATAATATAAAAACAATAAAGGTAGGTAAAATAGTATGGATAATATTTTTAATATGCAAAAACCTTGGCGCCCTGCATATTTCTATGATAATAGTACCTTCCCGAATCTTTCTGAGATCAATGCCGGTGGCACGGTATCATCAAGTGAATTCCAGTCATCTGCAATTACTTTGCCTCTAAACTATTCCATTTCTATACCCGTCAGTCTTGCAAAGTCTATTGAAGGAAAGTATTTTACAGGCATGACAGAAGATTTGGAATTCGGTAATGCAACAAACGCGTGGGCAAGGCTGTATAATCCTCCGAACTCCGGCGTAAATTTATTTGTAAATGTATGGACGGCAAGTGATATAACGTCATCACGATACAGGGTTCAGATTTATTTCAACAGCGATCCTCCGGGAATAATTCAAGAATCATCTTCTGTAACTCCTACGAATATGACCATACAGCCGCCGCCGGAACCACACGTTAAAGTTGAATATGCGGTTGGTGTGAGAGGCTTTCCTTCAGGAGGGATACGGGCTTACGGAAGAGTGGCAGAAGCAGGAACAACCATAAATTCAGAAGAAGAAGGCAAATTTATTTTTCCTCCGGGCGGATCATTTTTGGTGTTTCTTTCCAACCCAGCAACTCCTACAATTCCTGCAATCGGAAAAGTTGCATTCGGATGGTGGGAAGAGCCCATTTCAAACTAAATGCTGTTAAGAAAAAATTAATACTTATTAAAAAACACCGGTCAGAAGTGAAACACCACGCCGGTGCTTTTATTTGAATGCTTTTCATCTTTTTTAATTTAATATTTTTATGAAGTAATTTCTTTGGTTGTTTGATATCCCCTACACTTCAAGGACTTTCCATTGATTCTTTGTTAAATATTCATTACACTTTACATAGTCGAATCTCTAAAGAAGAGTACCGGGGACTACTTATCGGGGTGAAGCTCTTACAGGGCAGGGTACCTCAGCCCTAATCCGTCAACTAACCCGGAAGACATAAGGAGGATAAAAATGAATAAAAAAAGTATTCGAACATTTCTATTAACAACCGGTATTGCAATCAGTCTGTCAGTAAGTATGCCCGCGGAAGCTCATGCTGAAACATACAGCGTTGCAAGCGGAGACTCATTGTACAAAATAAGTAAATTATTTGGAACCACGGTTGCAAATTTAATGGTTTCAAACAATCTTGCAGGATATGAACTCTACATAGGCCAGCATCTTGATATTTTAAATGCAAAACATACAGTACAAAAAGGAGATACTCTTTACAGCATATCTCAAAAATATGATATCTCGTTAATTGACTTACGAAAAGCAAATAACATTTACTCAAATTACATATATTCGGGACAAGTATTAGAGATACCATTACAACAGGCTGAACAGACACAGTACGAAACTGCTTCAGAAAATGAAGATTCTTACACTGCCGAAGAATTGGACTTGCTTGCAAGATTGATAATGGCTGAAACTGAAAGTCAGCCCTATGAAGCGAAAGTTGCAGTCGGTGCAGTTGTAATGAACAGAATTAACAGCGGGTTATTTGCTCCCACCATAAGTGAAGTTATTAATCAAAAAATAAACGGTTACTACCAGTTTTCTCCGGTTGCAAACGGATGGATCAGCAGAGCTGCAAATGAAGAGTGCTTTAAGGCAGCAAAAGAAGCTTTAAGCGGAGTTGACAACACCAATGGTGCGCTGTTTTATTACGATACTTCAACAACAAACCAATGGATTTTATCAAAACCTGTTTCAGTAACCTACGGTGACATGGTTTTTGCATACTAATTTTAATAAAATGTTCGCACTGCTGAAGTGTGAACATTTTTATTTTTTCCTATTGCTGTGCGCTTTCAATGTATCCGCACAATCAAAGATGCAGTATCATTCAGTCTCTCGCAAAATCTGCTTTTTATAATTTATGATATTATCTATCCAAAATTAAATCCCTCGGATGAGGAGGAATTGCGATTGTTTCCTGTTTATACGGTTCTTCTGGCTTAACAGGGTTGAGATTATAATTGAATTGAGTTCTTATACCTGGAAAAATACGTATATTTAATACATTTATACTATTATAATCTTCTTTTTCTATCATCATGTCATATGGTGTAAAAAAATATTCCGGGCCTTGTATCAATTCTCCCGATATATGAGCAACCGGAAGTTCCACTAAAATCGGCTCTGACTCATATATAATGGATTTAATTGGAACTGCTGCTTCCCCATTCTTTACATAGAAAGTAATTTGCGCATTTTTAACCGGTGTGTTCCAATTATTCGTGAAAATACTTAATTCAAGAAACCCGATTTCTGTGTTGACAAATACTTCATTTACATTCTGTATATTATATTCCACACATGGATAGCTATAGCTAAATATCGGCTTTTTATATTTATAAAACATATAGTTCTTGTTATTGTAGTTCCTCACTATATCCGCTCCTTTACCTCGCAGAAAATATTATAGTATATATTATGCATATTTCACGGTTTGAGGAACTGCATATAGTGACAATTATTTATTTGATAGTCATAGTTTTAAAAAACCGCCGGTTGTTATACCGGCGGCTCCTAATCATATTATATTAAATCAAAAAAACTAAGCTGATCGCTTTCAGGCAGTCCTGTGAGACAATTAAATTTCCTTAACAAATCAATGGCAGATTTTCCTATTTTTGCACGTTTTCTTAAATCATCTATTGATTTTAACGGTTCATCATTGTGCACAGCACCGTATATACCTTCCGCAGCAACAGTGCCCATTCCTGATATGCTGTTGAACGGCGGTCGTATTCCTTCCTCTTCAACCAAAAATTTAGTTGAATGCGATTTGTATAAATCTATTGGAAGAAACCTCAATCCTCTCTCATACATTTCAAGAACCAGCTCCATATCATCATACATATCTTTATCTCTGTTGGCCGCTTCGTTCCCCTGCTCTTCAATGCTTTTCATTTTTTCCTTTAGCATTTCTTTGCCGTTAATCATGAATTCCGCGTCAAAAGCCTTAGCCCTTATCGTAAAATAAGCTGCATAGTATGCCTCAGGTATATGAACTTTAAACCATGCAATTCTAAATGCCATCATTACATATGCAGCGGCATGAGCCTTAGGAAACATGTATTTTATCTTTTTGCATGATTCAATATACCATTCAGGCACTTCGTGCTCTCGCATAAGCTCCTCATATTCATTCCATTTTGGATCTTTTAAAGATTTTCCCTTTCGGACAGTTTCCATTATTTTAAAAGATATATTTGGAGGAAGCCCCTTCTTTATAAGATATACCATAATATCATCCCTTGTACAAACAGCTTCGCCTATAGACTTAACGGTTCCCTGATCTATCAAATCCTTAGCATTTCCAACCCAAACGTCAGTTCCATGGGACAAACCTGATATACAAAGCAAATCATAAAAAGCTTTAGGTTTTGTATCTAAGAGCATTCCTCTTACAAACCTTGTACCGAATTCCGGAACTCCGAAAGTACCAACCTCCGATCTTATCTGCTTTGGAGTCACTCCCAAAGCCTCAGTGGAGGAAAACAGCGACATGGTTTCCTTGTCATCCATTGGAATTTTTCTCGGATCTATTCCAGTTATGTCCTGAAGCATCCTTATTACGGTAGGATCATCATGGCCAAGTATGTCGAGCTTTAACAGGTTCTGATCTATGGAGTGATAATCAAAGTGTGTCGTTATAATATCAGAATCTGAATCATCGGCAGGGTGCTGAACGGGGCAGAACTCAAAAATTTCTCTTCCTTTAGGAACAACTATTATTCCTCCCGGATGCTGGCCGGTGGTTCTTTTTATGCCTGTGCATCCTTTTGAAATTCTTGCTATTTCAGCCTTGTTAACATGAACATCTTTTTCCTCAAAATATTTCTTAACATAACCGAAAGCTGTTTTTTCAGCAATTGTACCTATGGTACCTGCTTTGAAGGTTGTACCTTTTCCAAAAATAACCTCGGTATACTTGTGTGCTTTCGCTTGATATTCACCAGAAAAATTAAGGTCTATATCAGGTTCCTTATCTCCGTTAAATCCCAAGAATGTTTCAAACGGTATATCCATGCCATCCTTTTCTAGCTTTGTTCCGCACACTGGGCAATCTTTGTCAGGAAGGTCAAAGCCGTTGAGGCATCCATAATCATTAAAATCCGAATGCTTGCAGCTTGGGCATCTGTAGTGTGGCGGAAGGGCGTTAACCTCCGTAATACCCGTCATGTACGCAACAAGTGATGAACCTACCGATCCCCTTGAACCTACAAGGTAACCGTCCTCGTTGGATTTCCACACAAGCTTTTGTGCAATGATATACATTACTGAAAACCCGTTGCTTATAATTGATTCCAGCTCTCTGTCCAATCTGCTCTGAATGATTTCCGGCAGCGGATCACCGTATAACTCATGAGCCCTACCATATGCTATATCCTTAATAGTCTGCTCACAGCCGTCAATATGCGGTGTAGCCTTTTCTGAAGAGATAGGGCTTATCTGATCACACATATTGGCAATTTTATTTGTATTGGTCACTACAACCTCGTATGCCTTTTCTTCTCCCAGATAACTAAATTCCCTTAGCATTTCCTCCGTTGTTTTTAGGTATAGCGGAGCCTGGCTGTCAGCATCCTTGAAACCCTGTCCAGCTTCAAGGATTCGCCTGTATATCTCGTCCTCCGGATCAAGAAAATGAACATCGCCGGTGGCAACAACAGGCTTGTTCAGTTTTTCTCCAAGATGAACTATTTTTCTGTTTATGTTCATCAGGTATTCCTTATCTGGAACCTGCTCCTGCCTGATAAGGTAATCATTGTTTCCAAGAGGCTGTATCTCAAGATAATCATATTCTACTGCAATTTTTTCAATTTCATAATCAGGCCTGCCAAGCAGAATTGCCTTATACAACTCTCCTTCGCTGCAGGCACTGCCCAAAATCAAGCCTTCGGAATATTTTTTATACATACTTTTTAATATCCTTGGCTTTTTATAAAAATAATCCAAATGAGAATAGGACACTAGTTTGTAGAGATTTTTAAGTCCGGTATAATTCTTTGCCAGTATTATGGCGTGGTATGTGTTAAGCTTCTTATAAGATTCCTTCATTGCCGTCTCATCGGAAGCGTATATTTCAATGTCATCCAGTTTTTCAACATTACGTTGTTTCAACATATCTACCATGACATTAAAAATTTTGACCGTTGTGTAAACATCATCAAGTGCCCTGTGAGCCACTTCAACCTTTATGCCTAGATTTTTGGCAATTCTCCCAAGCTTATATGTCTTATAGTTGGGAAAAAGCTCCTTTGCAAGCGATAAAGTATCAATATAAGTAAAATTAAATTCATGACCCAGTTCTTGAGCATTGTGGCGCAAAAAATTAATATCAAACTCTGCATTATGAGCAACCAGTACACATCCATCTATAAAATCCAAAACCTTAGGAAATACCAGATCAATTGTTTCCGCATCTCTCACCATATCATCTGTTATATTGGTAATTTCCGTAACCCTGGCAGGAATCGGCTTGCATGGATTTACAAAGCAACTAAATTCATCTATTAGCTTTCCACCTTGTATTTTAGCAATTCCTATTTCCGTAATCTTTTCCGTTAATGGTGAAAAACCAGTCGTTTCCAAATCAAGCACGCAGTATGTGCAATCAATGCTCTGCCCTTTTGAAGCTGTAACCGACGGCTTTTTATCAGGTGCGAGATATGCCTCTACACCATATATCACTTTCATATCCTTGTTATCTCTTCCCAAAAGCTTATGTGCTTCCGGAAATGACTGAACAACTCCGTGGTCAGTTATGGCAATAGACTTCATTCCCCAACTCATTGCCCTTTTAATTAAATCAGTAGCACCGGTCATGGCATCCATCTGGCTCATCTGAGTATGCATGTGAAGCTCAACTCTTTTAGATTTTGAGTTGTCCATTCTTTCTTCTCTCTTTGTACCTTCTGTCTCGATAATTGTATTTGCTACCAGCTCAACTTCCCCAGAAAATGTACTGTATCCAGAATTTCCTGCTATCCTTACGCCTTTTGCATCTTTAAGTCTTGATAAAACATCTTTATCTTCGCCAGGCTTACAAAAGCATTTGCATGTCATTGAGCTTGTACCGTCATAGAGGTCAAAAGAAATCAAAAACTTTCCACTTCTCAGTTCTTTTGACTCTATATTAGAAATTTCTCCCTGTATGCATACACGACCTTCATTGGGCGTTATATCTGTAATCTTAATAATAGTATCTTTTATATTGGCATTTCTTCCAAGAATCAGGGACTTATCCTTAGCTTTTTTGCTTTCACCTTCCGAAAAAACTTTTTTACTGACCGCTGCTTCCTTGTAAATTCCCGCGGGAGCAATTTTCTTTTTTTGTACTTCCGGAATTTTATCCTGAATAAGCTGAATTTCTTTTGCAAGAGCATCCTCATTTTGCCTGCTGAAATCCTCACAGTTTTTCTTATCTGAAAAATTCACTTGATATGCTTCACCGAAGTGTTTTCTTATATATTCACTTACTGTTTTGTCGTATCCTTTTGAAATAAGAATATCCGATACGGCAAGATTGAACTCAAAGCTTATGATATTACCATCTATTTTGTAATCACAGCATTTGAGTGAGGATTTCAATGCAGGATAAGCATTGGAAAGCATGTTAACTATACTGCCCAACTCTTCGTGTATGGATTTACCGCCAATATTGCATGCATAATTTATATTTATTGAAGAATCATCCAAGCAAAATCTACTTTTTATAAATTCATTCAGTTGGTTTATTTCTTTTGCATCTATGCGTTTATCTGATTTTATTTTAAGTTCCAATGACTTTGTTTTTTTACTCAGTATGACAGCTTCAATTTCTGCATCAATAATATTGTCACCTGCTTTATAATCATTGAAAACTTCCTTTATTTTTTTCATATCAATCCTTCTCTGAAAATTTAAACCTTATTAACCTTTTTTCATTTGATACGATAATTTTAAAAATATCATATCCTATTAAAACGTCAGATATAATCAAAAAAGTCCTCGGACGAGAACTGGCCTTGATTATTTTTCTATGAACGAGTCCATTGTTATTTGTTCCTCTGTAACTTCCTCTTTTTTTGAATTTCTTTCCCCTGTTCTGAATGAATACAGCGGACAGGATTTAATTAAGCAACCTCGGATTTCATTATACTGCCCGTTACTGCATTCCAGACATTTTCTTCTGATTGCCTGCATAAGTGTCACTTTACCGTACATAAAACCTTCCTCATAAATGTTGACATTTAATTCTAATATAATTTTATTTTACATTATGTAGGTTTCAAAATCAATAATTAATATTGTAAAGTCAAGACAGCATTTATATGTAACCGAAAATACCGTCTGCTCCAAAAACATTAATGGCAGTCAATATACCGATTTAATATTTAATTATATACATCCAGCACTTCCCAAAGAGAGACGATTTTAATCCCGTCATATAAAGAACGGAAGCTTTTATCGCAGCCTGCGCATTTATTAATAATTACAGAATCCTGAGGCAGCTGCGGGTCATGTTGGCAGCATAAGCTATGTATTTAAACTTTTTGTTCAATTTCTAACAAGGCTTGCTTCATTTCTATGCCACCTGCATATCCAGTCAAACTTCCGTCTGAACCTATTACCCTGTGGCACGGAACAACAATTGTAACAGGATTTCTGTTATTTGCCAATCCTACTGCACGGCATGCTTTTGGACTTCCTACATCCTCAGCTACCTGTTTATATGTACGTGTTTCGCCATACGGTATTCTGCAAAGAGACTCCCATACCTTTTTTTGAAATTCTGTTCCGTAAAGCTCGTAATCAAAATCAAAGCTTGTACGTTTGCCTTCTAAATATTGTATTACCTGCTCAAAAACCGCATCTGAAAGAGCCGATTTCTCATTTTTCCCGTCAATTTGTTTGCATCTTTTTAAATAAACAATTTTATTATCTGTGTAACCGATTTTAAGTGTACCAAATTCAAAATCGTAGTAAGCATATTTTATCATTTTGTTGCTCCCTTCTGTATTCTGCAGGCGACACCTGTCTTTTTCTTATAATGCCATGTTATTTTAAGGTGCATAATCTCTCATTTCAGGCACGGCCCCACCTGCTATTGCCCATAGATAAAGGCTTGCCACAGTACCGAACGGAGAGTATCTCTTTGCATATTTCTCAAATTTTTTTCTGTCTATGCTTTCCTGATGATACAGCATTCTCATTCCCCTGTGGATTGCAAGGTCCCCGAAGCTCACTATATCAGGCCGCCTCATGCTAAATATCATTATCATTTCTGCAGTCCATACCCCTATTCCCTTCAAGCTGGACAATTTATTAATTACCTCTGAATCCGAAAGCTCCTTCAGCTTGTCTATATCAAATTCATTATTCCTTACCTTTTCCGCAAAATCTTTTATATATCCGGCTTTTTTAAAAGTTGTCCCAAGTTTTTGCAACTCGTTTATATCAATACTATGCATAGTATTTTCATTCACATTACCGATCCTGTCAACAAATCTCTGCCATACTGTGGCATGAGCCTTTGTGGAAATCTGCTGCCCGATTATATGATATACAACCGAAGAAAAAATATCTGTGTCTACCGAACGCTCAATATGTCCTATTTTATCAATTGCCTCTCCCAGAAGCTTGTCACGATTTTTCAGGTGCTCTATTTCTGCGATTCCGTATTCAAAATACAAAAAATCACCTCCAGCACAACAATTATATCATAATGCGAGATGATTTTCTTCTCAATTCTGTATATTCAATTTTTGGATATTAATTTAAAATTAACCATATCAACTATACTTCATTTACCGTTATATTTCCACTGTTCAGAATATTAATTGCATTTGAACCTTCACCATTTACATATTTTCCGGATTCTTTAAGAAGCCAGCTTGCGTTTCCTCGTAGTTCATCTGTAGATTCAACAAACGCGTTAACCTTTACATTTGAAGGCTTATCAAGCCTTATATTTACATTTCTAACTGAATCCAACGTCCATTCATTGCCGAAATTTTCATATATCAAATCCAAATTTCCACAGTTCACAACTTCCACATCTATATTTTTAGGAATAAATATCTCAATATTATTATGACTTGAATAATTATATCTGCTATCTGTACAGCTTACAGGATAAATATATAAAGTATCTCCATTTCTTCTATAACTGACGTGCTCAGATGATGACAGCTCTTCCGCTTCTTTCTTGCTTGCTGCATATATGCTAATATCTGAAATGCCGCTTATCTTGTTATCATCGGAAGCTCTTACAACAATGTTATTTGTATCATCAATAATTATTTTGTTTATACTATCGTCTGTGACATATTCGTTAAGCATCACATCCATGCTGTAATATTCACTTAGGAACATGCGTTGCATCCTGTCCATCACTCCCGTTTCTTCAGCAGCATACAAAGCCATATTTGCAAACAAAATAATCAGAACAATAAATATGCTGAACAAATCATACTTTATCACGGATTCTTCTTCCTTGGAAGCATACCTGCACCACAATATTTCCGCTCCCAGCAATATAAGTATAGCAGGCCACATTAGCCTGGCAGCCTTCAAAGCAGAAAAATTGCTGAACTGCGACATAAACAAAGCCGCGCCAAAAGCTATCAGAACCAATCCCATAGAAATATTCCCAACTCTTTTAATTCTAATCATTTTCATTCTCCCCATTTGAGTTCTCTTCTTTACTGTTATTTTTCCTGCCTTTAGCCAGCATGCAAATACCGGCTATGATAAATATCAAAGATACTACTGTGGTCTGTATATATCTGATAATATAATAATCCATTAAAGGGTAAAGTATTTTTTCAACTATAATAATCAACCCAATCGCTATGAGAGTAATCCCTTTCCATTCAGGCCTTATATCAGGGAAATGCAAAAATTTATCCTCTGATTCCTCAATTGAATCATCAACTATATGCATTGTGTCAAATAAACTGTAAAACCATATGAGAGGAAGCAAAAACAACAACAAAGAAATTCCCAGCCATCCCATAAAATATATGGAAAAGAAGAATGCTCCCATTATTATCAAACCTTTTTTTTGATACCCAAGGTACATGTGGCCTGCTCCTGGTATTACAGCCAATGCAAGAGATATGCTTTTCTTATTAAGCTTTTTATTAGGAATAAATTGACTCTCGGCAGAATTATTAGAAACATTGTACAATTTCCTCATTTCGATACTTTTCCATGCGGAGAACATGTCAATCAAAGAGATAAGCCACAAAACGAGATATCCTATAACCGTCAGCAGCAGAAAAAAATTCGCATATGTCAATATTGAAAGCCCTATACCTCCTGTAACTCCGACAACAAACAAAGTAAAAAATATTATTGCCCGTTCCTTCAACCCTATATACAAATGTGCCAGTCCCGGTATAACCGATAATATAAACGCTATTAGCTTGCTTTTATCATTCATTATTTATCCCTCCATTATTTCTGTGATTATTTTCGATTCCGGCTATAAGGCCGGATGTTGTACTGACTATGCTGTCAGAAAGTTGAGCAACAATGTTGCTTTTACCGCCTGCGGTCTGCACTGAAGCCGAAAGCTTTGGCACTGCATCCACAAGTCTCGTATAAAAACCTGTAAAAGTTAATATTATCGTTACCGATGCCACTGCAGCGTAATAAACAAACTGATAATTAAATTGGTTTTTTATATTTTTAATTTTTGGTTTTAAATTCTCAGGCTTCTTCAGGCTTTTCATTACCTCTGCTTCAAAATTATCAGGAATAAGCTCAGCAGCATGTTTTTCTTCATTTTCATCAATAAGGGACAGAAAAATTTCCATGCATGTATCACATCTGTATAAATGCTGTTCCATTTCTTTAGCTTTTCCTTCAGGCAGCATATTATTTTTGTACAAAAGCCATTCAATATAGTCATAATGCTTCATTTTCTTCCCTCCATTTTTCTTTTAATAATAATTTTGCCCTATACAGCCTCGAAGCTATGGTTTTAACAGGTGCATTTTCTTCTAGAGCAATTTCTTCATAAGACTTTTCCTCAAAATAAAATTTTTCCACTGCAGTTCTGTAAATTTCCGGTATACTGCTCAAAGCTTTAATCAGCAGTTCTTTTCTTTCATTGTCAATTATAAACGATTCCGGATTATCTTTTGATTGAATATCTTTCATGTCAATTATATTTCCTGCATCCTCAATCACCTTTTCATTAAACTTTGATTTCTTTTTACGTATCCAGTCAATTGACTTGTTTGCCGCTATTTTTCCAATCCATCCTTTAAAATTTTCGCTGCTATATGAAGGAAGAGCGGTATAGATTTGCAGGAACACTTCCTGGGCAACATTCTCTGCTTCTCCGTAGTCTTTTATAAAATTAAGTACAATAGCAAAAACATAATTTTTGTAATTATGGACTATTTCTGCAAAAGCCTGATCGCTGCCTTGAATAGATTCTTTTATCAGCAGTTTTTCACTTTCCATACCTCCCCTCCTTTCTCTACACTCATTATAACGTAATGCAAATATAAACTACTGCATATTTTTTAAAAAAATTATAAAAACTACATCACATTAAAAAATAGTAACTAATAATTTCAGATTATAAATAAGAAAGAGCAAAGCCTCCGAATTTCGGAACGCCCTTGCTCTTTATGTCTGTAAACATCTTCAACAAATTCTGTATATAGCATATTTATCTTTTCTTATGTTTGCTTTTGATTGACTGCGGTACTGACTTACTATCACAGGAAAATATAAATTTGTTATTATTCCACATCACAGCGACTTTGAATTTTACTTAAAAATTTTTTTATTTTAAGACAGCCTAGAAAGCTCAACTGCAATATCTGCTCCCAGGCGTGCATTGTTGTATACTAGTTTTATGTTTGACTCCAGACTTTCTCCTCCGGTTATTTCCTTTACTTTCGCCAAGAGAAACGGTGTAGATTCCTTACCTCTTATGCCCCTCTTCTCAGCATCTTTAAGAGCATTTTCAATGGCATCGGTAATTATATCATAATTCATTTGATATTCTTCTTCGATAGGATTTGCAATAACCATTCCACCTTTGAGGCCTAATTTCCACTTAGCTTTTAAAGCACGTGCTATTTCCTCTGCGGTTTCTACTCTGTAATCTACACTGAATCCGCTTTTACTTGTATAAAAAGCCGGCATTTCCGTTGTTCTGTACCCTGCAACAGGCACTCCGCGTGTCTCAAGGTATTCCAATGTCAAACCAATATCAAGAATAGACTTAGCACCTGCACAAACAACAGCAACATTTGTACGAGCAAGTTCTTCCAAATCTGCAGAAATGTCAAATGTTTCAGATGCGCCTCTGTGAACTCCACCTATTCCTCCGGTTGCAAACACCCTTATTCCTGCAAGCTCAGCAATAATCATAGTAGAAGCAACTGTTGTGGCACCGTCTAACTTCTTTGAAACAATAAACGGTATATCTCTCCTTGACGTTTTAATAACACTCTCTGCTTTACCCAGATATTCAATTTCATCCTTTGTAAGCCCTGCTTTTAGTTTCCCGTTTAAAATTGCAATAGTTGCAGGTACTGCGTTTTTGTCCCTTATTATCTTTTCAACATTCAAAGCTGTTTCCACATTTCTGGGATAAGGCATACCATGGGATATAATCGTTGATTCAAGTGCTACTACAGGCTTTCCTTTTTCTATTGCTTCCTTCACTTCAGGGTTAATTTCCAAATATTTTTCTAACATAATTTAAGCTCCTTCACTTTTGAATTTATACTTTCTACAGACATGTTCGGGTTTATGGTGTTCTCGTGAGAAAGTGCGATTACTGATGCAGCTGTAGCTATTGCTGCACTTTCATTTATATTTTTATTATTAATATGAGAATAAACTAATGCCGCCATAAAAGCATCACCTGCTCCTGTGGTATTAACAGGATTTATGTGATTTGCAGCCACACGCTTCATCTCAGATCCGTCACTGTAGAATACGCCCTTTTTCCCAAACGTAATAAAAACCCTTTTAATCCCTTTGCTTAAAAGGTATTCGAAATTTCTTTTCAATCCGTCTTCACAGTTAATTTCAATTCCCGTCACAGCTTCGGCTTCGATTCTGTTTGTCTTTAGAGTATGAATACTCCCCAATAAATTCTTAACTTTTTTAGCCTTCGCAGTAGACACTGTATCTAGAAAAAAATCTGTATTTCTATGGTTGCTTAAAAGATATTCAATAACATTCAGAGGAACATTAGTATCCAAAACACAAAGTTCAGAATTATCAATGACATGTTTTTTTTCTTTAATAAATTCAACTGTCATTCTTTCATATATGTCCATACTGGATATGGCTACAGACATATCATGAGTTTCATCAAGAACTGCAAGATAGGTAGACGTGCTTTCGCCCTTCAGGATGAGACAGTCTTTCATGTCCAACCCCATATCAGCTGATTCTTCAAGTATTTTGCTTCCGTAGATATCATCTCCCAGCACACTTATAAGCTTTGTATCTATACCTAGTCTTACAAGATTTTCACCTATATTTCTGCCAACTCCACCAAGTGACATTTTAACAATCCCTATATTTGAGTCCGCAGGAATCAACCTGTTTTTAGGGATGCCATGTATATCAATATTGACACCGCCGATTACTGTGACATATGGATTTTCCTTTACAACGTATCCCTTTCCAAGTATTTTTCCCTTTTTAATAAGATTCGTTATGTGCACCGCAACAGATGATCTGGTTATTCCAAGTAATTCTCCTATTTCATTTTGAGAAATCATTGGATTTTTTTTTATTAAATCAAATATTTCCTGTTCTCTGTTAGTCATTAATTCCTCCGAACTCATATTTGCTTAATTTATAAGCTATTGCTTACATTATATTAACGCATATAAATATTTTTTTCAATTAACTTTTTAGAAGTTAGCATATATCTCTTTTTTAATTAATAAAAAAGCTCCAAAAGAGCCATATAGTCTCCATGAAGCTTATTGCCATTACCGTGCACCCTGCCAATTATTTTCAAAACTTGCTCTATCGCTTACAAAATCAAAAAGTACTTCATTGTCCGAATAGCACGTATATCTTACGCGGCATGCTGCACTTTCTCTTACCTTTCTTGTCATAATTCCTGACTGAGGTGCATTAAGCAAAAAACTCTTGCCATACAAAAGCTTTATTTCCAATATAAGAGATCCCTGTCTCAAACTAATGAAGTTGTTGCTGATTTTTATAACCTTAGCTCCACAGTATGTAGCTATGCGATACTCTTTTCCGTTAAAAAGTATAATTCCTATGGACCCCACAAACTTAAAGAGACCAAATGGAATTTCAGCTACAGAAATCATTATACTGTTTTCGTTCCAAGAGCATTGCGTCCAGATATAACCTTTTGGAAAAGAGTGTCCTCTGTCTCCTTCAATATACCCCGCTGCATTTTCAAAATAATAATTCCTGCCATTTATTAAAACTTCACCGTCCACCCTATGGTAAACGCTGAATACGCTGTGACGACACTCCATAAAAGGTACAAAGCAAAACGGGCCCATTATATCATAGGCAGGTGGTAACAATGGTCCGAAACATATGTTTCCATGTGCCGAACATTCTTTTGACTCCAAATTAATTTTACATCCATATTTAGAAAAAATATTTTCTCCAAGCTCAATAATAAATTTTTTTCTGTTTACGTGTAGCATCTGAGCAGGAAAATTAAAATTATATGTAAAATTATCAGTAATTATCTGCAGTGATGCCGCAGGATAACCTTTATTGTCTGTATGAAAAGCAGGAATAAATGCAACTGTATGATCCATATCCTGCTGCTTAAAATACCATCCTTCGAAATAACCTTTTTGCCTTTTATTTAAAGAGTTATTCATATTTAGATGTCTCTAAATTTATTTGTGCTGGATTATCTAAAATATTGCCTTTATAATCAAATCTAGAGCCGTGGCATGGACAGTCCCAGCTTTTTTCATCTGGATTCCATTCCAATTGGCATCCAAGGTGTGGGCATCTTGTTGAAACAGCATAGATTCTTCCATTTTCATCCTTATACACCCCTATGTTTTCTCCTTCCTTTTTAATTATCCCTCCATGCCCGACAGGCAAATCATCTAAATCTGTAGCTGAAATAAAAAGCGCCTGCCTTGATATTCCTTTTACAGCCTGACCTAGATTTGAAGTTAAATTTTTTACAGAAGATGAGGGCGTGAAACGCAAAGGTGAAAACAGCTCACTATATGAATTTTCTCTTCCCTTAATTAAATCAGAAATTATCATGGCAGAAACCATGCTGCCAGTCATACCCCATTTACCGAACCCAGTAGCAACATACCAATTGGGAGTTGAATGAGAAAACTGTCCTATATATGGTATGCCATCTAAAGTCATGCAATCCTGTGCAGACCAATGACCTATTTCTATGCCTTTGGGATAAAATTCTGATGCTTTTTCTCGTAGAGTTTTATATTTCCCTCCGGCGGAATTTTCTCCTGTACGGTGACTGCCTCCGCCTAGAAGAAGCACGTTATTAAAACTTCTGAAGGATAATCCTGTGTCTTCTACACCAAGATACATTCCATCAATTTTGGGGACTCCCTCAACAGCAAGCACGTAACTGCGCCCCTGATGCATTCTTGCAAAATAATAACCAGGTGCATTAATAAAAGGAAAATGAGTAGCAAAAATAATATGTTTTGCCGTAATGATTCCTTTGTCAGTTAAAATACGATTGCCTTCTACCTTCTCTGCCATTGTGTGTTCAAAAACCGTAAGATTTTTAGAAATAGCCTCCAAAAACCTTAAAGGATGGAACTGCGCCTGATTAGAAAATTTCACTGCACCTGCTACTTCAAACGGTAGGGTGGTATTTTCAGTAAACATCGAAAGGATGCCAAGCCTTTCTGCCGCCCGTACTTCCTTCTCAAGCACTGGAATATCTTGACGATTTGTTGAATACAAGTAAGCAGGCAGCTCTTCAAAAAAGCAGTCTCCGGCTTCTTTTGAAACTATATAACGATACTGGTCAATAGCCTGCTGGTTTGCCATTGCATATTGTTCTGCTTTCTTTTTTCCGAAGTTCTCCAATAGCTTATTGTAAATTAAGTTATGCTGCGATGTTATCTTTGCAGTAGTATTTTTCGTCTGACCATGCCCGATTTCATCGGCTTCTATTATAATAGTCTTCACGTTATTCTGCTGCAAAAAATATCCTGTTAATATTCCAGCCAAGCCTCCACCTATTACCGCTGCTTCAGTTGAATAATCTCCATGCAATGTACCGCAATCCGGCTGACTGGACGTTTTAATCCAAATTGATTCCATTTTATTTCACCTCTCAAATAGGTTATGCAAAAATAGAAATTATAAACGAAGCCTTAGTTTATTTAATTTTTAATAAGAGAGTTTTATTTAACAGTTATTCTATTTACAGCTCAAGCAGCTGATATTATTACAATATCCCATTATACATATGATTATCTCTGCAAAAAAATATCCTTTGTTTTAAGTCCATTCCGCTTAGCCTGGGTCCGCCAGCCAATGTTTCCCATAACCTTATAAAGAAAACGAGGAAAGTTCGGCGAAGCATAAATATCTTTTCCGCTTCGTTTTTCTGCTGCATTACTTGCAAGCTCCAACAATGCGGCAGATGCATTTTTGCGTGGACCCTTTCCCTTAGGAACATTACCAAGCCCTGCAAGCATGCCACCTGCACCTATGCCAAGACCTTGGCCCCATTTAAGATTTGCTTTTGTACACCAGATTTTCAACATTTCAAGCGCGTGGCGATTCTGATGCCCTTCATAAAATCCACAGTTTACAATTGCATATACAACCGCTTTGGATGAATTATATTTCAAATAATTTTCCATCTCAGTCAGATAATGCAGAAAATGAGATGGAATACTGTCTACATACAGAGGAAATGACAGAACAATGATATCTTGTTCGGACAAAGACTGAAGCAAGACAGAATCCGGTTTTTTGTTTACATTTAGTGAATACTGAACAATTGCATGTTCCTGCATGTAATCCCGCAGCTCATCCAGCAACATGCCTGATGCACTTTTATTTACTTTTGGGCTGCCGTTAATAAATAAAATATTCATTTAAATTCTACCTCCCAATGCTTCAGCCTCTGTCTCAAAACATATATTCTTTATATTACAGTGCAAATTGATAGAGTTAGCCTTTACCAAATCACGAGCAACACATTTTTCTCGTTCGCTGATTGCATTTCCGTAAAAATAAACACTAAGATTGAAATTGTGATTATACCTAGCTCTATGATGAATCTCTCCATTTTTGGTTATAAAGTACGGATGTATGTAAGATATGCTTCTATCCAATACATTTTTTATAAAAGGACTAAAACCTCCGTAAACGCACCGGCTTATCAGGATCAGCTCATCACATTTTGATAAAAATTCACCCATATTCCCGTATTGATCGCGAATAATACATTGGGCAGGGGTTTTAATCCAGCATCCAAAGCATCCTATACACGGATGAATAGATCCGCCCTTTGATATGATACGTACATCCTCCCCATGAGGCAAAATTTTCTGTACTTGCTCAGGGGACAAATCGTGAATAATTAGTCTCATTTTCTTTTCCTTTCTACATAATCATCAAAAATTAATAATTTACTTCAATGAGAAATTAATATGAAGATCAACCCTCTTTAATTTCACAATGTTTACAGTGTCAACAATATTATAGTACGCAATGTTTACTTTGTCAACATTATGTGTTACACTATTTATGTAAAATTTTCTTTTATGAAAGGATGAACTAAATAGTGGCAAATCAAAACTACCATCATGAAAATCTTAAGTCAGAACTTATACGAAAGGGATTGCTGATTCTTGATAAAGAAGGATACGAAAACTTTTCTCTGCGTAAGGTGGCTAAATCCTGCAATGTCAGTCAGACCGCCCCCTATCGGCATTTTAAAAATAAGGATGAATTAATTGCAGCTATTATGGAAGAAGCCATGCGTTCATTCTATGACAGTCTTAATGAAGCTGCATTAAAGTATCCGGATGATCACTCCAAACAGCTTAAAGAAATGGGAATTGCCTACATACGTTTCTTTTCGGAGAATCCGGAATATTTGCATCTGCTTTTTTCAAGCAACATATTTAGCAAAATTAAATTTACTTGCGACAAAAGTGAAAGCTCGGATAATTGTAGCAATGAACATTACAAAAACAGAGATCCTTTTGCTGTTTTTTATAGAGCTGTTGAAAATTATGCCGCCTCTGCAAATAACTATATGGGACAGGATGAGCTTATATTGTACTGTTGGGGATTGGTACACGGAATTTCCGTATTATCCGCCAATAAAGAAAACTCCCCGTTTAATGCCAACTTTTTAGATTTAGCGGAAAAAATCATCTTTAATGAAAAATTTCTTAAATAGCAACCTGCATATCATTTAATTAACCGCATAATTAAATTTAAATTGACACTTTATAGTGTTGAATTTACGGTAAAAAAAGGCCGGGAATCCGGCCGATCATTTGTTTAGTCCTGCTGCATCAGATTATATATTCTTTCCACAAATACAGCAGTTTCTGCTCTTGTTGCCTTTCCCTGAGGATTGTTGCCATATCTTTTAATAATAGTAAAAGAAACATTTAATTTTTAATATTTATTTTAATAAAATTAATTATATAATAAACAAATTTTACGAATATCTACACTACAATTTATTTTTGTAGCATCAAAAATTTTACATTTTAATTTTCTATAAAGTTATAGTTGCGTTTGTTCTGAATAAAATATATTATAATATTATCTTTTATGAAAGAAAGGATAATGTTATGATAATTAGAAAATATGTTTCCAATGATGTTGACAACATGATGGATGTTTGGAAAAAATCAAGCAAAATTGCTCATTCCTTTTTACCTGAAGAACATTTTATAAGTGAAGAAAAAGAAATACGAAATGTATTTTTACCTGTTTCTGATACGCGAGTAGCAGAAATAAATGGCAAAATAGTAGGCTTCATATCAATGGTTGATAATTCAATTGGAGGTTTATTCATCGATCCCGCTCATCAGAGAAAAGGGATAGGAACCGCTTTAGTAAATGTATTCCTAGATAAATTTGATGCCTTGGAAGTTGAAGTATTTGAAAAAAACATGCAGGGACGAAAATTTTATGAGAAAACAGGTTTTGTAATTAAGGATACTTCCATAGAGGAAAGCACAAAAGAAGTAAGCTTGAACCTCTTGCTTAAAACTAAACTTTAAAATTATAGTTGCATGATTTATTAATTCATAGAATGATAAAGAAAATAATGTATATTACGCCTTGCTGTAAGTTTCAAAGCAAGGCGTTTTAAATTATATTACTTATAATTGTTATTTTATTGCTGACACTACCGACTAACTGTGTGGCAGTTTGAAACAACTCTTATGAGATCGCTGAAAACACCGTACGCCGTCTGTTCAATTTCAGGATCATGCTCAACAACAGATATGGTTCCCATTAAATCTGTTGTAATGCTCACAACAGACGTGGTACCGTTTATGCTTGCGTATAACGTACCTTTGGGCACTTCCTGAGGAGCAACAATAGCTGCAATTTTCCCGCCTGTACTTTTTCCTGAGCAAACAAGCTTTATTACATTGCCTCTTTCTTCTGCCTCTTTTATTTTTTCAAGGGTAATTGTTTCAATGCCTTCTCGCTCAACATCCAAAGGGGTAATATTTGCATCCATTAAAACATTTAATAATGCTGCTGTTTTTGCTGCAGCGTCCCACCCTTCAATATCCATGGAAGGATCAGCCTCTACAAAGCCACGCTTTTTCCCTTCCATTATAACATCATCATAATTTTTGCCCTTAGATAATTCTTCTAAAACAAAATTCGTTGTGGAATTTAAAATTCCTCTAACCTCTGTTACCTTGCAAAGTTTAAGTGTTTCATCCACAAGATTGAAAACAGGTGTTCCGTCCATTACTGCCGTTTCATAATAAAACTTTACTCCATGTTCTAAAGCCTTTTCTTTGAGGTTTTTATATGCCCATGCAATAGGTCCCTTATTTGCGCTTATTGCATGCTTTTTTCTTTCTATAGCTGATGCAATGTGTTCTATCGCAGGTTGTCCAGAAAAAATTTTAAGAGGAGTAAGTTCCATAAGAACGTCATAATCTGCGTTTTTCGCTATTTCCATAGAATTCATTACTGAGTAATCTGTATTCTCTTTATTGAATCTGCCAAGTTCACTCATATCCTTTAAAGCTCTTTTTAAATTAATACCGTTGCTATTTAGCAATGAACCTCTGCTTCCTGTAGATATGGCTGCAACTTTTATATTAAATCCATATCTTTCGAATATTTCTTCATGTTTTTCTAAAAGCAGTCTTGCAAATGCCTGACCTACGTTACCAAAGCCAAGGATCGCCAGACTAATATAACATTTTCCCATTTTTATCTCCTTATTATAAATATAATGCATAGTTACGTTTTCATACTATTTTACCATCTATACTAACACTGTTCAATATATAATATTCTTATATATCTTACATGTATTGCAACGCTTCTGACACACCCTTTAAATTTCTGAAAAACCGTCTGCTTATAAACTCAAATTGCATGTGTTATTAACAAACAAAAAAACAGAAAAACTTTCTGTTTTTTATTTAGTATAGATTTAAATAATATTACAAAATTTCAAAGCCAAATACATTCAAAGACTTTAAAACACCGAACAGACTGCTGAGCTTTATATGAACATTTTCTCTGTTTGGTTTAAGACTTTTAGATATATACACATTAATAGAATCTATTTTATATAATTCATACCCTATTTTTTCTTTCGGTTCACCTAACCGTACGCTTGGCAAAGCTACAGATGCTCATGTGCAGCACCTCTTGATTTTTTCAATTGTAGCAGTACCGCCTTTTTCCAGAATATAATCCCTAGCCTTATCCTCGATAATCAACATATCCGAAGCACAGCTCCTTTAAAGAAATTTACTTTATATATACCCTGGAAGAATTAACTTAATCTCAATAGCCTTACAAATTTACATAAAAAACTAACTCATTATTTCCTATTTAAGATATTCATAAACTGCTCACCTGTAATTGTTTCTTCCTGATATAAAAATTCTGCCAGTTCATGAAGCTTTTGTTCATTTTCTTTAAGAACTTTCATAGCTTTTAGATGAGCCTCCTTAATGATTAACAGCACCGCTCTGTCTACTTCCTTGGCTGTTTCCGGTGAACATATAACTTGTGAATTGCCGCCCAAATAATTACCTCTTCCAGTTTCCATAGCCATCATATCAAATTCATCTGTCATGCCATACCTTGTAACCATTGCGCGTGCTATTTTAGTGGCTTGTTCAATATCGTTGGAAGCTCCTGTGGTGCATTCTCCGAAAACAAGTTCCTCTGCAGCTCTGCCAGCACAAAACATTGCAATTTTATTTATTGTCTCTGATCTGTTAATCAAAGTTTTGTCTCTTGTTTCAATCTGCATGGTATACCCAAGAGCACCTGACGTGCGCGGTATTATAGTAATCTTGTGCACAGGAGCACTGTTAGCTTGTACTGCTGCAAGCAATGCATGTCCGATTTCATGATATGATACAATCTTTTTTTCCTCGGAACTTAAAATTTGATTTTTCTTCTGCTCTCCAGCTAATACAACTTCAACAGACTCTTCAAGGTCCAAATGGCTGACAAAATTTCTTCCCATTCTCACTGCCCGAAGTGCGCCTTCATTAACAATATTGGCAAGTTGAGCTCCTGAAGCACCGGCTGTTGCTCTAGCAATTAGATTATAATCAATATCCGGCTCCATTTTGCATTTTTTAGCATGAACTTTTAGTATTGCAACACGCCCCTGCATGTCAGGCAGTTCTACACGAACATGCCTGTCAAAACGTCCAGGCCTTAGAAGTGCAGGATCCAGGATTTCCGGTCTGTTGGTTGCTGCTAAAACTACAACTCCTTTATTTTCTTCAAAGCCGTCCATTTCCGTAAGCAGCTGGTTTAATGTTTGTTCACGCTCTTCATTATTTCCGGCACCGATTCCACGAGCCTTGCCCACAGTATCAATTTCATCTATAAATACGATGCAAGGTGCCTTCTTTGACGCCTTATTAAATAAATCTCGCACTCTTGATGCTCCTCTGCCCACATACATTTCAACAAATTCAGAACCTGAAACAGGGATAAACGGAACATTAGCCTCCCCTGCAACTGCTTTAGCAAGCAGCGTCTTTCCCGTTCCAGGAGGCCCAACCAAAAGTATTCCCTTAGGGCACACGGCCCCGATTTCATTGTATTTCTCCGGATGAGAAAGATAATCAACGATTTCAATCAATGATTCCTTAGCTTCCTCCTGTCCAGCTACATCACAAAAAGTTTTTTTATTTCTAGTTTCTTTATCTTTTGTTTTATTGTTATCTTTTTCTTCATCGGCAAGCTTGTCATTCCCTTTTAACTTGTCATTAAGTTTTATTCCATAATATGTAACCAAAATAATAGGAACCACAAGAATGAGTAGTAAAACAACAAAATAGTCAGATTTATTCAATTCTACCACACCTATATCAATGCCTTTTCCCCTTAAACGATTTATAAGCTCAGTTACATCACTGTATTGTGTTTTGTAATGCTTTGTATTACCATTTGAATCTTTTACAGTATACAAAATGTCATCTTTCAATATTTCCACCACGATTACTTCATCAGCATCAATATAACCTTCAAACTCTTCCTGTGTGGACAAATTAATAACCGGCTTTGCTAAAACCGGAAGAAGCATCCAATTTATGTACATAATAATAAAAATTGATGCAATGTAATAAAAAATAATAAATTCTGATTTATTACTCTTGTTGTTTTCACTCATAATTAGCTCCTGTTACAACTAAATTAACTTTTTGTATAAAATAAAAAGGACCTTAAAAATACATTAGGACCCTTCCTTCGATGAAATCTTTATGTATATTATGAATACAGAAATAAAATTTCTGCATGTTTAAGCTGTTTAATTCCTTTTTTAAATTAATAAAATTACTATCATTTGATGATTGTATACAGCCATCAATTATTTGTCAAGTTATTTAATTAACATTTTTTGCTTTTCAACAAACTTTTAAAATTTAAGGAATGAAAAGTATAAAATCATAAAAAGCAAAACATTATTAGTGATAAGACCAAGCAAATATTATAAAATTGCGGTAAATTTGCTATCATAGCAAAAAACCACAACATTCCTGCTGTGGTTTTTAAAATGTAACATTATACATTCCTACGTAATTAATCCTTCTATCAAAACTAATTCTTCCAAACTTGTGAGAATATACGCAGCCAATTGTCTCCTAATATATCACGTACATTTTCGTCAGAATATCCTAGTTTTAAGAGAGATTCTGTAATTTGGGGAATTTGATTTACTTCAACCTGATGTAATGTGTTACTAATATATCCTCCATCTTCAGGATATTTTTCACGGTTTGTATCTGCCAATCTCACAAATGCATCCATATCATATACATAGTCAAGTCCTATTCCCGCATGTTTAGGTCCTACAAGCTGTACTATGTGATCAATGTTTTTAACATATTGCTCAACCAAATTTTTATCATTGCCTAAAAATAATCCAAAACCGGTTACTCCAAATACCCCTCCATTTCGAGCTATAGCTTTTATTTGATCATCCTTATAGCATCTTTGATGATTAGTTACCGCTGCAACATTGCCGTGGCTTACAACTACCGGTGCTTCAGATGCTTCAATTGTTTCCATGGCAGTACGATATCCTGTATGAGCTACATCTACAATCATTCCTACCTTATTCATCTCTTTTATTAATTTGTATCCAAATTCACTTAATCCTTTGTCGTCTTCTTCATGGCAACCATAGCCCACCCTGTTTTTCGCATTGTAAGCCATAAGCATATGTCTTATTCCTCTATCATAGAAAAATTTAACCATTGATAAATTAGTTCCGATTGGAACTGTTCCTTGAAAATGGAAACCTACCGCCAGCTTGTTTTCTTTTTTAGCACGTTTAATGTCATCAACTTTTTTTACAAAAATTATATCTTTTGACCTGCTTAACACTAGTGCTTTAATCAAAGTAACATTTTTTACAGTTTCCATAGTTTTGTGTAGATCTGATGCCACTGTAATCGAAGCGTAATTGAACCCATTTGCTTTCATTCTGTTAAGTGCATCAAACAAGTTAGAAAATTTACTACCTGGCATTATTGGCAGCGTAGTATCTACAACATAAGCCTGTTCATGTAATAATTCAGCGTCTTTTGAGATGTTCCAACTTTCACACATATAAAATCCCTCCTAATTTATGTATAAATTTGAATAACATTAAGCTCTCAAAATGTTGACCATAAACAAATTAGCATAAAATATGTATAATTTTAAAGCTTGTTCTGCCATAAAAGTGCAACGTGGTCTTGCCTTTTGCTTTTTAATTCTAGTAAAATTTACCACTTAATTGCTTTTCTAAATTATATCTAATATTTCTTCATAAAGCAATGAAAAGATAACAATTCTTTTAACATAATTAATGTCCTCACGCTTGAGGACATTGTATTAATATTATTTTCGTAAATGGTAAATAATTTATTAAATATAGAATTTTCAAGATTCATATTATTTTATTAATATGCAAAGTATAAGCTGATAAATAATTCATTTTAAAATATAAGGAGATTTTTGATGTATTTGATATTGTGTAGCAGTCTACGCTTTTATTCATATAATAAGTTAAAATATTATTTTAGGAGGTTAAATATGGGATTCTGTAATAAAGATAGAGTAGGTGGAATAGGTGGAATTGATTCAAGTCTATTGTTTTTCTTCTTGTTATTGGTAATACTTTATTGCACATGTTGTGGCGGATTTGACTTAGATTAATAATTAATAAATTTGATGCTTAAAGAAAATCGAGTAGGAGGTAATTAATTTAATTACCGTCCTCTCACACCACCGTACGTACCGTTAGGTATACGGCGTAGAATTAACATTTGTATGTGTATATTTTAAGCAAAGACACTAACCCAGCTTTTTCAAGTCTGGTATTCGTCATCGAAGTTGCTAAGATAGGGCTATTGGAAATTTTCCAATACCCTTTTCTTGTATTAGCAAATTCCCATGCTTTTTGTTTAGAAATTCCGAGTTTTTATAGATTATTAAATTTCGTACTCTCTGCCATCATGTATTACTTACTTTTAGAATTTTTTTATAAAATATCTCTTAAAAATTATTTCGTTGAATTATAATTAATTTTGATACAAATAAACTAATATATAAGACTGCATATATCACCTTTTAATACTAACCTCATATATTAATATAAATACTATGTATAAAGGAGATAAAGTAATGTATTATAATCCATATGCCAACATGTTAGCTGAATGCTATATGTTACAGCAACAAATGAATTCAAATATTAGAGTGCTCCATGCAGTTCCAAATGCACCTGCAGTAGATGTTTATGTTGATGATAATATTATTATAAAAAACCTTCCTTATAAAGAATTATCATCATATATATCTGTTCCACCCGGTAATTATAATATTAAAGTTTATCCTACAGGAAGTACAACAAGTCCTGTAATTGATGAAAGCGTCTATGTACCTGAAAAGTCTTTTTATACCATAGCTGCTATTGGTGAACTGCCTAATATTAGCTTATATCCGGTACAAGAACCAACGTCCGCCAATAAATTTGGCTTGTCATGTGTAAGATTTATCCATCTATCTCCAAATGCGCCTGCTGTGGATATAAAATTGCCTAATAATACGATTGTTTTTAGCAATGTACCATACAAGGGCATAGCTAATTATACTTGTGTTCCATCAGGAACATATACGTTTAGAGTAACCCCAACTGGAACAAATGATGTTGTTTTAACTGTTCCTAATGTTATATTAAACCCAAATACTTTCTATACTATTTATGCAGTTGGATTAGTAGGAGAAACTCCAGAATTAGATGCATTATTGGTTACTGAACCAAGATAAATTTCTAAAAAAGTTGCTCAAAAAGATTCGAGCAACTTTTTTTATTTATAGTAATTAATCAATCTTACAGTCTGAAAAATTACCCCAATTTTCAACTGTATTATACATTGGGTCAGTTGATTAGAAGCAAATTAAAAATTCGCCCACAATCAAAAAACTCTTTAAATTTGAAGAGTTTTTAATATTTTCCATAATTTTCTATGGAGGCGGGCCTCGAGGTGCAAATCCACGAAATATATATTTCTTTTTTATTGATATTTAATGATCTACTTTGAAAAATTTAACAATATTGCAAAGTTTCTATATCATTTTAATGGAGGTTTAATTAAATTGTTTAATCCATTAGTCAACATACTTGTAGAAAATTTAATGAACAATATCAACCTCAAATGTAAAAAGGAAATTTACGAAATTGTATCAAACTCTAAATAATCTAATAACGCATTTACCCTTTTAATATGATTCAAAGAAATAATATATATCTAAAAGGTGTTTTGTAAGCGTCAAACAGGTTCTTTCCAATTTTAGTTGATTTCCCTCACCTGTCTACTTGACAAAGGGCAATACATTAGGATGTATTTTTTACCATAGTGGCTATAGAATTGATTCCTCCCACCATCCAAATACTACTCTGCCTGAAGCAAGAATAGTCGGTTTTTCTGGGTTGGATAAAAATGCTGTAAGAGAGCCACCCGGTGGTAATATATATCTTCCATATACTTCCTCTTCAATAGTAATGCCGGCTAAACGATAATTGCCGAACACAAAAAAACCACCAGAAGGAAACCCTTTTGCAGATACTCCAAACTGCATTTTGGCTTTTGCCTGAGGCAGAGGATTAATGGCTGTATTTACAGGTGTAATGAAATTAGATTCTTGAATTATGCCTGGCGGCGTACTGTTAAACCAAATCTGTACTCTATATGGGGTTGGAACTACATCGCTGACTCTCCACGTATTAACATATAAATTAACCCCGGAATTATCAGGATTGTATAACCTTGCCCATCCATTTGCAGCCTCTCCAAACTTAATATCAATGGCAGTGCCGACGAAATACTTACCTTCCATCGATTTGGCTGTAGCTAATGGTATGTCAACGAAGTATTTAAATGTATCTTCATCATTAACAGGCGGCTGAACTGATGCTGTTGATGGAACATAGCTATTATTCGAAGAAGTATATAAAGGATTATTAATTTCATTGGGATATGTGTAAAAATTAGCTGGTTGCCATGGTATTTGATTATACATAGGATTATTCATAATTACCCTGCCTTTTAATAGTTTTTTATTAATTATATGTAAATAGTGTGCTAATTATATGTAAATAGTATGTTAATTGTTAAATTTTAATAATGATAAGTGCATAAGACGGTGTTTCGTAAAAAAATATCCTAACAGTAATATGTGTACTATTAGCCTGTTAATCGAGTAGGAGGTAATTAATTCGTGACAGAAATGGAAAATTTTCACCCTAAGGCAATAGGTAAATACAAAACTAAAACAGATGACATAGAAAATCGGATCATTGCAATGTATGCAAAAGGAATGAGCAATAGAGATATTGAAGATCATTTGAAGGATATCTACGGTGTAGAAGCATCTGCAAGTCTGATTAGTCGTATTACAGATAAGATACTACCGGCAGTGATGGAGTGGCAATCAAGACCATTAGATAACATTTATCCTATTGTATTTTAAAAAGCCGACCTAAAGGGAATATAAAACACAGCAATATTTAATTATAAAATCGTGAAACCCTTTGATTTCTACCTATTTCTTCTCTATCAACACAACACACAGAACATGTATTGTTCCAGGAAACATGTATATTTCTATTTGTTATAGCTTTTTACAAAAAAACCACGACATATTCTGTCGTGGTTTTAAAAATGGAGGCGGACCGCAAAGTGAAAATCCACGAATCCTACTCCATTTAAATTAGATTATCAAGTTATTCACTAATAAATAATATAATTTAAATTATATATATTATAAACAATTACTAATATTTTTCATAATGATTAAAAAAATTACATATATCGTACTTTTGATGGAATGTTGGATTGTCTCAATAAATCACCAAAGTGACTTGTTATTCCCACATCTCCAATTAATTCAATGCCAATATTTTTATCACCTAAATTTACTATTACCTTTCTTAAAGCATCCAATCCGTTTTTTACATAAAACTCTTGATAGTATTCTGGATTTCCTTTGACAATTGTATGATTATTTCCACTAACCCTTAGTTGATTTAATTGTACTACCCATACATCTTTTCCATCATAAACCCATTCTATCGAAACTTCACCTAAATAATTATGATAGCTTCTAATTTTATTATTTAATTTTTTTACTTCGTTGATAACTTCTTTAGGTAATTTTTGAGTACTCTCACTTCCAACCATAAATGAGTCCCCTTTGCCCATGACCCCTTCAATTATATCATCAATTCTATTTTTCTTAATAATTGAGCCTCCTGAGAAAATAGGTTTTACTGCTTCTTGAGAAAGAATAGAAGCAATATTCACATCATTATCGCCTTTTACTTCTTCAAGATTCATAAGTTTAAAAGGGTCAATCCAACTATCACCTGTATAATACTTACCTGGTTCCTTAATTATAGGACAAGTTCTTATCCATTTTTCATATAACCCGGTTTCTTTTCCAAATATAAATGGAGCAATATTTCGAGAAATAACAGTTGTTCTTGGTACTCGTAATCCCAATATATCTGCAATGAGTAGTCCAAAAACCTTATCTCCAATAAATCGAGAAAAATTGTTAGGCCAGGTAATTATACTATCATTACTTATTTCATTATAGTATTCATATTCCCATATAATCGTATGTTCTTTATTTACACCTTGTCTATTAGGATGAACGCTAAATTCTATTCTATAATTTGGGTCAAAATTAACATCAGGTTTAAATCCGTAAACTTTTTCTAAAATTTCGTAGCCAATTTCCCTTGGTAATCTACAAACTCCTTCTTTGTCTACACATTTTGGTGTGTCTTTTGGTGAAAATTCAATAGTATTACCTAAAACTACTCCTGATATGCCGCCATCATTTATATCTATATTTTCATTTATTATAGAGCACTTACCTTCTAATCTATTATTTTTAAGAATATCTAATATTTCTTCTATATTCTCAATTTTTTTATTACTAATTAATTTATTTCCCTTCATGACATGTGGGCTATAACTTCTTATATTCACAGAATTAGATTTTGAAGAATTAATTAATTTTTCTATAAGTTCCTTATTAGTACAATTATTATAAGTATAATTATTTATGTATACAAATCTTGGCATACCTTCCTCATTACAACCAAAACTAATGAATTGAGCTATGTTACCATAATTATTTTCTATAATGTAACTTAGCTTTTCATCTTTCATTATTACTCTATTATTCATATAATCACCTGTGAAATTTATTTTATAAACTAGTATTGGTAATAACTACCTATTGAATTCAAATTTAAAAATATTTCTTCCGCATACCTATCAGTCATGCTAGCAATATAATCTGCAACTATTCGTTTTATATTTTTGTCATTTATTTTTTCTTGTATATTCAAAGGAAGTATTTTAGGATTACGTGTAAACTCCTCATATAATGACTTAACTATTTTTATTGCTTTAGCATCTGATCTTTCAACTTCTGGGCTACCTATATAGTATTGATTTAATATATCTCTTAGCTTTGAATAAAAGTTATTATATTCTTCCTCAAAATTAATAATAAGTCCAAATTGAAAAGCATTTTTTTTAATTCTTTTTATTTCTTTTTTTCTTTCATTAATCAAGTTGTTTAAGACCTTTATATCTTTTTCATCTATTGAATTTTTTATCTTCTTTTCAATTTCTGCAATCTTATTTTCAACAGAAGTTATACCTAGTTCATTTTCTTTCTTTTTAATTCTTTTCTTAGTCTCTTTAATTATTGTATCTTGATTAGATTCATAATCACACATTTCCAAATTATTAATGTTATTAATACTTGCTTTTACTAAATTATATAATACATTTCTAATTAAATCTCTTGTTTTAAAATTACTAATATTTTCCTTAATTTGTTCACTTTTTTTACCTTCTGTTATAAGACTTGATAATACACTTTTCAAATCATATTCTAAACTAGAATATCTTTTTTTGGCGTTTTCATAAATGTTTGTATGATAGAAATCTTCAAAATCATGTGTTAAATATGCAAGCTTATCTGCCCAATAAACTACTTGAGATTCTAAGCTTCCAGGATTTTCTGGATTATAACGGCTACAATCGTATTGTTCTATATTATAATTACCAGCATATACATCTGTATCATGTTTCAAAATTCCTTCACATACTAATGGTGACAACTCTATTTTTTTGCTACTTAAATATCTTACACTCTGTACTGCATGTGAAAAGCCACCATTTTTAAATAATTTATCATTTAAAAATCTTTCGGCAGCATGTCCAAAAGGAGTATGTCCTATGTCATGTCCTAATGCAATTGCAGACACCAAGTCTCTATTTAAGCTTAATGCATCTGCTATACTAATAGAAATTTGTTCAACTTCTAATGTATGTGTTAATCTAGTTCTATGGTCACCATTTTTAGTAGCTGCTATCACCTGAGTTTTATCTTGAAGTCTCCTAAATCCACCAGTATATAATATTCTATCTCTTTGCCTCCTAAATTCTGTTCTATTTGTTTCATCAACTGGCAAATTTAACTCATGTTTTATACCCCACTCTGATATATAATTATTTTCTCTATCTTCTAGCTCTACACTTTTTACAATATGATTAATATTTTTAGTCATATTCTACACCTCAAACAATATATTTTATAAGTACTTTTACTATTAAAATTGATATTTTCATGTATCGTTAAATGGTAAAAAACAGCTTTAAACAATCAGTTTTTAGAGAAGATAACTTTTCTAATTATATCAACTCCTATGTTTCAATACAAGTAATAGGTTAAACTATTACAAATCTTTCAGTAATTTTATTAACCGAAAACATGCTCTATTTGCCTTAGCATATTTAATTAATTCTTCTTTAATATCATTTGGTATTTATGTCTTTTCTAATTTCCATGTTATGTAAGCATACCAAGATTCTAATTCATCGCCAACATAGTATGCTACATTTCCTAAAGATTCGGCTATAGTAAAGAAAATGAAGGTGGCATTTTTTTAAGTTTATAATTTCTAAAATGTCTATTAGAACTTGTAATTTAATATCATGCGCTTTAAACGCTCCTCTTGGAAGTGCACGATTACTTAATTTTTCGAATACATTTTGAAGATAAATCAAAAAAGGTAATCTTGATTGCCTTTAATCGTTTGGACGAAATAAAGATACATAATCTTCACTGATTATTACAACATTGTCAGGAATCGTTATCACTCCGTTAATGTGATAAATAGGAATTAAGTTCTTTACCTTTAAAAAAACATTCATGTGGTCCTAAAGATAAACATTGACCTATAAAGATACTTCTGATAGATTTGTATATAAGTCTCTGTTGCATAAACATTAGTTAATTCAGCAATAGTATTTTTGAATAATACTATACCATCATACAGAAACTTTACTTAACAATATCATTATTTGAATAATTTGTCAAATCTTGTAATTTCTAAGATAGTGTCAAGTTGCTTTCGGAAAATAAAAACAATAAATTCCCTTAGTAAAATTAAGCACCACGAATAGACTTAAGAAATTCACTCATTTGCGTTCTTTTGCCTATATTAATAATTTCTAAATTATCAAGTGTTTCATTTATTGAAACATTTAATTTCTTTTTCACTACACGCTTATCAAGCTCTTTGATTTTTCTTTCTTTAAACTCTGATTGTTTCTTAAGTTTCATTAAGTCATAAACCTTGCCACCATTCTTCTTGTAAACCCGTAATCTAGCCATTTGGTCAGCTCCAACTCCACTCCAACCCATAGGCCTAGAACTAAGTCTATTCGATAGAATATGACTCACATGCCCTTCTGCACTGCAGCCAACATAATCTAGGTTGTATTGATTTCTTATTCCTTCCCAGTTATTCATAATATATCTGCGTGATTCAAGTACTGAATTTCTTTTCGTTACGTTTTCTGTACAATCTAATATTTCTTCAAATAAATCACTTACCCATTCTTTCTTTCCTTTATTTACGTATCCCCACATTACAGGTGTTGTATAGGGTATATGTGCTGTAGCTTGTTTTATATATTTTGATAAATGGAATCTATCTAACACATAGATACTTTTGTCTATCCAATTTAAGCCCTCTTTTATCCAATTAGCGCCATCTCCTGATAAATACACCCTTTCTATTTTATCTGTATCATAATATTTGTATATGTAGTCAGCTACTTCTAACCAAAGCTGTTCATTATTATTGTTATATAATCCTGTAAAATATCTTGGATTTATTAGAGCATTTCTATTTTTACCTTCGTTTTTTAACCCTTCATGTACATAAATCAATTTCATCTGTTTGTTAGTTCCATCTTGCATTGCTACATGATCTTCATCCGCTTCTACATACAGAAGTTTCGCTTCCAATTTTTTATTTGTCTTCTTTTTATAAACCGTCTTTTCTACAGCACTATTTTCTATTTCATCTAGTTTTCTTATGTTGTTCATAACGGTTTGATTGCTAAACTCTTGATCTGGAACGCTATTCCTTCCACTTTTACTGTATGAAACATCTATTGCGCTTTCAATAAGCTGGGATTGAAGCATCATATCCATTCTTTCATGTACTTCTATTCCTAAGAAATCATCTGAAAGATATTTGTATTCTCCTGTTTTTTTATTCTTGTAATAGGTCCTCTTATATTTTACATCTCCAAATATTGTGCTATATGTTTTTTCCATGTTCCTTTTTTCAACATACCACTCTCTTTTTTGCTTCCCCGTTTGTCGTATGCTTTCTTCGCATGCATCAAACAAAACTTTTATTAATTTTACTCCTACATCATTTAGTGTGCGCTTTGTATTTTCAATGTATTCTGGTATCTTATCAGTTCCGGTTAATACATTTTCTAAATTTTTTATTGTTTCTTCAGTGATTTTTTTTGCAATATAGTGTATAATGGTTTCCATAGAATAGTCCTTCCTTCTGTTAGATTTTGCGTGATACTTAATCTTAACATAAAGGGCTATTCTTTTCTTGTTTTTTCCTACAGTAATTTTACACTAAGAATTTCTAAAATAGCTTTTCTTAATGAAACTTTTCCTTTGCCTACAACTTCCTTCACTTTAAACCACATGACGTACACCCTTGGCCATATTTAATGGTATCTACAACCAAGCCCCATACACCGCTAAGCTGCCAACCATGTTGGAACGCAAAAAATCACGACATTTCTGTCGTGATTTTTAAAATGGAGGCGTACCGCAAAGTGCAAATCCACTAAAAACATCATAATTAATTCAAATATTTGCTTTAATAATTATATTAGATTTCTAATACATTTATTTAATTATTTATTATTTTATTTCTATATATTGCTCTATCTATATGACATAGTAAATATCTAAAGTTATGCTCAGACTTATCTTTAATAATTAAAGAATTCAAAATTTTAAATATTGCGAATTCATTTTTTCTAATAAAGTCATCTGAAAGGTGAGTCATAACTTTTACAATTTCTTTACTGTAATCTTTTATAAAAAAATGCGGTTCAATAACATTGGCTATATTAGAATTCAACAATTGCAATATTACATATCTAATTACAGAACTCATTTGGTTACTCTGTAATCCATTCTCTTCAACAAAATTATTAGCGTATTCATTTAGTCTTCTTTTTGTTAATTTACTGTTGAAGTTAACTTTTAGCTCTTTCCCGATAAAAATTTTATAATCAAATTTATCATCTAAGAGATTTTTATAAAATCTTGATTCATCATTCTTAACATAACTCATTAATTCTTCAAAAGTTAAATTAGCTAAGAACTTATAAAAAGGTACTATATTATTTCTCCTATAATTTAATAAATCCTTTTCAATATAATAGGGTAATTTATCTGATTGTAAAAATGCTTTACACAAATTTTCATTATTACAGAAGGCAATACGTTTCTCTGTTGAAAATGTTAAGCCAACAAACTCACTTACTTCGTCAAAATCATTTATATTCTCTAAATCTCTTACATTTACATCTAAAAGTTTAGGGTTATATTCTTGACTAGCAATTAGTTCATATAAATTTGACTTTAAAAATTTTAAAAATTTTATTGGTAATTTTTTTATGCTAATATCGCTAATAGCACTATAAAGTTTGCTATAATCAGATAAAACAAATGAATTTATATCCATATAATGGCCTTCATTAAGATTTATTCTAACTGTAGTTTTTTTATTCTGATCGCCTTGCTGAATGAACCAAATTCTACTTTTTAGTTCTTCTACTTTTTCAGGTGACAACATTTCGAAAATCGTTGATAATATACTTATTATATTCCTGTCACTTATACTATATCCCATAAAGATTATTGGGTACTCAAGAAATAGAGTTAATAACTTGGCATTTAAGTACTTATTCTTATAAAAGAAATTGTTGTAATCCTTTTCAGTTATAACAATACTGTTCGGACTACTTGCACATCCATGTATTTTATAAATCTCACCTACTCCGTCCAAAACACTTCCGAGTAAAGAATCTTGTCCAATTAGCACTGAATATTCATTGCCATAAATATTCTCTAATAATCTATCATAATTAGTAGTAATTATAGCTGCTGGCCTAGTATTCTTAAATTCAATTATTTCAGTATTATTGTCTAATTTATCAATATTCTCAATTAAATATTTTTCAATAATATTAGAGATTTTTTTTCTAAAATAGTATGGCTTATTACCACCATCTTCAATTTCATCATCGTTAAGCTTATCAAAATATATATCCTCTAGTTCTTGAGCTAACTGTTCATTATTGACAACATTGCTACTGTCTGTATATTTTTGAACTAGTTTTGTAAAATTAATATCTCTATCCTCTACAACTTCTTTTAATAAACCAATCCAATTAGGACTATTTATATATCTTCTCGAAATACCTGAACCTATAAAAAATATTGGTGCAATTCCTACTGTTTTCAACTTACTTTGCATTTCTTTAAACATACATACACACCCCTACATCACTTTAAATAACACACATATTTTTAGCTTTAATTTTTTTCTTATTAAGTTATTAACATTCGATTTTAATTAATTATATCATATTTCCCTTTTGTTGTGGTTTTTTATTTTCATATACAATAAAGAACCACAACATTTATATTGTGGTCCTTTGTCGTGGTTTTAAAAATGGAGGCGGTGGGAGTCGAACCCACGTCCGAAAATATTTCCACAAGACTTTCTCCGAGTGCAGACGATACTTTTTATTTCGCCTCAGCTATTGCCTATCGTCAGGCCATAACATCGGCTATCTTCGATTGTTCAACACCAGGTCGAAGAACCCCTGATGCAGTTCCCTGCTTCAGATGATGCCCCAACTCAGACTGCAGGTCGTCTAAGTGGGACAAGCAAGCAGCTTACGCTGCGAATGCTAAATTATTATTTTCTTTTGCGTTTATATTTTGTTGCCACTTTTTGCGTTGTTTGGCGACAACGACTCGCTTATCTTCCTTCTATACCCCCGTCGAAACCATTTACGCCCCCGAAATATTAATAATCGTCGCGCCTTTGCATGCGGCGTTCGGCATCTTTTTTGGCTATGTCCTGACGTTTATCATAGTTTTTCTTACCTTTTGCAACTGCCATTTCCATTTTAACAAGGCCGTTTTTAAGATACAAACTCAACGGTATAAGTGAATATCCCTTCAATGTTATCAGCCCTATAAGCTTTCTTATTTCTCTTTTGTTTAAAAGCAGCTTTCTGGGTCTAAGGGGATTCACATTGTAAATGTTACCTTTTTCATAGGGACTTATATGCATGTTATAAACATAGGCTTCACCATCTTTTATGTTTACATAACTATCCTTTAAGTTAACTTTACCCTGTCTTATTGATTTAACTTCTGTTCCCACAAGAACAATTCCAGCTTCATACTTATCTTCTACAAAATATTCATGATATGCTTTTTTGTTGCTTGCAATTTTTTTTGTATTTACAGCCATTTAATCACCTACCGTAGAGTGTAGGATGATTATAGCATTAAATTTTTAATCTGTCAAATGTCAGATTTTTTATTAATTATGCATATATTATGTTTTTATGCATCTTTTAGTAAAAGGTGTGCCGGGATAGCCTTCCGACCATCCCTTATTATTATATCTCACAATCCTTAAATTATTATTAAATTCAGTTTCCTATTCCCGTAAGCTCATTTTCATCATATTCAAAATCATCTTCGCTAAATTCATCAATAAACGCAAAGTCAATTTCTGCTCTCGGAATGCTTACATTTTCAACTCTTATTTTTACATCGTCGCCAATTTTATATGTTTTTCTGCTTGCTTGACCGAATAATTCTCTTCTTTCGTCATTAAAAATATAGAAGTCATCTGTCATATTTGATATATGTACAAGACCTTCAACTGAATTTTCAAGTTCTACAAATAATCCAAAGCTTGTTACTCCGGATACAGTTCCTTCATACTCATTTCCTATTTTGTCAGACATATACTCCGCTATTTTAATTTTATCTACATCTCTTTCTACTTCATCAGCAATTCTTTCCATGGTAGATGACTGCTCTGCAACAGCTGCTGTTCTATCAGTAAGTCTCTGATAATCCTGTTCTGTAAATTTGCCATTTAGTTGCCCTTTTATAATACGGTGTATCTGTAAATCAGGGTATCTTCTGATAGGAGAAGTAAAATGGCAGTAGTATTGTGCTGCCAACCCAAAGTGCTGTGAGCTTTTCGATGAATATATAGCCTTCTTTAATGACCTAAGCATCATATTATTTATTAGATTTTCTTCTTTTTTTCCTTTAATTTTTGCGAGAAGCTGCTGCAACTCTTTCGGATGAATTTCGTTGTTCACTCCCTTCAGAGTATAGCCAAGATTATGAATAAGTGTGTTGAATTCAAACATTTTGACCTCATCCGGTTCCTCATGTATCCTATACACAAACGGCATATTCATCCAGTAATAATGCTCTGCAACAGTTTCATTGCATACCAGCATAAATTCTTCGATTACTTTATTAGATACACGCCTTTCATACTTCGTTACATCAACAGCCTTTCCTTTTTCATCTGTAACAATTTTTGTTTCCGGAAATTCAAAGTCTATTGCTCCTCTTGTTTCTCTTTTCTTTCTCAGTATAAGGCTTAATTCTTCCATTGTTTTCAGCATAGGTACTATTTCCTTATACTTAAGGCTAAGTTTTTCATCATTGTTTTCCAGAATTTCCGATACGTCAGTATACGTCATGCGATAATGATTTTTTATTATGCTTTCATATATTTTATAATCAACTACGTTGCCCTTGCCGTTAATAGTCATATCTACAGAAAGAGCAAGCTTATCTTCATTGGGATTAAGGCTGCACACTCCATTTGATAATTCTTTTGGAAGCATTGGAATAACTCTATTTACAAGATAAATGCTCGTTCCTCTTTTTAAGGCTTCTTTATCCATCTTTCGGTCTTCCTTAACGTAGTGAGTTACATCCGCTATGTGTACCCCAAGTTTGTATTCATCATCGCTAATTTTAACTGCGTAAACACCATCATCCAAGTCTTTTGCATCTTCACCGTCAATTGTAATAATGTTAAGCGTTCTTAAATCGGCTCTTCTTTTGTATTCCTGCTGGTGAATTCCTTCTGCGGATACTCTTACAGCTTCCTTTATAACATCTTCTGGAAATGTCTGTCTTACTTTTTTGTTTAAAAGTACAGCTTCTATATGTGTATCCGTATCCCCTATATTTCCAATTATATCAACAATTTTACCTTCAGGATTTTTTCTTTCGTGAGGCCATTCAGTTATTATTACATTTACCTTGTCGTTGGTATTTGCTCCGTTAAACTCTTCTCTAGGTATGAAAATATCATATGCAATTCGCTTATCATCTGCAACCACAAAACCAAAGTGTCTGCTTTTTTGAAACGTTCCTATAACATAGCTGTTAGCCCTTTGTATGATTCGTATAACTTTTCCTTCTGGACTTTTTACCTCTTCAGTTGTTTTCATAGGCCTTACTATGACTCTGTCCCCGTGCATGGCACCGTTCATGTCAGCAGGGGAAATAAATATGTCGTTTATTTTGTCGTCATCAGGTCTTAGGAATGCAAATCCTTTTTGATTTCCATCCAACGTTCCTATAATCAAGTTCATTTTTTCCGGCAAACCATATCTGTTAGATCTGGTAAAAATTACTCTGCCTTCACTTTCTAATTCGTTAAGTGTCTTTAACACTTCTTTTTTCATGCTGCTCTCAATTTTAAACACACGCATGAGCTCGCTTAATGTTAAAGGCTTGTAAGCTTCCTCTCTCATAAATTCCAAAATTTTTTCTTTAAAGTTCATCTACTGCTCTCCTTAAAACGGGCGGGTAACCCCGCCCATACTATGCTTTTCTATTTATGTTTACCGCTGCTTCCCATCTTATTCAACAAATCAATATCGTAAGAAATAATATTTGATTTTCTTTGTTCATGCTGGATTTCAGCAAATTTAAGTATTCTTGAAACCAGTTCTGTAAATGAGATTCCTATTCCTTCCCACAGATAAAATGCAATTGAGCCGGGTATAGTATTAATTTCATTCACATATATATTGTTACCGTCATATAAAAAATCTATTCTTGCATCTCCGCAGCAATCAATGGATCTGAAAGCTTCTTTAGCATATTTTTTAATATCCTCCTCAACTTCCTTTTCAATATCTGCGGGAATCCTTCTTTTTGACTCCGATGCATCCTTCTTTTTATTAACATACTTATCTTCATATGTAAGGAATTCTTCCCATCCTACAGGCTCCTCACACAAGGAAGCTGTAAGATCATTCTCAAATCCCATGACAGCACAGTTTATTTCTCTCACGTTTTCGACACATTTTTCCACTATTACCTTTCTGTCGTATGACATGGCTACCTGAATTGAAAAAAGCAGCTCATCATAGTTCTTAGCTTTGCTTATGCCAACGCTTGAACCTAAGTTGGCCGGTTTTACTATCATGGGATATCCAATCTTCTCGCATTCAGTCAAAATATTTTCTTTATCTTCCTCAAAACTGCTTCTGTAAAACCATGTATAATCCACTACAGGAAGGTTGTTGCTTTCAAATACTTTTTTCATAATAACTTTATCCATTCCCACAGCAGAACTTAACACCGAACCGAATGCACACGGAACATCATTCATCTGAAATAATCCGTGAAGAGCTCCGTCCTCAACATTTGTTCCATGAACAGCAGGAAACACAATATCAATTTCATATGTACTATATTTTTTCCCGAAAAGCCCCTGCCTTATGTCAGGATGAGGATAAAGAACTAATTTATTGTTCTTAAATCCCGGCAATATTTCATAAGCATCATCAAATTTTTTTACTTTATAATTGTTTATATTATGGAGACTGTTTCCAACATACCAGCTTCCATCCTTTTGAATGTATATTATCCTTGGTTCATAAAGTGTTTTGTCTATGTTATCTAAAACCTGTAATCCTGTAATTATTGAAACCTCGTGTTCTACTGTCCTTCCTCCAATAATAATACCTACTGATTTTTTCATATATACCTCCATTGCTTAATGCTCATTGTATGTGTCCGGCAAATCATTTTCAAATAAAACAACGTCGCCTGCCCTAGTTAATGTTTTCAGCACTTCAGTAGCTTCGCTCAACGAATTAACCACATACAAATCATCTTCATTGAACGCTTTTTTCTTCAGCCCTCTCTGTATGGCTTCCGTTCTTTTTTTACCTATTAAAATAACGGCGTCACAGGTTATTGCAATATTTTCTCCAAATTTCTCATTTTCCTGTTCTTCTACCTCTCCCAGTTCAACCATTCCTGGTGTAACAATGATTTTTCTTCTTTCTGCAAATGAATCTAAAACTTCTAATGCAGCTTTAGCTCCGTCAGGATTTGAGTTGAATGCATCATCAATAACAATTGCGCCGGTTCCCGGATCAATTAGCTGAAGCCTGTGCTCAACGCTTTCAATCTTGCTTATCCCTCTTGCTATTTCATCAAGAGTGAGCCCTAAAACTTTAGCAACAGAAGCACCCGCAAGAATATTCAAAATATTATGCTCTCCCAGCAACTTTGTTTCACACTCTACTGTTCCCATATCCTTTATACACAGAGTAAATTTTGAACCGGTGCTTCCTACCTTAATGTCGGTTGCAAACAAATCTGTATCTTCGATATTTTTAATTCCGTAGCATATTTTTTCTTTAAATGTCTTATCAGCAAGCTTTTTCACATAATCATTATCATAGTTAAATATTGCAATTCCGTCATCAGGGAGCCTTTCAATGAGCTCATACTTAGTCCTCATAATGTTGTCTATTGATTTAAATGTCTCAAGATGGCACGGCCCTATTGAGGTTAAAATTCCTATCTTAGGATTGGTTAAAGCAGCAACTTCATCAATATCACCTATTTTCGTTGCTCCTAGCTCTGCAATAAAAATCTCGTATTCATCAGTTAACTTGCTGTTTATTATTTTGCTTATCCCCATGGGGGTATTGTAGCTTTCAGGAGTATTTAAAACTGAATACTTTTCTTTAAGTATCGATGCCGCAGCAAACTTTGTGCTTGTTTTTCCATAACTCCCGGTAATACCTATGGATGTAATGTTTTTCATTTCTTTGATTTTATCAGAGGCTTGATTATAGAATTTTTTATTTATATTTTTCTCTATTGGTACGGCTATATAGTTAGCCCCCAATACATAATATGCGCTGAACAAGTATACTATTGCCAAAATTCCCGACCAAAGTGGAAAATATCTCACAATATTACCGGAAATAAAATATATAATTCCGATTAAAATTAAAAAATCAACCACCGTGAGGGATACAGCAATCAAAATGAGCCTTTTTGCCCTGTTTGTCATGACAAGAGGTTTTTTTGCTTCATCCTTCTTCTTTGTATTTATTATCAAGAATACTGAAGTAATCAGTGAAGCTGCCATTGCATAAGGGGACAGGTTTCTTTCTTCTGCTCCTGTTGCGGCCAGCATAAAAAACAACGTATTAATAATCATTATTATTGAATAAATTCTATCGTTTTTCGTAAATATTTTATCCTTATGTGCTGACATCCAATCTATGTACTTCTGGTTCTTATATCCTTCAATCTGAAGCATGTGCAAATTAAACTTCAATTTAATAAAACAAAGCATCAGCCAGCATGCCGAAAACAAAAAAATTAATGTCTGCATTTTTTCACTCCCATTATTTGAATTCGTCTTTTAAAAAAACGTTAATTACTGCCTTAAAACGGTCATAACAATCAATATATGAATAATGTCCTGCGCCCTCCAAAACTACTAATCCACTGTCAGCAATCCTGTCTTCCATCAATTTTCCCATATAAATCGGTGTGTCTTCATCATTTTCCCCCCATATAAGCAATGTAGGAGCATTTATTGAAGGAAGTACATTAATAAGGTTGTCATTAATAACCTTAACCATGGTCTGCCTCATAATACCATGGGCTGATTTATAATCCTCGGATCCAAATCTTTTATAAAACTTTTCAGCTCTTTGCTCTTTTGAATCACCAGCAGAAAATATCATATATAACTTCTTTAATAATTTGAATGAATAAACTTTTACATAATAGTTTAGCTTCCTTTTCGGTATTATGCCTGCGCTGTCAATGAGTATTAACTTCTTAACTAAATCATATTTTCCAGCTAGAATTATTGATATTCTTCCTCCGTGAGAATGTCCGAATAAAATAATTTCACTTAGCTGAAGCTTATCAATAAATTTTTTTATACATTCTGCATAATTGTAGGAATTCCATGGAGTATCAGGAATACCACTTTCCCCAAAGCCTGGCAGATCCAACGCAATTACTCTGCATTTATCCTTTAAAAAATTTGCAATAGGATTCATCGTCTGAATGCTCCCGCCCCATCCGTGAAGAAGCAATACAGTTTTTCCGCTTCCTTCGTCTATATAGTTAATTTTTATGCCGTCAATATCAACATGCATTATCCGATAATCAATCCTTCCCATAAGTCTTTGTAGCGCACAATACTGATACCTACTTAACCTAATTATTTTCATTACATTATTTAAAATTATTACTACTATTATATGTCAGTTTATAGAAATCTGCAACAAAAAAAGACTTCTCACAAAGAGAAGTCTCTTAATAAGTTTACTTAAAAGAATTTTAAAAGCACTCCGCCGTACTGAGCCAGCATAGGTCCAAATACGAGAGAAACAACTGTCATAAGCTTGATTAAAATATTGATTGAAGGTCCTGAAGTATCCTTGAACGGGTCACCTACAGTATCTCCTACAACTGCTGCCTTATGAGCATCGCTTCCTTTTCCTCCGTGTGTGCCACCTTCGATGTATTTCTTAGCATTATCCCATGCTCCACCTGAGTTTGACATAAATATAGCCATCAGAACACCTGTTACCAAAGCACCTGCCTGTAAACCTCCAAGAGCTTCAGTACCTAATAATAAGCCAACAAGCAATGGAACTACTACTGCTAACAGGCCAGGTATAATCATTTCTCTTAAAGCTGCTGCAGTTGAAATATCAACACATCTTCTGTAATCAGGCTTATCTTTACCTTCCATTATTCCAGGTAATTCTTTGAACTGTCTTCTTACTTCTTCTATCATAGAGAATGCTGCTTTACCAACTGCACTCATTGTGATTGCAGAGAACAGGAATGGAAGCATCCCACCTATAAATAATCCAGCAATAACTGTAGGTTCTGTTAAGCTTATAGATGTAATTCCAACTGCTTGTGTATATGATGCAAACAATGCCAAAGCAGTAAGCGCAGCTGATCCTATAGCAAATCCTTTACCGATAGCAGCTGTTGTATTTCCTACTGAGTCCAATTTATCTGTAATTTCTCTTACAGAGTGAGGCAATTCACACATTTCAGCAATACCACCTGCATTGTCTGAAATAGGACCGTAAGCATCTACTGCTACTGTCATACCTGCTGTTGAAAGCATACCTACAGCAGCAAGTGCTATACCGTACAAACCTTTAACAGCATCAATACCGTTTGATGTATAACCTGCTATTAAATAAGCACCGATGATACCAACTGCCAATACTATTATAGGGTATGCAGTTGATCTCATACCAACAGATAAACCGCTTATAATTGTAGTAGCAGCACCAGTTTCAGACTGCTCAGCAATTTCTTTAACATATTTATATTCATCTGAAGTATACATTTCAGTAATCTTAGCTATGATTAATCCTACAGCTGAGCCAAATACTATTGCCCAGAATGGAAGTCTGCTTCCTAGTATAGATTGACTAAGGAAAAATGCAGATACCATAACTATTAATGAACTTACATATGTACCCATGTTTAAAGCTTTTTGTGGGTTTGAACCTTCTTTTGCTTTTACAAACATTGTACCGATTATTGAAGCAACAATACCTACAGAAGCGATCATTAATGCGAAAAACACTCCTTCTCCGCCTTCATACGCGATAACTCCCAATGTAATTGCAGATACTATAGATCCTACATATGATTCAAATAAGTCAGCACCCATACCAGCAACGTCACCAACATTATCACCAACGTTATCTGCTATAACTGCAGGGTTCCTTGGATCGTCCTCAGGGATTCCTGATTCAACCTTACCAACAAGGTCTGCTCCAACATCGGCAGCTTTAGTATATATACCTCCGCCAACACGTGCAAATAAAGCAACTGATGAAGCTCCAAGACTGAATCCTGTTATAACACTTGCGTCTTTAAATATAAGCCAAAATCCACCTAATCCAAACAGACCCAAGCCTACTACAACCATACCCATTACAGAACCACCTGAAAAAGCAACGTCTAATGCTTTATTCATTCCTGATTCCTTAGCTGCGTTTGCTGTTCTTACGTTTGCCTTAGTAGCAACAGTCATACCAAAGTATCCTGCCAGAACAGAAAATCCAGAACCGATAGCATATGCTATTGCAGTTCCCCAGTTGATTGCCAGACCCAATACAATGAAAAGTATAATTGCAAAAATTCCAACTGACTTATATTCCCTTGCAAGGAACGCCATAGCACCTTCATGAATATATGAAGATATTTCTTTCATTCTTTCATTGCCTGGATTTACCTTGCTTATGCTGGATGCTTTATAAAAAGCGAACAGCAAAGCCAAAACTCCTACTATAGGAGCTATTATTATAGTGCCCATTTAATTCTTTCCTCCGTTGTTAAATAGATTTAATTATTAAGCGAAAGGTTTGACCAAACGCTTAACCACATGAAAATATATCCTAACATAACATTAGAATATAATACAAAACTATTATTGCCAAATAATAACAAATTATTACTGAATAGCTACCAATAATAGTGAAGCAATCAAGAAAATAATCGCTGATACTGCAGTTGCTTTTTCAAGTTTTCCCTCGTAACTTCTTCCTTTATTTCTTCCCCAGATTGATTCTGCACCGCCTGCTATCTCTCCTGACATACCGGCCTGCTTACCAGATTGAAGCAAAATGCTTCCAATAAGAAATAAACTTGCAATTATCAAAAATATTCTTACAACTGTTTCCATTCTAACACCTCCTGTTACTGTATCTCTAGAATAACATTTGAATTATAACATTAATAAATTATTTAATCAACATTTTTTAGTTAAGAATTACAAAATAGTTCGTTTTATAGCAGGAACTAGGGCAAAACCCAAATTCCTGCATAAATTTTTAGATTAATTTATTTAATGCTATAAAATGCATCCATACCGCTGTACTGAGCAGCTTCACCTAAAATATCTTCTAGTCTGAGCAATTGATTGTATTTTGCAACACGGTCTATTCTTGATGGAGCTCCGGTTTTTATTTGACCAGCATTCACCGCAATTACCAAATCAGAAATTGTAGTGTCATCTGTTTCTCCCGAACGGTGAGAAACTACTGCAGTGTAACCTGCCCTTTTAGCCATTTCTATTGCATCTAGTGTTTCAGTTATTGTTCCTATTTGATTTAATTTTATTAGAATTGAATTTGTTACTTTTAGTTCAATTCCCTTTTTGAGCCTTTCAGTGTTTGTTACAAATAAATCGTCTCCTATTAACTGAATCTTTGAGCCCAGTTTTTCCGTAAGCATCTTCCAGCCTTCCCAGTCCTCTTCATTCATGCCGTCTTCAATAGATATAATAGGATATTTGTTTACAAGATCCGAATAGAAATCCACAAGCTCTGACTGCGTGAATTTTCTTCCTTCACCCTCTAATGTGTATATTTTTGTTTCAGGATCAAATAGCTCTGTAGCAGCCACGTCGAGTGCAAGCATTACATCTTTTCCGGGAACGTATCCTGCCTTTTCAATAGCTTCAACAATTGTTGCCAAAGCTTCTTCATTTGATGAAAGATTTGGTGCAAATCCTCCTTCATCACCTACTGATGTGCTTAATCCCTTTGATTTAAGTACACTCTTCAGGCTGTGGAACACCTCTGCTCCCATTCTAAGAGCTTCTTTAAAACAGCAAGCTCCAACAGGCATAACCATAAATTCCTGAATATCAACATTATTATCAGCATGCTGACCGCCATTTAGAATATTCATCATAGGAACCGGAAGAACTTTAGCATTTACTCCGCCCAAATATTGATATAGCGGCAATCCCAGTGTATCAGCTGCTGCTTTAGCTGCTGCAACAGAAACGCCCAGTATTGCATTTGCTCCCAATTTTTCCTTGTTTGCTGTTCCGTCAAGGCTTATTAAAAGTTTATCTATAACTACCTGCTCTGCAGCATCTCTTCCTATTAGCTCCGGAGCTATTATATTGTTTACATTATCTACAGCGTTTTGAACTCCCTTGCCCAAGTATCTTTTTTTATCTCCGTCACGAAGCTCAACAGCCTCAAATGCTCCCGTTGATGCACCTGAAGGTACTCCTGCCTTACCATATCCGCCGCTCTCAGTCCAAACTTCGACTTCGATTGTAGGGTTTCCTCTTGAATCCAATATCTCTCTTGCGTAAACATCTGAAATAATTGTCATTTTATCGTTGACCTCCATTTATTTTGTTTTATGTACTATTAAACTCTGACCCGTCATTTCTACCGGTTTTTCTACTCCCATAAGCTCAAGCATTGTAGGAGCTATATCAGCCAGTATACCTTCTTTAAGTGTGAAGCATTTTCGATTTCTCACTACAATAAACGGAACCCTGTTTGTGGAATGAGCCGTTATTTTGGATAAATTTGCCGGATCAAGCATTTCTTCGCAGTTTCCGTGATCAGCAGCAATTATTGCCGTACCGTCTGACCTAATTATAAAGTTGACTATTTCGCCGAGGCATTTATCAACTGCCTCAACAGCTTTTATTGCTGCTTCAACATCACCAGTATGTCCAACCATATCAGGATTAGCAAAATTTATAATCATAACTTGGTACATATCCTTTTCCAATTCTTCCATGATCACATTTTTTAATTCAAACGCGCTCATTTCAGGCTTTAAATCATATGTTGGAACATCAGGTGAAGGAATCAACATCCTTACTTCATGTTTAAACGGTTCTTCAATTTCTCCGTTAAAGAAGTAAGTAACATGGGCATATTTTTCAGTTTCTGCAGCCCTAAGCTGTTTGTATCCTTTTGTACTTAAATATTCTCCAAGAGTATTTTTTACAAAATGAGGTTTAAATGCAATATCAACATTTTCAATAGTTTTATCATACAAAGTCATGCAAACAAATTTTACATTAACTTTTTTTCTGTCAAAATTATCAAAATCTTTATCAACAAATGCTCTCGTAATCTGTCTTGCCCTATCGGGCCTGAAATTGTAAAAAATTACGGCATCATTATCCTTTATTACAGTGGTTTCACCATTTTGATTTCTAATTATCAGAGGCTTGATAAACTCATCCGTAACACCGTTTATGTAAGACATCCTTATTGCATCTAACGGATCATCGAACTTTTCTCCTTCTCCATTAACTAGGGCGTTGTATGCCAATTCAACCCTGTCCCACTGCCTATTTCTGTCCATAGCATAGTATCTTCCCATAATTGAAGCAATACGTCCTGCCTTTATATTCTTAATTTTTTTCTCGAGTTCTTTTATGTAATTAGGGCTGCTCGTCGGGCTTACATCTCTTCCATCAGTTATGCAATGCACTGCAATATCATCGACATTGTTTTTCTTTGCCAGCTCCATAAGACTGAATAAATGAGATGTATGGCTGTGAACGCCGCCATCTGACAGCAGTCCTATAAAATGAAGAGTTGAATTGTTCTTCTTCACATGTTCAAAAGCAGAAATAATAGCCTCATTGGAATTGATTCCGCCTTCTTCAATAGATTTTGTTATTCTTGTAAAATCCTGATAAACAATTCTACCAGCTCCAATATTTAAATGTCCTACCTCTGAATTTCCCATTTGTCCCTTAGGAAGACCTACATCATATCCACTTGCAGACAAAGATGTATTTGGGTATTTTCGCATGAGCACATCAAAATTAGGTGTTTTTGCTCTTTTAATCGCATTTCCTTCATAGTCTTTTCCCAGTCCCCAGCCGTCAAGGATAATCAATGCTGTTACTTTGTTCATATATAACCTACCTTACTTAGCATAATTAATTATTTTTAGAAACTCATCTGCTTTTAAGCTTGCTCCACCTACTAATGCACCGTCAATATCAGATTCGCTTAATATTTCTTTAGCGTTGCTGCCCTTTACACTTCCACCGTACTGTATTATTACATTGTCGGCTGACTCTTTACTATATATCTCTGAAATGCATTTTCTTATAAAAGAAGCCATGTCATTTGCCTGCTTGCTTGATGCAGTTCTTCCTGTCCCGATTGCCCATATAGGCTCATACGCTACAGTTATTTTCTCCGCATCAGAAGCTTCTATATTATTAAAGGCCTTTGTAATCTGATTTCTGACTGTTTCCTTTTCAATGCCGCTGTCTCTTTGCTCAAGAGTTTCACCTACACATAGTATAGGAATTATACCATACTCCAATGCAGACTTCAATTTCTTATTGACAGTTTCATCTGTTTCATTAAAATATTGTCTTCTTTCAGAATGACCTATAATAACATATTCAATTCCCATTTCTTTTAACATCAACGGTGATATTTCGCCTGTATATGCTCCTTTATCCTCAAAATGCATATTTTGTGCGCCTATTTTGATATTTGAGTTTTTTAAAACTTCCTTAACTGAATATAAAGATGTAAAAGTCGGACATATGAGTACATCCACATTATTATCAAATTCTCCTGACAATGATTTTAAATTTTCTGCAAGCATCAAACTTTGCTCAATGTCATTGTTCATTTTCCAATTTCCGGCTATCAATGTTTTTCTCATACTAATCCTCCTATTTATTGTCAACCGCGTCTATTCCGGGAAGCACTTTTCCTTCTAAAAATTCCAGAGATGCTCCTCCTCCGGTAGATATATGAGTTATTTTATCGGCGAGGCCTGCTTTTTCAACAGCTGCAGCACTATCTCCTCCTCCTATAATGGAAATTACCTCTTTGTTTTCGGCAATACATTTAGCAATTGAGTTTGTTCCTTTTGCAAAATTTTCCATTTCAAACACTCCAAGCGGACCGTTCCATATAACAGTTCCTGACGCACGTATAACATCACTGAATGCTGCGACGGTTTTTTCTCCGATATCCAATCCCATATAATCATCAGGTATTTTATCCGAATCAACTGTCACAAAATCTGCGTCATTTTTAAATTCCTTAGCGGCTACTGTATCCACAGGCAACAACAGCTTGACATTTTTACTTCTTGCTTTTTCCGTTAATTCCTTAGCAAGGCTTACTTTTTCTTCTTCGAGCAAAGAATTTCCGATTGAATGTCCATTTGCTTTCAAAAATGTATATGCCATTCCTCCACCTATCAAAATATTATCGGCAATATTCAGCAGGTTTTCTATTACAGCAATTTTATCTGATACCTTAGCTCCACCCAGTATAGCTGTAAGAGGTTTTTTAGGATTTTCAAGTGCATTTCCCATAACCTCTATTTCCTTTTCTACAAGAAAGCCCACAGCAGAAGGAAGATATTTGCATACTCCCGCATTTGATGCATGTGCTCTATGAGCAGTTCCAAATGCATCGTTAACAAATAAATCAGCCATTGAAGCTAAGTCTTTTGAAAATTCTTCACCATTCTTCTCTTCTTCTTTCCTGTATCGAGTGTTTTGAAGAAGTATAACCTCACCTGCTTTTAGCAGAGAAGCTCTTTTTTTTACATTATCATCAACTACCGCATCACAGTTTTCAAATATTACTTTTCTGTCCAACAGTATTCTCAGTCTCTCAGCCACAGGCAACAACGAATACTTCTGATTTGCTTCTCCTTTAGGCCTTCCCAAATGAGACATGATAATCAGCGAAGCACCTTTATCCAAAAGGTAGTTCAAAGTAGGAAGTGAGCTTTTTATTCTTATGTCATCAGTTATATTTCTGTTTTCATCCAAGGGAACATTGAAATCACATCTTACTAAAACTCTCTTGTTCTTAACATCAATATCTCTTAAAGTTTTTTTGTTCATACAATCCTCCATAACAATAGCTGAACCTCAGAAGAACATCAGCAATATTAATTTCGCTGTTATTCACTCTCGTTCAGCTATAGTTTAATTATTTCATTGATCCCCAGTACTTAGCAAGTCTTACTAATTGGGCAGTAAACGACATTTCATTGTCATACCATGTTATAAGCTTAATCATTTGTTTTCCGTCACGTTCAAGTATTTGAGTTGATAACGCATCAAATATACTTGCATAATGGCTGCCTATAACATCACTTGAAACTATTGGATCTTCTGTGTAAGCCAATGTTTCATTAGATGCTTCCTTAACAGCTTTATTTATTTCTTCAACTGTAGTGTTTCTTTTTAATTCAACAGTTAAGTCTACAACAGAGCCTGTAACTGTAGGAACTCTAAGAGCTATGCCGTCTAATTTTCCTTCTAATTCAGGCAGAACTTTTCCAACAGTCTTTGCCGCACCAGTTGCTGTAGGAACGATGTTCGCTGCTGCTGCACGACCTCTTCTTGCCATAATTCCCTTCTTATGTGAGTTATCATGGATGTTCTGGTCATTTGTGTATGCATGAACAGTTGTCATTAAACCTTTTTCAATTCCAAATGAATCATTTAATACTTTTGCCAGAGGAGCCAGACAGTTTGTTGTGCAGGAAGCTGCTGATATTACAGTTTCAGTTCCGTCAAGTATTTCATGGTTAACATTGTATACGATTGTTTTCAAATCTCCTTTTCCAGGAGCTGACAACAATACTTTTTTAGCTCCAGCTCTGATATGAGCCTGTGCTTTTTCAGCATCATTAAATTTACCTGTGCAGTCTATTACAAGATCAATATCAAGTTCTTTCCAATTGCAGTTTTCAGGATCCTTATTGCTCGATGTAATAATTTCATTTCCATCTACTATCAATGCATTTTCATTGTATGTAATTTTGTCCGTCATAAAGTTTCCGTGAGCTGTATCATATTTCAGCAGATAAGCCAATGTCTCGGCACTTGAATTTGTATTTATTGCCATTACCTTAAAATTGCTATCCTGTGTCATTAGCCTTAATGCAAGCCTTCCGATTCTTCCAAATCCGTTAATTGCTACTTTTACCATATTATCCTCCAATTATAAATATAATTAATTTAGTTATTCTTATCTATAATTCTAATATCCTTTTTGCAGCTGCTTCATCTGTAATAAGGATAAAATTATTATTAAATTTAGAAATTGAATAAATAGCTTCCGCCTTAGAGCTTCCGCCGGCAACACCTACTGCGTTTTTTATTGACCTGAAGTTATCCATGGTTATTCCCACAGAGTTAGTGTGCATTTTTACATTGCCGTCTTTGTCGAAAAAATATCCAAAAGCCTCTGCAGTTAATCTCTCCGACTCAATTATATTAAAAACACGTTTGTCTGATTTTCTTCTTATTGCCATATCTCTGGCATTACCAAGTCCGAAAACCAACAAGTCTATTCGCTGAATGTCTTCAAGAACATCGTTTATAAGCTTATTATTTTTTAATATGCCTAATTCTGTTTCATCCAGATTATCCGGAATGTGCAAAAGCTTGTATGAAGCATCCAGTTTTTCGGCTAAATTAGCAGCAATGGTATTTGCCTGTATCTCAAGTTCCTCGCTTAATCCGCCTCTGGCAGGAAGAACTAAAAGATTTCTAATTCCTTTTTTTCTCTTCATCTGATTGACTACGCACGCCATTGTGGTTCCGCCTGATATTCCTAAAACTGTATCATTTCTTATTAGATCCTTTACAATTTCAGCAGCTTTTTTACCAAGGTCAATAAATGTAAAGCTGTCCTTATCCGCATCTCCGGAAACCACCGCTACTCTTTTAAGTCTTAGCTTTTCCATAAGTTTTAATTCTATTTCAGACAAATTTTTAATATAATAAAATGTATTATGTATATCTGAAAGCAAGCTTAAGCCCATTCCGGTCAAGCTTACTCCGGCAGCCTGAATATCAAGCAAATCCATTTCCTTTAATTTATCAATTTCTGCACGCATAATCCTTTCAGAAATTCCAAGTTTTGCTGATAAGTTTCTTCTGCCAATCGGCTGAAAAGTGCTTATAATTTTAAGAATTTCATATCTCTTCATTAATAAATCAAAAGTTTCAGGAACTATTCTATTTTGTATTTCAAGTATTTTGTTTATATCCATACACCCTCCGGGATATAATATGTCCCATATATGCACTTTGTGTCCCTAGCATCATTTTACCATATTTCTCTTATATTGCAATACTAATTTAAAATTTTTTGAATTTTTAATTTGATAAAAAAAGAAATGTTAAAAAGAAATGTGTTATACTATTACGATTTGTATGCTCAAATATGTTCTACAGTTAAAATTATATCACACTAAATAATTTATGTACAGCAAAAAATAAAAAAGAGCGTACGTAATTGTACGTTCTGATTTATGCTTTATCAAAACCTTCTTCTCATTGAAGATGAAGGTATTCTCATCTCATCTCTGTATTTCGCTACAGTTCTTCTTGAAATTTTTATACCTTCGGCACTTAACATTTCTGCAATCTTTTGGTCACTCATGGGTTTTTGAGAATTTTCTCCGTTAATCAAATTTTGTATTTGAGTCTTAACACTTGTTGATGAAATTCCATCGCCTCCGGTTTCACTAATACTGCTTGCAAAGAAATATTTTAATTCAAACAGTCCTCTTGGCGTCTGAACATATTTTCCGTTTGTTGCTCTGCTTACTGTAGATTCATGCACACCAATATCGTCAGCCACGTCTTTCAACACCAAAGGCTTCAATGCCGTCTTGCCTTCTTCAAAAAATCTTCTCTGAAATTTTAGTATTGATTCAGTAACCTTGTACAATGTCATTCTTCTTTGTTCAATGCTCTTAATAAGCCACATTGATGAATTAAGCTTATCATTTACAAATTTATTTGCTTCCTTGTCGGCCAAATTGTTAATCATGCTTTTATAGTAGCTGCTTATAGTGATCGTAGGAAGATTATTGTCATTTACGATTATTACATATTCATCATTTATTTTTTCTATAGTAACATCAGGAACTATATACCTTATATTATCCGAATCTACAATGAATCCTCTGGACGGCTTTGGTTCAAGCATTTTGATTATGTCACACAGGCCTTGAACTCTCGTAACACTTATTTTTAAATCCTTCGCAATCTTTTGCACCTTGTTTAATGCAATTTCCTCCAGATAATTTTCAGCTATAATATATGCATTCTTATCCTGTATTCCTTTTTCTCTGAGCTGTATCATAAGGCATTCGCTCAAGTTTCTTGCCGCTACTCCAACCGGATCAAAAGTTTGTATCAACCTTAAAATTCTTTCTATTTCTATGACGTCTTCATTCAGCAGCAAGCTTATATCCTGAAGGGAGCATCCCAAGTACCCTTTATTGTCAAGAGACTCTATTATAAATTCACCTATTCTCTTTTCCTTGCTTGTCTTTACAGAAACCCCAAGCTGCACCATAAGATGATCTTTTAAAGACATTTTTTTTGAAGTGTAGCTTTCAAATGATTGCCTTTCATCTGAATCGGTATTTCTCTCATATGCCTTATAACTTAAATCGTCATACCTCTCTGTGACTTCCTTCCAATCGATTTCATCTTTGCTATCGTTTTTATCATAATTAGATTCATCACCCGTATTTTCTGTTGAACCAGATTCCTGATTTTTGCTGTCAGCTGATTCAAGAAAAGGATTTACCTCCAATTGCTTGTATATAAACTCCATTAACTCAACATTGTTGAATTGCAGAATTTGAATAGCTTGTCTCAATTCAGGCGTCATTATAAGCTTTTGAGTTTGTGATAAGTTTAGTTCAAAACCCATTTTCATAATATCACTCCTTGTTGATATCTATTATACCAAGTTTTATTAAAATTTCAATATTTATTATATCATTAAGCAATTATAATTATTGTACATCATTATAATTTGAATTCCTATTATTGCTTCCAGTATATCATTATACCAAAAATTTATTAATTATGCTAAACTAATTTATATTAAATTTAAAATATTACTTGATTTTTATAAATAATGAGTGTATACTGACGTCTAATAAAACATGTTGGATGAAGTTGGCGGAAGATTATAAATTAACCGTCAATGGACATAACTCTGGAGAGACTCACTTGAGCACCGAAGGGGAAAGTTACGTAATGTAATGAAACTCTCAGGTAAAAGAACAGAGATATAAAATACTAGGTATTTTTATTTTTGTTGTTAAAAGAAAGAGACTTCCAAGTCTCTTTTTTGTATTTTCGGCAGAAAGGAAGCCAATATTTTGTGTGAAGCGGTTATGCCCTGACTTTCATCCACAACTAAATATTTGGAGGACATAATGAAAGGTATAATAACAATAATAGGGAAAGACAAAACTGGCATAATTGCCGGCATTTCAACTCTTTTATCAAATTGCAGCATAAATATTCTTGACATTAACCAGACAGTAATGAGAGAGTACTTTACAATGATAATGTTGGTTGATTTAGATAAAATGAACATAGGATTCGCTGACCTGCAGCAGCACCTTAACAAAAAAGGTGATGAATTATGTATGAATATTAGAATACAACGAGAAGATATTTTTGACAAAATGTATGAAATATAAGGAGACAAAATGATTAATTATAAAAATATACTTGAAACCATTAATATGGTTGATAAATTAAAATTTGACATTAGAACTATTACAATGGGAATTTCACTTTTAGACTGTGCAGATACAGATGGTCAAAAATCCAGGAATAAAATATATGATAAAATAACGCGATTATCTGAACATTTTGTTGAAACAGCTGAAAAAACCGAAAAAGAATTTGGTATCCCCATTATAAACAAAAGAATTTCCGTAACTCCCGTTTCATTAATTGCAGGTTCATGCAATGACACCGACTATGTAAAATTTGCACAGACTCTAGACAAAGCTGCAGATACAGCCGGAGTTGACTTCATAGGAGGATACTCTGCTCTAGTTCAAAAAGGGTTTACTAAGGGAGATTTAATCTTAATAAATTCAATTCCTGAAGCTTTGGCTTCAACAGAAAAAGTTTGTTCTTCAATTAACGTAGCTTCAACTAAAGCAGGTATAAATATGGATGCAATAAAGTTAATGGGCAAAATTGTTAAAGATACCGCTTATCTTACAAGAGATAACAACAGCATTGGTTGTGCAAAATTGGTTATATTCGCAAATGCTGTTGAGGACAATCCCTTTATGGCAGGAGCATTTCATGGGCCCGGACAACCTGAAGCTTCAATAAATGTAGGCGTAAGCGGCCCCGGAGTCGTTAAAAACGCACTTGAACAAATAAGGGGTCAGGACTTCACATCAGTATGCGAGACAATAAAGAAAACAGCTTTTAAGCTTACAAGAGCCGGAGAAGTTGTTGCAAAGGAAATTTCACAAATATTGGACATACCATTTGGCATAATGGATTTATCTCTTGCTCCTACTGCAGATATAGGTGATAGTGTTGCAAGAATTCTGGAAGAAATAGGGCTTGAAAGCTGCGGAGCTCACGGTACAACTGCAGCCCTGGCACTGCTAAATGATGCCGTTAAAAAGGGAGGAATTATGGCTTCTTCAAACGTGGGAGGCTTGAGCGGCGCTTTTATACCTGTAAGTGAGGACGAAGGAATGATAAATGCAGTTAACAGAGGTTCTTTGGTCATTGAAAAACTTGAAGCAATGACTTGTGTTTGTTCAGTGGGATTAGATATGATTGCTATACCGGGAGATACAAAAGCAAGCACAATTTCTGCAATAATGGCTGATGAATGTGCCATAGGTGTTATTAATCAGAAAACAACAGCCGTAAGATTAATTCCGGTATACGGAAAAAGCCTAGGCGATACGGCAGAATTTGGAGGTCTGCTGGGCAGAGCACCAATAATGCCTGTAAGTAAATTTTCAAGCGATAAATTCATAGAAAGAGGAGGTAAAATACCTGCTCCGATACACAGCTTTAAAAATTAGAATTATCTATGCAGTGCTTTTCTTCAAATAATATGGGCAGGTGCAAGAAGCACTGCCCATAATGTTAAAAAAGTCCGTCTGCATTACGATGCCTTGCGCAGGACGAACTTTTTCAACAACCTTCCACAGGTATCAACAATCAGATTTTTCTTTAGCAATATACTCATTTTCGGCAAGAATTTCAATTGCCTTATCAATATTTGCATCATTTACTAAAATTATAGGTCCGGTACATCCCATTCCGCTTTCAGCGTAAATTCCGTTTTTCCATAAAAGCTTAACGGCATCTTCCAAGTCCATTATTTCAACACCTGAAATCTGAGAAGTTACCACTTGTTTTTCCGGAGCCTTTATTTCTTCTTCGGCAGGCTTTTTAGAAGATTTAAGCCCGCTTAATATTTCTGTCAGGCCGGCCTTGTGAGCCTTTTCAAATTCCTTTTTAGCTATTTCAAGGCATCCTCCCTTAACCAGCTCAGCAGCAAATTTGATTGCTCCTTCAACCAGCGGCGAACCTGAAGCTCTTGAAATAATAAGAATCAGTTTATCAAAGTTTTCTCCTATTCCGGGGCCGTAGCCATATCCTAATGATTCGTAGCTTCCGCCTGTTGTATAGGAAGAAAAGATTTTTATCATTAAATTTCCTGTCAGCGAATCCATTACCATGACGTCTGCAGAACCTGTTAGAAGGTCATTTCCTCTCATAACAGCACCGCCGTCTGCTCTTTGTGATGCTGCGAAGTTTATGTCGTAACCTTGGTCTTTAAGTTTCTTAAGTGCTATTTCTGTTTGTCTTGCTCCGTCAACATTTAATATACCTACTGTAGGATTTTTTATCCCGCATGCTTTGGCTGTTATTATGCCGTAAATAGCATTTTTAACCATACCTTCCACTTTATCGGTTGAGGATGTTCCTGTTGTTGTTGCTATGAACATCTCTTTTCCTTTTCCGGGAGTTACTACTCTTCCTACTGTTGAAACTCCTATGGGGAATGGATAATGCATCGTTACCGCTGCATCTACTTCTTTGGAATTAAGTAGTGATTCCATGGTTGTATGTGCTTCGTCTTCTGTATTTACAAATGCTGTTTTTACACCTTCTGCTTCTTTTGATCCGATTACGGTAGTATCTATTCCGCTTTTTGCTGCTTTTACTGCTGCTGAATAAATATTATCTTCACCGTGTTCGCTTCCCATGGCAGTAACGGCTACCTTCGGCTTCTGTCCGTATTCTCCGCTAATCAGTGTGTCTGCCAGCTGATCGAACACTTTGCCTATTATTTGTTTTACTTGTTTTTCAGACATATAAATGCCCTCCTATTCTGCCAATAGATTTGAAGCGAAGTTCTTCAGAGCTTCTGCAATAAGTCCTTTTACTTTTTCCTCTGAAATTGTTGACTGCGGTTCTTGTTCTCCTTTATTTGCTTCAATAATAAAGGATACGCCGTCAAACAGGTTTGTCATTCTTCCTAGGAAGAGACTTCCTTTTCCTACTATCATAGTATTTTTTATTTTTCCGTCCATGATATCTTGTCTGCAGAATCCTATGTAAGGAACTCCTGAAGGTATATGTCCTTGTGTAGGTGCCCAGCCAACCATACCATGTTTAGCTGTGAACTCTGCTAATTCTTTTCTCTCCATGTGACCCATTTTTACTGCCAGGGCTCCTATCATCTTGTAGTTTGCCAATGGCACATCTCCTGCTCCTGCTGGTTTTGTTATGTCTGGGTTTTGCATTTCTACTGAGTATTTATCTACATCTGTTATTTTCATGCCTGCTTTTTCTAAGGATGAAACTAATGATGATATAACTGCCTGTGGTGATGATCCTGTTCCTACTGTGTGTTTTCCTACCAGGTCTAGGTTTATTTCGGGGCTTACTCCGTCATTTTTGCTTATGAGTATGGCAAAGCCGCCTAATACGTCTTCTAAAATCGGAAGTCCTTTTTTTATGTGGTCTTTTCCGTTCATTCCAAGTTTTGCTGTGCATCCACCGGCGGATACTACAACGTTGTTGAATACTCCTGCTTTTACTAATGCTGCTGCTTCTATCAGCGCATGGGTCGGTCCTGCACAGAATCCTCTTGTGTCTGATCCTGTTGCATTTACAAATCCTGCTACTTCTGCGCAGGCTTTTGCAAAGTTTCCTCCGCCTCTTTGGTTCATATCTCCGCATGCTTCTTCGCAGCAGTCTATTACATAGTCTATTTCTTCTTTGTTTATGTCGTTTTTGTATGTGAGGTTTAATAATGCAAGTACGTTTGATGCTTTTGATACTAAGTTTTCCATCATTACATGGGCGCTTAGGTTAACGTCTATGTCGTGTGCTCTTTTTACGCAGCCTACTAGTTTGCCGTCGTTGTATAATGGTTCTGAATGTTCTTCATCAACGTATTTTTTTATTGTTTCTGCTTCTTCTCCCTGCTTGATTCTGCTTAGCAATGCTTCATCAAATAATGGATGTTTTTCAAGCTTTGCTTTTGTTTCGGCTAAGAAGTTGTTTTCTATTTTTACAAGGTCGAATACGTCACACATCTGCATCAGAACTATAAATTCGTCCTGCGGCATTATTTCTCCGAATTTTCCCCATCTTTCTGCTTTTTCGAGCTTTTTGTCGTTCCATGGCTGTGCGTATCCTGCAAGTTCTTCTGGTGTTATGTTTCCTATATATGTCTGGTTTGGAAGATAGTTCACTACTTCTTCAAAGGTTCTCAGGTGGTCTTTTATTTGTTTTAGGTATTCTGAGTTTGGATTTACGGTTCTTTCAGTTGTTTGGGTTGTTCCGTTATGGATAACCATATCAGGAGTAAATGCCAATATATAGCTGGCTCCTTTTATTACACTGTTCATAATAACCTCCGTTATTCAAAATTTGCTTCGCATTTCTGCGAAGCAAATAAATTCGATTGTCTATATAAAGTACTAAATATTAAAGATATTTACAATAGTCTTCTCTTATTGGTGTCATTTCGCTTATTATATCGTCAACATCCAATACCATTTCCATCATACTGATTTGCTCGTCGTAAACGGCTTCGTCTACTTCTTCTTTTATTTCTGGTTCGCACACGTGGAATACTGAGAGTCCTAACTGAACTCCTGTCAATGGACCTGCAAATGTTGGGTCTCCGTTTGTTACGGTTTCTGCAGCTAATCCTGCTGCTTCTCCTTCTGCTGCTCCAAGTACTACTACTAGGTTCTCTGCACCGTACTTTTCTGCAAATTCTTTAACCCTTTTTTGATTTTCCAAATCCATTGCTCCTGCGCTTGTTCAGACGAAGCATTCTGTTGATGAAAATACTGTTTCGCCGCCTGCGGTTTTTACGCATTCTTCTATGGCTGGTCCTGGTATTCCATCTCTGTCGCCTATTATTATTACTTTTTTACCTTTTAATAAGCTCATTTTTTTCCTCCTTATTTGGTTTTTTTGTTATATATATTTTTTTATCATTGCTTCTACATTGTCGGGTGTAGCGTCTTCTTTTATGAGTTCTTCTACTTTTTCTCCGTCTTTATAGATTGCAATAACTGGTAAGCCAAGTACTTTCTGTCCTATTGCTACTCTTCTTGCTTTTGTTGTGTTTAGTTTTGTGAATTTTATTTTGCCGTCGTATTTTTCTGACAGTGCTTCTACGTGGGGCATTAATGCTTCGCATGGTGCGCATCCGTCTCCGAAAAAGTCTACTAATATGTATCCTTCGCCTTTTAATACTTCTGGTTCAAATGTGGTTTTATCGAGTACTAACATTCTTTCCCTCCTATAATGATTCTATATATTTTTCTGCCTGTACTGCTGCTATGGCTCCGTCTCCGGCTGCCGTAACTACTTGTCTCAGGCTTTTTACTCTAATATCTCCGGCTGCGTATACGCCTTCTATGTTTGTTTTCATGTTTTCGTCGGTTTCTACATAGCCTCTTTCTAATTTAAGTATTCCTTCGTACAGTTTGGTCTTTGGCTCGTATCCTATGAATACGAATATACCGAATGTACCGTCTTCTTCGTCGGCTTTTATTTCTGTTGTTTCTTTGGTTTTTACATTTTCTAAAACCATTGTATCTACTATGCCGTCGCCTTTTATTTCTTTTACTACTGAATCCCATATAAAGTTAATTTTTGGATTTGCTTTGGCTTTTTCTTGTATTGATTTTGCGGCTCTTAATTCGTCTCTTCTGTGTATTATGGATACTTTTCTTGCGAATTTTGTCAGATACATTGCTTCTTCTACTGCTGTGTCTCCGCCTCCTACAACGAATACTTCAAAGTCTTCGAAGAATGCTCCGTCGCAAGTCGCACAGTATGAAACGCCTTTTCCTGTAAATACTTTCTCTCCGGGGCATCCTATTGGTTTGGATGTTGCTCCTCCGGCGATTATTACTGTTTTTCCTACGTATTCGCCTTTTTTTCCTACTAGTACTTTTTCTTTGCCTTCGAGTTTTACTTCTACTATTTCATCGTATACTTTTTCGGCTCCAAAATGTTTTGCCTGTTCTGCCATCCTGTCAATCAATGTAGGTCCTGATTCTCCTTCCAGGCAGCCTGGATAGTTTTCTACTTCTGATGTGAGCGCTATTTGCCCTCCGTCTTTTTCTTTTTCGATTATCAAAGTGCTCAGTCTTGCTCTTCCGGCATACAGCCCTGCTGATAATCCCGCCGGTCCTGCTCCGACTATTAAAACGTCATATACTTTGCTCATTTCACACCTCTTTTCTAGCGTTGTTATAAAACTTTTTTATACTATGACCTCATTTTAACATAATCATGATTATATTTCAATCATGATTATGTTAAAATATTATCTATTTTTGCAAATAATTTTTATCGTTCCATGCAAAGCAGTATTTTCCTAGTATAGCAACTTTATACCACACACGAAATAGCAATGCAATACAAAACAATATTTATTGTAAATTTTCAAAATACTTTCATTTTTATTATATCCTAAGTTAATATCAATATTAATGATATTTATTATAGAATAAAATTTTATGGAAACGCCACAACATAAGTATCTGGCAGATTAAAACCTGCCAGTACTTGTGCAATGGCAAATAATCTCAAAAAATTTATCGATTATCAACTCTTATTTTTCAAATACGGTTTGTTCTGTAACCTCAGTTTCCAAAGCTTTCAATGCTCTTGCAACCAAATCTCTTCTTATAGCTCTTTCTTCTTCAAGAGTAAGTGCCGGATTTCCAAGAGGATGAGGTATTGCTATAGTAGGTACTATTCTGTTAGCTCCTACTGTTAGTGATATAGGAACTACGGTACACATATGTACTACAGGAATTCCCGCTCTTTCTATTTCTTTTACCATCGTTGCGCCGCAACGTGTACAGGTGCCTCAGGTTGATGTTAATATAACTGCATCAACTCCGTCAGCTTTTAGTTCTTGAGCGTACTCAGCTGCAAATGCTTTTGCGTTTTTAACTGCCGTACCGTTACCAACTGTTGTATAGAAATATCTGTGAAGGCTGCCTATCTTACCTTCTTTTTCAAATTCTCTTAATATATCAACTGGCAACACTCTGTCTGGATCTTGATTAGCATAAACCGGGTCATATCCACCGTGTGCTGTAGCAAATGTTTCTTCGGTTAAGTCCATAACACCCTCAATATCATACTTACCGAATTTTGAAGCACTTGATGACTCAATATGGTCAGGATTTCCTTTTGGAACAATACCGCCTGATGTAACAAGTGCAACTTTGCATTTTGTTATATCTTTAACAGCCGGATTCGGTTCTACTCTGTCAAAGTCGGGCATAGGGAACTCTGTAACATATTCCTTGCCGCTAAGCTTATTAAGAAGCATTTTAACTGCTCTCTTGGATCCTCTTTCTTTATCGAAAAAGTTAACTCTTATACCGTTTGGCATGTAACCTTCTTCAATAGATGCACCTATTTTTTCTTTCTTAGCAAGTTTCAGTGCCAATGGTGCCATTTTCTTGACAGCATCTCTCATACCTGCAGCAGAATTCTTTGTTGAAACAATATACAGACTGTTTTTAAACATATCTGCACCTGGATTTTCTATATACATACCCGTTAGTACAGGGATTCCCAGTTCATCCTTTACAGCCTGAGCAATAGTTCCGCATGCAACTCCATATCTTCCTGCATTGAAAGCCGGCCCTGCTATAAACAAGTCTGGTTTGTATTTTTTTACCATTTCAATAATATTGTTCTTTGCTTCTTCAAGGTTTTCATTGAAGTATGAGTCTCCGCATACAACAGTTGCAACTATTTCTGCTTCATCTTTGAATGCTTGCTGGAAAGCTAATCCAGGTCCTACGATGCCTTCTCTTAATTCAGCAGGAATGTGAGCCATTTCTTCTCCGCCTATATTTGCAAAGAATTGATTTATATAATGAACAACTTTTAGCATTATTTTCTCCTCCTTCCTATCTCGCACTCAATTTGTTGAAGCCCATTTCATTTGTAGCTCCTGTTATTACCTGAAGCTCCGCAGTAATGCTTCCATCTTTATGTAAACTTCCGTCAAAACCTCCTGCAATAATATCAGCTACATCAGCATAGCCGATTACTTTATCCATAGCCGGGAGTTCTATTACTTCGTTTGCATTACCTCCTGTTACCACAGCATCAGCACTTGCATCTGCATCGGCAAGAGATTGTGATGAACCGTCTCTACCAGCATATTCATCCGTAATTATTACAGTCTTAATGCCTTTAGCTTCTATCTTTTTACAGTTCATTATCAAGTCTGTATCCGGATTACCGAAGCCTTCCTGAGATATTACAACGCCGTCAACTCCTAAAAGTTCAGCAAGTTTTGCACTCCAGTTTGATGATCTTTCCTTGTCAGCAAGGTATACATTTTCATTTGTTATTATTACTCCAACAAAATTCAATGTTTTCCCATGTTCTTCAAACAAATCGTGAATTACAGGATTATTTAAATGATGATATGTGGTGTTTTTATCACATGCAGAAACACAGTTTCCACTCACAATTGCACCGTCAAAAATTTCTGTAGGGTAAATCATTGTTGTCAATGATTGTTTAGCATCTACTCCGTAAACATATGTATCGTGCATCAATCCTTGACTCTGAAGCATTAATACATAAGCTACTCTAGGAAGTTCAGGATAAAGTTTTATTCCTTCAACTAAATTAGGAGTCTCAAAAGTATGTACTTCATCTGGTGTTAAAGTTCTAGCAAGTTCTCCTAAATATGCTGCTACTTTGTATCCTGCAAATCTAAGAGCTTTTTCATGTTCATGCTGTTTTAATCCATCAATAGGTTCGCATACCGCCACTAAATTGTTTAGTTTAGAAAAAGGAGTATACTCAGCGCCAGATCCATCCATATCTATGATACCTTCCTGGAATCCAACAATTTTTCCTGTAGTAACAACAGCAGCTCCCTTTAAAACATTTGTCTTGCCTGAGCCTACAGTCTCAACCTTATTGAGCATTCCAGGAAAAATTCCTCCGGCACCTTCAACTTTTACCCTCGGTTCAATAACATCTTTAACGGGCATAATTCTAATACTTTCGCCAGGTCTAGCCAATTCAATTTCCGCTGACTTAAAATTTTGTTCTTCTAGAATTAATGCTTTTACTTCATCTTTGTTCACATACAATGTTCCGTTTTCAACCTTAGAATGTTCAGCGAACTGAATATCCTTAATAAAAACATAGCCTAATTCTAATTTCAAAACACTCACCTCCATAATTATTCATGGTTATATATTTAACGCGCTTTCAAGCACTGTTAAATCAATTAATTTAAAATCATTTTCAATCTTTTCAGTTAGATTGATGAGCTTGTTCTTATTAAATCTGTCATATGTCACTATTGAATTTTCTATAATGTAAACAGAATCGTAATTCAACTCAGACTTATTATCTGCAATTATCACAGATTTATAAGGCGTTTCATTTGGTTTTAAACTGCTCGACAAAGGATGTGTTAAAAGCTCGTACCCTTCATGTATCTTGTCCCTTGTTTTGACCAATACATCTCTATAGCTTCCGACTATATAAATTACACTGTATGTATCCTTGTGCTTATTGTATACCCAATCATTATTCGTAATTATCATAGTTTCATCCTTAAAATGAAGATTTTTATTCTTGAAAATTATGTCATTATTATGTTGTAAAAGCCGAATAAAAAAGCAGAAAGCATAATAAATTCATTCTGCCTTCTGCTCTGTTACAAACCTGAGAGATTCCTCTTCTCTATATAAGAGTTGCTCCTTCGGTGCTTACGCTTTTCAGAGTTTTGTCAGTTTGCGGTCCTTTTGCCTGAGATCATCATAAAATATGGCTAATATTTTATTTATTCCTTCGGCGCTGTTAATAACATAACAGTCTCTCCCGCAAACGTCATTCAAATATTTATTTGTTTTAATTATATATAATAATTTTTAATAAATCAAGTACTATTTATAAATTTTTTTATTAGAATATGAAAACCTTTAATTCTTCTGAAATTAGGCGTTTGACTTAAATTAGTAAACAAGAAAAACGCATAAAGCTTATTAAATTTTTAACATTGTCTAAAGAATAACACTATGTATTTTTTATATCAAATCATATCATAAAATCCCAATTGCCTTAAGGCTTCGTACATTACAATATTTACAGAATTTGACAAATTCAACGATCTTGCATGTACATTATCTATCATCGGTATTTTTATTCTTGTATTAATATATTCCTCGTGTATATAATCCGGAAGGCCTTTTGTTTCTTTTCCAAACATAATGTAGCATTCATCCTCGTACACAACGTCTGTATAAAATCTGCTTTCCTTTGTAGTTGAAATAAAAACAGGTTTATTGCCTATTGATTCTTTAAACTCTTCAAAATTATCATAATAAGTAATATTTACAAGATCCCAATAATCAAGACCCGCCCTCTTTAAATATTTATCGCTTACTGAAAAACCAAGAGGTTTTATTAAATGAAGGTTAGAGCCGGTAGCTGCACATGTCCTTGCAATATTTCCTGTGTTCTGTGGTATTTCCGGTTCAAACAATACAATGTTTAATGCCATTTTTTTCTCCTGTTACATATATTTTTATCACGTCTTGCTATTTAGTTTTTTTGTTTCTTTATAAAAATTGCATAAGCCTTTCAAGCTGCAACTCTCACATTTCGGATTTTGAGCAATGCATAAGTTCCTTCCGTGGGTAATTAGCAGGTGGTGCATTAAATGCCACTTATACTTTGGAAGCTTTTTCATCATCTCATCAGATACTTTGTCAGGTGTAGAACCTGATGCCAGTCCTATTCGCCTTGTAAGTCTGAATACATGAGTGTCAACTGGAAAAGCAGGTATATTGAACGCTTCAACAAGCACCACCGACGCCGTCTTTCTTCCAACACCCGGCAAAGACATCAAATCTTCCATATTTTGAGGCACCTGACTATTATGCTTGTCCCTCAGTTCACGGCACATGTTATAGATACTTTTTGATTTATTTTTGTACAGGCCGATTTTCTTTATTTTTTCGGCTATTTCTTCTTGACTAAGCTTAAGAAAAGAATCTAAATCCGGATATTCCTTGTATAAATTTTCAGTCAATGCATTAACGCTTTTGTCAGTTGCCTGCGCGCTAAGCATTGTAGATACAAGCAGCTGAAACGGCGTTTTATAGTTCAATCCACAGCTTGCAAAAGGGTAGTCTTCTTTTAACAATTCATAAACCTTATCTGCTTTTGTCATCAGTTAACCTCCATATAACGGTTTATAATCTCTACTCTATTATCGTTATCTATAAAATCAATTATTTTTAAAAGCATGGACTCACATAAAGCCTTTTTATTAGAAACGACCGCAACGCCGATTACTGATCTGTTCCATAAATCATTATAATCAATTTCTGCAGCGGATGCGTTAAATCTTGATTTAATTCTTTCAATAATGCTCTTGATAACATGTCTTTTTTCCTTAAGAGAGTTAGCTTCGTAAATTATCAATTCTATTTCACATGTACCTACTATCATACCCCGCCTCCAGCTAATTTAATAAACTCCTCTCTAACTTTATCATTTTCATATTTAATAAAATTATGCAGTATATCCATTGATTTAGATCTGTCTAATTCAGTCAAAGTCCATGCAGCATATATTTTTATCATGTCAGATTCATTGTTCAACTCATCTCTGACAAGTTCAAACATAGATTTAAGTTTCAAATTGCCTATTGCTATCAATGCATTTCTCTTCCAGATGTTTTTTCCTCTCCAGCTTCCTGACATATTTTTATACCTTGACAAAAATTCTTTATTAGACATTTTCATTAATTCTTCTAAGTCAATTACTAGACTTCTATAATCATTGTCTGCTGATTTTTCTGAATTCTTCCTATTTTTAGGACATACAAGCTGGCACATGTCACAGCCGTATATTTGATTTCTCATATTTTTTCTGTATTCCAGAGGAATGTAATCCTTTGTCTGCGTAAGATATGAAACGCATTTTTTTGAGTTAATACCTCCATTTTTTTGCAAAGCTTTATTTGGACAGCTTTCAATGCATATGTTACATGCACCACAAATATTAATATTTTCTGCTACTCCGCCACTCAGTATCTCTAAATCTGTCAACAAGTATCCTATGTTTATAAACGATCCCAGTTTATCATTGATAAGAAGCATGTTTTTGCCATAGTTGCCAATTCCGGCATTTTTGCATATTTCTCTGTCTATCAGCGGAGATGTATCAACACAAATTTTATACTCAAAACTTATGTCCTTTTTTATTTCTTCAGCTATACTCTTCAATATGCTGCTTAATTTTTTATGGTAATCTTCGCCATACGAAACAACACTCAAAAGGCCCTTGTCTTTTACAACAGGCTTCTTATAGCCCTCAGCGTAAGGCACAGCAATAGCAACTATACTTTTGCAATTGGGCATAATATTTCTGACGTCAATTCTTTTATTTATATTTTGTTCTTCAAATTCACAACTATATCCTTTATTAAGCCTATCCGATAAAAGATCTGATAAGTAGCTGTAATTTAAAACAGACGTAAATCCTATTTCTTCTATTCCTAAAGAATTTGCAATTTCTATAATTCTTTGCTTCATATAATTATCCCTTTTCTGCCGGCTTCCCTTTTGTTCAAATTAACTGTTTTATTTTACATATTACATATTGATTATAACATATTTTTTATGTAAAAAAAGCCCCTCAGGGCTTTTTAACTCATTTATTTTGCAATTGCTTCAAGTATTGATTCCGCTATATTTGATGCATGATCTCCTATTCTCTCTAAATTCCCTATGATATCAAGGAATATGACTCCGGCATTTGGTTCGCATACATAAGTATTTAATCTTTCTATATGATTTTTTCTTAAATTTTTATACATTACATCAATTTTTTTATCATTTACAATAACCTTGTTACAGTCTTCTTTATCTATAGTTTGTATCGCGTCCAGCGTTGACTTATAGACAAACATTGCAGTATCAAACATTTCTCTAACTTCGTCACTGGCTTCGTCCGAAAAATTAACATTATTTTCTAGTTTGTAAAGTACAAGTTCGCCAATGTTGTCAGCATGATCCCCAACTCTTTCAATATCATTTAAAGCATTTATAAGTACAACCACTTTGTCTTTTTCATAATTTGTCATCGATACCTTATCAAGCTTGACTAAGTATTCCAGTGTGGCTCTGCAAAGCTCGTTAACCTTTTTTTCAAGTTCAAAGACCTTATATGCCAATTCCTCATTGTTTTCAAAAAAAGCATTTACTGCAGTAAAAAATTCTTCGTATGCTAGATTACCCAAGTGCAGAACTTCCTTTGCGGTTTGTGTCAGTGCTATTGACGGCGTTATAAGAAGTCTTTCATCTATATATTTTGTTACATGCTCGGATTCACTGTCATCTTTTCTGACAATAAGTTCCGATGCTTTTACAAGTAAGCCTGAAAATGGAAATATTAATATTACATTTAAAACGTTGAACAAAATATGACCTGCTGCTATTTGCCGCGGAACATAGGAAGGCACAACATCCAGGATCAACCATTCGACAGGATTTTTCAATAAGAGCATAAATAATAACGTACCGCTTAAATTAAACAATAAATGTATAACTGCGGCTCTTTTGGCCGTCTTACTAGCTCCGATACTGGACAGCATAGCAGTTATACATGTTCCGATATTTTGGCCGAAAATAACCGGATATGCCTGCTCAAAAGTCATAACACCTGTTGTGGCAACTGCTATCAATAAACCTGTGGTAGCACTGCTACTCTGGAGAATCGCAGTCATTATAATTCCTACCATTATTCCGAGAATCGGATTATTAAATTTTGTTATAAGTCCGGTAAATTGAGGATTTTCCTCTAGAGGCTTCATGGCATTTCCCATCATTTTCATTCCTATGAAGAGAATACTGAACCCAATTATTACCTCTGCTATGCTTTTTACTTTTTTCTTCTTAGATGCTAAAAGCATAAAAACACCTATTCCAACCATAAGTGTTGCAACTTTTGTAATGTTCAAAGATACTAAGAAAGCAGTTACGGTTGTACCTATATTGGCCCCCATTATAATACCAACAGCCTGATTCAAATTCATAAGTCCTGCATTAACAAATCCAACCACCATTACTGTAGTTGCGCTACTGCTTTGTATTACCCCTGTAACTAACGCTCCCACTAATACACCCATAAACTTGTTCTTTGTGAGAGCCGCTAAAATATCTTTCATTTTGCTTCCGGCAGTTTTTTGAAGACCGTCCCCCATATAGCTCATTCCAAAAAGGAACAGCCCGAGCCCTCCAATCAAATTAATGGCAATATCCATAGTTCCTCCTAACTATTTGTAAAGAGTTTGCAATTTATTTGTAAATATCCAGTAATCAAACCCAAGCAATTATATCATTATTTGTCGATATAATAAAGACAAAACTTTTTTTATTTCTTACAATTTATTTACAATTAAAATTGACATAAATCTATAAATAAATACAATTTATAAATTTGTAAAATTAAAAAAAGCCCCGAAGGGCTTCTTTTAATTTTATACTGATTTTACTGATTCCGCACCTTTTGTCAAAGCATCTTTATTCAGAGGGACTAAGTGACTTTTGTTTTCACCGAATACTTTTACAAAAGCCTTAAGAACAGAATCGAACTCAACTGTTTTTGCTAATTCCAAATATGCACCAAGCATTACCATATTTGCTACCTTGCTGTTTCCCAATTCCAACGCCAACTCATTTGCATTTACATAGTATGCTTCAATGTCAGTTCTTGTTGGTTTTACATCTATCAATGATTTGTTTATAACTAATTTCCCGCCAGGAACCAGTTCCTGTTCAAATTTAACAAGTGAAGGCAGGTTCATAACTATTGCTGCCGTACCATCTTTAGATATAAGCGGAGATCCTACTTCATCATCTGATACAACAACTGCGCAGTTTGCAGTACCGCCTCTCATTTCCGGTCCGTAGGAAGGCATCCATGTAACATTTCTTCCTTCAATCATTCCTGCATAAGCCAAAAGTTTTCCTATAGCCATAACACCCTGACCGCCAAATCCAGCCATTATTACTTTTTGTTCCATATTATTTTCCCTCCTCAAAATCTCTGAAATTTCCTAACGGATAATATGGAATCATATTATCTCTAAGCCAATCCAACGCTTTTACAGGAGTCAGTCCCCAGTTAGTAGGACATGATGACAATACTTCAACTATTGCAAAGCCTTCACCTTTTATCTGACATTCAAATGCTCTTTTTATTGCTTTTTTAGCTTTTCTTACGTTAGCAGGTGTATCAACTGAAACTCTTTCAACAAATTTAGCTCCGTTTATTGTTGCCAGCATCTCTGCAATTCTTATAGGTCTTCCGCAAAGATCTTCATCTCTTCCAAGAGGAGATGTAGTAGTTTTCTGACCTACCAAAGTCGTAGGTGCCATCTGGCCGCCTGTCATGCCGTAAATAGCGTTATTTACAAATATTGTAGTTATTTTTTCTGCTCTGTGAGCCGCATGTACTATTTCTGCTGACCCTATTGATGCAAGGTCGCCATCTCCTTGGTACGTAAATACAACCTTGTCTGGAAGAGCTCTTTTAATTCCTGTAGCTACTGCAGGAGCTCTTCCGTGTGCAGCTTCCTGCATATCACAGTTAAAATAATTATAAGCAAGAACTGAGCATCCAACAGGAGCAACGCCTATGGCTTCACCCAGCACTCCCAATTCTACTAATGTTTCCGCAACTAATTTATGAATAACACCGTGGGTGCAACCTGGACAGTAATGAAACGGAACATCTGTCAAGCCTTTTGATTTTTCATATACAATTGTCATTATTTTGTACCTCCTGCTATTTTTTCAATATCCGCCAGAATACTAGCCGGTGTAGGAACCATACCGCCCTGTGTTCCATTGAAATAAACAGGTAATTTTCCAGCGATACCGATTTTAACATCGTCAACCATCTGGCCGGCACTCATTTCCACTGTCAATATACCCTTAGCATTATTTCCTATAGTATTGAATACATCATACGGGAATGGCCACAAAGTTATCGGTCTTATAATTCCTACTTTTATCCCTTTTTGTTCAGCCTGCTTCATAGCTGTTTTAACTATTCTTGAAGTAGTTCCGTATGCAACCAGCACAACTTCGGCTTCTTCTAATCCGTATGCTTCATACATTACTTCATTTTCTTCCATTAATTTATATTTTTTCTCAAGGTTAGAATTGTGGATTTGAAGAGCTTCTGCCTGTAAGTAAAGTGAGTTAATAATGTTTGGCTTTCTTTCTTCTTTAGTACCTGTAGTTGCCCATTCCTTAGGAGGAAGATCAACTTTTTTAGGTTCTTTAAATTCAACAGCCTCCATTATCTGACCTATCATACCGTCTGCGCATATAAGAACTGGATTTCTGTAATAATCCGCTTTATCAAAACCCATTATAATTAAATCAACTATCTCCTGGATGCTGGCAGGTGCATAGCAAAGTGTACGATAATCGCCGTTTCCACCGCCTCTTGTTGACTGGAAGTAGTCTGCCTGACCTGGTTGAATACTTCCAAGACCAGGGCCGCCTCTCATCATGTTTACAATAACGCATGGTATTTCAGCACCAGCCGCATACGTAATTCCTTCTTGCTTCAATGATATTCCCGGGCTTGAAGAAGCTGTCATACATCTCGCACCTGCTCCTCCTGCTCCATAAACCATATTTATAGCAGCAATTTCACTTTCTGCCTGTAAAAATACTCCTCCGGCCTCCGGCAATGCTTTTGACATATATTCTGGGATTTCACTTGAAGGAGTAATTGGATATCCAAAAAAATATTTGCAGCCTGCTTTTATAGCTGCAGCTCCAACAGCCTCATTACCTTTCATTAATACTTTAGACATAATCTACCTCCACTATTATAATCTTTCTACTGTTATTACTGAATCAGGACACATAATTGCACAGCTGCCGCAAGCAATACATTTCTCTTGGTCAACTACATGAGCAGGGCAATATCCTTTTCCATTAATTTTATCTTTGTTCAATTCGATAATTTTTACCGGACATACCGTTACACACAATTCGCAACCCTTGCATGCATCCTCATTAAATGTAACTTTTCCTTTTGCCATTATAATACCTCCATTCTCAACTCATCCATTCTTCCCTCATATAAAGATTTATGGGGAACAATTTTTCTAATATTTCTTTGTTTTTTATATCAGCTGCTGCCTTGTTGATAACAACTTCATATCTAATGGGAATATCTGTTTCCCATGATACTTTCTCTGTTAATTCATGACCAAACTCAACATCTTCTGCCGTTGTTTCCTTCAGCATATGCGTATTGTTAATTAATCCAGTCACTTTCAATTTTGACGTTGCTTCTATTAAGCGTAAATATTTCAATGCACCTTCAACAGTGCTCGTCTCGGGCCTGTTTCCATTTATTACGAAAAACATATCATAATCAGTGCTCTTAATTTGATCTGAGTACCTTGCAAGAACTCTCGCACCTACAGGATCCCCCCCAACGTCAAGTATAGACTTTTCATTTGGATTCAATATTACACCTGTTAATTCTGCTGGTAACGCAGGTATATCAATTGCAGTATTTTTTATGCTTGAATCAAATACCTTAACTCCGATTTTTTCGAAAAAATCTCTTTTTTCTCTAGATCTGAAGTAAGGGTTTACTATGTCCAAATCGGCGATGCTCACATTTTCATATTGCTCTTTCATTTTTACTGCATAGTTAACAGAAAATTCAGACTTACCGCTTCCATAGTGACCTATTATAATAACTAGTCTCTTATCCAGCATATTATCCCTCCCTTCGGTCATACACTATTTGTATTCCTTAGCAGATTCTTCGTGGTTCAATACTCTGAGCCCTCCCTGAGCTAAAGCTAAAAGCTCGTCCTCACCGGGATAAGCAATTACTTCTGATATGAATTTAACTTTTTTCTCAATCATATCTACAAAGTATTTATCGTAGGCTATTCCTCCTGTAATCAGAATTGCATCAACCTCACCATCAAGAACTACTGCATATTCTCCTATGGCCTTTGCAACCTGGTATGCCATTGATCCATATACCAGCTCTGCCTTCTTATCTCCTGCCTGTGCTTTATCACTTACATCCTTTGCACTGTTAGTGCCAAGATATGCGCTGAGACCGCCTTTTCCAACAAGCATCTTTTTTATTTCTTTCTGTGTATATTTCCCGCTGAAGCACGCGTTAATTAGCTGTTCAGCCGGAAGGGAACCTGATCTTTCCGGTGAAAATGGGCCTTCTCCATTTAAAGCGTTATTAACATCAATTACCTTTCCTTTTTTGTGTGCCCCTATGGAAATTCCTCCTCCCAAGTGAGCCACAACAAAGTTCATATCTTCATATTTTTTATTAAACCTTTCAGATGCTGCTCTTCTGGCAACTGCTTTTTGATTAAGCGCATGCCATATGCTGATTCTTTCAAAATCAGGATGACCGCTGATTCTTGCAGTTTCATTAAGTTCATCCACAACTACAGGATCTACTATGAATGACGGTATTCCTACTTCGTCTGCAATAGAACGAGCTATCAAGCCTCCAAGATTTGATGCATGCTCTCCAATTGCGTTTGAAGTCAAATCTTCAACCAGTTTATCATTTACGGCGTAAGTTCCTCCCTCTATTGGTTTTAACAAACCGCCTCTTCCAACAACTGCATCCAGTGATTTAAGTAATATATTATTATTTTTAAGCGCATCAACAATTAAATTTTTCCTGAATTCAAATTGTTCAGCAACTTTAGAGTATTTGCCCAGTTCCTCATTTGAATGCCTGAGCGTAGTCTCAAATACAGAGTTTTCATCATCATAAACCGCAATCTTTGTTGACGTGCTTCCTGGGTTTATTATTAATTGTTTCATACTATTCTCCTTTAAAAGATGAAACTAATACAGAAAGTGCGATTGAATTTAATTTCGCTTTATCTGAATCAGCTCTCGACGTTAACACTATAGGAGCTCTTGCTCCTAATATTATTCCTGCGTTTTCGGCATTAGCCAGATATGTCAAAGCCTTATAAAATACATTTCCTGCTTCAATATTCGGCATAAGAAGTATATCGGCGTCTCCTACTACATCACCCTTAATGCCCTTTAATTCTGCAGACTCTTTAGAAATTGCATTATCTAATGCATAGGGGCCTTCAACTATACACCCTGAAATTTTTCCTTCTTTCTGCATTTCAACAAGTTCATGTGCGTCCAAAGTCGCCTGCATTTTAGGATTTACCTTTTCTTTTGCACATATTACTGCAACCTTAGGCACTTCTGCTCCAAGAGCACGACTTAGTTTTATCGAATTTTCTATTATCTGTCTTTTATCGTCGGCATTGGGAGCTATGCTCATAGCCGCATCAGTAATAATGAAAAATTTGTGATAAGTATCAGTTGAGAAAACTGCGGCATGGCTAAGTATATTTCCTGTTCTTAGTCCTATTTCTTTGTTTAAAACAGCCTTCAAAATAATTGATGTGTCTATTAATCCTTTCATAACCACGTCGGCTTTTTTGCTGCTTACCAATGCAACTGCTTTTTTGCAAGCCTCAGGTCCATCTTTTTCATCTATTATTTCAATATTTTTTAGATCAAATTTTATTTCTTTTGATATATCAATTATTTTTTCTTTATCACCTATTAAAATAGGCTCGCAGATTTTTTCATCTACAGCTGTCTTAATCGCTTTTAAAACATCTTCATCCTGAGCAAAAGCTACTGCTATTTTTGAAGGTCCATGTGCTTCAGCATATTCTTGGGCATGTCTTATTATTTCTACAAATTTCTTCACTTTCTCACCTCGCATTAAATATTGAGCAATTTTCATGCCAACTTTGATAATCTGATAAATAAAAATGCCAATCACTGAAATTTCAATGATTGGCTTATGTGAATAATTTTACTAAAATTACATTAAAAATAACTTTGCATTAATTTGCGTGCAATTCCTTGCAACTTATGTTTTTTTTGCATTTTTTTGCAATCATTATGAAATCCCGTGCTTTTCCATTTTGTAGTAAAGGGACCTGAGTGAAATACCCAGCACCTTCGCAGTTTCTGTCTTATTTTTATTTAGTCTGAAATATACGCTTTGTATATAATCTGATTCCGCTTTTTCAATTACATTACTCAATCTGGTCAGCTTCGCTTCTTTTTCCACAACACACTGCTGAGAGCTTTGCTTCTTACTGTACAGCAGATGCGGAAGATGTTCAACCTGAATAATTCTTTCGTTAATATTCATATTGATTATAGAACGTCCGACAATGTTTTCAAGCTCTCTTACATTTCCAGGCCAGTTATAATGAATGAGAATATATAATGCATCATCTGCAATATCTTGTATGTGCCTTCCATACTCATCGTTGAATTTTACAATAAAATTTTTAATAAGTAATGGTATATCTTCTTTGCGGTCTCTCAAAGGGGGTATCACAATTGGAAGTATATTTAATCTATAAAATAAATCTTCTCTGAATTTTCCTTCTTTTACAGCTTTAATAAGATCAGCATTTGTTGCAGCAATAATTCTGACATCCACCGAAATCGGATGGTTGCTTCCGACTTTCATAATTTCTTTTTCCTGCAACACTCTAAGGAGCTTAGCCTGAGTATTCATGCTTATTTCAGATATTTCATCCAAAAATATTGTTCCTTTATCGGCTTCTTCAAAAAGGCCCTTTTTACCTCCTTTTAAAGCTCCTGTAAATGAACCTTCCTCATATCCGAAGAGCTCACTTTCAAGTAAAGTGTCTGAAAGCGCAGCACAATTTACTCTTACAAAGTTATTTTCTGACCTTTTACTTTGAGCATGTATTGAATTTGCAAAAAGTTCTTTTCCTGTTCCGCTTTCGCCTCTAAGCAATACTGTTGCAGGCACCTTTGCTGCTCTTTCTATCATTTTTTTGACTTCAAGCATTGCCGCAGATTCACCGATTATATCTTCAGGCTTATATTTGTTTGAAAGCTCTCTTAATTTTTTTTCAGCTTTGTTTAGTTTGTCTGTCAAGTCCTTAATTCCAGAAATATCATGAAGCACTGCAACGCTGCCTTTCATTGCACCGTTTACTATAATCGGTGCCGCCTGAGCTACAACAGTCTTGCCGCTAGGTCTAATTTTAAGCTTTGTGTTTTCCACAGGCTTTTTTGTGGTAAGAACCTTCATATGAAGGCTTTCTCCCTTTTCTATATCATATAATGCATCTTTACCTATAATGTCTTCTTTATCAAGTCCGGTAATTTTGGTATAAGCAGGGTTCACAAGTATGTGTTCCCCCTCTTCATTTACAACACTTATTGCATCTTGTGTCGCAAGAAGTACCGCTTCAAGCATTCCTTGATAATCCATGTTGTTAATTTCTATGTTAATATTATTCATACTCACTCCCGCTATTCTTCAGCTGTAGTTGAAGCCGGAGATTCTGTAACTTCAATACTGATTTGCCCCTGGGAAACAGATATAGTGTTAACTGTTTTTCCCGTAGTACATTCCAAATTTACATTGTTCGTGCCAGGTACAACAGTACTTAAATCCGCTGCAAGTGTCAAATCATTTTTCTTTAATTGGTTTACGACACTTACAGGTCCGACTACATTAACTGTTATTTCATGTTCAGAATCTGGTATATCTACATTAATACCTTCAGCTAAATTATTAAACTGAATTTCAGATGCTTCAAATACAAAGTCTTTCTCAACAGTCTTTTCAATAACCGCGCTAACAACAGGATTTGTATTCAAATCCAGTATAATCAAGCTCTCAGTATCAAGTATTTCCCTTGAAGATAAAATATTGTTAAACTCTCCCGTTATATCAAGCTCAGAAACTTCAAGTTCGTTTATCGTATCTAATATATCTTTTCTTGCCGCAATTTTTATTTTATCAGGCTTAACAGTAACGTCTGTAAGCTGATAACCTTCTTCGGGAGTTCCTGTTATATTTGGTACAAGTTTCACATACTTGGTAGGATAAATTGGAACTGTTACCTCAACATTGTCTATTGGCGCAGACATAAATATTTCCGTATCCGTTCCGTCGTAGACTCTGACCGGAACAGTCTTAGTAACATTGTCGGCAGCTCCTTCTATATTTACTGTCGCCACAGCCATAGTAGCTGAATTTACAACACTTCTCGGCCCTGTAATCTTGACTGATGACGGTTTTGATATAGGAAACAGCCTGTAGTAATCATCTGCCTGACTGCCTTCATACTGAACATCCACATCCATAACTTTTGAAATAATGCTTTCTATGTTGCACGCAATTTGCGAAGGATAAAAATTCGTAATTTCAAGCCCGCTTGGTCCTGAAACTTCTATTTTTGCATTTGTTATACCTTCTGAAAATCCAAGCAAATCTATATATGCCGAAAAGTCGCTGTTAGCAATATTGGTAAACTGATCGCTTGTACCTTTCACTTTTACATTCACCATAAAATGATCCTTGTCCGAATTCATCAAAACAAGGTTTGAATTTTCAAGTGCGCTTAAGTTTTTGATGGTAACGGGAATACTGTTATAATACTGTTCAAAAGGAGGATTTGTTTCAACCATTATGAACATCCACAATATTACAGAAACTACTAAACATGTTATTTGAATTAATATCTTATCGTTTTTTATTTTCATTTCTGTTTCTCCATTTATCAATAATATTTACTTTATCATTGTCCACATAAATGCCTGATAAAAGGTATTCTAATTCTTCAATTTGAATATTTCTATACAGTCTTCCTTCCACAGCGTAGGAAATATAACCTGTTTCCTCAGACACTATCAAGGCTATGGAGTCAGATTTTTCCGTCATTCCTATAGCAGCTCTGTGCCTGGTTCCTATATCTTTTGAAAGAAGATTATTTTCTGTAAGCGGCAAAAAACATCCTGCGGCTCGTATAGTATAATCCTTTATAATTACAGCACCGTCATGAAGAGGAGTATTAGGTATAAATATATTAATTAACAATCCGCTTGATATAGTTGCATTAAGCCTTGTTCCGCTTTCTACTATGTCGTTAAGCCCTATCTTCTGTTCAAAAATTATGAGAGCCCCTATTTTTTGTCTGGCCAGTGAAGATGTGGCAGATACTATTTCTTTTATAACCTGTTCTGACGTCTGAGCATTTTTTTCTAAAGCCGAAAGTGTAAATGATGTTCTCCCTATATATTCCAACGCCTTTCTAATCTCCGGCTGGAACACAACGACCAGTGCTATTACTCCAACCTGAAATGTATGCTCCAATATATACTTGACCATGTAAAGATCGAATAGTTCCGATATAGGAATCAGAGCAACTAAAAGTACAATTCCCTTAACCAGCTGTTTTGCTCTCATATCACGTATCAACATATATCCATGATACAATACATAGTAAACGAGTCCTATATCCACTATACTGTTAAATCCGATATTAGAAAATATTAATTTAATATACTCCATGACACCACATCCCCAATATAATTTATGTTATTCCACCGTATTGCTTTCCAACAGCTGCATCTGTTTGGAAGTATCACTCAATGATCTTTTCATTCTAATTTTTGTGTTTTCGTTAAGCTCTGAGCTTTCAATATATTCCATTATTGGATAAACAACATGCTCTGTTCCGCCGCCATCAGTAGTTCCTTTATATACCCATAGAGGTATGTATGTAATTTCTTTAATATTTACTTCACCGGTTTCACCATTTTTTTCAATGTTTATGTCTACAATTACTCCATCCTCGGTATATTTTGAAACCTCTTCTGATAAACCATATGGCAATAACGTTTCAACTCTTTGATTTGACAGAAAATTTCCCATTGAATATGCTACAAATTTAGTTTTTCCGCCGTATTCAAGCTTTTGTGCAGGCTGTATTACGTGGGGATGACTTCCAAGAATTATATCTACGCCTTCTTCAAACATTTTATCGGCAAGCACTTCCTGTCTTTCTGCCTGAAATCTTGAATATTCGTCTCCCCAATGCATACATGCAATTATGACATCTGCATTTTGGCTTTTTGCATAAACAATGTCTTCTGAAATCTTTGTTTCATCTATTATATTTATCATTGCATCCAGATCTGCTGAAGACATAACAGATTCCAGACCGTTTACCATTTCCGTGTAAGAAAGAAACGCAAGTTTTATACCCTTAATCTCTTTAATCAATACTCTTGTTTCAGGCTTTTCTGTATATGTCCCGATAGGATCCATACCCCTTGCACTTATCTCATTAACGGTTCTTATTACACCAGCTTTTCTTGTATCAAGGCTGTGATTATTAGCCGTTGATAAAACATCAAATCCTGCATCTTTTATTGCATCCAGCACCTCATCCGGCGCATTGAAAATAGGGTACCCTTGGTATGCATACACAGAATCTCCTGCTGTTGTTCCTTCAAAATTTGCAATTGCCAAATCAGCTGACTGAAATAATCCCTTAACGGCTTTAAAACTATTTTTAAAATCATATTTGCCTGTTTTTGAATCATATGCACCATCCAACTGAGATGGGTGAAACATAATATCGCCGGTTGCTTTAAGGTTAATTGTAACATTTGGCTTTGCTACCGGTTCAATCGGTATCTCCGGTTGAGAAACATTTGTAACATCTTCGAAATCTGCTTCTCCAATATCATTTTTTCCTTTGCTGTCCTTGCCCATGCCATTTACAACAAATGATGCTGCCAAAATACTTACAATTACAAACAGCCCCAGTGACAGCAGCCGAATTCTTTTTTTTCTACGTCTATATTTTCTGCTCATTTAATTACCTCTTTATTTATATTCCATATTTAATATTAACTTACCATGAAAGATTTTGCAATAAATTAATTATTAAAAAACACTTAAAATTAAATTACACAGGCTTCCTAGGCTTTATAAGACACTTGGGACCATATCCGATTAGATCATGCCTGTTTTCCTTTTGCAAAGCTTTTAAAACTAAGTTGTAATTCTCTCTTTTACTGTATTGCATAAGAGCACGCTGCATTCTTTTGTCTTCTCTTTCTTTAGGAACATATATACTTTCACCTGTGAGAGGATTAAAACCCGTATAATACATACAAGTTGAAAGAGTTCCCGGTGTCGGATAAAAATCCTGAACCTGTTCTGGTATATACCCCATATCTCGTATATATTCCGCAAGTTCAATGGCATCTTTAAGATGTGAACCCGGATGTGATGATATAAAATATGGAACGATATATTGTTCTTTATTAATTTTTTTGCTCTCCGCATAAAATTTTCTTACAAATTTATTATAAATATTTATCGATGGTTTTCCCATAAGTTTAAGTACAGATTCTGAAACGTGCTCAGGTGCCGTTCTCAGCTGACCACTTACATGATATTTGCATAGTTCTTTTATAAATTCGTCATTATTATCATATATCGCATAATCATATCTTATACCAGAACGAATAAAAACTTTTTTAATTCCTTTTACATTTCTTATTTTTCTGAGAAGCTCTAGATAATCACTGTGATCAACCCGAAGGTTTTTGCATTTTTCAGGACTAAGGCACTCTCTGTCTTTACACACCCCGTACTTACTCTGTTTCTTACATGCTCTGATTCTAAAATTTGCCGTTGGTCCGCCTACATCATGTATATACCCTTTGAACTCTTTATCATTCAATATCTTATCAACTTCTTTCAATATTGAATCGTGACTTCTGCCCTGCACAACTCTTCCCTGATGGAAATTCAGAGCACAAAAACTGCAGCCACCGAAACAGCCTCTCACACTGGTTATGCTGAATTTTATTTCTTTTAATGCCGGCACTCCGCCTGATTTTTTATAAATAGGGTGGCAGTCCATCATATAATTCAGGTCATAAATATCATCCAATTCCTGCATTGTCAACGGATCCATAGGTGGATTCTGCACAACATACACTGTATCATATTGTTCAACCAACGTTCTGCCTGTCTTAGAATCTGTATTTTCATATTGAATCTTAAAGCTTTTTCCAAATTTTTGCTTAGAAGAAGCTGTCTCTTCATAAGAAGGTAAGAAAATTGGATCAAATGGTCTATCTTTGTCCTTGGTTTTATATACCGTTCCGTTAATAAATGTTATTTCATTTACCGGTATTCCGGCTTCTAACGCCTCGGCAATTTGCAGTATTGATTTTTCTCCCATACCGTAAACAAGCAAATCAGCACCAGAATCCATCAGTACAGACCTCTTCATACTGTCGCTCCAATAGTCATAATGGCTTAATCTTCTTAAACTTGCCTCAATGCCGCCTATAATTATAGGTACATGCTTATATGCCTCTCTAATGCGATTCGAATATACTGTTACTGCCCTATCCGGTCTCAGCCCGGACTTACCTCCCGGCGAATATGCATCAGTACTTCTTTTTTTCTTAAAGGAGGTGTAATGATTCACCATTGAATCAATGTTACCGGAATTAACCAAAAAACCCAGTCTAGGTTCGCCAAGCTTTTTAAAAGAATTAATATCTTTCCAGTCAGGCTGAGCAATTATTCCTACCTTATAGCTGTATCTCTCCAATAATCTGGATATAATTCCTGTAGCGAAAGAAGAATGATCTACATATGCATCACCTGTCACAAAGACAAAATCGCACTGAGCCCACCCTCTTTTATTCATATCTTCTATGCTTATTGGTAAAAAATCCATTTTCCCTCCGTATCTTTTATTATGTTTGTTAACCTCATTATACCATTATATATATTTTTTACAAAGTACAAATACAGTAACTCTCCGCATAAAAATAAACAGGAGAGCACTCCTGTTTATCCATTATATTGCACAACTTATTCAGCAATAACTTCTACAGTATCTCCATTAGAAAGTCCGGCAGCATTTCCCTCTTCAACATCAAGGTGCATATCAAGTGCATATGTATCACTAACTCTGATTAATACATTATCAAATGTTACACCTCTGGGACCTCCAGCCTTTACCTTAACAATATCTTTATCTTTTAAGCCATACTTTTCTGCATCTGTAGTATGCATATGAATATGTCTTGCAGCAGCAATTACTCCTCTTTCCAATACAACTTCACCTTTTGGTCCTACTAGTTTGATTCCTGGAGTACCTTCAGTTTTACCTGAATCTCTTACAGGAAGATTTTTTAAACCAAGAGTGAAACCATCTGAAAGAGACAGCTCTACCTGAGATTCTTTTCTTGCAGGTCCGAGAATTCTAACTCCGCTTATTGTCCTTTTCGGTCCCACTAAATCAACTTTCTCATCGCATGCAAATTGTCCAGGCTGGCTTAAATCTTTTATAGGTGTTAATTCATGATCCGCTCCGAATAATATATCTATATGCTCCTTTGTAAGATGAACATGTTTGTTTGACAACCCTACTGTAACTTTAAAATTCATTATTATCCTCCATAATTTATATTTCCAATAAAAATTATATTATATTTTGAAGGTTTTATCAATGGTTAAATTTTATTTTTTGCACATCTTAATTCCCGGTTTCCTTAGAAATATACTTGACCCATATCATATAGAGCCCGCTTACTACCGTCAACAAAATAAAATAGTATGAAATATATATAGAGATGGTATTGTTAGGCATAGCTGCTGATGTTATATAGAAAAAAACCGCCGCAAATACATAAACAATTATCTTTTTATTATCAAAAACATTATTTTTAAGTTTGCTTTTTTTCTTTACAAATGATTTTTCTTCATATATTTTTTTAGAAAAGTATTCTTTTCCGGGAAGTATACCCGCCTCATCCATCATATTGAACAAAGCGTTCGAATCTATTATTTCTATGTGAAGTTTATCTTCGAATTTTTCTAATAATTTTTTGGCTTCCTCATTGATTTCAACGGTCGTCACAAGATATCCAATTTTAATGCTGCTGCTGCACATAAAAGAAATCATACTTCTTACATCTGTTTTCTCAAGTTCTGTTCCTTGGTAAAGTTTATAAATTTTTATGCAATTTATCAGACCGTCTTTTTCCGCAAGAAACATATGCCTCCCTTTTTTAATAAAATTTCTGCAGCCTTTTTTTTCAAATAAAAAACCTATAAGCATCCCAAAATCATCATTGTTTATTTCCTCAATTTTTTTCCTGAAATGTTCAGTTTTCAGCCTATAAATTAACTTTTCCTCACCTTCGCGCCTCTTTCTTGTTATATTCAGCTTATTGACAAGAGTAAAAATCAAAAAAACTTCTGCTGCTATTAAAATTGAAAACTTCAAATCTGAAGTTATAAAAAAAATTACTAAAAGAACAATCATGCTGAGCAATACTTTGTACAATACCAAATCAGCCCTGTAACTGAAATAGTTTCTTGTTCCTATAGCTTCACTTATGTACCCTTTTTTTATTTTATTTTTCTCTTCCATAAAAAATCACCTCTTAGAAATTATTTCCAAAAAAGGTGATTTTATACCACTATATTCCGTTTACTGCTTCCTCAAGCTTATCAAGGTGTTTAATTGGGAAATATGCAAGCAGTTCTTTAAACTGTTCAACAGTAAGCCCTTGTGCATGAGTGTATAATTTTATTTTTTCATCTAAACTTGCATTTATAAATTCTTGTTTAAGTTCTTCAAATTTTTTCTCCATGTTTCTCCTTTTCATCATTTATGGTATTTTAAGCCGCAGGTGAAATAATACAAAGCAATTCTGTTTCTTCTTCTGACGGATTAAATAATTTATGAGGCACATTTGAACAAATATAAATACTGTCACCTTCCTCAACTATTTCATTGTAATCAATGAAATTAACAATCAATTTTCCTTTTATTATTATTACACATTTATCAGAATCTATTATGGAAAAATTATCATTATCCCACATGCCGGGTCTTAAAGAATATCTGTAAATATTCATCTTTATCTTGCTTTTATATTCTTCTGTAATAGGAACAATATATTCAAGTTCGCTGTCATTTGCAGGAATTTTTAATTTTTGCCTGTCTTCTTTCCTTGTAACAACAACGCTGTTGCTGTCGTCAAGGAAATAGTACGGAGAAACATTCAGTACTTCGCAAATCTTCTTCAGCGCTGTTAATGATGGTTCAATTAAATTTCTTTCTACTTGTGATATATAACTTGCTGTAAAACCTGATTTTACTGATAGTTCTTCAATTGTCATTCTATTAAATTTTCTTAATTTCCTTACTTTATTACCGTCCATTTACATACTCCGAATAAAATTTGTATGAAGATATTACTCCAATTTGCAAAAATAGTCAATAAAATTTTAAACGGATAAAACATAATTATATCTGTTTTTCAACATCATTGATTTTATTAAAGCACTTTAACGGCAAACTTCATTGCATGTCTCCAAAAATCAATACCAGCTGTTATAATCTATTCCCTGAAAAGTTGCATCATTATTGTACATTGACAAAGATGCCCATCGGCTGCACGCATCTTTAAAATTACTTTCATCTACCTTTTCATTGCCTTTTATGTGGATATATGATACCAAGTTATTTGTAAGTAAATCATATGCGTTGATGCGATGCAAATTTTCATCATATTTAAAATACAAATTATTCATTGTATATTCCATTACATGCCTCCTCAATACATTTTTTATTCTCTTATAAAGTATTTTCCTAATTATTATTTAATATTCACCTTTTTAACATATACCTTGTGTTGGAATAATACTCTAACTTAAGGAAAACATATAAATGAGTTTTAAAAAAATACAAGGAGGTGAAATAATGAGCAAGGGTAACGGCAGAAATACAAAAAAAGGAATGGGCAATGGATTTGATAATTTTAAAGGAACAAGCAATGGTGTTTCGTCAAGCATTGAAGACCGATTGAATGATCTTAATTCGTACCCGAGGAAACCAAATTCGCTTGATAACAAAGCTGGAAACTTCAAATATACAAATCCCTCAAACAAGGATATAAAAGAATTTAAAAATAAAATTAAATAAATAAAAGCCGGAAATTTCCGGCTTTTCACTTTTTATTAGTTATTTTTAATTTAAAACACATATAATATTAATAGTATTAAATTAATATCAGGGGGTAGAGATGGCACACTCAAGCAATCCATATCGAGTCAGGAACAGGCTCTGCAATAAATCAAACGCCATTCCAGACGAAACAGGTACATTAGACATTACTGTTTATCACAAAGATTTAGTAGAACCATTGTCTAATGCATTGGTAAAAGTGTATAAAATATCTGTTTCTGGCCAATACGGCGAAGTTGGTGAAGGACGGCTGGTTCATCAGGCAATAACAGACAGCTCAGGAAAAATCCCTCCGGTCAAGTTATCTGCAGTCAATGAACTTATGGATGATAATTATAGCTTTTATTCTATAGCGATTCATCATCCAACACACCACAGCGCTTATATTTTTAATGTTGAAATATTCCCGGACGTAGCAACAAAATACGATGTGTCACTTAAATTTATGTACAATAATGAGGACTTTTTTGAGTTTATTATGCAGCCTAGGAAATCTCAAACAATGTAGAATGTAGATTAATCAAAGAATATTTAGATGAATTTACGATGTATGCAGCCACATAATAACTAGATCAGCCATTCACCAAGCAGCGATCCCATAAGAGTAACCGCTGTCTTGGCAGTTTGATTTTTAGTATCAATTATAGGATTTACTTCAACAAATTCTGCACTTACGAGCTGTTCCGACAAGGCAATCATTTCAAGAGCTAAGTGGCTTTCTCTTAAAGTAAGTCCTCCAGGAACTCTTGTTCCTGTACCATGCACATAGGTAGGGTCTATACTATCCATATCAAAACTAACATGTATTCCGTCCGTACCGTTACCTGCAATTTTAATAGCTCTTTCTATAATATCCGCCATTCCGTAACGATCAATTTCATGCATGGTAAATACTGTAATACCAAGTTTTTTTAATATTTTTCTTTCTCCCTGATCCAGATCCCTGCACCCGATAAAAACAATCTTATCCGCCATAAGTTTAGAATCATTTCCTCCTATTGACGTCAATGATTCATGCCCGATTCCAAGGCTCACAGCAACCGGCATACCATGTATATTTCCTGTTGGAGATGTTTCCTCGGTATTTATGTCTCCATGGGCATCAAACCAAATCACACCAAGATTTTTCTTATTCTGCAGCACTCCAGCAATAGTACCTATGGCAATGCTGTGGTCTCCTCCGAGCACAAGCGGAAATCTGCCTTCGACCATTACCTCAGACACTTTGTTACAAAGTTCTGTGTTTACTCTTGCAACTTCTTCCAAGTATCTGAGCTTAATACCGTCAGATAACGGACTTACCGGCTTATTAGCAAGTATATCTCCTTCATCTTTAACGTCATAGCCTATGGCAGTCAGTCTTTCTGTAACTCCTGCATAACGTATTGCTGCCGGCCCGAGACTTACTCCCGGAGTTCCCGCACCTAAATCAATTGATACTCCAATTATTGAAATTTTAGAATTTATTGATGATTTCATACTTCCTCCTTTTATAATCTATTACACTATGCATATTAGTCTGTTCCTATAAAAAGATTTTAATCGAATATTTTTATACTATATTCAAAATTAAAATTATGAAAATGCGCGCAGTGTTACAACTACAAGTTCCGGGCGATTAAATATGCGAAGCGGGAAAATGCTGTTTCCAAGTCCTCTGCTCACTGACATCGATGTTATTCCATCTGTAATTATTCCCTCTGAATATTTAGGAAAAAAGCCCTGGTTTGGAGATAGTATTCCTCCTAAAAACGGCAACCTTATCTGTCCGCCGTGTGCATGACCTGCAAATACAAAATCTATTCCTGCCCTTTTGTATAAACTGAAATATTCTGGCCTGTGGGAAAGAAGAATATTAAAATCCGTCAATGACTGTTGCAATAATTTATTTACGCTATCCTCCATATATGACACATTAATCTCAGCTCCATAACCCTTCATATAAAAATTAATTGCAGGATCAGCCGTCCCCATAATACCAATTGCTGATTTTTGTCTGTTTATAGCGACATATGAACCATCCATAATTTTTACATTCAAATCACTTAATGTTTGCTGCAATTTATTGTAATGTTCCGACATCTGCTCATGATTTCCCGTTACATAGTACACAGGAGCAGTTTTCACAATCTCCCTTAAAAAAACTGCTCCTGCCCCAACATCTGTTCTTCTTCTGTCTATCAGATCTCCGGTTATTACTATTATATCCGGTTTTATTTTAAATATGGCATCGTCTAGCCTTCCTCTAAAGTTTTTGTTGTGCAGGTCGGAAATATGAAGAATCTTAAATCCATCAAATTCTTTCGGCAGATTTTTTTTAATGATACTGTGTCTAGTTACTTCCAAAGCATTATTCTGCCATACAAAAAAGAAAACAGATGCCGCTATTGCAGCAATTATTTGATATGCTTTCATACGCCTATTTTACTCCGAAGAATCTTCTTCCCTAACTGGTTTTAAAAGCTCTCTGGCTAATTCTGACATATGTGTAGGCACATATATGTCTATACCGTATAAATTCACTCCCGTATATATCTCCATTATCTCCCCGCTACCCTTTGATTTCTTCAGGACAGGTATACCATACGACGTAAGTTTTGAAGCAATTATTTCTGCCTCAATCGTATTGAGGTTTGAAGCAAGTAATTCTTCTTTATTATCATCAACATTATCATTAATCATGGCATTCTCCTAATTAATTACTTTACTACTTTACTTAATTATATCAGATAAAATATAATATTACCATAAAAATCCTTTGCATACTGCCTTTTATTACAAATAAAAAAAGGCCGAGCTACATTAATTTTATCAAAAATTAAAAGCTCAAGCCTCCTAATTTTAATTATTTGCCTGTCTAGGAATTTTAACAGCTTTTGAAACAGACTTCCAAACAGCTTGTGCAAGGTAAAAGTCAACCATGCTGTGAACCACCGTTCCGACACCTACCAGAATGATAACAGACATTACAAAACCCTTAGCATAATATCCTGCGCTCATACCGTTGCCGAAATAAAATGGAATTACTGCAACAATTTCGCTGAATCCATGGATCACTGCTATTACAAATGAATAAACCAGAGAATTCTTAAAAGAATTTAAGGTATTCGGAAATCTTTTCAAATATAATGCCCCCGCCAATGCAAAAACAATATGAGACGCTGCACGAAATACTACCACTATTGGAAAACCCGCGAGCAAAAAACCTACTGAAGTACCTATTGCAACAGCCGCAGCTGTTATCGGAGAAATAAACATTGCAATAAAAATTGCAACATGACTGGCAAGAGTAAACGATGCCGGTTCCATAGTTATTTTAATTGGAGAGATTATAGGTATTAATATTCCAATTGCACATAAAAGTGCTGCTGTTACAGTTGAATTAAGACTATTATTTCTGTTCATATACATTTCCTTTCGTTGTCTGTCTTGTCATGTGTCTTGACACTAATTGATATTATTATAGCCTTCTGCATTGGAAATGTCAATATGAAATTATTCTTCAAAAATAATGCCGTCTTTCTTTAATGATTCTATTATTCTGTCCCTTGCTTCTTTGTCTTTGCACTTGATTCTGTGAAGATGTACACCTTTCGTAAGTCTCATGAGCGGCTGAGTATCATTGCATAATATCTTTTTCAGAAATTCGTCTGCTTCATATCTTGTGGAAATTCTAAGCTCTCCGGAAATTTCACCGTATACGGCGTGCTCTACTGTTACATCGAGGATTGTACCTCCATTGTCTACGACAGCATACAATTCATCGCGCATATTTCCCTCATTGTGACAGCATGCAACGGTAAATATAAAATCCTTTTCTTCCTTTGCACAATCAAGTACGTATCCTCTGGGGGTTGCAGATATTTCTAATCCTGATGCTCGCATAAGAGCTATATCTCCCACAATAACCTGCCTGCTGACCGAATATTTTTTTGCAAGAGCAGTAGCTGTTATCGGAGAAGAATTTTTGCTTAACACATCCTGTATTTTTTTTCTTCTTTCTTCAGATGTCATATACTCACCACCATATATAATAAAATCCCGTCAGAAATTACTCTTACAGGATTTCGTTCTTATTTTAAAAATCGGAGTGAAAGGATTTGAACCTTCGGCCTCATGGTCCCGAACCATGCGCGATACCAAGCTTCGCTACACCCCGAAAACATTACTATTATATATCAAGCAAGGTTGTTTGTCAATTTATTTTTATTGTTTTTAAGGCTATTAATTAGAAGCTAATTTTTACTCTTGCTAATACAGCATACTCTGCAAAACATCATTTATATAAGTAATAAAGGCGGAAAATATATGATGTTTTGTATTACACCTTTCCTTATCATATAAAATTTATGAATTGAAACTAATATAATTATTTTCCTATTCCGTTCTCTCGGGCATAGAAAAAAAGATACTGCTGAGCGTAGCCTGAGAATTCCCCAAATTTGTTTTCAGCAAATTTTCTTATATCGACATCTTTTGTAGTTTTGTCTACATACAAAGTTTGCATCACCCTTCTAACCCAAACATCAACAGGAAATGTATCAAATTGTCTCATTGAAAATAAAAGTACACAATTTGCAACCTTGTCCCCTATTCCTGCATAGGTTTTAAGGTAAGCCAGCCCCTCATCATATGATGTATTTTTTATATTGTAAACAATATCTCTTTCATTCAAAAATCTTTCTGCAGCCTCCTTAATCCTCGGTGATCTGAAGCCCGCCTTGCATTCCTGTATTTTTTCTACTTCAGCTTTTGACAACTGCTCTGCATCGGGAAAGCTGAAGTAATCCCTTCCTCTGTAGTTTCCAATATAATTTCCAAAAGCCGCGCTCAAATTCTCTATAACCTTTTTAATCATCGGAATTCTATTATTTGCTGAAATCATAAATGAAACCATGGTTTCCCATTCGTCCTGATTCAAAATTCTTATACCGTATCCGAATTTTATCGCTTCGGACATAATTTCATCTGTGTCTACACGTTTTTTTATTTCTGCATAATCGGTTTTTAGATCAAAATATTCTTCAATAAGGTCAATATCGCTTTCAGTAACATTGTTAATAATAACATCCGAATCATTCTGTTCAACATTTATAACCTTGTTTTGAATCACTCCCGTATATGTTCCATCCTCTTCTCTGTTCCACCTGAAGCATTGTCCGCACTCAAAAATATGTTTAATATTAAAATCTCTCACATCACTGAGTATTAATTTGTTTTTTTTGTAATCTATATTCATCTTGGTCCCCTCTAAAGCTTTTCAATAAAGCTACCGTGTCCGTAATTTCTTGCTTCTTCCATGCTATCTTCCGCATCTTCCAGCTTATCTTGCATCTCAAGTATTCTGCTTTTAAAATAATATCCAATTGAAATTCTATAATCATTTCCCGCTGCTTCTATCAAATTGTTGAAAAATTCTCTGCACTTGGATATATTTCCATTGTAGAAGTCAGAAACCGCATAAATCAATTCAATAGTTATCTTGTTATAATCCCTGCTGTAATATTTGTCAATGGTAGCTCTTACATCATCCAGCACTTCATTTGCCTTTTCAATACTGCCGTTAAAATACATACTTAAAAGCATGTTATGATAATATATTACCTGCCAGTTTGGAGGTATTTTAGTTACTTGCTCGGTCAAAATGTCTATAGCTTCGCTAAATTCTCCGGCATAAAAAAGTCCGGTTGTTTTCTGAATAAGATTAATGTTCTTTTCCTTTTCGCTCAGCATTCTCATAAGCAGTTTATCAACTTCGGCGATGTATTTTTCAGGATTTTTTTCGATGTATAAAAGTCTCTTGAATAAATTTACCTGTTTTTCCAAAACACTTTTTCTCCTGATCGTATAAGCAAAAACAATTGCCAGGACTACCAGTATTAAATACATATCTTCTCCTCATTATTGTACGGAAAATTTTTCTATAAAACTTCCCTTCCCGTACTCCATTGCTTTTTTAAAATTTTCATCAGAATCTTCTAAATTCTTTTCCTTTTTTTCGATCATGCCCAAAAAATAATACCCAAAAGATTTTCTGTAGTCATTGGCTCCCGTTTCAGCCAAGTGAGTAAAATACTTTTTAGAAGCTTTCCCATTGTAAAATTCAGATACCGAATATACTATATCTATAAATTCTTTGTAATATTCATTTTTCCTGAATTCTTCAAATATAGGCTTTGCCTCCTTGAACTTTTCGTTTGCTTTATTCTTATCTTTTTTGAAGTAATACGCCAGCACCATGTTCTGATAATATATTGGTAACCAATTTTTTGGAGCATTATTGAATTTTTCCAGCTCATTGATTACTTCATCGAACCTTCCGGCGTATAAAAGGCCTGTTGTTTTTTGAATTGTATTTATAACGATATTCTTTTCTGTCTGTTTTTTTAAAAGAATATTGTTCATTTCTTCGATGTATTTTTCAGGTTCCTTTCTTGCATACAAAATATCGTTTAAATAGTTAACCTCTTTTATTTGCTTTTTAATTTTTACAAAAACAAATACTAACAACAGCACTGTTACGACCATTGCATATTGCATGGATTTTCTCCTTTAAATATATTTATCTATCAAAGTTTTAATTTAGACAAAGCATCTGCCAGAGCGGTATTCAATACTTCGTCTTGTTTTTTGTTTTGCTTTGACATATATTTTGCTGCATCTTTTTTAGAAATTGATGTTTTCTCTTTTTCTTTTCTTTTATTAAATGCAGTCAACTTTTCTCTGTAACCGCACTTGCACACAAAAATCTTACCTTCTCCTTCTCCCTTAAGCTCAAGTTTTTTGTGGCAGTTTGGGCATCTTGCGTTTGTTATTTGAGAGATTCCTTTTCTATATCCACACTCTCTGTTTTGGCACACGAGCATCGTTCCTTTTTTCCCGTTCACCTCAAGCAGATAACTTCCGCACTCGGGACACTTTTCTCTTGTTTCATTATCGTGTACAAATGTTTTGCTGCTTGTTTTAATATCTTTGATTATCTTATTTGTATAATCGATCATTTCTCTGATAAAATCATTTTTGTCAGTGTGACCTTTAGAAATATCCGTCAATTTTTGCTCCCATTCAGCTGTAAGAACCGGAGATTTCAGCTCCTGCGGAGCAAGGTCAAGGAGCTGCCTCCCCTTAGAAGTTGTATGGATATATTTATCCTTCTTTTCTATTACAAAACTGTTGAACAGCTTATCAATTATGTCTGCTCTTGTTGCAACTGTTCCGAGACCTCCTGTCATTCCAATGGTTTTTTTCAGATCCCTGTCAGCATTTTTCATGAATTTTATTGGATTTTCCATAGCAGACAACAGAGTTGCTTCTGTAAACATTGCAGGAGGCTTAGTTTCACCAGTTGTTTTCTTCAGAGATGCAGCTCTTATCTGCACTCCATTTTTAAGGCTGTTTAATTTTTCAAGAGTGTAATCCTCAAGAATTTCATCATCTTCATAATTACCATAGACTTCCTTCCACCCTGCTGACAATGTTATTCTGCCTTCGGAGGTAAAAACCTCATTTTCAATTTTCCCTTTTATTGAGATTTTTTCATATTCAAATGGTTTCGAAAGCACAGCAAAAAATCTTTTAACGACCAGATCATATATCTTTCTTTCTCTATCTGAAAAATTCGCCAAAAATACAGGCTGCTCAGTAGGTATAATTGCATGGTGATCAGAAACTTTTCCGTTATTTACAAAATTTTTATTCCCTTTAATTGCGTTAGAAGCTATTTTAAATCCTATTTTTGAATAAGGTCCTACGCTGCAAGCCCTCACCCTGTCTTTTAAAGTTTCAACTACATCTTCAGTTAGATACCTCGAATCGGTTCTTGGATACGTAAGCACTTTATGTCTCTCATATAGTAACTGCATTGTGTTTAACGTTTCCTTTGCCGAAAAATTATACATGTTGTTGGCATCTCTTTGAAGCTCAGTTAAGTCATACAGCAATGGAGCCTGCTTAAAAGATTTTTTTCGGGATATATCAGTAATTTCAATTTTTTTATTTGAAATTTTGCTAATTATTTTATCGCATTTTTCAGCGTTAAACGTTTTTGTATCATTGTTTTTATCGTGCCATTTAAATTTAAATCCTCCAGCCGACAGTTCTATACCGTAAAATTTCGAGGGTTTAAATTCTCGTATTTCATCTTCCATAGCTGCGATCATGGCAATTGTCGGGGTTTGCACTCTTCCACAGGATAGCTGAGCATTATATTTCGACGTCAATGCTCTTGTAGCATTAATTCCAACAATCCAGTCAGCTTCTGCACGCGCTTCTGCTGATTTATATAAATTATCGTACTGTGCAGCATCTCTTAATCCGCTGAAACCGTCCTTTATTGCTTTGTCAGTTACTGAAGAAATCCAAAGCCTCTTAATAGGTTTTCTCACTTCGGCTTTTTCAATAATCCATCTTGCAACAAGTTCTCCTTCTCTTCCTGCATCAGTTGCAATTACAATTTGTGTTATATCTTTTCTCAGCATAAGACTTTTTACTACACCAAACTGTTTCCTGGTTTTTTTAATCACTTCTGTTCGCATTCTTCGCGGAATGATAGGAAGATGCTCTAGCTCCCATCGAGCATATTTTGAATCATAGCTTTCAGGATCAGCCAGCGTTACAAGATGCCCCAGTGCCCATGTTACGATGTATTCCTTGCCTTCAACATAACCGTTTGAACTTTTGTTACATTTTAAAACTTTTCCTATATCCTTCCCAACAGAAGGTTTTTCTGCCAATACTAAAATCATCTTACTTTTCCTTTGTTTTTGATAAATATTATTGTAACACATTATTGTAAATTTAAAAATATATATTTAAAAATAACTCATCACAAAAAATCAAAAAGAAACCTTTTACGGTTTCTCAAATTTTGCAACAAAACTTTTATATCTTATTTTTATATCTTATATTATTCCTCAAAATCATCTTCATTATCTTCATTATCTTCAACATCTCTTTTTCTGTTGTTTTCTGTCTTTATATGTTCTAATTTTGTAACAGATACTTCATATGCTGTCTTCGTTTCATAGGTATCGTTTTCACATTTTTTCTGATATTTCCTGCTCTGAATTCTTCCCCATATTTTTATATGGTCTCCAACCTCTAACTTTTCACAGTACCTAGCATTTCTCCCCCACGCTATGCATGGTATATAGTCTGATTTGTTATATGACCTGTTAACAGCAATCAGCATATCTGTAATTTCTCTGCCGAAAGGCGTAGTTCTGAATTTTGTTTCTTTGCAGAGATATCCATTAAGAAAAACTTCATTTGGGTGCCTTATTAGTTCTTCAAATTCGTCACCGGGTAGCAGTATATCTCTTACAAATACTCTAAGAAGAAGTTTATTGCTTGTTTCTTCATATCTGTTATAGGATCTGAATTGACCGTCAATAACAATGAAATTTCCGGGACTCATGTCAATATCATTTATCAGCCTTTCAGATATTATAACAGGCAGCAAATCCTTGGTGTCGCTTAATCTAGGTACTTCCATAGAAAATTCGTAGAACTTTTCTCCGAATACTTCGTGGCTGAATTCCAAATTACTGTTTATTTTTCCGACAATCCTTATATAGTTTGACTGCATCTGTTTATCGTTCATATTTACTTTTTCCCCCTATAATTTGTCTTATATATACCATACTATTCATTGCAATTTAATATATGCTTTATATAATAAAAAAAATTGCTGTTGACAATTACTTTGCACCACATTAATACGGTTTAAGAAAATGTATTGAAGTTTAGTTTTTTATGTTATATAATAATTTGAGTAAATTTGGATTTGTAAGAAACGAAAGGACGGTAATACGTTTTATGAAATTAGGAATAGTAGGGCTTCCAAACGTAGGCAAAAGTACATTGTTTAATGCAATAACTTCAGCAGGAGCTGAATCTGCAAATTATCCATTTTGTACAATTGAGCCCAATGTTGGTGTAGTGGAAGTTCCAGATAAAAGATTGAACTTTTTAACTAAAATGAGCAATTCAGGAAAAACGGTTCCTGCAGTTATAGAATTTTTTGATATAGCCGGGCTTGTGAAAGGAGCCAGCAAAGGCGAGGGGCTTGGAAACAAATTTCTTTCACATATCAGAGAAGTTGAGGCTATAGTCCATGTTGTAAGATGCTTTGATGATGAAAATGTAATACATGTGGAAAGTTCAGTAAACCCAATAAGAGATATAGAAATAATTGAGCTTGAGCTTGTGCTGGCAGATCTGGAAGTGATGGCAAAAAGACTTGAAAGGCTAAGCAAGCTGGTTAAAAATGACAAATCGCTTCTACCTGAGCTTGAGCTTGTAAAGAAAATAGTAAGTGCGCTGGAAAATGAAAAGCAAGCAAGATTCTTAGATTATACAGATGAAGAGCTGAAACTGCTTAAAACCTTTAATCTGATTACTGCTAAGCCTGTACTTTATGCTGCAAATGTTGATGAAGACTACCTTTCAGACCCTTCAGAAAACAAATATGTTGAAGATGTAAAAAAACACGCTGCCCAAGATAACTCAGAAGTTATTACTGTTTGCGGAAAAATAGAAGAAGAAATTTCAGTTCTGGAAGATGATGAAAAAATTGAGTTTCTCCAAGAGCTGGGGCTTGAAGAATCAGGACTCGATAAACTAATAAGAGCAAGTTATAAGCTTCTAGGATTGATTAGCTTTTTTACAACAGGTCCCATGGAGTCCAAAGCTTGGACAATTATAGACGGAACCAAAGCTCCACAGGCAGCCGGAAAAATTCATTCCGATATAGAAAGAGGATTTATCCGTGCAGAAGTAACCTCATATGAGGATGCCGAAAAATATGGAACCATGCAGGTTGTTAAAGAAAAAGGTCTGATGCGCCTGGAAGGAAAGGAATATACTGTACAAGACGGAGACATCATCCTATTTAGGTTTAATGTATAGACAAAAAATTATAAAAAGAGTTTGAGTTCAGTTTAGCCCAAACTCTTTTTTATAAACTTAGGGGGTTGAAGTTTTGGGTTATAAAATATATGCAGTATTGATTATTTTAACTTTTGGTTTTACTTTTTTTGAGATTTTCAATATCAGTTCAAGAATTAAGAAAAGATTAATTGAAGAAATAATCATATTAAATTATAATATTAGCAATTTTATATATGCTTTTATCTATATTATAATACTAATATCTTGGCTTGTATTGCTGAACAATAAAATACGAAACGTTAATTTTCTAATAGCGGGAAATTATATTCGTAATATTTTTCAATTACTTGATTTTGAAGCCTTGAGATCTGCAAAGGAATATTTCTATGAAAATAATATGGTAGCGCACTTTTATCAAACGGTGATATTTATAAAAGATTTTCCAAATTATTTATTTTGGTCCAGCTTTTCCTTATGTATGTCAATTCTATTCCTTTATAAGGGTTTTCAGAAAAATAGAATTTACGAAAGCGGCATCATGCATAACTGTAAAATAATTAAATGGCCTGGTATTAAGAATTATATATGGAGTGACCCGTACAAAAGTAAAGTACTTGATAAAAATGAATATTGTAAACTTATAATTGATTTGCCGACTTTTTTTAATTTAAACACAAAAGTAAAATTAAAAATTAAATGCGAAACAAAAGATGCAGTCGATAATATTTTAAACATTCATACGAATATAAAATCATAAAAACAATATCATATAGGCTAAAACCGCTTTAACTAAGCTTAAAGCGGTTTTCCGTAATTCCTAAATATTTTTGTTATATGACTCCAGATATTCAAAAGCATTCTTTATCATTTCCGGTGTAACTTTGTACGGATAATGACGCACGTCTATACCTTTCAATGCCTTTTCTATTACACTATCCACATCGTCCATTGAGCAATGTATATCTTCAAGCTTTGTGGGCAAACCTATAGTTTTGTTGAAATTAAAAATTCGTTCAAATTCCTTTTCTTGTTTATCAACTATGAGCAAAATTAAAATACCATATGAAACTATTTCACCATGCAAATGTCCATATTTCTCAATTTGCGGTATTATTGTAAACCCGTTGTATATTGCATGTGCAAGGCCTGTTGTTATATCTATGCTAACAAGATTTGAAACAAAACCTGTTGATATAATAACACCAAGTATTATTTCTTCCAATTCACTAGATACCCTATTATTTTTACAATCATCCAAGGCTTTAATTCCATATTTTACAAAGGGTTTACTGCACATATTTGCCACGTACACACCCATCGCCTGTGAATGTTTCAGTTCATCTCCTCTGCTGGATACAGAACTTTCATAATATTTCGCCATGGAATCGCCTATTCCTGCCCAAAGATATTTATCAGACGCCTGCGCTATTATTTCGCTGTCGATAAATATGTGAGTTGCCGGAATAGTTGAAAATGAATATTCTCTCAATGATCCGTCTGGATGATATAATATACCAAGGCTAGTACATGCAGCACATGTAGATGCTATAGTAGGAAACGTAAAGAATTTCCTGTTAGTCCTTTGAGCCAGCACCTTACATGTATCCATTGCTTTGCCTCCCCCAACAGCGAAAATCATGTTTGCCTCAATCACTTCGGGTATGGAATTCAATCTTTCGATGTTTTCCACCGAAGCTTCTCCTCCGTATGGGAAAAAGCCTGTGATTTCAAGCTCACTTCCTTTTACAGACTCCTGAATTTTATTTTTAGCGGCATTTATAGCTCTTTCTCCCCCTATAACAACCGCCTTTTTTCCGAATGGGCTGCATATTTTTACTACTTCCTTATAAGCATCAGGTCCTATTGTGTAACCTGGAAATAATTGTGTATTCATAATTTTGTCTCCTTTATTATAATTGCTAAACTTACTAACATTCTGTTTTTTCGGCGAATCCGTTGTATGGTTCAGTTAATATGTCAGCTTTATCACAGCTTTGTTCCTTTATGAATTTTCTATTCTTGTAAACACCTATTGTCAAGAACGGAACTATTATAATTGCAATACCCAGATATCCCATATAGCCGTAGCCATATTTTATAATCTTATCTAATCCTACCATTGAAATCCCCATAGATAAAAGCATAATAAACCCTGATACTATAATTCTTCTTCCTATAACATTCTTTATGCCTTCAAGCATTTTAGACTTGTCAAATTTATCAACAAAGCCATAAATTGTTGTCACGCCTGTGGAAATAAAGCAAAGGAACAAGCATATATTGTATGCCCAAAATACATATGATTTACCCAGCTGCTTAGCTATATACAGAGCCGGCAGAGTCATTTCTCCGGCCTGAGTAAACTCCGCATACCACCCTAACAGCATTATTACCGACAACACCAGCGCAATTGAATTAATTATAAATGAAATCATCATGGAACGAGATACCGCCTTAGGACTTTTTAATGCCCTGCCGCAAGATATCATCGTAGGTATAACCACCGATTGAAAGCCAGCATAAGTAAATGCTTTTAGGATTCCTGTTCCAATGTTCGCAGTCCCGGATTTAACAGCAAATATATTTGATACTTCAGGCATTCTTGCATTGATTCCCAGTATGAATATTACAGCGCACGAAGTTAATATTCCTATTGACATTACAGTTGATGCTTTAGCAACCAGCGTTGCTCCAAAAATAGTCAATAAAAGCAGAATTCCTCCTACTGTCAAAACAGCATACACATATTGAATACCATATGTTTTGTTAAGTAACGATGCCGCTCCTGCAATAACAGCACCCACCGCACACAAAACCATCGTATAAAAGTAAATATCAAACAATATAGAAATTTTATCAAACGGATGGTACAGAGTCTGAAACAGCTCCTTAGAGCTGGTAAGCCCCCTGGTATTGTACATAATAATGCATTCTCGAATAGTCAAGGTCAGTATTGCCATAGCAATCACTGCCATAAAAGGTGCAAACCACCCATACTGCACATAATACTGTGTTGCCTGATTTCCTGTAGCAAAGCCTCCTCCGGCATGCGAACTAAACAGGACACATGCAACTGAAATTACTCCTGCCATACTCATGTTTCTTGTTACTTGTCTTTGTTTTTCCATTTTTAATACCTCTCATGATTTTAGTTTAAATACACTGGTTGTCAGTTATCCATGAGAAAGGCAAAAAAAACTCCATCTCTCAGGGTATACTAATCCCTAAGAGACGGAAGACATATATCTTTCGCGGTACCACTCTTATTCATTTCATATGAAATGCACTCTCCAGATACGGGTTATTTCTAATCGATATCCTGCCATTTTTAACGATTGGCTTATTCGTACCTACCTACTTAAATTTTCGGAAGATCCGCTCCAAGGCTAGTTCAGCATCTCGTAGAATATTGTTTTTCACCGGCCAACAACTCTCTGAATTCACTAAAAATGCTTAATACTCCTTATCACAGCGTTTATGTTGCTCATTAATTTATGTATTTTTTAGGATTATACACCTGTACAAATTCTTTGTCAATATAAATTTATAAATATGCTATTTTTTTTATAATCACCTTTAACATTCTTTTATTACATAATTAGATTCATTTATTGAACAAAAAATCTGCAGCTTAATATTATAGTATATGATATTTATTTTTATCAAAATTATCGGAAAGGAATTATGAAATGGTAAATTTAAATCCAGATGATCTATATATTGAATTTGTAGATGTTAATGCCACAGAACCCATCATACCCAGACGTTACACTTTAACTCATTCTGATTTAACAGGAGAATTGTTTTTAACAATTGGTTTGGAGTTTGCTTATAATAGAATTAACCCTAAAAGAGATGAAGTTATGGGAGAATGGATACAGAATGGAGAAAGTTATCTCTACTACGTTTATTTATATGTAAACGGCAGGTTCACTACTCCAGAAGTCAAGGCAGTACGCGAAGCCATATTCAGAAATAACCTCCCTACAGCTCTAGAAGCCATAAGATACGGCGATAGGAAATTATTTGCCGCTCACCCCGAGCTTGACAACATTCCAATAATAGTATATTTTCTATCCACTGATCCTAATTTTAACAAAACAGAAAATTGGGGCACATTTTCTGATTACAATATGACTTTTGCCCAAAGATATCGATATAATAAAAAAAGCCCGAAATAATCGGGCATTTTTATTATATCTTTCTAAAATTTACATCAGCTGTTATGAATATGCTTCAGCATTTTGTAGAAGTTTTCATCTCTTCTGGCCATAGCCTCATCACCCTTACCGTCTGAATAATCATACCATCCCTTTCCGGATTTAACTCCAAACACACTGCTATCCATCAGCTCTTGCTGAAGTTTTGTTGGATTTTTTTCATCGCTAAGTTCATTAAACAAGTATGATGATATATAGTAGAAGGTGTCAAGTCCGCCTAAATCTGCCGTCTCGAAAGGACCAAGCACAGGATATCTGAACCCAGGCCCGTACTTCATAGCTTTATCAACATCTTCAACAGTTGCTATACCTTCTTCTACAATTTTTAACGCTTCTCTATATACTGCAAATTGTATTCTGTTTCCTATAAAACCGTTGACGTCCTTCAATACAACAACAGACTCTTTACCTATTCTATCAACTATCTGCTGTAATGTTTCAACTGTTTCTTCAGATGTTTCGTCTGATTTTATTAGTTCAATTAACGGTATGATGTGCGGCGGATTCCACCAATGCATTCCTATAAATCTTTTTTTATTTATTACTTTTTCGCATATTCCATTTATACTCAAGCCTGACGTGTTTGTGGCAAATATGCAGTCATTTTTAGCAATTGATTCAACCTCAGCCCAATAATCCTGCTTAATACCCATTTTTTCTATTATTGCTTCTATAATCAGATCTGCATCCTCGAAAGCTTTTTTTTCAGTAGAAAACGAAATGTGTTTTAATGCATCCTGAGCCTCTTTTTCAGTTAGCAAACCTTCATTTATTAATGTTTTTTGATTTAAATTTATAATTCTTTTTGTGTTTTCTAAAAACTTTTCAGCTAAATCCACAACAACTACATCATATCCGTTCTGTGCAAAAATTTGGGCTATACCTGAGCCCATTGTGCCTCCTCCGGCAACTCCTATTTTTTTAATGTCTTCTGCTTTCATTTCATTCCTCCTTATGTAAACATCAACAAAATTCATACAATAATGAAGATGCGGTTTTCTGCATCTTCATTAAACTATTTTCTAGTAAATTCCTAAACTTCCTATAAGAATTGCAGGTATTGATGCAACTAACGGTAGTACAAGTGAAGTCATACAAATATCTATATAGGAATCCTTGTGAGTCATTCCCGTAACTGCCAAAAGCGTTAATACTGCACCATTGTGCGGAAGTGTATCAAGGCCTCCTGATGCCAGAGATGCCACTCTGTGGAATGCCTCAGGACTTATTCCTGTCTCCATTGCTATTGCCAGATATTTTTCACCCAATGCCTCAAGAGCTATACTCATGCCGCCTGATGCAGAACCTGTAGCGCCTGCCAGCAAGTTAACTGCAATTGCTTCAGAAATAAGTGGAGTTCCTGGAACATTGAGCAATATTCCGGTTAAAGTTGCAAAGCCGGGAACTGATTTAACTACCGTTCCAAATCCAACAGCAGCCGCAGTATTTAGTATAGCAGTAATGGAACCGACTGCACCGTTACTGATTGATTTTGTAAACCCTTGATATTTATTGAAATTTAAAATCATTGCTAAGATAATGCCGCATAGTAATGCAATAACAATATCCCAGTCAAAAATGTTCATGGTAACTATTACAGTAACCAGCGGGAGGAATGATAGAAACGGGTTCGGAAGTTTGCTGTAATCAATAACTGCTGCCTCTTTGTTTTTAGGTTCAGTAAAAACATCTCCGGCTGCAGTAAATTTCTTTTCCCTTCTCTGAAGCCACAAAACTCCAAGTACAAACATCAGCACCGCTGCTAATGTTCCCATTATAGGAGCAGCCGTAGGTGAAGTGCCGTAATAATTTGTCGGAATAATATTTTGGATTTGAGGTGTACCTGGTATTGCAGTCATGGTAAATGTAAACGATCCTAGTGCGATAGCTCCTGGTATCAACTTTCTTGTAATGTTAGCTTCTCTAAACAATTCAAGTGCCAAAGGATACATTGCAAAAACAACAACAAACAGTGAGATTCCACCATACGTTAAAACTCCACACCCTACAACTACTCCGATAATTGCCCTTTTTGCTCCCAGTGTCTTAGTCAGCCAATGAGCTATTGATTTTGCAGAGCCTGTATAATCCATTAAATGGCCAAATATTGCACCAAGCATAAATACAGGGAACCACGATTTAACATATCCTGCAAGCCCGGTCATATATGTTTCTCTGTACAGATCAAGAGCATTAAGACCTCCTGACAAACCAACTACCAATGCACAAACAGGCGCAACCCATAAAATTGAATACCCTCTATAGGCTAAAAACATTAAAAGAACTAATCCTATAATAATACCTAACATATATTTTCCTCCTGTCTTTTTTATTAAAATTTGTGTGCAGCCTCAGCATTGCCGAAGCTGCAATTAAAATGCTAAGATGCAGTCCATCCGCAGTCAATTGTAAACATGCTGCCTGTTATGCAGTCTCCTGTTTCCGAGCACAAAAATTTTGTAACTTCAGCAACATCTTTAGGCTCCAATAACTTTTTAACGAATGCCTTTGTAAGCATTATGTCAGAAACAACCTTATCTTCTGGAATTCCGTGACTCTTTGCTTGATCCGCAATTTGCTTATCAACCAATGGAGTTCTTACATATGAAGGACAAATCATATTGCAGGTAATACCGTATTTCCCGCCTTCGACTGCGGAAGTTTTTGTTAATCCTCCGAGACCATGTTTAGCGGATATATACGCAACCTTATATTCTGAAGCAATTAATCCGTGGATTGACCCCATGTTTATGATTCTTCCCCATCCTTGAGCTTTCATGGACGGCCAGACATATTTTGTTAATAGGAACGGCGCTGTCAACATTAAATCCATCATAAATTTCCATTTATCCTCAGGAAAATCTTCAATCGGGCATACTGTCTGTATTCCTGCAACATTGACAAGCACATCAACCTTAGTATGTTTCTCAAGAGCAAAATCGACTAAGCTCTTGCAGTCTTCCTGTTTACTCAAATCTGTCTTTATATACGAAGCACCCAATCTGTCTGCTTCTTCTTTTAATTTATCTTCATTAATATCAGCCATTACTACTTTAGCACCTTCATTTGAAAACGCTTCTGCTATAGCCAGACCTATTCCGCTGGCAGCTCCGGTAACTATGCAAACTCTATTTTCTAACATGAAATCCTCCTGTTTAATTAATTTACTATATTTCTATATGCTTAAGATTTTCATCAACAATCAGTGTTGCTTCTGTAGCAGCCTGAACATCCTCAACAGAATATTCCGGGTTGATTTCTTTCAGTACAATTCCTTTATTTGTAACTTCCATAACTCCCATTTCCGTAACTATTAAGTCTACGGCATTAACGGCTGTCAACGGAAGCTTGCATTGCTTCAATATTTTGTGGTTTCCTTTTGCTGTATGGCTCATGGCAACGATAACCCTTTTTGCTCCTGTTACCAAATCCATTGCTCCACCCATTCCGGGAACCATTTTTCCTGGTACCATCCAGTTTGCAAGATTTCCTTTTTCATCAACCTCCAATGCTCCGAGAACCGTAGCATCTACATGACCACCTCTGATAATAGCGAATGAATCGGCACTGTCAAAAAATGAGCCTCCCGGATTTATCGTAACAGGTATCCCTCCTGCATTTACAAGATACGGATCTTCCTTACCCTCTTCAGGCACAGGACCAATTCCAAGAAATCCGTTTTCTGACTGCAATGTAATTTCTATTCCTTCAGGAAGAAAATTTGCAACCATTGTAGGAAGTCCTATTCCAAGATTAACAACATCTCCGTCATTTAATTCCTTGGCGACTCTTCTGGCAATATATTCTTTATCATTCATTACGCTTCACCTCCAACATCAACAATATAATCTACGAATATTCCTGGTGTCATAACATCGTCAGGATCAATTTCTCCCACTTCAACAACTTGATCAGCTTCAACAACTACCACATCAGCTGCAGTTGCCATAATAGTATTAAAGTTCCTTGTGGCTTTCGCATACCTTACGTTGCCTTTTTTATCAACCTTTGCACCTACTATTAGTGCTATATCAGCTTTCAAAGGCTTCTCCAGAAGATATTCTTTTCCATCTATTGTTAAGATGTCTTTTCCTTCAGCAACTATCGTACCAATTCCTGTAGGTGTTAATACGCCTCCCAGACCTGCACCAGCTGCCCTTATCCTCTCTGCAAGTGTCCCTTGCGGAACAAGTTCAACATCCATTTCTCCTGAATTCATTTGTCTTCCTGTTTCTTTGTTTGTTCCAACATGCGATGCTATTAATTTCTTTACCTGCTTATTAACTATTAATTTTCCTATGCCTATTTCCGGGAAAGATGTGTCATTGGCTATAAGAGTTAAGTCCTTTACACCTTTTTCTACCAATGCATCAACAATAACATAAGGGTTTTTGCAACCTAAAAATCCTCCAACCATTATTGTCATTCCGTCATGAATCATTTCCACTGCTTCTTCAACTGTTATCAATTTATCTTTCAAAGTGAATCCCCCTATCTCTTAACGATTAATGCAGTACCCTGACCGCCGCCTATACATAATGTTGCCAAGCCTGTTTTTGCATCTCTTTTAACCATTTCATGGATTAAAGTTACAAGAATTCTGGTACCGGAACATCCAACCGGATGCCCTAATGCAATAGCACCGCCATTAACATTTGTTTTTTCAGCATCTAAGTTCAAATCTCTGACAACTGCAATAGATTGTGCTGCAAAAGCTTCATTTGCTTCTACTAAATCAATGTCTTCAATAGTCATTCCCGCTTTTGATAATGCTTTTTTTGTTGCAGGAACGGGGCCGTAGCCCATTATTTTAGGATCAACGCCCGCAGAGGCATATGATACTATAACAGCCAAAGGTTCAACGCCCAGTTCCTCGGCTTTTTCCTTTGACATTAACAATACTGCTGCTGCTCCGTCATTGATACCTGACGATGATCCAGCTGTAACAGTTCCGTCTTTTTTAAATGCTGGTCTCAGCTTTGACAAACCTTCCAAGGTTGCTCCGAATCTGGGAAATTCATCCGTATCAACAACTATCGGATCACCTTTCCTTTGAGGAATAGATACAGGAACAATTTCATCTTTGAATTTTCCTTCTTTTATTGCCTTTTCTGCCCTATTCTGACTTCTTACCGCAAATTCATCCTGCTCATTTCTGGTTATATTCCATTGTTCTGCAATATTTTCTGCCGTGATGCCCATATGATAGTTATTAAATATATCTGTTAAGCCATCTGCAACCATTGAATCTATAATAGCTGCATCACCCATTCTGAAGCCCCATCTTCCCTTTGGAATAATATATGGAGCCATACTCATGTTTTCTGATCCTCCTGCCAGAACAACATCGGCTTCACCAAGAGCTATTGCTTGAGCAGCCAGCTGTACTGTCTTTAGCCCCGAACCACAAACTTTGTTTATTGTCATCGAAGGCACCTCAATAGGAACGCCTATAGCTACTGATACTTGTCTGGCCAGGTTTTGTCCAATACCGGCCTGAAGAACATTTCCAAATATAACCTCATCTACCGCTTCCGGACTAACGTTTGCCTTTTTAAGAGCAGCATCTGCGGCAGCGGCACCCAGCTTAACTGCAGATACATCTTTAAAACACCCACCAAAACTGCCTATTGGTGTTCTTACCGCACTTGCTATTATAACTTCTCTCATGATTCCTCCTTAAATTTTTTAGTTAGTGTGTATGTTAATATATAAAGCAAGTACTGTGCCAATTGATTAAAATATTTTTAGATTAATTAATAATGCTAAAATTTCAATGTTTTTAAAGGAATATAGATCAAAATAAATTATATACATAAAAATACAGTGTAGATGTTTGTCTACACTGTATTTTTGTTAATTAATAAACTATTTAATTATATATATAATCATGAGATTAATTAGAACTGTAGATATATTTCTACGCTTTTTTAATTTGTAGATATTATTCTACACAATGTTTTTGATGTCTATACCATATCCCGAAAGCTTTTTATATAGGGCCGTCCTGTGTATCCCAAGCTTTTTAGCTGCTTCTGTCCTGCTTCCTTTTGAAGCTCTTAATGCTGATATTATTGCATTTATTTCTGCTTCTGCTATTTTATCCTTTAATTGCTTATTTGCTGATTTTTTTGATTCCATAACAAGTTTGTCACTTATAAAATCCGGAAGATGCTGCATTGAAACATAATTTCCCATGGATATATTTGATGCTCTTTCTAGTACATTTCTTAATTCTCTGACATTGCCAGGCCAATCATACAACCTCATGGCAAGTATGGCCTTATCCGTCACCTTCTTATGATTTAATCCTGCCTCCAGCTGTTTAGTCAGTATATCCTCACATAAGGTCTCAAGGTCGTCTATGCGTTCTCTTAATGGTGGTATCTTAATTTCAACAACATTAAGCCTGTAGAACAAATCCTGTCTGAAAAGACCCTTTTCAACTAATTTCTCCAATCCTTCATTTGTGCACGCTATAACTCTTATGTCGATCTTGATTCCTTCATTTCCGCCGATCCTCTCAAATTCCCTTTCTTCTAAAACTCTTAAAAGTTTTGCCTGCATACTGAAAGGCAAAGAGCTTATCTCATCCAATAAAACTGTACCACCGTTTGCCAATTCAAGCTTTCCCATTTTGCCTTCCTTCTTTGCACCTGTAAATGCGCCTGATTCATATCCAAACAGTTCTGACTCTAAAAGTTCATGAGGAATTGCGGCACAATTGATTCTTACAAACGGACTTTTTCTCCTGCTGCTTGCATCATGAATCGCATGAGCAAAAAATTCCTTACCAGTACCGCTCTCGCCCTCTATCAATATGGTTGAAGATGAACTTGCAGCTTTTAAGGCTATGCTTTTAATAGCAATCATTTTTTTATTTTTAGTAATAATGTCATCAAAAGTATAGTTTGCACAATACATTTTTCCTATTTCATTTTTATAAATGCTTACTGTGTTTTCAAGAATTTTAAGCCTTGTTGCCAGATCCTTAACCTCCTTGACATCCTTGAACAATACTGTTCCCACAGCTCCGATTACTTTGCCGTCCTTAATTATGGGTGTCCTGCTGGCTATCATGTCATGTCCCTGAATTCTTTGGATATCATACAACTCCTTATTGCCCGTTTTAAGAACTATATGCAGTCTCGTGTTTTCTATTACATCTTCGACAGGTTTTCCCAATACATCCTCTTCCTTTATTCCAAAAAGCTTTTCATAATTCCACTTAATTATTTTTCCTTCATCATTTATCAACACAATACCTTGGTAAGCATTGTCCAAAATATCCTTCATACTGCTTAAGCCTAACTTAAGTTCCTCAATTTCCGATTTAGTCTCCTCAATGTCTATTATTTCTTTAAATATCAAGCCTTTGTAATCGTTTTCATCAAATGTACTAAAATTATATGACTCCACAATAATTTTCTTTTGATTCATACTTATTTCTTTTTCTGTTATTTCATTACCGGTCAATATGTTTGTAATACCGAACTGATTCAAGATTTCCGTTACTTTAAAGTGTTCTCCATACTTAATATTAAATAAAATCTTGAAACTCTTGTTAATTATGATATTTTTCTTTTCGTCAATTAACAATATTCCGTCGCTAAGATTGTCAATAAAACTCCTGAATTCATCAAAATTCTTCATAACACCCCCCCCTTCAGGTTACTAAATATATACCCATGTTATATAAATTTATTCTATATTATGTAAAAAAAAACGAAAAAATTTTATATAACAAAAAGAAGCTTTTTACAAAAACTAACATTTTATTTAGGGCTATAAATTATTCTGTCTTCATTACTAGCCAAAGCACATATTCATTCATCCAATAGTTCATAAACACGTTCTCTTATTTATCATAATCATCTAAGAAGCTGTGTCGTTTATTGCCTTTTTTATAACCTATTATGGTTTCCAAGTTAACATTATGAATACTTCTGAAAATATTTGCGTCTATATGATGATTTGTCTTTCTGAGCTTTCTTATAAGTTCCTTTATTTCCTGGCGCTTAGACCCCATGCCTTCATCTCCTGCGGCGCAGGATTCAGTTAATCTGCAGGCGCATCGTATAAATTGTAGATCATTATATCTTTTCCATGCTATGATATCGTCCTCCTTAATTTTGTACATAGGTCTAATCAGTTCCATTCCTTCATGATTTGTACTTTTGAGCTTAGGCATCATAGTTTTGAATTCAGCAGCATAAAGAGTGCTCATTAATACAGTTTCAATAACATCGTCAAAATGATGTCCCAAAGAAATTTTATTGCAGCCCAGTTCTCTTGCATATCTGTACAAATACCCTCTTCTCATTCTTGCACACAAATAGCAAGGCGTTTCTTCGATATTTGCAACTATATCATATATTTGCGTATTAAACACTTTAATAGGCACGTTTAACAGTCTGGCATTATCTTCTATAATCTGTCTGTTTATTTCATTGTAGCCTGGATTCATAACAATATATTCAGTTTCAAAATTAACATCACTGTATTTTTGAAGCTGCTGCATGCATTTGGCCATGAGCATGGAATCTTTACCTCCGGAAATACATACCGCAATTTTATCCCCATCCTTAATTAATTTATATTCTTTAACTGCAGATATAAACTTTGACCATATGCTTTTTCTAAATTTTTTAACTATACTTCTTTCTACTTCTTCATATTTTTCCATATAAACCTACTTTACATATTTTTCATAACATTTATCAAACGCACCAGAAAACAGTGCGCTAGTTTAATATCCTATATATTAAATATGTTCACCACATGTTCATAAACAGGAGTAGTTTGCCGCATAATATAAATAAAATTATATTATATATTAATTATATTAATTATATTAAATTTTTACAAGCTAAATTTATAATATATATTGCACGCAGTTATATTTTTTGCTAAACTGAAGTATAAATATAATACTAAACTGAGCAGCTAAGATAGTAGCAGATTGCAAAAATTTCAATATGTAGAACCATCTACCGCAAAGTACAATTAATATTTTGCAATGTTAATTTAGATATAATGTTATAATGTTTGCCAAAAACAATTATATACCGCAAGGGTAGAACTTTAAAGGAGGTAACAATGGAAAGAGCTCACCAAATAGACTACCGGGTTTACGGGGATGATATCCAATTTGTAGAAATCTCGTTGGACTACGGCGAAACCATAATTGCAGAACCTGGTGCAATGATGTACATGGATGCCGACATAGAGATGGATACCGTCTTTGGAGACGGAAACAGAAGAGAATCTTCAAAAGGCTTTAAAGGAATCTTGGCCACAGCAGGCAAGCGCGTTCTTTCAGGTGAAAATTTATTTACTTCAACATTTACAAACAAATCCATAGAAAAAAAATCTCTGGCATTTGCAGCTCCATATCCAGGAAAAATAATACCGGTTAATCTTATGGATTACGGAGGGCAACTAATTTGTCAAAGAGATTCCTATCTTTGTTCCGCTAAGGGAATAGAAATCAGCATAGCATTCCAGAAAAAAATAGGTGTTGGTTTCTTCGGCGGAGAAGGATTTATAATGCAAAAACTAAGGGGTGATGGACTGGCGTTCTTGCATGCGGGCGGAACGATTATAAAAAGAGAACTTAATGCTGGGGAGATGCTGAAATTAGATACAGGATGCCTTGTTGCGTTCACAGCTGGAGTTGAATATGATGTACAGTTCGTAGGCAATGTAAAAAGCGCCCTGTTCGGAGGAGAAGGGTTGTTCCTTGCAACACTTAGAGGACCGGGAACAGTGTGGCTTCAATCACTTCCTTTCAGCAGGATGGCTGACAGGATATTTTCTGCCAGCAAAAAAGCTAATTCAGGTGCATCAAGCAAGGGAGAAGGAAGTCTACTGGGAAGCATAGGTATCGGAAACCTGTTTGGAGAGGATTAACGGTCGAAAATAATTTATAAAAAAGGCTGTCAAAAATGTTTTTTCGACAGCCTAAAATTTTGCTTGCTTAGTTATTATTCAATACTAATTGCATCTGTTGGACAACCATCTGCAGCTTCTTTTGCACAATCTTCGTTCTCATCCGCTACCGGATCCTGTATTACAGTTGAGATATCTTCATCATCCATTTCAAATACTCCGGGACACACAGATACACACAGTCCGCAGCTGATACATGCGTCTCTGTCTACTATAGCTTTCATATTATCCTCCTTTATTGATTAATATTGTTACTAAAATAGTGTTAAGGCATAATTATTATAATTCCTTATGATGAATAGAATTAATTATAATCTGTTTTGCCTTTTCATGTCCGTATTTAGCTTTACCTTGTATTTCAGGAACAGGTGGCTCTTCATTTTTTTTGAAATGCTGCTTTTTATTGCTTTCTGTTCCATGCGGATCTCTTGGATCCGGCCTTCTCATTCCTGCTTTTGCCATAAAATCACCTCTGTTTTAGTGTGATTTATTTTTCTGCATTTATTCATTGAGGCAGCACTATAATTTAAAAAATTAACTTAAAATTTCGATTTTATTTCCCGGCTTAATCCATCCTGCTTTCAAAACTTTTGTAAATATTCCTTCTCTTGGCATTACGCAATCTCCTACAAGCTTTTTAATCGCACATCCTGCGTGACATTCTTTTCCTATTTGTGTCACTTCCATCTCTGTTTCACCTATTCTAAGTTTTGTACCAACCGGAAGTTCATAGAGTACAATTCCTTCAGTTGTTAAATTTTCTGCAAATTTTCCAACGCATAAATCTAAATTGCCTGCTGCATTTGCTTTATCTATACTTTCCTGTCCTAAAAGACTTACCTGTCTGTGCCAGTTTCCTGCATGAGCATCTCCATTAAGCCCATGATTCACTTCAAAAAAACCTTTATCAATAGGTTCTTTAGGAACTCCTTTGGTTTCACTTATATTTACAGCTAATACTTTTGCCATTTTACTTTCTCCTTATTTTCTTTCAAATAGTCCCGATTTGCCGCCCGATTTTTTCATGAGCATAACATCTGAAACTATCATTCCTCTGTCTATTGCCTTGCACATATCATAGATTGTAAGTCCGGCAATTGAAACCGCCGTAAGCGCTTCCATTTCAACTCCGGTCTGCCCTGTATTCTTCACTGTTGCAGTTATCTCAATTCTATTTTTTTCAAAATTCAGCACAAACCCCATGTCGCATCCCGAAATCATTATAGGATGACACATTGGAATTATCTGAGACGTTTTCTTTGCTCCCATGATTCCTGCCACCTGTGCAACAGAAAGCACGTCTCCCTTTTTTATTGTTCCTTCTTGAATTTTTTCAAGGGTTTCTCTTTTCATATATACATTTCCGCATGCAACAGCCTCTCTCAGGGTATCTTGCTTATCACTGACATCAACCATTTTTGCTCTGCCTTGTTCATTAATATGCGTTAACTCCATACTAGCCTCCTATTTGAAACATCATTCTTTTTGTGTCACTTTTTCCTTCAGTTTCTAAATGATGTTCTGCCGGTTTATTATAAACAGCCGTTTTAATTACTTCAAGCAATTTTTGATCATCGTTAATATATGGTCTTAAATTAACTTCTTCTGCAGAATGAAGGCATGGCTTAATAGAACCCGTTGAAGTTAGCCTTATGCGGTTACATTCTTCGCAAAACTTACAGCTTACTGGACTTATAAGTCCTACTTTGCCCGCAGCACCTGGAAGCTTGTACACTGAAGCCACCCTGCTATCATCTTTAACCGGCACAAGTTCAGGATACATCTCTAATATTTCTTCAACCTTCATTTCGCATTTTTCAAAATATTTAATACCCTCACCAATGGGCATAAGTTCTATAAACCTTACCTGAATAGGACTGTCCATTGTTAATCTTAAAAAATCTCCTATTTCGTCATCATTCATGCCTCGCATCAGCACAGCATTGATTTTAACAGGCGTCATACCCAAACTAATGCATTTTTCAATTGCTTTGTAAACCTTATTTATATCTCCGCCTCTTGTAATTTTTTTATACTTTTCTGGCTGCAAAGTATCCAAACTTACATTCACACGTTTCAAACCTGCTTTTTTTAAATCTTCAGCCATCTCTGCAAGCAGAATCCCATTTGTTGTAAGGGATATATCCTCAATACCGGGCATAGATGCGGTGTATCTTATAAGTTCATCTATTCCTTTGAGAACAAGAGGCTCTCCTCCTGTAAACCTAACCTTTTTAACTCCAAGAGTGGTACAGGCTGCGATTATTTTTTCAATTTCTTCAAAACGGAGTATTTCATCATGGCATTTTTTTTCAATGCCCTTTTCCGGCATGCAGTAAACACATCGGAGATTACACCTATCTGTAAGAGATATTCTTAAATAATCAATATTTCTACCTTTTTTATCAAGCATTTCTCTGCTCCTTGTAAAATAATTGTGTCATTGTAAATAGTTCGCTCGCTATCTATGCAAACTTATTCCTGAATCTTACAAATAACTATCTGGCACATTCTCCTCCGGTTCCGTTAAGAATTTCTATTCCGTGCGGCAGTGCAGGAAGAATAAAATTCAAGTTTTCAACTGCTCCCTTCGGACTTCCAGGCAAATTAATAATCAGTGTATTATCTCTAATACCTGCAGTTGCTCTGGAAAGCATTGCCTTAGGAGTTATTGCAAGCGACTTTTGTCTCATGGCCTCCGGAATACCCGGAACTTGTTTTTTTATTACTTTCATCGTAGCTTCAGGAGTTACATCTCTCTTTGAAAACCCTGTCCCTCCGTTTGTGAGAATCAAATCTAGATGAAGCTCATCACACATTTTTATTAATTCCTCACATATTAAATCCATTTCATCAGGTATTATATTATAATATTCAACCGAGTATATGCTCGGCTCTAATGTATCTTTTATAGCGGGGCCGGTTAAATCTATCCTTTCGTTCCTCGATCCTTTGTCGCTTATTGTAAGTACTCCAGTTCTTACCATATGGGCCTCCTTTTTCTTTTGCTCATTTCAATTCTAATGCCTAATTATTAACTTGTCAATCTTCTTAGTAAATATTTGTATATTATTTATTAAAATATCCAGCAATTAACATTACTGGATAAAAATCAAGTTTTTAAAGCGCCCTATTTCCAAATAAAAATTTAAGTCTGCCATAAGCTTTGTTAAATCTTGTTTAATCAGGCTCAGTCTAACTGGTTTTTTAACATTTTATAAGTTTGATTTTCAGTCTAATATGTGATAATATATATTAAATTCATATATGGGAGATGATGTTTTGAAAATTCAGGAATCTGCTGAGATGTACCTTGAGACAATCTTGATTTTATCAAAGGAAAGCCCCCCGGTACGTTCAATTGACATTGCAAATGAACTTGAATATACAAAACCCAGTGTCAGTGTTGGAATGAAAAATCTTCGCGAAAACGGTTATATTGAAATGGATGCTGATAGCTATATTACATTAACTGAAAAAGGCATGGCAATAGCAAAATCTGTGTATGAGAAACACATTTTATTATCTGAATGGCTTACCTTCTTAGGAGTAAACAAAAAAACAGCAACAGAAGACGCATGCCGCATTGAACATGTTATCAGCGAAGAAAGCTTTGAAGCCATTAAAAGGCACGTACAAAAACATAATTAAAACTAAACTAATAAACAATAAAATAGCCCGCTTTCCAGCGGGTTTTGTACTGTTATTTAAGCCTTACTATTTCTTGATACATGTTCCTCTAACAAAGTGTTTAATGCGGTGGCACTGCTTGAACGAATTCTTGCAACAGGTATGTTGTTTCGCTTGGCTTCTCCTACTGCGCTGATGACCATTTTATGAGATACTGTATTTGTGAAAAGAACCATCAAGTCAGGTGCTCCGATTTTTTTCTTTAACGATCCATTTTCCTTTGCAAAAACTTTTACTTTGTATCCATAATTTTTGCATATATCTTCGTATTGACATACCATTCTTTCATTACCACCTATAATTACAATACTCAATTTGTCACCTCTTTTTGGTTAGTTGCATCTAACCTTAAAGTATTTTTTTAGGGCTAATTACTAACTCATTTCAGTAGGTTAGTTAAAACTAACCTACTGAAGAATATCATATTATCAATTTGTTGTCAAGCAATTTTCAAAAAAACACATTAAAGATTTATCATCAGTAATGTGTTTTTCGAATTTTTATTTAATAGCAATACAACTATTCCCAGATATTTTACCCTTTGTTAAACCAACAAATCTAGTGCCTGTTTTAGATCATTAATTATATCTTCAGCATCTTCCAACCCAATTGACAGTCTAACAAGACCTTCTGTTATACCTGATAATGCTCTTTCCTCAGGTGTGTAAGGAGAATGTGTCATTGAAGCCGGATGCTGTATTAATGTTTCAGTATCTCCCAGGCTTACTGCCAGAGCACACAGATTCAAACTATTCATTAATTTTCTTCCTGCTTCCAGCCCTCCCTTTATTTCAAAAGCAATCATTGCACCTGGTAGCGCCATCTGTTTTTTTGCTAATTCATATTGCGGAAAGCTTTTCAGCCCCGGGTAAGCTATTTTTTCGACTGCAGGATGCGTTTCAAGGAACTCTGCAACTTTTTGGGCGTTTGAACAATGTTTTTCCATTCGGATTTGCAAAGTTTTCATTCCCCTATTTATTAAATAAGCATCAAAGGGGCTAAGTACTGAACCTGTCATATCCTTAATGCCCACAAGCCTTACTTCATTTATAAACTCCTGTTTTCCTGCGGCAAATCCGGCAATTACGTCTCCATGACCGTTCAAGTATTTTGTTGCAGAATGAACAACAACATCTGCACCTAAATCTAAAGGTCTTTGTATATATGGAGTACAATACGTATTATCAACCACAACAATACATCCTTTATTTTCATGAGCTATGGCAGAAATTTTTTCTATGTCTGATATAAGCATATTAGGATTAGCTGGAGTTTCTAAGTACACCACTCTTGTATTAGGTTTCATGGCCTTTCTTACATTTTCCGGATCAGATGTATCCACGAAAGTTGTAGTTACACCAAACTTCGATAATCCGTGATTTAAAAATGCAAATGTACATCCATACAAAGTTTTTGCAGCTACTACATGGTCACCTTCCTTTAAAGCAGACCATAATACAGATGTAATTGCTCCAATTCCTGATGCCATTGAAACAGAGGCCTCTGCATTCTCAAGATTTGCAAGCTTATCTTCCACCTGAGTGCTGGTTGGATTTCCAAGTCTTGTATAAATATATCCTTCTTCTTCTAATGCAAATCTTCTCCCACCTTGTTCTGCTGAATCAAATATAAAAGTTGATGTCTGATAAATTGGTGTTGCAAGAGCACCGTATTCGTTTTTTTTGTATCCTGCATGCACAGCTCTGGTTGCAAATTTCATTTCACTTAAGTTTTCCATCTAAATATAACCTCCTAAAATTAATAATTTGATATTTGATTTAAATTTATATTGTATTTTTTCATTCTGTTAATAAGAAGAGTATGGGTAACCTCAAGATTTCTGGCGGCTTCTCTGATGCTCTTTGACTGTCGAAGACTTTCTATAATTTTCTTTTTTTCAAGTTTTTCAATATATTCCTTTAGAGAGCCGGAACTTGAATTTTCCTCCGGAAGGATAGCATAATTAAGCACTATGTCTCTAGGCATTATTTCCTTTGATGTTGCAAGAGCTACAGCTCTTTCCAAAACATTCTGGAATTCCCGCACATTTCCCGGCCAATTATAGTTTATGAGCTTACGCATTGCGTCCTTATCTATCCCTGTTATTTCCTTATGATACCTTTTAGCATGCATATTCGTAAAATGCTCATATAGTATGGGAAGATCCTCCTTTCTTTCGCGAAGCGAAGGAATTGACAAATTAAAAATGTTGATTCTAAAGAGAAGTTCCAATCTAAATTCTTTATTTTTTACCATTTCATCAATATTTTGATTTGTCGCCGAAATCAATCTTACATCAACGCTTACTTCTTTTACGCCGCCTACCCTTCTCACTTTTTTTTCTTGTAGCACTCTTAGCAGTTTTGCCTGAAGATGAGAAGCCATATCTCCTATTTCATCCAAAAAAACTGTTCCGCCGCTTGCTATTTCAAATATGCCAGCTTTGCCTTCTTTTCTGCCGCCTGTAAACGTCCCCCCCTCATAACCGAAAAGCTCACTTTCAAGCAGCTGATCAGGAATTGCCGCGCAATTAATTGCTATGAACGGTTTATTTTTTCTTTTACTTTCATTATGTATGGCTCTTGCAAAAAGCTCTTTTCCCGTACCGCTTTCGCCTGTTATTAATACAGGAGAATCGGATTTTGAATATAGTTTTCCTCGATCAATGGTTTCAAGCATTTTGTTGCTTTCTGCGTAGATGTCTTTAAAGGTTATTGGATTATCATAGCGGTCATACATATCGGTATCAACATCATAAAATGACAACAAATAGCTGCTCAATACGTTTTCCTCATTGATAATCGGCTGTAACTTAACTTCATAAAGCTGATTTCCAATTGTCATTTTTTCTCTTACAATGTTTTTCTTTGTAGTATTGCTTCTTAACTGGATTAAATACTTATCACAGTCAATATACTTATTGATGTTGGTTCCGGTTATATCCTTGCCCTCTGTATTGAATATTTTTTCGGCTGCAAAATTATTAAAATATTTAATATCTCCATTTCTATTCAGCAGCGTTACACCATGTAAAATAACATCCAATACATTTTTCATTTCCGTATCTTTTTCTTCAAAAGGAAAAAGATCTATTTCTTCAAGCGATTCCCAACAGCTTAAATTTTGCAGCTCTCTTTTGATATTTTCCCACACATCATCCTCTACAGGCATCAATTTAATATATGCTACATAAGCGTAAACCTCCATCCAAATTAATCCTACATCATATTTATGAAGCACGGATAACGTCTCATAAGTAATATGTGGCCTGTCTTCTGCGGCTGTTAATTTAATTTTCTTTGCTTCCATACTTTCTCCTCTCTTTTTCAGTTGCATTAAGTATGCCAATTAAACATAGTAGAATATCAACGTTTTTTTTATTTATATAAAGCACAGTCCTACAATCATGGAATAATATCGTTCCATAATTGCAGGACTGTGGAATGTTGCAGTTTGTTGCGGTTTATTATTAATCCATCAGGTTTAATATTAAACCATTTTTACAAATTTTACAAGCAAGAAATTTTATCTATTCATTCTAACCATTTAAATCCTTGTTTTTTCATGTAATTAACATAACCGCTTAAATCAAGGAAATCATCCTGCTTTAAATAATAATATCCAAACCAGAACTGATATGCGCTGATTTTATTGAAATTCAATGCATTGCTTCTAAACTTTTCAGCCATTTCTATTCCATTATACTTTAAGCATGTATCGTAAATACTGTCGACTAGTTTTTTTGTAGGTTTCATATTCCAATTTTCATATTTATTCTCATATTCATTATTAAGACTATTAATTTCAATATCTTTATATTTTTCGTCGTGCACCAATACAGTTCTGTTATATTTTTCAGACATCACAGGTTTATTTTTAGGGTATCCCAAAACAACCATTACCGACGGACATACATATTTAGGAATATTCAAAAGTTCAGATACCTTGTCAACAGTATTTATTATATTCCCCACATAAACTGATTTCAAATTTTCAGCCTCAGCTGCAAGGCAAGCCGTATGAGCACATATGGCCGTACTGAGTACGGCCATCCAAAAGTCCATAAAATTATTTATTGCTTCACATGGAGCAGGTAATACGTCACAAATTTTCTTTATTCTTCTGTAGTCTATGCAGAATAATAAGCACACCGGTGCTTTTTCTATAAACATTTGGTTTCTGCAAAGCTCTGCAAGCTTTTTCTTTGTTTTACTATTTTTTATTTTTATAATGGAATATGCTTGAAACCCTCCTGCCGACGGTGATTTGCATGCTGCATTCAGGATTTTTTCAAGACATTCGTCCGAAACTTCTCTGTCTGAGAAGTTTCTGCAGCTTGAACGGTTATTTATTATGTAATAGATATTATCCATATCGCCTGCCTCCTGAAATTATTGACAGCATGATATAACCATTAAATTATATCCTCAATTCTTCTATAATCCATATTGTATCCAAAAAATCTCGGCCCGAATATATCAACCGCTTCTTTTGTTCTCCATTCTTCAAATGCCTTTAGGACAAAAACCGTAACTTTCATACCGGGTTTTCCGTTAGGATTAAGCAGCGGCATCTTTTCATCCCGATTATAAATGTTTATTGAATCCGGTGCAGTTGCAAAAACTTCTCCGTTTTTCCATGACATTATATATTCGTTTTGAAACCATATATCAAGCTTTTGCCCGCTGTATTCTCCCTCTCCGCTGATGCTCAGGTTTCCGAAAGTAAATCCTTCCCTGTCTTCCCAGTCAGCTTCGGTTATTTCACCCTCAAACACTACATATCCGTTGAACTTTTCAGCCACATCATAAGCAAAATTTCTTCCTTCTTCTTTTGCGGCTCTTGCTGTCCTTCCAATTTCCAGGCAATATGTAATTGTATTTTTTATCAGAGCATTCTTTAGATTTTTCCAATATCCCGGATGGTCAACGACTCCTACTGAATTGAAGCTTGCAACTGCTGTCTGTCGAGCAAAAAGTTCAGCTCTGTCATCATTTGCCACGTTTGTTATAACCATAGAGTCCCCAAATTCATTTGCCAGGCCCATAGGTGTTATGGAAACATCATTTAAAAACAAAGTTGAATGCTGTAGGCACGGCACACTTCTACCTGCCGGGTCTGCATCCACTATAGGTTTCCCAAGCCTTGCTGCCACATTAAGTGCTGCAGCAGTGTTTCCTCCACCCAATTCAGTTGCTATAACGCCGTAAAATTCATTTCCGAAGTACTCTTCTAAAACTTTTATTGCTCTTACTTCTTTTGCTTCTTTTATTTTAGGCAAAGCATCATATTTGCTTTTCTGTTCTTGAGAAAGTTCTCCTATTGAGCCACATGTGTATGGACTTGCGATTAAAGCATCGTCTGGTATTTCATTGATTTCTGCCAGCGTAAATTCAAATCCTTCATCATATGCCTTATCTACTAATTCAATTCCTTCTTTAAGGCTTCCGCCGCCTCCTGTTCCTACTATGGCAGCGCCTAGTAGTATATCATGCAAATCTTGTTTTGTTAGTTTTTTCATATTATGCCCTCTTAAATATTTTATCTTCGTAATCTTTTAATTCTTTGTGGATAAATTTTCCTTTATCCAACACTTGCACATCGTCCAGCCATACTGAAGCATTCAGGCAAATTCCGTCGCAGTGTGATTTTGCATCTTGTCCCTTTGGCGGTGCATCTATTGGACTTACATAGCCTATACCCCATTCAACGCATCCCCACACTCTTTCATCTTCAACTATGTCTCCTGTCAATCTTGCCCCGGGGTTCAGCCCGTAAGCCATGTGAGCCAGTTTATACATATTAGGATCTCCGAAACTCTTTAGCCAGCCGGCAAATTGTTCGGCCTGATTTCCCCCTTCTATATTTGTTATCGTGCTGTTTTTAATTGTCAGCTTGACAGGCGCATCTAAAAGTCTGAAAGGTGGAACAAGAGAACCATCAAACACTATAGTACCTTGTATGCTGTCAAATTCCGGCACAATGTTTAACTGCCCAGGCATCATATTCATACCGGGTTTTGATGCATCGCCTGAATCATTACAAACCAAGTGATTTGGATTAGTTTTGAAAGTCAAGTCTGTTCCTGCCGGAGTAGTAACCCTGTAAGCCTTCGTATTAATATTCATATTTGTAAACTTCTGCATAAATTCGGCAAGAAGCAGCATATCTATATTGCCTATATTTCTTATCATTAGATCCGGATTCATTTCCACAAGATTTATATATCTTATTTTTTTGTTGCCGCTGAAAGCAATTTCAAACGGAGTGGAATACAAAAGCCACTGCTTGTTATATTCAATCCATACATCTGCATGCTTTAATGCGCCTCCAAGAGCTTCTACAGGAAGATCAAAATCTGCTGCCTTTCCTACGCCGCTGGGAGTGGAAGTATATATAACCATGGGTTTCCCGCCTGCAGCGTACACGCTTGACGCAGTTGCATTAACAACTTGCTCATTTGAGCATGTGTCTGCAGTAATTACCACTGTTTCTCCTTTTTTTACCTGAAGCATTTCCTTAATTAATCTGTCTGCTGCATTTTGCAATTCAAACTCTAATAATTTCATAAGTCTTTCTCCATTTTTTAAAATTTAATTTTTATACCTATGACATGCAATTAATCTTCCATCATTTAATTTTATAAGTTCAGGCTCTTTTAACTTGCATACGTCACATGCATACTGACATCGCGTATGAAACCTGCATCCTGCCGGAGGATTAATCGAGCTTGGTATGTTTCCTTCGAGGGTCTTCATATCTTCAATGTTATCGGTATTAATATCCGGTATAGCTGCAAAAAGGGCTTCTGTGTATGGATGTTTAGGGCTATTAAATATTAAATCAGTTTTTCCATATTCTACAAGCTTACCTAGATACATAACTGCTATCTTATCTGACATATAACTCACAACACTTAAATCATGAGATATAACTATATAAGTTAAATTAAACTTTTCTTTCAAGTCATCAAGAAGACTTAGTATTTGCGCCTGTGATATAACATCTATTGAAGATGTTGGTTCATCAAGTACGACAAGCTTAGGCATCAGAGACAGCGCCCTCGCTATTGCAATACGCTGCCTTTGACCTCCGCTGAACTCATGTGGATACTTGTATGCTCCGTCTTTCGGCAAACCCACCATATCCAAAAGTTCACCAATTTTTTCTAATATCTCAACATTACTCAATTTTGTTTGTACACTTAACGGCTCTCCTATTATATCCTTAACGAGCATTCTTGGATTCAAAGACCAGAATGGATCCTGAAAAACTATCTGAATATTTTTTCGTGTTTCTCTCATTTCTCTTTTCCCAAGAGTATATATGTTTTTCCCGTCAAAAATTACTTCGCCTTCCGTAGGATGTGTCAAGTTCAATACCGTACTTACCAACGTTGATTTGCCGCATCCCGATTCTCCAACAAGCCCTAATACTTCCCCTTTTGCCATATTCAGCGAAACCCCGTCAACCGCTTTGACAAAAGTCGCCTTACTGCCTTTAACAGGAAAGTACTTTTTTAAATTCTTTATTTCTAATATTAATTCACTCATATACCCTCCTGAATTTTTTCCTGTGCAAAACAACATTTAACTTGATGAATTTCACTTATTTTTATGTTATTTTGGAACATCTTGCACTTATCTTTTCTTTTCAAACATTTATCGTAATAAATACATGCTGTTTCTAAATCTATTTTTTCATTAATCAAATCAGGTTTTTTCAAAATTATTTTGTCTTTTCTTGATTTAGGTATGGCATTTAACAAAGTAAATGTGTATGGATGCATCGGATTTCTCAGCACTTCTTTTGTATTTCCCTGCTCCACAATCATCCCTTTGTACAACACTGCTGCATTATCGCATGTAGATGAAATAAGTCCTGGATTATTTGCAATGAACAGCACAGTTACGTTTAATGTTTTTTGAAGCTTTTTAATTAGCTTCAGTATGCCTGCTTGTATTGTAACATCCAGATTTCTTGTAGGCTCATCTGCTATTATAAATTCAGCGCCGCAGCTTAAAGCCAGTGCAATAATAACTCGCTGCCTCTGTCCTCCGGAAAGCTCGTGAGGATATTTTTCCATAGCGCGCTCAGGGTCCGGCAAATCCACCATCCGAAGCATTTCTACAGCTTTTTCAGTTGCTTCTCTTTTTTTTAAGCCCTGATTTTTAATTATTACATTTATAACCTGATCCCCAACTGTATAGACAGGATTTAAAGTTGACATAGGATCTTGAAAAATCATAGATATTTTCTTTCCCCTAACTTCTCTTTCCATTTGCCTGTCAGTTTTTTTAAGCAGATCATCTCCGTCAAGCAATATTTGTCCGCTCACAATCTCTCCCGGAGGCATTTCCAGAAGTTTAAATATTGTTAACGCCAAAACGGTCTTGCCTGTCCCGCTTTCTCCTATTATTCCGTAGGCTTCACCTTTTTCTATTTGTATTTCATCAATATCCAATATTGTCCTTGTACCGTCATATCCTTTAAAATTTACTTTTAGATTTTTGATATGAAGATAAGGTTTATGGTTCTCTTCCATGGCTGCCTCCTAGTTCTTTCTCGTTCTTGGGTCCAATATTTCTCTGAGACCGTCACCAAGCAGGTTAAATATAAGCACTGTAAAAAATATTGCAAGTCCAGGGAATATACTGTACCACCAAGCGTTTAAAAAATAGTTTCTGCTTGTACTTACCATAAGTCCCCATTCAGGCACAGGCGCCTGAGCTCCAAGCCCTAAAAAACTTAAGGATGCAATTGTAAGTATTACTCCGCCTATGTCCATTGACGCCTGTACAATAATCGGAGCTATGCAGTTCGGAATAATATGCTTGATTACAATACTACCTGATGGAGCGCCCATTGCTTGTGCAGCCTTGACAAACTGCCTTTCTTTCAGAGACACAGCTTGTCCCCTTACAATACGCGTATACCACGGCCACCATGACAATGCGATTGCTAGTGTTGCATTGTTTAAGTTAGGTCCCAAAAATGCTGATATAACAATAGCCAAAAGCAGTGATGGAAAACCTAAAAATATATCCGTAAATCTCATTAAAAGTTCATCAATAAAACCTCCGAAATAACCTGCGATAGCTCCTATGGGAACTCCTATAAGTATGGCAATACCTACTGCAAATATTGATGTTTTCAATGATATGCTTGTACCAAGCAATACTCGTTTAAAAACATCTCTTCCCAGCTCATCCGTTCCGAACAAATGATTTGCAGACGGTGCCAGCAGACTTTCCTGCGGATTAGCATCCTGGTTTACATGTATATCCTTTGGAAGAACTATCGGAGCAATGATTCCTATTAGGCAAAGAACGACTACCGCATACATGGCAAACTTGGTTAGTGCGTTCTTCTTAAGCAGGTATATGTTCATTTTCAGCTGGTTTAATTTCGCTTTAATTATCCTTGTTATTGTATCGCTTTTCATAAATTCACTCCTATACTCTTATTCTCGGGTCTATTGCTATAATAATGTCAGCGAGAAGGTTCAACACTATATATGAACACGCAGAAAAAAGCGTAACTCCGATAATTGCAGGGAAGTCCATGGACATAACCGCCGTCGAAATATAATTTCCAATACCGGGCCAGTTAAATATAGCTTCTACCAGAAAAGTGTTAACCAAAGTATATCCCACTGACAAAGCAAGCACAGTTGCTGTAGTTCCGAGAGAATTTTTTAAAGCGTATTTCCACAAAATTAAATTTTCTTTCAACCCGTATGATCTCGCTGCCTTTATGTAATCTTCGCCAAGTATTTCAAGCAAAGCTGAACGTGTCATTCTTGCAACAAGACCTATGGGATATAAGGAAATAGTTATAGCAGGAAGAATTATATGTTTAAGAGCGTCAACATACAGCGTCATGTTTCCTGAAATTAATGTATCTAAAGTTAAAAGTCCCGTTATCTTGGGAATACTGTATAAGAGCTTCAATTTTGCATCTAATTGCCCGCCTAGGGGCAACAGTTCCAGCCATCTGTAAAAAATAAGCTGCAAAAATAAAGCAACCCAAAATGTTGGAAGAGATACAGCTCCAACAGAAAAGAACCTGCAGAAGTGATCCAACAGCTTATCCTTTTTCTTTGCAGAATATAATCCCAGCGGTATTCCGATAATTACGGCAAGTATTGTCGATATCAGCACAAGCTCAAGTGTCGGAGGAATATATGTCTTTAATTCGCTTAAAACTGATTGCTTTGTTCTTAAAGACATCCCTAAATTTCCATGCATCAGGTCAGTAATATAATTTTTATACTGCACCAGAAGAGGCTTATCTAAACCAAGCTCGACTGTTGCTGCATCAATTTGCTCTTGTGTTGCTCTGGGACCCACCCATTGAGCTGCAGGATTTGACGGCAAAACCCTTGTAAGAAAAAAAGTAATTGTAACTACTCCCGCCAAAACCAATATTCCCAATAGAACACGCTTAAATATATATTTACTCAACTTTTACCTCCGAGTCTCAGGGAAAGCAATACTGCTTTCCCTGTATTTTCTATTGTCAATAATTATTTTTCTCTGTAAAGATCATAGAAAAATACAACAAATGGATATGAAGGATTATCCTTATGACCTTTCAATGTCGAAGATTTAACCCATGCAACGTTCTTGTCATACATAAATATTGAAGGTACATCTTCCAGCAGTATTTTTTGAGCACCTACAAAATCTCTTTCTGCTTCTGCCATATTGACAGCTGATTTAGTCTGAGCCCCGTCTATTAATTCATCAAATTCCGGATTGCTGTAATATCCCAGATTGTACAAGGTGCTGTCTTCCGAATGATAAAGTGAATACAAATATGAATATGGTGTTGACAAATCATTCCACCAATACATTACAAATATATCCTGCTGATCAGACACATTGTTTCCCATTGCCATTTCCCACTGGCTTTCCCAAGGCATCGCTCTTATTTCTAATTCTATACCAATCTTGGATAATTCCGCTTTATATAATTCAGCCATTTTCTTTTCTGCTTCATCACCTGTCATGTAAGTCAAAAGCAGTTTTATCTGACCTTCCTTTATACCAGATTCTTCAAGCAATTGCTTTGCCATGTCTAAATCATGATTGAATTGGAAAAGTTCTTTTGAATGCCCCCACATCCCTTCAGGAACAGGGCCGTAGGACTGCGAAGCATATCCTCCCATTGCATAATTTACAACATCCTCATACGGGAATGCATATGAAAGTGCCTGCCTTACCTTAACATCGTTTAGAGGAGCTTTTTGTGTATTGAAAAATCCAATTAAATTTGTAAATGAAGGCACAACATCTATTACAACATTTTCGTTAGATTTTAATGCTTCAATATCTTCTGAAGGAAGCTCAATAGTTATATCTGCCTCTCCTGATTCAATCATCTGCCTTCTCGATGATGTTTCAGATACTTTTTTAATTATAACTTTTTCAAAGTGTTCTCCATCCCAGCCTTTCCAATAGTCTTCATTTTGTGTAAGGATAACCTCGTCACCCATTGTTTTGTCCTGGAGCTTGTACGGACCGGTTCCATTTGCATTTCCCTCTTCCAGCCAATTTTCCGGTTCATCTTCCAGTGAAGGCGACATCATAAACGATGCATAGGGGCAGCTGGTAATAACATCCATCGGAGCCGGGTGTGACAAAACAAAGTCTACAGTGTATTCATCAACAATTTTTATTTCTTTAACCGGATCCCATATAAAAGCAGCGCCCTGGCCTATTTTCTTTGTTCTTTCTATTGAGTATTTTACAGCTTCCGCATTGAATGGAGTTCCGTCATGGAATGTTACTCCTTCTCTAAGTTTAAATGTCCATACCATTCCATCCTCACTTTTACTGTAGTCTGTAGCCAGAACATTTTCATACTCTTTCGTTTCTGCATTAAATCTCAGCAACTGCTCATATACGTTGTTCAATACTACAATGCCATTTGAAAATTCAATGCTTGGGTCCCACGTTAAAATAGGAATTGAATTATATGCATAATACAATACGTCCATTTCATCGTTTTTGCCCTGTTGATTTGAAGTTCCATCTCCATTTGTACCGCATGCGGTAATTGTCGTTAGGAGCATAAGAATTGCTAAAATTATGGATAGTTTTTTTTTCATATTTCCTCCGTTTATAAATTATTTTTTATATACCTACAATCCATGTCAAAGCCAAAAAACCTAGGATTTAAAATACTAAGTCCTTTTTCGGTTTTCCATAAATTATGAGCTTCAAAGCCTAGCACCGCAACTTTATCGCCAATTTTGCAATTTGGATTTGTTATGGGGTATCCCGTTGAATTCTCTACCACGCAGATCAAGTCAGGACAAGTAATATACGGTGCATCATTTTTCCACGAAATCATGTTTTCATTTTTGTACCATATCCTAAATTTATCATTTTCAAAATTTTCGATTCCGTTTATGTCAACTGTACCTACCGTAAATCCGTCTACTATTTTCCACTGAGCGTCTGATACAACTCCTTCAAATAAAAAGTATCCTTCAGCAGCTGAAATAATTTCTTCAACAGGATCAAGCCCATTTTCCATAGCTTCTCTTTGAGCTTTTCCAACTTTTCCTGCATAGCTTAAGGCACTAGGTATTACTGATTCTTTAAGCAAATTCCCTTTTATAGGATGATCTGCCATACCAACAGAACCTTCGGAACCTACAGCCATAAATCTGGATAAAGCCTCTGCTCTTGCATCATCCCTTACTTTTGGAAATATCCCTATATCTCCGAACTGTGTGGCAACCGAAAATGGATATATGGGCTTACCCGTGACGAAGTAAGTGGAAAATTGAAGCTCCGGAACTGCTCGTCCGGCAGCATCGCAATCAACAATATATTTTCCCATTTCTGCAGCTGCCGCCATAGCCTGTCCCGTATTTCCTCCGCCGTATTCTATAGAAACTACGCCGTCGAATTCTACATTCATATATTTTTCCAGAGCATTAACAGCCAAGACCAATTCATTTGAAAGCTCTTTTTTTTCCTCATTGGGACTAACACTTCCACAAAAATATGGATTTATGTAATATTTTTCTTCACTTATTTCACAAAAATCCAGGAGCTTAAATTCGTATCCCTGACTAAATGCAGTCCTTACTGCCTCCAATCCCTCTTCCAAAGAACCGCCTCCACCAGTTCCAAGTATTGTGCACCCAACAAGTATGTCTTCAATGTCTTTTAAATTCAATACTTTCATGACAACCTCCTTTTATTCAACAAAATTAGTAGATTCGTATCAGCTTATGCATATAAATACATTTATGCATTTTTTATAATTATTAAACCGCTTTTAAAACCCTCCTATGAATTATCCTTTTAAATTAGATTTTTCAATATATAATCATAGGTTTCAACAATTAATATGTATTTAATAAAATACAACTGTGTTTCTAAAAAAAATAGTGTATTTTTACTTATGCGTATTTTATTATAAATATATTTGTTTTGTATTATATATTATATATTTTCAATTGTCTTTGTAATTTTTATAAAAATATGCTAATTTTTTTGTAGTATTTTAAAAACTCTGGAATTTCTAGTTTGTTTATAGTAAAATAGTTAGATAAATCGGAGGAAATACAATGTCAGTTACCATACATAATTTACTATCAATAGATTTGTTTAAAGATGCAAAAATTGCTGCCGGAAGCAGTGGTTTAAATAATGAGATAGGAAGAATCAATTTTATAGACTGTCCCTTTCCTGATGACATCAGAAGCAGCGGACTGATAAATAAAGGAGATCTTTTTATTAACAGCTTTTATATTGCAGGAGACGACGAAGATATGCTGTTTGATTTTATAAATGCATACATTGACTGCAAATGCTCCGGAACGTTTATCATTACCGAATATATAAAAAAACTTCCTCAAAAAATAGAAGATCTTTGCAATATGCATAATTTCCCTGTTGTTTTTATTGATCCTGATATTCCATATGCGGAAATAATCAAAACAACAATGGAAATGATTCTTTCTGACAAATCAGAAACAATTTTTGAAATGAAAATAGAGAGGATTTTATCAAATAATGTAAGTAAAAAGACAATAATAGACACTGCCCATGAAATAATAAAAAATTTCAGAAGCAATTATGTTTCCTTATATGTAAGTCCGGACGATTTTTCTGGAGTAAAAAAACAGATGAGTGTTGCAACAATAAAAAATATAAATGCAATTGAACCTGTAACATATAAAAAAGGAATGTTTTTGATAATTAATCTTGATAAGTTGTCTTTACTACCGTCATATATCGAACAATCAGAATCAATATTAAAAAATTTTTTTAGCAGATATAATATAGGCATAAGCAACACATTCAACGAAGTCGAAAACTTTAATATATGTCTGAGACAGTCTCTTCTGTCTTATGAAATATCAAAAATATTAGAAGGAAATACTGTATATTACAAGGATATAAGCCTTTATAAAATATTATATCCTTTAAAAAATTCAGATGTTTTGATGGATTTTTATTCGGATGTTATAGAACCGCTGACAAAAGATGTCAGCAACGATAAAAATGAATTAATAAATACTATTGAGGCATATTTAAATTGCGACGGTGATTTTAAAAAAACAGCCGCTTTGATAAACCAGCATGAAAATACCGTGAGATACAGAATTTCAAAGGCAAAACGACTGCTTAACCTTGAGAATAACAATTTTAAATTTATTGAACAGGTTTCAATAGCTCTGAAAATAAAAAATATATTAAGATTGTAAAATAGCTTCTTAAATAAAAGTCGTAGAAGTGACAGGCTGTTTGAAAATTTGTTAAAAATGCAAAGTATTTCATGCATTAATAAATACACTGCAAAAATAGGTGGAAAAACGAATTTTTTCAACAGTCTGAAACTATAATACTAATCTAATGCGTTAAAGCAAAGAATGAACTTTGTTCCATTATTCTCTTCACTTTCTACTTCAATTGACCCAGAGTGCAGAGTTAATATATTTTTGACAATTGTTAGCCCAATACCTGAACCTTCTGTTTCGTGCCTGCTCTTATCACCTCTGTACAGACGCTCAAATATAAAAGGCAGATCTTCTGTCTTTATTCCTATTCCGTTATCTGCTACCTCAACAAATATTTTTTTACCTTTTGCATATACATTTATGGATATTTTTCCGTTTTTTTCTGAAAACTTTATCGCGTTATTTACTAAATTAATAAACACCTGCTTTAATCTGTCTGAATCCCCTAATATGAAATAATTTGTGTCTCTTTCCTTTATCAAGTCAATTGAAATATGTTTTTTTTCAGATTCCATGAGAAAATCATCATATAAGCTTTCTATAAGCCCAAAAAGTTCTATGGCATAAAAATTCAGCTTGAGACTTTCTGTTTCAAATTCTTTAAGTTTCTCTAAATTGTTTAAAAGTTTTCCAAAGCGTATAATTTCATCATTAAGTTTGTTCAGCCTCGCCTGTGTAACAGGAAAAACCCCGTCAATCATAGCTTCAAAATTATTTTGCATAACATTCAGGGGCGTCCTGATTTCATGATTTATATCTGATATAAGCCTTTTTCTTATCATATCCTGCTTATTAAGTTTATCAGCAAGAATATTGATGCTATTCCTTAGATCCCTTATTTCTTCTATGTCTGTCTGAATACTCGCTTTTTCTTCGAAGTGACCTTTTGAAAGGTTGACGGACATACCGGCAACTTCTTTTATAGGGTCTGAAAACTGTTTGGACAGGTATAAACTTGCTGCAGTTATAATAATTAAAGTTAATACACCACTTGCAATGATACTTTTATTGACTGATGTTTGAAAAAGAACATCCTCCTCTGTTATGAGGAGAGGTGCATACTGCCCTATCTCTACATATCCCACTATTTCATCGTTGTATTCAAGCCCAAATTTCTTTGTTGTATACACACCTTCATCCTGCACCTTCATATGCTTAAGATTTATTTCATTTTTTATGTCCATGGGATTCATTCCCCAAACCAAAGTATTTCTTTCATCATACAGTGTCAAAATATAGTTGCTCATGTAAGCCTCGTGCATAAGCTCTATTCCGGAATATTCACTCCATTTTCCGTCCTTTTTATATGCTTCCTCCAAATATGAAACTATCCTTTCATATCTTTTATTTTGCACATCGGCCATATATTCTTTAAATATACCTTTAATCGTTAAATTAATAAACAGCATTATGAGAACAATTGCTGCAAAAGAACACAAGAATAATATTATACTAATTTTTTTTCTTATTGTAGTCATCAGTATTCACCGCTAAATTTATATCCGACTTTTGTAACGGTAATTATATACTTAGGTTTTTTAGTATCTTCTTCAATTTTTTTTCGAAGATTTTTTATATGAACATCTATCGTCCTATCATATCCATTAAAATCCAACCCAAAAATTTTGCTAATTATCTGCTCCCTAGATAACACATTCCCCCTGTTAGCAGCTAAAAGATGCAATATATTGAATTCATTTGGAGTAAGCCAAATTTCCTTTCCATTGACACTGGCTATTCTTTTGCCATAATTTATTTTTAAATTTCCGTCATCATAAAAAGACTCACCGTTATTATCCTTATCAAGCCTCCTAAATAATGCATTTACTCTTGCAGTAAGCTCCCTTGGGCTGAACGGCTTTACCAAGTATTCGTCAGCTCCTATATTTAATCCATCTATTTTTTCCTCAATAGACCCTTTTGCAGTAAGCATGAATATATGAACATCAGATTTTTCCCTTATTATTTTACACACTTCTTCCCCACAAATGTCAGGAAGCATCAAATCCAGTATTATTAAACTGATATCATTTTTTCTTGCAAGCTCTATTCCTTCTAATCCTCTGGATTTCAAGAACACATGATATCCTTCTTTTTCCAAATACGCACAGATAACATCAGAAACTCTTTCGTCATCTTCTATCACTAATATATTTTTCATAACAGCTCTCCAAAAATGTTAGTTATAATATAAGTTGTTATGCTGTCATTGTCAATGCTTAATAATTATTTCACACTAGGCCTTGAAGATTCATAAAATATATAGAGTCTTACCGCACTCTCATCATCTTTGGTAATTAGCAATATGACATTTCAGCATTTTTTGCTTATTTTTACCTTTTATAAATATCTATAAATTTATTATAATTAAATTATCAATTTTTATATATTTTCTTCATAAAATCTTTATATTTGTACATTATAATATTAGTATAAGAGCAAAAAAATTAACTTCATGATTAAATATTGCAGAATTTTTTAACAGCTGTCAAGCAGGCAAAAACCTTAAGAACAGCCGTTGGGTTGCTGCTCTTTAAACAAAAATAATTGCAATCCAAAGAAATTAATTTATTAATCACTATTTAATCAAAAATCTCCTAATATAAGTTAAAATAAGACCATGGTTGTGCTGGATTATGGTCTTATTTTATTATGCAAATATCTTATGCATTTATTAAATAAAATCATTGCCTTTTTCCATGATAGTTGTTCGTAACAGGAGCTATTCCTTTCGCAGCTACACTTATAATCTACGTAATTTTTTCAAAAAATAATTCTGCTAAAATATTAAACACGGTACTGCTAAGCAGTGTAGAAAACAATTTTAATCTTAGGTATATAACAGCATTCCCTGCTTTACTTATATTTATTTTGACATTTTTCAAAAAAATGTAATATTTTTTATGTTTTTAAGTGCAATTGCCTTCATTGGAGTCTGCAGTTAAAAGTATGTAACAGCTCAACTGACAAACACAATAAAAAAATCTCACAATCATTACAATTATGAGACTTATTTTAATTTATACAAATTACTTCATACTTCATTCCATATTTATCAATATTTTACTTTTGTTTTTAAATTACAGCTTTTTAATATCAAAATTGTCTTCAAGCAATACCCAGTTTTGTCTAAATGGAAACCCGAGTCCCCAGTAGCTTATACCTTTTAATCCATATTCCTTTGCTGTATCAAATTTTGCCTGAGCGCTTCTTGCGTCCTCGAACCAAACTTCATGCGCATTTCCTTCATCGTCAGTATAACGAAAAAACGGCGATTGAGCCATATAATCATATTGTATCTGCGCATTATGAGCATATGCCCTATTCATTGCTTCCTCAACACTGATTGTTTCAGCCTCTTTACCGGGCAAAAAAGGCACTTCCCAATCTCGCGCGTAAATTTGGAATCCCATAAGTATTTTATCTTTTGGAATAACCGTTACAGCATAATCTAAGACCTTTTCAATTTCATTTATTGGAGATATGGCTCTGGGCTGACCGCCTCTCCATCCCCACTCATAAGTCATTAAAACTACAAAATCCGCCAATTTCCCGTGCTCCAAATAATCATGTGCTTCATATAAAAGACCTTTTTGATCAGCACTTGTTTTTGGTGCTAATGATGTTGAAACAAAAAAACCTTCATCGTGCAGTCTGTTAACTGTACTTTCAAGAAACTTATTATATGCTTCACGGTCTTCAGGTAAAACATACTCAAAATCAATGTTTAATCCTTGGTATCCCTTATCTTTCATGGTGTTAATAATATTTTCCTGAAGTGTGTTTACAATTTCAGGATTGTTAAGCACATTTTTTGCTACATTTCTACCTGCCACATTAACAGTAAAATTAACAATTGCCATAACCGGGACAATGCCATTAGCTATGGCCTCACCTATGGCAGCTTCATCATCTATCGGCACCAAACTTCCATCTTCTTTTACTAGATATGCAAATGGACTGAGATATGTAAGCATTTCGCCGACTTCACCTATAACAGGCACAGCCATATCCCCTAAAGTATAAGTAAATGCATTAACCTCAATTTCAGGCTTTTTCTTCTCCGGAATTGTCAATAACTGCCCTATGTATAAATTATTCGGATTCATAATTTCATTTTCCCACAAAAGATCTTGAACTGATATACCATGCCTTTGAGCTATCTTCCACGCGCTGTCCCCTGCTCTAACATTATATATATTTTCTTCTGTAGGTATTATGAGCGACTGCCCTACGAGGAGAACATCTGGATTAGGCAGAGCATTTGCCTCAATTATGGAATCAATATCAACATTGTAATGATCTGCTATCCTCCACAATACATCCCCTCTCTGCACAACATATATGACCATAGAAACCTCCCTATATCCCTAGTTATTAATAATATATTCAGTACCATGCTCATAATGATAGATTTCAAAATAAAACAGTAAAATAATGTACAATAAAAAAGCAGTCATAAAAAATATATATCTTTTATGACTGCCCCAATACTATTATACTATTTTGCTATATCACTTCTAAACTGCATTTTTTCAAATTTAATTTTTAATATATTTTCATAAACTATTTTTCTTGCATCATCAAGGGTTTTTCCCATAGCTGTTACCGCCATCACCCTGCCGCCGTCAGTAAAAACCTTTCCATCCTCAGCCCTTGTTCCGCCGTGGAAAATCACAATACTGTCATCCATATCATTCAAGCCCGTAATCTGCTTGCCTTTTTCATAGCTTTCCGGATATCCACCTGATGCAAGAACAACCGTTACACATTTGTCGCTACTCCATTGCAAATCCTGCTCAGTCAAATTTCCGTCGATGCATTTTAGCATAATTTCAACCAAGTCGGATTCTAATCTTGGGAGCACAACCTCTGTTTCCGGGTCTCCAAAGCGCGTATTGTATTCCAAAACCTTAGCTTTGCCTTCTTTAACCATAAGACCGATGAACAGCACTCCTTTGAAATCCAGTTTTTCCTGTTTAAGCCCTTCCATAGTTCTTTTAAGTATATTTTCTGATATATAACCTTTCAGCTCTTCGGTGTAAATTGTGTTTGGGGAAAAGCATCCCATCCCGCCTGTATTAAGGCCTTTGTCAAAATCATACGCCTTTTTATAGTCTCTTGCACTCTCCATAGGTATTATTGAATTTCCGTCCACAAAGCATAGCAGCGATGCCTCAGTTCCGTCAAGGAATTCTTCAATGACAACCGTATCACCGGCTTCACCGAACTGCTTGTCATTCATCATACTTTTAATAGACTCTTCGGCTTCTTCCTTAGTGCTGCAAATAACTACTCCCTTGCCTGCCGCCAATCCATCAGCCTTAACTACAATAGGAACTCTGAATTTTGAAAGCCCTTTTATTGCTGCTTCAGCATCAGTAAATACTTCGTATCCGGCAGTGGGAATATTATATTTTTTCATAAATTCCTTTGAATATGATTTGCTTGCCTCTAGTTTTGCTCCTTTTTTGCAGGGGCCGAACACTTTGATGTTCCTTTGCTCGAGCATGTCCGTAAGACCTTCACACAACGGCCCTTCCGGTCCTATAACAGTCAGATCAATCCCGTTTGAAACTGCAAATTCAGTAATTTTATCCAAATTATCAGCTTTTATATCAACACATCGGGCAATTTGAGAAATACCTGCGTTGCCCGGAGCACAGTAAATCTTTGTTGCTTTGCCGCTTTGTTTTAATTTCCAGCACAATGCATGTTCTCTTGCACCGCTTCCAACAACCAGTATATTCATAAGTCCTCCCTGCTTCGATTAATTAATTATTAAGTGTACATGATTAATGTTTAAAGTGTCTCATTCCCGTAAATACCATGGAAATATTATTTTCATTACAAGCCTTCACAGACAACTCGTCATTAACGGAACCACCTGGTTGAATTATTGCTGTAATGCCTGCTTTAGCAGCCTCTTCTACACAATCAGGGAATGGGAAAAACGCATCAGAAGCCATTGCTGCACCTTTTAGGCTGTCCTCACCTAAAAATTCAACTGCATGTTCTATCGCCTGTCTGCACGCCCATATACGATTAACCTGACCAGGTCCTATTCCGATGGACTGACCATTTTTCACAATTGTTATAGCGTTGGATTTTGTATGTTTTACAATTTTCCAAGCCATCATTAGATCCTTCATTTCATTTTCTGTGGGCTGTTTTTTTGTAATTGTTTTTAATTCTTCATTCTCTTGAATTAACTTAGAGTCAATTGTCTGAACAAGTATTCCTCCTGCAACCTTTTTAAGGTCATATGAGTTTTCATCCTGCTTCTGAAGGATATTTTCTATAAGAAGCACTCTTTTGTTTTTTTTGGATTTAAGTATTTCAAGAGCTTTTTGAGAATATGAAGGAGCTACAACTATTTCAATAAAAATCTTATTTATCTCTTCAGCAGTTTTTTCATCTACCTCTCTGTTAAATACCGTTATTCCTCCAAATATAGATGTTGGATCAGCTTTAAAAGCTTTCATATATGCGTCATATATGTTGTCAGCAATTCCAACCCCGCATGGATTTGCATGCTTGCACGCAACAACGGCAGGTTCTTCAAATTCCTTAAGCAATTCCAAAGCACCGTTTGTATCATTAATATTGTTGAATGAAAGTTCCTTGCCATGAAGCTGAACAGCTGATGATAAAAGTCCTTTGCCGCCAACTGCTTCTCTGTAGAAAGCAGCTTTTTGATGCGGATTTTCACCGTATCTCATTTCCTGAACCTTTTCATATGTCAGACTTATTGTTTCAGGAAGGCTATTATCATTTCTTTCTTTTTTAAGATATGATGCTATTAAAGTGTCATAATGTGCCGTGTGTTCAAACACCTTACCACAAAGGTAAAACTTTGTTTCTTCCGACACCTCTTTTTTTTCTTCCAAATCTTTTGCTACTTTTTCATAATCAGACGGGTCAACTATAACTGCAACATCCTGATAATTTTTTGCAGCGGCACGAAGCATTGTAGGACCGCCTATATCAATATTTTCAATTGCTTCTTGTCTTTCTACATTTTCTTTTTGTATTGTTTGTTTAAATGGATACAAATTAACTACAAGCAAATCTATGGTCTGTATTCCCAAATCTTGAAGCTGCTTCATATGCTCAGGGTTATTGCGGACCGCAAGAAGTCCGGCATGAATTTTAGGATGAAGTGTTTTAACTCTGCCGTCCAAACATTCAGGAAATCCCGTAACTTCTGAAATCCCTGTAACCTTTATTCCTGCTTTCTCAAGAGTTTTATGTGTCCCACCTGTGGAAATAATTTCAATACCCAGCTTATCAAGTCTTTTAGCAAATTCGGTAATTCCTGTTTTATCCGATACGCTTATTAAAGCTCTCATTTAGTTCAGCTCCTTTATTTTTACTTTCCTTTTTTGTACTTCTATTCTTCCATCACAGAAATATTTAACTGCTGTTGGAAGAAGCTTATGTTCAACTTTTAAGATTTTCTTCTGAAGCGTTTCTTTTGTGTCATCACCATCAACATACACTGCTTCTTGCAATATTATAGGACCTGTGTCCGCCTCCTCATCAACAAAATGCACCGTAGCACCACTTACTTTGACACCATAATCGATAGCTGCCTCATGAACTTTGATACCATAATACCCTTTTCCGCAAAATGAAGGTATGAGGGAAGGGTGTATATTTATAATTCTGTTTCTGTAGCTTTTTATAAATTTCTCTGACAGTATCTTCAAATAACCTGCAAGCACAACTAAAGACACGCCTCGTTTCTCTAGTTCTTCGATAATGGCATCATTATATTCTTCGGAGCTTCCGTAGTTTTTAGGATTTAAGTATACCGCATCTATCTTATATTTTTGCGCTCTCTTCAGACCATAGGCATCTTTTTTATTTGAAATTACTACGGAGATTTCTCCATTAATATTTCTGCTTTCCACATTATCTATCAAAGACTGCAAGTTTGTTCCCGAGCCTGATATAAGCACTCCTATTTTTAATGGCATATTTTAAGACCGCCTTCTCTTTTAACAGTCTTTCCTATTATGACAGGTTTTTCTCCTAATTTTTTAAGATATTCAAGTACCTTTGTCGATTCTTCCAACCCTGCCGCCAGAACCATTCCTATACCCATATTGAATGTAGAATACATTTCATCCACATCTATATTTCCGGATTTTTGAATGAGATTAAATATTGGAAGCACATTTATATCTTTTGTTTCTATGTCAGCCGTTATGCCTTCTGGAAACATTCTTGGAATATTTTCATAAAATCCACCGCCGGTTATGTTTGACATTCCCTTTATCTCAAATTTAGATATCAAATCAAGAATGAGCTCAGGATAAATTCTTGTTGGAACCATTAATGCTTCACCCAATGTGCAATCTAGTTCTTCTATATATTCAGATGTACTATAATTCTGATGGTCAAAAAAAACCTTTCTCACTAATGAGTATCCGTTTGAATGAATACCGCTTGATGGTATACCTATGAGTATATCTCCATCTACGATTTTTGAGCCATCAATTATTTTTTTCTTATCAACAATTCCTACACAAAAGCCTGCTATGTCGTATTCTCCTTCGCCGTAGAGTCCAGGCATCTCAGCAGTTTCCCCTCCTATGAGGGCTGCTCCTGCTTTTATGCACCCATTAGCAACTCCCTTGACTATGTCTGATGCCTTTTTAGGCTCAAGTTTACCAGTAGCAATGTAGTCAAGGAAAAACAAAGGCTTAGCTCCCTGACATATTATGTCATTAACACACATAGCAACAGCATCTTCTCCGATTGTATCATGAATATCTGTTTTAAATGCAACCATAAGCTTTGTTCCAACGCCGTCAGTCCCTGATACAAGCACCGGTTCTTCGTACTCATCTTTATCAACCGAAAACATTCCACCAAAACCGCCAATATCAGACATGACACCCTTTGTGTATGTTTTTTTTACATAATCCTTTATTAACTTTACAGTTTCGTATCCAGCCTTTATATCTACTCCTGAATCTTTGTATGTTAGTTTTTTGGACATATTTTCTCCTTTACATGTTCTGATTAGGTACTTCCATAGGATATTCTCCATTTAAGCATGCAAGACAGTAATTGTTGGTTGATTCCGTGGACTTCACCAAGCCTTCAATACTCAAGTAGTATACACTGTCTGCGCTAATAAATTCTTTTATTTCTTCAATGGTATAATTTGCTCCGATCAGTTTGTTTCGATCAGGCGTATTTATTCCAAAAAAGCAAGAATTAATTACAGGCGGGGACGCTATCCTTACGTGAACTTCTTTAGCGCCCGCTTTTTTGACCATGCTCACAATCTGCTTCATTGTTGTACCTCTTACAATGCTGTCATCAATCATAACCACTACTTTATCTTTTACAAGATCTTTCAATACGCTTAGCTTTGTTTTAACTCCCTGTTCTCTCAAAGACTGTTCAGGCTCAATAAATGTACGCTTAGCATACCTGTTTTTAATAAGCCCCAGGCCATATGGAATCCCAAGCTCAGTTGCATATCCTATGGCTGCAGGAGTTCCCGAATCAGGAACAGCAAACACCAAATCAGCTTCAACAGGTGCTTCCTCGGCAAGCAATTTACCTGCATTATATCTTGATTGATATACATTGACGCCGTCTAAAGTGCTATCTGGCCTTGCAAAATATACATGTTCAAATATACACAGCTTTTTTTGCGCATATTTATTGCTCTTTATACTTTCCACATTGTTATCTTTTATAACTACCATTTCACCGGGTTCAATATCTCTTACGAACTCTCCTCCCATTGCACTTATTGCGCAACTTTCAGACGCAAGGAGATATCCATCCGGTCTTTTTCCCAAGCACAAAGGTCTTAACCCAAAGTTATCTCTAACGCCTATCAGCTCATTTTCAGTCATAAAAACAAAGGCATATGCTCCTTTTACAATTTCGGTAACATTTTGAATTGATTTTACAATGTCACCCTTATTGTGTCGCGCCACCATGTTTGCAACGACTTCAGAGTCTGTAGATGTTTGAAATATTACCCCGTTATCCTCCAACATGCTTTTCAAAGAATCCGCATTTACAAGGTTTCCGTTATGAGCCAGTGCGATTGAACCTTCCTTATATCTTACAACCAAAGGTTGTGCATTCTGTATTTCACTTCCTCCAGAAGTTGAATACCTTACGTGCCCTACAGCAATATTACCTTCGTACTTGTTTATCACGTCTTTTGTGAGCACATCTGCCACAAGTCCCATGTCTTTGTGATATTCTATTTTGTTATCGGTGTGTATTGCAATACCGGCACTTTCCTGTCCCCTGTGTTGCAAAGCAAACAAGCCGTAGTAAATTAATTGTGCTGCTGCTTTTGTGTTTTCTGTATATACCCCAACAACTCCGCATTCTTCATGAAGCTTGTCATCATCTATAATTTTAATGCACATATTATCTCCTCAGATTAGCTTTGTTTGCTGCTTACTCTTGCAAGAACTTCCTGATATACTTCCTCAACTCCGCCCATATCTCTTCTAAATCTGTCTTTGTCAAGTTTTTTATTAGTTTCAGCGTCCCACAGTCTGCATGTATCAGGTGAAATTTCATCAGCAAGAATTACCTTATTATCGTAAAGTCCAAATTCAAGCTTGAAATCTATAAGCTTAATGTTAATTTCAAGGAAGAATTTTTTCAAAACATCATTTACCTTCAGGGCATATTTTTTTACTGTTTCCAACTGCTCGTCAGTTGCAAAACCCATTGCTTTTATATGATAGTCATTTATCATAGGGTCACCAAGCTCATCATTCTTATAAGAAAACTCAAGCACGGTTTCTTTCATTTCAATACCTTCATCAATTCCAAGTCTTTTAGAAAGTGATCCTGCAGCTACGTTTCTTACTATTACTTCCAACGGAAGAATTTTAACTGCTTTGACTAATGATTCTCTATCATTTAAAAGCTCAATTTGGTGAGTAGGAACTCCTTCTTTCTCCAAGAGCGCAAATAAAGCCGCTGACATCTTATTGTTAACAACACCTTTTCCAACTATTGTCCCCTTCTTTTCTCCGTTAAAAGCAGTTGCATCGTCCTTGTACTCAACAATGTATTTTTTTTCGTTATCTGTCTTATAGACCTTTTTTGCTTTACCTTCGTAGAGCATTTCAAGCTTATTCATTATATTCCTCCACTCAATTTATCATTTATTTTTTTGTTTTTATTATATACTTTTTCAGCCATCTGTTTTTTGTAATCATAGAACTTTTCTCTTAGAACTTCATATTTCACAGAAAGAATCTGTATCGCAAGCAAAGCTGCATTTTCTGCGCCATTTATTGCAACTGTTGCAACCGGAACTCCCGGCGGCATCTGTACTATTGAATAAAGCGCGTCCACACCATCAAGCTCTGATGATTTTATAGGAAGACCTATAACAGGCAGAACAGTGCAGCCTGCCAGTACTCCTGGAAGATGTGCTGCCTTACCTGCAGCACCTATTATAACTTCATATCCATTTTTTTCAGCATTTTTTGCAAAGCTGATAGCCTCGTCCGGAGTCCTGTGAGCTGAGATTACTCGTACGTCAACATCCACTCCGAAATTTTTTAGTATATTGTAACCTTTTTCTACTATAGGGAAATCTGAATCGCTTCCCATAATAATTGCTGCTTTCATTTTTCCTCCTGTTTTTTTATTTATAATAATTTACACCTGCTTCAAAGATTAACTGATCTTTAGAGCCAGGTATGTTTTTATAAAGGTCTTTATCCAGTCTTTCAGAATGAGCCATTTTCCCAAGCACTCTTCCATCAGGGCTTGTAATTCCTTCTACTGCTTCTACCGAACCATTTAAATTGTAAAATCCGTCATAGGTAGGATTGTCATTTTCGTCCACATACTGAGTGGCTATCTGACCGCTTTGCTTTAATTTCTTAATCCATTCCTCATTTGCAACGAATCTTCCTTCTCCGTGAGATACTGGAAGGTGGTGAATATCTCCGACATTGCACATGCTTAACCAAGGTGACAAATTGCTCACAACTTTTGTTTTTGCAAATGTAGATATATGACGCCTTATGCTATTGTAGGTAAGTGTAGGGTAATCATCTTCCATGTTTACAATCTCACCGAAGGGTACCAGCCCTAGCTTAATTAATGCCTGAAATCCGTTGCATATTCCTATAATCAATCCATCTCTATTTTTGAGCAAATCCATAACTGCATCTTTCAACAATTCATTTCTGAAAACAGCAGCAATAAATTTACCGGAACCTTCCGGCTCGTCTCCTGCAGAAAATCCTCCTGGGAATGCAATAATTTGAGATTTCCTTATAAGCCTGTTCATTTCTTCTATAGAATCTTTTACGTCCATCTTGTTTAAATTTTTAAATACAAATATTTCTGCGTCAGCGCCTGCCCTTTCAAAAGCCCTTTTCGTATCGTACTCGCAATTTGTTCCGGGGAACGCAGGTATAAATACCTTTGGTCTAGCAATGCTTGTTGACGATTTAATCTTTGCTCCTCCTGAAGTGAGGTAACTCTCTGCTGTACCGTCAGTATCTTTTTTTATCGGATAAATGCTGTTTAGAGGCTTAAGCCACTCATTTTTCACATCGTCTAATGCTATTGCCACTGAACTGTCTATCACTATTTTCTCTTCTTCTGTAGTTGTTCCTAATTGAATACATCCAGCTATTTCTGCATCATTTTCTATCTCAAGAATAATATCACCGTAGTCTGCAGTAAACCATTTATCTAAACTTATATTAAGGTTGTTGTCAGCTTTAAATCCAATATAGTTGCCTAATGTCATTTTACTTATAGCCGCAGCAATACCACCGTACCCAACCGTATGTGCACTGAGAATCTTTCCCGATTTAACAGCTTCGTACATGTTCGAATACTTCTCTTTTATATCTTTAAAATCAGGAATATTATTTCCAAGCCTGTTAATTTTAAGCAAGCTTACCCTGCTGCCAGCCTTTTTAATTTCCGGAGATATTACATTTTTGACATTTTCTGTTGCTACGGCAAAACTAATAAGTGTGGGAGGAACATTTAAATCTTTGAATGTTCCGGACATGCTGTCCTTCCCGCCTATTGCTGCAATTTCAAGCTCATGCTGTGCCTTGAAAGCACCAAGTAAAGCACACATCGGCTTTCCCCATTTTTCCGGATCTTTATTCAGTTTTTCAAAGTATTCTTGGAATGTCAGCCTAATATTTTTATAGTTTCCGCCCATTGCCGCAATTTTAGCAGCAGAATGTATAACCGCATACATAGCTCCGTGATACGGACTCTGTTTTGACAAATAAGGATCAAAACCGTATGCCATGAGAGAACATGTATTTGTTGTTCCGTTCAATACAGGTATTTTAGCAGCCATTCCCTCTGCCGGAGTCAGCTGTTTTTCTCCTCCGAAAGGCATTAACACAGTACCGGCTCCAACTGTAGAGTCAAATCTTTCAACCATGCCCTTTTGACTTGCCACATTTAAATCCCTCAAATTTTCAAACCATGCACTTTTTAATTCATCACATTTTACATTTATTTCTGAACATACATTTTCAGGTTCTTTTACTAAAGCATTAATTTTTTGCTTTACTCCGTTGGTGTCTAAAAATTCTCTGCTTATGTCTAAAATTATTTTCCCATTCCAACTCATTTTCAATCTTCTGTCATCTGTTACATCGGCCACATGAGTTGATTCTAAATTTTCTTCATGAGCATATCTGTTAAATTCTTCAATATCCTCTTTTCTTATAACTACAGCCATTCTTTCCTGTGATTCTGAAATGGCAAGTTCTGTTCCGTTAAGCCCTTCATATTTTTTGGGCACAAGATCAAGATTTATGTTAAGTCCTTCGGCTAATTCTCCTATAGCAACAGATACTCCTCCTGCACCAAAATCATTGCATTTTTTTATCATTTTGCTGACATTTGGATTTCTGAACAGTCTTTGAATTTTTCTCTCGGTTGGTGCATTTCCCTTTTGAACCTCACAGCCGCACAGCAAAATTGATTCTTCAGTGTGCTCCTTTGAAGCTCCTGTAGCTCCACCTAAACCATCTTTTCCTGTCCTTCCTCCTAATAGGATAATTGCATCGCCTTTTTCAGAATCTTCTCTTTTTACATTAATTCTTGGAGCTGCTGCTATTACAGCACCAACTTCCATTCTTTTTGCTACATAGTCAGGATGATATATTTCATTAACATAACCTGTAGCAAGCCCTATTTGGTTTCCATAAGAGCTGTAGCCTGAAGTTGCCTCTGTTGAAATCTTCCTTTGAGGAAGCTTGCCAGGTAGCGTATCTTCCCATTTTTGTCGTGGGTCAGAACTTCCTGAAACACGCATTGCCTGATACACATATGCACGGCCTGAAAGAGGATCTCTTATTGCTCCGCCCAGACATGTAGCAGCCCCTCCAAACGGTTCTATTTCCGTAGGGTGATTGTGCGTCTCGTTCTTAAACATCAAAAGCCATTCTTCATTCTTTCCGTCTACATCTACATTTATTATTATGCTGCACGCGTTTATTTCATCAGATATTTCCAAGTTATCCAGAAGACCACGTTTCCTTAACTCCTTAGCTCCTATTGTTGCCATATCCATCAAGGTAATATCCTTCTGCTTTTTATCATGCACAAATTTTCTTGTGTTTATATATTCTTCATAAGTGCTTTTTATTTCATCCGATATTTTTCCGTTTTCAAATTCTACTTTTTCAATTACTGTAGAAAATGTTGTATGTCTGCAGTGATCTGACCAGTACGTATCTATTACCTTAATTTCTGTAATAGTAGGATCTCTTTTCTCAGCGTCTCTGAAATATTCCTGGCAAAAAAACAAATCCTCGAAACTCATGGCAAGTCCTCTGTCAACACGGAATTCTTCCAATTGTTCCTTGGATTTTTTTATAAAATTCGTTATTATTTCTACTTCTTCCGAATCAGGATAAACTTCATCCAGAGTATCAGGCTTTTCTAATGAAGCCTCTCTCGAATCGACAGGATTAATACAATATTTTTTAATTTTGTCTAGATCTTCTTCCGACAATTCTCCTTCAAGAACAATAACCTTTGCATACTTTACTGTAGGTTTGTCCTTGCCTGTTACTATTTGGATACATTGTGCTGCGGAATCCGCCCTTTGGTCATATTGTCCGGGAAGATATTCAACAGCAAATACATTATGATTAATTTCTATTTCATCATATGTATTATCTTGATTAGGTTCTGAAAAAACTGTAGTTACTGCCCTTATAAAATCTTCCTGATCTATGTGAGATACATCATATCTGTTCAAAACACGAACATCATCCAAATTTGTAAGTTGCAGATTTTCAATAAAATTATCCTTCAAGTTAACAGCTTCTGTATTAAAGCCATGTTTTTTTTCCACATACACTCTTCTGACTTCAAAGTTCATAACAACCATCCTTAAATTTCGTTATTTGTAATTTCAACTCTATAATAGCAAATAGAAATATTAAAGTCAATACAAAATGATATGATTTTATAATTTAACATTTTTATATTCGTCTTATATCGAACTATAACACAATCAATTATAGTATAGTTCGTATATGTATCTGTTATAATTAATAATGAGTTTGCATCCTAAGAAATTATGTCATAAATTTAAATATAAAAAATGCCCTCTATAGGAGCAATATCACTATCGAGAGCATTTTTTAGTTGTATTGTATTTACTTTATTCGGTATATTCCTTCGCTTTTTCTTCGCCATTCAGAACTCTCAATGCTCCTAATGCCAGCGCCTCAAGTTCATTCTCCCCTGCAAGTATTTCTACCGGAGCAATAAAGCTTACTCTTTTCACTATCAAGTCTGTCAAAATCTTTGAATATGCTATTCCTCCTGTTAAAATTATCAGATCCACATTTCCTTCAGCTACGGTGGCTAGCTCTCCGATTCCTTTTGCAATTTGGTAGGCCATTGCTTCATAAACAAGCTTAGCTTTTTCATTGCCGTCGGCAATCATACCTTCAACTTCTCTGGCATCAATTGTGTTTAAATAAGCCTTTAATCCTCCGTTTCCTCTGAGCTTCCTCTGCATAGTTTTTTTATCATATTTGCCTGAATAACACAAATTAATAAGCTCTCTGCAAGGTACTCTACCTGCCCTTTCCGGAGAGAACGGGCCTTCATCATCGGATACCAAGTCCACTATTTTTCCACCCACATGGATGTTAATAGAAATTCCACCTCCCAAGTGAGCAACAATTATATTCATATCATCATATTTCTTGCCTCGTTCGCCGGCAGCCTTTATAGCCATGGCCCGTGTATTTAAAACATGACTGGTACTTGTTCTGGGAAGCTCCGGCATACCTGAAATCCTAGCTATATCTGTAAGTTCATCAGTAACAACACAATCATATATATATGATTCTACACCTGCCTCCTTTGCTATCTCATAAGCAATAGGAGCTGCGTAATTTGAAGCATGCTCCATGACAGGCCTATTTAAAACCCTGTCAATCATCAAATCATTAATTATATATGCTCCTGATTTTACAGGAGGAAGCATTCCCCCTCTTGCTACAACAGCCGATAATTTTTTGATATCAATACCTTTTTCTTTTAAAAATTCGATGACAAGTTGTTTTCTCATTTTTAACTGTTCTTCTACACTGTCGTATTTTTCAATGATTTCCAAGGGGTGTTCAAATTTTTTTGTGAAAATTTCATACTCATTTTCATATAAAGAAATTTTCGTTGAAGTGGATCCCGGATTTATTGCCAAAATTTTATAGCTCATATGTCTTCCTCGTATAATTTAATTATCAAAACTATTAATTAATTTCCGGCTTCTGCCAGAGCTGCACTTTCCATTCCGGCACGCAGGGCCTTGATGTTTAAGTCTATAAATTTTTCCTTTACAGTTTTTCTTATAGCATCTTCCCAGTCTATATCTGTCAGATTCATTGATTTTATTAAAGCTCCCATAAGCACTACGTTCATAACCTTAGCACTTCCTATACTTTCTGCTATTTCAGCGGCCTTAATAACTCTTGTATCTACTTTTTTCTCTATCAAATCAATTATCCCTTCAGGATATTCAGCTTTACCGGAAAGTATTGGCGCAGACGGAATTTCGTAGTCATTTATTACTACAACTCCATCAGGTTTCAAATACTCAAGCCATCTTAATGTTTCCATAGTTTCAAATGATACAAGAATATCCGCATCGCCCACTCCAATTATAGGCGAGTATACCTTTTCTCCAAATCTTACCTGAGTTGACACACTTCCGCCTCTTTGAGCCATACCATGAATTTCAGACATTTTTACATCGTATCCAGCCTCCATGAGACCAGTTGATAAAATTTTGCTCACCAATATTGTTCCTTGTCCGCCTACTCCAACTAACAAAATATTCTTATTCTTTTTCATATTATTCACCCACCTTACTTATAGCTTTTACAGGACATACTTGCATACATAAAGTACATCCCACGCATTGAGCGCTATTTATAGTTGATTTCTTAATTTCTTTTTTGAAATGAATTGCAGGGCAGCCTGTGCTGACGCATTTTTTACAACCTATACATTTATCCTGGTCAACTACACAAACACCTTCTATTGCTCCAAACTCATTTAAATCGTTTTCTGAATATTTCTTAAGAGCACATGGATATCTTGAAATAATAACGGAAGGTTCATCAAGATCAAACGCCCAGTTTAATGCTTCTTTCATTTCAGAATTATTCATCGGGTTAACTGTTCGAAGGTTTTTTATGCCTATTGCTTTCACCGTTTCAGGAATATCTGTAATATAAGCTTCATCTCCCTGAAGAGTACGACCTGTACCTGGGTTTTCCTGATGCCCTGTCATAGCTGTTATTCTGTTATCCAATATGCAGGTTATAGTATTGCTCTTATTATAAACCACATCCAAAAGGCTGGTTATTCCAGAATGATAGAATGTGGAATCTCCTATTGTAGCAACAACTCTCATATTGGCATTGTTTTTATCAAATATTTTTTTAGCACCATGAGCTGAACTTATGCTTGCTCCCATACAGGTTACAGTATCCATTGCATTTAGAGGATCTGCGCCTCCCAATGTATAGCAGCCTATATCTCCTGTAATCATAGTATTCTTTTTCTTGGACAATTCATAGTAGAATGCTCTATGAGGGCAACCTGCACACAAAGTAGGAGGTCTTCCAACAGCCATAGTTTTATCATAATCTATTGTCGGCTTTACTGTACCCAGCAGTGATTTTTCAACTATGTCCGGGTTTAATTCCCATGTGTTCGGAATTTTATCTTTTCCTATGCAGTTGATGCCTGCAGCTCTTATTTGTTCTTCCATAAATGGTTCAAGTTCTTCAACTACATATAGTGTATCAACTTCTTCAGCAAATTTTTTTATTTTTTCCATAGGAAGAGGATTAGTAAAACCTATTTTAAAGTACGATGCCTTGTCACCAAATATTTCTCTAGCATACTGGTAGGCAATACCTGATGAAATTACACCTATTTTTTTATCGTCATTCCAATCTATAAAATTCAAATCTGTTTCATTAGAAAACTTTTCAAGCTCTTTAAGCCTGTCTTCAACTACAAGATGAAGCTGTTTCGCAACTGCCGGAGCAACCAGGTATTTATTTGGGTTTTTAATATATGGCTTAATAGGTACTTCAGTACGTTCACTTATTTTTACTATTGATTTACTGTGACATACCCTTGTTGTCATTCTAACCAAAACCAAGACATCATATTTTTCGCTTATTTCCATAGCAGCCTTAACCATGTCCTTACATTCTTGGCTATCGCTAGGTTCTAATAATGCAACCTTTGCCATTTTTGCATAATATCTGTTATCCTGTTCATTCTGAGAAGAATGCATCCCAGGGTCATCAGCACTTACTAATGCCATTCCTCCGTTTACACCCGTATAACCCATTGTAAAAAAAGGATCAGCTGCAACATTAAGACCGACATGCTTCATTGCAGTCAATGTCCTTGCACCTGCATAGCAAGCACCTACGGCCGATTCAACGGCAACCTTTTCATTTGGAGCCCATTCAGCTATTATTTCCTTATACGGAGCGATATTTTCCAGGATTTCTGTACTTGGTGTTCCCGGATAAGCTGCTGCATAATGCACACCTGCTTCATATGCGCCACGAGCTATAGCTTCATTACCTGTCATTAATTTTTTCAATTTTAGCCCTCCTTCAAATCATTTATATATAGTAGACATCAATAGAAATTATTTCTCATCCGACAAATAAATGTCTTTCATGAAGAAAAATTATCATATGCATCATATTTATACCTGCATAAATCATGCCATTAATTTCAGGCAAAAAAAAATTATAAAACACTGCAATTACTTGCCTTTAAGCAGGCTTAAAATTGTGCGTAAATTATCAACGGGTTAAAAGGTATAGTTTTTTATACCCTTTAACCCGTTGATAGATGATTAAGAATTTTTATTCCAAAATCCGTTATAACCGTACCGCTTCTGCCTTTGTTGATTTCTGCCATTTTATATTTTTCCAGACTATTGAGAATTGATCTTATTTCCTGCTCACTAATGAAAAGTTTTTTTGATTTTGCAATTTCAGATATACTTCTTCTTCCAAGTCTCTTTTCATTAATATAAGCATTCCTAAGTTCCTCAAGAACAAAGACATACTTCTTAATATTATTACCTGCATGCTCTAGAAATTCAAGCATAAGCTCATGTTCAACAACAAAAATTTCTTCGTCATCAGACACATTAAAATCGATTGGCAAATCCTTCCCGTCTATTTCCTCCAGACCCAGATTAACCAAGTACTCGACACAGTTTCTAAGCTCTCTTACATTACCATTCCAATTGTAATTAATCAGCAGCTCTTTGGCCTTTTCTTTTAAAATAAAATTGCTGTTAAATGTTTTCTTCAAATAATCTATGAGACCGATTATATCTTCTCTGCGATTGCGTAAAGGAGGAATTTTTAACGGAAGAACATTGAGGCGGTAAAATAAATCCTGCCTGAATTCTCCTCTCTCAACCATTTCCTTAATATCCTTGTTTGTTGCGGCTATAATTCTTATGTCAACATCTATTATTCGGTCTCCGCCCAACCTTACAACTTCTCTTTCCTGAAGAACTCTCAAGAGCTTAACCTGCAAATTCATCGGCATTTCTGTTATTTCGTCTAAAAAAAGCGTACCGTTGTGCGCAAGCTCAAACAAACCGGGTTTTCCGCCCTTTCTAGCTCCTGTAAAAGCCCCGTCTTCATATCCGAACAGCTCGCTTTCCAAAAGACTTTCCGGAAAGGCACCGCAGTTAACAGGAACAAACTGATAATCTTTTCTTAGAGAATTATTGTGAATAGCCTGTGCAAATAGCTCCTTGCCCGTTCCTGTTTCTCCTGTAATTAAAACTGAAGAGTTTGATCTGGACATTCTTCTGGCTATGTTTATGCATTCTGTTATAGAACTGCTTTTCCCGAATATATCTTTAAAATCATATTTAGCCGCATATCCTTTTCCAATGAGCTTTTTTCTCAATAAATATTCCTGTTTCTCAAGATCAGAATACTTTCGTATAATCGCTACAGCACCGTATGTTTTTTTTGAGTGAAGAAGCGGATTAACAGAAACAACAACGTCGTAACCATTTATTTTTATTATTTTTTCTTCAACAGGTTTAAGATTTCGCAGTGCAACTGAAAAAGGTATTTCAGGCATCAATTCTAACCCGCTTCTGTTTATAACATCTTCGTAATTTCTGCCCAGTATTTCTTTAGCATTATCATTATAAAGAAAAATTTCGCCTTCTGTATTGATTCCGATTACTCCGGCATCTATGGTCTGTAAAAGAATATCAAGCTGACTTTCGCGGCTGTTGGTAAGTCCTAATATTTTAAGAAACCCAAAATTCGCCGTCTTTATTTCAGTATAACTTCGTACGATATCCTTCCTGTCTAACTCTGAAAACAAATCGAATTTAGTTCCTATATCAATAATTGAGTTAATATCTAGGAGACTGTTTCCAACATTAATTATTTCTTTTGTATTTTCAGGAATATAGTCAGTCTGACCTAAAATAATGTATATTTCTCCCCTTGATTTATTTAAATCTGTTGCCCAATATGAATTTAACTCTATATGCCTTGCTCCCAGCTGATATATTATGGAGATTATCTGTTCGGCCATTTCAGGGCTCTCATCAACAAGCACAACTTTAGCGCCCTTATTTATACTGTTTATTTTGTCCATCCCCGATTTGGAAATTGTCCTGTTTGCAAACAAGAGCTCAGTATCTTTATTTACATGTTCTCTTATTTTTTTGAACAAATGATATGATGGAATTAACAGAACATCAGCGTCAATAATTATATATCCATTGGTGGCAAAATCGTCTAGGCAATATTTTTCTATAGAAATTTTATTACCAAACAAGCTTTTTATCTGATTATAATAGCTATTGACAGACTCAGCAGTATAACTTACAATGGCTAATTTTTTCATTTACATACTCCCGATATTTATTTGCTGGTCATAACCGTAAGATTAATAATTTCATTTTCCAAATCAATTATAGCATTGTTTATTTTTTTGTAATCGTCTATGCTAATATTTTCCTTGATATGGACTTGAGCCCTTTCTACAGCAATTTCAAACATCTCCTTCAACTCGTTTATATCATTGCTCAAATCGCTTATGCGCTTCTCGTTAACTTTATTTGAATAAGGAAGCGTGATAGATTTAGGCCCTGAAACAGGTACTTTTTCTATGTTTTTTGATTTCTTGATTTCATAAATAATATTATACTCAGGGATTATACAGTTCATTCCGAGAGTTTCTTTAACTTCTTTAGCAAAATTAATTTTTGAATCCTGTTCTCCATGAACTATGAAGACTGTCTTTGGTTTTTCCTTAAACCCTTTCAGCCAGTTTAAAAGCGATGGTTTGTCGGCATGCCCTGAAAACCCTTCAACATTATAAATTTCAGCCTTAACATTGATTGTTTCTCCCAGAACCTTAACAACCTTTTCGCCGTCTAATATTCTTCTCCCCAGAGTACCTTCTGCTTGATATCCGACAAACACGATGCTTGCTTCTTTTCTCCACAAATTATGTTTCAAGTGGTGTTTAATTCTCCCAGCATCGCACATTCCGCTGGCTGAAATTATTATTTTAGGTTCAGAAGAAAAATTCAATGCTTTTGATTCCTCGGCGCTTTGAGTAAAATGGAGATTTTCAAACTCAAGAGGATTATCTCCTTTCATAATATACTCTCTTGCTTCCTCGTCAAATACACCGGCATTTTGTTTAAATACTTCCGTAGCTTTGGAAGCTAAAGGACTATCAATATAGACAGGAATTTTTCTAAGCTCATTTTCCTTAGTCCCAATTTCACCTAAGTGGCTGTCATAATATTTATTAAGTTCATAAATAAGCTCCTGAGTTCTTCCCACTGCAAAGGACGGAATAATGACACTTCCTCCTCTTTTAACGGTTTTTAGAATAATTTTTATAAGCTCTTCTGTTCTTTGAGCAACATCATCGTGAACTCTGTCCCCATATGTAGCTTCCATTATTATATAATCTGCTCTCTCAATAAATGAAGGGTCTCTCAAAATTGGTTTCTGGTCCATTCCAAGATCTCCTGAATAAACAAGCTTTACGTTTTCATTTTCGTCATCAAACCACATCTCAATAATTGAAGATCCCAGAATATGACCTGCATCATTAAATCTTACTGTCAAACCCTCATCAACATTAATTATCTGATCGTACTGAACTGTTTTAAAATATTGAAGGCTATCCATGGCGTCATCCTGTGTGTACATAGGTTCAACTAATTTTCTTCCAAGCCTTTGAGCCTTTTTGTTTTTCCACTCTGCTTCGTTCTCCTGAATATGTGCGGAATCTAAAAGCATTATTTCACATAGATCATATGTAGGCTTTGAACAAAAAATAACTCCCTTAAATCCTTTCTTAACAAGCAGAGGAATTCTGCCGCTGTGATCTATATGGCTGTGACTTAAAAATAAATAATCAATCTCGGCAGGATTTATTTCAAATTCCTCTAAATTCAAATCATCATCTCTGCCCTGATACATCCCGCAATCTAAAAGTATCTTTTTATTCTTGTATTGTATTAAATGACTTGAGCCTGTTACTCCTTTTACAGCTCCTAAAAATCTTATTTCCATTTTTGCCCCCTGGGGTATAATAGTCATAGCATGTGCTATGCCGCCGTTATAACGCATTATGCATATAACCAGAAAAGTATACCCTTAATTCTATCCTATATCACAAATTTAATACGGAATTAAAAATTAAATTTGCCACATGCTCACTAACTTTCCACATTATAAACATAAATAACGTTGTACATAAATTACAATATAATTGTAGCACAAACAACTAATTTAACCAATATAAAATATTTGTATCAAAATCAGCACATCGTTATATAAATTTGTTTATACTTGATAATTTGATAGCATAAAATTCTTGTCACTTTTTATCAATTAATTAATATTTTTAATTTTTTTATTAATTTATTTAATTTTTATATTAATATTTTTAATTTATATATTGACATATTAAACAAATTGGTATATTATGCTATTAACAAGGATGGTGAAATAATGAAATATAAAGCACCCAGCAAATGCCCAGTATGCGGAGAAAAATTATCAATTACAAAACTAGGATGTCATAAATGTTCTACATTCATTGAAGGCGACTTTGAGCCATGCGAATTTTGCAGTCTTCCTGAAGACGACCTTAATTTTTTAAAAACCTTTATAAAGTGTCGCGGTAACATTAAAGATGTTGAAAAGGAAATGGGAATATCTTATCCGACTGTACGCGGCAAATTAGACACTGTCATAAAAAGCTTGGGATTAGAAATTTCTCCGAAAGGAGTCGAAAAAGAAAATGAAATAAAAAAATCTCTAAGAAGTGAAATTCTAGAAAAGCTTTCAAAAGGCGAACTTTCACCTAAGGAAGCAACGGAAAAAATTAAAAATTTATAACCTTAAGGAGGTATTTGAATGAACGAGCAGGAAAAAATACTTGAAATGATAGAAAATGGTCAATTAACGGCAGCAGAAGCAATGGAACTGCTTAATGCCCTAAACACCCCTTCCGCACCAGACGAAACCAATACAGCTCTCGCGTCAAACGTATCTAGGACAGATTATAAGTACCTTAAAATACGGGTAACGTCTGAAAACAACACTGTCAATGTAAATGTAAATATCCCAATACGCTTTCTTAAAATAGTAGGTGGTATTGCAGGAAAAATGACATCAATGATACCAAAGGATGCCAGGGCAGAAATAGAAAGCAAAGGTATTGACATAACAAACATTGATTTCAAAGAAATTATAGATGAATTAATGAGCGGAACATTAGATGATCCCAGTATAGTTGATGTTGAAGCATGGGATCAGGAACATAACACAACCATAAAAGTAAAAATATACGTAGAATAATTATGGCAAATACAAATATAGGCATAGTTTACAAAAAACTTCAGATGTGCAAATAAATTACACATCTGAAGTTTTTTGATAGCAGTATCATATCAACATAACAAAATTTATTAAGAAAATACATTATACAAAATTCTATATAAACCTTTTAATGAATTGTCTGATATAGATTTTGCTAATGCTAGCTTTCCATTTGTCTGGACAGAAATATACTTGCTGTTTTTATAAGTTTTTCTTCAACTTCAGTCATTTTAGAAGCCTTATCCTTTGATAAAAGCATAACCGATCCTATAGGATCACCGTGAACCAGTATGGGAGATATAACCTGACTTACATAGTTATCCGGGTTAAATTCATTAGCTGTAATTCTGATTGGCTTAGCGTTAGCGCCTGTCATATAAACTTCCCTGCTCTCAATTATTTTTTCCAGCTCAGGGCTTAATCTTTTTTCAGAATAATCTTTTTTAGAACTTCCCGATACGGCTATTACCCCATCACGATCTGTAATTATTGCTATATGTCTTGTTGTTTCAAACAAGGATTCTACATATTCTCCCGCAAATTCAGTCAATTCTCCTATTGGTGAATATTTTTTCAGTATTATTTCACCTTCTCTGTCTGTGAATATTTCTAAAGGATCTCCTTCACGGATTCTCAAAGTTCTTCGTATTTCTTTAGGAATTACTACTCTTCCTAAGTCATCAATTCTTCTGACAATTCCAGTTGCTTTCATAACTTATGTTCCTCCAATTGAATAATTTTATTTATATGACATTTCTTTTAATATTTTCTATTATTTACACTTTAATAGATTTTATCCTGATTAGTTTACGGATATTATTGGAAATATCATTTACATTATAATTGATACTTTTATGAATAGCAACATTTTTTTACACCTTCTAACATTATTTAGAAGTAATTAATAAAATATTAATTATTCTGTAATTGTTGCTTCGCTTTTTAATTTCTCAAGAAGCTCTTCATATTTAAATGATTTATAGTATTCTGTCAAAGCTGTTTTTTCTGTTTCTACAGTAATTTCATCATCTACAATTTTGTCATTCACTTTAATAATATGATAACCGAAGTCTGATTTCACTGGCTCGCTTATTTCTCCGATTTCCATAGAGAATGCTGCCTCTGAAAATGGCTGAACCATATCAGTATATTCGAAATAATCCAAGTCTCCTCCGTTAGCCGCGCTTACTGTATCTAAAGATAGTTCCGTAGCCAGGTCCTCAAAATTTTCGCCATTGTTAAGTCTTTCAACAACATTCTTAGCTTCATCCTCTGTATTAACAAGTATATGGCTTGCTTTTATCTTTATATTCATTTTTAAATCATTAAACAATGTTTGAAGCTCTTCATCCGTAGGCTGTAAGTTTTCAATCTTCAATGCAAGATAATGATTTATCAGGAATTCTTTTTTCAATGATTCTTTAAGATATTCTTCCGTCATTCCATAGTTTTCAAGAAACTGCTGATATTGTTCATCAGTATCTAGGTATGCTTTAAAGTTATCAAGCTCACCTTTAAGTTCTTCTTCAGAAATAGTAATTCCTTCTTTTTCTGCTGCTTCAACCAACAAAAGATCCATAATAAGTTGATCTAACAAAGTGCTTTCATAATAGCTCCCCATTGTCTGACCTTCGGAAATCTCCTGCTCCCACGCATCCGCTCCATATTGATTTTCTGCCATTTTTTTATATACTGACAGATTCTCATCATATTCTTCCTGAGTAATAACTTTGTCGTTGACTTTAGCTTTTATACCTTCTTCAACTGTATCAGTGCTTTCCTGCTTACATGCAGTAACTGATAAAACCATTGTTAAAGCAAGAGTCAGTGCTAATGCTTGTTTCAATTTATTCATATTTTTCCTCCCTGGCAGATTCTTTTAAACCTGCTTATAATTAATTAATATTTCAAAGAATTTTTCAAGTTCCTCCAGAATTTTCAATTGTTCTGTAGAATCTAATCTATATTTAATAACAGGCTCTCTTGAAACGTCAAATTTTATTTTTGTATTGTAATTTTCAATTAAGAAACCTATTATGTCCTGACTCAGATCGTTGCCGGAAGTTAACTCTATGTTTACAATAAAACCTGCCTGCGCAATTGATTTTACATGCAGCTTTTTGCAAAGAGATTTGATATAAGAAATTTTCATCAGGTTGTCTACTTGTACCGGTGTGTTTCCAAATCTATCTATAATTTCTTCTGTGATATCATATATATCATCTTTACTTGAAGCTGCTGCTATTTTTTTGTATATCTCAATTTTCTGCTCTTCATTCTCAATATAGGTTGACGGTATGTATCCATCAACACTTATGTCTACAGAGGTCTCAATATCCTCATCCTCATAACTCTTGCCCTGAAGTTCTTTAACTGCCCTGTCAAGGAATTTAACATACAAATCGTAGCCTATTGCAAGCATATGCCCATGCTGCTCCGATCCTAATATGTTTCCGCATCCCCTTATTTCTAAATCCCTCATGGCAATTTTAAATCCCGATCCAAATTCTGTGAATTCCTTAATTGCCTTAAGTCTTTTGTCAGCTACTTCAGAAAGCATTTTATCCTTTTCATATGTCAAATAGGCAAAGGCAACCTTGTTTGATCTTCCTATTCTTCCTCGCAGCTGATAAAGCTGGGAAAGCCCCAAATGATCTGCATTATCAATTATCAAAGTATTTGCATTAGGAATGTCCATTCCTGTCTCAATAATGGTTGTGCACATCAATATATCATATTCTTTATTAACAAATTCAAGCATTATATTTTCAAGGTGACGTTCGCTCATCTGCCCATGAGCTACAGCAATTCTGGCATTTGGAACAAGTTTCTGAAGCTTTGAAGCAGCGCTGTCAATATCAATTACTCTATTATGCACATAGTAAACTTGACCGCCTCTTGAAATTTCCTTTTCTATAGAATCTTTTATAATTCCATCATTATATTCCATTACATATGTCTGAATAGGCAGCCTATCTCCTGGCGGTTCAGAAATAATACTCATATCTCTAACACCAATCATAGACATATGAAGAGTTCTTGGAATCGGTGTAGCTGATAGTGTTAATACATCTATATTTGTCTTAAGCTGCTTAATAAGCTCCTTGTGCTTAACGCCGAATCTCTGTTCTTCATCTATTATAAGCAGCCCGAGATCTTTGAACTTAAGATCTTTTGAAAGAAGTTTGTGCGTGCCTACAACAATGTCAACAAGTCCCTTGTTCAAATCATTGATTACCTTTACCTGCTGATAAGGCGTTCTGAACCTGGAAAGCATTTCTACCTTAACAGGATATCCCCTAAACCTATCTACTATATTTGCATAGTGCTGCTGCGCCAATATAGTTGTAGGCACGAGTATTGCCACCTGCTTTGAATCCATTACCGCTTTAAATGCAGCCCTCATTGCAACTTCTGTTTTCCCAAATCCAACATCACCGCAAAGAAGTCTGTCCATACAAACAGGCCTTTCCATATCTTTCTTGATCTCTTTTGTACATCTCAGCTGGTCATCTGTTTCCTGGAAAGGAAATTTATATTCAAATTCCTTCTGCCATTCTGTATCAGACGAAAACGCATGTCCTTTGACTACTTTTCGCTGAGCATAAAGCTTAACAAGTTCAGCTGCCATGTTCTCTATTGCAGCTTTTGTGCGTTCCTTGGTTTTAACCCATTCAACGCTTCCCATTTTGTTAAGCTTCGGTTTTTCAGAGTCCGAACCGATATATTTTTGAATCAAAGACATCTGATCTACAGGTACATAAAGCTTATCTTCGCCTTTGTACTTTATACACAAATAATCTTTTTTAATGTTTTGAACATCAATTTTCTCAATTCCGATGTACTGTCCGATTCCGTGGTGCTCATGAACTACAAAATCTCCTACTTTAAGATCCGTAAAAATTTCAATTTTTGACCCTTTTCTTTTTTTAGCCTTTTTAGGTTTTTTCCTCAGGCTGCCAAAAACTTCATTTTCGGTTAATATAAGTATTTTATTATCGTAGTATTCAAAGCCTTTTTTGACTTTTCCAGGCATTATTATCACTTGTCCGCTTTCGGCAGCGACATTTGCGGTCTTGGACAGAGTCGTTGTGCATTCATAATCATTTAATAGATTATGAAGTTTCAAGCATCCTTCATTGCTTGAAAGCACTATGGCAATCTTGTAGCCTTTATATTTCAATCTGTTTAAATCCTTAGACAGATCCTCCATCTTACCATAATAATATGGAGCTTCTTTAAACTGCAGCGAAACAGATTCTTCTGCTTTGAAAATCTTATCCCTTCCATTTACAGACACAAAAGGAGTTTCTGTAAGCTTTGCCTTTAATTCTTGTTCACTAATAAAAACGCAACTTTGTTTTGTAAAAATCTCGCCCTTTTCAAACAATTCGCTGAACTTCAATTCATAGCTGTCATTCAAGGATCCTAATTCTTCGAATACTCTTTCCGGTTCATCAACTATAAGTATGAAATCCTCACCGAAATAATCAAGCACACTTACAAAGCTGTCTTTCAGGAAAGGAACCAATAGATCGGAATTCTCTATTGATAATCCTTCTTTCATTTTGTCTCTGTAAGCGTTGTACATACTTCTGAGTTTTTTCTGTACTTCTTTTGACTCAGACAGATTTTTTATCTTATCCATCCTGCTTTGATAGTCCATGTCTATCTCAGTAAGCATGCTGTCAATTTCATCCTTATTGAACAGTAAGTCACTGCAAGGTATTATTCTAACAGATTTCAAATTTTTAACAGATCTCTGTGTTTTTAAATCTACTGAACGTATTGAATCAATTTCATCATCAAAAAATTCAATTCTAACAGGATTAGATTCTGACGGAGAAAATATATCAACTATTCCTCCTCTTATGGAAAACTGTCCTACACCTTCTATTGCATCAACTCTTTCATACTTAAGATTTATAAGATTTTTTTTGAGCTCATTCATATCATAGCAGTTGCCATATTTTAATACTATTATAGAATCCTTAAATCTATCTTTAGGCATAACTCTTGTTACGATAGAATTTATAGATGCGGTAACAGCACATTTTTTTAAATTAAGGATTTTATCGAGCAAGTATGATCTTTTATATTCTACATCTTTGCTTAATGCATCTACATTGTACAATATAAATTCCTTAGGATGAAATCTTCCCGCATTGTCTGTAAAGGCTTTTATTTCTTCCTCGTACTTTCTTGATTTTGATTCGCTGGAAGTTATAACAAGTATCTTATCAGCAGCGGCTTCCAATAAATTACACACCAAAAACGCCATGCTTTCTTCATTAATCCCCTGAACCTGCTGACTTTTTCCATTTTTATAGTTTTCAATTATCTTATTAAATTTTTCTGTTTTTTGAAACTGCTCAAACAAAATTTTGTTCATGACTATCCTTTTTAGCACAAAGTTTACATCATTATGCCGACTTTCCGAACATTTCATTCGGTTCCGACATAAGTCATGTCACTTCTAATCCCGAAGCTGCTCACCTGTCGCTTTTATGTTATATTTCTGCATTGCTGCATCTATGTTTTTCTCAATAATTTCTATTGCTGCTTCAGCAGCTTTCTCCATTATCATCCTAATTTTATCCGATTCATCTCTGCCAAATTTTTGGAGAACATAATCAGCCAAATCAATATCAGGATTTCTTCCGATTCCTACACGTATACGCGGGAAATTTTCTCCTACATGGTTAATGATAGATTTCATACCATTATGCGTTCCCGGACTTCCATGTGGTCTGATTCTCAGGGTTCCCACAGGTATATCTATATCATCATAAATTACAATCAAGTTATCTACGGGTATTTTATAAAATTTTATTATTTCATCAATAGCAATTCCGCTTCTATTCATATATGTAACAGGTTTTACAAGCATAACTTTTTCTCCGTTTATGAAAGTTTCGCCATAAACGGAGTTAAATTTAAGTTTATTCAACTTTACATCATACTTTTCTGCCAAACAATCTAATGTATCATAACCTACATTATGTCTGGTTCCTGTATATTCCTTACCGGGATTGCCAAGTCCTGCAATTATATACATATTTACCTCTAATATCTGTTTTTCCCCAAACCCTTTTTATTAACCTGCCTAGCCCTTGCTATAGCCAGATCTCCTTCTTCAACGTCATCAGTTATTGTAGAGCCGCAAGCTACATATCCTCCCTGCTGCACTGTTACCGGAGCAACAAGATTTGAATTGCTACCTACAAAAGCTCCATCCCCAACAATTGTTTGATGCTTGCTTTTTCCGTCATAATTCACAAATACCACACCACATCCTATATTTACATTCTTTCCTACTGTAGCGTCTCCTATGTATGATAAATGTGAAGATTTAGAGTTATCTCCTATTGTTGACTTCTTAACTTCTACAAAATCGCCAATTTTGACATTTTTACCCAAGACTGTGCCCGGTCTTAAATATGCAAAAGGCCCCACAGTTGATCCCTCATCTATAATTGATTCAATTACTTTTGAACTTTCAACTGTCACATTATTTTTCAAAGCAGAATCTATTATTCTGGCATTAGGCCCTATAGTGCAGTTTGATCCAATTACTGTACTTCCTTCCAACATACTTCCGGGGTATACTACCGTATCTGCTCCTATTTTAACCGTATCTGCTATATATGTGTGCTCAGGATCTATAAAGGAAACTCCTGAGAGCATTAGCTTTTTATTTATTCTTTCCTGCATTATCTTATTTACCTCAGCAAGCTGTACCCTATCGTTCACTGCTTTTATATCAGTTGAATGTTCTAGTAACCATCCGCCTATTTTATGACCTTCTGTATTCAAAACCTTAATTGTATCGGTAAGATAATACTCTCCCTGTGAATTATTTGTGTCAATTTTTTGCAATGCGCTTTTAAGCATATTTCCACTGAAGCAGTAAATTCCTGTGTTAATTTCGTTTATTTTCTTTATTTCCTCTGAAGCATCCTTTTCTTCAACAATATTCATTATTGATAAATCGTTATTTCTTACTATTCTACCATATCCTTTAGGATTCTCCAGATGCGAAGTCATAACCGATGCTGCATAGCCATTGTCTTCATGATACTTCATAAATGACACAAGAGTTTCGCTTCTTATAAGCGGCCCGTCTCCAACTAAAATTACGACCGTGTCATCGTCATCAATGTATTCCACAGCAGACATAACGGCAAAGCCTGTTCCGTAAGGCGCCCCTTCTCCAATAGGTTGTTCCACTGTAACAACATTCATATCCTCTATATTATGTCCAACTTTTTCTTTACCATGACCCAATACAACAACATTTTTTTCTATTCCTGAATTTTTAGCAGCATCCACAACGTACCTGATCATCTCTTTACCGCAAACTTTGTGTAAGGTTTTCGGAATATTTGATTTCATTCTCGTTCCCTCACCGGCTGCTAAAATAATTGACATGCCCATATATTTTCTCCTTGTTCGTAATACTTTGCTATTATAGTACATATTATTCGAAAAGTAAATAAAAATGAAAAAATAGATAACAAATCTGAAATATCAACGAATTTTCACTTATAAAATAATCTTTGCTTAAAATTTTTAAAGTGTTTAAGCATAAGATATTGAACTCATATAATAATTGGTATAATTAAAAATATATTACATATTAATAATTAAGTCAAAAAATTTCATAATAAAAGGGTCTTATAAAAGACCCGGAAACTGTTGATTATTCAATCATCAGTCGTGGCGCTATAGAAGAGCAGCTTCTGCACTTTCGCTTTCTTCTAAGCGCTTTTCTTCATAAGCCTTAAAAACAGCATCTGCAACAAGGTTTCTTGTTTCAGAATTAATTGGATGAGCTATATCTTTAAACTCTCCATCCGGCATTTTTCTACTTGGCATAGCTATGAACAAGCCTTCTTGTCCTTCAATAATTTTAATGTCATGTACCACAAAGCAATCATCAAAAGTAACGGAAACGATTGCCTTCATCTTACCCTCTGAATTAATTTTTCTGACTCTAACGTCCGAAATTTTCATGTTGTCACCACCTTCCCCCAAAAGATTATGTCCACTTTCTTCTATTATACTATAATAAAAAGAAAAAAGCAAAAAAACATTTTCATTTTTGTGGAAAAAAATGTGAAATTATTTTAACAATTTACTGTTAGGGGTTATATCAATAATTCCTTCCTTTTCATTTATACCATTTAACACAAGAAGGGACAAATAATTATCAACCAATTTCTTTTCAGGTTCCTTTGTTTCGATGACAACAGCAGTACCCACAACTTCCGCATTGAATTCTCTCATCATGTCGGCCATGCCCTTGCATGTCCCTCCTCCTTTCATGAAGTCGTCCACTATCAGCACTCTTGAATTTTCCTTCAATGATCGTTTTGATAAAGACATTGTCTGGATATTATTTGAAGAGCCGGATACATAATTAATACTTACCGTTGCTCCTTCGGTTACTTTGTTATTTCTTCTTATGACTGCAACAGGCACATTAAGCTTTTGTCCCGTCAATATAGCAGCCGGTATACCCTTTGTTTCAACAGTTATTATGCAGTCTATCTTTTTATTGGAAAATTCCGAGGATATAACTTTTGCAATGTTTGTAACAACTCCGGGGTTATTGAAAATATCCGTCATATATATGAAACCCCCAGAAAGTATTCTATTTTTATGCGAAAACATCTCGCACAAGTTATCAAGTATGTCTGTTTTTTCTTTCATTCCCATTACAGGTATAAAGACAGCACCGCCTGCTGCTCCCGAGATAGTCTCTATTTTACCGTAATCAAGTTCTGAAACTAATTCTTTTACTATTGCAACATCTTCACTTATTGTCGATTTAGCAGCATTGAAAATTTCTGAAAAATAGTTGTAAGAAAAAATGAAATTTGGTTTTTCGGCGAATATTTTCATCAATGCACCGATTCTTTGGTTTCTTTTATATTTTTTCATAGTAACCCCGTCCGAATGTTTTAATTGATTATATAATAATCGTTCGCAATTTTCAAGATGCTAAATAAAATATTTTATCATTCCTAAAATTAATTCAACTCTCCACCTGCATATAGTATCGATGCTTCTGTAAGCACCTCCATAGGGTTAATAAAATTTCCATCAAACTTGTACATATATTGTGCTGATGATAATTCTGTACATCCCAAAAGAAATGCATCTGCTTTTTTTTCCTTTAATTCCTCAAGGCATTCAAATAGAAGCGCAGTCCCTTCTTCATAATTTCCTTTTTTGATAACATCATATATGAACTTCATTATTTTTTCCTGAGTTTTTTCAGGAATCACCGTTTTAATTCCAACCTTTGCATAATAATTTTCATAAATTTTTGACTTTATGGTGCCATCTGTGGCAAGGATACCGATAACAGCTTCTTTTCCGTATTTATTCAAAGTATACTTAGTAGTTTCTTCAAGCATGTTCACAAATGGTATATTTACGCTTTGTTTGATTACATCCACATAATAATGTGCTGTATTGCAAGGCATTATTAAAAAATCTGCACCGGCCTGTTCCAGCTTCCTGGCAGATTTTATAAGTTCTTCTGTAGGGCTTTTGCCATCTGAAATTATTGCTTTTGTTCTGTCAGGTATATCGGTGTTTCCGTCAATAATTACATGTATATGCTCCTGATCAGTAGCTGCTTTTGTTCTCAATACTATGCGATGGTACAGGTCCACTGTAGCAAGAGGTCCCATTCCACCTATTATTCCTATAGTTTTCATTTTACACCTCAATAATAATAAAAATAATCTACTAAATTATATCACACAGGAAATGCAGTAACAACAAAAAAATGAGCATATGAACTTGCATATGCTCGCAACTTACCTTAGCACAATTCTAAATAATTAACTCCATCCTCAGGTATTATTATATCAATGTCTGAATCATCACAATACTTGCCTGACACGAACAATGTGTAGTGCATTCTTGGAGCAAAATCTACATTAAGTGTTTTTACATCCTTTTTATTTGATTTTTCTCTCAATGTAATTGTATACCTCCCTGAAGGTATTCCTACATTATTTGAAGCATCGCCAAAGTTTACTCCGGAAAACAGTATAGTTTTATCCGATGCTGCCAGCTCAAAGTCCGGTGCATTAGATGCAAGGTTTATTAATCGGACTGCCGCCATTTTCCCCGGAATTGATTTTTGCTTTGCTTCAGGAATCATTAATACACTTATATCAGCGGGGTCTCTATCGTCTTCAGCTATGGCTCCTGTATAAACAAGGTTTCGTTCTATGTCTATAGCCGATTCAAAGATTAATTTTTTTGGTTCACCGGATTCAAAAATTTTCACATTATAAACCCCAGGTGTAAATTGCACATATCTTGTAAAATTACCTCTTTTTAGACCTTCTGCCATAATTATTTCATTAACTTGGACATCAAGAGCCTTATCATATGTGTTAAGTATTCTTAAATAAGATTTTTTGCAGTAACAATTGATCGCTTGATTATATATTTGATTCTTGTAATCCATGTTGTTTTTCCATTGAGGATATGTAGAATACGGATTGTTATATACATTGTTAAAATTATTCATTAATTCACCCCTTTTCTTATGTAATATTATATGAAAAGGAATGTTAAACGTTCAATAAAATGGTTAAACGAAGCTTTCGGGAAAATCAACATATTTTACAATTAACGACACAAATTTCTCCAAATACCGCCTATCGTTTTCATTAAACCTGTTTATAACAGGACTGTCAATATCCAGCACTCCAACCAGCCTGCTTCCTTTAACAATAGGAATCACTATCTCAGAATTTGAATTCGAATCGCAAGCTATGTGCCCCGGAAATTCATGTACATTTTTAACAAGCTGTGTCTCTTTCTTATCTGCCGCTGTGCCGCATACTCCTTTTCCAAGTTTTATATGCGTGCATGCCGGCTTTCCCTGAAAAGGTCCGAGAACAAGCTCATCGTTTTTATACAGGTAAAATCCTGCCCAATTAATATTATCAAGCAGCAGCCAAAGAACTGCACCGGCATTAGACAAGTTTGCAAGCCAGTCAGGTTCATCACATATTAAAGCTGTAAGCTTCAAATTAATGTAGCTATATAACTTATCTTCTGATTCAAAATTAATTTTTTCTATATTATTCATAATGCTTTTTCAATAGCTGCGCTATTGATTTCTCCTTCGTATATTTTACTTATCTGAAAGAACTCCTCTGACAATAAGTCTGTCCGTATATGTTATCATAGGTGTGCAAGTAATCATAGTTACTGTGGCATCCTCCGTGTTATCTAGAACCCATACCTCTTCCGGGCTGACTACAAAAGATTCCGTTACAATATAGGTGTATGTCTCTGCGTCTTTCTTCAGTATAACTTGATCTCCAGGCTCCAGCTCGTCAATTCTTCTGAAAAAATGACCATATACGTAATTCCTGTGCCCCAAAAGAACGCAGTTCCTCTTTTCACCTGGATTTGCTGTTTCCGGATAATGTCCAACCGTATATTTCAGAGCGCTGTCATCTGTACCTTCAAGTATTGCCGATTTTACATTCAATTTTGGAATTTCTATTATTCCGCTTATTTCTTTTCCCTCAAGATATTTTTCAACGGGGCTTTTTTCTTCATGAACTTCCTCAACATGCTCTTCCCTTGACTCCTGTTTTATTTCCTCACCAGGTATCTCCACTTCAGACTGAACAACCTCCGACTCTTCATTTACATCAGAATTTAGCATGCTAATATGCCTGTCATACTCCTCGACAAGTTTCTTTTGATAATAAGATGTACTTATTTTTTGATATAATGCGATTGATATAATTGCTATTCCTGTAATAATTAATATATAAGACAAATATTTTTTTAGCATACCATCATCCTCTAAAAATAGAGAGGAGCAAAACCGCCCCTCTCCTAAATTAATCTAATTAGTAACTCTTCTTCTGAAGTATAGTACCGCTCCGGCTAGTATCATCATTAACCCTATGACCATTAAAAGCCAAGTGTTTAAAAACGAGCCTGTATTAGGCAGTGTATCCACAGTATCCTGAGGCACGTCTGGGTCATCTATTGTTTCCCATCCCATCGGTACATTAGGATCCTCTATTAGAACAGAAGAAGGTACATTCCTAAATCTGTAGCTGTATGTCTTATCTCCAGTAACATCAATGTTCATAGGTTCATCTACAATTTCATATCCTTCTGGAGCCTTTGTTTCTTTTACGGTATATTTCCCATTCTTAAGGTTCTCAAACATAACTCTTCCGCTTTCGTCTGATACGGCAGTTTCTATAATTCGATTATTCTCATCATATAGTGTAAACTCCGCTCCCGGTAGAGCCATGGAATTTTCGTCTACCTTAATAATTGAAATATTTCCAACAGTTTCAGCCGGAACTGGTACATCAGGTGTTCCTTCAAGTTTGTTTATAAAGCTTAACTCAATAGTCTTGTCGCTATTAACAGTAACTGAAATTGTCTTGTTACTCAGTTCATATCCTTCTGGAGCCTGAACTTCCTTTACCGTATACCTTCCAGCAGGTACATCTTCAAATACGGCGCGTCCATCAGAAGTTTCAACATTCTGCAAAGTAGAGCCGTTTTCGTCAATCAGACTGAACCATGCACCTGAAAGAAGTTTTCCTTCTTCATCAGTCTTGATTATTTCAATGCTGCCTGGCTTCTCAGGTTCTTCTTTCTTGTTAGTGAATGTGTATGTCCTGGTAACAGAGCCGTTGATTGAAACTTCAGTTTCATTCTCTTCCAAAACATATCCCTCAGGAGCCTTAGTTTCCTTCAGAACATATTCTCCAGGTTCCAACTCCTCAAAGGATATTGTTCCGTTAGATCCTGTAACTCCTTTGTCAACAACTTTTCCGTCTTCATCATACAGTGTAAACTCTGCTCCGGAAAGAACCTTTTTATCCTCATCGGTTTTCTTAACTACAACCTTTCCATAAAGCGGAGTTACTTCGCCACCGCCTGATGATTTTTTGGTATTTGTTACTGTTAGACCATCTTCGGATTTTCTGTATCCACTTGGAACAAAATCATTGCCATCTTCATCTACTTCTTTTACTGAATAGATATATACATTGCCATTTTCATCTGTTTTGTCTACATCTTCCCAAGTCGCTTCTTCTGTTCCGCTTGGCAATTCTTTAATTTCAACATCTGCTTTTTCTAATTCTCCACCTTCAATCTGTCGATATAATTCAAGCCAAATTGTAGGCCTTGAAGAAGGTCCGCCGCTCCATACTTTTGTAGCAGTTACATCTTTCTTTGTATAAGTGTTGGTTACTGTTAGGCCGTCTTCGAATTTTTCGTAGTTTTCCGGTGCAAAATCATTACCTTCTGCATCTACTTCCTGTACCGAAAAGATATATTCTTTGCCAGCAACATCAGTCTTGGTAAGTCCAGTCCAAACAACTTCTGTTGTTCCGGCTGCCAGTTCTTTAATTTCAGCTTCTTGCACTGCTTCCGGCTCCCCGCCTTCTACGTGTCTATAAAGTTCAAACCACACTGCTGGTCTTTCTACTGTTCTGCCTTCCGGTTCTCCGGTCCATACTTTCACTGCCCTTGCACTTGCATCTGTTGGGCTGACATAATGGTTTGTTACTGTTAATCCATTCTCTGCTTTTACATAGTTTTCAGGAGTAAAATCATTGCCTTCTGAATCTACTTCTTTAACAGAATATATGTAGTCCACACCATCAATATTAGTTTTATCTAAGGCTTCCCAGATTACTTCTGTTGTTCCATTTTCTAGTTTTTTAATTTCTGTTCCCGGTACTTCTTCTAACTCTCCGCCCGGTAATTGTCTGTGCAGTTTAAACCATACTGCTGGTCTAGGGCTTGGTCCGCCATCCCATTCTTTAATGCCGGTAACGTCAATTTTTTCTTTGGTGTTTTCAAAAGTAACCGGTACAATATTTTCTTCATTGTCATCATATGCAGTATCCACTACGATTTCTATTTCATCATCTTCTCCATCGAGTAGAACATATCCATTTGGCGCTGCCGCCTCTCTTAGGTAATAGGTTCTAAGTGGTAAGTTTCCTATACCCAAAACGCCATTTACTGTTACAAAAGGTTCCTCTTGGGTAAATTCTACCCTATTGTTATTTAATTCGTACCATAGCGTAAATCTTGCTTCATTATTTGTGATGACTTCACCTGTCTCTGCATCTACTTTAGTTACTCTTAACGCTCCTCTGTTAGATGCCCATTCTCCGCCTACGCTGGAAAATTGCCTTGCTGTTAATTTATCTGATTCTTTGGTGACATTCTCTACAGTATTCCCTTCCAATAAGATTGAATTGCTTATTTCGCCGCTTGTTGTTGTTACCACGGTTTTATATTTTAAGATTAAGGTATCCTTTAAATCATCCTTCAATTCAACCGTTAGAACATTTTCTTCATTGTCTGTTGTGCTTACAGCAAGGGTATAGTCTGTTCCCTCTACTAGAGCCTCATCTGGATCTTGTAGTCTAAAGATTTCAAGGCTACCGTCTACATAGACATGCCCTGCACTGATTGTATCTGTAATAACAGCGTTTTTAATTATGGATAAACTTTCGTTCACTTTAACTTCCCAATCGACCTCATCACCTGTAAACACTTTATTATCTGCTGCCACTAATGCACTTTTGTCTAAGAAAGTATTGTACTTATCATAATTAACAGTTGCAGAATAAGGATAGTCTACACCGCCGACTGTAACTTTTGCGTTGTTGGTGTAGATTCCTGCTGAAATATCAGGCACTGATGTTGTAAATTCTATTGCATATCTTTTATCTACCACAAAACTATCTGCAAAAGTTAAAGTAAATGCGCTACCCGTGGTGGTATCTACTGTGTATTTACTAGAATCCAGTTCAGTATTATTAAATTCCGTTTCTCCATTGATCTTAACATTATACCCAATTACTCGAATACTATCTTCGTCAATATCTCCTGTATAAGCTAAAGTATCTGCCACTTTAACGCCTGTTCCAAGATCTAGTCCTTGATAGTTAATGTATAGCTGCCATAAAATTTTTCTTTCAGCCCCGCTTACCCAACCGTCATCCATAACTCCTTTATCATTAAAGTGTTTTAATTTTCCTTCTTTTTTACCACTGTTCCAAGAGTCTGTTCTTACAGTTGTTTTTGCGTCGTCTTCTGCATCAATTGTATGTCCGTTACCTGTTTTTCCATCAAATTCAGCTTTGTTTATGTAAGTTTTTTTGTCATCTTCGTTAGAATGAGGAATCAAGGAATAGCCTTCTACTTCTTTTTGAGGGTCATAAGAGGTGGTATAAGTAACTACCAGCTTACCGCCAGCTATTGCTGGGTTAAAGGTAATTGTAAATCCATTGTGGTAACCATCGCCAATCGGAGCCAATGTGTACGCAGAACTATCAAGTTCTGCTCCACCTAAAGTAACCTTTATTGTATCCGGCAACAGAATCAGTCCGTTATTGGGGAATGTATCTGTTATAACAAATCCAGATTGGATATCCTCTCTTACTGGATTAACATTCAAACGCCAGTTGATTGTCTTTTTACTGTAATCAATCCCCAAAAAACTCTTCGTATATGTATTTGCTTTTGGATTTATTTTAACCTCTCTAGAGCTTCCGCCTTCACCAACACCATCGCCAGTTATTCCAACACTGTTTATAAAGCTATTAATTGTAAAATCTGTGATTTCCGTTGTGTATTTAATAGTAATGGTTTCTGTCCCAACATTCGGTAACATAATTGTCAGCAAAGTTTTCCCATCATTTGCTCCACCATTTGTAGTATCTATGCTAGGAGTTATACCAGCGAAATCAGGGCTCTCGTCTCCTATGATCTTAACAGTTTCTTCATCAAGGGATAATCCTTTTGGTAGCGTATCTGTTACTGTTACAGTACCTAACGGATGCTTTGCCTTATTAACAGTTACTGTCCAAGTAATAGTTTTGTTGTTATAATCAACATTGTCTACTCCTACTTTTTCAAGAATCGGATCTCTGTTAAAGGTAACTGTTGCGTCATCATCATTTAATTTGTCGGCGCCATCATAGAGCGTTGCTTCGTTGGTAAACCCATTATCCTTTAGATAATCGCCATTATTTACTTCGCTCCAATCAACCGTTGTATCAAATATGATTCTATAGGCATCATCAGATGTTAAATTTCCTAAGTTCATAGGGAATCCAGCAAGTGAATCTTCATCAGGATGAGAATCGCCTTCATCCCATTTATCACCATTTTGGGTAATTTTAATAACTTGGATGCTATCTTCCACTATAGTTAATCCGTCTGGCAACTTCTCTTCTACACTGGCATCTGTAATCTCTTGTCCATTTTTGTTGACATCAATTGTCCATCTTATGGTATCAGTTTCGGCGCTTGTTAGAATTTGTCCGTTCTTTTCAATCGGATTACTTCTTGTCAACCCCCATACTGTTGCACCTGCCGGCAAACTTGTTTCACCATATTTAAAAGCTGCATTGTTGGTAAAGGACTCTGCCGTGTAATCTTCAATGTCCGTTGTAAATTGAACCCTATAGCCGATAAAAGGTGCCATAGTACCTAAGTCGATTGGAAAACCGGTTGGAATTGGAAGTGAAGCTTCCGCTCCGGGAGTTATATTTCCATTAAGGCCAATATTTAAAACATTAATCTTAAAATCTCTGGCAGCTCCTAATCCTACTGGAATAGTATCCTCTAATGTCGCTTCTGTTATTAATTCATCATTGGTATTGATTACATCAATTGTCCAAGTTATTTCTCTTGCATTCTCTTGACTGTCAGGATGCCCCTCCTTATCAATACTGCTTACTGTTCCCGTGGGTCGTGCTATTACTGTAATATTATTATCGCTGCCATCATGAAATGGAATTTCTTGCACAATATTTTCTTGGAATTTTTCCAAGTTGAATTCTAAACCAAGATCAACATAACCATTTTTGACATTGTCTTTTTCAATATTTTCATTGAATTCAAACTTTAATTCCCCACCACTAATGCTGTAGGTCCCTACAATTGTTCCATCAACTATTATATTCTCTCCGGAAACATCAACCATTTCAAATGCATCGGAAAGCCGGATCGTTGCTATATCTCCTGCTTGTGCCTTCGGATCAACACCTTCTGTGTCCCAAGTATATCTTACCTGTACTACAGTACCGTCATCTATTTTTATGATATCTTCATCATTAATAGGCGTACCATCAATTGTCATCGAGACAAAATCAAATATATTACCCAAATTTCTTTGAGATTCTGCTAATGTTGCTTGTATTGCTGGTGGTGTTGTTGTTTCCGATAACAGATGCAAAGAATCTTCAGATAAATCCTCTTCTGAAATTGTATCTCCATAAGCAAAGCTGCCTGGCATCATAAGCTGAAACACCATCATAAACATCAAAACCATACTGATAATTTTTGATCTTTTAATTCTCTCCATTTTTCATTTCCTCCTTTCTTTTGTTTTTTTATTTAAAAGCATAAATGCTGATAAATAGAATATAATTATTTTTTAGTGTACTGCTTGCGCATCTTAATTGATGCAATGCATAGCACAATTACTACGATAACACATCTTTTTAAAAAAACATATAGAACAATTGTTACCAAGCTTCATAAATGTTTATTTTTAAATATATGAAACGTTTAAGCTACACTGCATTATCTTCGTATAAAAATAATACATAGCAAGCGTCACAATACATTGTTTATATCCACTATGCATACAACCTAAACATAAATTATTATTTTTATCCGAATAGTAATCAATAGTTAAGTGTTAATTACCGTTCGATATAAAATCCAGTAAAATTTCGGGTCTAATATTGTTAATATTAGGCAAACAAAAAATAGGCCGCTGTATTCAGCGGCCGTATTAATAAAAATGTCGTTATCTGCGTTGCTTTTATTTTACAACTATGTTGTAAATTTTACCAGGAACATAAATTTCCTTAACTTGTGTTTTTCCTTCAAGATATTTATTAATATTTTCATCGCTAACAGCCAATTTCCTTGCAGTTTCCTTATCAGCATCTTTGGAAATAATAATTTTGCCTCTTACTTTTCCACTTACCTGAACAGGAAGTTCAATTACATCATCAACTGTTTTTTCTTCGTCCCAAACTGGCCAGCTTGACCGGTTTAACATTCCTCCGAAGTTCATTTCTTCCCAAATTTCTTCGGTTATATGTGGAGCAACCGGGTTTAACAGAGTTATAAAGGACTTCAATTCTCCTCTTGTTATATAGCTATCTGCCATTACCTCATTAACAAAGCTCATCATTGCAGCTATAGCTGTATTGTACTTCATGGCTTCATAGTCTTCTGTTACTTTTTTAATTGTCTTGTGCATAAGAGAAATATGCTTTTCTGAATATCCCTCTTCTTCAGTTGCAATTTCCTGAAGCTTCCACGTTCTGTCAAGGAACCTTTTACATCCTTTAACGCTTGAGTCACTCCATATTGCATATTTTTCATAATCGCCTATAAACATTATATATGTTCTCAGCGTGTCTGCACCGTACTCTCCAATTATATCATTAGGATTTATTACATTTCCTCTTGATTTAGACATCTTTTCACCGTCAGAACCGAGAATCAGCCCTTGCGCTGTACGTTTTGCATACGGCTCTTTAAATGTTACTGCTCCTATGTCATAAAGGAATCTATGCCAGAATCTCGAATAGATCAAGTGTCTTGTAACGTGCTCCATTCCGCCGTTATACCAGTCTACAGGTCCCCAGTAATCAAATTTCTCTTTAGAGGCTATGGCATCATGATTGTGTGGATCTATATATCTCAGGAAGTACCATGAAGAACCTGCCCATTGAGGCATAGTGTCAGTTTCTCTCTTTGCATCTTTACCGCAAACAGGGCACTTAACATTAACCCATTCAGATATATTAGCCAACGGAGATTCTCCTGTTTCTGTAGGCTGATAGTTTTCAACCTCCGGCAGTGTAACCGGCAGCTGATCTTCCGGAACAGGAACCATCCCGCAATGAGGACAATGAATTATTGGAATAGGCTCTCCCCAATATCTTTGTCTGTTAAACGCCCAGTCCTTCATTTTATAATTCGTTTTTGGCTCACCTAGTTTATTTTCTTTTATATATTCTATTATTTTAGCAATAGCTTCTTTAACTCTAAGACCGTTTAACAGGCCGGAGTTAACCAATATTCCGTCGTCAACATCTGTGTACGCTTCTTCCTGTACGTTTCCGCCCTCAATAACTTCAATTATAGGAATGTTAAATTTCTTAGCAAACTCCCAGTCTCTTGTATCATGAGCAGGAACACCCATTATTGCTCCTGTTCCGTAACCCATCATTACGTAGTCCGCAACCCATACAGGCACTTCATCTCCGGAAAACGGATTTACAGCTGTAAGTCCTTTTATTTCAACGCCGGTTTTATCTTTTGCCAGTTGAACTCTTTCAAATTCTGTTTTCTTTCTAGACTGCTCCTGATAGTCATGAATTTCATCCATATTCTTTATTCTTGAAGCATATTTTTCAATAAAAGGATGCTCAGGTGCAATAACCATAAACGTTACACCAAACAAAGTATCCGGTCTGGTTGTAAACACTCTTAACTTATCATCCGTATCTTTCAGTTTAAAATCCACTTCGGCTCCATATGAACGTCCTATCCAGTTTTCCTGTTCAAGCCTTATTCTTGGAAGAAAATTAACTTCATTAAGCCCATCTAACAGTTTGTCGGCATATTCTCTGATTTTTAAGAACCATACATCTTTTTCAAGCTGCACTACCTCGCTGCCGCACCTGTCACATACTCCGTTTTGAGATTCTTCATTTGCAAGAACAACTTTGCAGCTGTTGCAGAAGTTAACATATGTCTTGTCTTTGTATGCCAATCCGCGCTTAAATAGTTGCACAAAAATCCATTGTGTCCATTTATAGTATTCAGGATCCGTTGTATCAACAGTTCTAGACCAGTCAAAAGAGTACCCTGCCGCCTTAAGCTGCTGTGTGAACACTTTAATATTTCTGTCTGTTACAACTCTTGGATGTATGCCTGACTGAATTGCATAGTTTTCAGTTGGAAGCCCAAACGCATCCCATCCTATTGGGAAAAGAACATTGTAACCTTCCAGCCTTCTCTTTCTTGAAATCACTTCAAGAGAAGTGTATGCGCGAATATGCCCAACGTGCAGACCCACTCCAGAAGGATACGGGAATTCTACCAAACCATAGAATTTCTCTTTATCAGAATTATCTTCTGCTTTGAATATTTCTTTATTTTCCCAAATTTCCTGCCACTTTTTTTCAATTACTCCGGGATTGTATGATTTCATTTTTACCTCCATAGTCAATTTAATTTTAAAAAAATCTGAACTTCTCTGTTTCTGCTCACAAGAAGTATAATTGTGGACCAATAAAAAAACAGCCCTCTCCCACTCTGGGACGAAGACTATCCGCGGTACCACCCATTTTAGGCATATGCCTCACTCTATTATGTAACGGTTTTATCCGTTTGAAACTACTTTGTTCGCTTCAAATACTCATGGACGAGTTCAGTTCTCATACTGCTGCCTTGCACCAAACGGCAGCTCGCTAAAAGTATGTACAAACCTAATGCTTCCAGTCACAGTAAATTATTCACTTTCTTTCGTATTATATCAGAAGCGATTTTCTTATGCAACACCTAATTTTCAAAATACAATTAAAAATTGATTATTTAAAAATTTTATGATAAAATTCATTTGTAAATTCAAAATAGAGGTTAAATATGGAACTGTTAAAAAAGCACAAAGATACGGTTATATACATTTTTACATTGATATTTTCACTTTTGTTTTTATTAATAGGATACACTTCTAACAAATCAGATTTAAGTGCCCTTAAAGAACAGACATCTTACAGAGCAAAAGTCCTATCTGTGGAAGAGATTAAAGAAGATCAAATTGACTACGGATATGAAATGATGGCCACTAAATCAATTCGATTTATTGCGCAAATAAAAAACTATGACTCCGGTAATGATAAAGTCGAAGCTTACCAATTTATTGACGAAGCTGTCGGAATTAATCCCAAACAAATTGAAGTAGGTGATGATGTCTTAATATCTCTTCTTAGCTCAAGAGAAAATGTTGAAAAAAACGTGTGGACTTTCATAGAATATTATAGAACAGATTCACTAATAATTATTGCTGCGTTGTTTTTTTCGTTGCTCATACTGTTATGCAAAAGAAAAGGAATTAATACGATTGTATCATTAATTATAACCTGCTTTTCCATTTTCTTTGTTTTCGTACCTTCGATATTAAACGGTAAGAACATTTATATTTCTTCAATTACAATTTGTATATTCATCATACTTTCAAGCATGTTAATCATAAACGGCGCTCACAAGAAGACTTTATGCGCAATTGTTGGGAACTTAGGAGGCCTTGCTGCTGCCGGAATACTCTCGTATGTAATCAGCAAAATGCTGAACCTAACGGGAATGATAGACCAAGATTCCATATTCCTTTTCATGGTTAATACCGAAAACCCTATAGATTTAAAGGCTATACTGTGGGGCAGCATTGTAATAGGCTCATTAGGAGCGATTATGGACATCTCCATGTCAATAGCTTCTGCTATAAATGAGCTTTCCGAAAATATTGAAAATAAAAGTTACAAAGTATTCCTAAAATCTGGACTTAATATTGGACAAGATTCAATTGGAACAATGACAAACACTTTAGTGTTGGCCTATATTGGGAGTTCATTATCTATAGTTCTACTGATGGTATTATATAACAATGATTTTTTGCAGCTTATAAATCTTGAAATGATAGTGTTTGAAATATTGCAGGCAATCATAGGAAGTATGGGGATACTTCTTGCCATCCCCGTAACTTCCATATTTTCAGCATATATTTTTAGCAAGTATTAATCCTTGTACATCCTAGAATTAAATTCATCTAACAGACTTAATTTATCTGAGAGAAATTCGTTAATGTTATGTTCTAAAGAGCCGGGTACTGACTTATAAATTAGTATTTCGGCTTTTTCTAAAGTTTTCTGTGCATTTTCTCCACATCTTGGTGTAATCAAAACCTTGACTCCATTATCCGCAATAACTTGTGAAGCTCTTATTCCCGAAGCTCCCTGGCTTAAAACTGCACTGTTATCCAAAAATTCACTTTCCTTTGTTACACTGTTATATAAGAGATAATACGGAGCGCGTCCATAACTTTCATATAACTCTGAACCCATGTCTTTACTCTTTGCAGGTAATGCAATTTTCATAAAATACCTCCTACCCTTCTTGTTGACTAATCAAAATCATGTAGCTCTGCTTCAATGTCTTCAACTCTCTTTTTTAAAATTTCTTTTTGTTCCAAAAGAAATTCTTTCCTAGTTTTATAACCATTAAAGCATCCAATTCCGTAACCATAACCGCCGCAGCCGCCTCTTCTGCCGTAGCCGTTTCTAAAAAATCTTTTTCCATAATTAAATCCTTGGTTAACTGGTCCTGTTCCGTCTCTTCCTGGCATGATAACCCTCCTTTTATTATTGACATATGTCATTTATAATTATATTATACTTCTTTATTGACATATGTCAATAACTTTTTTATTTATTTCAAGAAAAAAACTGCTATTGCTAGCAGTCTATACTTCTTCTTTATTATGTTCGATGTTACATCGCCGCCTCCTGCACGCATTGCTACAGAAGTTTCCTTCACCGTTGCAAAGCTCGTAGTCTCCGCCTTCTATTCTCAGAACTTTTCCTTTAACCAAAGATTCCGCAAGCTTGCTTCTTGCATCACTGTATATACCCTGTACAGTTGTGCGAGCTACATTCATCTGAGAAGCACACTCTTCTTGAGATAATCCCTCTAAGTCAATCAGTCTTATGGTTTCATATTCATCAATAGTCATAGTTACAAACATGTTTCCTTTAGCATGAGAATCAAGAGGTCCAAATCTACTTGAGTCTGGGAGGCAGCACACCTTTCTCCATTTTCTTGGTCTTGGCATAATTATCTCTCCAATATATATTTCTAATGTGTATCTCTACAATTATATTACTTTTCCAAAATTTCTGCAATACCATTAAATAAACTATCGTCGCAAAGTTCAACCAATCCTTTATCAATTGATACGGCAACTTTAGGGTCTATAGGAATCTTTGCAAGCACTTCTAAATTATGCTTCTTAGCAACTTCTTCAATATGGCTGTTTCCAAATATTTTATGTTCGCTGTTGCAGTCAGGACATTTGAAATATGACATATTTTCAATTACTCCTAAAATAGGAACATTCATATTTTCCGCCATCTTAACCGCTTTTTCAACAATCATTGAAACCAGTTCCTGAGGTGACGTTACAACTATTATACCGTCCACCGGAATCGACTGAAATACTGTAAGAGGAACATCTCCTGTTCCAGGAGGCATGTCGACAAACATATAGTCTATATCCTTCCAAATAACTTCAGTCCAGAATTGCTTTACTGTTCCGGCAATTATTGGCCCTCTCCAGATTACAGGGTCTGAATCATTTGCCAGCAAAAGGTTGATTGACATTATATCAATGCCGGTCTTGCTTTTTACCGGAAGTATTCCATGATCATTCCCTTTTGCTTTTTCTTTCAGACCGAAAGCCTTTGGTATTGACGGTCCTGTTATATCTGCATCTAAAACAGCAACGTTGTGATTTCTTCTTTTCATTGTTACAGCAAGCATCGAGGTAACAAGAGACTTTCCTACTCCTCCTTTTCCACTGACAACTCCTATAACTTTCTTTATGCTGCTCATTTCATGAGGCTTTTCCATAAAATCAAAAGGCTCTTTTCTGCTGTCGCAGTCTTGACTGCATGAACTGCAGCTTGAATTACAATTTTCACTCATCTGTTTACTCCTGTCGTATATTTACTAATGTATTTTTTATTAGCAACATATGTTCATTAAAAAGATTATATTCCTACTGACTTCATATGTCAATAAACATTAAATGTTACTTAATTCCTTTAACAAAAGATCGTCATAGGTATCTAATCCTGAAACTTGAGCCGCTAATTCTGTAAGAGGAATTATGTCTCCTCTTTCAATAAATCCAAGTTTAAATTTTCGATTTAACGCCATAAGCTGCTTAAGACCTGCTGAAACTCTGCTTATATATGAATAAACACCTATAGCACCGCCTGATATTTTATCAGTATTATCATAGTACATTTTCAATTCTCTTATCCCTGCAAAAAGCTCATTTCTTTCCGAACCGAACCTTTTATATTCTTTGGTAACTATGCCCTGAGACAATAATTCATCAACTTGTTTCCCTGACATTGCAGCAGCCATTGCAGCTCTTCCTACTGCAACAAAATTTACAACGGGAGCTCCAAGCGCAAGTCCCTTGAAAATATGATCTTCTGTAGCAAACCCTCCGGCAATGGCAATTTGAGGTAGTTTAAAATTTTTATATTTCATTCTGCTTAGCAAATTGTAGAGCATACTTTCAAGATAAACAGTGGGCATGCCCCATTCATTCATCATTTTAACAGGGCTGTTTCCGGTACCTCCACCGGCTCCGTCAAAGGTAATCAAATCCACTCCTGCTTCTGAAGCAATTTTTATAATCCTTACCAAGTCTTTAGGGTCAAATGGTCCAGTTTTAAAGCATATGCGCTCGGCACCTAATTTTCTTAATTCTGCAACTCTATTAATAAGCAATTCTTCGTTCCATATAGGAAGTTTCCCTATTTTTTCAAATATTTGTCCTTTGCCTTTTTTGTAATTTTCCGCTATATTAGGATCTTCAGGATCAGGATACACAAGGTAACCCATTTTTTTTAATTTTACAGCATCATCTATATCCTTAACTGCTCCCATGCCTTGAATTCCTTTTGCTGCCTGCCCAAACTTTAATTCAACAGACTTCACGCCCAAGCTTTTTATTGCATAATCAAGCACGCCTAAATTTTCATCATCATAATTTGCCTGTAGAATTATATCTCCATATCCTCTGTAATATTCTCTAAAAGAATCCACCATTTTCATAATTAACGGAGAAGAAACAACTTTCCCGTTTTCAAGCGCCAGCTCTTTGTCCTTTGCTACAACATCCTCTCCTATAACAACGGGAACCCCTGCCAAGGCAGCACCAGCATAGTAGTCTTTCCAATTCAGCTTAGCCATAGCGGGAAGAATTATAGGTGCATTCATTTTTACTTTCTTCGATAACCCAAAACTCGTCTGAATATCTACTTTCGGATAAGTTGCGGAATCCGCATTTTCTTCACATCCATAAGCTCCGAATACTTTCCCGTTTATATTGAAATGTGAAAAGTCAAGCGGATATCTCTTTTCTGACGCAAATTGATTTTTATCTGTTTCAAAGGGATAAAGAGCCTCACAACCTCTTATAGCAGATAACCCGATTTCACATGGACCTATACAATTAGCTGTACAGACTGCACACATACCAGAATATTCCGAAACGTTTTCCGGAGTTCTTACTGCTGTATGTGTCAACGTGCTTCCTAATGATGGACTAAAAGACATATAATACCTCCTAATTATTAATTGTATAATTATATTTTACTACTTTATTGACATATGTCAATAATATTGTTTGCAATTCTTTAAGAAATTTAGTTCATGGTAGAATTACTTTTACCGTCGTGATCCTACAGCTATTGTAACCAAGTCACGGAAACAAAATCACAATTCTAAATATAATGTGAATTATTGATTAAATTTGAAGGAGAGAGTATGAACAAAACGACTAAAAATTATTACATCAAGACAAACAGAATATTTAATCCTGTCAGAAAATACGGCTGGATAATAACTGTGCTTGTGGCAATAGGAGGCTTATGGGAACCTAAATTAGGACTGGTAGTGCTTCTTATAATGGGAGGACTTATTATTACATCTTTCTTCAGCGGAAGATATTGGTGCGGTAACATATGCCCCCATGGGAGTCTGTTTGATAAAATAATACTACCGTATAGCGCAAATAAGAAAATACCGGGATTTTTCAAATCAAAATTTTTTATCATTCCGTTTTTCCTTTTTTTTATGTTTAATTTCATAAGAAAAATGATTATGATTTTAAATTCTTGGGGAACTTATGATATTTTAGATAAAATAGGCGCTTTGTTTTCAAACACATACTTAGTTGTTCTGATTGCTGGCGGAGCTCTTGCAATATTTGTAAATTCAAGAACATGGTGTCAATTCTGCCCAATGGGAACAATGCAAAAAATCTCGCTTGGATTAGGAAGAAAATTAGGCATCGCAAAAAAAACAGAGAAAAAAATTACAATTTCAGATAAATCTAAATGCATCAGCTGTGGAAAATGCTCTAAGGTCTGCCCGTTTCAGCTTAGCCCATACCTTGAATTTTCTGACAAAAACCAATTTGACAACATAAATTGCATTAAGTGCAATACATGTGTAGAAAACTGCCCTTTAAAAATACTATCACTGGAAAAGGAAGACAAATCAGCCGCATAAACAAAAATAATGAGCAAAAGCCGGACCTCCGGCTTCTGCTCATTATTTTATTTATAGCATAAATTCTTGATATCAATTGCTTTTTTTGTTATAATACGTAATGTTACACTAAAATAATTTAAAAAGTCATGCTGTACTGCATGATTCTTTACATACTAAGGAGAAAATAATGGGTGTCCTTATGCTGTTTTTCACATCAATTGGATTATCAATGGATGCGTGTGCCGTATCAATATCTAACGGAATGTGCTTCAATAAATTCGAAAAAAAGCAGATTTTATTAACCGCATCTGCTTTTGGTTTCTTTCAGGCTTTCATGCCTATATTAGGGTACTTAGTAGGATCAACCTTCAGCGAAGCTATTTCTTTTTTAGACCACTGGATTGCATTGATACTTTTGGGATTTATCGGAGGAAAAATGATTGTTGAAGCATTGAAAGAACTTAAACACCCAGAAGCATGTCTAAACGTCGAAAAATTTTTAACCTTTAAAACATTATTGCTTCAGGCCATCGCAACTAGCATTGATGCTCTGGCAGTAGGAATCGGATTCGCTGTAATAAAGGTTAATATTGTAAACGCTGCATTATGCATCGGCATTATCACATTTATAAGTTCAATAATAGGTTCAAATCTCGGCAAAAAATTCGGAGAAATGTTTAAGCAGAAAGCTGAATTTTTAGGCGGCTCAATATTAATACTAATAGGGTTAAAGATCTTTATAGAGCATGTTTTTTTCAGCTAAGATTATTCTCCTAAAAAGGCCACAAAAAAATTAGGGGGAATGCCCCCTAATCTATATTAACAAAATTACTTAATAAATCTTTAAAAAATATAATTATTTGACCGAACCTAAATTGTGTACTATTAAGGGGTCACTTCACTCCGTCTACAGAATCAACACCAAGAACTAGTTAATTTTAATTGGGCTTGTTTAGCATTTTAACATTAGTCACAATATCCTTGTGCAATAGCACTTAAATCAGGTTTAACAACTCTTAATGCATCAAAGTCTCCGTCAAAGTCAACGCCTTCTACTACCATTTTATATTCACAGCAATCTGAGCAAGGTCTATCACAGAATGTTACTGTAAATGGTTGACTCATTTCTACTTCTAACTCATCAATATCATTCTCAATTTCAAGTTCATACAAATATCTCCAACTTTGAATACATTGTTTATCACCATTACAAATTCTTATTAACTTAAATAGCAAATCAACTTCTATTTCGTGTTCAGAACCACAATCATCCTCAACTTCAAAGAAAATAAGACTTGAAAATTCAATTTTAACAATAGGTTTATTTAAGCAAGTAGTATCTACTATCAAGCGATCCAATACAAATTTTTGATCATCTTCTACATCGCCATCATCAATTTCAAAAATTGCATCACTAGGCCTGATTCCACATTCTAAAATTGTGTCTCTCTTCTTTGGACACTTTTTACAGCAGTCAAATTTATCTTTTTCATAGGAGTCAAAATTATCTTGTTCACAGCAGTCATTTTTATATTTTATATTAGGGTAATATCTTCTATTTTCCATAAAGTTTTCCTCCATTTAGATTATGAGATTGTCTCATGTTTTATAGTATGAAGCTTATCCAATTCTGTTCATGAAAAATAATAAAAATTAAAAATAAATGTCCCTTATAAACTTTAGGGAGTAGGTGCTCAATAACAATGCGTATTGTAGAATAAAAGGCCCTTTGATATAATCGTTACGTCAAAAGGTCTTGTAGTTATTATTCAGTTTCAGGGCTGTTGGTACAAGCACTTGGCAGACACTCTGACCAAGTGCTATTACTACAAGCCAGATATGTAATCCATGCAACTGCTAAAAATAACAAAAAGTATGCCCACTAATTGAGCGTGCAACGTTAATAGCAAAACCCGCATTTCAGCGGGTTTTCATATTGTATCAAATAGTTTTTACTATATAACAAATTTTTCAATCTCTTGACAGTCCAAAATTATCCATAGCCCTGATAATATGAAGCTTCATCGCTATTCTGGCTCCGTCTGCATCTCTTTTTTTTAAATGATCCATTATTACTCTATGATCTACTAAAGTATCATCATTTGCTTTACATTTTTCTTTGGAAAGAATCACACCTTTGTATATACCCTGATTAATTATAGGCATAAGCCTGTTGATAAAATCATTGTGTGTTGACTTAGCAATACTATTATGAAACAACTGTTCCTCTTCTGTTCTATCTTCACCATTTCGAATTTTATTTTCGATCAACTCTCCATGATAAAGAATTTTTTCGATTTCCTTGTCTGATGCTCTCTTAGCCGCATAGTAAACTATTTCAGGTTCTATAATCAGCCGTATCTCCATTAAATCTTTTAAGCCGATCATTGCAGTCATAGAATCGTCCAAACAAAAATCATCTCTCAGATTCTGCATCGGCACTACATATGTCCCCTTGCCTCTTTTTATTTCAAGAATATTGTGCGTAATTAAAATTCTTATTGCTTCTCTTAGAGTTGTTCTGCTAATTTTGAGTTCTGCAGAAAGATCATTTTCATTAGGCAATTTATCACCGGGTAAGTATTTTTTCTTCACAGTTATCATATTTAATATATCTTCAGCAGCTTGTTCTGATAATCTTTTGCTATGCAATGTAATCCTACCTCCTAACACTTAACTGATATCATCATAACCTTTTTTATGAAATTTTACAAATTATTAATATTATTTTTATGTTTTTGTCAATATGCAAAATATAAAATTAGCATGCATAAAGAACATGATTTATCATTGACATAATACAACGCTTATGGTAATATTACGTCAATAAATTTGAATTGATTTTAGGAGGATTCTATGAGAAGTGATCAAGTCACCAAGGGAGTTCAGCAGGCTCCTCACCGCTCCCTTTTTAACGCCTTAGGTATTACAAAGGAAGAAATGAACAAACCTCTAATAGGAATAGTAAGCTCATATAATGAAATAGTTCCCGGACACATGAATTTGGATAAAATTGTTGAAGCCGTTAAAATGGGAGTCGCTATGGCAGGCGGTACCCCCATCGTGTTTCCTGCTATAGCAGTATGCGACGGGATTGCAATGGGACATGAAGGAATGAAATATTCCCTGGTTACAAGGGATTTAGTTGCAGATTCAACAGAAGCAATGGCTATGGCTCATTGTTTTGACGGACTTGTTATGGTACCAAACTGCGATAAAAATGTACCAGGGTTGTTAATGGCTGCGGCAAGGATTAATATCCCTACAATATTTGTAAGCGGCGGAGCAATGCTTGCAGGAAGAATTAGGGACAAAAAGACAAGCCTTTCAAGCTTGTTTGAGACCGTTGGAGCATACAATGCAGGTAAAATTACACTTGCTGAAGTCGAAGAATATGAAAACAAAGCATGTCCTACTTGCGGTTCATGTTCAGGTATGTTTACTGCAAACAGCATGAACTGCCTTACTGAAGCATTAGGAATGGGGCTTAAGGGAAATGGAACAATTCCAGCTGTTTATTCAGAAAGAATCAGACTTGCAAAACATGCAGGAATGAAAATAATGGAGCTTTTGGAAAAGGACATAAAACCAAAAGACATTATGACAAAAGAAGCATTCATGAACGCTTTGGCTGTAGATATGGCTTTAGGTTGCAGCACAAACAGCATACTGCATCTTCCAGCCATTGCATATGAGGCAGGAGTTGAATTAAATCCGGATATTGCAAACGAAGTAAGTGCAAAAACTCCAAATTTATGCCACCTTGCGCCGGCAGGAAACACTTATATTGAAGACCTTAACGAAGCAGGCGGAGTCTACGCCGTAATGAATGAACTAAATAAAAATGGACTTCTCAATACAAACTTAATAACATGCTCCGGAAAAACCGTAGGAGAAAACATTGAAGGCTGTATTAACCTAAATCATGATGTAATCAGACCGATTGAAAATCCTTATAGCAAAACTGGCGGAATAGCAGTTCTTAAGGGGAATCTTGCTCCGGATACATGCGTAGTTAAGCGCTCCGCCGTCGCACCTGAAATGCTGGTTCACGAAGGACCCGCAAGAGTATTTGACTGCGAAGAAGATGCTATAAATGCAATTAATACAGGCAAAATAGTGGCAGGAGACGTTGTTGTTATTCGCTACGAAGGCCCTAAAGGAGGCCCCGGCATGAGAGAAATGCTTAACCCTACTTCAGCAATAGTCGGAAGAGGACTTGGTAACAGCGTTGCCCTCATCACAGACGGGCGATTTTCCGGTGCTACAAGAGGCGCATCAATAGGACACGTATCACCTGAGGCAGCTGTTGGCGGAAATATTGCCCTCGTTGAAGAAGGAGACATAATTAAAATAGATATAACTAAAAATAAAATAGATTTTATAGTATCAGATGAAGAGCTTGAAAAAAGAAGAGCAAAGTGGCAGCCGAGAGAGCCAAAAATTACAAAAGGCTACCTTGCAAGATACAGAGCATTAGTCACATCAGGTAACAGAGGAGCAATCCTTGAAGTTCCAAAATTCAAATAAATAGAAAATAAAATGCCGGAATTGTCATGACGAAAATATTATGTTATTGATAATTCCGGTAAAATTTAATGTAAGCTATATAATGACAAGTGAAAACAGACAAATAGAATAGCATAATACCACACATTTAATCTTTTACATATTTTTAACACTAATTTTTCTAGTATATAGAAATAAATCGGATCGTATAATCCGATTTATGACAGTCCTGCAATTTTGAGGTTTTTCATATTTAAATTATTGCATTATTTTTATTCTTCTTCCTCTTCTTCAGGCTCATCCCAGTTGTGGTAAACTTCCTGAACGTCGTCACAATCTTCCAGGGCTTCTATAAGTCTTTCAAGATATTTTACATTTTCTTCGTCTGTTACCTTTACGGTAGTTGACGGAATATACATTACATCTCCCTTTATGTTGCTGTATCCTGCTTCTTTTAACCCGTTTAAAACGCTTATAAAATCTTCGGGAGCTGTGGTAATTTCATAGCTGTCATCTTCTGTTTCAAAATCTTCCGCTCCTACATCCAAAGCGGCCATCATAAGAGCTTCTTCGTCTATGCTGTCACTTAGATCTATTGAAATGACTCCTTTTCTGCTGAACAGATAACCTACGCATCCGGTTGTACCTAAATTTCCGTTGTTTTTTGTAAAGTAATGTCTTACGTCTGCTGCTGTTCTGTTCTTATTGTCAGTTAAGCATTGAACCATAAATGCCGTTCCGCTTGGTCCGTAACCTTCATAAGTAATTGTTTCAAAATTATCACCCGAAGATGCCGCCATTCCTGTCTTTATTGCTCTGTCAATATTGTCATTTGGCATGTTCTGTGCTTTGGCTTTTTCTATCGCTGTAGCCAGAGATGAATTGTAACTTGGATCTGGGCCACCCTCTTTGACAGCAACAGTAATGTATCTGGCTAATTTAGTAAAAATCTTTCCTCTTTGTGCGTCTGCTTTCCCTTTTTTATTTTTTATGGTCTTCCATTTAGAATGTCCTGACATATTTCCTCCTTAAATAGTTCCAATTATTTTAACGAGATATTCTATCATATTGTTTATTATAATACAAATATTTTTATTCTATTATTCTTCCGCCTTTAACGGAATAATATGACGCCTGTCCGATATTTATTTCTGTACGGCCAGAAGTTATTTCGTTAATCATATCTTCAATCCTATCTGTTTCATCATCTTTAACAATAAGTTTGATTTTAACATGATCAGAATAAATTTTATCTTTTACTATAAAATTATTCTTCAGAAGCTCATTTTCAACTTTACCTAACAGCGTATAATCCAGGTTAAAGGATACATTATAGTATAAGTTTTTGTCAACAATCAACCCATTATCAAGCCCAGCTTTGCATGCCCTTGTATATGCTCTGACAAGACCTCCCGTGCCTAATAGTACACCTCCGAAATACCTTGTTACGACTACTGCTGCATTTATTATGTTTTCCTGGTTTATAACATTTAATATAGGCATACCTGCAGTTCCCGACGGTTCTCCGTCATCTGAATATCTTTGGATATTTTTGTTTTCACCAATGACATATGCATAACAATTATGAGACGCATCCTTAAATTCTTTTTTGATGCTTTCAATAAATTCTACAGCCTGTTCTTCGTTTTCAACCGGAAGTGCTGTGCCTATGAATCTTGACTTATTAATAATTATTTCATCTCTTCCATATTTGTGGACTGACTTGTAATTACTCATTTTTTTCACCTGTTATATAATTATTGTACTGCTGTTTCTCATTTTCATATAAAATAGCAGTAAGCTTCACGCCTTCACCGTCAAACTCGACATCTTCAGTATACCTGTTTTCATACAGCCAATAATAATCTTTAATGTTCTTATTGGGGATTTTTAGTGAATATTCATTTTTTTCTCCATTTATTCTATAATCAACGGTTTCCAAAAGCAAATTAATGTTGTGCTTGTTCTTGGCTGAAATATAAATGATATCACTTGTTGATAGCGCTGTTACCTTATCATTCATTATTTTATCTACCTTATTGTAAACAGTCAAAACGGGTATATCCTTATCGATTATTTTTTCTATGAGCTTTGTGGTTGTTTCCCTGTGCTGCTGCAAATTTTCGTCGTTTACGTCAATTAAATGAATTATCAAATCCGCATATTTTATCTCTTCCAGAGTTCCTTTAAATGCTTCAATTATTTGAGTCGGCAGCCTCTTAATGAACCCGACGGTATCAGAAAATATAGCTTTCCTCCCTCCAGGCAGCCTTACCCTTCTAAGCTCCGTATCAAGAGTTGCAAAAAGCATATCCTGTGCAAATACCCTTTTGTTTTCTGCCTCTTCCTCGCTGTACTCACTTTCAATCAATGAGTTAAGTAGTGTAGATTTACCTGCATTTGTATATCCTACTATGGAAATTACAGGAACCTGATCCTTCATTCTTTTTTTTCGTTTTGTTTCTCTTACTTTTCCCAAGTTATTCAATGCACTTTGAATATCACTTATTTTTTCTTTTATTCTTCTTCTATCTAGCTCCAGCTTCTGTTCTCCTGGTCCTCTGGTACCAATTCCTCCTCCCAGTCTTGAGAGATTTTTATTAAGTCCAACAAGCCTTGGCAAGCTGTATTTCAGCTGTGCAAGCTCTACTTGAAGCTGCCCTTCCTTTGTAAGTGCTCTTTTAGCAAATATATCAAGTATAAGATTTGTTCTATCAACTACCTTTGCATCGACAGCTTCTTCTATGTTTCTTATTTGAGACCCGCTTAATTCATCATTAAACACAAGTGTATCTATTTCAAGTTCCTTAACGTAGGAATAAATTTCTTCTATTTTTCCCTGTCCTACATAAAACCTGTTGTCTATGCTCTGTCTGTTTTGGACGATACTTGATATAACGATGCCATCTGCAGCTTCAACAAGCAGCTCAAGCTCCTCCATGTCATTTTGTTCTTCCTCATTTGACAGCTGTACTGCTATCAAAAGACATCTTTCCTTCTCTTTCATGTACCCTCCGAATTAGTTAAATATTGTCTTTTGTATTTTATCACAAATATAATAAATATGTACATATTTATTGCATTTTAACTATAATTTTCGGACTATTTTTGCCTAAGCTCTATGAGCGAAGGAAAATTCATATAAGATTCCGGGACTTCACCAACTATTACTATTTCAGCCATAAGCACATTATTTTTTACTGATGTGCTGCTTGTAGTTACCGGACTGACCACTCTAATATCAACATCAACTGTTATGTATATCTTATATCTTGTCTGATTGATTCCTGATTCTTCAAATTCAGTAATGAAATCAACCAAAACGCTTCCGTGGTGATATATTGTAAATTTAAGATCAGGCCCTCTCCCAGCCAAAAGTTGACTATCCAATGCCGTAAACAAAGGTATGGAAAATTCCTGTTTTTCTAACTCTGTTATCTTTTGCTGGACATTTTTTGCTATATTGTTGGAAATAATGTTCATGGTCATAGCGTCGGTTCGTATCATGTTAATTTTGCCTTCACTGTCATAACTTGGCATGAGAATTTGATCTTTTATAGAATCTTTATTTAATTCCCTTCTGACTATTTCATTAATTGCTTTTGTAGCTATAATCTTTGCCTGAACATCACAAATTTCAGCTAATGTCGGCCTTATATTTGCTTCAACATAGTAGTACGTAATCACGGAAAATATTAAAATTATAGGTAGTACAAGCTTTATTACGCTGTCTTTATATTTTTTCAACTATTGATTTCACACCCTTTCTATTATATAATATGTAAGAACTTAAAATCTTTGACAACATTAGATACTACTGATTATTTCTTTAAGTTCTAACGGAGGTTAATATGTCAAACGAAAATAAGAAAAATATTGAAATAATAGAAAGCGGTCCTGAAAGCAAAAAGCCTTCCAAAAAACGCAGAAGAAAGAAAAATCGAAAAATCAGGGTTGCCCTGAGAATAACTCTTCTTCTGCTGTTTGTAGCTGTTATAATTATCGGCGGCTCTTTAGCTGGTATGGTTATTGGAATTGTCAAAAGTGCGCCGGAAATAGATCCCACAAATGTGCTTGGCACTCTTTCGGAAAGCTCTGTAATAGTTGACGAAAACGGAAATACTATAGAACAGATTCATGATCCAAATGAAAATAGGGATATTGTGCAATTAAGTGATATTCCAAAATATCTGCAAGACGCATTTATATCTATAGAAGATCAGCGCTTTAATGATCATTTTGGAATAGATATCCATCGTATTATGGGATCTCTTTTACATAATGTAAGAGTAGGCGATCCCACGGCGCAAGGCGCAAGTACAATCACCCAGCAGCTTGTAAAAAACTTGTATTTAACAAACGAAAAATCATGGGAACGAAAAATCAAGGAAATTTATCTGGCAATTCAAGTAGAAAGGAAACTTTCTAAAAATCAAATACTTGAGAATTACCTCAATACAATTCCTTTGGGCCAGAGTTCCTACGGTGTTCAAACAGCAGCATATACTTATTTTTCTAAGGATGTAAGTGAGCTTACACTTGCGGAAAGTGCGCTGCTTGCCGGAGCTGCAAAAAGTACAGTCTACTATGCGCCGTTTAACAGATATAATCTGGAGGACATTGAAGACATTCTTGAAGAAAATATTGTAGGGCATGTATATATTGGTTCAGTTCAATATGCATGTGTTTACAATCAAAATGCAATTGAACGTCAACATGTAATATTGGGGAAAATGCTGGAATTAGGGCACATAAACCAGGATGAATATGATGCAGCCATGGCAGAAGACATGAGAGCTGCTTTAAATCCCGGACAAACAAAAGTCGAGGGAATCTCTTCAGGGCCTATGGATTACGTTAAGGAAAAAGTTGTAGAAGACCTGATGGACGCCCAAAGCATATCCTACGAGGAGGCAGAAAGCTATCTATATAGGGGAGGATTAACTATTACAACCACCATAGATATTAGTATGCAAAAATCACTTGAAGACTCATACAGCAATTTCCCTGCACTGTTCCTTGGCACCGACCCTACAGGTGATAAGCCAACAGGACAAGATTGGAGATATTTCAGATGGTCTGGAGGTGTAGGAACAGGAACACTGGATTCTGCATTAAATATTTTAAATGAAAATGGCCAGCTTATATACTATGCTAAAGATAATATAATGGATGCTGATGGTAGTATTTTCTTGAATCAAGATGAACACTATTATGATGAAAGTGGAAATCTTGTTATTAGCTCGAAAAAATTTGATCTTTATTCTTCTACAATTGACATTGTAGACCTATATACAGTTGATGACAAATATAATTTTGTCTCTCATAATATAGGTGCTTTAAATGTAGGTAGCAACTTTGAAATCCTTGAGCAAAAAGGAACAAAGGGTACATTTAAAATTCCTAAAAATTATTTAGATAAAAATCCTGAAATGTTTGCCGTTGGAAGCGATGGAACTTTAAGAATTCCTGCGGATTACTTTTACTTTCAAGAAAAGGGCATTGTTCAGCCTCAATCAGCTACAGTAATAATGGATTACAAAACAGGTAAAATAAAAGCTATGATAGGCGGCAGAGACATAGAAGGAAGCAAGACATTTAACCGAGCTTCAGACGCTACAAGGCAGCCTGGTTCAACAATTAAACCATTATCTGTATACTTGCCTGCTCTAGATCTTGGTTACACAGCAGCATATGTTATAGATGATTTGCCAAGATATAATGATAAAGGAGATAGGTGGCCGAAAAACTGGTACGAGTACAGATCCATTAAGTATTGGGGACTGCAAACTCTTAGAAAATCTGTAGAACAGTCTATCAATACAAATGCCGTAACAATGCTTGAGACTATCGGTACAGATGCAGCAATGAGCTCCTTAGCAAAACTTGGTTTGATAGATTTAGAAAATCCTGAAAATGACACATTTGTTTCTCCTGCTGAAAACCCATCATACAATGATGTCAACCTTGCTTCTCTTGCATTAGGAGGATTAACTAAGGGATTTTCGCCACTGGGTATGACTGCGGCATACGGTGCAATTGCAAATGACGGTGTATATATTGAACCTATTTCCTATACAAAGGTTGTAAACAGCAATGGTGAAACCATACTTGAAAATATTCCAGAAACGCATGTTGTAGTAAGCCCCGAAGTTGCTTCTGTAATGAAAGACATCCTCAGAACAACTGTAAATCCAGGACTTTCCTACAAAGCTAAACTACCTGCTGAATTAGGAATCGAAGTTGCTGGTAAGACAGGTACAACACAAGTTAACGGAGACTTCTGGTTTGTTGGCTTTTCTCCTTACTATGTAGGCGGCATTTGGGTTGGTAATGATAATGTTCAAATGAAGCTTTCAGGTGACAGTGGTGCCAACGCAAGATTGTGGAGTGCAATTATGACACCGATACACGAAGGGCTTCCGCCGGCAAAAATTGAAAGAAATCCAAATTTGATACCTGTACAGGTCTGCAGCCAGTCAGGAAAAATACCTAGTGATTTATGTGCACATGATCAACGAGGAAGTCAAATTATTACAGAGTATTTTGTTCCGGGAACTCAGCCTACAGAAGTGTGTGACGTACATGTTGAAGCAGAAGTATGTACTGCTTCCAACAAGCTTAAATCACAGTTCTGCCCCGGTGATTTGCTGGAAACAAGGGTATTTATAAAACGAGATCCCCTTTATGATCCTGAAGCCAAGACTGACAATTACGAAGCTAAAAGACTTTATCAACAGGTTTTAGAGGACAAAATTACATTCTCATTAGACGAACTTAAGCAAATATACGTAGGTCAGGTTGAGTTTGATGAAAATGGCCAAGTGTCCAAGGTCCTTGGCGTACCTGTTGAAAATCTTGCATTCAGCGGTCTTATGACAGCAGATTATGAATATCAGCTTCCTACAACTATGTGTACTTACCATACAAGATGGCATTATGACCAGTGGATTAACAATAAACAAAATCCGGAAGACGAAAATAGTGAAGATGAAGATGGTGAAACAGGAGATTCTATAGACGGCAATATTATCGATAGCGACGATAGCGACGATAATAACGATAATAACGAGCCCAACAATAATGGACATAACGATAACGAACACAATAATAATGGCTCTGCATTGGATGATATACTTGATTCCATAGAAAATTAATTGCTATAAAAAACCATAATTAGTCAATAGATTAGTTATGGTTTTTTTATTTCTTAACATAAGAACGCATTAATTTTCACACAAAAAAAGAGCATATTCCTGCAAACCAATCTGCAGTTGATATACTCTTCTTGTAATCATTTATTACCTTTGGGGTTAAATATGACTGACACTAAGTACCCTACTAACAGTGCTGTTGCAACTCCAGGTGCTGTTTTAATAACCCCTCCGCTCAATGCTCCTATAAAGCCTTTAGATGCAGCTTCCTCCACTGCTCCCTCCGCCAGAGAATGCCCGAACCCCAAAAGAGGTACTGTAGCACCTGAATATCCAATTTCCACTATTTTATCATATATACCGAAGTATGTAAGAAATGTTCCCAAAACAACAAGTGAAACCAACAAATAGGCATTATTTTTCTTAAATGTGTCTATGACGATCTGACCCAGAACACATATAATTCCCCCTACTACAAAACTCATAACGTAATTCATATTTATCTCCTTATATTTCAATTCCAACACAATGTGCTATGCCCGGTATGCTTTCCCCCTGCAGAGTAGCAGTAGGAGAATGGAGTGCTCCGGTTGATGTAAACAAAAGTTTGTTTATCTCCTTATTTAAAAGCTTTTTATACAAAAATGCTCCGAACACAGTTGCAGAGCATCCGCATCCGCTGCCTCCCGCGTGAACATCCTGTTTTTCAATATCAAAGATAATCGTTCCGCAGTCATCATATTTTTTTTCAATGCTGTTTTTGTCTTCAGTAAACATTTTATTTACTATTGATTTTCCAACAGTACCTAAATCTCCTGTAACGATTAAATCATAATTGATGTTTGTATCTTCTAAGTGCTGTTTCAATGAATCGTACGCCGCCGGCGCCATGGCAGCTCCCATATTATTGGCATCCTTTATGCCTAAATCCTGAATCTTTCCAAATGTAACATTTTTGACTTTAGGGCCGCTTCCATTCTTCGAAAGCCATACAGCTCCTGTCCCTGTAACAGTCCACTGTGCAGACATGTGCCTCTGTCCTCCCATTTCAAGAGGTAGTCTGTACTGCCTTTCCGCACTGCAAAAATGGCTGGAGGTTGCACAAATTACATTGTCTGCAAATCCTCCGTCAATAATAAGCGATCCCAAGCCAATGCTTAAGGCCATAGTTGAGCACGCTCCATAGACTCCAACATACGGCAACTGCAAATCTCTGGCGGCAAAAGATGATGATGTTATCTGGTTAAGTAAATCCCCCGATATTAAAAGATCTATATCATTTTTTTTAAGTTTATTTCTTTTCATAAGATGCTTTACTGCTTCTTTTTGAAATTTTAATTCGCATTTTTCCCAAGAATCTTCTCCCCACAGATCGTCATCCACAACCATGTCAAATTTTTTACCAATGGGGCCTTCTCCTTCTTTTTTTCCAACAATTGTAAATACGTCTCTGACAAATACATTATCTTTTATGCTAAATGTCTGTTTACCAATTTTTTTCAACTTTGACTCTCCTTAAATTAAAATATTATTATTTAAACAGGAGACTTAATACTCCTACGATAAAGGCCGAAAAATATCCGAAAACCAATACAGGACCCGCAAGCTTAAAAATATTTGCGGCGGTTCCCAGCACGTACCCTTCCCTTTTAAATTCAAGAGCAGGTGAAACTACTGAGTTTGCAAAACCTGTAATAGGAACAACTGTTCCAGCGCCTCCTATCTTCCCTAACTTGTCATACCAGCCCAATCCGGTCAAAAGTGCGCTTAGAGTAATAAGAACAAGCGAGCTCATTGGTCCTGCATCCGTTTCCGGAATACTGAAGCCTGACATCAATATATTTTTTATTATTTCACCCAGAAGGCAAATAGCTCCTCCGAATATAAATGCCCATATACAATTTTTAAAAATAGTATTTTTTGGTGTATATTCGCTAACTACTTGTTTGTAACTGTTTTTATTGTACTTCATTTATTCCTCCTATAGCAAAACTGCACTTTCAGGTATGGTTTTTAATGATCTATTTTCAATACTGTTTCCAAAATATATTGCTGATAAGCCAATTAACAATACTATTACTAATAAAAAAATCTTTTTTTTCATATATATCACCTCATAAGTATTATTTACAAAAAATTATTTTGAATACTAAAAAAAAGCACTATCTATGCCTTTTTTAATATTTAATGTTAAATTTTATCACTGTTTAACTTATTTTATGTTTATTTATAATTTGTAATTTCAATATTATTATCAGCATATTATTTATGCTACACAGAATTTTTTTTGCATCATAATTTTTATTTCAACATTATTTTTTGATACATATGATTATATCTTAACCCCTTGAAACTAGTAACTTCCTTTGTTTAAAGCCTATGTAAAATGTGTCGCTAATATTTTTATTTATAAAAAAAACTATTGACAAGCATTACTAAGAGTGTTAGAATCATGAAAATTAATTAATACAAGCTTTGATGGAGAAAAACACTTTCTTATATGACAAGTTATAGAGAGTCGGCGTATGCTGGAAGCCGATACTGTCAAGAAAACACACTCGCTCCTGAGCTTATTTTCTGAAATCAGTAGGAAAATACGTGTGCCGCGTTAAAGGCTAGGATTTGTTAGAATCTGAATTGAGAGGTTTTCTTTAATAATGAATTATTTATTTTTGAAAACAATTAAGGTGGTACCGCGGAGCTATATCCGTCCTTGATGGCATATTAATATGCATCATGGGCGGATTTTTTGTATTATTTAATAATTTTATTACGGAGGAATTGTAATGACCAAGACAGTCAAAATTTTTGACACGACTTTAAGAGATGGCGAACAATCGCCTGGGTGCAGCATGAATCTGAAGGAAAAAATTGAAATGGCTCAGCAACTTGAAAGAATGAATGTAGACATAATAGAGGCAGGGTTTGCTGCAGCTTCGCCCGAGGATTTACGCTCTATACAAGAGATTTCAAAACACATTAAAAAATGTACTGTTACAAGCCTTGCAAGAGCACATAAAGATGACATAGATAAAGCGTGGGAAAGTTTAAAATATGCAGCAAATCCGCGCATACATGTATTTTTAGCAACATCTCCAATTCATATGGAATACAAATTGAAAATGTCGCCTGAAAAAGTTTTGGAAACATCAGAAAAAATGGTATCCTATGCGAAGTCTTTTTGTGACAATATTGAATTTTCAGCAGAAGATGCAACAAGAAGCGATGCGGATTTTCTTGCACAGGTTTTCGACGCGGTAATTAAAGCAGGTGCTACAACAATTAATATCCCTGACACAGTGGGATACACAACACCTGATGAATATTATGATTTTATTACGACAATTATTAACAAATGCCCTGCACTTAAAACAGTTGACATATCTGTACATTGCCACAACGATCTTGGGCTAGCAGTTGCAAACTCAATTGCTGCAATCAAAGCAGGAGCCACGCAAATTGAGTGCACAGTTAACGGGATAGGCGAAAGAGCTGGAAATGCAGCACTTGAAGAAATTGTAATGTCACTTAATACCAGAAAAGACTATTTTGGTGCTGAAACAAGAATTGACACTAAACAAATAGTGCGAAGCAGCAGCTTATTGACAAGAATTACAGGTATCAAGGTACAACCTAATAAGGCAATTGTCGGAGCAAATGCATTTGCACATGAATCCGGTATTCACCAGCACGGTGTTCTTAATAACAAACAAACCTATGAGATAATGACTCCGGAATCAATAGGTTTGGATACAAACAAATTAGTTTTAGGAAAGCATTCTGGGCGACATGCCTTTAGCGATAAATTAACTAAGCTTGGTTACACTTTGACAAAAGATGAACTGGATATAGCATTTAAAAAATTTAAGGATCTTGCTGATAAGAAAAAGATTGTATATGACAGAGACATAGATGCTTTGGTTTCTAGGCAAAAAGTCCAGATTCCCAAAATATTTGAACTTGTGAAATTCGTTATAAATTCTGGGAATGCAATTACTTCAACCGCAACCTTGTCAGTGAGAAAGGGCAATGATGTTATTGAAGAGGTTGCAGCAGGAGAAGGGCCAATATATGCATCCTTTAAAGCAATCGAAAAAATAATCGGAAAAAGCTTGGAGTTGGCGGATTTTTCGTTAAATTCTGTTACCGAGGGTGAAGACGCGCTGGGTGATGCAGTTGTAAAATTAAAGGAAAATGGACGTGTCTACGTAGGCAGAGGCTTAAGCACAGACATAATTGAAGCAAGCATCATAGCGTACATCAATTCTTTAAATAAAATGGTTTTTGAAAACAGGACTATATAATTAATCAGGAGGCTTAACATGGGAATGACAATGACACAAAAAATCCTTGCAAAACATGCAGGATTAGAGGAAGTGAAAGCAGGACAGTTTATCGAAATTGATTTGGATTTGGTTTTAGGCAACGATATAACCACACCGGTTGCCATAAAAGAATTTAAAAAAATGGGTGCTGAGAAAATATATGACAAAGACAAGGTCGTCGTTGTTTTCGATCATTTCGTACCTGCCAAGGATATAAAATCAGCAGAACAATGCAAAATTTCAAGATGCTTTTGCAAAGAACAAGAAGTTACAAATTTCTTTGATGTTGGACAAATGGGAATTGAACATGCACTTCTGCCGGAAAAAGGGCTTGTTGTAGCGGGAGACACTGTAATTGGTGCTGATTCTCATACCTGTACATACGGTGCTTTAGGAGCATTTTCTACAGGCGGCGGAAGCACTGACATGGCAGCTGGAATGGCTACAGGTAAGCTTTGGTTTAAAGTTCCGTCAGCAATTAAGTTTAATTTGTCAGGTAAATTGAATAAGTGGGTAAGCGGCAAGGATGTGATTCTGTATATCATAGGAAAAATAGGAGTTGACGGTGCTTTATACAAATCAATGGAGTTTTCCGGCGAAGGTGTAAAAGAGTTGTCAATGGATGACAGATTCACAATCTGCAATATGGCAATTGAAGCAGGAGGAAAAAATGGAATTTTTCCGGTTGATGAAAAAACAACAGAGTATATTAAAAACCATTCAACAAAAAAATTTACCACATATAAAGCTGATGATGATGCCGTATATGATGAAGTTATAGAAATTGATTTATCTACTTTAACGCCGGTTGTATCATTTCCTCATTTACCTGAAAATGCAAAACCGATTTCTGAAGTAGGCGATGTTAAAATAGATCAAGTTGTAATAGGCTCATGCACAAACGGAAGGATTGAAGATATGAGAATTGCCGCTGAAATATTAAAGGGACACAAAGTTCATCCTGATGTGCGAACAATAATTATTCCTGCAACTCAAGCAGTATATAAACAATGCATAGTAGAAGGCTTAGCTGAAATATTCATAGATGCAGGGGCTGCTGTCAGCACTCCAACCTGCGGACCGTGTCTTGGAGGGTATATGGGAATATTGGCTGACGGAGAAAAAGCACTTACAACTACAAACAGAAATTTCGTAGGCCGCATGGGACATACCGGCTCTGAAATATATCTTGCAAGCCCTGCAGTAGCTGCAGCTTCAGCAATAGCAGGCAAAATTGCAGACCCAAATTATTTTGACGGAGGTAATGAATAATGAATGCACACGGAAGAGTTTTTAAATACGGTGACAATGTAGATACTGATGCGATTATTCCGGCAAGACACTTGATTTCAACAGACCCCTTGGTTCTTGCAAGTCATTGCATGGAAGATTTAGATAAAAATTTTGCTAAAGAGGTTAAACAGGGAGACATAATTGTAGCTCTAAATAATTTTGGATGTGGTTCATCTCGTGAGCATGCTCCTATATCCATAAAGGGAGCCGGCATATCATGCGTAATAGCTAAAAGCTTCGCTCGTATATTTTACAGAAATTCCTTTAACATAGGATTTCCTATATTGGAATGTGAGGAAGCAGCGGATAAAATAGAAAATGGTGATGAAGTGAGCGTAGATTTCAACAGCGGAAGAATAACTAATATTACAAAAAATGAAACTTATCAAGCAGAACCGTTTCCGGAATTTATACAGCAGATAATCCATAGCGGAGGTTTGGTAGGATACGTAAGGAATAAAATTTCCAATAAATAATTATTACTAAATATGCTTAACTAACAGGAGGCAATAATGACTTACAAAATTGCAGTAATTAAAGGAGATGGCATAGGACCTGAAATTGTTGACGAAGCCATAAAAATCCTTAAAAAAGTAGGAGAACGATATAAACATGAATTTGAATTTACAGAGGTTTTGGCAGGAGGAGCTGCAATAGATAAAACAGGAAAAAATCTTCCGGAAGAAACATTAAAAATATGCAGAAAAAGCAATGCAGTCATTCTTGGTGCTGTGGGCGGACCTAAATGGGACAGCCTTCCAGGGAATGAACGCCCAGAAAAAGCTCTGCTTGCACTTCGAAAGGAGTTAAATTTGTATTCAAACATTCGTCCTGCAGTCATGTTTGATACACTTAAGAGCACGTGTCCTTTAAAACCTGAAATTGTTAAAGGTGGAATGGATGTGGTAATTGTAAGAGAACTTACAGGAGGAATATATTTTGGCAAAAAATTTACCGAAGGCACATATGCATGCGATTGTATGGAATACTCAAAATATGAAATTGAAAGAATTGCCCACCAAGCTTTTAAAATAGCTCGAACTCGAAACAAAAAAGTGACAAGCGTCGATAAATCCAATGTACTTGAAACATCAAGGCTCTGGAGAAAAACACTGGAGGAGGTATCAGCTGAATACCCGGATGTAGAGCTGAGTCATCTTTATGTAGACAACGCTGCAATGCAGCTTGTTGTTAATCCTAAGCAGTTTGATGTAATTGTTACAGAAAACATGTTCGGAGATATTCTTTCAGATGAAGCAAGTATAATAACCGGCTCAATAGGTTTGCTTCCGTCTGCATCATTGGGAGATAATAATTTTGGAATGTATGAACCCATACACGGCTCCGCGCCTGACATTGCCGGGCAAGGGAAAGCTAATCCAATTGCAACTATTTTGTCTGCTGCAATGATGCTTAAATATACTTTTGGACTTTATGAAGAATCCAATTGCATTGAAGATGCTGTGAAAAAGGCTCTTAGCGACGGGCATAGAACTTCCGACATATCTAAAAAAGGCGAGAAGGCAACTACAACAAGCGAAATGGGCAGCATAATTGCAGAAAATATAATAAATGATTATAAATAGTAATTAAGCAATATTGAATTATTCTTAGGATTTCAAACTTTACATTAAAGCAGCCTCATTCTTCTACTCTTACATAAAAGAAGTGGGGCTGCTTAATTCTCTCTATACAATTTTATCTTTCACTGATTTTTTTACGCATTATAACTTTTGTTCCAACATCTTTTTCTGATAGTATAACAACCTCGTCCATATATGACTCCATAACGGCAAAGCCCATCCCTGAGCGCTCTAATTCAGGCTTTGTAGTATACAATGGTTCCTTTGCCTTCTCAACATCCAATATTCCGCATCCGAAGTCCTCAACAATAATTTCGACCATCTGCCCTTTGATTTTACACGAAATTTCAATATCTCCCACAGAATTTTCATAGCCATGAATTACTGCATTTGTAACGGCTTCCGATACTGCTGTCTTTATATCGTTTATTTCGCCTATAGTAGGATTTAAAATAGAACAGAATGCAGCGACCGCCGACCTGGCAAAGGACTCATTTATAGATAGGCTTGGTATTTTAAATATTACATAATTATTTCGCATTTTATCCCCCTATTGAATATCAATTATTTTTCCTATGCCGCTCATATCAAGAATTTTCCTTACTTTCTTGCCGGCATTGATAATTTCAATCACTCCGTTGTTCTTTCTTATAACCTTGTATCGTCCGATTACAAACCCTATCCCTGAGCTGTCAATAAAATCAAGGTTTTTAAAATCTATTACTATCTTATTGAATTTGCCCTCATTAATTTTTTCATCGATGACAGCCCTTGATTCATCCGCCGTATGGTGGTCCAGTTCTCCCTTTAGCTTAATTTTTAAGACTTGTCCAGATTCAATAAATTCTAAGTTCACTTTTCCCAAATCCTTTCTGTATAATAATGTACAAGCTTATTATACAACGGATTAGATATTTTTTCCTTGACTTCTTTTGTTGTTATTTGTCGATTATTATTAAAATTCATCATGGTTTATATAAGGAAGCATTATTGAAAATTCTGAACCCTTTCCCAAAGTGCTCTTTACTTTTATCTTTCCTTTATGCCCAAGTACAATAATTTTGGCAATAGAAAGTCCCAACCCGTGACCTCCTATTTCTTTACTCCTCGATTGCTCTGCCCTGTAAAGCCTGTCAAAAATCTTTTCCAGATCCTTTTTTTCCATGCCTATTCCTGTATCTTCTATCTTGACAACATAGTAGTCCTCTATAATAAAACTGGACACCATGATATATCCATTAATTGGAGTAAATTTAATAGCATTGTCGATAAGTATTCTTATTGCTTGTTTAATTCTTTTTTTATCGGCATAAAGATTAGCATCTTCATAAAATTTAAAGTACAGCTTATGTTTGCTGTCAATCATCTTAGTTTCTTTTTCGATTTCTTTAAGCACTGAAATGATATTAAAATCTTCTTTTGTATATATTAACGTACTTTTATCGCTCCTTGCTATAAAAAGAAGTTTTTCTATCAAATCCTGCATATTTTCAGCTTCATTCTTTACTGCCGTTATTGATTCCTCCAAAACTGCTCTGTCGTCTTTCCCCCATCTGTCCAGCATATTTACATAGCCTTTTATTACTGCAATAGGCGTTCTCAATTCGTGGGAAGCATCAGAGACGAATTGCTGTTGTGATTTATATCCTTCTTCTATCCTGTCCATCATTTCGTTGAAGGTTTGTGAAAGCTCTTTTAACTCATCCTGAGTACCTTTTATATCCAGTCTAGTATTAATATTATTTACTGTAATTGTTTTAGTTATTTCTGTCATATTCTTTATAGGCCCAATCATTTTATAGCCTGTTCGAGATATGATTGGTACAAAAATAAAAAGTCCCGCTATGCCTGAAAGCATAACCATTAAACTTATTCTTGCCGCATCGTTTACCATTGACTGGGCTCCATAGGTTATGTTCAAAAAATATTCCGAACCCTCATACATGAAGCTTGTTGAAAATATGTACTCATTATTATAAAATAATTTTTCTACAACAACAATTATATTATCCGAATACCTTTTTTCATTTCCCTTAGGATACACCACATTTAAATTGCTGTCGTATATTTCAACAGATACGAGGTTGTGCCCTTTTTCTTCAAGATTAACATATGGATACTGCTCTTTAATAAGCTGAACATCTTTACTTATCGTACTCGTTTCAAACTTTTGAAATTCATATATCAAATATCCCGATGACGTAATCATAGCAACCATAAGTATAATTACCATATATATTAACAAATAGGCAGCAGATATTTTAAAAGCAATAGAAAACTTGAGCCTTTTAAGTAGCCTTATTACAAGTCTTAATAATAGTTTAAATGGGTATAAAAATATGTTAAGCAAAAACCTTAAAATTGACTTTATCATAATATCCTTTTATCATTCACGAATTATATAACCTACACCTCTTACGGTTTCAATCAAACTTATATTGTACTTTTGATCTATTTTACTTCTCAAATACCTAATATAAACATCTATAATATTGGTATCCCCAAAATAATCATATCCCCATACCTTATCAAGTATTTTTTCTCTTGTAAGCACAATATTCTTGTTAAGCATCATAAATTCCAGAAGTTCAAATTCCTTTTTTGTTAATTCTATGTTTTCTCCGTCGTATTCAACTTTATAATTATTCTTGCATAGAACTAATTTCCCTCTTGAAAGCAATTCTGATTCTTCCTTTATCCTGCTATTCCCTGCCCTTTTCAAAAGAACCCTTATTCTGGCAAGCAATTCTTCTACGGCAAATGGTTTTGTCATATAATCATCCGCGCCTATATCAAGCCCTGTTACTTTATCTGATATATCATCCTTGGCCGTAAGCATAATTATAGGTGTCTCCATGGTTTGTCTCAACCTTCTGCAGACCTCTATACCGCTTAATCCTGGAAGCATCAAATCAAGTATAATCAAATCTATATCACTCTGTTTACCCTTTTCAAAGCCGTCACGTCCATTGTTTGCTATATCAACGTCGTAGCCCTCATATTTCAATTCCAGCTCTAAAAATCGTGCAATTTTTTGTTCATCTTCGACAATTAATATCTTCTTTTTATCCATTACGAACCTCAGTTTTTTTCTTATTATACTATCCTTTTCCAAAAATATCAAATTTATAATCTTGTAGATTTTCTTTCTTAAGCTTTTAAGATATGTTGTATGAATAACAAATATCAGGTCAAAAGACCTGATATTTGTTATTCAATAATTATTTCATTTTCGCCGGAGTCATCTGATGATTCTATATCATCATCTTTCAGAATTTCTTCAGATTTTACTTTTATTTTTTCAACAGTTTCTTTCATATTCTTTTTTATGCTGTTCATATTCACAGAACCTTTGTCTCTGTATATCCTAATCTTGCATGAAGTTAAGATTGCTAAAACTAATCCGGCTATAACAACCCAAAATGCCATCATAAATGTAAGTAAAACTAAAACCAGCGGTAAATCAATCAACGTGTCCTTTTCCTTGTTCTTGATAGACATCTTCAACGATAAAAGTCTGTTTGTGAATTTAGTAAATCCTCCCTTGTATTCATCCTTTCTTCCTCTTTTATTTTCAAGTTCAATAATAGATTTAATCAGATCGCCGTCATTTTTTTCCAAAGTTCTCTTGGCTTCTTCATAACTTACATTAACTCTGCCTCTAAGTTCATCAATTTGTTCTAAAGTTACTTTCATACTTTCCCTCCATAATTTATTTTTCTTTATGGTAATAATATACTCTCAAATAATTAATCTTGATTTAGCAATTTATTAAAATACGATTAGAACCGCATAAATTATTTTAAATTTTTATATACTAAGGATAATGAAAGCGTCTGCTTCTCTGCTTTTTATTTGACAAATCAAAGAAAAGTGATACAATAGTTTTCGGCATCTTAAGAGATAGGAAGTGTATAAATGGAATTATTAAGCAGGAAATGCTGTTCTGCTAAAAATTATATCTTAACTTTTTTTAAATGGATTATATTTGCAGGAATTACCGGCTTCATCGGGGGACTAATAGGAACAGCATTTCATTTAAGCGTTGAGCGGGCTACAGAGTTTAGGGTAGCAAATAACTGGGTATTGTACTTTTTGCCTGTAGGAGGAATCGCAATAGCAGTTTTTTACAAACTATTTAAAATGACAGATTCTACAGGTACTAATCAAATTATAGATTCAATACGTACAGACGATCACGTTCCTATAATACTGGCACCTCTAATATTTGTAAGCACTGTTATAACGCATTTGTTTGGCGGATCTGCCGGAAGAGAAGGTGCGGCATTACAGCTTGGAGGAAGTATAGGAACATTTGTAGGCAATATTTTTAAGCTCGATAACAAAGATATGCACTTGATAGTACTGTGCGGAATGAGCGGCGTGTTTTCAGCATTATTCGGAACACCATTGACAGCAACACTGTTTGCCATGGAAGTCATAAGTATAGGAGTAATATATTATTCAAGTCTCGTTCCATGTCTGGCATCATCATTAGTAGCATACGGAGTCTCTTTATTCTTTGGCATCGCGCCTGTTCATTACGACCTGAGCATTATTCCGGTTCTTTCACTAAAAACAATAGCACTAACTGCCGTACTTGCAGCGTTGCTGGCAGAACTAAGCATAATATTCTGTGTTGTAATGCATAAAACCGAACATCTGATGAAGCATAAAATTAAAGATGACTACTTACGAGGTTTTATCGGAGGTCTAATAGTATTACTACTTACAATGCTTATTAAAACTCATGATTACAACGGAGCTGGAATGGATATAGTTCAGAAGGCTATTGACGGAATTGTAAAACCCGAGGCTTTTTTACTCAAGATAATCTTCACTGCAATAACAATAGGTGCAGGATTTAAAGGCGGAGAAATTGTTCCTACTTTCTTTATCGGAGCTACATTTGGATGTTTTGCCGGAGGTTTACTAGGTTTAGACCCTGGGTTTTCAGCTGCACTTGGGCTGGTTTCTCTGTTCTGCGGAGTTGTTAATGCTCCCATAGCTTCAATTATTCTAAGCATAGAGCTTTTCGGATCTGAAGGAATTATATTCTTCGCAATTGCATGCAGTGTCAGCTACATGCTCTCAGGCTACTACGGTCTTTATAGCAGCCAGAAAATAGTATATTCAAAATTAAAAGCAGAATTTATAAACATTAACGCAAAATAACCCCTACTCCAGGGACGTACCTCTTAGTGAAGGTAGCCAAAAACACTCTTTCCCATAATTTATAGGAAAGAGTGTTTTTAATATCTCCTGTTTATATCGCCTACGATGATAATACTTCCCTTAATGAACGCATATCATAGTAATACAGATTTTTATTTTTTTAAATATTAAATAATGCGGTTGTATTTAGGTTATTGCATGACTTATAATAAAGATACTTGAAGTTTTATATATAGAAATGGAGACCAGTTATGATTCAATTATGTACAAACAGACTCTTAATTCGCGACCACACAAGTGCAGACCTTGCATCACATCATGAATTGCTTTCTAACAAAAAAGTCATGTGGTTCTTACAGGATATAAGAACAAGCAGCGTAGAAGAATCCCAAGCTAACCTGTGTACGGCAATTGACAAAATTGGACACACTGACCGAAAGTATTATTTTTTTAGAATAGAAAACAAACTGACAAATGAACACATAGGCGAAATAGGATATACAGTTTTAGAATTTACACCTGCAGGGAAACACGTTGAAATGGGTTATTTTATACGGGATAATTACTGGGGGCTCGGTTATACGGCAGAGGCTCTCAAAGCAGTTATTCAGTTTGCTTTTGAACAAAATGACGTGTACAGAATTACATGCGGGTGTTTAAAAGAAAATACAGCCTCGGAAAGGGTAATGCAAAAATGCGACATGATAAAAGAAGCCGAATTCAAAGAATATCAATGGCATGATGGAATGTTTAAGGACCGCGTAGCATACAGACTGCTTCGCTCCGAATGGTTAATAGAACGGTAGAAAAATATTGTGTATTACTTTTTTGGCTGGCTGAATTTCAGATATGTTTAAATCAGCCAGCCATATGCTTGATTTTTTTCAATCACAAATCCGAGAAAAATTTTTCAATCATTAACTCTCTGGTTTGACTGTCATTAAAATTTATGTCCCCTGACAAATGCAGCACAACATTTCCTTTTTGTATTATAATTTCATTTTGTTCCTCTGTCAGCGCCATATTATCTGCATTCCAAAAATTTTTCATATCATCATCTATGATAACGGTTTTTTTAAATATAGCCCTTCCTCTCCACTTGATTCCATTTTCTAATCTATTAGTTATTCCGTTAAATATAATCTCGGCAAAGTATGAATTTATTGTCTTATAATATTTAATTTTCAAGTACTTATTAACACCGCTTATCTCTCTTTCTTCCCAATAATTATAATACTTGGGTATAATAGGACTCATACTGATATCAAATTTTATATTTAATAAATTACCCTGTTCTGATTTGCCCAATATATCTTCCATTGTAACCACAGGATAGCCTTCCGGTATTGAATCTATACTATCCATATCTTTGGATATTTCCCTAATCGATGAAGTAACCATAGGAACAAAGATAATTACTAATATTATTACCACTATATATAGCGCAATTTCTCCATTTTTATTTCTACCTTTACTTTTCTTTATGCAGTACCGTATACCTCCCCCGATAGCAAAGCCAATTCCAGGTGCCAGCAAAGCCGCCCCTACAACATTGGGCTTGAAAAGTGCATCACCAATAAATGACAATATATAAAATAATATAATAAGCCATAACGGAACACTTGTTGTCATTACCCGCCTTCGCGCACTTTTCAATGTAGATTTTTCTATAGGTAATCCACGCTTGATATTTCTTCTGGCTTTTATAATACGAATAATGCCATATGCTGAGGGAATTGCGGCTAGTATGTAAAGTGCAGGAAATAAAATTGTTCCAGTAAATCCTGTAAAGCTTATAAAATTAATATCGCTTACAGGGAAAAGGCTTCTGAATGCAAAGATGGCAATTAGCGTAAGTATAAATATGTCGCGCAGCACGCCTTTCCACAGCGTAAGCTCAACCATTTTTTGTTCAATTTCTTCATCTGTTTGTATTGGAACCGGTTCATCGTCTTCATAAGCATAGAAAAACTGCAAATAATCCTGTGATGTAATAAATATCCATCCTGATTCTTGGCATAGCTTCCTATATTCTTCCGATTCTTCGGTTTTTTCCGGAGTAAGCGGTCCTTCCTTAAATACATCTACATAGAATTTAAGCTTCTGCGGTTCCATGGCTCTAAACTTAGCCATGCTTCGTCCTACCTTTTCCAGCATCCAGCCTTTACCTGCCATTTTCTCCAGATATTCTCCCATAGCTTTGTAATCAATGAGAAAAAAATTCCAAATCACCCATTTAGTTTTATTTTTCATTTAGGCGCTCCTCCTTCCAATATTTTATTTCCATCTGAAACCAATTGCTTTAATCTTTTATGTTCATTCCTCAAAACATTTAATCCCTTATCCGTCAGAGTATATATCTTCCTTCTATCCTCTTCCGAGACCTGTACTATAATATCCTCCTCCTCGAATCTGGATAAAAGGTTGTACAAAGTGCCTGCTCCTATCCTTACCCTTCCCTCAGTCCGCCTGTCTACCTCCTGCATAATTCCGTAGCCATGATGATGCTCCGTTAATATTAAAAGGATGTAATACATTTGCTCTGTTAAGGTTTTTAATTGTTCTCTTGCCATATCATCATCTCCAAAACATATATCTATATTCGATATATCTATTATCAATATAGTACTATTATTTTGTTTTTATGTCAATTATTTTTTGCTAAAGACCACAACACGCATAAGCAATACAAGAAATTACTTTGTTTTGATATCTATGTAACCATGAATATAGTAACCAATTTAGTTTAAACGACTATAATATTATATAAATTGGCAAGGATGTGCAATATGGATCAGAAGGACGCATTTAATGAAAATATCCAAGAAATAAATTGTTGTGATAAAATAATGTTTCAAGTGAAATTGTTCCATTGCAAGTTGACGATACAGGAAACCTACCCGTAAATGGCACCGTAGATATAGCAACAGGTGCTGAAGTAACATTAGCAGCAGGTACTGATATTGATACAGTCTCTACAATTACCAATGACGTCAAAGTCGTTAATGGCACAACGCCACTTACAGAAACCACCGTTGGCTTAGGAGCCACTGTAAATTCTGACTCACAAGACGTTTCTCTTGAATCCTCCTATAACTGGTTTATCAAAAACACCGGCACGACATCAAGCGATCAAGATATTACCCTAAAGGTAGAGATAAGTCCCGACAACACAACTTGGTTGGAGGACACCGGAACTGTTATAACCGTTCCATTTGATACAGCAAAAATGATTACCATAACAAATTTCTTGCAATACGTTCGCTTTGTAATAACAGGCGGTGCCGCTGAAACAACAGTTATATCATGCTTCCAGGCTCAGCATTAATTAAATAAATATAAAATGGACGAGATATACATTATCCGTCCCTTTAAACTACTTCAGTACTCCTAAATGCTTCAGGGCAGAGCACTTGATGACAGTGCCCCCGTCCTCTAGACATTATCAGTGGCTTCATTTACTTATAGATTCTTCTTTTTTTATTTGCAATAATTTCTTTATATTAGAATTAATTTTAAAAGTTATAGCAATTAAGAATAATAATAAAATTGATATAAATAGCATTAAGATAATATATACGCTATACACAGGTAAAAACATACAATTTCATCTCCTAAATTTAATAATTATTTCATTGAAATCTTTTTCCCAATAGACATTTACTATTAATAATGGTAAAACACCACTGGAATGTCCGTCCCTATGGCTCGTCACTTGGAATCTATGTTTATTTTTTGCTATTTTAAATTTTTCTAATATGAATAATTGTTAGAATTAACAATACTGTATTTATTGCTGTTACTGCGGGAGAGCAATCTATATTTTCAAAAAACATCTGCCTTCCTGAAAAATATAACATTAATACTTCCGAACATAAAAGTAAGTATAGGAACATTTTAATATCATTAAAAGCATTTTTATTTATTTCTATGTCATCTTTGTTGTTTTTATCGTTTTCATTGCTCATAATAAAATCCCCCTTATTAATAGTGTGATATCCTATGTATTTATTGTTTTGAATCTCATTTATTAATAATACCCTACTCCATATCATTCCTTAGTTTGGGGCTGCCATTGAAAAATGATGGACTGAATCAAGCAGACTGCCTGAGCCGTAGTACATTGCGGTTATAACAATATTTCCCGATCTGAGCACAATGTCTTCTATTTCTCCGTTCAAAAAATACGAAGCACTGTCAAAGCCGTCAACATATATGGAAGTCATTTCTCCTGAACTTAAATTTCTGCAAAGCTCTTCTTCATAATAAACTGCTAAATTTGTATTTCTCATTTCATAATAATTAACATTGTATCCAAACGGCTCCTCATAAACATCAGGTATGTCTTGCACTTCGCGCCAGTACTGCCTGACATATAATATTGTGGGAGCCACATAGCGGCTTTTTTCTGTTACCGAGTAATTAGTTCCTATATCTGAGCTACATTTTTCTCTAATTGCCTCCGCTGTATACCACTCATCAGGAGAAATTTGCTCCATAAGAGGAAGTTTTCTGTTGAGCGTATATTTGTCCAACGGAATGGTCTGAATTCGATTTACTTTCCCATATTGCACTATAATAATAATAAAACTTATAGTAATTATTGCAATCAGACACCATTCAAATATTCTGTGAGTCTTTACAACAGGCTGCTTCCTGCGCTCCATAAGCAATTTGATTCTTTTCTTCCTCTTAATATATGCGACAACATACAGCAATCCCAATATCACGGCACATATAGATCCAGTCAGTATTCCCATCGGCAGCAAATCATCATAATAAATAAGCGTTTTTATAAAGCCACCTGAAATAAAACTCAGTTTAATGAAAAGCATAAACACTAAAACAGGAAACAAAAAGGATGGTATTACTCCATATCTATATCTCAATATTTGTTTTCTAAGTGCAGCTTCCATGCACGCAGAATCAATATCCGGCTTATCTGCATCATTATTATCTTCTGAAATAAAAATGTCAAAATATAGCGAAAGTTTACCTACATACTTCCATCCGGGTATATCGCAGCATTCATCATCCGTGTGGGGATGAATGCAATAGTTTGCTTTACCGGTTGACGATTCTTCAAAACCAAAAAATCTCCCTTTAATATGTGTTAGCTTAAATCCCCGTTCAGCCTTCAACTCCAACCAGCCTTCTATAGCTCCTATTTCAGCTTCATCATATGGGAGAAAAAAATATTTGTAATCAGATATAGCAAACCCCTCCTGAATAATTTTCAAAATAAATTATGTAGCCAGATAATACATCCAATTATTTGTCTATTATATAGTACTTCTGAGATACTTTATTTTCTCCGAAATGCAAATGATTTCCTGTTATAAACAATATACATATAATATAATTTATTATTGCAAATATCTAATACCTGCCAAGGCTTTAAAGGGTTACTGACAACACGAAAAAAATGCCGGCAGCCATTAAAATAACCGGCATCGTTTCCTTGATGCCATATATATTTTTGCGCAATCTGCCGTCTCCAGACGATACCGTTTTAACTATCTGTGCTATACTCCATTTTAGATGTGACAAACAGATATTCAGCAAACGCATATACGGTTGTGAATATGGCAGAAACCATGTATAAGAAGAAGTTATGTAGTAGTGATCTTAATGCGCTGCCGTGCTCTCCAAACTTGTTTAGCAAATCAGAAACAAATATCGGCACACCACCATTATTTTTATCTAAAATGTATCCAATCAAAAGAAAGCAAAACACAGACAGGAGCCGAGCAGCCAATCTGTAAGCAGAAGCTTTTGAAGCCACATTTCGTGAATCAAAACGGAAATTACCTCGGTGCATTAAAAAACAACAACAGAAAGCACTAAGTATAGGTATTAAGAAATACGGAACAACAAGCAAAAACCACCCTATGCGCGTCCATGGAATGAAAACCAAATATATGTAAAATATGGGTATGAATAAAATATTCTGACACATTGATGTAAAGAAAGCAAGGAATAATCTTCGCACCAAATAATCCATATTACGTTTCTTCATGATGTTTCTCCTTTCCTATTTACTACATTTTATGCTTACACTTCCTGTACAACAACTGCTCCCTTATTGCTAAAATCGTCTTGCCTCAGGGTGCACTCATCATGAGTATCATAGTGCTATTTGATAAATGTCCACCAATGCCCCTTCGTGCTCAAAACTCCTTTCATATATTCCACCGTTCTTGATGATTGTTTTTATGGAAGGAGTATTACCTTGTTCTACCGACAAATCCCCTAGCTTTTTATTCTTACTGTCCTTGGAATAAGAATCGTCTCTTTGGTAATTTATACCACACAAGATCTCGCATGTCAATACTCATCGCTATTCTTACAGCCAATTTTATCTGATATCTGATCAGAAATTATTAATGACAACAACTAAGTATCCTTGATACACCAACAAAACCATTGAATATCAGTTTCAATGGTTTTGTTATCTACTAAATTATTTTAATTTTTTATACTCTAATACCCTATTGCATATTGTCTTCTTTTATGAGTATTCTAATTGCTTCTACTGCTGCTTTTATTGCGGCCTCGGTGTCATGCTCCTGTGGATCGTCTAATCCTAATTTTCTTCTTTCCTGGTTTGCTACTACATTTAATATTGATCCGACGCGAACCCTTCTGAAAGCTCCTACGATAAAAAGCGCTGCTGATTCCATTTCTGAAGCTAATGCTCCTAATCTAAGCCATGCCTCCCATTTATTCATAAGGTCATAGCTTACGGGCTTGATTTCAGGTGAGTGCTGTCCGTAAAATGAATCCTTGCACTGGACTATGCCCACATGATATTTTTTCTTTAAATTTTCCGAAGCTTTTACTAATGCGTTCAGTACTTTGTAATCAGCCACCGCCGGGAACTCCATAGGGGCATACTCTCTGCTCGTTCCCTCCATACGGATAGCTCCGGAAGCAATAACCAGATCGCCTCCCATTACATTTACGTCCATGCCTCCACTGGTACCTACACGTATAAATGTGTCTGCTCCTATATTTGCTAATTCTTCTAAAGCAATAGCTGCAGACGGTCCGCCTATGCCTGTTGATGTAACGCTTACCTTAACACCGTCTAAATATCCCGTATATGTAACATATTCTCTATGATCTGCAACTAGGACAGGATTATCAAGGTGTTTTGCAATTTTTTCGCACCTTTTGGGGTCTCCCGGCAATATAACATACCTGCCTACATCGCCCTCCTTCATATTAATGTGGTATTGAACATCTTTTGAATATACAGTGCTCATATGTCCTCCTTGTGTTATAATTTTTATTATAATTTCTTATATGCTTCTATGAGCATTTTTATTTCTTTTCTATCTAGGTTTGCTTTGCTTCTCTTGAATTTCGAGTAAAATATTCCCCCATATTTACTATTATACCCTTTATGTTAGTCACAAACAAATATTTACATAAAAATTGTCATCCTTCGTTACCGGAGGATGACAATTTGCTTATGCTCGGGTTGTTAATGATTATATAGACTGTGGTGAGTCGTTTTCTCTTGTGCTTATCTTGTTTAAAATAATGCTGCTTATTTCTTCAATGCTCATGCTTCCGATGTCACCTTTTTGTCTTTCTCTCACTGATACAGCTCCGCTTTCAGCTTCTTTCTCACCTACAATAAACATGTATGGAACCTTGCTTAACTGCGCTTCTCTTATTTTGTAGCCGATTTTCTCCGCTCTTGTATCAATCTCAACCTTAATATTTGATGCCTCTAGCTGCTCTTTTACCTTCCCTGCATATTCAATAAATTTATCGGATATTGGAAGTATTTTAACCTGTACAGGTGCCAGCCAAGTTGGGAAAGCTCCTGCATATTGTTCAATAAGAATTCCAAAGAATCTTTCAATACTTCCGAATGCTGTTCTGTGAATCATTATCGGTCTGTGCTTCTGTCCATCTGCTCCTACATATTCCATTTCAAATCTCTGTGGAAGCTGATAATCAAGCTGGATTGTTCCGCACTGCCATGTTCTGCCTATGCAGTCAGTGAGGTGGAAGTCAATTTTAGGTCCGTAGAACGCGCCGTCTCCTTCGTTTACTACATAATCAAGTTCTAATTCTTCAAGTGCTGCTTTTAATGATGCTTCTGCAAGATCCCAGTCCTTAATTTCCCCAAGGAATTTTTCAGGCCTTGTTGAAAGCTCTAAGTTATATGAGAATCCAAATTGTTTGTATATTTCATCGATTAATTTAATAACACCCTTAATTTCATCCTTTATTTGCTCAGGCAATATAAACAAATGGGCATCGTCCTGCGTAAATGCTCTTACACGCATCAGTCCGTGAAGTGCGCCAGATAACTCATGTCTGTGTACTCTTCCTGCTTCTGCAACTCTCATTGGAAAATCTTTGTATGAGTGCATAGCATTTTTATATACCAGAATTCCTCCTGGACAGTTCATAGGCTTAATTGCGAAATCCTGTTCATCAATTACAGTTGTATACATATTTTCTCTGTAATTGTACCAGTGACCTGATACCTCCCAGAGATGTTTGTTAAGCATCAGCGGAGTTTCTATTTCAACATAGCCTGCCTTTCTGTGCATTTCTCTCCAGTATTTCATCAATTCGTTTTTAACTTCTACGCCCTTTGGAAGGAAAAATGGAAATCCAGGACCTTCTTCTGACATGAAGAACAAATCAAGCTCTTTTCCTAGTTTTCTGTGATCACGCTTCTTAGCTTCCTCCATCATCTTGATGTATTCTTCTAAGTCTTTTGCTTTTTCAAATGATATTCCATAAATTCTCTGAAGCATTTTATTGTTTTCGTTTCCTCTCCAATATGCTCCTGCAATGCTTAAAAGCTTCATAGCCTTTGGCTTCTTTGTGGACGAAAGATGAGGACCTGCGCACAAATCAACAAAATCTCCCTGTTTGTAGAAAGAAATAACTGCATCTTCAGGCAAATCGTTTATTAGCTCAACCTTATATGGCTCCTGTTTTTCTTCCATAAACTTTAAAGCTTCTGCTCTCGGAAGTTCAAATTTTTCCAGTTCAAGCCCTTCCTTAACTATTTTCTTCATTTCCGCTTCAATTTTAGCAAAATCCTCCTGAACCAGCCTGTAGTCCAGATCTATATCATAATAGAACCCGTTATCTATAGCAGGACCGATTGCTAATTTTGCTTCAGGCCACAGTCTTTTAATTGCCTGTGCCAATATATGTGACGATGTATGCCAAAATACATGTTTACCTTCTTTATCTTCAAATTTAAGGAACATAATGCTTCCATCTTCATTTATTTCTTCTTTTAAGCCGATCGTAGTACCATTGTATACGGCTCCTACCACATTTCTTGCAAGTCCCTCGCTTATGCTCTTAGCAACGTCATAAGCCAAAATTCCATTTTCATATTCTCTGACACTGTTATCAGGCAATGTTAATTTTATCATATCCATTCCTCCATTAAATTTTGCAATATTTAATTTTCATTCTATAACCTGTTTCGAACTGATTATTTAGTTCATATAAATAAGAAATAAAAAAAACGTCCTTAAACAAATGTTTAAGGACGAATATATCGTGGTTCCACCTCAGTTACTTCTCAACAGATTTAAGGCATCCATACCAAGACCTTACGACTAAGCTTTCAGTCTTAACTCCGGATTAGTTTTCATACAGTCATACAAAGGAAGCTTCCACCTTTTCTTCCCTCTCTTTATTGCTGTGTCTGCATTACTCGATCCATCACAGTTCATTTTACCCATTATATTACCCTAAATGAATTTTTGTCAACATATTTTTGCTATTTTTTTCTTGATTTCTTTCCGAACCATTTATCTTTATTCTTTTTATCTCTTGAATTTCTTGACCTTTTTTCTTTTGACAGTTCTACTACTACGTTTTGACCCTTTATTTGTGCTCCATCCATTCTTTTCAAAATACGATTCTTATGCTCTGAGGCCACATTGAAGAAAGAATAATTTTCAAGAACTTCAATTTCTGCTATATCACTTCCTGGAATGTCACATTCTCCGGCAACTGCCCCCAGTATATCCCCAGGCCTTATTCCTTGCTTCTTGCCTGCATTTACATGGAATCTTTCTGTATCTCCGATACTTTTTCTTCCGCCCCTTGAGCTTTTTCTGCGTTCAGGCACAACGTCATTCAAATCTCTTTCCTGGGAGTAATCAAATCTAACCAGCTTCTTTATCATAGCTGCTATAAGTGTTTCAGCATCGTAATCTTGAGACATTAGTTTTTCTGCCAGTTCTCTGTTTTCTCCAAGATCTTCTTTTTCAATTACTTCAACAATATTTCTGATAAATTTATCTTTCTTAACTTCATTTACCTTATCTACAGTAGGAATAGTTCTTTTTCTTATTGATTTTTTAGTATACTTTTCTATATTTTCCAGCTTTCTCATTTCTTTTGCCGTAACAAGAGTAAATGATGCTCCTTCCTTACCAGCTCTACCTGTCCTTCCGATTCGGTGTACATAGTAATCTTCCTTAATTGGAACCTCATAGTTTATAACACATTCAACTTCCTTAATGTCAAGCCCTCTTGCTGCTACATCGGTAGCAATTAAAATTTCTATCAAGCCGTTGTTAAACCTATTCAGTGTGTCTATTCTCTGAGACTGCTTTATATCTCCATGAATCTTATCACAATTGTATCCAATTTCTACAAGGCGATCATAGAGTTCATCAACAGATCTCTTTGTATTGCAGAATACAACTGTCAGCTTTGGTGTATAAGTATCAATAAGTCTTGAAAGAGCTTCTACCTTATCTGAATGTTTAACTAAAAAATAACTTTGCTTAACTTCTTTAGCCGTTATTCCTTCTCTTAAAACCTTAATCGATACAGGGTTATTCAAAAACTTCTTTATAATATTCTTCATTACATCTGGTATCGTAGCCGAAAACAGTGATGTTTGAACCTTATGGTCAATTTTACCCAATATGAGCTCTATGTCCTCTCTAAAGCCCATTTTAAGCATTTCATCAGCTTCATCCAAAACAGCCATTGTAAGTTCACCTAATTTTATAACGCGTCTATCTATAAGGTCTATGATTCTTCCTGGTGTGCCAACAATTATCTGTGCTCCGCCTTTAAGCTTGTTTATTTGATCGCGTATGTCTGCTCCGCCGTATACGGTAACTGTTTTAATACCGTCCATATATTTTCCGTACTTTCTGAATTCATTTGCAACTTGAACTGCCAGTTCTCTTGTTGGCAGCAGCACTATCGCCTGAGGCATTCTTATGTTTTTATCTATCTTTTCAAGTATTGGTATCCCAAACGCTGCAGTCTTACCAGTACCCGTATTTGACTGTCCGACTATATCCTTTCCGTCCAAAATAACAGGTATTGCCTCTTGCTGAATCTGGGTGCATTCTTCAAATCCCATTTCATCCAAGGCTCTTTGAATGTTGTCATTCAAAATAACATTTTCAATTTTCATTAATTTTATCATCCTCGTTCTATTTTTAGTAACTCCTCATTATACAATGCATACCTAATAATTACAAATAATTTTTGTAAATTTTTATTAATATTATTATTTTATATATATTTTCCTTATCTCATAAATTATTTTTAACTACTTACATTGTTTTATTCTCTTTTCAGATGTTTTAAACTATATATTTTTATGGTATTATATTGTAAAAACTATAGCGGAGAAAATAAATGAAAGCATATTATATTTATCACAGCTGTTTTGTAGTAGAAACAGAAACCTCATTTTTAATATTTGATTATTTTGACGATAAAAGAACGCCTGAAGATGATTTTAATTTCAAAGATGTTCTTAATGATATACTTAAAAGCAATAAGCATCTGTACGTTTTTTCATCGCACAGCCATCATGATCATTTTGACAGGTCAATTCTTTCATGGAGCAGTTATAAAAAAGAAACATATTATATATTAAGCAACGATATAAAGCTTTACACCGAAGTAAAAAACATATATACCGTAGGGAAAGATGAAACAACTGAAATAAACAACCTGAAAATATCTACCTTTGGTTCCACTGATGAAGGGGTAAGCTTTTTAGTAGAAATAGATGGGCACACAATATTTCACGCAGGAGATTTGAACTGGTGGAAATGGTCGGATGACACCTCTGAGGAAGAAAAGGAAATGGAAACTGCTTTTAAAAGCATAATTAAAAACATTTTAATCAAGGACGTTGCTATTGATGTTGCCTTTTTCCCTGTTGACGGAAGACTTGAAGAAAATTATTTGTGCGGTGGACAATATTTTATAGAACAAATTAAGCCAAGGATATTTGTTCCAATGCACTTTTGGGATAACTTCAGTATAACAAGTATCTTTAAAAAATCTCAGGCTACCACAACAACTAACATTATTGAACTACAGCATAACAATCAAATTATTATGCAGTAATGAAATTACCGGCAGATTATTAATTTCAACATAGCATATCTGCTTAAAAAATCCGGCCTTAGCCTCGCAGCTAAGCCGGATTTTCTTGTACTACGGATTAATTAATTGACCTTTATCATTATAGGCTTCGTATGATACCTGCTCATCTCCTGTATATATCCTGCAGCTTACGGTTTCCCAGGTTATTTCTTTATTTTTTATGATATATATATAAGGTCCGGCACCCAAGAAAGCTCCTTGACCGCTCCTGAGCACAAACCTGGTAATGACAAAGCTCCGCGCACTGTCAATCTGATTTTGTTCTGCATTCTCATCAAACCAAAAATCAACATTTAATTCTCCGTCAACCAGATAAACTTCCTGTCGGACTAAATCAGTCATAGCATACTGTCCCTCATCCTTAAGCATTGCAACGGACTCTTCATCTGTATAAACAACAGCATTTTGAGGAATCGCAATTGTTAATTTGTCATTGCTGTCTGAGTTTGAAAGAAGCTGCACTGCCGAAACAACTATAACAAGAATTACAAGCAAAATTAAAATTGTCCATTTCTTTTTAATAATCTTAACCTCCAGATTACCCATTTCAAGAATCTCATAATTTCAACAAAAAATCTGTTGGATTATCTAAAAATGTTCACTCATTGTTCCACACGTGCGAAAAGTTACCTTTCGTGTAATTTCGGTTGTATGCATATTTGATATGTAAGATATGAAGTCCATCCCTATTATATGCTTGCCTTTACAAAATGATACAACACGAATAGGAAGTAGAGACTTCATATAGCCATAGGTAACGATTCCCGGCGACTCATTATATTCCAATAAATTATCTTGACACTAAGAACCGTCCCCTGTGACCCTGTGGCCCTGTAATTAGTATATTGTATATCTCCAATCGTCATACTCATTCTGTCCATTATCATACACAAAATTGTCTGGATCAAGGTTAGGGTCATCAAAATAGGTATAAACTGTACTAGACCTATTCGGATCCATGAACCCATAAGTTGTGTAATCATTTCCACCCATCAAGTATTTGCACACTATAGCATGTGCGGCACCTGAGCGAGCTATGTCAAACATCGCTGGTTTGCCACTATCGAGCACGTCATACAAGTCAATAAATTCCATTCCGGAAGTATCATTGTATCCCATACCACAATATTCATACCCGTACTCATACCATGTTCTTGTCCCTTCAGGTGTTCCACTATACTCGTAATCTAAGGCATCGAATATGTCTAAGGCATCATATGATGAATCTGTGCGATAATTTGATATAGCGGCTATACATGCAGCCCAACACAATCCCTTACCATCAGGAGTCGTATCATTGGATACATTTGGTACAGATAGAGAAACATAGTAATCGCTAGATGTCCGTGTATAGTTTTGGATTGGATTAAATGAAGAAAATGTTGCCGGCGACAACTCATAAACAGGAATGTTAAGCCGTTCTAAAGAGTTTTGTTTGTTTGCTGAAATAATCATGTTATCTGAGGCAGTTTGCATGACCATATGGTCATTTCCATCATTATATGCAATAAGAGCAAAAGGAATATTTGTCTTTAAAACATTATTTATTTCAACATTGTTATCAAACATAAAATTGGAATAATACTGGTTATTAACAAATGATACTATGAGTTGTCCAATGTATTCACCATCATTGGTAACAAAATACATCCGAGATGTTCTGTTAGAATGGTTTTTAATAGGCACAGGGTTTGATATTTTTACTTGATCATATGCTTCGTCTCCTAAAGTCAAGTAATGAGGTAATGTAGTATCAATGTATTCATTAAGTGAAGCATTATTAATTTTGGAATCAACCGTATCAGCAGCAACTACTGAAGTGAATGTTAATACAAATACTAAACAACAAGCAAGAAAAATAGAGAAAATACGAACATAATTTTTCATTTCAATTCACAACCTTTCTAATTTAATAGTTTACTTATATTAATGTATTTTAGTCATCTGCTCACAAGATAGCCCATTGGAATCTCCCCCTTTTAATTATTCTAACGGAAGTATAACGGTTACTATATCAATACCAGAAGTCATAATATCAGGAAGTTTTGCACCATCTTTAGCTAGCGGACTCATTGAATAAGCATTGTCACCAATGATAAAATATAGACAGTCATTATCAGCTGCTATGTACATAGGTGCATGTTCTGTCATAGAAGAAAGTGCCTGTATCATTTCTACATCACTATTGGATGACCCAAAGACAATTCGTTCATCATCTAATAATTTTGAAACATAAATAAAATTTGTAATTCGTCCGTTGTCGAAAACTGGAATCCAGAATTTCTTTGCAGTTGGCTCATCACCTTCAAAATTAAATACATGTAGAGCATAGCCACAGTCAATACCGGGAAACATGTTATCTAATGCTGCGCATATATCTTTATCTGGTACGACCGAATACATATACAGAGGTGCAACTGAATAGGAAGTAGGCACTTCATATTCCACTACTTTATATGTATAGTCTCCTCCTATAATTTTATCTCGCCTTTCTGGAAATAGTGATGTTAGACTAAGTATACTAATTGTTATAAGTAGTGCAAAACAGGATACAAGCATAAATCGTATTTTTTTGAATCGGATTGTATAAGGCTTTACGTCATGTATAATATTATCCTTTATCCTATCAATAGCGGCAAATATAGCTTTAATATTCATAAAATGTATACTCCTTATTTATATAAATTCGCTCCGAGAACGTAAAAGGATAGACCATATGGGACGGGCGCAGCCTGCATCCCCTGTAACCTGATACAAATCTAAGCTAACAATTTAAATCCTATTCTAATAATCAACCGTCTCACTATACTTTGTAACAATTTCAATAACATCGCCGGAGCTGTCCAGTGCTGTATGGGTTGTTTTCAGGCGGTAGGAGCCTTTTTCAACATACCAATCCTTGTATAAATACATTTCCTCATCATCACTTGTATCTTCCCACGTTTTAATGGTTGTCCAGTTTCCGGATAGCTGTTGTAATTCTATTTTTACTCCTGCAATATATTCTTTCTGTACACCGGTTTCGCCTTCACAAGTCAATTTACCGCCGGAATTCAAAGTTAAATTATTTAAGCACAGTACAATTGCAATATAATTTGGTTTTATTTCAGTACTATTTTTTAAATCGTCAGTTTCGGCATAAACGCTCGCATGTATGGAATTTACTAAAACCATAATAAAAATAATAAATAAAACCGACAGTACTTTCTTTTTCATAAAAAAATCCTCCTTAATTTTGATTTCATTAATAATAACAAAATTAAAGAGGATTTTCCGACAGCTTTTCAGATAAAAATTTGTTAAAAAAAAATAAAATTTTATAAATTTTATTTTTTTACACTCTTAGCTATTTTCACAAGCTCGCTTTCGCTGATGCTTCCTGTCAAGATATATGCCATTTCATCATAATTCCAGACAAGAATCCTAATATTGTCATTCTCACTGTAGAGGGCTTCTCTTCCATTTATAGTAAGCTCCTTTACATTTGCGCCTTCCGTATCGATTGATAGTGAACTCCTAACATCTCTTGTACGAAAGTTAAAAAATTCATCATCTTTTCTGAATGCAAAGTATAAATGATTTTTTTGCGACTCACTTTTTTCAAGCTTAAAGCCTTCCGGGACATATTCCAGTTTAATCTCACCGAATTTATAGTTATCTGCTTTTGAAGTACCATCTGTAAATTTAATATTTGTATCGTATTGTGTCCTTTCCAGGATAAAATTCATAAACCTAACTCTCCATGCACTTACGCTGCTTATCGTTATTGCGCTTATTGCAATAACAGCAATGAAAATCACTGCGGCACGTTTTGAATAGGTTCTTATTCTGCGAGCAGACCGGAATTTCCGTTCTTTTTTAAACAGTTTTTGCATATCTTCTCTGTGTTTTTCTGAAAACTTATGATTTTGACCTTCATATCCATCCAGTAAGATGTCCACTGCCTTATCTTCGATATCAGAAGCTGCTGTCTGAAGCATCGCATCCATAGCCTTATCAGTCACATATTCTTTTTTATCCATTCAGCTCACCTTCTTTACTTAATAATATTAAAAGCTGTTTTTTTGCTCTCTCAATTCTTTTCTGCACGGTATCAGTCTTAATGTTTTTCAATTCAGCTATTTCAGCTACAGAAAAACCGTGTGAAAATTTAAGGAAAATAACCTCCTGATAAATTGGATTTAAATCCTCAATAATCTTGTTCAACCGTTCAAAGCTTTCATTGTTAATAACAATTTCTGTTATACTTGTATCATCTGATGTCATATTTTCATTAAGTTCTTCTGTTGTCTGTTTTTTTCTTTGATTGTACATATTTATCGAAACATTCTTACATATAGTAACAAATAAGTTTCTTGTTTTCCGACAATTGTTTTCATCTATTTTATGTAGGTGATTATAAACCTGCACAAATGATTGATGAACGGCATCTTCTGCCAAAAATTCATCATGGAGAACATTATAGGCAACATAAAACATCATGTTCCTATATTTATCATAAAGGCGTTCAAGCTTGGAACCTTTTTCTTCGTCTCCCATTAACATAAAAATCATATTTCCACCTTCCCCTTGTTTTTAAGAAATAAAATGTTTTCATGTGCGACCATACAGCATAAGTTTTTATATTTATTATACTTTTTTTTTCGGATATTAACAAGCAAATCAAATTTTGAACAAGAAGAGATAATGTTACTCAGAATGGCAAAAATAGGGTTTATCAATGTCACGAATGTCGCATACACATAGCGACATTTTTTTTATGAGATTAACAATTCTGTTTTGTTTATCAATTTAATTTTAAATAATTTTTAAAAACATATTATAAATTTTTAAAAGACTTAATATATTTTACAAACAAATATATCAAGGGGGACTGGTCATGAAAATTACTATAACAAATGAAAGCGGTGATTTTAAAAAAAATCTGTATACCAAGGATATGGTAACATACGAAGTAAAAAACCAAGAAATAATAGATTTTTTTACGCAATTATCCGAAGCCCATATTAACGACAGCAATATTGATGTAATGTATGAATGCCTCTACAATTTAATAAATTATGGCTATCTATATACAGATTCTGATGATGATATTGATTATGATGATTATGGTGATTATGGTGATTATGACGACTATGATAATTATGATGACTACGATGATGAGAAAGATTATGCATCACAGGATGGCTTCAAGTTGATTGACTCTGAGGTAGAGTATTTTGTAGACAGCGAAAAAGTCGCTAAGGAAGAATATGATGATGCATGGGATGACAGGCTTGGATATCTTGGTTCGTCCAATTGGGAGGAAAAAGGGCTTTCCATCACAAATTCGGAAACAGACGAAATAATATTTTTAGGAAAGATATCTTAATTCCTATGCAAAATAAATAGGGCTTTGAGTTATTAACGCAAAGCCCTGATAATTTTATTGAATAATATTAAAATCCTCTTCCTGCTCCGCCTCCGCCTGAACGGCCTCCGCCTCCGAAGCTTCCTCCGCCTCCGAAGCTTCCTCCGCCGCCGAAACCGCCAAAGCCGCCACCGCCTGGACCGATAATAGGTGGTATGAAAATATTTCTTCGTCTGCCTCTTCTTCCTCCGCCTCCGAAGCCGTTAATTATAATTATCAAAACAATTAATAAAATTAACTTGAATAAAGCCCCATAGTCCGACGAATTGCTATACACATTTCCTCTGTCAACATCTCCAAAAATTACGTCATCATCATATCCGTACTCTTCGTTTACCCTTTCTGTAACCCTGTAAAAAATATTTTCCAAGCCTGCTGAGTAATCTCCGCTTGATAAATAGTCTAATGATTCATCTAATATTCTTCCTGCTTCCGCGTCGGTTATAGCTCCTTCAAGTCCGTAACCAACTTCTATTTTAATTCTTCTTTCCTCCAACGAAAGGAGAATCAACACACCATTATCATATTCTTTGTTTCCTATTTCCCATTGTTCAAAAAGTTCTACAGCATATTTATTTTCATCTAAACCCTGTAAATTTTGAACAGCTGCTACTACGATCTGAGGCTTTTCATCTGTATTTTCGTAGTTAAGATTAATCTTAACCATGTTTGCTTCCGCTTCACTATCTATAATATCAGCAAAATCATTAACATAAAATTCTGTTGTAGGCTTAGGAAACGTTACATTCTGGCCATATGCAAATGTCCCGGTAAATTGTAACAAGACCGCCATTAATATAGGCAGTAAATTTTTCCTCACAAGTATCACACTCCAAATCAATCAAAGTTAACTTCCGGTGCAGTTTCGGCTCCGGGAGTAGCTTCAAAGTACGGTCTTTCCTCAAAGCCAAGTATTCTAGCCCATATTAATCTCGGAAATGTTCTTATTGCTTTATTGTAGTCTCTAACTACTGCATTATACCTGTCGCGTTCGGTTGAAATTCTGTTTTCGGTTCCTGCAAGCTCATCCATCAAAGAGGTTACATTTTGATTTGATTTAAGTTCAGGGTAATTTTCAACCACAACAAGAAGTCTTGATAGTGCACCCTCTAACTGGTTAGATGCCTCCACCTTTTCAGAAGTTGACCCTGCGCCGGCAAGCTTAGATCTTGCATCCGCTATGGCAGTGAATACTTCCTGCTCCTGCGCCATAGCCCCCTTAACAGATTCTACCAAATTTGGAATCAAATCATATCTTCTTTGGAGCTTGCTCTCAACATTTGCCCACTGGGTATTTACATTTTCATCCAGTGCAACCAATGAGTTGTAGCTGCCAAAAATACTAAATACAAACAGAGCTATCAATGCTAATATCACTAATAAAATTATAGTTCCTTTTTTCATTTCACACCTCTTAATCTTCGTCAAATTTTAAAACTGCCAGAAAAGCCTCCTGTGGAACTTCAACGCTACCTATCTGCCTCATGCGCTTCTTGCCTTCTTTTTGCTTCTCCAATAGCTTTTTCTTTCTGGTTATATCTCCACCGTAGCACTTTGACAATACATCTTTTCTAAGTGCCTTGACTGTTTCTCTTGCAATTATTTTTCCTCCTATTGCTGCCTGAAGAGGAACTGCAAACAAATGCCTCGGGATTACGTCTTTTAATCGTTCAACAATTGATTTTCCTCGTTCATATGCTTTCTGCTCATGAACTATAATTGAAAATGCATCAACCAATTCCCCATTTATAAGTATATCCATTTTAACCAGCTCTGAACGAACATATCCGTGAAGTTCATAATCAAGAGATGCGTATCCTCTTGTCTTAGATTTCAAAGCATCAAAGAAATCATAAATAACTTCATTTAGCGGAAGCTTGTAATGAAGAATAACTCTGGTTGCCTCCATATATTCCATATTTTCAAAAATACCTCTTCTGTTTTGACAAAGCTCCATAATTGATCCAACATATTCTGTCGGAGCCATAATGGACGCATTTACAATAGGTTCTTCCATATATTCTATTTCCTGAACAGGAGGCATGTTTGTGGGGTTTTGCATAATCATCATCTGCCCATCTGTTTTATATACCTTGTAAATAACGCTGGGAGTGGTTGCAATTATATTCAAATTGAACTCTCTCTCTAGCCTTTCTTGTATTATTTCCATGTGCAGAAGGCCTAAAAATCCGCATCTAAACCCGAATCCCAATGCAATGGAAGTTTCAGGCTCAAAAGTTAATGCGGCGTCATTTACCTGAAGCTTTTCAAGCGCATCTCTTACCGAATTGTACTCCTCCCCTTCTGCTGGATAAACTCCACAGTAAACCATGGATGTTACCTTCTTGTACCCTGGAAGAGGCTCACTTGCAGGATTATTTGCATTGGTTATAGTGTCTCCCACACGGCAGCTTCTAACCTCCTTCATGCTTGCGCACAAATACCCCACATCTCCTGAATACAATGCGGTTGTCGGTTTTTGAACGGGTGAAATTATTCCGACTTCTGTAACATCAAAAGTCTTGCCTGTGGACATCATCTTAATTTTATCGCCCTTTTTAACTGTTCCTTCCTTAATTCTCAAGAAAGCAACAACTCCTCTGTAGCTGTCATAATAGGAGTCAAAAACCAATGCTTTCAGCGGATCATTTTCATCACCAGCTGGAGGCGGAATTTGCTTTACTACTGCTTCAAGAACATGGTCTATGTTTATATTATCCTTTGCTGATATAAGCGGTGTATTTTCACAGTCAAGCCCGATTACATCTTCTATTTCCTTCTTAATCTCATCAGGTCTTGCACTGGGAAGATCAATTTTATTGATTACTGGAACAATTTCCAAGTCCTGATCCAGCGCAAGGTATACATTTGCCAATGTCTGAGCTTCAATTCCTTGGGATGCATCAACTACAAGAACAGCACCATCACACGCTGCCAAACTCCTTGACACTTCATAGTTAAAGTCAACATGCCCTGGAGTATCTATCAAATTTAGCGTATAGTCATGCCCGTCCTTCGCTTTGTACAAAAGGCTTATTGTTTGAAGCTTAATTGTTATTCCTCTCTCACGTTCCAGATCCATATTATCTAAAACTTGCTGCTGCATCTCTCTGTGAGATATAAGTCCTGTATTTTCTATTAATCTATCTGCTAACGTTGATTTGCCATGATCTATATGGGCAATTATCGAAAAGTTTCTTATGTATTTTTTTCTGTCCAAAAATATGTTCCTCCCTATTTATATGGATATAGGGTATTATATCAAAATTTGCTTATTTATTAAAGATATTATTTGCTAATTTCTTCAATATACTCTATTAAAACATCGCTCAAAAGCTCTGCGCTGTAATTCACCTCGTCGATATGGTTTAATGTACATCCTACTTCTACAAGCAATGCATAATCAGAGAGATATTGATTAAAATACGCCTTATCTCTTATAATAATTTTCCTGAATAGACCAGGATACATCTCTTCGGCTTTATCAAACAAAAGCTGAGCATTTTCTTTGAGCCTGTCATAATTTTCATTGTAATTTCCTATAACAAGAGTGCATGTTGCTGCATTCTCACCGTTAATTTCCGTTGTCTTTACCTGTGATAATGTTTGTTCATACAGAGAGTTCTCCTCAGCACCATCTCTATGTATATCTATAATTAAATTTTTCTTATTGTCTGAAAGCACCTTGCTGACTGCATTTTTTGAATTGTAATATGATGAATTATAATCAGGATAGTCATTATAATCTTTAAGGTGAACTGCATTTATCCCATAGCCCTGCAAATTTGCTGTAATTTTTGTTCCTACACCCATTACATTGTATCTTTCATCCTGGGTTCTGTAGTTTCCTTCCTTATGCGGAAGAAATGCTTCAGTTCCATGAGTGTGAAAAACAACCACATTCAGATTTTCATTAATAGAAGCAGCGTCTATGAATATATCTCGGGGAGAGCTGCTTCTATATGTTGGTGATTCAATTACTCTAAAAAAATCTTCTTGCCTGTTTGCAGCTAACAGTATTTCTTTTTCAGCTAACTGCGGCTCAGTGTCTTCCTCATCGTATATTTTTAACTCATTTTCAGCAATATCATTTTGTTCTTGATTATGGTCTGAAGAATTTAAAACTTCTTCAGATTTGAGAACATCACTATCAATCAATCTGCTTTGTTCTTCACTTTCATTAAAAGTTTTCTCAAGAAAAATATTAAAGTAGGACATTAATTTGTCTATAAAATTCATATCATCCTGATTTTCCACATTTTCATTGTAATGAATGGAGATTGTCGTAACATCCTTCCCTGACTTTCTTTCTTCAGATAAATTGTAGACATAACTGTAACCGATAAAAAGTATCGTCAAACAAAAGATTGACATACTCATATAAATTTTAGTTTTACCCTTATTTCTTCTTCGTCTCTTCATGATCCAACTCCACATATTTTCACAATAGTAATACATTAGTAAATTTCTAATATATTAATGTATATGTGTATTGTTTCCTGAATAACACTGTTATTTTTTACAAATAGGTTACGAAATTAATTCATATCCCGGATGAACTGCTTTATTTATAGATTCAGCCAGCAGTTCAGATAAACTTTCAATAAGTTCATCCACTCCGCTAGGTGTAACTATTGATTCTCCGTACATTGGATTTAAAATCTCCTTTATAAATACCTGTTTTTCGTTATATTCCAGGTCGCTTAATATCCCCATTATTTGACCTACATCATCAGTTTTATCCTTTAATGAATTTTCCATCAGCTCTATGGTATCATTAACAATTGTAGCTGTATCTACCACCGTCGGTATCCCCACTGCTACAACCTTAACCCCTCCAAGAGTCTCTTTGTTCAGCGATCCCTGCATATTTCCTATTCCTGAGCCTGGCTCAATGCCAGCATCCGTAATTTGAACAACTGAACATAGCCTCCTCATCTTTCTGGATGCAAGCGCATCAATAATAATAAGCAGCGTAGGCTTTATTTTTTCAACCACACCCACAATGGTATTAATGGTCTCTATGCCTGTGGTACCAAGCACACCCGGTTCCAATATGGACACTTCGCTGTAATCCTCATCATAATCTTTGTTATATGCCTTAAAAAATTGTCTTGTAACCTTTATTTTATCTAAGGTTCTTGGCCCAAGCGCATCAGCGGTAATATTTCGGTTTCCCAGACCCACAACCAAAACTCTTTCTCGCTTTAAATCAGACACATCCTTAATTGCCTGAGACAATATATTTATTACTTCAATCTTTGATTCACTGTTAAGGCTCTTAAGGCTTTTGGTTTCATAAGTAATATATTTGCCCATTTTTTTCCCAACAGATTTTTCTGCCGCTTTATCTTTGATTTCAAGCTCTACAACTTCGCCATGTTCATAATCATGAGTATTCAAAGTAATTCCCTCAACTTTTTTTGCCAGTGATTCATTGGCTTCATAAGCTAAATCTGTTCTGTAATACATAATTACCTCCTTTTGTTCATGGTTTAAGTATTTCTCCAAAATCGGAGAATATTTAAATTTCATGTAATTTATTGCATATTAGATTTATTATTGAATTTTTTCATTTTTTTATTCTTTATACTTGATTTTTATTAAAATAGCCTGTATAATTGATTTGCTGTCTAAAATATTGTCAATATGCAAATAATATGCTAAAATGTTATAGCATTTGAATAAGACTACTTGAAGGAGGTGAAGATTTTGGCAAATATTAAATCTGCAAAGAAAAGAATCTTAGTTATAAATAAGAAAACTGAAGTTAACAAAAGCAGAAAGTCTGAAATCAAAACATGTATTAAGAAATTCGAAGTAGCTTTAAACGCAGGTGACTACGAAAAAGCTAAAGAATTATTGAGATTATGTGAAAAGAAATTATATCAAGCAGCTGCAAAAAATACTATTCATAAAAAAGCAGCAGCAAGAAAAGTAAGCAGACTATCTAAAAGATTAAATAAAGTTGCTTAATTTTAGCTCATAGGTTTTATTACCTTTGAAACTAAAATCCTTAAGATTCATCAACTAACCTCATATTCTGGATGTGATGTTAGTTGATGAATCTCAGGAAATAAAGAAAAACCGGGTTATCCGGTTTTTTTATTTCACAATTTACTTAATAATTCCGTTAGTAATAAGCTCAAGTCCTATTCTGCCATCAATTTCTCCAGTCTTAATTTTCCTGTCCGTCTCAAGAATCTTTTCCATGTAATATCTTATTTTTTCACCACTCGTGCTTCTGACTTGCTTCGAAAGCTTTGTGGCAATAAATTTTTTAATCTTCATGGTACTCATGATCTCATTAAAGCTGTAGCCCTTTTTAAGTAAAACAGTGTATTGATAAAGCAATCTGTACTGTCTGGCTATCATGTGAATAACAAACTGCTCAGGAGTGTTATTGGTAAGCATCTCATCAAGTATTTCAAATGCCTTTTTTTTATTGCCTTCGCAAATATTATCCACAAGCTTAAAAATATTACTTTCAACAGATTTAATTAATAGCAGGTCAATATCCTCAAAAGATATACTCTTTGAATTTGCCTTGTAAGCTGCAAGTTTTTCTATTTCATTATTTACATGATAAAGACTGACTGTGCTTTCATACTCCAAATACCCTGAGTTATTTGCAATGTAAGCAGCATCATTAAGACTTATGCTCAAATTAAGCTCTTTGAATTTTTCAACAATATATCTGGTTAATTCTCCCTCATTCAGCCTAGTAATTTCAAAAACTGCATTTCCGGCTTTTAAATTTTTAACGATCTTCTTTCTAGAATCCGGTTTTCCTCCCTTAATCAAAAATAAAGTAACGCAGCTATCATTTTTGCCTAACAAATCAATTAGCTTATTATCTTCAGTTTTGTTCAAGCTCCCAGATGAAGTTAAAAATGTTGAATCTTTTACAGTGCACACCTTTTTATTTGACATAAACGAAAAAGTTGTTATAAACTCATAAAAATTACTAAAGTTATTTTCAACTTTTTCAAACTCTGCATAATTCATGCTTTCATATTCGTCGCTGACATATTTATTTTTAATGAGTTTTACTGCATTATCTATGTAATATTCCTCATTCCCATATAAAATTAAAAATTCCGGAACTTTATCTTTCTTAATCAAATCAATTATTATTTTATAGCTCATACCTTTCTCCCTTGTATAGTATACAATAAAGCAACAGGCAAAAATTAATTAAATTCGGTATTAATCCCGTAAAATATAGTTTATAAAAATTATCTGATTTCTGTCCTGTATATGTATTATAATATATTTCGCCGTCATTTAAAATAAAATTTATTTCTCCTTCATTATATGTAGTTAATATTGTGCTCTTATTTCTTTCATATCTGGATATAACCTCCTCCGATGGCATACCGTAATTATTATTACCGTAGCTTATTACAGCTAAATCCGGCTTCAACATATTTACAAAACTATCTGTGGACGAAGTCTTGCTTCCATGATGCGGAACTATAAGAATATCAGCATGCTCCATGCCTAGAAGCATATCTTCTGCTTCCATTTCAATATCTCCCGCCATAAATATTTTTATATTATCAAAACTCATAAGTATTACCATCGATCCATTGTTGGTGCTTTTTGCTATATAATTTTTATCCGGCCATAAGGTTTCTATTTTTAATCGTTCATCTATATTAGAAAAGTTTCCTTTTTTCAATATGTTAACTTTATATTCATCGCTATCAAAAGAAGAAAAAATTTTTTTGATTTTTATATTGTTATTTATTATTTCTTTTAACCCTGAATAATGGTCTTCATCCCAATGGCTTATAAAAACCCCTTCTATTGTTCTTATTCCATGCTTTGTAAGATAAGGAACCGCTGTATACTCCCCAAAGCCGTTTTTATTGCTTCCACAATCAAAAATCAAATTTATATTTTTATATTTAACTGTTGTGAAGAGTCCTTGGTTTGCGTCTACAACATTAAAATACACCTTACTATCCATAGAAGGAATGATTATAAAATCAAATATGCAAAAACTTAATAAGATAGTGATAACACACTTTTTTATTCGAAAACTATTGCATGAAAGAAAATAAAGCATTGCAGCAAGAACAATGTAAAAAAATATAATTTCACATCCAGACATTGTTGGAATGATAACTCCGTTATATGCAACATTATTTGCTAAGCTTATGATATATTTGAGACAATAAAGTATGTAATCAAATATTTTAAAAGGAATCACTAAAAATTCCAATAGAAACCCGCTTGTAAGCAATAAGATAAAGCCATAAATAATTATGACCAAAAAAATTTGTATAAGGATAAGATTATAAAATATACCCATTAGTGGCAGATAGTTAAAGTAATATGCTACAACAGGTAATGTAAATAGCTGTAAAAATAAATAAAGAGAAATAGATTTTATTATTATATTTTTGTATAATACATATTTTAGAATATAGCGATTGTAAAAAATCAGGCTCAAAGCAGCCGTAAATGATAGTAAAAATCCAGCATCCGTAATCCAAAAAGGATTATATAAGGTCAAAATAAGAGCAGCCAGTCCTATAGAGTTAAGAGAATTATATTTTCTGTAAAACATCTCGGCACCGAACAACACAGTAAACATTACAAGTGCTCTCAATACTGTAACAGGAAACCCTATAAGGAAACCATATACCCAAATCAACACCCATGTTAATCCCCAGCTTAATCTATAATTTAAAAAAAGCCTAAATAATGTAATCAAAAATACATACATAAGTGCTATATGAGTTCCTGAAACAGCAAATATATGAGCTAGTCCCATTCCCTTTATCCCGTCATACGTACTTTCATCCAAGTAGTCTGAATCTCCAAGTATTATAGATAAAATTATGTCTGCATTTTCTTTATCCAGTTTATCATAGAATGTGTTTTCTGTATAATTTTTAAAATCAACTGATAGACTTCTAAACCACGAAACATTCTCTTTTAGAGTTTTGACATCTCCTTTCAAAAAAACAACTGCTCCTATTTTTTTCGATTTCAGATAATTTTCATAGTTAAACATCATTCTATTTTTACTGAACCTATTATCTGCTATTCTACCGGTAAATTGAGCAACACTGTTTTCTTTAACCTCGTTCTCTTCTTTTACATAAATTATCGTATTTTCTTCTTCTCTTAATTTGTAATTATTTATGCTTAAAACTCGCGCATTATAGCTAACATATTCAGACTCAGAGCTCTGCTTATTTTTATGGCTAATTTCTACAACCAAGTCTATCTCTTCATTAATGTATTGTTTTAATACAAAAATTGAATTATAATAACTATTAATAAATGATAAAAAAACAAATGCTGCAATTGAAAGACTGTATAAGAATCTTTTAGTGGTAAACGCATTATAAACAAGTATGAACGCAGAAACTGCTAAATAGTATTCAAAACATCCACACTCATACGATAATATTCCAATTGCATAAAAAGCAAAAATATAAATTAATACATGCATAATTACACCTCAACATATTTTACCAAATTTTGGGACGTAAATCAAAACTAATTTTGTACAAGCAGGATAGGAGAATTAATGATCATTAACAGCGGAGAAGTAAATTTAATTAACATTAAAGAAAATATACATAACTTATTAAAAAAATCCTTCTTTATTGATATAGAAACAACCGGTCTGTCCAGAGAATATTCTGATATAATTTCAATAACTGTTCTTCTTTATGAAAACAATGGCTATAAAATTACCCAGATATTCTGTGAATATTCAATTGATGAACCTGAAGCATTAAAATACTTTTACGAATTGATTAGTAAAAAGGAGTATATAATCACCTACAATGGAAACAGTTTTGACATTCCATTTTTAATGCGAAAGATGCAAAAATACAATCTTAATATTGATTTGAGTACCTTTACTAAAGTTGATTTATACTATTGGATGAAAAACATTAAAAATAAAATTGAAGTTCAAAATTTGAAATTAAAAACTGCTGAGAAATATTTTAATATTAATAGAAATGACACTCTAGGCGGAGAGGATATCATAACATTATACAAAGCGTACAGAATAGAACCGAGAAAGGAATTTGCGGAATTGATATTACAGCATAATTATGAGGATGTTTTTAATCTTCCTACACTATTCAGCTGCATACTTGATATGTATGATAATATTCTTCATTATGACAACCTTATGGTTAGTATAAACAGCGAGTCCACAAAAATAAAAAAGAATACTTTAATTTGTAAATGCAACATAATAAGCGCGTTAAAAACTAATTATGTAAACACAAACATTAACTTTAGCTTAAAGACCGATTTAGCCTCTCAAACAATGGAATTACATATCCCATTAGATTTTTTTAAAGATGACAAGATTATGGAGTTTTTCTTTATTGATAATGTAAATTATAAGGTACCAAAATACACAGCAATTGAAGGCATAAAAAGAAACCTTCTTCCTATAAAATTTAACGATAAAATCTTTTACACAAACATATCAAATCTAATAAAAACTGTTTTAGACTCTATTTTTAAATAATATTATTAAATAACAAAAAAGGCTTACTTCTTATTGTAAGCCTTTTTATTTGGTGCCCAAACGCGGAATCGAACCACGGACACGGAGATTTTCAGTCTCCTGCTCTACCGACTGAGCTATCTGGGCAAATTCATTATAAACAAATTAAATGTTTTATGAGTGGGCCTTCAAGGACTCGAACCTTGGACCTACCGGTTATGAGCCGGGCGCTCTAACCAACTGAGCTAAAGGCCCAAAACAATATGTTTTGGTACAGTGGGCTTAGATGGACTCGAACCATCGACCTCACGCTTATCAGGCGTGCGCTCTAACCACCTGAGCTATAAGCCCATTTTAAGTATCGGGGCGGCAGGATTTGAACCCGCGGCCCTCTGGTCCCAAACCAGATGCGCTACCAAACTGCGCTACGCCCCGTTGCATAAAAACTATTTTAAACAGGAGTGGCAGGACTCGAACCCACGACACTTGGTTTTGGAGACCAATGTTCTACCGACTGAACTACACTCCTACTATGTAACTTACGGAGAAGGAGGGATTTGAACCCTCGCATCCTTGTCAGATCTACTCCCTTAGCAGGGGAGCCTCTTCGGCCACTTGAGTACTTCTCCATTATGCATAGTTTAATTTGGCGGAGAGGGTGGGATTCGAACCCACGCGGGCTTACACCCAAACGGTTTTCAAGACCGCCTCGTTATGACCACTTCGATACCTCTCCAATGGTGATCCATCGGCGATTCGAACGCCGGACACCTTGATTAAAAGTCAAGTGCTCTGCCTGCTGAGCTAATGGATCATAATAAATTAAATGGCTGGGATGGCAGGATTCGAACCTACGCATACTAGAGTCAAAGTCTAGTGCCTTACCGCTTGGCGACATCCCAATTCTTTATTCTTTGGCTGGGGTAGTAGGATTTGAACCCACGAATGCCAGAGTCAGAGTCTGGTGCCTTACCGCTTGGCGATACCCCACTAAAATGCACCCAGGAGGATTCGAACCCCCGGCACACGGATTAGAAGTCCGTTGCTCTATCCTACTGAGCTATGGGTGCTCAGTAATTTCTAAAAACTACCAAATTTTTAAAAAATTTCTTAAGAATTTGAATAGGTTATATTGGAGCGGGTGAAGGGAATCGGACCCTCGCGACCAGCTTGGAAGGCTGGGGCTCTACCATTGAGCTACACCCGCAAAATAAATTTATGTTGGAGCGGAAGACGAGATTCGAACTCGCGACCCTCGCCTTGGCAAGGCGATGCTCTACCACTGAGCCACTTCCGCAATGGTGGAAGAGATTGGATTCGAACCAATGAAGGCGGTGCCAACGGATTTACAGTCCGTCCCCTTTAGCCACTCGGGAACTCTTCCTTATTTTTTTAATGTTACAAAGCTGGTGGGAGGACTTGAACCCCTAACCTACTGATTACAAGTCAGTTGCTCTACCAATTGAGCTACACCAGCATATATAATTGTTTTACGCCAATAAATTACTTCTTCGACTATACTTCTTTTTTTTAATGGCGACCTGGAAGGGGCTCGAACCCTCGACCTCCAGCGTGACAGGCTGGCATTCTAACCAACTGAACTACCAGGCCGCTTTTGCAGTTAATCACTGCATTTGACCTACCAACACTTTTCAGAAAAATCTGATTAATGAAGTTAGGACTTAAGTGGAAACTATAGGGCTCGAACCTATGACCCCCTGCTTGTAAGGCAGATGCTCTCCCAACTGAGCTAAGCTTCCATATTTTGCAGTCTCATTCACCAATTTTTCTGCTCCTTACGTCACAAAAATTGGGAATTCGTTACATATGACCTACCATCCATTTTTCAGAAAGAAACTCTGAAAAATGGGGTTAGGGCATCATGACCCTACCGGGACTCGAACCCGGGTTATCGCCGTGAAAGGGCGGTGTCTTAACCGCTTGACCATAGGGCCTTATTGTACATTCTCGTTCAAAAATTTTGAACTTGCTGCCAATGACCTACCATCATCTTTTTCCCAATATTAATTGAAAAAATGGGTTAGGGCATCTTGATAGCGGCGAACGGATTTGAACCGCTGACACTGCGGGTATGAACCGCATGCTCTAGCCAACTGAGCTACGCCGCCATATTTCAATAACACAAGTGTACTTTAAAGTGTTATTTGAATGCTCAGAAACGCTTAGTCTTGAGCTTAATTACTTTTGGTAGCGGGAGCTGGATTCGAACCAACGGCCTCCGGGTTATGAGCCCGACGAGCTTCCAACTGCTCTATCCCGCGAAAATTCATTGATGCCGAAGACCGGACTCGAACCGGTACGAATTTGAGGTTCGCAGGATTTTAAGTCCTGTGCGTCTGCCAATTCCGCCACTTCGGCTTTGTATCTTTGTTGGCTCCGAGGGTGGGGCTCGAACCCACGACCTACCGGTTAACAGCCGGTTGCTCCACCATTGAGCTACCTCGGAATAACCCGGCGACGTCTTACTTTCCCAGGCAGTTGCCCGCCAAGTATCATCAGCGCTGAAGAGCTTAACTTCCGTGTTCGAGATGGGTACGGGTGTGTCCTCTTCGCTATTGTCACCAGATATATAAAAGTTCTTTCAGAACTTTCAAAATCGCATAGGAATTTTTAGATTAGACATTTTTGCGCAGTCTCATTTACCAATTTACTTGCTCCTTGCGTCGCATAAATTGGGAATTCGTTGCGAATGACCTACCTTCAATTTTTTTCTCCTTTTAGTCGAAAAAATTGGGTTAGGGCATCTTTGAGGTCAAGACCTCGACCTATTAGTATTGCTCAGCTGAATGCATTGCTGCACTTACACATGCAACCTATCAACCCGTTAACATATCGGGGTCTTACTCACTTGCGTGATGGGAAATCTTATCTTAGGGCTAGTTTCGCGCTTAGATGCTTTCAGCGCTTATCTAATCCAGACTCAGCTACTCAGCTATGCCACTGGCGTGACAACTGATGCACCGGCGGTCTGTCCATTCCGGTCCTCTCGTACTAGGAACAGCTCCCTTCAAATTTCCTGCGCCCACGGCGGATAGGGACCGAACTGTCTCACGACGTTCTGAACCCAGCTCGCGTGCCTCTTTAATGGGCGAACAGCCCAACCCTTGGGACCTGCTTCAGCCCCAGGATGAGACGAGCCGACATCGAGGTGCCAAACCTCCCCGTCGATGTGGACTCTTGGGGAGATAAGCCTGTTATCCCCAGGGTAGCTTTTATCCGTTAAGCGATGGCCTTTCCACTCGGTGCCACCGGATCACTAAGTCCAACTTTCGTTCCTGCTCGAGATGTCTCTCTCGCAGTCAAGCTCCCTTCTGCCTTTACACTCTTCGCACGATTTCCGACCGTGCTGAGGGAACCTTTGAGCGCCTCCGTTACTCTTTCGGAGGCGACCGCCCCAGTCAAACTGCCCAACTGACAGTGTCCATATACCGGTTCACGGTATCATGTTAGAAATTCAGTAACAATAGAGTGGTATCCCAACGTTGGCTCCACCGATACTGGCGTACCGATTTCTCTGCCTCCCACCTATTCTGTACAATTGCTACCGAATTCCAATGTCAGCCTGCAGTAAAGCTCCATGGGGTCTTTCCGTCCTGCCGCGGGTAACTCGCATCTTCACGAGTACTACAATTTCACCGGATCTATTGTTGAGACAGTGCCCAAATCGTTACACCTTTCGTGCGGGTCGGAACTTACCCGACAAGGAATTTCGCTACCTTAGGACCGTTATAGTTACGGCCGCCGTTTACTGGGGCTTAAGTTCAAAGCTTCTCTTTCGATGACTTCTCCCCTTAACCTTCCAGCACCGGGCAGGTGTCAGCACCTATACTTCATCTTTCGATTTAGCAGATACCTGTGTTTTTGGTAAACAGTCGCTTGGGCCTGTTTTCTGTGGCCCTTCTAAGCTCCAACAGTTCTGTCTTCACTCTGAAGGGCACCCCTTCTCCCGAAGTTACGGGGTCATTTTGCCTAGTTCCTTAACAATAGTTCTTCCGCTCATCTTTGGATTCTCTCCTTGCCTACCTGTGTCGGTTTACGGTACGGGCACCTTCTTGCTCGATAGAGGCTTTTCTTGACAGTGTGGGCTCAGCTGCTTCACTACTTATTTTCGCTCCCATTCGTATCTCAGGATTGACGTTACGGATTTGCCTGTATCGTCTCCCTACTTACTTAGACGCACTTTTCCAGCTGTGCGCCAGCTTACCCTCCTGTGTCACCCCATTTCTCAAACGCTTAAAGGTGGTACTGGAATTTCAACCAGTTGTCCATCGCCTACGCCTTTTGGCCTCGGCTTAGGTCCCGACTTACCCTGAGTGGACGAGCCTTCCTCAGGAATCCTTAGGCTTTCGATGGGTGAGATTCTCACTCACCTTTCGCTACTCATGCCAACATTCTCTCTTCTGTACAGTCCACGACTCCTTTCGGTAGTGCTTCTATCCGTACACAATGCTCCTCTACCGATGTCGTAAATCTCTTCATTCGCTCAATTTTGATTTTAGCCCCGTTAGAGCTTTTCAAAATCCTTCCTTTTTATCTATTTTAATTAATGAAGGATTTTGAACTGAGATGTCCTCAGTTATCGTTTCATTGAACAGATGAAGAGCTTTACGACATCCCACAACTTCGGTAATAGATTTTAGCCCCGGACATCTTCGGCGCAAAACCACTCGACCAGTGAGCTATTACGCACTCTTTTAATGAATGGCTGCTTCTAAGCCAACATCCTGGTTGTCTGTGTAGTTTTACATCCTTTTCCACTTAATCTATATTTTGGGACCTTAGTTGGTGATCTGGGCTGTTTCCCTTTTGACTATGAAACTTATCTCACATAGTCTGACTCCCTAGCAACATATATATGGTATTCGGAGTTTGATAGGTTTTGGTAACGTATAACGCCCCTAGACCATTCAGTGCTCTACCCCCACTATACTTACTTGAGGCTAGTCCTAAAGCTATTTCGAGGAGAACCAGCTATCTCCGGGTTCGATTGGAATTTCACCGCTATCCACACGTCATCCCGTAGCTTTTAAACGCTAATGGGTTCGGTCCTCCACCAGATTTTACTCTAGCTTCAACCTGCACATGGATAGGTCACCCGGTTTCGGGTCTACAACATACAACTTTCGCCCTTTTCAGACTCGATTTCTCTTCGGCTCCTAACCTTTGGTTATTAACCTTGCTGCATATTGTAACTCGTTGGCCCGTTCTACAAAAAGTACGCGGTCACACTTTTGTGCTTCCACTGTTTTTAGGCTCAGGGTTTCAGGTTCTTTTTCACTCCCCTCCCGGGGTTCTTTTCACCTTTCCCTCACGGTACTATTCTCTATCGGTCACTGGGTAGTATTTAGCCTTGGGAGGTGGTCCTCCCTGCTTCCCACAAGATTCCTCGTGTCCCGTGGTACTCTGGATCATATCCTCGCTTCAAACTGTTTTGCTTACGTGTCTATCACATTCTTTGGAGGAGCTTTCCAGCTCTCTTCGGCTACAGTTTTCTGTCTCTTTGATATGTCCTCAACCCCAAGTATTTCTACTTGGTTTGGGCTCTTCCGCTTTCGCTCGCCGCTACTTACGGAATCATTTTTTATTTTCTCTTCCTAAGGGTACTTAGATGTTTCAGTTCCCCTCGTTCCCCTCATACAGCTATTTATTCACTGTATGATACATAAGGTTTACCTTATGTGAGTTTCCTCATTCGGATATCTGCGGATTATCGGCTGCTTACGCCTCCCCGCAGCATTTCGTAGTTTGCCACGTCCTTCTTCGGCTCCCAGTGCCAAGGCATTCGCCCTTAGCCCTTTCTATCTTGACCTGTTTGTCATTGTTATGTCTTCATAACATTTTTTTTGGTTAAATTGTATTTGTTTTTTAAAATTTGAATTTAACTTTTCTCAATGTCTCGCAGTTTCATTCTCCAATTTTTTTGCTCCTTATGGTCGCATAAATTGGGAATTCATTGCGAATGTCTTACCATCAATTTTTTTCTTCCTACGGTCGAAAAAATTGGGTAAGGCATCTTCTCTTTTTTTCCTATGCAATTTTCAAAGTTCTGTGGTTTTATACTGTATCCTTCAGTCTTGCTTTACTTTTGTTTAAAGCAAGCAATAAAACAGCATAAGTCCTTTAGTTCTCCTTAGAAAGGAGGTGATCCAGCCGCACCTTCCGATACGGCTACCTTGTTACGACTTCACCCCAGTCATTGATCCTACCTTCGGCGCCTGCCTCCTTGCGGTTAGCTCAGCGACTTCGGGTATTACCAACTTCCATGGTGTGACGGGCGGTGTGTACAAGACCCGGGAACGCATTCACCGCGACATTCTGATTCGCGATTACTAGCAACTCCGACTTCATGTAGGCGAGTTGCAGCCTACAATCCGAACTGGGATCGGTTTATTGGGATTTGCTCCGGATTGCTCTTTCGCTTCCCTTTGTACCGACCATTGTAGCACGTGTGTAGCCCAAGACATAAGGGGCATGATGATTTGACGTCATCCCCACCTTCCTCCGATTTATCATCGGCAGTCTCTTTAGAGTGCCCAGCTTTACCTGCTGGCAACTAAGGATAAGGGTTGCGCTCGTTGCGGGACTTAACCCAACATCTCACGACACGAGCTGACGACAACCATGCACCACCTGTCTCCCTTGCTTCCGAAGAAGAGAGTACATCTCTGCACTGGTCAAGGGGATGTCAAGCCTTGGTAAGGTTCTTCGCGTTGCTTCGAATTAAACCACATGCTCCGCTGCTTGTGCGGGTCCCCGTCAATTCCTTTGAGTTTCAGTCTTGCGACCGTACTCCCCAGGCGGAGTGCTTATTGTGTTTACTTCGGCACTGACCATCGCTGGCCAACACCTAGCACTCATCGTTTACAGCGTGGACTACCAGGGTATCTAATCCTGTTTGCTACCCACGCTTTCGTGACTCAGCGTCAGTTACAGTCCAGTAAGCCGCCTTCGCCACTGGTGTTCCTCCTAATATCTACGCATTTCACCGCTACACTAGGAATTCCGCTTACCTCTCCTGCACTCAAGTAATACAGTTTCAAATGCTAACTATGGTTAAGCCTTAGCCTTTTACATCTGACACATACTACCGCCTACTCACCCTTTACGCCCAGTAAATCCGGACAACGCTCGCCCCCTACGTATTACCGCGGCTGCTGGCACGTAGTTAGCCGGGGCTTCCTCCTTGGCTACTGTCATTTTTTTCTTCACCAAGGACAGAGTTTTACGATCCGAAAACCTTCTTCACTCACGCGGCGTCGCTGCATCAGGGTTTCCCCCATTGTGCAATATTCCCCACTGCTGCCTCCCGTAGGAGTCTGGACCGTGTCTCAGTTCCAGTGTGGCCGTTCACCCTCTCAGGCCGGCTACTGATCGTCGCCTTGGTAGGCCTTTACCCCACCAACTAGCTAATCAGACGCGAACTCATCCTATACCTCTAACGATTTGACTCATCAACCATGCGGTCATCAAGTGTTATATGGTTTTAATCCCGGTTTCCCGAGGCTATTCCTTTGTACAGGGCAGATTGTTCACGCGTTACTCACCCGTCCGCCACTAAGTATATTCCGAAAAACATACTTCGTTCGACTTGCATGTGTTAGGCACGCCGCCAGCGTTCGTCCTGAGCCAGGATCAAACTCTCGTTTTATATTCTTGCTCAAGATAGCGCTTAGCTTATCTTTGTCTTTCTTTACTTTGGTTCTTTAGTTCTTTTTTTCTTTGAACTCTCAAAGGTTTCTTATGCTGTTTTATTGTCTAGGTTCTTCGCTGTTTTTTGCGACAGCTTGAATAGCTTATCACATCTTGTCAATGTTGTCAACTATTTTTTTTGCTTCATTTCTGAATAGCTTTGTTAGTTTACCATAATCATTTCTGAATGTCAATTACATTTTAAAATATCTTATAAATTTTTGTTTTTATATAAATTATTAAAAAATGGTGCCCAAACGCGGAATCGAACCACGGACACGGAGATTTTCAGTCTCCTGCTCTACCGACTGAGCTATCTGGGCACAATGGGCCTTCAAGGACTCGAACCTTGGACCTACCGGTTATGAGCCGGGCGCTCTAACCAACTGAGCTAAAGGCCCAAAACAAATTGTTTTGGTATGGTGGGCTTAGATGGACTCGAACCATCGACCTCACGCTTATCAGGCGTGCGCTCTAACCACCTGAGCTATAAGCCCGCTTTAAGTATCGGGGCGGCAGGATTTGAACCCGCGGCCCTCTGGTCCCAAACCAGATGCGCTACCAAACTGCGCTACGCCCCGTTAATGGCGGAGAGGGTGGGATTCGAACCCACGCGGGCTTACACCCAAACGGTTTTCAAGACCGCCTCGTTATGACCACTTCGATACCTCTCCAATAATGATCCATCGGCGATTCGAACGCCGGACACCTTGATTAAAAGTCAAGTGCTCTGCCTGCTGAGCTAATGGATCGTATTAATTTTGCTGAGTGACCCATCAGGGACTCGAACCCTGGACACCCTGATTAAGAGTCAGGTGCTCTACCAGCTGAGCTAATGAGTCATATTAAAATTTAAATGGTGCACCCAGGAGGATTCGAACCCCCGGCACACGGATTAGAAGTCCGTTGCTCTATCCTACTGAGCTATGGGTGCTCAGTATTTTTATTGTGTTAAATCCTCAAAATTTTCTTTTAAATATTATGGAGCTGGTGGGAGGACTTGAACCCCTAACCTACTGATTACAAGTCAGTTGCTCTACCAATTGAGCTACACCAGCATATATAATTGTTTTACGCCAATAAATTACTTCTTCGACTATACTTCTTTTTTTTAATGGCGACCTGGAAGGGGCTCGAACCCTCGACCTCCAGCGTGACAGGCTGGCATTCTAACCAACTGAACTACCAGGCCGCTTTTGCAGTTAATCACTGCATTTGACCTACCAACACTTTTCAGAAAAATCTGATTAATGAAGTTAGGACTTAAGTGGAAACTATAGGGCTCGAACCTATGACCCCCTGCTTGTAAGGCAGATGCTCTCCCAACTGAGCTAAGCTTCCATATTTTGCAGTCTCATTCACCAATTTTTCTGCTCCTTACGTCACAAAAATTGGGAATTCGTTACATATGACCTACCATCCATTTTTCAGAAAGAAACTCTGAAAAATGGGGTTAGGGCATCATGACCCTACCGGGACTCGAACCCGGGTTATCGCCGTGAAAGGGCGGTGTCTTAACCGCTTGACCATAGGGCCTTATTGTACATTCTCGTTCAAAAATTTTGAACTTGCTGCCAATGACCTACCATCATCTTTTTCCCAATATTAATTGAAAAAATGGGTTAGGGCATCTTGATAGCGGCGAACGGATTTGAACCGCTGACACTGCGGGTATGAACCGCATGCTCTAGCCAACTGAGCTACGCCGCCATATTTCAATAACACAAGTGTACTTTAAAGTGTTATTTGAATGCTCAGAAACGCTTAGTCTTGAGCTTAATTACTTTTGGTAGCGGGAGCTGGATTCGAACCAACGGCCTCCGGGTTATGAGCCCGACGAGCTTCCAACTGCTCTATCCCGCGAAAATTCATTGATGCCGAAGACCGGACTCGAACCGGTACGAATTTGAGGTTCGCAGGATTTTAAGTCCTGTGCGTCTGCCAATTCCGCCACTTCGGCTTTGTATCTTTGTTGGCTCCGAGGGTGGGGCTCGAACCCACGACCTACCGGTTAACAGCCGGTTGCTCCACCATTGAGCTACCTCGGAATAACCCGGCGACGTCTTACTTTCCCAGGCAGTTGCCCGCCAAGTATCATCAGCGCTGAAGAGCTTAACTTCCGTGTTCGAGATGGGTACGGGTGTGTCCTCTTCGCTATTGTCACCAGATATATAAAAGTTCTTTCAGAACTTTCAAAATCGCATAGGAATTTTTAGATTAGACATTTTTGCGCAGTCTCATTTACCAATTTACTTGCTCCTTGCGTCGCATAAATTGGGAATTCGTTGCGAATGACCTACCTTCAATTTTTTTCTCCTTTTAGTCGAAAAAATTGGGTTAGGGCATCTTTGAGGTCAAGACCTCGACCTATTAGTATTGCTCAGCTGAATGCATTGCTGCACTTACACATGCAACCTATCAACCCGTTAACATATCGGGGGTCTTACTCACTTGCGTGATGGGAAATCTTATCTTAGGGCTAGTTTCGCGCTTAGATGCTTTCAGCGCTTATCTAATCCAGACTCAGCTACTCAGCTATGCCACTGGCGTGACAACTGATGCACCGGCGGTCTGTCCATTCCGGTCCTCTCGTACTAGGAACAGCTCCCTTCAAATTTCCTGCGCCCACGGCGGATAGGGACCGAACTGTCTCACGACGTTCTGAACCCAGCTCGCGTGCCTCTTTAATGGGCGAACAGCCCAACCCTTGGGACCTGCTTCAGCCCCAGGATGAGACGAGCCGACATCGAGGTGCCAAACCTCCCCGTCGATGTGGACTCTTGGGGAGATAAGCCTGTTATCCCCAGGGTAGCTTTTATCCGTTAAGCGATGGCCTTTCCACTCGGTGCCACCGGATCACTAAGTCCAACTTTCGTTCCTGCTCGAGATGTCTCTCTCGCAGTCAAGCTCCCTTCTGCCTTTACACTCTTCGCACGATTTCCGACCGTGCTGAGGGAACCTTTGAGCGCCTCCGTTACTCTTTCGGAGGCGACCGCCCCAGTCAAACTGCCCAACTGACAGTGTCCATATACCGGTTCACGGTATCATGTTAGAAATTCAGTAACAATAGAGTGGTATCCCAACGTTGGCTCCACCGATACTGGCGTACCGATTTCTCTGCCTCCCACCTATTCTGTACAATTGCTACCGAATTCCAATGTCAGCCTGCAGTAAAGCTCCATGGGGTCTTTCCGTCCTGCCGCGGGTAACTCGCATCTTCACGAGTACTACAATTTCACCGGATCTATTGTTGAGACAGTGCCCAAATCGTTACACCTTTCGTGCGGGTCGGAACTTACCCGACAAGGAATTTCGCTACCTTAGGACCGTTATAGTTACGGCCGCCGTTTACTGGGGCTTAAGTTCAAAGCTTCTCTTTCGATGACTTCTCCCCTTAACCTTCCAGCACCGGGCAGGTGTCAGCACCTATACTTCATCTTTCGATTTAGCAGATACCTGTGTTTTTGGTAAACAGTCGCTTGGGCCTGTTTTCTGTGGCCCTTCTAAGCTCCAACAGTTCTGTCTTCACTCTGAAGGGCACCCCTTCTCCCGAAGTTACGGGGTCATTTTGCCTAGTTCCTTAACAATAGTTCTTCCGCTCATCTTTGGATTCTCTCCTTGCCTACCTGTGTCGGTTTACGGTACGGGCACCTTCTTGCTCGATAGAGGCTTTTCTTGACAGTGTGGGCTCAGCTGCTTCACTACTTATTTTCGCTCCCATTCGTATCTCAGGATTGACGTTACGGATTTGCCTGTATCGTCTCCCTACTTACTTAGACGCACTTTTCCAGCTGTGCGCCAGCTTACCCTCCTGTGTCACCCCATTTCTCAAACGCTTAAAGGTGGTACTGGAATTTCAACCAGTTGTCCATCGCCTACGCCTTTTGGCCTCGGCTTAGGTCCCGACTTACCCTGAGTGGACGAGCCTTCCTCAGGAATCCTTAGGCTTTCGATGGGTGAGATTCTCACTCACCTTTCGCTACTCATGCCAACATTCTCTCTTCTGTACAGTCCACGACTCCTTTCGGTAGTGCTTCTATCCGTACACAATGCTCCTCTACCGATGTCGTAAATCTCTTCATTCGCTCAATTTTGATTTTAGCCCCGTTAGAGCTTTTCAAAAATCCTTCCTTTTTATCTATTTTAATTAATGAAGGATTTTGAACTGAGATGTCCTCAGTTATCGTTTCATTGAACAGATGAAGAGCTTTACGACATCCCACAACTTCGGTAATAGATTTTAGCCCCGGACATCTTCGGCGCAAAACCACTCGACCAGTGAGCTATTACGCACTCTTTTAATGAATGGCTGCTTCTAAGCCAACATCCTGGTTGTCTGTGTAGTTTTACATCCTTTTCCACTTAATCTATATTTTGGGACCTTAGTTGGTGATCTGGGCTGTTTCCCTTTTGACTATGAAACTTATCTCACATAGTCTGACTCCCTAGCAACATATATATGGTATTCGGAGTTTGATAGGTTTTGGTAACGTATAACGCCCCTAGACCATTCAGTGCTCTACCCCCACTATACTTACTTGAGGCTAGCCCTAAAGCTATTTCGAGGAGAACCAGCTATCTCCGGGTTCGATTGGAATTTCACCGCTATCCACACGTCATCCCGTAGCTTTTAAACGCTAATGGGTTCGGTCCTCCACCAGATTTTACTCTAGCTTCAACCTGCACATGGATAGGTCACCCGGTTTCGGGTCTACAACATACAACTTTCGCCCTTTTCAGACTCGATTTCTCTTCGGCTCCTAACCTTTGGTTATTAACCTTGCTGCATATTGTAACTCGTTGGCCCGTTCTACAAAAAGTACGCGGTCACACTTTTGTGCTTCCACTGTTTTTAGGCTCAGGGTTTCAGGTTCTTTTTCACTCCCCTCCCGGGGTTCTTTTCACCTTTCCCTCACGGTACTATTCTCTATCGGTCACTGGGTAGTATTTAGCCTTGGGAGGTGGTCCTCCCTGCTTCCCACAAGATTCCTCGTGTCCCGTGGTACTCTGGATCATATCCTCGCTTCAAACTGTTTTGCTTACGTGTCTATCACATTCTTTGGAGGAGCTTTCCAGCTCTCTTCGGCTACAGTTTTCTGTCTCTTTGATATGTCCTCAACCCCAAGTATTTCTACTTGGTTTGGGCTCTTCCGCTTTCGCTCGCCGCTACTTACGGAATCATTTTTTATTTTCTCTTCCTAAGGGTACTTAGATGTTTCAGTTCCCCTCGTTCCCCTCATACAGCTATTTATTCACTGTATGATACATAAGGTTTACCTTATGTGAGTTTCCTCATTCGGATATCTGCGGATTATCGGCTGCTTACGCCTCCCCGCAGCATTTCGTAGTTTGCCACGTCCTTCTTCGGCTCCCAGTGCCAAGGCATTCGCCCTTAGCCCTTTCTATCTTGACCTGTTTGTCATTGTTATGTCTTCATAACATTTTTTTTTGGTTAAATTGTATTTATTATTTAAAATTTGAATTTAACTAATGTCTTCTCTTTTCATTTTCCTATGCAATTTTCAAAGTTCTGTATCGCTTTAACTTTGTCGTTAAAGTGGTGGAGATAAGGAGATTCGAACTCCTGACCCCCTGCTTGCAAGGCAGGTGCTCTCCCAGCTGAGCTATACCCCCACATTATTTGGTTTTAAAAAGAGCCACTTTATACTGTTAGCTCAACAGTCTTATTTAAAATACATAATTTTTATTGTTTTTAAATAAGCAATAAAACAGCATAAGTCCTTTAGTTCTCCTTAGAAAGGAGGTGATCCAGCCGCACCTTCCGATACGGCTACCTTGTTACGACTTCACCCCAGTCATTGATCCTACCTTCGGCGCCTGCCTCCTTGCGGTTAGCTCAGCGACTTCGGGTATTACCAACTTCCATGGTGTGACGGGCGGTGTGTACAAGACCCGGGAACGCATTCACCGCGACATTCTGATTCGCGATTACTAGCAACTCCGACTTCATGTAGGCGAGTTGCAGCCTACAATCCGAACTGGGATCGGTTTATTGGGATTTGCTCCGGATTGCTCTTTCGCTTCCCTTTGTACCGACCATTGTAGCACGTGTGTAGCCCAAGACATAAGGGGCATGATGATTTGACGTCATCCCCACCTTCCTCCGATTTATCATCGGCAGTCTCTTTAGAGTGCCCAGCTTTACCTGCTGGCAACTAAGGATAAGGGTTGCGCTCGTTGCGGGACTTAACCCAACATCTCACGACACGAGCTGACGACAACCATGCACCACCTGTCTCCCTTGCTTCCGAAGAAGAGAGTACATCTCTGCACTGGTCAAGGGGATGTCAAGCCTTGGTAAGGTTCTTCGCGTTGCTTCGAATTAAACCACATGCTCCGCTGCTTGTGCGGGTCCCCGTCAATTCCTTTGAGTTTCAGTCTTGCGACCGTACTCCCCAGGCGGAGTGCTTATTGTGTTTACTTCGGCACTGACCATCGCTGGCCAACACCTAGCACTCATCGTTTACAGCGTGGACTACCAGGGTATCTAATCCTGTTTGCTACCCACGCTTTCGTGACTCAGCGTCAGTTACAGTCCAGTAAGCCGCCTTCGCCACTGGTGTTCCTCCTAATATCTACGCATTTCACCGCTACACTAGGAATTCCGCTTACCTCTCCTGCACTCAAGTAATACAGTTTCAAATGCTAACTATGGTTAAGCCTTAGCCTTTTACATCTGACACATACTACCGCCTACTCACCCTTTACGCCCAGTAAATCCGGACAACGCTCGCCCCCTACGTATTACCGCGGCTGCTGGCACGTAGTTAGCCGGGGCTTCCTCCTTGGCTACTGTCATTTTTTTCTTCACCAAGGACAGAGTTTTACGATCCGAAAACCTTCTTCACTCACGCGGCGTCGCTGCATCAGGGTTTCCCCCATTGTGCAATATTCCCCACTGCTGCCTCCCGTAGGAGTCTGGACCGTGTCTCAGTTCCAGTGTGGCCGTTCACCCTCTCAGGCCGGCTACTGATCGTCGCCTTGGTAGGCCTTTACCCCACCAACTAGCTAATCAGACGCGAACTCATCCTATACCTCTAACGATTTGACTCATCGACCATGCGGTCATCAAGTGTTATATGGTTTTAATCCCGGTTTCCCGAGGCTATTCCTTTGTACAGGGCAGATTGTTCACGCGTTACTCACCCGTCCGCCACTAGATTTACCTTTTCACTTAGCTCTCGAATTTCAAGTGTGTTGTCACTTGGGTTTAGCGTGAAGCACAAATGTGCAACTCACTGTTTTTCTACATCTTATTATATTGTGCACTTTTGTGCTTGTTGTAGATGTTCGAGCTCTCAGTGAAAAAGTAAATCTCGTTCGACTTGCATGTGTTAGGCACGCCGCCAGCGTTCGTCCTGAGCCAGGATCAAACTCTCGTTTTATATTCTTGCTCAAGATAGCGCTTAGCTTATCTTTGTCTTTCTTTACTTTGGTTCTTTAGTTCTTTTTTCTTTGAACTCTCAAAGGTTTCTTATGCTGTTTTATTGTCTAGGTTCTTCGCTGTTTTTTTGCGACAGCTTGAATATCTTATCACATCTTGTCGATGCTGTCAACTGGTAATTTCTTACTGCGTCTTATTGTTAAGTTCAGTTTGCCATCTGCTTTTTTATCGAATATGTACTATCATATTTTAATTTCATATGTATACACAACTCGTTTTTCTTGAGACAGCTTTAATAGCTTATCAGTTCAATTTGATTTTGTCAAGAGTTTTTTTCCCAACATTTTTCTTAATTTCTTCATGCTTCGACAGCTTTGTTAGTTTATCACAATACTGTTTCATTGTCAATAAAATTTTTATCTGTTTTAACCTGTCTTTTCATTTTGTTTCAAACGGCTGAAGCACTTTTATATTTTAGCTCAACAACTTATTCATGTCAATCCCTTATTTTTCTTTTATACTACTTTTTATTATTACATTTTTCATAAAAAGTACACCTGAAATGCAATTTTATATTAGCATTTACAGGTGCGTCTGATTATTATCTTATACTTACTTTCTGTACAATTCTTCCTTGATACTTAATGCAACTGAATCATAAGGGTTAATTTTCAATGCTGTTTGAATGTCTTCCTTAGCTCTGTCCAATTGATTATTATACATTAATGCAACCGCTCTATTGCAAAACACTTCACAATTTCCAGGATCAATATTTAATAAATCTGTAAAAATCTCGGCTGCTTCCACATATTTTTTCCTGCAAAGCTTGCACAATCCAAGCTCATTCAATGCATCCTTCTGTTCATGCTCTAATTTAAGCACATTTTCAAAGTATGTCTCAGCTATATCGTATTGTCCCAGCGCTCTATATGCAAGGCCTATAAAAAACAACAGATTCCACCATGTTCCAAGTTGTTTGACTAAAGGAAGCAGAAGCTCCAATCCCTCTTCCGGTTTTTCTTTTAATACAAGATTATACCCTTTTTCATAATCAACATACGGCTTTAGCTGTATTAATTCATTTCTTATTTCATCTATTCTCAAAGGGTCATCCTCGGTTTCCTGGTGCTTATTCCAAATAAGTTCTGCTTTAACATATTGCTGACTTCTTTTATAGTAAAACCCGAGTTTATAAAGTGATAGTGTAAATTTTTCATCATAGTCGAGGCATTTTTCAAAGTATTTATTTGCTTCTTCTAAAAAAATTTGGCCTTTCTTCGCTTTATTTTCTTCGTTATATTTCAAGCCCATTTTTTCTAGGGCAGATGCATAGACAAAACAACTTTTTTCATTTTCTTCTAAATTCACCAATGCTTTGCCATAGACAACTCCTCTTTCAGATTCTTCTTCATCAAATTTATTTATACAATAAATAATATATGGTTTCAAATCAAAATTAAATTTTTCCAGCATTTTAATGTACTCATCCATAAGCTCAAAATTAATATCTGAGCCGGCAATATATATAATACCGTCTATGATGTTACTTAGTGTAATGCCGTCTACTTCATCCTGTTTCTTAATATCTGCCAAAAGATTTTGTACCCTTACAGGAACAGGCAGTTCTTTGTCTGGGCTATATATATTATTTTTAAATGTTATTGATGCGCCTTTTTTTATAGTAATAAAAGAAATATCATTTCTTATTTTTTCATAAAACTCTTGAAAAAATTTATCTTTTTTGTTCATAGTTCATTTCCTCCAATAGTTCATTTATTATATACGTATCGCATCTGTTAAAAATATTATCCTTTTCTTTATATACAAATAATGTGGCCTTATTACCTATATCTACTAATCTAAATTCATTTGCTATTTTTTCCTTTGCCTCTTCTCCAAAATACTTTTCTTTAAATTTATTGTCATATGCCAGCTGCTTTTTTATAATTTTGTATTTGTCTTCCGAATTTCTATTTAGATAGTCTGGTATATCTTCATAATGATTATTAAGCACATAATCATATTTTAAGCATTCTGTGAATTCATCCGTCAAGTATCTATTATAGTCCATATATTCATACAATATTTTATAAAGCTTTTTTCTGCTGTGCGCCATTTTATATAAACTCTGATGTTTCCAGTAAAGGCTAAAATTTTCATAAAATTCAAATGCTGATTTAGCAAAATTATTTTTCAGTATATAATTAAGCGATTTTTCAAAATACTTTTCATTGTAATATTTATCAACTAGTTCCTCAATGTTTTTTAGTTTCAAGAGATCTATAGCAGAAATATACTTCGTGCATATGACTTCATACGGAGATGTTCTTCTGTATCTTATCCCATGTTTTTCAACATCTGAATATATCTTTGTTCCTTTTAACACTTTTAAAAATCCTAGCTGTATTTTTTCAGCCCTCATTCTATGTATTCCGTCAAATGACTTCTTAAATGTTTCATAGTTTTCATACGGAAGCCCTGCTATTAAATCGAGATGAACATGTATGTTTTCACCATTTCTTATGCTGTTAATCACTCGTCTCAGCTTTTCTACATCCATATGCCTGTTTATTTCAGCAAGTGTCTCACTATTCAAAGACTGAACACCTATTTCAAACTGAAACATATTGACTGGTACAGTATTAATGTAATGTAAAAATTCGTCATTGATGATATCTGCCGTTATTTCAAAATGAATTGTCATGTTATTATTATTGTTTTCAATGATAAATTCCATAATTTCCATTGCTCTTTTATAGTCGGCATTAAACGTCCTGTCTACAAATTTTATTTGCCTTGCCTTTGTATCTAAAAGTATCTTTAAATCTTTTTTTACTCTTGCAAGAGAAAAATTTCTTATTCTTTTATCTATTGAAGACATGCAAAAGCTACATCTAAAGGGGCACCCTCTAGATGATTCATAATATATAATTTTATCTTTAAAACTTTCTCTTTCTTCATATGGATAATTAATTATATCCAAATTCATAATTGGATCTCTTTGTTTGTTTATTACTACATTTCCATTTTCTCTATAAGCAAGCCCATCTATATTTCTAAAACAGGAATTTTCTTTTTTATATTCAAGCAAAAACTCTCTGAATGTTAACTCACCTTCTCCAAAAATAACATAATCCACATGCGGCTCATTATCCATAAATTTATTAATTTCAAATGAAACTTCTGGCCCTCCGCACAAAATTTCAACGCCTGTTTTTGCTTCTTTTATTATGTATGCCAATTCTTTTATGTATTCTATATTCCATACATATGTTGAAAAACATATTAAATCCGCATTTGCAGAAAACAACTCATCCAGTATGTATTCTTGCTTTTGGTTAATAGTAAACTCTTTTATTTCCATTTCAATTTTATCGTTCTGACAAAATTTCTTCAAGTATCTAACTGCAAGATTAGCATGTATAAATTTTGAATCAAGAGTTATAAGCAAAATTTTCATATGTTCACCTTCATAAGCCCTGACTTATTTCTCAGTATTACTTCATTTTTCCCTCTTTTTATGACCAAGCACTTTCCCAAAAACGGATGAGTGAAGGACGAATATTTCAATAATTCTTTAACATCAGGTATGTTGCAATGTGATACTTTAAGCTTTTCAGGATTTATTATTCCCTTTCTCAGTTTATATAAATATGAAGAAAAACTCGATAATACGGTTTCTTCACTTGTTTCAGTTTTTATTTTTTCTTCTACATTGAATAGATATTGAAGAGATTTAAATTTATCCATCAGTTCATCCGCCATTAACTTGTTTTCTGAAAGCATTTTAATTCTTTCTTTTTCAAATTCTATCAAACTGATTTTATTTACTTTCATATTATTATACTTTAAAAAATCTTTAAAAGAAAAATTGATCAATCTCTCCCTGCACAGTTCAGTCATATTTTCTATATAATCATCTTTGCTTAAATATTCGAAAATTGCAGATGAGAGAATAATTGTATTTAATATAGCTTTTTTGCTTGAAGAATAAAAAAGCGTCGCCCTAAGTGCTTCATTTAATAATACATCCCATTGTGTGTTGGCTATAATTATGGGCATAATTTTATATTCCAACAGTAAATCATCGCATTCTGAAGGCTTTTTATGTTTATAATAGTACTCTAAATTATCATCATTCCCGTTTTTATAGCATGAGAATAGTTCAATTTCTTTTTCATATCTTTCTTTATCAAACATACAGCCAATATTGTCTTCAAATGGCATAAGCGACTTTACTCCTAATATAAATAACTGTAATTTAATATCTGGAAGTTTGTCACCTGAATTATCTTCGTAGCAAAATTTAAGCAAACCATATATTTTTGACAGCATTCTTGCTCCTTAAAAAAAATAGAATCCACGTAATCCGTGGTTCTATTATACATTCTTAACTAAAAATAATAAAGTACCTTTTTATTTCTATGATTTCTTTTCTGTAGATTCCTGCACATAATTTTTTTCGTATTCATATGCGAATTTTAAAACCATGTTCGAATAATCACTGACAGCAGAGTTTTCATTATTGTTATTTTCCATATATTCAATTAGTCCTATTTGTCCTCTGTTATAAGCAGTCAATGCCTTATGCATATCATTATTATATAATTCAACCAGATATGCAATCTGTGTAATTGTAAGTTTTAAATTATATCTTGTTTCAAACAGCTTGTCAGGATCGTAAACATATCCCAAATTCTCTGCAACCGGTTTAGCTGTATTTTCCATAAGTTGTCCAAGTCCTCTTTCCCCTGCCGCACCCTGTGCAACTGGATTAAAGTCGCTTTCTCTTTTAATAACCCCAAGCACTATAAAAGGATCTATATTTTTATTTTTACACTCATTAACAAGAAATTCAGAGTCATCATACTCAAAGTTTGTTAAGCTGCAAATATATTCGATTAATTCTTTTTGCATCAAGAATGAATTTTTTAAATCATATATCATAGCATGTCTTCTAACTATGTCAAATTGATGATCTGACATATCCTCAGCAACAGCAATCATGCTTAAATTCACCATCATAAAATATGATAGTATGCATATAACAAGAAGTACCGCAAAATACTTTTCGCGCTTCATTTTATCACCCTTTCATGTTTGTTAACTAATTATATTTTTACTTTTTACTTAGGTCAACGAAAAAAGATGACATGTATTGTTGAAATGTGGAGCATTATGACAATACAAGGGCGATTTATAAGAAATCAGTTTAAAAAAAGAACAACACTTAGGTTGTTCTTGAATATTGCTCACTATATTACATTCTCTCAGGTGTTTCCATGCCTAAAAGTTCCATACCTTTTTTAAGCACCGTATTAACAGACTTAGTCAATAACAGCCTTGCTTTTTTCACTTCAATATCATCAGTTATTATAGGATTGTCATGATAGAAGCGGTTAAACTCTTGAGCAAGGCCTACAATGTACCTCGTAATGAAGAACGGCTCATACTTATCGTGAGAGCTTAGTACTGCAGCTTTAAATCCTTCAAGCTTTCTGATTACATTGAAGGCTTCCTTGTCGGTTAAAATAGAGTAATCCACATCATCATTAATTTGTGTTTCACTCTTGCGAAGAACACTGCATGTTCTCGCATATGTGTACTGTACATATGGTCCTGTTTCTCCCTCAAAGCTCAGTGTTTTTTCCCATGAGAACGTATAATCCTTTATTCTGTTATTAAATAACTCTTGGAATATTACCGCTCCAATTCCAACCTGCTTTGCAACCTCTTCCTTGTTTTCCAGATCTGAATTTCTTTCATTTATTATGTCCATTGTTTTTTCAATTGCCTTATTTAATACATCTTCCAGGAAAACCACGCGTCCCTTACGAGTTGCAAGCGCACCATCCTCTAGGCTTACTGTGCCGAACATTACATGCACACAATCTTCTGGCCAGTCGTATCCCATTATTTCAATAATTTTTTTCCATTGTTCGAAGTGCAGCTTTTGAGGTGCTCCAACTACATATATATTTTTATAAAAATCGTAAGTCTTCTTTCTGTACATTGCAGCTGCAATATCCCTTGTAACATAAAGGGTTGATCCATCACTTTTTTGTATTACTGCATCAGTCAATCCATATTGCTGAAGCTCTACTATTTTAGCTCCTTCTGAATCTTTTAAAAGCCCTTTTTCTTCAAGCTCATCCAATACTGCCTGCATCTTATCCGAATAGAAACTTTCACCTGCATATGAATCAAACTTGATATTCAGCATGTTATAAACTCTGTTGAACTCCTTAAGGCTAACCTCTCTGAACCATGTCCAGAGTTTTTTCGCCTCCTCGTTTCCGTTCTCCAGCTCTTTAAACCAATACCTTGCTTCATCTCTATATTCAGGATGTGCCTCTATTTCCTGATTGTATCTTACATAAAGCTTTAAAAGCTCTTTTATCGGGTCATTCTCAATTGCTTCTACCACTTCAGGAGTTCCCCATTTTTTATATGCTGATATCAGCATTCCGAATTGAGTGCCATAGTCTCCTAAATGGTTAATTGTAATTGTATTGTATCCTAAATATTTATAAACCTTATAAATAGAGTTTCCTATTATTGTAGTCCTTATATGGCCGATGTGAAACGGTTTGGCTATATTTGGAGAAGAAAATTCAACAATGACATTTTTCCCTTCTCCTACGTTTGTACTTCCGTAATTTTCTTTTTCCTCATACACAAGCTTTAATATTTTTTCGGCAAAATGTTTTTTATCTACGAAAAAATTAACGTAGGGACCAGCGCTTTCAATTTTTTCAAACTCTTCTGTTGAATTTATTTTGCCTGCGATTTCAGAAGCAATAATTGCAGGAGATTTTCTGTATTTCTTTGCAAATTTAAAACATGGCACAGCATAGTCTCCCATATCCTGGCTTGGCGGTATCTCAATCATTGCAAGAGCTTCGTCCACAGACAGTTCATTTTCTATAGATGTAAACAATTCAGCTGCTCTAACTTTAAAATCCATATCTATCCTCCATAGGTTCTACCTATTATGTAATAATTTATTTAATACTGCAATCATTTGTTACGCTAAAAAGCTGTAAAGTATCTGTATGTATAGAATTTTATTGTTATATAATAACACGGTAAAATTTATATGTCAATTTACAAATCCAGCTCTGTCTCCCCGTCTCCCTGAGTTATATGCCATTTGTCGTGGGCGGTTATTTCATCTAAAGTTACTTTATCTGACAGTATATTGGCAATCATCATATTATTTTTTGGAGGCTTCCTTGTAAGCATAAACCCATGTCCCAGCAAAACTTTTTTATATTCACCATAAAGTCCCGTTCCTACCACAACATATTCAATTCCATTGTCATAGCAGTATTTTGAGACTCCGTTAGCCAAGGCCTTTATGAATCTCTCGCTTGTTGGGTCTGTAAAGAACTCCACCGCAGATGTCATCTTAGAACCATTGGCAAATGAATTGTGTAAAATAGCAAATCCTACTATTTCCCCATTATATTTTGCAAGTATAGTTACATAATCTACGTCGGGTCTTTCATTATATCTATAGTTCAGGTACTTATAATCTCTTACCAGGCATACATTATATTTTGATTTATATCTATCCCAACATTGCTGGATGCTTTGAGGAACTTTGTCAAGAATTTCAAATTTAATATCTTTATCCATTACTCTTGTCAGTCTGCTCTTCATAAATGTAGAATAAATCGAATTGCCTATCGCTGCAAGAGGTCCGATCTTTATTCTTCTTTTTAATATATTTGTTATTAATATAGGTTTTACATACACTTCCTTTTCAAACAATGTAGGCCAGCCGAATCTCTGATAAGCCGGATATGACTGATCATTAGCAAGGCCTATAACAACATCTACTCCATCTTGAAGTCCTCTTTCACATGAATTCTGCGTCATTTTCCTGAATATTCCCTGCCTTTTGTAGTCAGGATGGGTCATTGATTTAACTGAGTGGGCTGTTAAAAGAACTTTTCCGTTTACGTACAGCTCGTTCGGAAGAAGCCCGTCGCAGCCAATTACCTTATCTCCTTCTTTTAGCAAATACATCATGTTTCCCGACTTATTATAAGGATTTTTTTCAAAAAGCCATTCATACATCTCTTTTTTACTGTTTGTATTTTCTCCAAAGGATATCACCGATAACTCTTCAAATGCTTCAAAATCTCTGTCCATATCTAATCTTACTATTTCTCTTTCCATACAACCTCCCGATGATTAATACCTGGTTTATCTTCTATTTTATGTAATTTATATTTTATTATAATGTTTATAGTATTAAAATGCAAAAGTAATTTAATAAAATTGAAAACAAACATAATTTTTCAGATTTGACAAATAAAATTATTCATATTATAATATAGGCAAATCTGATAAAAGAAAGGTAATAGGTGGAATGATTAGATAATTTGCTTTTGATTATGTAAATAATAAATAAACCTGAAATGGTTAATTATTGACACATTATATTGAGAGTAAATTAATTTCCACACTTTTTTATACAATGCATATTTTTCGTTGTTTATTTTTTGTTTGGTGTTAATTTTCTCTCTTAAGGAGGGATTTTTTTATGTCTTTAATACAAGTAAACAATTTGACATTCAGATATGAAACAAACTATAAAAATATATTTGAAAATACAACTTTTGAAATTGATACTGACTGGAAACTCGGATTCATAGGAAGAAACGGCAGGGGAAAAACTACGTTGCTAAAATTGCTTATGGGTATGTATAAGTACAGCGGTAATATAGAGGCTTCTGTAAAGTTTGATTACTTTCCTTTTGAAGCTGACGTTGAACAAAATACTCTTGAAACCGTAAGAAATATAGTAGCTCCTTTCACTTACTGGGAAAAAGAAATGGACCGATGTATTCGCGAAAAATCTGACAGTTCAATTAAAAGATACGGAGAACTGTTGGATTTATATGCCCATAACGACGGATACATTATCAATGAATTAATTGAAAAGGAAATAAGGAAGCTTTATGTTGATGCGGAAATCCTCTCACGTAAATTCGATACCCTCAGCAGCGGTGAAAAAACAAAAGTCCTGATTGCCGCACTGTTTCTGAAGAAAAACAATTTTCTACTTATTGATGAACCTACAAATCATCTGGATTTAGAAGGAAGAAATTGCGTTTCCGAATATCTGAGTCAGAAAAGAGGATTTATATTGGTTTCGCACGACAGACATTTCCTTGACTCCTCGGTTGATCACATACTGTCAATAAACAAATGCAGCATCGAAATTCAGAAAGGAAATTTTTCTAGTTGGCAGGAAAATAAAAATAGGCAGGATGCTTATGAAATAAATAAAAATGAAAAGCTTAAACGTGAAATTTTTAATCTCGAGGAGTCATTCAGGAGAACATCCGGATGGAGTGATAAGGTAGAAGCATCTAAAATAGGAGAACACGCCTATGACAGAGGAGCCATAGGACACAAAGCAGCAAAAATGATGAAAAGGGCAAAGTCCATTGAACGGCGAAAGCTTAAATCTCTTGATGAAAAGAAAAAGCTTCTCAATAATATTGAACAATTTGATTCCCTTAAAGTAATTCCCAAGTCTTATCATAAGGACACTCTTATATATATTGATAATCTAAGTATAAGTTTTAACGGCAGAAAAGTAATTGAGAATGTAGGATTTTCAGTAAGTCAAGGTGATAGAATTGCTTTAAGGGGCAAGAACGGTTCAGGAAAATCAAGCATATTAAAAGTATTGCTTGGTAAGAATGATTGCTATGGCGGAACCGTCAATATAGGTAGCAACTTGATTATATCATATGTTCCGCAAGACACGTCTTTTTTGAAAGGTAGCTTTCAAAATTTCATAAATGACGAAAATATAAATGAAAGTGTCTTCAGAATGTTAATGTCAAAATTTGATATGTATTCGGATGATTTCTCCAAAAATTTAGAGGAGTTAAGCGAAGGTCAGAAAAAGAAGGTATTAATTGCCAAGAGTCTGTCAGAAAGTGCTCATATATATGTTTGGGATGAACCGCTGAACTTTATCGATGTATATTCTAGGATTCAAATACAAGAGCTTATAGAAAATTTCGAGCCGACAATGATTTTTGTAGAACACGATTATTCTTTCAATGAAACTATATCAACTAAAATAGTAGAACTTTAAATATTGATCGACCTTAAAACTTGCTCTTTATATTCTTTTCACTTATTCATTTATTTTTTCTTAGTTATAGTGTATTATTAAAATGATAATACACTATTTTCTTATAACTGTTATTAATTTAAACGGTCGAAGATTAAGAACAGGCGGTGATATAATGAAATACTTAATAGGTATAGATGCAGGTGGCAGTAAATCTGAGCTTACGGCATATGATTTAAGCGGAAACATACTGTCAGAAATAGCAGGAGGGGCAGGAAATCCTGCTATAAATCTAGAAAGTACGATGAATAATATTATATCTCTCATAAATAAATGTGCAGCCGAACTTGGAAAAGAATGCATGCTTATTTCAATTGGGATGGCATCAGTAGAAACTGGGAATTATGTCGAATTAATAAAAAAACATGTGGAAGATACATGTAAAATTGAAACTTTGGTTTTTAATGATGGAGAAATGGCTTGTAAAGCATATTTCCAAGAGAATGACGGAATATTGGCAATTGCGGGTACCGGCTCTTCATGCTACGTTCAAAAAAATGGACATGGCGAAATGGTTGGAGGCTGGGGGCATATTTTGGGTGATGAAGGAAGCGGATATCATATAGTAATAGAACTGTTCAAGGAGATAATTTATAACATTGACAAAAATATTGAATTAGATAATTTAAGCGTGCAAGCCCTTAGAGAAATAGGCGGCTCCTCCCGATCCGAAATAATGAATTTCATTTATAATAATGAAAAGGACACCATAGCTGCACTGTTCCCAATAATTGCACACTGTGGAGAAAACGGAGATAATCATGCTGAAACGTTGCTGAATACAGCAGGAAAAAACCTTGCAGAACTTACCTCCACAGCTTATAAGAAAAAGGGATTTAAAGGGCATATTACTATAGGAATAAAAGGCGGCGTGTTTCACAACAGCATAGTAATAAGACAATCGTATATAAATGAGCTTAAGAAACAACTGAAAAGCTTCAGTATAATTGAAAAGGATATTTCCGCAACAAAGGCCGTGCTTTACTTATATAGCAATAAGTAGTTATAAACTCAATCTTCAAAAATAGTTTGTAAATCAGATGTTAAGATATAGCTTTTTATGACAAAATAAAAAATGATATGCAAACCACCAGTTCACTACACAACTGGTGGTTTGATTTTATATTTGATTCTAAATCACATTATTCGGAAAGTTCCTTTAATTTCATACCATTTTCAGGATCTACTCTAAGAGCACTTTCCCATCCCTTTTCATAAGCTAACTTATAATAAGCATCTGCAACATCTGATGGTAAAGTAAGCTCCACCATACCCTCTGCTGTTAATATATCATTTTCATCAGCAATTGCTTTTACGTAGTATTCATTCGAAGCGGCTTCAATTTCTTTGCCTGCTTCTACTATTGCATTTTGCTGGTTTTTGCTTAGTTTATTCCAAGCTTTGTCACTCATCATAATACATACATCTACATTGTAGAAAGCTGGTTGGATTATATATTTAGACACTTCCTGCCATCCAAAATCTTTTACACCTACGCTCGGCCATCCATAACCTTGGATAACATTACGCTCCAATGCTTGATATGCCTCTCCAGGAGCAGTATTTACAACACCGGCGCCTAATCCGTCTACGAAGGCTTGGTATGCAGGAGTTGCCCTAATAGTCAAACCTTGGAAATCTTCAAGTTTAGTAATTTCATTTTTTGTATACAAATTATATGTTAATCCGTTTGTAGTTGCAGCTATATAATGAGCATTAAGTTTATCTTTATATAAGTCTTTAACAAAATCAAATCCTCCTGTTTCTCTCAGTTTTTCTGCATCAGTTAATTTCATTGCTTCCATGACAGGAACATGAGAAACATTATAAGTATGAGCTGTCCACGCTATATCTATTATCCCATTTTTTAGAGCTTCAACGAGTTGATAGCTTGGTATTGTCTCCGGGCCTCCGCCCCATACAACTTCAACTGTACCATTTGTTTTTTCTGACACTTTTTGTGCAAAATCATCCATGTTGAATAAAAGTGTATTACCTTCAGCCCATGCGGATGTAACTGCAAGTGTTATCTTTTCATCAGCATTTCCCTCAGGAGAAACTTGTTCACCTAAAGATTGTGCAGGTTTATCGTTTTTTCCGCATCCAATTATCCCAATTAGCAACGTGATAATCAATAAAAATAGCAAGCCTTTCTTAAACATTTTCTTTCCTCCTTATTTTTCAATTAATTTACTTAATATAGACTTGGCAACCAAGTAACAATTGGTGGTATTACCGCCATTAAGAGCAACGCCAATACGTCCATTGTAACAAACGGTATGGCTCCGTCATATATATCGCGCATTGTTACTTCTGGAGGTGATACTCCCTTCATAGTAAACAGTGCTAGTCCAACTGGTGGAGTAAGTTGACCTATCTGTAAACATATTAGGTAAAGAACTGCAAACCAAATTGTATTTACTCCTAAACTTATAATTACTGGCATCATAATAGGTAACGTTATCATCATGATTGCTGTTTGTTCCATAAAGAAACCTAGGGCAACAATAATCAAAAGCATTGTAGAAATAATTATAAATGGAGACGTTGACATTCCCATTATAGCTACAACAGCTTCTCTACTTGCACCTGTCATAGCTAATATTTGACTAAACCCTGCTGAACCTGCAATTATAATCAATACCATTGCAGTTACTTTTAAGGAATCAACCAGAGTTTTGTACACTAATTTCCAAGAAAATTTTCTATACATAATTGTTAAAATGTAAGAACTTAAAGCACCAATTGCTGCTGCTTCTGTTGGCGTACCTATTCCAGTAAATATAATTCCCATTACAACAAGGAATATAAAGATTAAGGGTACAATATCCTTCAACGCTCCTAATAGCATTTCCTTTAAAGTAGAATCTTCTACATTGTATGCCGGTGCCATTTCAGGATTAATAATGCATACCACCATAACATATCCAATATACATAGCCATCAATAATACTCCAGGAAGTATTGCACCTATTAATATCTTACCTACTGAAATTCCTGAAATGCTTCCTAGCAAAACTGCTAATGCACTTGGTGGAATTACCATGGCCAGAGCTCCGGAAGCCATTATTGAACCAGTTATTAATTTCTTTGAATATCCCCTGTTCATCATTTCAGGAAGCATCAGGGAGCCAAACATTGCCGTGTTCGCAACAACTGAACCGGATAGTGCAGCAAATACGCCGCCTCCAAGTAAAGTAATGATACTTAATCTTCCCGGAACCTTTTTAACGAACTTGGCCAGCGAATCCAGAGTTCTTGACACTAATCCGGATTGATAAAAAACTTCACCCATTATCATAAAAAACGGTATTGGGGTCAGTGAAAACTGAGCTACTTGATCATACATTCCTAATACAAGCTGACGAATTCCGAATGCACCCTGCATCTTAAACATAATAGCAGAAGATACAAGAATAAAACTAAATGCAATAGGTAACCCAGTCAGCATTACGGCTACAAGAACAAAGAAAATTAGAACTAATACTAAATACCACTCCAAATAAATCACCTCTTTTTAAACTACTTTTTTGTATTTCTTGAACTCTTCATAATCACTAACGAAATTTCTAATGAATTGAATAGTGATAAAGAACATACCTAACGGGATAACAATTGTGAGTAACCACTGTGGTGTCCCCATAGAATCCATTACCTTAATTTTGAAATTATAGTTATCTGATACTACTAAATATCCAAAGCAAAAAATACATGCAGATATAATAGCACCAACAAAATTAACAACCATTGACAAGATATTGTTTACTTTTGTCGGTAAGGCATTTATTAATATGTCGAGATTTATATGCCCTTTATTTTTCAATATCTGAGGTGACCCTAAGAATGTAACGTATAATAAACTGTATGTTGAATACTCAACTAAGTTCGAAAGTGGCTTATTAAAAACCACTCTTGAAAAAGTCGAATAACATATACCAATCAGCAGGAAAGCCAAAGCTAATGCTGCAATTCCTGATAGAACTGATATGCAAATATCAATTACTCGATTAATTGTTTTCATATTTTCATCACCCATTCAATCTTTATTCAGACGTATCACAAAGTTTTTTGAGATTATCCCATTTCTCATCAACGTATTCCTGTAGTTGGGCTATTTGCTCCTCACTAACGTGCTTGTATTTTTTCATTGAATACAAATAATCTTTTAACGAAATGGGGTTCTTAACGTCAATATTCAACTTATATTTACCGTTTTCAAATTCGTAAATTGGCATAAATCTTGACTGAACTCCTTTTCTAACAATATCGATACTTTTTTCGGATTCATATCCCCAACCTGTTGCACAACTATTGTATATGTGAATATAAGCTAGTCCATTCTTCACATTTTTTGCTTTTTCAATTTTCTTAATTAAGTCAGGCATATATGCCGGTGACGCTGTTGCCATATAAGGAATTCCGTGTGCCGCCATTATCAAAGGCATATCTTTCTTATGAGATGTTTTGCCGTGACTTTTTGTTCCTACCGGAGTAGTCGATGTCCATGATCCTAAAGATGTCGAACTGCTTCTTTGGAATCCGGTATTCATATAACCTTCATTATCATAACAAATGTATATTATATTGTCTCCTCTTTCCGCAGCTCCTGATAATGCTTGGAAGCCGGCATCTAAAGATGCACCGTCCCCTGCAAATGCAACTGCATTCACATCTCTGCCTATGCGTTCATAATATTTCTTTATTCCTGTAAGCATAGAGGCAGTATTGTCAAGTAGTGGAAAGAACACAGGAATTTTCATACCGGTCTTATCTGCCCAACCTACACTCTGTACTCCTCCCATGCATCCTGGAGGAACTGCTACTATTGTATTAGGTCCTAATATTTGTAATGCTGTTCTCATGGAAAGCTCAACATTGCATCCTAAACAGGCAGTAATGCCAGGACCCACCATATCTTCATATGACGCCATTTTTTCTGCTATAGACATATTTATCTCCCCTTTCTGTTAATTAGCCAGTGGGCTCTATTTTCAAGTTGTTTATTTTCTCCTGCTTTGATAACACTATCCAAAGCTTCAACCATTAGATTAGTTGTCAAGTCTTCTCCGCCTAAACCACCTATGAATGGTACTGTCGGAATAGGATCTAAGCTGCTTATAGCGGATTTTATTTCTTGATAAACAATACCTGTGTGCCAGCCAAAGCTTACGTTACGATCTATTACTCCAATTGCTTTAGCATTTTTAAGGAATTCATTTACCTCATCAACCGGGAATGGTCTTAGTGATCTTATTTTTATAAGTCCGCATTTAACACCTTTCTCCCTTGCCAAATCAACAGCTATTCTTGCAGATCCGGTCAAAGAGCCTAATGTTACCAGGACATATTCGGCATCTTCCATTCTATATGGCTCTACAAGCCCAAAATAATCCCTGCCAAATTTTTTAGCAAATTCATCATTAACTTCCTTAATAACTCTTTTTGCATTATCCATAGCCGCCATATGAAGTTCTCTGTAATATTGCAGATAGTTTCCTGGTGTTAACGGGTCAACAGCCATTGGAGTTTCCGGATCAAGCTTCACATGAGTTGGTTTGTATGGAGGTAAAAATGCATTAACTTCTTCCTGTAATGGAACTTCTACACCTTCAGTCATATGTGACAAATAAAACCCGTCATAGCATATATTTATTGGTAATAAAACGTCATTATTTTCCGCAATCTTAAATGCCTGGATAGTCATGTCTAAAATTTCTTGGTTATCTTCAACATAAATCTGTATCCACCCGGCATCCCTAACCGTAAGTGAATCTTGAGGTCCTCCCCAAACTGATTGAGGTGATATCATTTCTCTGTTTACAATATTCATTACTATTGGCAATCTCATTGTAGATGCCCTAAAATATGGTTCATACATTAACGCCAGTCCCTGTGAAGATGTAGCTGTGAATGTCCTTGCTCCGGCAAGGGAAGCTCCGGTTAATACACTCATAGCAGAATGTTCTGATTCCGGCTCTACGATTGTAGAATCCATTACACCATCTGCAACATATTGACTAAAATGTTGAACTAATGGAGTTTGAGGTGTTATCGGATATGCAGCTACCACATCCGGTTTTGAAAGAATTGCACCTATAGCTGCTGCATGGTTTCCATCTAAAACTTTAATATTTTTCATTTCTACTCCTGCTCCTCCTTAATATATTCAATAGCTTTTGCAGGACATTCATGAATACACACACCACATCCTTTACAAAATTCTAAATCAATATGATAACTTCCATCAATTAACTTAACAGAATTGGTTGGACAATACAATAAACACATTCCGCATTTTTTACATTTATCGTGCTGTATAACTGGTGGATAAACTTTCCAGCTGCCGGTATTGATAATATTCAATTCCTTTCCTACAGCACATATAAAGTCAGTTTTAATCATGAATAATACCTCCATTCACTTCCTTTATAACAACATTATTATATCCGCACTTCAACGCATCAAGGTTCTTAGAGCCCCAAATCTCCTGAGTCTTCTCACTAACCTTATCAAAGCTTACCCAGTTTGTTGCTTTGACAAATGCACCTAACACAATAGTGTTTGGCAATAATCTTCCAAATATCTTCATTGAAGCAGAATTTGCGTCTATGTAAGCCACTTTAGTTATATTTTTAGGGATTTTAATTTCTTCAATTGTTTTAGAGTTAATAATAAGTATAGCGTTTTCCTTTGCTCCAACAAAAACATCTACACTATTTAGCAGCGATGGGTCAATTACCATTATGCAGTCTGGATTGTAAACTTGGTTTTTTTCTCTTATTTTCTTTTCATCAATTCTTACAAAGGCGCTAACTGGGCCACCTTTTTTTTCAAACCCAAAATAAGGAAAACAGGCGCCAAATTTACCATCTTGAACTGCAGCATATACAATTATCTCAGATGTAGTAACAGCCCCTTGTCCTCCTCTTCCATGAATTCGAATTTCTTTCATTATAAATCACTCTCCTTTACTTTTTTAATAATCTTAAATATAAACTTTGTAATACTATAAATTATTGTTTATTTATAAAATGGTTTATAAGCCACTTTTTTAAAGTGTAAATATTCTATCTTCGCATTCAAACCTAATTTGATAAACTCCGTTTTAACAAGTAATGTTTACAATTTATACTCTATCTTCTATAATTAATATTAACTTGTATATAAATTGGAGGTGTTTCAATGCTCAATAAGTCTCTTTGGGTTATCGAAGACAAAAATATTCAAGAAAAAATAATCAAGTATTCTAAAAATATTCGCCATTTCCGCAAAGGTAACTTAATTTTTCAGCAAGAAGATATAAGAGATTGCCTATATTTTCTAACCGAAGGTAGAGTCAGAGTAAGTATTTCAAATTCCAGTGGCTCCGAAAAAACCCTTGCCGTTCATGAGCCCGGTTCATTCTTTGGCGAAACAGCTTTCTTTGATGAAGACCCAAGTTTTACTTATGCTGAAGCTCTTAAAGATTCTACCCTGGTTGTTTTAAACAAAGAACAATTTACAAAGATGATGAAGGATGACCCAAATCTTGCCTTCAACATATTTAATTCTATGGGCAGAAAAATTCGGCTACTTTCATATCAGGTAAAATATCTTTCTTTCATGAAAATTGAAGAAAGGTTAATGTCATTATTAATAACATTGTTCTTAACAGTTGGCACAAAATGTTCTCGTGATGCTATATGCAAAGTAAAATCCTCCAAGTTTAATGGTTCATGCGCTAATGGCCATATCTTAGATTTAACAATTACCGATCAAGAAATAGGGGACATGATTAGTGCTAGGAGAGAAGCTATAACCAAAGCCATAAATAATTTAAAAAATCAAAAATTAATATATAAAAACAAAAGAACAATCTGTTGTCCTAATCTATCACTTTTAGAAGAACTCCTTTCTAACTTGGAATGAGTAAAAACCGTATCTATATAATGACACATTTATTTTTATAAAACTGTGCTAATTAACACAGTTTTGTTTTTTATACTATAATAAATTATTTGAAGATGGATTAAAATTGATTTTGAAGGGAGCTAAAACATATCTATGAATAATTTGTTATTGATTATGAATCTTGGCAGCACATCAACAAAAGTTGCAATTTATAAAAATATGGAATGCCTTCACCAAGATACTTTACGTCATGATAAGGATGCTGTATTTCGTGCAATAAACGATATTTGGGACCAATATGATTTTAGGAAAAAGGTTATCACTGACTTTGTATTTAAGTGTAATTACAATCTGTCAGACTTTGACTACATAGTATCCAGAGGAGCACCGGTAAAAGCAATGAACAGCGGCACTTACAAGATTAACGAGTCCATGGTAAATGATGCAAAAAGCAGGCTTTATGGAAACCATCCCTGTGGTGTAGGTTGTGCAATTGCTTTAGATTTAGCTAACAAATTAAATATATCCGCATTAACCGTCGATGCACCTTGTATTGACGAATTCATACCTCAATCTCGATATACAGGATGGAAGGATGTTTATCGCAAAAGTTTCTACCAAGCTTTGAACCAAAAATCTGTAGGTAGAAAAGTAGCAAATGAACTTAATAAAAGCTACAATGACTTGAATGCAATTATAGTGCATATGGGAGGAGGCATGTCCATAGCTGCTCATCATAAGGGCAAGGTTGAAGATGTCAATAATGGCTTGGATGGTGATGGCCCTATGGCTCCTGAAAGAGCAGGAACATTGCCTGCCGGCGAGGTCCTAAAATATGCGTATTCAGGCAAATATACTTATGAGCAGTTGTACAAAATGGTTAATGGTAAAGGCGGACTATATCAATTATTAGGAACTACGGAATGTAGAGATATCGAAAAATTGATAGCTAATGGAGATGAAAGCACAAAAGAAGTATATGATGCTATGATTTATCAAATAGCAAAAAGTATCGGGGCTGCTGCAATTACACTTAAAGGTGAAGTAGATGCCATTGCCTTTACAGGAGGATTAGCTTACTCAGAGTATATAATAGATGAAATTTCTAAATGGTGTGGCTTTATTGCACCCATACACTTATTCCCGGGAGAAAATGAAATTGAATCTCTTGCCGAAGGTGCTATGTTAGCAATTCAGGGTAAATGGTCAATTCAACATTATGAATAAAAACAAAAAGATACTGGAGGAGATTTTATATGATTAAATCATTAGATGATGCACTATACGTAGTTTCCAATCGTCCAAAAAAAACTATAGCAGTTGCACAAGCAACTGACAAAGATATACTGCAAGTTACTGATATTGCAATAAGAAAAAATTTAGCAAATTTCATTTTTATTGGAAATAAAGAAACAATTACAAATATGATCGAAGAAGGCAAATACGATCTCAAACATGTAGAAATAATTGATGCCGATAATGATACTCTATGTGCTGCAAAGACTGTGGAATTAGTTAAAAAAGGTATGGCTGATATGCCTATGAAAGGATTGTTGCCAACATCAACTTTTATGAAAGCTGTTTTAGACAAAGAAAAGGGACTTCGTTCAGATAAATTAGTGTCTCAAATAACTGTAACAGATAATATTCATGGAACCGGGCTGAATTTTATAACCGATTGTGCAATGAATATTTCACCGGACCTCAATGCTAAAAAAGAAATACTTCAAAATGCAGTCTACTTGGCAAAGAAAATGGGATTAAAATGCCCAAAGGTTGCAGTTTTAACGGCTTTAGAAACTGTCAATCCGGCAATGCCTGAAACTATGGATGCAGCAATACTAAGCAAGATGAATGAACGTGGCCAAATAAATGGTTGTATTGTAGACGGTCCCTTTGCTCTTGATAATGCAATTTCTTTAGAATCAGCAATGCATAAAGGAATCAAAGGTGAAGTTGCAGGAAATGCAGATATACTCTTAGTTTCTGATATTCGAATGGGAAATGTATTGCATAAAGCAATAACTTATTTTGCTAACAAGCGAGTTGGTTCAGTGATAATTGGTACGACAATCCCCTTAGTTATGACATCACGGTCTGACTCGGTTGAAGATAAGTTAATATCCATTGCGCTTTCAAGCTTTCTTATACATTAGGCTAAAATTAATCAACAAACTGTTAAAACCCTGATTTTTAAATTCTTTTCTAATGTAACAAATGTAATTTATACAACAATTCCGTATTTTTGCTTTCAGGCACTCATTAAACTCCTCATTTTAATAATAATCATCAAAATGAGGAGTTTAATTTACTATTTAAATGTTACAATTGTTACGCCGTCTCCGCCCTCGTTGAATGTGCCCAGCCTGGATGACTTAACATGCTTGTGTTTTTTCAAAAATTGTGTTACTCCTTCTCGCAATATTCCCATTCCTTTGCCGTGAATAACCTGAACCTCGTTTAAATTTGACATGAAAGCATCATCCAAGTATTTATCCAGTTCGAGAAGTGCTTCCTCAAGATTAAGTCCCCTCAAGTCAACAACGGGGTTAATAGAAGATGTTTTCAACTTAATCATTCTTGATGTTCTTGTTTTCTGCTTCTCCTCTTCATCAGATTTAATTTTAACTAAATCAGCTTTCTTAACCTTCATTTTCATAATTCCAACTTGAACCATTACATTTTGAGAACTGTCAACATCTGAAATAATGTGTCCCTTCTGATTAAGATTTTTCACCAGGACAGCATCTCCATTTGATAGTTCCGAATTTTCGTCATAATTATCATCATTGAAAATTTGTTCCGTATATTGATTTTCATTTAGTTCCTTTGTCTTTTCATTCAGGCTCTGCCTCAGATCGTTAATGCGCCGTACCTTGTCCTTATCCATATCCACATTCATTTTCCTGAGCTCTTTAATAATTTCTGATGCTTCTTTCTTAGCATTTTCAACAATTCTTCTTGCTTCATAATTTGCATCGTTTATCATTTTTTCGCTCTTCTCAAGAGATTTCCTCTCTTTAGAAATGAAGCTTGAATGTTTTTTCTGGCTCTCTTCGTTCAGCCTGTCAATTTCATGTTTTTTTTCTTCAATATATATGCGTCTTTCCTCAATTTGCCTCAGTGCGTCTTCAAATTCAACCTTATCAGTTTCTATAGTTTCCCTTGCCTTATCTATTATTTCCTTACCTAATCCCAGCTTCTTAGATATTTCAAATGCATTGGATTTTCCAGGAACGCCTATTAGTAGCTTGTATGTAGGGCTTAGAGTTTCAACGTTAAATTCCACGCTTGCATTAATAACACCTTTTTTTGTAAGTGCATATAGCTTAAGTTCACTATAGTGTGTCGTAGCAGCAGTCACTATTTTTCTGTCAAGGAGGGTATCCAAAATAGACGTAGCTAGCGCAGCACCCTCAGTTGGGTCAGTTCCTGCTCCCAACTCGTCAAACAAAACGAATGATTTTTCATCCACTTTGCGCAATATTTTAACTATGTTGGTCATATGAGATGAAAATGTACTCAAGCTTTGTTCAATGCTTTGCTCGTCACCTATATCTGCAAACACCGAGCTAAAAACAGATATTTCCGTGCCGTACTCTGCAGGAAGATGAAGCCCTGCCATTCCCATCAAAGTAAAAAGCCCCAGTGTTTTAAGTGAAACGGTTTTTCCACCTGTATTTGGTCCTGTAATTATAAGTGTGGTGAATTCATCTCCCAAATAAGCATCTATGGGAACAACAACCTTTGGATCAATCAACGGATGTCTTCCCTTTTTAATACGAATATATCCTCTGTCGTTAATTTTAGGCTCTATTCCATTTATGCTTATGGCAAACTTACCCTTTGCAAATATAAAGTCTAACTCTGTTAATATATCTTGGTTTGAAACCATTTCAGATGAAATATCTCCTATCATCCCGCTTAATTCAAGTAAAATTCTTTCAACTTCCTTTTTTTCATTAACCTTTAAATCAGTAATATCATTTGTCATTTCTACAATAGCCATTGGCTCTATAAAAATAGTAGAGCCTGTTGATGACTGGTCGTGTACGATACCTTTAACCATAGCTCTATATTCTTTTCTGACAGGAATTACATATCTGTCATTCCTCATTGTAACAATTGTTTCTTGAAGATATTTCTGCATAGCAGATGATCCCACGATTTGATTTATTTTATTTTTTATGGAATTCTGCTTAACTTGTATTTCTCTTCTTATTCGTTTCAGTTCAGGGCTGGCATCATCTGCTATTTCTTCTTCGCTTATTATTACGTTATAGATACGTTCCTCTGTTTCCTTATTTACGTATATGTCAGAACATAGTTTTTCAAGCGTTTCATAATATGAGTCATCTTTGTTATTTAAGATAACATAATTTTTTATTAATCTGCCTGCTCTAAGGGTATCTGCACAGTTCAATAAACCCCTCAGAGAAATTATTCCGCCAACCGATCCTCTTTTTACATATTCTTTTATATCAGTAATTCCTCCCATGGGAGGATTCCCTTTTTCTATTATAATTGAAAGTGCTTCTGCCGTTTGCTTCTGCATAAATTTCACGCTATCTATATCAGATGAAGCGTCCAATTTTTTTACATATTTTTTTCCATTTACAGTTTCCGCAAACTCTGTGAGCTTCTCAATTATTTTATTAAATTCCAAAACCGATTTTGTTTTTTCCTTCATTGTACATTCCTTTCGTAATGTTCATAAAGTTCCAAATTGCTTACAACTTTCTACAGTATATTTTTTAGGTAATGCCCGCGAGTAAAGTTGTTTGCTTTTAATATTTTTATACCATCCACATTATTTATTTCACAGTACAGCGCATCAATAACTTCTTCAGGCTTATCAAGCCACTTTGTATCAACCATGAAGTACTCAACGCCTGCATTTAAAAAGTCTTTAGTCTTTCCTAGTATAGATAGCTGAACAGAATTATATATATATGTCAGGCCGTGGCTTCTTTCGATATTAAAAAATGCGTTTTTCCTGTCATTTAAAGCATATCTGTTCCTATAGGAACAACCATTGCAGTCATGCATGTTTTTACAGTTCTTCATCAATGACATAGGGCAATTTTTCATAACCATAAGTTGAACATATTCATGAGCTGCAACTTCTGATTTCATAGTATTATTTCTTATAACACTTTCCATATCTTTAATGTTTGCTTCCACAGAAAATGTATAACCTTCAGCTTCCCTTTCCTCCAATAATTTTACAGAAAATGTATTAATAATATTAAAGAACTGACCACAGTGTATTTTCAAGTTGCTGTTTTCACTGAAAAAATAAAAACTTCCCGCATTATTAACGCATACTCCGTCAAAAATACTTTCATACAACGGTATATTCTTTCTAAGAATATCATACTGATCCTTACTTATAATATTTGGTAAGTATAAATATTTCTCTTTAACATCTATTTTTTCCGCTGCCTTCACATCTAAATCATAAGGGATATATACTCTGTATACCTTGTTTTTATCAACAAGCTTCATCTCTTCGTTACTATTTATTTTCAGGCTCAGTTTTGTTAATACTTCGTTGTTTTTATGTTTATAATCAAATAGTATGTTTAATGGTATGCGCTCCAATTCAATCCTGTTATGGTATATAGATCCTTTGCTATATAATAATTCAATAGCATCTCTTCTAAGCTGATTTAATGTGCTCTTTCGTACAAATACATTCTCATCAGCATCGATTGCCACACTGTTAAGCTCGTAAATAGAGTTGCCCAGCTTACCTAGCTGATCTCTTATAATTTCTTCAATTGCAGCATTTTTAAGACTTGTTTCGCACAATTCGTTGCTTTCTGAAATAGCCTCATTTTTGCCGTCACTAACTTTTAATATCGCCTTGCTGCCTATTTTCAGAGATATTTCAAAATTAATCTTTGTTCTTCTATATGATGAAAATTCCTGAGCCTTATCTCTCGTCTCCTCCTGAATCTCATCAATGTTATCTCCCTTTACGCCGGAGCTTGTTTTAGCAAACATTACATCATCACCTGAAGGCTTGAGATATGAATTTGTATATCCCCTGCTGAATGTTGCAATTGCTCTTTGTTTGTTTTTGCTTATATCAATATTTCTACCTTCATAATAACCGTCTATTATTTGTCTGTAATATTCAACGACTGCCGAAGTATATTCAGGTCCTTTCATTCTTCCTTCTATCTTAAATGTTTTTATGCCTGATTCTATAAGCTCAGGTAAACTATCTCCGGCCATAAAATCTTTTAAGCTTAATAAAGGAATTTCTCCAAAATCCTCAATCATTTCACTTCTTTGCTTATCATAAAACTTATAGCTCAGTCTGCATGGCTGCGCACACTTTCCTCTGTTCCCGCTTCTTCCTCCAAGAAAGCTCGACATGTAGCATTGTCCAGAATAACACATGCAAAGTGCACCGTGTATAAACACCTCTAAATCGCTATCAGTATCCAACGCAGCTTCTTTGAGCTGTTCCATTGACATTTCTCTTGCTAAAATAACCTTGCTGACATCGTAATATTCAAAAAACTTAATACCAAATTCGTCATACACAGCAGCCTGCGTACTGATATTGACATGAATATCCGGAATGAACCGTCTTATGAGGTATAATAGACCAATATCCTGCACAATTACTGCATCTACATCATTTTCATACAAAAACATAGCATAATTTAACGCATCCCCAATTTCTGTATCCTTTAAAACTATATTCAGCGTTACATATACCTTGACGTTCTTGTTATGTGCATATGAAATTATATGTTGCATTTCATCATTATCAAAATTTTGCGAATTATATCTTGCGTTAAACAGTTTACCTCCTAGGTACACTGAATCCGCTCCGCTGTTTACTGCAGCATAGAAGGATTCTATGCTCCCAGCCGGTGCCAAAAGCTCTGCTTTTTGTTTCATTTTTTCTCCTGTTTCAAAAAAGAACGCTGAAGCGTTCTTTTTATTTTAAATTAGCGAAAAGCTCTACTGAACAGATGTTTCCTCTTCAAGCAGCTCCATAAGTTCCTTGTTGTCTTTTTTAAGCTTTTCAATTTCTAGTTGATTCTGAAAATTTTCAGTTTCTTTTCTGTTTAATTTTTCCTGAAGTTCATTATTATTGCTGATTAAATTTTCCTTATCATTATTTATCATCAACAGTTCTTCTAGATATTTTTCCTTTTCATCATTAATGCTGTCATAATTATTCTTTAAAAGATCTGCACTTGCTTTATACTCTGCAATCACTTTATCCTTACCGCTTATTATGTCATCTTTTTCACTGAGTTTATTTTGCAGCATAGCTATTTTATTATTTAACGACTCCACTTCTTTTTGTTTTGAATCAATAGTTAAACTTAATTTTTGGTGTTCGTCGTTAATATTGTATATTTTTTGAGTTTTATCCTCATTAGAGCTTTTTAATTCTCTGATGGTTTTCTCAAGCTGAGAAACTACCTGTTCTCTCTCGTTAAGCTTAAGTTGCAACTTTGATATTCTTCCGTTTAAGCTGCTCTTGGTATTATTCATAAAGCTCAACTCTTTTGTGAAATTTTCACGCTCATTCTTAAGCTCTTCGCAATTTTCTTCCAGTTCTTCATTTTTGCTTTTTAATTCATTTATTAGAACCTCACTTTTTAAAAGTTGCTGTTCCTGCTCGCTAATTTTATCCTGAAGTCTGGATATCTGAGAATTTAAATACTCCCTATCATTGTCTCTTGCCAGCAGTTTTTCTTTGTATCTTTCCTTTTCAATAACTGCCTCAGATGATTTTTCTGCTGCTTCTTCTTTTTCTCTGACAGCAGTTTCTCTTTGCTCTTTCAAAATGGCTATTTCTTCAATTATCCCATTTTTGTAAGACTCAGCTTCAGTTGTAAGTTTCATATATTTATCAACTATAACAAATGAGGATAATATCAGTTTATCCATTTCATTAAATCTTCTATTTGAATTTGCTATCTGATTTATTTGATCATTTATAACGGTTTCTATCTGCTTTACGTATTCGGGACTTTCATCGGTTTTGACATTATATTTTTTATCACCAACAATTATTTCTATTTTATTCATCATCAAATCCCCTTTATTCTTCTTTTGATATTTGAATATTTTTATATATAGTAATCTTCTTAATGTGCATACAATTATTCAAGTTTATATAATAATATTAAAGTATACAACTTAAAATATCAATAGCTAATAATATTTTTTGACTATTTTTGATAATGAAAATAAGCTTTTTTTAATATTTTTAAATTTTTGCAGTGTTATCTTTTTATTCCGACAGTCCTTGACAAATGTGCCGAAACAAAATCTGCGATGCTTTGAGGGTCAAGCTTATTTTCTGCCAACAGTTCTTCAACTGACCCATGTTTTATAAAATTGTCAGGCAGTGCAATTATGTTTACATCTACAGTATTCGGTATTATATCTTTGATTAAAAGGGCTGCTCCATAAAGTGAAGCTTCACTTATTATTACAGCGTGTTCCGTTTTATTTACAGAGTTAATAATCAGCTCGCGATCCAATGGTTTTGTAAACCTCAAGTTAAGCACTTCAGCATCTATTTCGTTTTCTTTTAAAATCTCTCTTGCTTCAATTGCCGTTTCTACCATTCTGCCACAAGCAATAATTGTAACATTTTCTCCATAAGCTGCAATAACTCCCTTACCCTTTTCAATTTTAGTTTCACTGTTACTAATATTTTTCTTAGAACTTCCTCGAGGGTACCTCAATACAATAGGGCCGTCAAATTCATTAACCGCAAAGTCAATCATATTTTCAAACTCTCTGTAATCTGCAGGAGCCATAACCGTCATATTAGGAATCTGACAAAGAAATGCTTCATCAAATACACCTTGGTGAGTTTCTCCGTCGTTTCCAACCAAGCCTGCTCTATCAACAGCAAAAACAACATGAAGATTTTGCAATGCAACATCGTGAATCACTTGATCATATGCTCGCTGCAAAAACGAAGAATAAAGAGCAACAACAGGTATTATTCCGTTTACTGAAAGGCCTGCTCCCATTGTCACCGCATGCTGTTCAGCAATTCCAGCATCAAAAATGCGATCTGGATATTTTTTTGCAAATCCAGTTAAACCTGTACCGTCAGTCATAGCAGCTGTTATTGCTACTACCTTGTCATTTTTATGCGCTATTTCGCAAAGCTTGTTTCCAAAAACATTAGAATATGACGGCACACCAGATTTTTTTAATTTATCTCCTGATACTACATCAAACGGAGAAACACCGTGGAATTCATTTGGCCTCAATTCTGCGTACTTATATCCTTTTCCCTTTTTGGTTATAACATGCATTATTAAAGGTCCTTCAATATTTTTAGCAATCTTAAATGATTTAAGAAGCTCATCTATATTGTGTCCGTCGATAGGACCCATATAGGTAAGTCCCAACTCTTCAAACAGCATCCCCGGAACAACCACCTTCTTAATTCCATCCTTAGCTCTTTTCAGAAACTGTTTAAGTTTTTTTCCGCAAAGCGGTAACCCGTTCAGCAACTTTTCAACATCTTTTTTTGTTGAAAGGTATCTTTCGTCTGTTCTTAATCTTTGCAGGTACCGTGATAGCCCGCCGACATTTTGTGAAATAGACATTTCATTATCATTTAATATGATCATAAGTTTTGTATTGCTTCTTCCAGCGTCATTTAATGCTTCAAAAGCCATTCCTCCGGTTAGAGCACCGTCTCCTATTACCGCCACTACTTCATAATTCTCATTTTTTAAATCTCTTGCTCTAGCCATCCCTATAGCTGCAGAAACTGAAGTACTACTGTGCCCTGTGTCAAATGCATCATATACGCTTTCACTACGTTTAGGGAATCCGCTCATGCCATTTAGCTGCCTGAGGGTATTCATCTGGGCTTTTCGCCCTGTAAGTATTTTATGTACATAGGATTGGTGTCCCACATCCCATATTATTTTATCATCAGGAGTATTTAATGCATAGTGAAGAGCAATTGTCAATTCAATAACACCCAGATTTGATGCAAGATGGCCTCCTGTTTTTGATACGCTTTCTATTATATATTCTCTCAATTCATCGCTGAGTATTTTCAATTCATTAATATTAAGCCGGCGTAAATCATCCGGCGAATTTATCTTATCTAAATACTTCATATACATCCCTCGCTCCACCTCTTAATATTTAATAATTATATATGGTTATATTAAATATGTCAAAATTTTATTATTTGTTGTTTTCGCTGAAAATACACTGTACTTTTCAGTGAAAATGTTATATCATAAATTATATTTTTTTCTTTTTAGTATATCATAATATTCGGTAGCAACTTTAAAGAAAAAAGCAGTATTAAGTATAATAAAGGTTAAATCAGGAATTTTAATTTCAGGAGGGAAACATGAGCAAAAAATGGGTTTATTTATTTAAAGAAGGAAGTGCTTCACAAAAAGACTTATTAGGAGGAAAAGGAGCTAACCTGTGTGAAATGACAAACATCGGTCTGCCGGTTCCTCCGGGATTGACCGTTACAACAGAAGCCTGTACCGAATTTTATGTACAGGGAAAAAAACTTACCGATGATATGGTCAGCCAAATCAAATCTAATCTAAAGACTTTAGAAGAACAAACAGAAAAAAGTTTTGGAAATGCAGAAAATCCTCTTTTAGTATCGGTACGTTCCGGTGCAAAAATTTCAATGCCTGGTATGATGGATACAATATTGAATCTTGGACTTAATGATAAAACGGTGGAAGGATTAGCAGAAAAAACAGGAAATATGCGTTTTGCATACGATAGCTACAGAAGATTTATACAAATGTTCGGTGATGTTGTATTGGGTATATCGAAGCATAAATTTGATAACATTCTTGATGGAACCAAAGAAAAGAACAACTACAAGTATGATACAGAACTTACTGCCGAAAATTTAAAAACTATTGTAGAAGAGTTTAAAAAAGTATATATAAAAGAAAAAAGCACCGAATTTCCTCAAGAACCCGAAACACAGCTTCTTATGGCTATTGAAGCAGTGTTTAGATCATGGAATAACCCAAGAGCAATTACATACAGAAATCTTTATGATATACCTCATAATATAGGAACCGCAGTAAATGTGCAGTCAATGGTGTTTGGAAATATGGGCGATACTTCAGGAACCGGGGTTGCATTTACAAGAAACCCTTCGACCGGTGAAAAAAAGGTGTTTGGAGAATTCTTAATCAATGCCCAAGGAGAAGATGTTGTGGCAGGTATAAGAACTCCTCTGTCTATTGATAAATTAAACGAAGTTATGCCTGATATATTTAAGCAATTTATGGATGCTGCAGAAACCCTCGAACATCACTACAAGGATATGCAGGACATTGAATTTACAATAGAACAAGGTAAGCTCTACTTCCTTCAGACAAGAAATGGGAAAAGAACTGCGGATGCTGCTCTGAGAGCTGCAGTTGAAATGGTCGGAGAAAACCTCATAACTAAGAAAGATGCAGTTATGCGAGTGGATCCAAAATCCCTTGATCAGCTTCTTCACCCTAAATTTGATCCTGAAGAATTAAAAAGCTTAACTTCTGTTGCAAAAGGGCTTCCTGCATCACCAGGAGCTGCAACAGGAAAAATATACTTCAATGCTGATGATGCAGTAGCTGCCGCAAATAAAGGTGAAGATGCAATACTTGTCAGAAAAGAAACATCACCTGAAGATATAGAAGGCATGAACAAAGCAAAAGGTATATTGACATCAAGAGGAGGCATGACTTCCCATGCTGCTGTTGTTGCAAGAGGAATGGGAAAATGCTGTGTTGCCGGCTGTGAAGCTGCTCATGTAGACGAAGCTAAGAAAATCATGACAATTAAAGGCGAAACCTACCAAGAAGGAGATTTCATTTCTCTTGACGGAAGTACAGGAAATATATACAAAGGTAAGGTAAAGACTGTTGAAGCCAACATATCTGGAAATTTTGAGGCTCTCATGAAGTGGGCTGATGAATTTAGAAAGCTTGGAATCCGAACAAATTCAGACACACCAAAGGATTCAGAAACAGCTGTTAAATTTGGTGCGGAAGGAATTGGCCTTTGCAGAACAGAGCATATGTTTTTCGAAGAAAGTCGTATATTCTCTGTTCGAAAAATGATTATTTCAGAGACTGTCAGCCAAAGAGAAAAAGCTCTGGCGGAAATACTTCCTATGCAGAAAAATGACTTCAAAGGTATATTTAAAGTTATGGGCATCAGACCTGTAACTATAAGATTATTGGATCCTCCTTTGCACGAATTTATTCCTACCGATGAAGAAGATATTGTTGAACTTGCAAAAGACATGGATGTTTCTGTTTCAAAATTAAAGGAAACAATTCACAGCCTGCAAGAATTCAATCCAATGTTGGGGCACAGAGGATGCAGACTAGCAATCTCATACCCTGAAATGGCAAAAATGCAGACAAGAGCTATAATAGAAGCTGCCATTGAAGTTTCTGAAGAAGAAAACATAAGTATAGTTCCCGAAATCATGGTTCCGTTGGTAGGGAAAAAAGAAGAGCTTGAAATTCTGAGAAAGCTTATAATAGAAGTTGCAGAAGAAACTAAAAAAGAAATGAATTCCTATTTAAGTTACCTGATAGGAACAATGATTGAAATTCCGAGGGCATGTGTAACTGCAGATGAAATCGCGCAATGTGCTGACTTCTTCTCGTTTGGTACAAATGACCTGACACAGATGACATTTGGTTATTCAAGAGATGATGCAGGAAAATTCCTCGAAGATTACAAAGACGCTGGCATACTTGAACAAGATCCATTCCAGAGTATAGACCAGGCTGGTGTCGGCAAAATGGTTGAAATGGCAGTGGAACTGGGAAAAGAAGCACAATCCCACCTGCACCTAGGTGTATGCGGAGAGCACGGCGGTGACCCTGCATCAATAGAGTTTTTCCATAATACCGGTTTAGATTATGTATCATGCTCACCATTCAGAGTTCCTGTTGCAAGACTGGCAGCAGCACAGGCGGCATTGAAAGGAAATAGCCCTATCTCTAAATAAGGTGTATACCCTATAAACCCTTATATGAAGCGGTTTTAAGCTAAATGTATAAAAGGACACTGTATTATACAATCAGTGTCCTTTTTAGTAATAATATTTTAACTTGGTGTTATGCTCATAATCTACCCATAAACGGTAATTTATTCGTCGATTTTCACCGCGTAACATTCATCAATCAAAATGTAATTACAGTTATATTTTTTACACATCTCAAGATAATGCGCATTGTCCTCAAGTACAGAATTCATGGTACACCATGTATCATCAACACGTTTCTCTATTTCGTTAGCATATTTTTTTATATCTGAAAAGTGTTGCTTAATATAGTTTTCGCTCATCACAAGACAGTGATAGTGAATTTCATTCAGATACACCTCACTAAAATCCTCTTTCCAACTAAATGGAATATAACAGCCTTCAACCACAAGATTTTGCTTATTTTCAATGGCAGTCTTAATCATTTCCCGAACAATCGGCCATAAATAGACCTCCAGTTCACTGTCATCTTCGGGAGTTAGATTTGTATTTCCACTTCGTATTAATCCCATTTTCAAAAGGTCAACAGATAGATATGGATATTGGTACTTTTTAAGAAGCTTCTGTGCCAACAAAGTTTTACCTGTGTGAGAAGCCCCTGTAATCAATATAATCAATTGTACTCCCTCCTGTCCAAATTCTGATTTGTAGTCCAGTTAGTGTTGAAAAACCTCCTACAAATCACGTTCATCGCACAATAAGATTAACCAAATAATCTTATTTTTTCTTTTTTATAAAATAAATAATAGCAGCTATAACCAATACTATAATAAGTGTTACAATAATTGTTAAATAACCATTTGATTTTTCTGTAATAAAAATAGCTGTAGGCCCATCAGCTCCACCAATAATAGCTGTAGATGAATTTTCCTTGTTTACACATCCTGTAAATAATAAAACTGCCACTAAGGATAATAATCTTATTTTTTTCATGTTCATAACTTCCTTCGTAAAATATAAATAGTAATTATTATCATTGTACTGTAAATTTTACCCATTAGCAATATGCTTTTTATTATGTACAACGTTTCTTTAAATACTTTGGTTGCACATTTCATAAATGATGAAAAAGCATCAGCTGATATTATACCATATTCTTCTATAAAAGAATTTTAATAAAAAATTAGACACCATGCATGTGTCTAATTTTTCATTACTTAAATTCGTAATTTTCAATTGTTTTATTTTTATATGTATTGAACATAAATTTCAACCCGTTATCTTCATGAACTTCTGATGCATATGACAAGTACCAGTTCTCATCCTCATCAAAATTATGAAGGAATGTGTCAGCGTTGGCTATTGCATCAACTTTAGTTATCAAAGCCTCACTGCAATAAGGATATAATTCATTATATATTTTTCCACCGCCTACAACAAATATATCATCACTGTTATACTTTTTAAGCTCTGTAAACAGTTCATCTAAAGAGTGGCATATTATACAACCTTCTGCTTCAAATTCCCTGTTTGTTGTTAATACAATATTTGTCCTGTTCTTAAGAGGCTTAGCTCCTGGAAAAGACAGGAGAGTATTTCTCCCCATAACAACAACCTTGTCTACTGTAGTTTTTTTAAAAAACGCCATATCATCAGGCAAATTAAACAACAAGTCTCCATTAAAACCTATTGCCCAATTTTTTGCAACTGCAACTATTAACTTCATAACTTCTCCTTAAACTGCAATAGGAACTTTTATCTTAAACGGATTATATTTATAATCGTTTAATTTAAAGCTGTCAACCGTAAAATCATAAAAACTGTTTATAGATTTATCTATTACCAGCTCCGGTGAATCATGCTCTTCTTTCTCAATAAGTTCCTCAATAATAGGGATGTGTCTGTCATAAATATGAGCATCGGATATTACATGGACCAGTTCCCCTGCAACCAAACCACTTATTTGAGCCATCATATGTACAAGAATTGAATATTGAACAACATTCCAGTTATTTGCCGCAAGAACATCCTGTGAACGCTGATTTAATATTGCATTCAGCTTGTTTCCTGAAACATTAAATGTCATGCTGTATGCGCAAGGATAAAGATTCATCTCATGAAGGTCCTGAAAATTATATATATTTGTCATTATCCTCCTGCTGGCAGGATTATTTTTTAAATCATATATAACTCTGTCTACCTGATCAAATTCTCCCTCACTATATTTGTGCTTGATGCCAAGCTGATAGCCGTAAGCTTTGCCTATGGAACCTGTTTCATCTGCCCACGAATCCCAAATATGACTGTTTAAATCATTTATATTATTTGATTTTTTTTGCCATATCCAAAGCAGTTCATCTATGGCTGCTGTAAAATTAGTTTTTCTTAGTGTCAGAATCGGAAAAGATTCCTGCAGGTTATATCTGTTTACAACACCAAACTTTTTTATTGTATGCGCAGGTGTTCCATCTTTCCACCTGGGTCTTACATCGTAGTCCTTGTCCCACACACCGTTAGTAAGTATGTCCTTACAAGTATTTATAAATATTTTATCTGCTGTGCTCATTTCCGCCTCCCGTTATTTTACTATATTATATATTAGAGGCAAGATGTTTACAAGGATTAATTAAGAAGCTTTGAGCATTCTTAATGATCTTTCACAGCATGGATATAATAAAAAAGTTATAATTATAGTTATAGGGAACATAAATTTTGTATTCCCTTTTATCTCATAGTATTTTGATTTATAAAATTCTTTATTTGCATTTTTTCATCGAATCCTTTAATTTTTAAAGCCTGTGAATCTTCATTATCAAAATTTTTAAAATAAATGCACATTTCTCCGTCCTTTGTGTCATCATATCTTATGCATCTGAAACCATCATCATACATTTTTTTTATCTTTTCAAATTCGTTCATAATACACTCCCCTTTTGTTATATATTATATTATTGCCGATACGAACGAATTTATGACTATTTTTGCAAAAAAAATAAGCCAGGGAATTACAATTGTAATTCATAGGCTTATGCCGTCCATAATTCTCTGACTTCATAGTTTTTTTCATCCAGCGAGTTTAAAACTTCATCATCAAACAGGCATTCTATTGATGGAAGTATTATGTTTGCCGTATCCTTTAAATTGATCTTGCAACTTACTCCCGAAAGAACCCCTACTCCGATTGCACCAGAATTTTTAGCGAATAACATATCATTGTAGGAATCACCTACTATCGCAACTTCACTTGGTTCTAAGCCATACATCTTGCAAAATCTCTCACACATATCCTTGTGCGGTTTTCTTTTCATTATGCCATCATATGCACCGACAAAATCAAAGCAACCATCAAGGTTAAGCTTATTAATCATATGTTCAGCAGACTGCATGGAATCTGCCGTAGCAATGCCCATCTTAATTCCCTTAGAATTCATGTGTCTGTATAATTCTTTTAAATCGACAATCTCTTTAAATTCAGCATCATCGCTTAGCACTTCTTTTCTCAAAAGCTCCGGAACATGTTTTTTAAATGCCTCTAAATCTACACTGCGATATTTATTAAGCACGAATTGAAGTTCCGCAGCCAAATCCTCATGAGATTTGTATGCCAACGCTCCAAACGGTTCAACTCCGTAATCGGTAATTCCTATAGATTTTTTTAACATTCTAAATATTTCATCATCATGGAGATCGTACTCATCCATTATCGCCATAATAGTTTTTATTGCCGCATTTTCCCACAATGAGAAGTCAATCAGCGTTCCATCTTTGTCAAATAAAATTCCTTTTATCATATTTTCACCTCCTTTATTTTAATATTACGCCTGGTTTGTAATTATCCAACATTGTGTTTGTAAAATAATTGTAAATCAAACTATATATATTATATCTTTTTTTCCTTTAGCAAGCCTTAATTTCACTTGGAGTATTATTATATTAAAAATAAAGAATAATGTTACTCATATGGTAATAATTATCTGTATTCTGTAAATAATACCACTATGCAGAAATCAAAGGAGAAGACTACTATGAGAATACCAAAACATATAGGGCTTATACCCGACGGAAACAGAAGATGGGCGGAGAACAAAGGGCTTCAAAAACAGGACGGATATGAACACGGACTTGATCCGGGACTACAGGCCTTAAGGCTGGCAAAAAAATACGGAATTAATGAAATTACATATTACGGTTTTACAACCGATAACTGCAAAAGACCGCGAAATCAGATTGATGCATTTGTCAAGTCATGCATCGACGCTGTCAACATGATTGCAGGGGAAAATGTATCTCTTCTGGTCATAGGCAACACAAATTCTGCAATGTTTCCAAAAGAATTATTAAAATATACAAAAAGAACAGTGCTTGGGAATGGAGAAACAAAGGTGAACTTTCTTGTTAACTACGGTTGGGACTGGGATATTTCCGCCATAGGTTCAGAAAATACAAGCAGAAAAAGTATTATGGACTCCCTTAATTCAAGAGATATCTCACGCATTGACCTGATACTCAGGTGGGGAGGAAGAAAAAGACTGTCAGGGTTCTTGCCTGTCCAATCCGTGTATTCAGATATATATACTATAAATGATCTATGGCCCGATTTCAAGCCAGAGCAGTTCCACAACGCAATTAAATGGTACAACATGCAGGATGTAACCCTGGGAGGATAAAAAGTGGTTTTGCTTAAAAAGACGCGTCATGTTAGGACAGCGTCTTTTTATATGTTAATCTATTTAGGCATATTTATTTGTTTTTCTTTTGACTCTCTGTATAGTACAAATTTATTGCCTATGCTTTGTACATATTCTGCACCGACAGCTGCTGCTATTTCATTTGCAGTGTCCTTAGCTTCCAGCATACTATTGTTTAATATGCTGATTTTTATCAGCTCTCTGGCTTCTAATGCATCGTCTATCTGCTTTATAACATTTTCTGTTACTCCGCCCTTGCCTATCTGCATTAATGAATCTATTTTATTAGCCAAAGATTTTAAATAACTTCTTTGCTTTCCTGTAAGCATCGTTCCTCCTAATAATAATTTACTACTTTCTTAATTGCTGATTCTAGTCCACAAAGTCAAATTCAACTCCGCATACTTTTATTAAATCTCCTTCTTGTGCACCTAGCTCACGCAATCTTTCTATTACTCCTTTATCAATAAGAACCTTCTGAAAATTACTGAAGGATTCGAAATCGTCAAAGTTTGTTGATGCCACAAGTCTTTCCAGGAAATCTCCATCAGCCAAATAGTATCCGTCCTGTTGTGAAACAGCTATAGTATCTCTTGCTTTTCTATCAATAAAACTTTCAACTTCCTCTTCATTAACAAACTGTATTTCATCTTCAATATGCTGAAGCCTTTCGTATGCTCGTTTTTTCAGCAAGTCCAATCCATGATTTGTTGCAGCGGAAACCTCAATTATTTCATAATTATCCCCAAGTTCTTTTTTAATTCTTTCTACATTTTCCTGAATCTGTGGGAGATCTGTCTTATTTAAAACTATTATTTGTTCCTTTTCTGAAAGTTTTTCGCTATATTGCTGTAATTCTTCATTAATTTTATAAAAGTCATTAATAGGGTCTCTTCCTTCCTGTCCGGAAGCGTCAATAACATGTAATAGTAACTTAGTTCTTTCAACATGTCTCAAGAATTCAAGTCCAAGCCCTGCTCCCTCTGACGCACCTTCAATAAGCCCCGGTATGTCAGCCATAACATAGCTGTGACCCTCTCCTATGCTTACAACCCCAAGATTAGGTTTCAATGTTGTAAAATGATAGTTTGCAATCTTGGGTTTTGCACTGGTCACTGATGCAAGTATTGTTGATTTTCCCACATTTGGAAATCCAACTAGTCCCACATCTGCAAGAAGCTTAAGCTCAAGGGTAACGTCTCTGCTTTCGCCTTTTGTGCCAGGCTCTGCAAAACGCGGAGTACGTCTTATAGAATTTGCAAATTTAACATTTCCTTTACCTCCGTGTCCACCTCTTGCCACAACAAACCTCTGTCCATGATCTTTTAAATCAGTCAGAACTATACCTGTTTCTTCATCCTTTACCAATGTTCCGATAGGAACCTTTAAAATAAGATCTTTACCGTCGGAACCGTATTGTTTTTTTCCTCTTCCATCCTGGCCGTTTTCAGCCTGATAACGTCTTTTGTATCTGAAATCCATCAGAGTCCTAAGTCCTTCATCAGCTACCAGTATTATGCTGCCTCCGTCGCCTCCGTCGCCTCCATCAGGTCCCCCCATGGCTATGTATTTCTCTCGCCTGAATGCAACGCTGCCGTTTCCGCCCTTCCCAGCTTTAACGCTAACCTTTGCTATATCTACAAACATCATATACCAACCTTTTCTTTTTATAAAACGCAGTAAATTTCACCCTATGTAGCCGCTCTCTGCTTTATAATACAAAAAACCTACCTTAACGGTAGGTGCTTTTGCTTATTATGCTTCTAATTCACTTGGATATACACTAACTTGTTTTCTTGTTTTGTCTTTTCTTTCGAACTTCACTTTTCCGCTTACCAGTGCGAACAATGTATCGTCGCTTCCGATACCTACATTTAAGCCTGGATGAAGCTTAGTTCCTCTTTGTCTTACAAGTATATTTCCCGCCAATACGAATTGACCGTCAGTTCTTTTTACTCCGAGTCTTTTAGAATTGCTGTCACGACCGTTTTTAGAGCTACCAACACCTTTTTTATGTGCAAATAACTGTAAATTTAATTTCAATAACATGGTTACACCTCCTCAAATTTAAGTGTAATATAATCGCTGTAATCTTCCAGTAATAATTCTATTCCTACCATGAAACACCTGTAAACAACATCGGTTTTATCATTGTTTACCAATGTTCTCAAACTCATCAGTCCGGTTTCTTCATCAACACTGTAGCTTATATTTTCAGCTTCAATTCCCGCAACTAAGTTGATTGAATTGAGAGCCGTATAGCTCAATATAGATACCGATGAGCACACTATGTCCATTCCATGTTCAGCGTAACCAGAGTGTCCTTCAACAATAAAACCCTGGATTTCTTCGCCGGTTCTGTATATAGTAACTGTAATCATAGACTAACCAACAATTTTTTCAATTTTAATCTGTGTATATGGTTGACGATGTCCTTGTTTTTTTCTGTAGTCTTTTTTTGCTTTATATTTGAAAATAATTATTTTCTTTGCTTTATCCTGTTTTTCTACTAAGCCTTCAACTACAGCTCCGTCAACATATGGTTTTCCAACATTTAATTTACCTTCTTCTGCAACAAGTAAAACTTTATCAAATTTTACCTGCTCGCCTTCAGCAATGTTTAATTTTTCAACTCTTATAACATCGCCTTCCTGAACTCTGTATTGTTTTCCACCTGTTTCAATAACTGCGTACATAAACTTACCTCCTCTTCCCAGTCTCGCCATTGCAGGCACATAAAGTTTAAACCTGATCCGTGCGGCTCTTACAAAATAAAAGTTTACCAAACAAATCCTTGTTTGTCAACTTATTTTTGCTTTATTATGCTATTAATATAATCCAGTTTCCCCATTTTTTCAATAACTATTTCATCGGTAAGAATGTTCTCATCTTTCTTAAAATAAATTTTAATGCCGTACTTTTTTTCTATACTTTCAACAATTTCCATACATTCATTAACTATCTTGTTTTTTGTAATACAGCCGGCACTTAATATTACTGCTTCACAAGAGGTATTTTTTTTGATTTTTTTAACTATGTTCTCCAGCTTAAAAGATATAAAAACTTTTGAACCCGTTCTTCCTCCACCTCTGCAATGTGAACACTCCTCTGTTATTATATTAAAAAAATTCTCTTTATCTTTTTTTCTTGTTATCTCCATAAGATTCAGTTTCGTCATGCCCAGAATGTTTGTTTTCGCCTTATCTTCCTTAAAAATCCGCTTGGCTTTGCTAATTATAAAATTTATATTTTCTTTGCTCTTAACATCTATAAAATCAATTATTATAATTCCACTGATATTCCTCAGTTTAACCTGTCTTCCTATCTCTTCAAGAGCCCCAAGGTTTATTTCTAATGCTGTTTGTTCCATATTTTTGCTTCCCACATATTTCCCGCTGTTTACATCTATTACAGTTAAGGCTTCTGTAACATCGATAAATATCGATCCTCCATTGTCAAGCTCAACCTTCCTTTCAAATAACATGCTTATCTGTTTTTCAACATTAAGCATTTCAAATGCTCCAGATGATTCAATTATGGAAATGTTTTTAAACTTTTCAGAATCGTATCTTCCTATAAGTCCTAAAATATTATCCTTTGTTTTTTTATCATCCACATATATTTGATCTACCGTGGAATCAACATAATCCAGAAATAATTTTTCAATCATTGAATTACTTTGGTGCAAGAGCTTTGGGGCGTAGGAATAATTGTATTCCTGCTCTATCTGAGCAAATACAGATGAAAGAAAATTATACTCCTTCTCAACTTCCTCTTTTGGACATCCCTCGGAGAATGTTCGGAATATCATCCCGTTTCCGTTCTTCATTATCTCTTTCCCTATTTTTTCCAAGCGTATGCGCTCAGTAACATTATTTATTTTTTTGGAAATATTAATCTCTGTGCTCTTAGGTATAAGTGCAATGTATTTACCCGAAAGAGATACATCGGTTGTAACAGCAATATTTTTTTCCCCCATTGGCTCTCTAATAATCTGAACCAGAAGTTCATCTCCCTTTTTCAAAACCTTGCTTATATTTTTAACGTCTCTTTTTCTAATTTTCTTTTCTTTCAAGAATTTATCTGAAAGCAAATCATCTAAAAAAAGATACGCATTTTTTTCAAGTCCAACATCCACAAAAGCTGCTTCCATTCCAGGAAGGATGTTAGCTACTCGTCCCTTGTAAATGTTTCGTATCACGCCTCTGTTAATTTTTTCTTCATGCACATAATCGATTAGCCTGCCATCCTCTAAAATGGCAAACTGATCGAAGAATGCTGAACTATTAATTAAAATCTGTTTCATAATGCCCCTCACATACTGATACACCCTTATAGTATAGGCTCCATATCTTTATCAAGAGCATCTACTTTCATAATCGTATGATAATCCAGGTTAAACGCTCTATCATTTATAAGCTTTAGAAGCTCATCAACTTTCATACTTCCTGTTTCAGAAGTAATAAAAACAGCTTCTATCTTAGCTTTATTATCTCCGGATTTATCAGCCTTAAGATATCTTATATATTCTTTTGTGTTAATTTCTTTATTGACAAGCTTTTTTTTCTTGTTTTTTTTCTGCCTGATATAAACTACTCCTGTTTCTAGCATTTCAGATAACAGATTATTTAACCTATCCATATCTAAATTTTCAGATTCAATTCCTATTATATATTCTGCATAGGCACATCTTGCCATAATTGAGTTTGTATTATCTGAACAGCTGGACTTAATTATCTGCATTTCCTTGGGCATTACTGAATTCATTTTTCTTTTGAATTCCTCCGGAGGAAGATTTTCGTTTAGTTCGATCTCAAAATACTCCCCTATGCTTTCTATTCCCAATGAAAGAGGAAATCCAAAGGATGTCTTCATATGTGGATTGAAACCTTCAGAATACTTTGCTCGAATTCCCGCTCTGTTAACAGATCTCTGAATAAATCTTAACACGTCTAAATGTGATATATACTTCAAATTTCCAGTCTTACTATATTTATTTATTATTTTGCACATGCGGACAGGCACCCCCTATAAGTCTGTGATTGACACCGCAGTTTGTGCAACCGAGTCTGCAATCATGTGTTGTCATAGCTTCAAGTGATTTTTCATATTCGCTGATTAGATATTTCTTGCTTACGCCAACGTCAATAAAATCCCAAGGCAAAACTTCTGTAATCTCTCTCTGCCTTTTTGCAAAGAAATCAGGATCAACATTTGTTTCATTAAATGCTTCCATCCACTTATCAAAATCAAACATATCGTACCATCCGTCAAAACGGCATCCTTTTTCCCAAGCACTTATCAATACTTTGGATAGACGTCTGTCTCCACGGGCAAACACTGCCTCAAGATAACTAAGCTTCGGCTCGTGATAACTAAAGGAAACTTTTTTATCTTTTATTTCTCTTTGCAGCATCTTAGCTTTATCATAAAACTCTTCTATGCTGTTCTGAGCCGTCCATTGGAACGGAGTAAATGGTTTTGGAACAAAACAAGATGCACTTGAATTTATTTTAAGGTTGCCTTTTATTTCTTCCTTAGGTCTTGCAAAAAACTTATCTTTTATTTTGTATGAAAGTTCCTTTATTCCCAGGACATCTTCCATAGTTTCACCGGGCAAGCCAATCATAAAATATAATTTAACCGTTGACCAACCTAATTTAAATGCAGTTTCAACAGGTCCCAAAATCTGCTCTTCTGTAAGGTTTTTATTGATTACATCTCTCATTCTCTGAGTTCCCGCTTCTGGAGCAAATGTAAGCCCGGACTTACGAACCTCCTGAAGCCTTTGTATTATATCGAATGTCATTGAATCAAGTCTAAGTGACGGCAGAGAAATACTTACATTATCATTTTCATATTTATCTAAAAGTTTTAAAGTAAGGTCTGGCAAGCATGAATAGTCACCAGAACTCAGTGATGTAAGTGATATTTCATCGTGTCCTGTAGAATTAAGCATGCTTTCTGCCTGATTAACAAGAGTATCGGACTTTTTCTCCCTTACAGGTCTGTAAACCATCCCCGCCTGACAGAAGCGACATCCTCTTGTGCATCCTCTGAATAGTTCAAGAACTACTCTGTCATGAACAACATCAATGTAAGGAAGAATGCTTTTATCAGGATAATAAACTTTGTCCATATCCTTTATTATTCGTTTTGTAATGATGTCCTTAGCATTATTGTTTAGTACTTTTCTTTCCTTAATAGTATTATCTTCATTATATACTTCCTCATAAAATTGAGGCACATATATTCCTTCAAGCTGTGAGGCTTTTTCTAAGAATTTAAGTTTGTTAAACCCGTTTAGTTTTTCCTTTTCATAAATACCCAAAAGCTCCGGCAGAAGTTCCTCTGCTTCTCCAACTGTAAATAAATCTACTATTTCGTGCAGTGGCTCCGGATTATATGCACAAGGTCCCCCGGCAATAACAATGGGCATGTTGTCTGTTCTATCCTTTGATTTTAACGGTATTCCTCCCAGGTCAAGCATATTCAAAATATTTGTATAGCTCATTTCATACTGAAGGGTAAACCCTATAAAATCAAATTCTTTCAGCTCATCCTTGCTTTCCAATCCATATAAAGGTATGCTGTTTTTTCGCATTACTTCTTCCATATCAGTCCACGGTGCAAATACCCTTTCACACCAAACATTTTCAATGCTGTTTAGCATATGATATAAAATATGAAGCCCCGTATGCGACATCCCTACCTCGTAAACATCGGGAAATGCAAAAGCAAATCTAACGCTTGTTTTTTCTTTGTCTTTAACAACCGAATTCAGTTCACTTCCTACATATCTTGCAGGTTTTTCCACACTTAACAACTCTCTGTCAAGCTTCTTTACATCTATCATGTTAATCCTTTCTATTTTGGCGGTGATTATTTGAGATTTATCTCTCACACTATTTATTCTGTTATATTGTACCATATAAATTCTAAAATATTTTATCATACGCGAATTCAAATGACAACTTCAATTTATTTAACTGTACTCATGAAGTTTTAATTCTGCGTTTAGGACTATAATTTTGTTGAAAAACCATGGCAAATATTATAATATAAAATAAGAAAAAAACGGAGGCTGAAATGAATTACGAAGAAGCAATACAATTTATTCATTCTACATATAAATTTGGCTCTAAGCTAGGGCTTAAAAACATTACTAGGCTGACGGAACTTTTGGGCAATCCTCAGAACTCCTATAAAATAATACATGTTGCAGGCACTAACGGAAAAGGTTCCACCTGCAGCATGATACACGATGCTCTTATGGCATCTGGCTACAAAACAGGACTGTTTACTAGCCCGTACCTGGAGAAATTTACAGAAAGGATTCAGGTTAACAGACAGCAAATAGATGACAAAGCTTTGGCCAGAATTACAGGGCTCGTAAAAGAAAAAATAGATTTAATGATACAGGAAGGCTACAATCACCCCACAGAATTTGAGGTTGTAACCGCCATTGGATTCAAATATTTTGAAGAGCAGGGAATTGACTTTCTTATTCTTGAAGTGGGAATGGGAGGAAGGTTTGATGCTACAAATGTGGTAAATAACACACTTGTTTCTGTAATAACCTCTATCAGCTATGACCACACGGAGTATCTTGGAGATACACTTGAAAAGATAGCTTTTGAAAAATCCGGAATAATAAAAGAAGGCTCTGATGTAGTGGTGTACCCCCAGGGAAAATCTGTTGTTGATGTAGTAAAAAATACAGCAAAAAATAAAAATGCCACTGTATACGAAGTGGAAAAGAGCAATGTTGAAAAATTAGGCGGGGACCTTTCAGGTCAGCGTTTTAAATATCTCAAAACAGATATATTTAATATTCCCGAAGCAAAAATACGCCTTTTGGGAGAACATCAGCTTTACAATGTATTGACAGCGTTACGAGCTCTTGAACTGGTCAAAAAAAGAGGCTACCATGTCACTGAAAAAGCCATTATTGAAGGCTTTAACAACTGCCGCTTTGCAGGTCGATTCGAAGTAGTAAACGAAAACCCTGCTATAATTATTGACGGAGGGCACAACATAAACGGCATTGAATACTTTGCAAAAGCAGTAAGAGAAAACTTTGGAAACAGTAAAATAACTTTGTTTTTCGGAATGCTGAAAGATAAGAACCCTGAGGAAGTACTTCCTTTGCTTATACCATTGTGCAATGAAATATTTACTTTGACTCCGAACAATCCACGTGCAATGAAATCAGACTTCCTTGCACGTCTTATAAGCAATCATTCAAATATTAAAGTTACAGCATTAGATGACTACGAAGACATTGTACCTGTATTAAAAAATACAGATAACGGCGACTGTATTTGTTTTGCAGGCTCACTGTACATGATAGGTGATGTAAGAACACTTTTAAGAAACAAAGGATTTGCCAATAAAATTTAAATACAGAAAAGAACGGCCATTTTATAAATTTTACGTGCCGTTCTTTTTTATATGTACTAAACTAAAAATCTATTAGCCCCAAACTTATCTTCAAGCAATCATTTACTTCTCCCATAAGATTTTTATCAAAACGGCCTATCTTCTCCTTCAAACGTTTTTTATCGATGGTGCGAATTTGTTCAAGCAAAACAACAGAATCCTTAGGAAGGCTGAAGTCTTCAGAACTAATTTCAATATGTGTAGGCAGCTTTGCTTTGTTAATCTGAGACGTAATTGCAGATACTATAACTGTAGGGCTATACCTATTCCCAATATCATTTTGTATTACTAACACCGGCCTTACGCCTCCCTGTTCGGACCCAATGACCGGACTTAAGTCGGCGTAATACACATCTCCCCTTTTTACAATCAAACTATTCACTTCCCAATAATTTTGTTTCGTAGCTTAAAAAATCCTCATAGTCCCCTTCTGAGTATTCTTCTGTAATGCTTTTATTTATATTGCTCATCTCTAAATATCCGGCCTTCATTTTGTTTCTTATTTCGAGTTTTCTTTTTTCAATTAAATAAAACCTTATAGATTTACGTATAAAGTCGCTTCTGTTGTTTCCTTCTTCTTTAACTGCATTGTCCAATTCTCTCAAAAGATTTTCGGGAATTGAAATCAATATTTTTTTATTGTCAGCCAAATTACACACCTCGATTACTCAAACTAAGTTCATTTAAACATATCTTATGTAATTTTACCACAATAATTATACAAGTTGTATGGTAACTTCTGTATTATTGTGAAAATTATTATTCCTCTTCATTCAGTCTTTCATATTGTATAGTTTTAACCAAATTATCGTTTTTATAAATAATAATTGTTGCTGGAAGCAGTGTTTCTTTGCTAAAGTTAAGAACATGCTTATAAATTCCGTCATAATATACCAATTCGTCAGGAATAGTATCCGTTGAATTTTCAAACTTGGATAAGTCTAAATCATAGATTAGAGAATCTGTCAATTTGAAATTTTCTATCACAACGCTGTTTTCAGGAAATTTATCATTGTTCAAAACACATCTGTTACCGGATAAATAAGCGGCGTTCCAGCTTTGAGCTTTATTTTCGGATTTTAAGCTGTAATTTTTATCTCTGCAGACAATGACAACCTTGTATTCATTTTCGCTGTTTTCGGTATAAACCTTCATTAGAGCTTCTCCTGTATAATTAACAGGAATGACATAGGGGTCGGCCTTTGTCTTTATTGAGCAACTACTTACTACAATCGCTAAAATAATTAACAACAATATCTTAAATTTCATCTCATCATCCTGCTTCCATCCATATATAATAGAATATGACGTCAAATGAAATTATATGACTAAATTATGGGCTGTTACTCTACAATGCAGAAGGCTGTAGCATATTCTTCTGTATGAGAAATTGAAAGATGAATATTAGTAATTCCAAGTTCTCTTGCTCTTTTAAAGGCATTGCCAGTTAAATTCACATATGGCTTCCCTTCGTCATCCTTTAATATTTCAACATGGCGAGGTCCGAAATTTGAGAAACCTGTACCAAGGCACTTAGAAACAGCTTCTTTTGATGCAAACATGCCTGCCGCTGTTTGTGCATTGAATTTTCTTGAGATTAAATACTCTCCTTCTTTTTCCGAATATACCTTTTTTATGAATTTATCATTCTCCAGATTTTTCTTTATTCTTCCTACTTCTGTAATATCAACACCAATACCTATAATCATTTTTATTCTCCTAACAAAAAATTAATTGACAAACTGCAGCATGTACGTAATAATTATATTATATGATTAAATTTAATACAATTCTAATTTAACAAATCTCACAAAGGAGTCAATATATGAATAATGTAACAGTGGTTTCTCATCCGCTGATTCAGCACAAGCTGACGATGTTAAGAGACAAAAATACTTCCTCTAAGGATTTCAGGGAGCTTGTAAGAGAAATAGCCATGCTTATGGCTTACGAGGTAACAAGAAATCTTCCTTTAAAAGATATAGAAATTGAAACACCTATAACAACAACTACCGGAAAAGTACTGGCAGGAGAAGATATTGCAATAGTACCTGTCTTAAGAGCTGGTTTAGGAATGGTGGACGGAATGCTTGATTTAATTCCAAACGCCAAAATAGGACACATCGGTCTTTACAGAAATGAAGAAACTCTGCAGCCTGTAGAATATTACTGCAAGCTTCCAAGTGATATTGAAAACAGAATAGTCATAATAACTGAACCTATGCTGTCAACAGGAGGCTCAATGAACGGTGCAATATCTCTTTTAAAACAAAAGGGTGCGAAAAGAATTAAATCAATCCACCTTGTGTGCGCCCCTGAAGGTTTGAAAAAGGTTACTGATGCTCATCCTGAAGTTGAAATATATACTGCTTCAATAGACGAAAAATTTAATGACATCGGATACATAGTTCCAGGACTTGGAGATGCGGGAGACAGATTATTCGGAACAAAATAAGGATAATCAATTATAACATAGGCGTGAGCTATCACGTCTTTTTTTTGAGGATAATATGAAAAATATATATAACAGAAATAAAAAATTTATTGCAGCCTTAGTAGTAATTGCACTTCCTGTCATAATTCAGAATGTCATAAGTATCGGTTTGAACATGATTGACACTGTAATGGTAAGTAAGCTTGGGAATGATGCAATCTCGGCAGTTGGGCTGGCAAACAGGATTTACTTTATTTTCACAACAATTTGCTTCGGAATATTCAGCGGTGCATCAATTTTTATTGCTCAGTACTGGGGAGCCGAAGATACGCAAAGTATTAAAAAAGTTTTTGGAATAGATTTGGCAATCGGTACAGTTTTATCACTATTTTTTTCTTTAGCAGTCTTTTTTTTCAGAGAACCAATAATGAAAATATTTATAGATGAAATTTCCGTCATTCAACCTGGAAGCAGATATTTACGAATTATATCATTTTCTTATTTTTTTACAGCTATCTCATTTGCTTTCAGCTTTAATTCCAGAGCCATACACAGACTTAAGCTTCCAACTATAATAAATGCTGTAGCACTTGTAATAAATACATTTTTAAACTGGGTATTAATTACAGGCAACCTTGGTTTTAAGGCACTTGGCGTAGAAGGCGCAGCAGTAGCTACATTAACAGCCAGAATTTTCGAATTTTTTGCTCTTATATTGTTAATATACAAAGATAAAACTCATCCTTTAGCAGGGACTTTTACTGAATTTACATCTTGGAACAGAATAATGCTGAAAAAAATTCTTAAAACATCACTGCCTGTTATAATGTCTGAAACTGCTTGGTCTGTAGGTACCTCAGTTTACTTTATAGCCTACGGTTATATGGGATCATCCGCAATTGCGGTTGTTCAAATTGCATTTAACATATCTGATTTCTTTCAGACATTATTTTTTGGAATAGGAAATGCTAGTGCTGTAATGATTGGAAATGAAATAGGTAAAAATGACATTGATAATGCTATGGAATACAGCAATAAATTCGTAAAAATAACTGTTTTTCTCAGCGTTGCTCTTGCTGTAGCTCTGTTCTTCTCCAGGAACGCACTTACAAGTTTTTTCAATTTAGATCCTTTTACCAGTGAAAGCCTGAGTCGAACTCTTATAGTTTACTCGTTATATTTTACACCAAAAATGTTTTCTTATATGTTTATATGTGGAATACTTAGAGCAGGAGGAGATACAAAATTCTGTATGTTTGTTGATATTATATCTGTATGGGTGATAGGAGTCCCTCTGTCGTTTTTCTCTGTATTAGTATTGAAATTGCCCATACATTTGGTTATTGCCGTCGTATTCAGCGAGGAGCTTATTAAATCTATCGCTGTAATCAAAAGATATAAAAGCCAAAATTGGATAAATAACTTGATTATTGAGTAACTGCAGTAAATGTATTTCTATTTTTATTAACCAGGAGGCCTCATGAGACACATATTTATAATAAACCCTGCCGCAGGAAACGGAAGGTATCAAAATGATTTAGCCGACTTAATAAATTCTGAATTACTGGATAAAGATATTGAATATGAAATCTATTTAAGCAGGTTTAAAGGGGATATTCACAGCTACCTGCTTAAGAAATGCAATGATAAAATTGAAAGTGTAATCTACGCCTGCGGAGGTGACGGCACCCTGCATGAAGTAATAAATGCAACACATAACGTCCCTCATGTGAGTATCGGAGTAATCCCGCGCGGCTCAGGTAATGATTTTATCAAGAACTTCAGTAAAGGCACACATTTTAACGATATTAATTTTCAAATCCATGGAAGCAGCGTAAATCTGGACCTTATAAAAGTTAATAATAAATATGCTGCATCTGTATGTACTGTAGGCCTTGATGCAGATGCAGCATTCCAAATGCACAAATTTAAAAAGATTCCATTCATAAATGGTTCAACAAGATACTATTTAGCCGTAATATATTGTCTGATAAACAAACTAGGCAATCACCTTGAAATTTCAGTTGACGGAAGCGGTGCCACCAACAGCTCCTACCTTTTAACAGTAATGGCAAACGGACAATTCTACGGCGGAGGATATAAATGTGCCCCTCTTGCTATTTTGAATGATGGGTTAATGGATTTATGTCTGGTCAAAAACATTTCAAGATTTAAAATACTAAATTTAATGAACAGCTATAAAGCCGGAACACACTTAGAAAATCCTAAGCTTAGTAAATGGATTAGTTATAAAAAATGCAAAAAAATAAAAATTAAAAGTTCCAAGCCATTAAACGTATGTGTTGACGGAGAAATATATTTGCATAATGAAGTCGCGCTTGAAATAGAAAAAGATGCATTCAAATTCTGGATGCCAAAAGAAGTGCAAATTATAGGCAGTAAAAAGACTGCTAAAAACAAATAATGAGGCGAAATGCCTCATTATTTGTTTTTACTGAAACGGTTACCCGTCTTTTTTAATTGATTGATAATCTATCCACTAAATTAGTATTTTTCATAATTGAATTTACAACAGCTGTTCCTGCTAATGTCACAACAGCAAATTCCCCTATGGCTACATAAATAGCGTTAATAACAAACGGTGTCTGAAACAAATATGTCAGTTCAAATCCTACAAGCACCGCATTTGAAATTACCGGACCAAGACTTGCAACTATCAATGATCTTTTGTTGTATCCCAAAGTCTTCCTCACTGTTACTATAAACACAATAGCAATGAAAGTTGCAAACGAGCCTACAACAATATCAATTACTCCCAAAGGGCTTGCTATATTGGCCAGAACACATCCCAGGACTAGTCCAAGACCATATTTAGGCTCTATGAATGCAAACAACACCAAAACCTCTGCTATTCTGAACTGTAATTGCTCATAGCTCATCCATGCAAATGCATAGGTTAATGCCACATATGCCGCTGCTATCAGGGCAGTGCGTGTAATAAATTGTACATTATTTTTTTCCATAAAAAAACTCCTTTCGAATACTTCTCGGAGTCACTAAAAAAATCTTGATTTTTAAAGTGGGTGCCAAGAAAACACTTGAAATCCTTAATAATATTATCAGAATTTCTATATTTGTTTGAAAAGGGACGGATTCCCGTCCCAATAAAATTATCTCTTGCTGAACTGTGAAGCCCTTCTTGCTTTTTTCAAACCGTATTTCTTTCTTTCCTTCATTCTTGAATCTCTTGTCAAGAATCCGGCTTTCTTTAAAATCGGTCTTAATTCATTGTCCACTTCAAGCAAAGCTCTTGAAATACCATGTCTGATTGCTCCTGCTTGACCTGTGTATCCGCCGCCTTTAACATTTACTAATACATCATACTGACCCATTGTATCTGTAATCATCATCGGTTCTCTTACTAAAACTCTTAATGTTTCATACTTGATATAATCATCTAATTCTCTTTTATTAATAACAATTTTTCCCGTTCCCGGTACTAATCTTACTCTAGCTATAGCTTTTTTTCTTCTGCCTGTTCCTCTGTATTGTGCATCCATCTATTTGTCCTCCTCCCTTAAAACTCGTATACTTGCGGTTGCTGAGCTTGATGATTGTGTTCAGGACCTGCGTATACTTTTAGTTTCTTTAACATTTTTCTTCCAAGGCTGTTTTTTGGAAGCATTCCTTTTACTGCCAGATAAACCGGTTGCTCAGGTTTAGTCTTAAACAAAGTTCTGTAAGGTGTTTCCTTTAATCCGCCTGGATAAAGAGAGTGGTGTCTATATAGTTTTTGGTCTAATTTTTTACCAGTTAAAACAACTTTATCAGCGTTAACAACTATAACAAAATCTCCTGTATCAACGTGTGGTGTGTAAATTGCTTTGTGTTTACCTCTTAAAATTTTTGCAATTTCTGTTGCAAGTCTACCTAAAGTCTTACCTTCGGCATCGATAACATACCATGCCCTGCTAACTTCATTAGGTTTAGCCAAGAAGCTTTTCATCATGTTTCCTCCTGTATTTCTACTATTAAACTATTATTATAATGCAATATATCGAAAAAACCTAACTCCGGGGCATTGGAACAACGGTTTTTCTCTAATCTTATCATACCTAAAACATTCTATATTAAATTAATTTTTATGTCAAGTAGTTTTTGTAATTTATAAGTTTTTTTGCTGCCTGTAATTAACATTCAGCAAAAATAATCCTTGCGGCTCAGCAGTCTTCCCCAGCAATTTTCTATCTTTTTCTTCCAAAGCTCTTTCTATGCAGTCAACATTTTTAATTCCCTTTCCGATATCTATCAATGAGCCTGCTATTATTCTTACCATATTATATAAAAACCCGCTTCCGTTTATATATAATTTTATTAGCTTATCCTCTTTGACAAGCTTAGCTTCATATACCGTCCTGACAGTAGTTTTCACGTCTGAATTCGATGCCATAAACCCTCTGAAATCGTGGGTTCCTATTAAAGATCCAGAGGCTCTTTCCATAATTTCAAAATCAAGAGTAGCCGGAACAAAGCAGGAGTATCTGCTGTAAAAAGGGCTCCATACTCTATCATTGTATATTTGGTACATATAAGTCTTGTCATGGGCATCAAATCTTGAATTAAAGTCTAAAGGAACATCCACCGAATCAATAATTCTAATATCCGTAGGCAGGTTTGCATTTAGAGCAATCTTTATCTTGTTTTCTGGGATCTTTGTATCTGCAGTAAAGTTTGCTACCTGATCAAATGCATGTACGCCGCTGTCGGTCCTTCCTGAGCCTGTTAAATTGACTTTTTGCTTCATTACAATACTAATAGCCTTCTCTATGGTTTCTTGGATTGTAGGCCCATTTAATTGGGTCTGCCAGCCGTGATAATTTGTACCATCATATGCAATGTTTAGCTTAATATTTCTTACCATATTTTTATTACTATTATCGCTGCAAAATATATAATAAATACGCCTGATGCAACGTAATCACCTTTTGTTATTTTTAGCTGTCTCATTCTTGTTCTATTTTCTCCGCCTCTGTAGCATCTTGCTTCCATAGCCATAGCAAGTTCATCTGCTCTTCTGAACGCACTTATAAACAAAGGCACCAGCAAAGGCACAAGATTTTTTGCTCTGCTCATTATATTTCCACTTTCAAAATCAGCACCTCTTGATTTTTGAGCTTTCATTATTTTTTCCGTTTCCTCCATCAAGGTAGGAATAAATCTAAGAGCAATGGTCATCATCATTGCAAGTTCGTGAGCAGGAAGTCCAAACCTTTTAAAAGGATTTAGAAGCGCCTCTATTCCATCGGTCAAAATTATAGGTGAAGTAGTCAACGTTAAAAGCGAAGTACCCATTATCAGGAGTGTAAGCCTTATTGCCATAAACCCCGCCTGCTTCAAGCCTTCTTCAGTAATCTTAATAAATCCTGCCTGAAATAATATTTTACCTGGTGTCATTAACAAATTAATCACAAATGTAATTAAAATTATCATAAGTATCGGCCTTAATCCTCTAATGACAAATTTAATCGGCACCTTAGATAGATATATTGAAGTTGCCAGAAAAACTATAACTACTATGTAGGTTGTAAAACTTTCAATAAGGAACAAGGAAATAATAAAAATAAAAGTTATAATAATTTTTATTCTCGGATCAAGATCATGAATCGGAGAATCTACGGGATAATGCTGTCCAATTGTTAAATTTTTAAACATTTCTCTTCCTCACTTCCCTCAGAATCTCTTCTTTAGCTTCTTCAACTGTTATTATGTCAGGCTTTATATTAAAACCACGTTTTCTAAGTTCATTAACTATTTGGGCAACCTGAGGAACTCCAAGGCTGATTTTTTTAAGCTCATCAGCTTTGGCATATATCTCCTTCGTCTTGCCTTCCATGTATATCTTTCCTTTATATAAAACAATTACTCTGTCAACCAGCTTGGCAATATCCTCCATGCTGTGAGAAATTAAAACAACAGTTACATTTGCTTTCTCGTGCAGCATTTTTATCTTTTCAAATAATTCATTTCTTCCAGCCGGATCAAGCCCTGCCGTCGGCTCATCTAAAATAAGATAATTCGGTTTCATTGCAAGAACTCCGGCTATGGCAACTCTTCTTTTTTGACCTCCGGACAAATCAAAGGGAGAAGCATCCTTAATTTTATCATAGTTAAATCCCACCAGCTCAAGAGCTTCTCTAACTCTTTTATCTATTTCATCCTTAGTCAGGCTCAAATTCATCGGCCCAAACGCAACATCTTTAGCAACGGTTTCTTCAAACAACTGGTATTCTGGATATTGAAATACAAGGCCTACAGTCTGGCGTACTTTGCTAAGCAATTTTTTTTCTTCGCCTATCGCTATTTTGTCAACAACTATTGTACCGTGTGTAGGTTTTTCTAACCCATTAAAAAGTTGAATCAAGGTGGATTTTCCCGAACCGGTATGACCTATAATGCCAACGAACTCACCTTCACGTATTTCTAAATTTATGTCATCAAGGGCTACAGTCCTAAATGGAGTTCCCTCACTGTATATGTATTTAATATTGTCTGCTTTTATTGACATAGCCAATCCACCAATTCCTTTACCTCGATTATATCCCTGGGAACGTTCAGGCCTTCATCCGCCAGTTCCTTAGCAAGTTCAGTAACTTGTGGAACATCAAGCCCAAATTTTTTTATTTCAACAACATTCCTGAAAACTTCCTTAGGGGTTCCATCAAGCTTTATACTTCCCTTATCCATTATTACAACTCTATCAGCTTGTACAGCCTCATCCATATAATGTGTTATTAAAAGTATAGTCTTACCACTTTTCTTCAACTTATGAAGCGTTTCCATTACCTCATCTCTCCCTGACGGATCAAGCATTGCGGTAGGCTCATCAAGTATTATACATTCTGAATTAAGCGCAAGGATTCCGGCAATTGCAATTCTTTGCTTTTGTCCTCCTGAAAGCATATGAGGAGGTCTTTTTCTATATTCATACATGCCGACCGCTTTTAAGGCGTCATCAACTCTTTTTCTTATTTCTAACGGTTCAACCCCTTGATTTTCAGGTCCAAATGCTATATCTTCTTCCACAATTGTAGCAACAAGCTGATTGTCGGGATTTTGAAAAACCATTCCGGCAGTCTGACGTATGTCCCACAATTTAGAATCATCCGCCGTATCCATTCCATTTACATATATCTTTCCATCCGTTGGAAGAAGCAGTGAGTTTATCAATTTAGCCAATGTTGATTTGCCCGAACCATTGTGGCCAATTATTGCTGTAAACTCTCCTTTTCTGATGTTCAAGTTAACTCCATCTACGGCAAAAGAGCTATCCTCGTTGTTGTATTTAAATTTTACATTTTCAATTCTTATAATATTCTCTATCATAACGCACCTGCAATTATTTTTTCACTGCATTAAATAATATCATTATTCAATTAATTTTACAACACTAAATTATTACCTAACTTAACGTATTGTGCAGAAAAAAGCAGCCCATATCCGGACTGCTTTATAACCCAATACACAATGCTTCACTTTTTCAATAGACTTACCGATTCAATTACCATTGCCACAACTCCTGTAATGTAAACATAACCGGTTTCTGCTCTTAAACAATATAAACTAACAGCAGCTAAGCTAAGTACTATAACTATTATTCTGCTTATTGTCTTATATTTTTTCTTCTCATTTTTATTCAAAGGTTTATTTTCCGTTTCGGCCGGCGCAAGCCAAAAAACCATGAAAATAGAAAATATGATTCCAAGTACTAAAACAGTCTCCCCATATTGCTTTAGATATGTACCGCACAATGCTGATATGACAAATATAGAAAATGATAAAAGCATACACTCAACATGCGTTTTGGCATGATAACCTCCGGCAAAAGTTCTAAGTCCCGAGAGAAAAATGATAAAAATTAAGAGCTCAAGTTTTTTGTTCAAAAGGTAAGCTGTAACAAAAAGAATTATCAGATTCAGCAAAAGAGACAGTAAAACCTCTATGCTGTAGGCATACACAGCCTTTTCATTATCTGAGGAATTGAGCTTCGACCCAATTCCCTCAGACAAGAAAACAGAAATCTTATTTATCATCTTTCAACAGGCATTGCGGAACCTTCGGCTGGTTATACAATAATATGCAAGTCATCCCCATGGTTGTTTGAGCAGTAGCCACCAAAAATGCAGCAATACATGACATAAAGGATAAAGTTTTTCTCACTTTACATTCCTCCTTTCAAACGTTAACAACATAATATATTATTTGTGGACAACATTCAATAATTTTTAACTCAGATTGCCTATTCGGTTATTTTTGTTGTTTGAGCGGTATTGCATGGCGTAAAATAAACTTGTAATCAGCTGCTTACAAGAATAGTTCCATGGCTATATTCAGATTGCTTCGATATCCTTACATTTTTGCCATCATCTGTACTTCCACAACAAATACGTTGCCTTCATAATTTAATTTTACAAATCCTCCGTATTTCTCTGCTATACTCCTAATGCTCTTAAGTCCGTATCCATGCCTTGTTTTATCTTTCTTAACGGTGAGTAATTTGTCTCCTTGTTTATTAAGCTTTCCGCTATATGGATTTTCCGATTTTATTATGATGCAATTGCCCAGCATATCTATTTTAAGATTTATATATTTTTCATCGCATTTTGCACACGCTTCAATTGCATTGTTAATAATGTTATTTAATATCCGGCATATATCCTCCTTGTCAATATATATTTCATTTTCCTCTGTCAAGCCGCTTTGAATATCAACATCTATATTTTGAGAATTTGCCTCTTTAAGCTTAAAATTTAGAAATGATGTAATTATGTTATCCTTATCTATTTGAGGCAAGTGCTGTATATCCATTTCCCGGAGCTTTTTTTCAATATGTTTAGATATTTTCTCCCTTTGGTTTAACTCATTGTAGCCGTAAAGTATTGCCAGCTCTCCCCGCATATCATGTCTTAAAATTCGAATTTCTTCCAAAACCGAATTAACATCAGAAAAATACGTGTGCTCCATTTTCATATGCTGCAGCTCAAGATCATTTTTATGTTTCTCGTCCATATCCTTTATTATTCGCCCTGTTAAAGCTATTGAAACTATTGAAATAAGCGATACGCACAATGTAAGAATAACCAAATTGGTATTTACAGCTTCATTTTCAATTTTAATGTTTCCGTACATCCAAATAACCATAACTATTACGGTAACTGTTAAAAATAGTATTGTACCTACAAGAAAATAATACCTGTTATTAAGTAAGTTCAACTTTTCCTTGTTGATCTTTTTCTTCATAAACATATAGATATACACAAACAAAGTCTGAGATATTACCATACCCTCGAATCTTAAGAAATTTTGTTCTTGGTTTAGTTTTAAATCTAATCCAGATATCGTAGAAATTAAAACAGCTGCCAATAATTCACATATACCAAGAATTACAATAAGTAAAAAGGTTATAACTGCTTTTGAAAATACATTTCCCCTAAATATAATAACTGTAAAAATAAAAATGAGTACAATGTAACTTAAATATATAAAAGGATTTAATCCAATTGAAATATTATAATTTAAAATGCACAATATCGCTGTCATAAATAAAATAGCAGTTTCCACTGAATACCTAAATCTGAGCCTTCGATCATAATTTAATTCAAACACTTTAAATATCACAAAGACTTGAAGAAAATTAACCAAAAACTCTATTAAATACCACTTGCTCATAATTTCACCGCCAATCTTTTTAGTTTAAACTTATTATTCAATTCCGCCAAACACCTCCGGCTTGCCTCTTCTCTTGCTTCATTGCTGAAATAAACTATATTTTTTTTGATTGTCCTGACATTGCGCATATTTATCAAGCATGATTTACTGGCTCTTACTATGTAATCATTGCACTCCAGTTCTTTTTCAATACTTTCAAGTGTTTGCACAATTATTACTTCTTCTTCATCCAAACGATGTATGTGTACTTTGCGATCTTCTTTTTTGCGCAATATGTGAGTTATTTCATTTACAGGTATCCGGTATTTTACTCCTTTAAAATCCTTTACATCCAAAAACATTACTTCTTTCCTGATTTCTTCGTTGCATTCACGCAGAGCATTTTCTATAATACTTGTGCTGACAGGCTTTAAAAGATAATTTTTGGCTTTGACCTTGTAAGATTCATATGCGTATTCTTTATATGAAGTCAAATAAAAAATAACAGGATCTTTACTTTTTTCCCTAATCAGCAGACCTGTTTCTATGCCATTTAATTCAGGCATTTCCATATCTAAAAATATAATGTCAAATTGATTTTTCATAAACGCTTGTACAAGATTTCTACCTGAACTATATGTACTTATTTTGCAATTCATATTTATATTTAAGGCAACCGTTTTTATTATTTCGGTCACTATTTCTCCATATTCTATGTTGTCATCACAAACAGCAATATTGAATCTCATATTTTCACATCCCTATAATAGTATATTATATCAAATAATGAAAATTTTTCAATGTATGATTATAAGAACTTTTAACTTAAGTACACAAATCAATCTTTAATTTGTTCGTTCTCCATGCTGTGCGCACAAAAAAAGCAACTTAAATTTTTTAAATTGCTTTTTTAAAACTGAAAGGGAAAAATCCCTATCAGTCATATTTATTTATTTGATGAACTCTATACAAGTTCAATTATCGCCATTTCTGCTCCATCGCCTCTGCGTGGTCCCAATTTTAGAATTCTGGTGTATCCACCGTTTCTATCCTTGTATTTAGGAGCAACTTCTTCAAATAGCTTACTTACTGCATTTTTGTCATATAAATAAGCTGCCGCCTGACGTCTTGCATGTAGGTCTCCTCTTTTGCCCAGAGTAATTGTTCTTTCTGCAACTCTTCTTAATTCTTTAGCTCTAGTTACTGTTGTAACAATTCTGCCTTTATTAATTAAGTCAGCAGTCATATTTCGAAGCATTGCTACTCTGTGGCTAGTCTTGAAACCAAGCTTTCTGTGACTACCCATGCTTAGTCCTCCTTTTACAACTAATTATCATTTTTTCTAAGAGATAAACCCAGTTCTTCAAGTTTCTTCGCAACTTCGTCTAAAGATTTCTTTCCAAGGTTTCTTACTTTCATCATATCATCTTCTGATTTGTATGTAAGCTCCTCAACAGTATTGATTCCTGCTCTTTTCAGACAGTTGTACGATCTAACTGATAGATCAAGTTCCTCTATTGTCATTTCCAAAACTTTTTCTTTTTCATCTTCTTCTTTTTCTACCATTATTTCAACGTCATTTACATGATCTGTCAATGATATAAATAAATTAAGATGTTCATTCAATATCTTAGCCCCTAAAGAAACAGCTTCTTCAGGTTCAATTGTACCATTAGTCCAAATCTCAATTGTCAATTTGTCGTAATCCGTTCTGTTTCCTACTCTGGTATCTTCAACAGTAAAGTTTACTTTTTTTACAGGTGTGTAGATAGAATCTATAGGAATAACGCCTATGGGCTGACTTTCCTTTTTATTTCTTTCTGCCACCACATAACCTCTTCCTTGTTCCATTTCCATTTCTATAATGAGCTCGGAACCTTCTTCAAGAGTCGCAATGTGCAGATCTTCATTTATTATATCCACATCTGTGCCTGTAATTATATCTGCTGCCGTAACCTCTTTAGGACCTTTTGCATCTATAAGAAGCTGCGCAGGTCCTGGTACGTTCATTTTAGCAGCTAGATTTTTTATATTAAGAATTATTTCTGTTACATCTTCTCTTACTCCAGGTATTGTTGAAAATTCATGCAACACACCTTGAATATTGATTGATGTTACAGCTGCTCCTGGTAACGATGAAAGAAGTATTCTTCTGAGTGAATTTCCAAGTGTTGTTCCATAACCTCTTTCAAGTGGTTCAACTACTATTTTCCCATATGTGTTATCATCATTTTTTTCAATTAATGTAATATTAGGTTTCTCTATTTCTATCATCCCAACCCTCCTTAGATGTGATGTTTGCCGAGGGTAATAATTCTTAATTCTTATTACTTAGAGTATAACTCGACAATCAGATGCTCTTCTATTGGTATTTCTATATCCTCTTTAGCAGGTGCAGCAATTAGCCTTCCTGCAAAGTTATCAGGATCCACCTGCAACCATTGCGGTGCAGTCTTCTTGTGATTTTCAATTAAAGCTTTGAATTTCGCTGAGCTTTGGCTTTTTTCTTTTACTTTAATTTCATCGCCTACTTGAAGAATCATTGATGGAATATCAGCCTTTTTACCGTTTACAGTAAAGTGACCGTGAACTACCAATTGTCTTGCCTCAGGTCTCGAGCTTGCAAAGCCTAATCTATAAATTACATTATCAAATCTTAGCTCTAACAGTTTCAACAGGTTCTCACCTGTCTTGCCAGCCATTTTATCAGCTATTTTAAAGTACTGTGCAAATTGGCCCTCTAATACTCCATAATATTTTCTTACCTTTTGTTTTTCTCTTAGCTGCATACCATAGTTAGACAGCTTTTTATTATTTTGACCGTGTTGTCCAGGAGCATAGTTTCTTCTTCCTATAGAACACTTGTCTGTATAGCATCTATCGCCTTTTAAATATAACTTTAGTCCTTCTCTTCTGCATAATCTGCATACAGGTCCAGTATATCTTGCCATCTTTTCACCTCGTTTCTATTATACTCTTCTACGTTTTGGCGGTCTGCAACCGTTGTGTGGTATCGGAGTAACGTCTTTAATTAAATTTACTTCCAGTCCGGCTGCCTGTAATGATCTGATTGCAGCCTCTCTTCCTGAGCCCGGTCCTTTAACATATACTTCTACAGTCTTTAAACCATGTTCCATAGCTTTTTTTGCAGCTTCTTCAGCTACCATAGAAGCAGCATATGGAGTAGATTTTCTTGAACCCTTAAATCCTAATTGACCTGAACTTGCCCAAGAAATAGCATTTCCCTGCAAATCGGTAAGAGTTACAAGTGTGTTGTTAAAGGTTGACTTAATATGTGCCTGGCCTTTTTCAATGTTTTTACGTTCTCTTTTTCTTACTCTTGTAACTTTTTGTTGTTTTTTAGCTGCCACTTAAGTCCCTCCTTTTATTTTTTAGATTTTTTTCCTGAAACTCTCTTAGGACCTTTTCTAGTTCTAGAGTTGTTCTTTGTATTCTGTCCTCTTACAGGCAATCCTCTTTTGTGTCTCATTCCTCTGTAGCAGTTGATTTCTTTTAATCTTTTTATGTTCAATGCTACTTCTCTTCTTAAGTCACCTTCTACAGGGCACTTGTCAATCTCAGTTCTCAACTGCTGTACTTCATCTTCTGTCAGGTCTTTAATTCTTGTACCAGGATTAATTCCTGTAGTTTTTAAAATTTTGTTAGAAGTTGCTCTTCCAATTCCAAATATATAAGTCAAACCAACTTCGACTCTTTTATCTCTTGGTAAGTCAACACCTGCTATTCTGGCCATTAAGTCTACACCTCCTACCTTCGTGATTACTTAATATATTAACTTTTTTCATCTTAACCTTGTTTTTGTTTGTGCTTTGGGTTTTCGCAAATTACCATTACTTTTCCTTTACGCCTGATAATTTTGCATTTTTCACAAATTGGTTTTACTGATGGTCTTACTTTCATTGTAATACCTCCTTACTTTTTCCTCCAGGTTATTCTTCCTCTTGTCAAATCATATGGCGATAATTCAACAGCTACGGAATCACCCGGAAGAATTCTGATATAGTTCATTCTCAGTTTTCCAGAAATATGCGCTAAAATCTGGTGCCCATTTTGAAGCTCAACTTTGAACATAGCATTAGGAAGTGCTTCCAGGACTTTCCCTTCGACTTCTATTACATCTTTCTTGGACATTGATCACTCAACCTCCATTTCTTTAGATACATTATTTTTATAAGGCTCCAAAAGCCTTCTTACATATGCATCGTCTGGATTTTCATTTCTTTGTAACTTTTCTGCAAATTCTGTACATACTGTATTATAAATCACTAAATGCTTCACTTTCTTTTTTTTAGGGGAGCTTAGCTTCCTAAGTTCTCCATTACATACTAGAACATATTGTTCATCCAAAATCATGCTTATAATAAAGACTCTGTCTTTATCTCTGCCGGCTTTTGATTTAACTATCTGACCAATTTTCAAATCTGTTGTTGATTCCAATAAATCACCCCTATAATACGGTTAATAATTCCGGTTCTCCATCGGTAATCGCAACCGTGTGCTCATAGTGAGCCGATGGTCTCCCATCAACGGTCACTACGGTCCAGTCGTTGCCAAGTACCTTAACATTATATGTTCCTGCATTGATCATAGGCTCAATGGCAAGGACCATTCCTTCTTGCAGCCGCGGTCCCTTGCCGGGCTTTCCAAAGTTAGGTATCTGCGGTGATTCATGCATATTCTTACCAACTCCGTGCCCCACATAGTCTCTTACTACCGAAAAGCCTTGACTTTCTGCATACTGCTGTATTGCATGTGATATGTCAGACAACCTGTATGCTGTTTTTGCAAACTTTATTCCTTCATAAAAGCTTTGTTTTGTTGCTTCTACGAGTCGTTTTTTTTCGTCTTCGACTTCTCCTACATAAAATGTCTTTGCACTGTCTCCCACGTATCCTTCAAAGGTTGCACCTATATCTACGCTTATAATATCTCCTTCAACAAGCTTCCTGTCTGAAGGAAATCCGTGAACAACCTCATCATTTACAGAAGCACATATTGAAAACGGAAATCCGCCATAACCTTTAAAAGTAGGTATTGCATTTTGAGATTTCAGAAATTCTTCAACCAATTGGTCAAGTTCCATTGTAGTAATGCCGGGTTTAATATGCTTTCTCACAAGTTCATGTGACTGTGCAACTAACCTTCCGGCCTTTCTCATTACTTGTATTTCTCTTTTAGTCTTGAGGATAATCATATTACTTATTCCCCATTTTCGCAACAATTTCTTTGCTGACCTCAGCTATTGGCTTTTCTCCATCTATATTTATTACTATGCCCTTTTGAGTATAATAATTTATAAGCGGTTGTGTCTGCTCTAGGTAAACATTGATTCTCTTTGCAACTGTTTCTTCAACATCATCTTTTCTCTGAAGAAGTTCACCGTTACATTTGTCGCAAATTCCTTCTTTTTTCGGTCTGTTGAATGTCATGTGATATGTCTGACCACAGTCTTTGCACACTCTTCTTCCAACAGCACGTTCAACAAGAAGTTCCTTTCTTACTTCTATGTTAACAACATAGTCTAATTTTTGATTCATGCTTGCTAAAGCATCTTCAAGGGCATCTGCCTGGACAATTGTTCTAGGAAAACCGTCCAAAAGAAATCCGTTCTCACAGTCATCCTGCTGAAGTCTGTCTTTAACTAATTCAACTGTTAATTCATCTGGAACAAGCAACCCTTTATCCATGTATTCCTTAGCTTTTTTCCCCAGAACAGTTCCCTCTTTTATATTCTTACGGAATATATCTCCCGTAGAAATGTGTGGTATTGAAAATTCCTTTACAATTGTATCCGCTTGGGTTCCTTTACCGGCTCCCGGCGGTCCCAATAAAATTGCTCTCATTTTCCTTACCTCTCTTTACTTCAAAAATCCTTTGTAGTGTCTCATTAACATTTGAGCTTCAACCTGCTTCATAGTTTCAAGTGCAACACCTGTTACGATCAGCAATGAAGTTCCTCCAAAATAAATGTTTAAATCCGTAAATGACAATATCAAAGTTGGTATTGTAGCAATAACTGCAAGTGCCACTGCGCCAGCAATTGTAATTCTGTTTAACACTCTGTTTAAATATTCTGCAGTAGGTCTTCCCGGCCTGATACCAGGTATAAATCCTCCGTTTTCCTTCAAAGTATTAGAGTATTCAAACGGATTGAACTGTACTGCTGTATAGAAATACGTAAAGAATATTATAAGCAAAATATTTAACAATGTATATACATATATCCCCGGGCTCTGAGCAGTTGAAAAATATTTTTCAACTCCACCAGCCATACTTGGGATGAAAAACGCCAATGTCTGCGGTATAGCTAAGAGTGTTGAAGCAAATATTACAGGCATAACTCCTGCCATTAATACCTTCATCGGAATATGTGTGCTTTGTCCGCCATACATTTTTCTTCCGACAACTCTTTTTGCATATTGAACCGGCACTCTTCGTTCACCTTGCTGGATAGCAATAACTCCAACAACGATTATAAACGCAAATACCAGGAACAATATAATTTCAACAATACTTACTGCACCGTTTTGAGCCTGAAAAATTACTCTTCCTACATCTGACGGGTATCTTGATATAATACCGATCATAATAATCAGTGATATACCATTGCCTATACCTCTATCAGTAATCAGCTCTCCAAGCCACATCAGAAATGCCGTACCTGCCGTAAGCACTATTATAACAGACACAATTGATAAAAAGCTCTGATCAATGATGGCTTGATTAAAAAATCCAACACTGTATGCAGTTGCTTGAATCAAAGCAAGGACAACAGTTATATACCTGGTCCATTGACCCATTTTCTTTTTTCCGTCCTCACGCTTAAACATTTCTTCAAGCTTAGGAATAGCAATTGCTAAAAGTTGAAGAATAATTGAAGCCGTAATATACGGATAAATATTTAAAGCAAATATTGTAAAATCTTTGAAAGCTCCGCCGGACATCATATCAAAGAAGTCCAACAAGCCCCCTGCACTGCCTGAAAACATGTTACTTACTACAGCTCTATCTATACCCGGAACAGGTATCACAGCTCCGAGTCTGTATACAACTAACATCAAAAATGTGAATGTCATTCTTTTTCTTAAATCAGGTATTTTCCATGCATTTTTCAAAGTTTCTAACAACTAGATCACCTCAGCTTTTCCACCAGCAGCTTCTATCTTTTCTACCGCTGTTTTGCTGAATTTATGAGCCTTAACAGTTAGTTTCTTTTTAAGTTCACCATCACCAAGCACCTTTATTCCGTCAAGTTGTTTTTTAATGATACCTTCTGATTTAAGAAGTTCCGGAGTTATTTCTACTCCATCTTCGAATCTATTAAATGTTTCAACATTAACCTCAGCGTATTGAGTTCCAAAAATATTTGTAAATCCTCTTTTTGGAAGTCTCCTGTAAAGAGGCATCTGTCCGCCTTCAAATCCTGGTCTTACTCCACCGCCTGAACGAGATTTCTGACCGTTCATACCTCTTCCGGCAGTTTTTCCTTGTCCTGTGGCTGTACCTCTTCCTAATCTCTTCCTGTTCTTCGTACTACCAGGATTAGGTTTTAATTCATGAAGTTTCATTTTAACACCTCCTTATAGTTTTATTCTACAACCTCTACCATGTGCTCTACTTTTTTGATCATTCCTCTGATTTGAGGTGTATCTTCTTTTTCAACCACTTGGCCTATTTTTCTCAAACCCAAAGCTTCCATATTCTTTATCTGATTAGGTGTTCTAGAATTGATGCTTCTGATTTGTTTTATTTTTATCTTTGCCATAATTTTCACCTCTTAACCTAGTATTTCTTCTACTGATTTACCTCTGACTTTAGCTACATCTTCAGGCTTTTTTAGAAGTTTTAAGGCTTCAATTGTTGCATTTACTACGTTTCTAGGATTACTTGATCCTAATGATTTTGTCCTTATATCCCTAACTCCAGCTAATTCTAACACTGCACGAACAGGTCCGCCGGCTATAATTCCTGTACCTTCTTTAGCTGGTTTAACAAGAACTCTGCCTGCGCCGTATCTGCCAATTATTTCATGTGGCACTGTTGTGTTAATCAGTGGCACTTCAATCATATTCTTTTTAGCATCTTGGATGGCTTTTCTGATCGCGTCCGGAATTTCGATAGCTTTTGCCATTCCAATTCCAACATGACCATTCTCATCACCAACTACAACTAAGACAGAAAATCTAAAGTTTCTACCGCCCTTAACAACCTTTGTAACACGGTTGATACTGATAACTTTTTCTTTAACGTCCAGTTGGCTTGCATCTATACGTCCACGTTGTTCCATGACTAACCTCCTTATTAAAATTCAAGTCCGCTTTCTCTTGCTCCATCTGCGAGTAATTTTACTCTTCCGTGATATAAATATCCGCCTCTATCGAAAATTACTGTATTTATACCTTTGTTTTTCGCTCTTTCTCCTACTGTCTTGCCTACCAATTTAGCTGCTTCTGACTTAGTAAGTTCTGCTGTTTGTCCTTGCAGTTCTTTATCTAATGTAGATGCGCAAGCAAGAGTTGTTCCAGTAGCATCATCAATTACTTGAGCGTATATGTGCTTAGAGCTTTTAAATATATTTAATCTTGGTCTCTCAGGAGTTCCTACGATTTTGTTTCTAATACTATAGTGTCTTTCTTTTCTTTTTTGATTTTTATCAATTTTTTTAAGCACTAATACTCACTCCTTTCTCAATTATTTACCAGTTTTACCTGCTTTACGTCTAACAACTTCGTTAGAGTATTTAATACCCTTACCCTTGTATGGTTCAGGTCTTCTCCAGTCTCTGATTACAGCTGCATAATTTCCTACTTGCTGCTTATCTATACCTTTTACTATTATTTTATTAGTTCCTTCAACTGCTGTCTCAATTCCGTTTGGATCTTCCATTTCAACAGGATGTGAAAAACCTAAGTTTAATACTAATTTATTTCCTTGTTTTTGTGCTCTATATCCAACACCTACTATTTCAAGTGACTTAGAAAATCCGTCAGTAACACCAACTACCATGTTGTTTACGAGCGTTCTTGTAAGTCCGTGAAGTGACCTGTTTCGCTTTTCATCATTTGGTCTTGAAACGTTGATTATTGAACCTTCAACTTCAATTGTTATTTCTTTTGGAAGCTGTTGTTCAATTTGTCCCTTTGGCCCTTTAACAACTGCATAATTGTTCTTATCAATTGATACTTCTACATTAGCAGGTATATTTACAGGTTTAATACCTATTCTTGACATCTTAGCACCTCCTATTCGTTATTATTACCATACGTAGCAGATTACTTCTCCGCCAACACCCTGTGTTCTTGCTTTTTTATCAGTCACAATTCCTTGTGAAGTTGAAAGTATAGCTATACCCAAGCCGCCTAAAACCTTAGGAGTTTCATCTTTTCCAACATAAACTCTAAGTCCTGGTTTTGAAATTCTCTTAATGCCTGTTATAACTCTTTCTTTGTTCTGCTGGTATTTAAGTTCAGCTCTTATAATACCTTGTTTACCGTCATCTATAACATCAAAACCCTTAATATATCCTTCTTCTAATAATATGTTAGCTATTTCCTTCTTTATTTTAGAAGCCGGAATATCAACAAATTCATGTTTTGAATGATTAGCATTTCTTATTCTCGTTAACATATCTGCGATAGGATCTGTCATTACCATGTAAGTAACCTCCTTCCATTATATAAAATTTTACCAACTAGCTTTTTTAACGCCAGGTATCTGACCTTTGTAAGCCAGTTCTCTAAAGCATATACGGCATATACCGAATTTCCTTAAATAAGCATGAGGTCTTCCACAAATTTTGCATCTTGTATATTCTCTCGTTGAGAATTTTTGTTTTCTCTGTTGTTTAACTTTTAGAGATGTCTTTGCCATTTCGTTCCCTCCCTTACTTACTAAAAGGCATTCCCATTAATTTCAAAAGCTCACGTGCTTCTTCATCAGTGTTAGCTGTGGTTGTTATGATTATGTCCATACCTCTTAATTTATCAATTTTATCGTAATTTATTTCCGGAAATATCAATTGCTCTTTAATTCCTAAAGCATAGTTTCCTCTTCCGTCAAAAGATGATTTTGAAACGCCTCTAAAGTCTCTTACTCTTGGCAATGCTATGTTTACAAGTTTATCAAAGAATTCATACATATGATTTCCTCTCAGCGTAACCTTGCAACCTACCGCCATACCTTCTCTAACCTTAAAGTTTGAAATTGATTTTCTAGCCTTAGTAACAACAGGCTTCTGGCCTGCTATCACCGTCAATTCTTCAACAGCGTTGTCTAAGAATTTTTGATTTTCCTTAGCTTCGCCCACGCCCATATTAATAACTATCTTTTCTATTTTAGGTGCCTGCATAATGCTTTTATACTGAAATTTTTCTATCAGCGCCGGCACTACTTGTTCATTATATGTCGCTTTTAATCTAGCCATATAGTTCGTACCTCCTTTCGAGCATTATTATAAAACTGAACCGCACTTTTTGCATGCTCTTACTTTTTTTCCGTTTTCTATTTTAACTTCAGTTCTAACGCCTGATTTGCATTTTTCACAGTATATCATAACATTTGAAGCATTAATAGCGCCTTCTTGGTGCAATATGCCTGCCTGCTGCATTTGGTTAGTAGCCTTTTGATGCTTTGTAACCATTCTTACACCTTCAACAATGACTCTGTTCTGCTTTGGTAAGCTAGTGAGTACCTTGCCTATTTTGCCTTTGTCACTGCCTGATATAACTACAACTTTATCGCCTTTTTTTACGTGCATTCTTTACACCTCCCATTAAAGTACTTCCGGTGCCAGCGAGATAATCTTCATAAACTTTCCATCTCTTAATTCTCTTGTTACAGGTCCAAATATACGAGTTCCGACAGGTGTCTTATCTTCTTTTACTATAACCGCCGCATTTTCATCAAATCTAATATACGTACCGTCTTGTCTTCTGACACCTTTTTTTGTTCTTACGATAACAGCCTTAACTACATCACCCTTCTTAACAACTCCTCCAGGTGTTGCAGATTTAACCGCACATACAACTATATCGCCAATATTACCGTATTTTCTTATTGAACCGCCCATTACTCTTATTACAAGAACTTCCTTAGCTCCAGAATTATCTGCGACTCTTAATCTTGACTCATTTTGTATCATGACTTCTACCTCCCTTCAATTGTCTTAGGGTTTATTTAGCTTCCTCTAATATTTCAACTAATCTCCAGCATTTTTCTTTTGATAATGGTCTGGTTTCCATTATTTTAACTATATCTCCAACTTTGCACTTGTTCTCTTCATCATGTGCTTTGTATTTCTTAGTCATCTTAATCTGTTTCTTATAAAGAGGATGTGCTACAAGCTTTTCAGTAGCAACTACGACTGTTTTATCCATTTTATCACTTACTACTTTTCCAATTCTTACTTTTCTGTTGCCTCTTTCCAAAGTAAAATCCTCCTTTCTTATTACTGCGCATTAATGTTTAATTCACGTTCTCTAAGAACTGTTTTAACACGCGCAATATCTTTCTTGACCTTCTTTATTCTCATCGGATTGTCAAGCTCTCCGGTTGCAAGTTGAAATCTTAAATTGAAAAGTTCTGTTTTTAAATCTAATACCGACTTGTTCAACTCTTCAACTGACTTATTTCTTAATTCATTAGCTTTCATTTGCTTCACCATCCTTTTCTGATGCCTGATCTTTGGTAACAAATTTGCATTTGATAGGCAATTTATGCATGGCAAGTCTCATTGCTTCTCTAGCTACTTCTTCAGCAACTCCTGACATTTCGAATAATACTCTGCCAGGTTTAACTACTGCTACCCAGTATTCAGGTGATCCCTTTCCTTTACCCATACGAGTTTCGGCTGGTTTTTTAGTTACTGGTTTATCTGGGAATATTTTAATCCAAATTTGACCGCCTCTCTTAACCGATCTAGTCATAGCTCTTCTGGCAGCTTCTATTTGGTTTGATGTAATCCAAGCTGGTTCTAATGCTTGTAGTCCGTAGTCGCCGTAAGTAACCTTGTTGCCTCTCGTTGCAACACCGGTCATTCTTCCTCTTTGTTGTTTACGGCGTTTTACTCTTTTAGGCATTAACATAATTATTCCTCCTTCCTTCAGGACTTATTACTTTCTATCTCTTTCTCTTTTGAAATTATTATTAGATCTTCTTTTTCTCTTGTTATCTCTATTATCGTTCATAGCTTTTACTGGTTCACGGTTATCTGATAACAATTGACCTTTCTTTCTAAGAACTTCGCCTCTGCAAATCCAAACCTTAACACCTATTTTTCCGAATGTTGTGTTTGCTTCTGCAAAGCCATAGCTTATATCAGCTCTTAAAGTTTGAAGAGGTATTTTACCATCTGAATATCCTTCAGTTCTAGCCATATCAGCTCCGTTCAATCTTCCTGATACGCTTGTTTTAATACCCTTTGCACCTAACTTCATTGTTCTTTGCATAGACTGTTTCATAGCTCTTCTGAAAGATATACGCTTTTCAATCTGGCTTGCTATATTTTCTGCAACCAACTGAGCGTTTAATTCAGGAACCTTTATTTCTTCTACATTAATTATAACAGTCTTACCTGTCATTTTTTCTATATTAGTTTTTAAGCTGTCAACACCAGAACCGCCTTTACCAATTATCATACCTGGTTTTGCTGTGAACACACTTACCTTAATTCTGCTGGCAAATCTTTCGATTTCAATCTTTGCTATTCCTGCCTGATTCATTGTGCTTATTATAAACTCACGAATCTTGTAGTCTTCAGCTAAATTTTCGCCGAAACTCTTTTTGTCAGCATACCATTTAGAATCCCAATCATTGATTATACCAACTCTAAGTCCATGAGGGTTTACCTTCTGACCCATTTTTTACCTCCTTTGCTGTTCTATTCTCTCTCTTTTACTACAGCTCCAATATGGCTGCTTCTTTTCAGTATTTTATATGCTGCTCCCTTTGATCTCGGTCTCCATCTCTTAAGAGTTGGACCTTGATTAGCATAAACTTCGGAAACATATAATTTATCTCTATCCATTTCAAAGTTATTTTCAGCATTTGCCGTAGCTGATTTAACTACTTTTTCTAAAATTTTAGCTCCCTTACTTGGGTAAAATTTTAAAATTGCTAAAGCTTCGTCAACTTGCTTTCCTCTTACCATATCACATACGAATCTCATTTTTCTAGGTGATACTCTTATATATTTAGCAACTGCTCTTGCTTCCATTTAAGCTTGCCTCCCTTCTTATTTAACTTTTGAAGATTTATCAGTCTTATCATGTCCTCTATAAGTCCTTGTTGGAGCAAATTCACCGAGTTTGTGTCCAACCATATCTTCAGTTATATATACAGGAACGTGCTTTCTGCCATCATGTATAGCTAATGTATGGCCTACCATTTCGGGGAATATTGTTGATCTTCTAGACCAAGTTTTTAATACTTTTTTATTGTTTGCTTCATTCATTTCCACAATCTTTTTCATAAGACTAGGTTCACAATAAGGCCCTTTTTTTAATGATCTACCCATTCACTATTTCCTCCTTTCACTAACCTGTTAAAACTATTTTGTATTTCTTCTCTTAACAATCATCTTGTCGGATTTTTTGTTTTTCTTACGAGTTTTCAAACCAAGTGCTGGTTTACCCCAAGGAGTAACAGGTCCTGGTCTACCAACAGGAGCTCTACCTTCACCACCACCGTGTGGATGGTCGTTAGGATTCATTACGGAACCTCTTACTGTAGGTCTGATACCCATATGTCTTTTTCTTCCGGCTTTACCTATTGTTATATTTTCGTGATCTAAATTTCCTACCTGACCAATTGTAGCTCTGCAGTCCATGCTTATCATTCTAACTTCGCCGCTTGGAAGTCTAACCTGAGCATACTTGCCTTCTTTAGCCATAAGCTGAGCTGAGTTGCCAGCTGAACGTACCATTTGTGCACCTTTACCAGGTTTTAATTCTATGTTGTGAATCAATGTACCAACAGGAATATTTCTTACAGGAAGTGCATTTCCTATTTTTATATCCGCATCAGATCCAGAAACAATTGTATCACCAACAGCTAATTTATAAGGAGCTATTATATATTTCTTTTCTCCATCTGCATAGTTTATAAGAGCTATATTCGCACTTCTGTTAGGATCATACTCAATTGTAGCAACTTTTCCTGGAACTCCGTCTTTATTTCTTTTAAAATCAATGATTCTATATTTTCTCTTTTCTCCACCACCCTGATGACGAACTGTTATTCTGCCATACGAGTTTCTTCCAGCCTTATTCTTTAATGGAGCTAAAAGAGATTTCTCAGGTTCATTAGTTGTTATTTCTTCAAATGTTGAAACTGTCATTTGTCTCAACGCCGGAGAGGTTGGTCTGTATTTTCTAATACCCATGAGATTTTCCTCCTTTTTTTGATCTACTATCTTTTAATTACATTCTTGTGCCCTTCGTTAGCTTAACATAAGGGGTTCGCAGGGAAATTCACTAATTTATTTGCTCCTAACGTCGCATAAATTAGGAATTTTGTGCGTTTGACCTACCATCAATTTTTTCTCCTTATCAGTCGAAAAAATTGGGTTAGGGCATAAAGGGCATCTTAGATTCCTTCAAAGAATTCTATTGTTTTGCTGTCTTCTGTTAAAGTAATTATAGCCTTTTTCCAATCGGCTCTTTTGCCAACATTCATGCCCATTCTTTTTTTCTTTCCAAGCATGTTCATTGTGTTCACACTTGCTACTTTAACTCCGAATATTTTTTCCACTGCATTTTTAATTTCAGTTTTATTAGACTTTTTATCAACAACAAAAGTGTATTTTTTTTCTGCCATTGCATCCATACTTGCTTCTGTTACTATCGGTCTTTTTATGATATCGTGTGGATCGCGCATTATGCGTACACCTCCTCCACTTTATTAACTGCTTCCTTCGTAATCAGGAAAGAATCACAGTTTAAAATGTCATAAACATTTATTGTGTTAATATATGCTGTTTTTACTCCCGGAATGTTAGCAGCTGCTCTAACTACAGCTTCATCTTTTTCAGGAATAACAACTAATGTTTTTTTACCGGAATTAAGATTTTTTAAAACCTTAACCATTTCTTTTGTTTTCGGCTGTTCAAGCACTAATTTATCTACTACTATTATTTCTTGATCCTGAACTTTTGAACTTAATGCTGATTTAAGAGCCAATCTCTTAACTTTCTTAGGAATTGAGTAGCTATAGTCTCTTGGCTTTGGAGCAAATACAATTCCTCCGCCTTTCCACTGCGGCGCTCTTATACTTCCTTGTCTTGCACGGCCTGTTCCTTTTTGTCTCCAAGGTTTTCTACCGCCGCCTCTCACATCAGCTCTTGTCTTTGCTGACTGAGTTCCTTGTCTTTGATTAGCCAAATAATTTTTTACAGCTTCATACATTACATGAGTGTTTACTTCTACACCAAATACGGCATCATTTAATTCGATATCGCCTACCTGGCTGCCTGTTATATCATAAAGAGCTACTTTCGGCATCTTTAGTCCTCCTTTCTACGCAATTATTATTTAGACTTTCTAACTGCTTCTCTGACCTTTACCAAACCTTTTTTAGGTCCTGGTATCGCACCTTTTACAAGTATTGCATTTTTATCTGCATCAACTTTTATAACTTCAAGGTTTAATACTGTAACTTTTTCATTACCCATATGTCCGTGAGCTTTTGTTCCTTTTACTACTCTTCCCACACCAGCAGAAGCTCCTAAAGAACCTCTTAATCTGTGGAATTTAGAACCGTGGCTCATATCTCCAGTATGATGTCCGTGTCTCTTAATAGATCCCTGGAATCCCTTACCTTTAGAAATTCCTACAACATCAACTTTCTCTCCGACTTGGAAAATATCAACGCCTATTTTCTGACCGATTTCGTAATCATCGATATTTGCTACTCTGAATTCTCTTAAAAATCTTTTTGGTTCTGCATTTGCTTTATCAAAATGACCTTTTATAGGTTTAACAACATTTTTTAATTTAATGTCTCCAAAGCCAACCTGAATTGCATTATAACCATCTTTTTCAACAGTTTTTTTCTGAATAACAACTATGTCGCCTGATTCGATTACAGTTACCGGAACAACATTTCCTTGTTCTGTGAACACTTGAGTCATTCCGACTTTTTTACCAAGAATTGCTTTCATTTTTACACCTCCTATTTTCTTACAGCGGATTGCTTTTAGGCAATCATTCTAAGCAGAGTGCATTATATATTTTTTCTCTACTTGCTTTCTCTTATAATTTGATTTCAATGTCTACACCGGCAGGCAGATTCAATTTCATCAATGAATCTACAGTCTTAGGTGTAGGGTTAGTTATGTCAATCAATCTTTTATGAGTTCTTTGTTCAAACTGCTCTCTGGAATCTTTGTACTTATGAACAGCTCTCAGTATTGTAATAACCTGTTTTTCTGTTGGCAGCGGAATCGGTCCTGCTACAGTTGCACCGGTATTTTTAGCTGTTTCTACAATTTTTTGTGCAGATTGATCAATTAATTGATGATCATAAGCCTTTAACCTAATTCTTATTTTCTGTGCGTTTGCCATTTTTTTACCTCCTTCTTCGTATGTCATCCATACAACTCGGAATTGCTCGATACACCTATCCGGGTGTTTCTTATTTTGTAGTTTTAGCAATACCGGTCGCCCTGTTTTTTAACAGGACATACTCTGCAAAAATTCCCTGATTTATTAAGCAAAATCAGCAACCTTTTGCGTCATCGCATGTGGCAAGCTTTATTATAATATACCATTATTTCTTATAAATCAAGTAGTTTTTTTATTTGTTTCAAAAAGTTAACATTTGTTACCTTTCCTTAACATGTCTGTGCGTTATTTATTTTTTTAATGTTTGCATTTGTTGAATTTTATATTAAACGTAAATTATAAATTTATTCCAGTTTTAAAATATCATTAATAATTCGTATATTTTACTCTGCTTTCTTCCTTAAAATTATTTGTACCTAAAATATGAACTATTAAAAAACACCATCCAAAAAAATTCTGGCTGGTGTTTTTTTATGATATTAATAATCTATGTTATAATTTCTAAAGTGAATTATTTTTAGCCTTTATTCTTTTAGCATTGATATCTTTCCACATTTCTACATCAACACCTTTCCAAGAAAGTTTGTCAGGATCATAGTAAGGATCCTTGCCAGCTTTCATTTGTTGATCATAGTCTTTGTACAAAGCAACGCATTTTGGGAACAACATGCATACTACTAACATGTTAATCCATGTACATGCGCCAAGAGCAAAGTCAGAAAGGCCCCAAGCTGTATCAGATTCAATGATACCCCATAAGAATACAAGTACAGGCATACCAAATTGTAAAATTCTTGTAATTGCTTTACGAGTGTTTTGTTGTGTTGGTTTTTGGAAAAGGTACATAGCTGCTGTTTCTGCCTCATAATAGTAGCTGATTAAGCATGTGAATGAGAATAATAACAGCATGATTGCAATAAAGATATGCCCAAAGTTACCAAGGACTGTGCTAGCAGCCATTTGAACATATATAATACCGCCTGTAATGCCTTCGGCAAGTTCAGGACTACCACTGCCGATATAACCTCCTGCTGTATTGAAACTATCAGTTAAAAGAATCATAAGACCTGTGCAACTACATACGATAACTGTGTCTAACCATACGCCGGCAGCATTTGACAATCCCTGTTTAACAGGGTGACTAGTTTCAACAGCTGCTGCTGTTGGTGAAGCCTCACCCATACCTGAAGCAGATGAGAAAGTACCTCTTTTAATACCTTGTTGAATTGCAATACCAATAGTACCTCCAAAAATAGCATTTAAGCCAAATGCGGAAGAAATAACATCAGAAATTAGTGCTGGTATTTTTGTAATATTTAGTACTAATATTATAAGGGTAATTCCCATGTAAATAGCTGTCATAAATGGAACTATTGAAGAAGCTACGGTACTAATACGTCTTATACCACCAAGAACTGTCACAAGTAGCAGAACTGCAATACAAGCAGATATAACAGTCATCGAAATACCTGTAGCTTGATTAAATGCGTCAGAAACCGTATATGTAGCAGCAGCAGTCATAAAGCAAGAAGTGCCCACAAACATAACCACAGCCATAAATTTACCGTATTTTCCCCATCCTAGTCCGCGTTCAGCACAGTAAGGACCGCCGCCACGGTATGCGCCGTCAACACGAATTTTATACAACTGACCCAATGTACACTCAGCAAAGCAAACTGCAGAGTTTGTCATGCCTATAAGTATCATCCAAAACAACGCACCAGGACCACCTGAATAAATTGCAACAGCAACTCCTGCTACATTACCTGTTCCAACACGCATCGCCATAGTTGTACAGAAGGATGCAAAAGAAGATATACCTGACTCTGAGTCACCTTTTTCTATAATACGACTCCACATATCTTTAAAACGAACGAATTGAAAAAATCCTAATTTTACTGTAAAGTAAATGCCGGCACCACCGATAAGTAAAAGCATGCCAATGCCCCAAATGTAACCATTTGCCCAATTAACTACACTGTTTAAAGTATTTAACATAATTTCTCCTTGTTAAAAAAATTTTTTTGAATCATTTGCAAATTTTCTTTGTTACTTTATTACGCCTCTTAAATATTACATAACACTTACTATGACTTGCTAAAAGCTTCAACCACCTCCATTTCTTTTTCTTCTTTATCAGCTATAAATTCCCTCCAAAATATAGCTGATAATGTTTTCATGAATAATGAATTTACCATTGCAAGTCCACCATAATAGTTGCAACTACTGTGCCAATTTTTATTTTCTTTAAAATTATGTGATTTAAATTATAGAATGTGATAAAATGGAGCATAACGAAATTTATATTTATATTACAAGTAAATTTTCTTTTACAACGATGTACAAAAAATCATAATATTGTATGTATAATTATTTTACACCTGTACAAAAATTATAACTATTTCTCAATTTATTAGTCATATCAAAAAATATTAAACCTAAAAAAAGGCTCAGATATACTGAAGCCTTTTTTATATCAAAAGGAGGAGCAATGCTCCTCCTTTTACAGTGATTTTCCCGCCACATCTGTGAGGTTATGTTCACCAATTTATTTTATTATACTTGTAACAACACCTGAACCAACTGTTCTTCCGCCTTCTCTGATAGCGAATCTCAATCCTTCTTCTATTGCTATTGGGTGGATTAATTCTACTATAAATCTTGCGTTATCTCCAGGCATGCACATTTCTGTTCCTTCTTCAAGGTCGATCTGGCCTGTTATATCTGTTGTTCTGAAATAGAACTGTGGTCTGTATCCGTTAAAGAATGGTGTATGTCTTCCACCTTCTTCTTTTGTTAATACATAAACTTCTGCATTAAATTTTGTATGTGGTGTTATTGTACCTGGTTTTGCTAATACCTGACCTCTTTGGATTTCATTTCTCTGAATTCCTCTTAACAGTGCTCCGATATTATCTCCTGCCTGTGCCTGATCAAGTAATTTCTTGAACATTTCTACACCTGTACAAACTGTTTCTGCTGGCTCCTCTGCTAATCCAACTATCTGGATTTTATCCTGTACCTTCAGAACTCCTCTTTCTACTCTTCCTGTTGCAACTGTTCCTCTTCCTGTTATTGAGAATACATCCTCTACAGGCATTAAGAACGGTTTATCTATGTCTCTTTCTGGAGTTGGTATCCATTCGTCTACCGCTGCCATTAATTCGATAATTTTGTCTCCCCATTCTCCTGAAGGATCTTCAAGAGCTTTTAATGCTGAACCTTTTACTATTGGAGTGTTGTCTCCATCGAATTCATATTCAGATAATAATTCTCTGATTTCCATTTCTACCAATTCGATTAATTCTGGATCATCTACCATATCTTCTTTGTTTAAGAATACTACTAATCTTGGAACACCAACCTGTCTTGAAAGAAGGATGTGCTCTCTTGTCTGAGGCATAGGACCATCAGCTGCAGAAACAACAAGTATTCCTCCGTCCATCTGTGCTGCTCCAGTTATCATGTTCTTTACATAGTCAGCATGGCCTGGGCAGTCAACGTGTGCATAGTGTCTGTTTGCAGTTTCATACTCAACGTGTGATGTCGATATAGTGATTCCTCTTTCTCTTTCTTCCGGAGCCTTATCGATATTATCAAATGCTACGCTTTCTCCTGTGCCAAATCTATCATGCAGTGTTCTAGTAATTGCTGCTGTTAATGTAGTCTTACCATGGTCAACGTGCCCGATTGTTCCAATATTAACATGGGGCTTACTTCTTTCATATTTTGCTTTTGCCATATTTACTTCCTCCTGGATAAAATTATTTATTAATTATTTTTTCAGCTACGCTGTTAGGAACTTTTTCATAGTGATCGAATTCCATTGAATAACTTGCTCTTCCTTGAGTCATAGATCTCAATGTAGTCGCATATCCGAACATTTCTGACAACGGAACAAATGCATCTACAACCTTAACGCCGTTTCTGTCCGTAAAGCCTTCGATTCTTCCTCTTCTAGAGTTAGCATCTCCCATAACATCTCCCAAATATTCCTCAGGTGTTGTTATTTCAACTTTCATGTAAGGCTCAAGCAATACTGGTTTCGCTTTTTCCATCGCCTGTTTAAATGCCATAGAACCAGCGATTTTAAACGCCATCTCACTAGAGTCTACTTCGTGGTATGAACCGTCATATAATGTTACTTTAAAATCTATTGCCGGATAGCCGGCCAATATACCGTTTTCAGCTGCGCCTCTTACTCCTGCCTCAACTGCTGGTATATATTCTCTCGGAATAACTCCGCCTGTAATTGCATTGACAAATGTAATGCCCTGGCCAGGTTCTTGAGGTTCCATGGTAATTTTAACATGACCATACTGTCCTTTACCACCTGACTGTCTTGCATACTTAACGTCAACGTCTGCGTTACTTGTAACTGTTTCTTTGTAAGATACTTGCGGCTTACCTACATTTGCTTCAACTTTGAATTCTCTTAAAAGTCTGTCAACGATGATTTCCAAATGAAGTTCACCCATACCTGCAATAATTGTCTGCCCTGTATCAGGGTTTGTATATGTTTTAAATGTTGGATCTTCTTCAGCAAGCTTCTGAAGACCTATACCCATTTTTTCTTGTCCTGCTTTAGTCTTAGGCTCAATAGCAACTTCAATAACTGGATCTGGGAATTCCATTGATTCCAGTAATATTGGATGGCTCATATCACACAATGTGTCTCCTGTAGTTGTAAACTTCAAACCAACAGCAGCTTCTATATCTCCTGTATAGGACTCGCTAATTTCTTCTCTTTTGTTAGCATGCATCTGAAGAATTCTTCCGATTCTCTCTTTCTTATTCTTAGTTGAATTAAGAACGTAGCTTCCGGATTCCATCGTTCCAGAATATATTCTGAAGAATGTAAGTTTTCCAACAAACGGGTCTGTCATAATTTTAAATGCCAATGCTGCTAATGGTGATTCATCAGCAGGTTCCCTTATTATTTCTTCATTAGTATCTGGATCAAAGCCTTTCATCTGAGGAACTTCTAACGGATTTGGTAAAAAGTCAATAATCGCATTTAAAAGCAGTTTAACACCTTTATGCTTATATGCAGTACCACAAAGAACTGGTACTATCTCATTTGCAATTGTGCTCTTTCTTATAGCTGCTTTTATTTCTTCAACGGAAAATTCTTCGCCGTTTAAGTATTTTTCCATTATTACTTCATCATAATCCGCTAATGCTTCAATTAACTTATCTCTATATTCATTAGCTTGATCGACATAGTCTTCCGGTATATCAATAACATCTTCGTCAGTTCCCAAGTCATTGTTATATCGTACAGCTTTCATTTCAATCAGGTCTATAATACTGTGGAATTGGTCTTCTGCACCTATTGGCAGTTGAATAGCAACTGCGTTTGCCTTTAATCTTTCATGCATTGTTCCCAATGAATATATGAAGTTAGCACCCATTTTATCCATTTTGTTTACAAAACAAATTCTAGGTACATTATATTTATCTGCCTGTCTCCAAACAGTTTCTGATTGGGGTTCAACTCCCATTTTTGCGTCAAATATTGCTACCGCACCATCGAGCACTCTAAGCGATCTCTCAACTTCAACTGTAAAGTCTACGTGACCAGGTGTATCGATGATGTTAATTCTTACATCTTGCCATTTACAAGTAGTTGCAGCTGAAGTTATTGTTATTCCTCTTTCCTGCTCTTGCTCCATCCAGTCCATCTGAGATGCACCTTCGTGAGTTTCTCCTACTTTATGAATCTTCCCGGTATAGAACAGGATTCTTTCGGTACATGTAGTTTTTCCTGCATCGATATGCGCCATTATACCAATATTCCTTGTATTTTCTAAAGAATATTCTCTCATTTTTTTCCCTCCTTCACGCTGCGAATAAAACCTTACTACTTAGATTATTACCATCTAAAGTGTGCAAATGCTTTATTAGCTTCTGCCATTTTGTGTGTATCTTCTCTTTTCTTAACACTTGCTCCTACGTTATTAGCTGCATCCATTATTTCTTTTGCAAGCTTTTCACGCATGGTTTTTTCTCCTCTTTTTCGAGAATAACCTACGAGCCATCTTAATCCCAAAGTTTGTCTTCTCTCTGGTCTAACTTCGATAGGAACCTGATAAGTTGCTCCGCCGACTCTTCTTGCTTTAACTTCAAGAACTGGCATGATGTTGTTCATAGCTTTTGTAAAAATCTCCAAAGGATCTTCACCTGTTTTTTCTTTCATGATGTCAAAAGCATCATATACGATTGTTTGAGCAACACCTTTTTTTCCATCATACATAAGCTGGTTGATCAGTTTAGAAACAACTTTATCTTTGTATATTGGATCTTCCATTACTTCTCTTTTAGGTATGTGACCTTTTCTTGGCACTTTGCTTCCCTCCTTAACATAATTTAATTCACAGGTACTCGACAAATAATATGCCGTCGTGCACAAAATGCATTCATCTTTGCAACCGTGTTATATGTTAACACCTGAAGCATCAATGCGACAATTTCTCAACATAACATTAAAAATTGTATATATATATTATGGCGCGATGCATCATAACCTGCATAGTGTGCCGGATATCATCTAATTATTTTTTCTGTTTTTCCCTTTTAGCTCCATACTTGGATCTTGCTTGCTTTCTCTTAGCAACACCAGCTGTATCAAGGGTACCTCTTACAATGTGATATCTAACCCCTGGTAAGTCTTTAACTCTTCCGCCTCTTATAAGAACAACGCTATGCTCTTGTAAGTTGTGGCCTACTCCTGGAATATAAGCTGTAACTTCAACACCTGTTGTTAATTTAACTCTGGCAATTTTTCTTAAAGCTGAGTTAGGTTTTTTAGGTGTTACAGTCTTAACTGAAGTACAAACTCCTCTTTTTTGAGGTGAATGTGATTCATTCATCTTCTTCTGAAGTGTGTTGTAGCTTACATTCAATGCTGGAGAATTAGACTTATATGTTACTCTTTCTCTACCTTTTCTCACTAACTGGTTAATCGATGGCATTCGTGCACCTCCTTGCAAAATATTTTTATTTTAAAACGGCAGCCGCCGCTGCGTTTACATTAATACCACAGACTAATCCAAGTTCCTTCATAGTATCAAAATAAACTATTTCAACATTATGTTCCTTGCACGCATCTGTGATGGGTTTAGTAACATGCAAATCAGCATCCTTTGATATATATATCTTTACAGCTTCATTTCTGGATAAAGCTCTCAAAGTCTGCTTCTTTCCTATTACTATTTTGTTGTTGTCTTTCATTGCAATCACCCTTTACTAATTACTCAGTTCATGGATATGCTATATTCCATGAACCGAGTACAATTATTTAAGGATTAAAACACTAGAGTATTCTACCATCTTATTTTTTAGATGTCAAATATTTTTTCAACTTTCATTTACTCATTAACAGGTTCTTCTTTTTCTTCTATTTCAACATCTTTAGTGGTTACTCCAATATTTCTGTATTTCTTCATTCCTGTTCCCGCCGGTATAAGTTTACCTATAATGACATTTTCTTTAAGTCCAATCAAACTATCAACTTTTCCCTTTGTAGCGGCATCTGTTAATACTCTTGTTGTCTCCTGGAATGATGCAGATGCAAGGAATGAATCCGTGGCAAGTGATGACTTTGTAATACCAAGCAATGCAACCTCACCAACAGCAGGCTCTTTTCCTTCTTCAATGGCTTTATCATTCTGTTCTTTAAACTCAAATGATGACACCAGACTGCCAGGAAGAAGACTAGTATCGCCCGAATCCTCAATTCGAACTTTATTTACCATCTGTCTTACTATTACTTCAACATGCTTATCGCTTATGTCAACACCCTGCATTCTGTAAACCCTTTGAACCTCCATAAGAATATACGATTCAAGGGCTTTCATTCCTTTTATGTTCATAATATCATGAGGATTAACTGAACCTTCCGTAATCTTATCTCCGGCTTCTAGGTGATCCCCCTCGGAAACAAGTACCTTTGACCCATAAGGTATCAAATATGTCTTGCTTTCCATAGATTCGTTGTTTGTAATTGTAACTTCTCTTTTATGAATTTTTTCCGTTAATGTAACTCTACCAGGAATTTCTGAAATTATTGCCTGGCCTTTCGGCTTTCTTGCTTCAAAAAGCTCCTCTATACGAGGCAAACCTTGAGTTATATCACTTGCCGCAGCAATACCGCCGGTATGGAACGTACGCATTGTAAGCTGTGTACCAGGCTCGCCAATTGACTGAGCAGCAATGATTCCAACTGCTCCTCCAACATTAACAAGCTTTCCTGTAGCAAGGTTGGTACCATAGCATTTTGCACACACCCCATGAGGAGTCTTGCACGTCAAAACGGATCTTACTTTAACCTTTTTTATACCTGAATCCTGAATTTTATGTGCAGTTTCTTCGGAAATAAATCCTCCGGATTTCACCATTATTTCACCTGTTTCAGGGTTTATAATATCGTCAGAAGCATATCTGTCTGCACATCTTTCACTTAATTCTTCTATCACTTCTTTACCGTCAACAAAAGCTTCAACTTCAATTCCGTCTGTTGTACCACAATCAACTTCTCTTACAATAACATCCTGGCTTACATCTACAAGCCTTCTTGTTAAATAACCTGAGTCTGCTGTTCTAAGAGCCGTATCTGTTAATCCTTTTCGAGCTCCTGTAGCTGAAAGGAAGAATTCAAGAACTGTAAGTCCTTCTCGGAAGTTTGACTTAACCGGAACCTCAACTGTCTTACCTGTGGCACTCGCCATAAGTCCACGCATACCTGCCAGCTGTTTTATCTGGTTACGGCCTCCACGGGCTCCGGATACTGACATGATATAAATAGAATTTAGAGGGTCCAAGTTACTCATCAACGCCTCTGTAACATCTTCAGTTGTCTGATTCCAAATCTTAATTACATTTTCGTATCTTTCTTCATCGGTCATCAAACCTCTTCTGTACTTCTTTTCATATTCGATAACCTGTTTTTCAGCTTTTTCAATAAGTTCTTTCTTTTTTTCAGGAACAGTTATGTCGCTGACACTTATTGTTATTGCTCCCTTTGTGGAATATTTATAGCCTTTTGACTTTATTCCATCCAATACGTCAGCTGTTTTTGAGTTGCCGTATTTTCTAAAACATCTGTATATTATTTCCTCAAGATGTTTTTTCGTAACTGTTTTATCAATTTCAAGTGAGAATTTGTCTTTTTCTCTGTCAACAAAGCCTAGATTCTGAGGAATATTTTCGTTAAATATAAACCTTCCTGCAGTACTTTCAACAAACCTGGTTTCTCCGTCTATTGTCTTTCTCAGCTTTATTCTGGCATGCAAATCAATGTTTTGATTGAAATATGCCAACATCATTTCATCATAGTCTTTAAAAACCATTCCATGTCCCTTTGAGTTTTCTATTTCCAAGGTCATGTAGTAGCTTCCAAGAACCATATCCTGTGTAGGTGTGGTAATAGGTCTTCCGTCTTTTGGAGCCAAAATATTGTTTGTTGACATCATCAAAAATCTTGATTCTGCCTGCGCTTCTACCGATAAAGGAACGTGTACCGCCATCTGGTCTCCGTCAAAGTCGGCATTGTATGCCGTACATACCAAAGGGTGCAGCTTGATAGCTTTTCCTTCAACAAGCACAGGCTCAAATGACTGAATTCCAAGTCTGTGAAGCGTAGGTGCACGGTTAAGCATTACCGTATGGTCTTTGATTATTTCATCTAATACGTCCCATACTGCAGTATCCACCTTTTCAACTTTTTTCTTTGCGCTTTTAATATTGTGTGCCGTTCCATTCTCAACAAGTTTCTTCATAACAAACGGCTTGAAAAGCTCAAGAGCCATCTTTTTCGGAAGGCCGCACTGGTTAAATTTAAGCTCAGGACCGACAACTATAACCGAACGGCCTGAATAGTCAACTCTCTTTCCCAGTAGGTTTTGTCTAAAACGCCCTTGCTTTCCTTTAAGCATATCTGACAGAGATTTTAATGGTCTGTTTCCTGGGCCTGTTACAGGTCTTCCTCTTCTTCCATTATCTATTAATGCGTCAACAGCTTCCTGTAACATCCTTTTTTCATTTCTTACTATTATGTCAGGTGCTCCTAAATCAAGAAGCCTCTTCAATCTGTTGTTTCTGTTTATAACTCTTCTGTAAAGATCGTTTAAGTCTGATGTAGCAAAACGCCCACCGTCAAGTTGAACCATCGGTCTTAATTCCGGAGGAATAACAGGTACAGCATCTAAAATCATCCATTCCGGTCTGTTGCCTGAAATTCTAAAAGCTTCAATGACTTCCAATCTTCTTGTTATTCTTATTTTTTTCTGTCCTTTGCTATCCTTCAGCTGACTTTTAAGCTCGGCAGCTTCATTTTCAAGGTCTATTTTTTCAAGAAGTTTTTTTATTGCTTCCGCACCCATCTCTGCCTTAAAAGCATTTTTATAATGGTCTTTATATTCTCTGTACTCCATTTCTGTCAAAAGCTGTTTTTCAGACAAAGAAGTGTCACCTGCTTCAGTAACAACATATTGTGCAAAATACAAAACTTTTTCCAACGCTCTTGGAGACATATCTAGAATTAATCCCATTCTAGATGGTATACCTTTAAAATACCATATGTGAGATACCGGGGCAGCAAGCTCAATGTGCCCCATTCTTTCTCTTCTTACCTTTGCTTTTGTAACCTCAACTCCGCATCGGTCACAAACAACACCTTTATATCTTACTCTTTTATACTTTCCGCAATGACATTCCCAGTCTTTAGTAGGTCCAAATATTTTTTCACAGAAAAGACCGTCTTTCTCTGGCTTTAATGTACGATAATTTATTGTTTCTGGTTTTTTAACTTCTCCTCTAGACCATTGTCTGATTTTATCCGGAGATGCCAAGCCAATTCTTATTGATTCGAAATTATTGTAATCTATCAAGGAGTTCGCTCCCTTCATTATAATTTTGTTCACCTGGTCCTTCTTGTATCTTAAAAATCATCTTCACTGTCATAGTCATCTTCTACATCAATATCCTCTTCATAGACATCAACATCGTCAATATCTTCAACATCAACATCATCAGTTTCCCCAACTTCTTCAGAGTTGCTTTGAATATCGACCTCGTTCATTCCTTCTTCTTCAACATAAGTCATATCTCCGAGGTTCTCTCCGTCAATATGGGTATCATCATCAGTATCCATCGTGTCAACTATTTCAACTTCATCTTTTTCGCTGGTAATAATTTTAATATCCAGCGATAAACTCTGCAATTCTTTTACAAGTACCTTAAATGATTCAGGAATTCCAGGTTCAGGAATATTTTCGCCCTTAACGATGGCTTCGTATGTTTTAACCCTACCATTAACATCATCAGATTTAACCGTAAGTATTTCCTGTAATGTATGAGCCGCGCCATATGCTTCCAGAGCCCAAACTTCCATTTCTCCGAACCTTTGTCCTCCGAACTGAGCTTTACCTCCAAGAGGCTGCTGAGTTACCAATGAATAAGGTCCTGTTGAACGAGCATGTATTTTATCATCAACCAAGTGATGGAGTTTAAGCATATACATGTAGCCGACAGTTACAGGTCCATCAAAATATTCGCCGGAACGTCCGTCTCTCAGTTCAATTTTACCGCTTCTAGGATATCCAGCCATTTCAAGGGCATCCCATATATCATCTTCTATCGCTCCGTCAAAAACAGGTGTAGCCACATTCCATCCAAGCTTTTTAGCAGCGAGTCCAAGGTGGACTTCCAAAACCTGGCCTATGTTCATACGCGAAGGCACGCCCAAAGGATTTAACACTACTTGCAACGGAGTTCCGTCAGGCAGGAACGGCATATCCTCCTCAGGCATAATTCTCGATATAACACCTTTGTTACCGTGGCGACCACACATTTTGTCACCTACATTTATTTTACGTTTTGTTGCAATATAAACTCTTACCATTTTGCTTACTCCGGGACTTAATTCATCACCGTTTTCTCTTGTAAATACTTTAACGTCAACAATTATACCCGTTTCACCGTGAGGAACCTTCAATGAAGTGTCTCTTACTTCTCTAGCTTTTTCGCCGAAAATTGCCCTCAACAGTCTTTCTTCAGCTGTTAATTCTGTTTCACCTTTAGGAGTAACCTTTCCTACAAGTATATCTCCGGATTTTACTTCTGCTCCGATTCTGATTATACCTCTTTCATCAAGATCCTTAAGTGAATCGTCTCCAACATTCGGAATGTCTCTTGTTATTTCTTCCGGTCCTAATTTTGTATCTCTCGCTTCAGATTCATATTCTTCAATATGGAGAGATGTAAGCACATCATCCATAACAAGCTTTTCATTGAGCAGCATGGCATCCTCGTAGTTGTAACCTTCCCAAGTCATAAAGCCTATCATAAGATTCTTTCCTATGGCCATGTCTCCGTTATCCGTAGAAGGGCCATCCGCAATGATCTGACCTCTTTTTATTTCTTCACCCTTGTTGATTATCGGTCTTTGATTGATGCATGTACCGCTGTTAGAACGCTTAAACTTCAGCAAAGGATACTTTTCAATCATTCCGTTATCGCTTCTTTTGATTAAAATTTCCGATGAATTTACAGAAATAGCAACTCCATCGTTATCCGCTACAATAACAGCACCTGAATCCTTTGCCGCTTTATACTCAAGACCCGTTCCTATAACAGGAGCCTCTGTTACAAGCAGAGGAACAGCCTGTCGCTGCATGTTAGCACCCATAAGAGCACGGTTAGCGTCATCATTTTCAAGGAACGGAATCATACCAGTACCAATTGATATTACCTGCTTAGGAGAAACCTCCATATAATCAACCTTATCTCTTGAAACAATTTCATTGACACCGTCTATACCTCTTACAACAACACGCGTATGAGCAAATGTACCATCTTCATTCAATGGTTCATTAGACTGAGCAATTATCTTTGTATCTTCTATATCAGCCGTAATATAATCAATTGTATCTGTTACACGGCCTGTTTCTTTATCTACTTTTCTGTATGGAGCCTCAAGAAATCCATAGTCATTTATTCTTGCATAAGTTGCAAGAGATGTAATAAGTCCGATGTTAGGGCCTTCTGGAGTTTCAATAGGGCACATTCTTCCGTAATGTGAATGGTGAACGTCTCTTACTTCAAAGCTTGCTCTGTCCCTTGACAATCCTCCAGGTCCCAATGCAGACATTCTTCTTTTATGCGTAAGCTCAGCTAAAGGATTTGTCTGGTCCATAAACTGAGAAAGCTGACTGGAACCAAAAAATTCTTTAATCGCAGCGGAAACAGGCCTAATATTAATCAAGACTTGTGGTGTCACAACATCAACATCTTGAATAGTCATTCTTTCTCTGACTACCCTTTCCATTCTGGAAAGGCCTACTCTTACCTGATTTTGAAGTAACTCGCCTACAGATCTAAGCCTTCTGTTGCCTAAATGATCTATGTCATCGGTATCACCGACACCTTTAAACAAGCCCAATTGGTAATTTGCAGAAGCCATCATGTCCTCAACAATAATATGTCTAGGAGAAAGCAGCTTTATATTATCAATTATGGCCTTTTCAATATCTTCAACAGAACTGTTTTCTTCAAGTATTTTTTTCATAACGGGATAGAAAACACGTTCTTTTAAACCAATTTTCTCAAAATCTATATCTAAGCCAAATACTTCCGGATCTACAAACTTATTCGATAATACTTTGGTTACCTTTTCGTCAGCATTAAAAACAGCTACTTCAAATATACCCGCTGCTTCTAATTTTTGTATCGTTTCGCTGTTGAATTGATAATCTTTATGTACTAAGATTTCTCCGGTTTCTTTGTCTACTACGTCTTCAGCGGAACGTCTTCCCATAATTCTATTTTCAAAACTTAACTTTTTGTTAAACTTATATCTTCCGACTTTTGCAAGATCATATCTTTTTGGGTCAAAGAAAAGGGAATTTATTAAAGAAGAAGCGCTATCAAGTGTCGGTGGTTCTCCCGGTCTTAATCTTTTATATATTTCTATTAGTGCTTCGTCTGAATTTGCAGTGTTGTCCTTTTCCAGCGTTTTCAAAAGCTGCTCCGTTTCTCCCAACGTTTCGATAATCTGAGAATTTGAAGAAAGCCCCATGGCTCTAACAAGCACTGTGGCCGGAAGTTTTCTTGTACGGTCTACTCTTACATATATAATATCGTTTGAGTCCGTTTCATACTCAAGCCATGCCCCTCTGTTTGGAATAAGTGTAGCCTCATAAAGTTCCTTACCTACCTTATCCCTAGTCATATTGTAATAAACTCCGGGCGATCTGACTAGCTGGCTGACAATAACACGCTCTGCTCCGTTAATAATGAATGTTCCTCTGTCAGTCATTAGAGGAAAATCACCCATAAATGTTTCTTGCTCCTTAATCTCTCCAGTTTCTTTATTAATAAGTCTTACTTTTAGCTTTAAAGGAACTGAATACGTTGCATCTCTTTCTTTACATTCTACTTCGCTGAATTTAGGTTCTCCATATAAAGAATGATCCACAAACTCCAGAATTAAATTGCCGGTATAATCCTCGATGGGAGAAATATCGTCAAATACCTCTTTAAGTCCTTCACTTAAAAACCATTCGTACGATCTTTTCTGAACCTCAATCAAATCCGGCAAATCTAAAACTTCATCAATTTTAGAGTAAGTCATTCTCACTCTATTACCTATTTTCACAGGATGCGGCATTTTTTCACCCCTTAGTAATTTTTTTTGGCATACAAATTCTGTGCCAACATTTTATGCTCATGGCAATATAATATATTATCACTATGATTTTTTTCTGTCAATACATTTTTTAAAATTATTTAATAATTTCATCAATTTCTTTTGATACTAATCGTCAAAAATTACTCCAATACAATAAATTACAAAAACAGAATACTCTTCAAAATAAAGCATATTTTAGAAAATGCGCCTTAATTATTATTTACAATATTTAAAAAAATATACAACATTAATTGAAAAAAAGGCTTTACTTTTTTGCGTAAAGCCTTTTATTGTCAATGTAATTTAAATAATTAAATTCAATTATTTGATTTCTACAGATGCGCCTTCAGCTTCTAAAGCTTCTTTCATTTTTTCAGCATCTTCCTTAGAAACAGCTGACTTTAATGTTGTAGGTGCTTTGTCAACAGCATCCTTTGCTTCTTTCAAACCAAGCCCTGTTAACTCTCTTACTACTTTTATTACTTTAATTTTTCCGCCGCCTGCTGCTGTCAACACTACATCAAATTCAGTTTTTTCTTCTGCTGCAGCTGCTGCTCCGCCTGCTGCTGCACCAGCTACCGCTACAGGAGCTGCTGCTGATACACCAAATTCCTCTTCTATTGTTTTTACTAATTCATTTAATTCTAATACTGATAACTTCTTTATTTCTTCAACAAAGTTTGTTATTTTTTCACTTGCCATTTCAAATTACCTCCTGGTATATTATATTTTAATTTTATTTGTTTTTACATTTTGCGCAGCCGGGTTAGGGCTTCGCGCAGTTTCGTTCACCAATTTATTTATTCGCTATCGCTCGTATACATTGGGAACTTATTGCGAAAGATCTACCACTATTTTTCAGAAAAATCACTCTGAAAAACAGGGTTAGGGCTTCGCGCAGTCTCATTCACCAAAATATTTGCTCCTTACGTCGCATATTTTGGGAATTCGTTGCGAAAGACCTACCAACTATTTTTCAGAAAAAACCGCTCTGAAAAATAGGGTTAGGGCTTCTTACGCTACTTCTTCGTCTTTCTTAGCTACTTGATCAAGCAGATAAGCAAGATTTCTGATATTTCCTTGTAATACTCCAGCCAACTGTGCAAGAAGTACTTCTCTTGACGGAACACTTGCCAATGCTTTTACTTCATCCGCATTCATAACCTTGCCTTCAGATATACCGGCTTTAATTACAAGAGTGTCATTGCTTGTCTTAGCAAAGTCATTTGTTACTTTTGCAGCAGATACTTCATCGTCGAAAGAAATTGCAACCGCATTTGGTCCCTCCAAATTGGAAGTCATATCCTTATAGCCTAGTTCTTCAAACGCAAAGCGCATTAATGTATTTTTATACACTTTGTAATCAACGCCTACTTCTCTGCACTTATTTCTTAATTCAGTAGCTTTTTCAACTGTCAGGCCGTTATATTCAACCAACACAATCGATTTAGCACTTCTAAACTTCTCTGTTATATCACTCACTACCTGTTTTTTCTGTTCTAAAGCTGTTTGATTCACGTCTAACTACACCTCCTTATAAAAATTGCAGTCCTGTTCACAAATTTATTCCATCCTATGGAATTATCCGGAACACATAAAAAAATCTCTCCGCAGACGAAGAGAAATTGATTTATTAGTTCTCACCTCGGTCGGATATTTAAGCTATTTTACAGCACCAACTGTCTGCGGTATTTATTTAATTGTCGATTAATTTATCAATTTAAGATAGTTCCAAAGCCGATACTATTCAGATACTTTTGACGTATTAACTTTTAGTCCCGGTCCCATTGTGCTAGCAACAACGCAGCTTTTCATATATTTACCTTTAGCTGCAGCCGGCTTAGCTTTAGCAATCGCCTGAACCATTGTTCTAATATTGTCAACCAATTTTTCTGAACCAAAAGATTTTTTACCTACAGGAACGTGAATAATATTTGTTTTGTCAAGTCTGTATTCAACCTTACCTGCTTTAATCTCCTGAATAGCTTTTGCTACATCAAATGTAACTGTTCCTGATTTTGGGTTCGGCATTAATCCTTTTGGACCTAACACTCTACCAAGTCTACCTACAACACCCATCATATCAGGAGTTGCTATAACAACGTCAAAATCAAACCAGTTTTCTTTTTGAATTTTATCAGCTAACTCAGCTTCTCCTACGAAATCTGCTCCGGCGTCAGTAGCTTCTTTAGCCTTGTCGCCCTTAGCAAATACCAATACACGAACTGTCTTTCCAGTTCCATGCGGAAGAACTATAGCTCCTCTTACTTGTTGGTCTGCATGTCTTGAATCTACACCTAATTTAACGTGCAATTCTATTGTTTCGTCAAAATTAGCTTTTGCTGTTGCAAGCATCACTTCCACAGCATCTTCTAAATCATATAATTTCAATTTATCAATTGATTTTATACTGTCTTGATATTTTTTTCCTCTTCTTGGCATATCATTAACCTCCTTAGTGGTCAAACAGCCTTTAGGGCCTCCCACAGTGCCATTGTTATTTTTCTACTGTAACGCCCATACTTCTTGCAGTACCTGCTACTAAACTCATAGCTGCTTCTATTGTATTAGCGTTTAAATCCGGCATTTTAACTTTAGCGATTTCTTCGCATTTTGCCTTTGAAAGTGTTGCTACTTTCTTTTTGTTTGGTTCTCCTGAACCGCTTTCAATTCCAACTGCTTTTTTAATTAGAACTGCCACAGGCGGAGTCTTTGTGATAAATGTAAATGATCTATCTTGATAGACAGTTAATACAACCGGTATAATCATACCTGCCTGATCAGCTGTTTTTGCATTGAATTCTTTACAAAATCCCATAATATTCACGCCATGAGGTCCTAAAGCTGTACCAACCGGTGGAGCTGGAGTAGCCTTTCCTGCTGGTATTTGCAGTTTTACTATAGCTGTTACCTTTTTAGCCATATTGTTGCACCTCCTTCATACGAAACGCATGTATCTATTGAAAAGTATTACACTCTTTCAATCTGTTCATAATCAAGTTCAATAAGAGTTTCTCTTCCGAACATTGATACAAAAGCTTTAATTTTTCTTTTTTCCTGACTGATGCTTTCTACAGCACCGATAAAGTCCTCAAAAGGTCCTTCTTTTACCTTGATGGTATCTCCAGGTACAAGTTCAATTGCAGGAAGCCTATCAACAACACCAAGTGCTTTTACTTCTTCATCTGTCAATGGAACGGGTTTGGATCCAGGACCAACAAAGCCAGTCACACCTCTTGTATTTCTTACAAGATACCAAGATTCATCAGTCATTATCATTTTAATTATAACATAACTCGGGAACATTTTTCTTTCTTTCATTTTCTTCTTGCCGTTTTTAACTTCTGCAACTTCTTCAACCGGCACTCTGACTTCGAAAATAGTATCCTGCATTTCTCTGTTTTCCACTAATTTTTCGATATTTGCTTTTACTTTGTTCTCATGTCCCGAATATGTATGAACAACATACCATCTTGGTCCTTGTGATTCTTGCTTCATACCCGAATTACTCCTTCTTATACAATCAACGCAACCAAATTTTGGAATATGAGATCTAGTCCCCAAATTACAAGTGTCATAGTAAAAGTAGTAGCCAGCACTACAACGGTATAATTTGTTAATTCCTTTTTAGTAGGCCAATTAACTTTTTTTAATTCTGCTTTTACGCCTTTAAAATAATTACTTACACGAGCTGTAAATTTTGGTTTTTCATTTTCTCTATTTGACATTTACCAACACCTCAATACGGTTATTTTGTTTCCTTGTGAAGAGTATGTTTTTTACAGAATTTACAATATTTGTTCAACTCTATTCTTTCAGGGTTTTCTCTTTTGTTTTTTTCTGTATCATAATTTCTTTGTTTGCACTCTGTGCAGGCCAGTTTAACTGCTACTCTCATTTCAACACCTCCAGACCCTTATTAGTTAATAAGACTCATTATCCAATATAAGATATCACAAAACAATTTCACTGTCAATAATTTTATTTTTATGATTACCTTATTTTTACAATTAATTCATAAAATTTTTATCCACTAAAAAAAGCTCCTGCAAAGCAAAAGCTTTTTTAAAAAATTACAGTTTATTTTACAATATTGTTTCTAAGTTGTCAATAGTTTTTTTGAAAAAACCGCTCTGAAAAATAGAGTTAGGGCTTCGCGCAGTTTCGTTCACCAATTCATTTGCTCGCTTTCGCTCGCATTAATTGGGAACTCATTGCGAAAGACCTACCGCTATTTTTCAGAAAAAACCGCTCTGAAAAATAGGGTTAGGGCTTCGCGCAGTTTCGTTCACCAATTCATTTGCTCGCTTTCGCTCGCATTAATTGGGAACTCATTGCGAAAGACCTACCGCTATTTTTCAGAAAAAACCGCTCTGAAAAATAGGGTTAGGGCTTCTTATTTTATTATACTTGTAACAACACCTGAACCAACTGTTCTTCCGCCTTCTCTGATAGCGAATCTCAATCCTTCTTCTATTGCTATTGGGTGGATTAATTCTACTATAAATCTTGCGTTATCTCCAGGCATGCACATTTCTGTTCCTTCTTCAAGGTCGATCTGGCCTGTTATATCTGTTGTTCTGAAATAGAACTGTGGTCTGTATCCGTTAAAGAATGGTGTATGTCTTCCACCTTCTTCTTTTGTTAATACATAAACTTCTGCATTAAATTTTGTATGTGGTGTTATTGTACCTGGTTTTGCTAATACCTGACCTCTTTGGATTTCATTTCTCTGAATTCCTCTTAACAGTGCTCCGATATTATCTCCTGCCTGTGCCTGATCAAGTAATTTCTTGAACATTTCTACACCTGTACAAACTGTTTCTGCTGGCTCCTCTGCTAATCCAACTATCTGGATTTTATCCTGTACCTTCAGAACTCCTCTTTCTACTCTTCCTGTTGCAACTGTTCCTCTTCCTGTTATTGAGAATACATCCTCTACAGGCATTAAGAACGGTTTATCTATGTCTCTTTCTGGAGTTGGTATCCATTCGTCTACCGCTGCCATTAATTCGATAATTTTGTCTCCCCATTCTCCTGAAGGATCTTCAAGAGCTTTTAATGCTGAACCTTTTACTATTGGAGTGTTGTCTCCATCGAATTCATATTCAGATAATAATTCTCTGATTTCCATTTCTACCAATTCGATTAATTCTGGATCATCTACCATATCTTCTTTGTTTAAGAATACTACTAATCTTGGAACACCAACCTGTCTTGAAAGAAGGATGTGCTCTCTTGTCTGAGGCATAGGACCATCAGCTGCAGAAACAACAAGTATTCCTCCGTCCATCTGTGCTGCTCCAGTTATCATGTTCTTTACATAGTCAGCATGGCCTGGGCAGTCAACGTGTGCATAGTGTCTGTTTGCAGTTTCATACTCAACGTGTGATGTCGATATAGTGATTCCTCTTTCTCTTTCTTCCGGAGCCTTATCGATATTATCAAATGCTACGCTTTCTCCTGTGCCAAATCTATCATGCAGTGTTCTAGTAATTGCCGCTGTTAATGTAGTCTTACCATGGTCAACGTGCCCAATTGTTCCTATATTAACATGGGGCTTACTTCTTTCATATTTTGCTTTTGCCATATTTGCTTCCTCCTGGAATATTTAATATAGTTTTTATTTAGTTGGAGCTTACGAGCAGACTCGAACTGCCGACCTCTTCATTACCAATGAAGTGCTCTACCGCCTGAGCTACGCAAGCATTATGTCAAATAGTCTAAATTTGTCAATGTAAATTATACCAACAAAAATAAAATAAATCAATAGTAAAATTAGGATAAAGAATAATTGTATAACAACGGGGTAATAATGGCTAAGTAATCAGCTTTAACATCACATATCTTTTAACAGTTTTTTTCTGTTGCAGATGATCTTTTTCTTAGCTCTATGGAGCGCATTGTCAATTGATTTTATATTTCTGTTAAGTGTAGCCGAAATTTCTTCATAAGACTTACCCTTCCCATATTCAGCCAGTACAATCCTTTCAAAATTACTTAATATTTCTGAAGTGACACTGCTGTATTGATTTTTTTCTTCTTCATGTATCAAAACGTTTTCTGGATTACTATTTAAATCGGTATATTCGTTCGCCAGAATAATTTCTTCTACTTCATTTGAAAAATCGTAGAAGGAAGTATTTCTTATTATCATCTCATAAGACTTAGTCTTTCTTATAGCAGATATTATCTGCCTTCTTATGCATATCTCGGCATATGTTCTAAAACTGCTCCCGTTACCCTCGTCATAGCTGTTCATGGCGTTTATTAGCCCTATCATAGCTTCCTGAAATAAATCATCGATACTTCCTCCAATAATAAAAAAGGAGCTTGCTATTCTCTTAACTATAAATGAATACCTTTTAAACAAACATCTTTCTGCTTGTTCATTGCATTCTTTAATCAAGCATATAAGCTCTTCGTCAGAAAATTTGTCATATTCCTGTTTATAATAATTCAAATTGTTATAAATGCTAATTGAACTTATCATATATACACTCCGCCGCTATTAATAATATCTTATAAATCCTTATTGAAATTATAATAAACAGAGCAGAATATATCCTCCACTATCTATAGCTTCAAAAGTTGTTTAGCTTTTTAAGCAGAAGATAAATCATCCCCCCAAAACTATGTTAAAATTTATACGTGTTTCAAGAAAATTATATTAATATTTACATAATATGTCAAGACGCTAAATGTTTCTTCTGATTTTTTCAAGCTTATTCAAAGTTTCCTTGTCCAATATTTGGTCAATATTTGTTCCCTTTTGTTCTCTTTTGTCGGTTTTTGTCCTAATATCTTTTTTTGTTTTTTCAAGTTCAAGAAGCATTTCCTGAGCAGATATCCTTGTTCCGCCACGAGCCAGTACGATTTGCTGAATGGCATTATCTGACGTGGCAACCTGCACAATTTCGTAGCGGCCTATTTTATCCAACTGTTTTTCAATATAGCTGTCAGCAGTTTCATGCTCCCTTGTATACACAACCTTAACCCCAGCTGTTGTTTCTATTTTTTCGATACTTCCCTTTACAAGGTGAGCATCAAAGACTACAATCACCTTTATTCCTCTGTAGGCCTGATACTCAACTAGAAGTTCAATAAACTTATTTCTGCTGTTAGCAATATTTTTTGATATATCCTTGTAATACCACCACTGATTTATAACATTATAACCATCAATGAATAGATATTCTTTTTTTGTTCTAGACATTTCAGATTGTCCTTTGCTTCATTATTTCATATATAATTACAGAAGCGGCACATGATGCGTTCAATGAATTAATTTTGCCTTTCATTGGAATTTTCACAAGATTATCGCATTTTTCCTTAACCAGACGACTTATCCCAGAGCCTTCGCTTCCTATTACAAGACCTACAGGAGAATCAAACTTTTCCTCCCAAACCTCTTTTCCGTTCATGTCTGCACCGTATATCCACAAGCCCTTTTCTTTTAATTCATCTATAGCTTGGCTAATATTTGTAACTCTGGCAATTGGGATATATTCAACGGCGCCGGCTGATGATTTTGATACAACACCGTTGACCTGCGCAGCTCTTCTTTTTTGTATTATTACCCCATGTGCTCCCATGCACTCAGCAGTACGCACTATTGCACCAAAATTATGAACATCTGTTATACCGTCAAGAATTATAACAAAAGGCTTTTCACCTTTTTCTATGGCGCAGTTAAGTATATCGTCAATTTCCTTGTACTCATATTCCATGGCTTCTGCAATTACTCCCTGGTGTCTTTTGTTCTCACTTAATCTGTCCAAGGTAGACTTATCAACATTCTTTACAATTATGTTTTTATTCTTGGCAAGCTCGATTATTTTCGTTAATGATCCTTGAGCAGCTTCCCTGCTAACTAAAATTGTATCTATCTGCGCATCACTTCTCAACGCTTCAATAACCGGATTTCTTCCTTCAATTATCCTCATGTTTTTCATCCTTTTCATCTATTATTTCTATAATTTTATTAAACAAAAAAATCAGCCTGTCAATATTATTGCTTAGATACAGGTATCCAAGCAGTGCTTCAAAGCCTGTTGCATACCTGTATTCCATTAGTTCTGCATTTTTGGGCGAAGATGTAACCTTAGCATTTCTTCCCCGCTTAACTATTCTTTTTTCTTCCTCGCTAAGCTCGCTGTCAAGCTTATTGATTAAATATGCCTGAGCATTAGCCTTAACAAATTTTACTGATAGTTTATGCATTTTATTCACATTTACATCCCGGCTGTGAATAATATAGCTTCTGACCATAAGTTCATAAACCGCATCACCCGCATATGCCAGCTGTGCAGGCGAATACATCAAATGGTTTTCTTTTGGTATTTTTTCATTCATTTTTTTCAAGAATTCATTTTCTTTATTTTCTAATTTATTTTTTTCCAATTTACACCCTGTCTTGTATCTTCCAACGCTATGCCCTTTTCTAAAAGTTCAGCTCTTATCTCATCAGCCAATTGATAATTTTTATTTTTCTTTGCTTCCTGCCTCTTAGCTATCATTTCCTCTACATATTCAACCATATCATCATGAATTTCTTCCACTTCATCTTCTTTTAATAAATCCAATGATAGAACCTGATCAAAGTTCTCAACCAGCTTAATTTTTTCCGCATTATTAATGTCCTCTGATTTAAGCATATTATACAGTATTGTAATTGCATTTGCCGTATTTAAATCATCTTCAAGGCAGCTCTTGAACTCTTCTTTAAATTTATTAGCTGATTCTGATAATTCTACACTGCTCAAGTCACTTCCGGCACTATCCTTTATTGCTTTTACCCTGCTCTTTAACTTCATATATGCGTTTTCAGCTGATGCCAGCGAATCAAACGAAAATGCAAGTTGCTTTCTATAGTGAGAATTCAACACAAAATATCTGTATGACAAAGGTTTATATCTCTTTTTTTCAACCAAAGAAAGAGTCAGAAACTCGCCTCTCGATTTGCTCATTTTCCCTTCCTGGTCAATTAAAAATTCTCCGTGCCACCAGTATTTTACCCAAGGTTTTCCAGTATAACTTTCTGTCTGAGCAATTTCATTAGTGTGATGCACAGGAATATGATCAACGCCGCCGCAGTGAATATCCATCTCCTCCCCAAGATTCTTAAGGCTTATTACGGAGCATTCAATATGCCAACCCGGATAGCCAACTCCCCAAGGAGAATCCCATTTCATAGCCTGGTTTTCAAATTTTGACTTTGTAAACCACAGAACAAAGTCCTGAGGACTTTTTTTATGTATATCTACTGAAACGTCTTCTCTGGAAGCTGTTTTAAGCTGATCCAAATCCATCCCAGACAACTTTGTATAATCATCTACTTTAGTTATATCAAAATATACATTGCCATTTGCAATATAAGTATAACCCTTTTCTTCTAGACCTTTTATAAACTCTATGTAGTCTTTTATGTAGTCAGTTGCCCTAGCCACCACATCTGGATTTTTAATATTGAGCTTTTCAATATCGGAAAAAAAAGCATCCATATAGTACTGTGCTACTTCCCACACAGTTTTATTTTCTCTTTTTGCTCCCTTGAGCATCTTATCCTCACCTTCGTCTGCATCCGACTCCAGATGCCCAACATCGGTTACGTTCATTACTCTCTTAACGTTGTATCCCAAATATCTCAATGTTTTTACCAGTATATCTTCATGTATGTACGTCCTTAAATTTCCCAGATGCGCATAATTGTATACAGTAGGTCCGCATGTGTACATTTTTACCATTTTTTCATCTATAGGTTTAAAATCTTCGATAGATCTTGATAAAGTATTATAAAGTTTCATTCGAATCTCTCCCCAATTTTTATTCTATTTTAGAATTATTATATAATACAGAAATGATAGTATCAAGCTATTTTTTACCATTGCATCTTCTAATGTAATAATACTGTAACGGATAACTTGTCGAAAAATGTTAGTATAATGTTATTATGAATATACACAAAGGGGGTCGGCATGAAAAAAACACTGTTCACGATTATCATCATTTCTATTCTTTCCATTTCTACTGCTTATGCGATGCAGGTTGGCTATACGAACATTAATGGCATTGCGCTGTACAAAAATACTGATTACACATCAGCCGTCACAAAAGCATTGGACTTAAACACTAAGCTCAAAATTATAGATAAAAAAAACGATTGGTACAATGTAAAAACAGACTCGGGAACTGAGGGATGGATTGAAAAATATTTCGTTACCGTACCTGCGGAAAAATATGTTGTTAACAATACCTCTTATAAAGTAAATGTTCGCACATCTGCCACAACACTTTCCGAAAATGTCGGACAACTTGTACCGGGAGAAAAGGCAAAATACATAGATACATATCACAGCTGGCATATAATAGAATTTAATGAAGAAGAATGTTATGTGGCAAGCTGGCTTACTGACATAGAATATGAGGCGTCTTCTCAAATATACCTGCTGTATGACAAAATTAACATTCGTGACAAAGCAAGTACAAACAGCAGTGTAATTGCAACGGGAAACAGATATGACTCATACGAAGTAATCTCTGAAAAAAATGGATGGTTCCAGATAAAAACTCCAGAAGGGACAACCGGATATGTAGCCGGCTGGCTCACAACTTACAACAAAAATTATTATTCCGAAAGTAATATGGAATACAAAAGAACCACAGATGATTTGAATATCAGATCAGGCCCTTCCATGGAACACGAAGTAGCAGACGTGCTAAGTAAAGGCTCCATAGTAAAAATAGTTGGGGAAGAAAACGGGTGGAATAAAATCATTTCAGAAAACGGTATAGTTGGGTGGTGCTACTCCTATTACTTAAACGAGGTAAATCCGCTGGCTGGAAAATCCATTCTAATTGATCCCGGTCACGGCGGAAAAGATCCCGGAGCAATAAGTTATTCTGGAAAATATGAAAAGTATATTAATCTTGAAGTTGCGGTAAATTTGAAAGCAGTTTTGGAAAATATGGGAGCAAAAGTCTACTTAACAAGAACGGGAGATTACTACATAACAAACAAAGAAAGAGGAAAAATGGCAGATACTCTTGGTACAGACATACTTTTGTCAATACACCACAACGCCCTGGACAATAAGGATTATTTTGGACTGTCAACGTACTACAACACAATAAAATACAAGAGCCCATCTCACGGATTCGACCTAGCAAAGGCGATTTATCTTAATGCTGTAACTATTAACGGAGTGTATAGAGATGGAATTCTAGACAGAAACTATGAAGTGCTTAGAGAAACAAATACGCCGGCAGCCCTTATTGAAATCGGATTTATGACCAATCCGCAGGAGGAAATGAATATATACAACGGAAGTTTTCAGAATATAATGGTTCAGAAAATAGCTAATGGTATCGTTGATTATTTCAAATAATGTAAAAAAGATTCTTCACTTACTCCAGTGGCTTTACCATTCTGATGCAAGATAGAAGAATCTTTTTTTATAAGAATAGTTCGCTGAATATTTCAACCATAAGGTCTTCCTTTACAGCCAGCGACAATATTTTATTGTGTTTAATGAATGAAGGCAAATTTTTCGTATAGCTAATTGGCTTTTCTCTGAATGCTTTTATTGTCAGATTAAAAAATTCCAATGAATCATACATCTTAAACCTTTCTATTCCTACCTTTTCAGCTATAGATTCGAAAAATCTTATGCATATATCCTCATAATCAGCTCTTCCCTTCATATCAAGTATGTTTTCAATTCTAGGCATAATTTTTTCGAACAGAACCCTATCAAAACTTGCATCTCCAAAACCAAGTGTCTCAGCAATTTTTTCGATCTTGCTTCTGTTAGTTAACATATAATTAAGAATCAGCTCTATAAAACTACCCTCGTGAGGAATGCAGTAATATTTAAATCCCTTCAGCTTTTTAAAAACTTTCATTGTATCATAGTATCCAAGTTTTATGAGCTGATCAGCTTTTTCTCTGTTAAAATCCAGCGCTCCTAACATACCGCCCAAACTTCCTTCAGCCGGCTGCACATATGTAATTTTTATGTCCTTTTCTCTTACTCTTCGAACAACTCCCATAGCCATTGTTCGCACAGCAATTATATCCTTGTAACCTTTTTTATATAGCAAGCCAATAGGAAGATTATTATAAAATCCTCCATCCAGATATTTTTTGCCATCCATCTCTTCAATTCTGAAAGCAGGCAAATTTGCACTTGCAATTAAAAAATCTATAAGTTTTCCCTTAGGGATGTCATCCTTATAAAGCTCCAAAGGTTTTTTATCTGTTAAATCAACCGTTACAATTCCAAAATCAACCTTTGAATTTCTGATAACATCTTCATCTATATAAGTATCAAACAATTCACGTATCCTAGATGTATCCAGCCCTCGATTATTTAAAATTTCTCTGGACTGATGAAGAAGATATGAAAAATTTATTTCTTGCAGATTAAGCTTTCTCAAATCCTTAATTGCTTTTTCGTCTATATCAAACAATTCATAGGAATTGATGCCGTACCAAACCTTCTCCAATAAATTGTAATCTCCCTGAACCATCATTGCACCATTTATGGCACCTATTGATGTTCCAGCTATTCCACCTATTTCTATGCCAAGCTCCTTCAGCGCTTTAAAAGCACCGACGTGGTATGCACCTTTGGCGCCTCCGCCCTCTAAAACTAATCCATACATTTTATTTTCCTACTCTATAGATAATAATTTTACAGCACTTACACCCTTGATCTTCTTGAGTTCTGCAATTACATCATCGACTGACCTGCTTATATCAGATATATCCAGAGACAGATTAACAGACGCTTTTCCATTTATGGGAATACTCTGGTTAATTGTAAGAATATTGACATTTTCTGAAGACATGCAGTTTAGCACAATTGACAACACTCCTTTTTCATGCTTGAGCATCATGGATATGACAGCCTTTCTTCCAATTGAGTTTTCCGAAGGAGAAAAAACATAATCCTTGTACTTATAATAAGTGCTTCTGCTTATACCGACCATTTTGACTGCTTCACTGATGCCTTTAACATTTCCGTTGTTTATCAAATTTCTAGCTTCAATAACTTTTTCATAAACATCAGGTAAAATTTTCTTGCTTACTATCAAATACTTCCTTAACATATGCCCACCTCTTGAGTTTATATTTTGAATTAATATTCTATTATTACACCTTCTTTATCTGCCGATAAATACTTTATTTCCCAATTATATTTCAAATTCATTATACTATGTTTTATAGCATTTGTAAAATCTGAGTTTACAATAATATTCATCAATGTCGGTCCTGAGCCGCTTATAAAAAACGCAGAACTTCCGTTTTCCCTGCATATTTTTTCAACGTCTTCAAACTCATGTATCATAGCCTTTCTGTATTTCTGATGAAGAACATCCTTTAATGCAACATTGATAACATCAATATTTCCTTCCTCCAATGCTTTTAAAAGCACTGCCGTCCTTGAAACATTAAAAATCGCATCCTGGAATGGTACATCCTTTGGCAGAAGCTTCCTTGCCTCACATGTAGATGTTTCAAAATCTGGTATAACAGCGCAAAATTTTAGCTTCTCGCTAATGTTGTAATGCATGCTGAACGGAGTTCCACCATCCATTATTGATGCCGTAAGTCCGCCGTAAACCGCAGGCGCTATATTATCAGGATGCCCTTCAATATTTACTGCAATTTTGAAGAGTTCATCCTTAGACAGCCCTCCTTTTAGAAGTGCATTCGCTCCAAATACCCCCCCCACAATACATGCAGAGCTGCTTCCAAGGCCTCTTGAAACAGGAATGTTTGTATTCATACTTACCTTCAGGCCTTTAACTGTTCTGCCTATTTCTTCGGCAGCTATCATAAATGATTTATAGACTAAGTTGTCTTCATTTATATATTTTTCCGGGCAGCCTTCAATAATAAGGCCTTCATTTATTTCTTCAAATCTATATATGTTGTACATATTAAGTGCAAGCCCTAACGTATCAAACCCTGGGCCCATATTAGCCGTAGTTGCTGGAACTGTTACTTTAATCATTTTATCTCCTTGCTGCAGCCAATCACAAACAATGCATATAACATCGTTATTCTGGCTATTTATAACGAAATTTCTATTCTGCTATTTTTTTTACGAAATCTTCCATTTCTCCCTTTTCACACACTGCTGTATGGATTACCTTCTTGTTTTTCAGCCCCCTTAAATTGTTGGGAATTGAAACTCCTGTTTTCTTAAAAAGTTCCTCCATTATTTCAAATTCATCCTTGTCAGACTTACCGTACAAAGACTCATAAACACTCCCTGAAAATTTGTAAGGGCTTGCTGTAGACATAATTACACTTACAGTTTTGTCCTTCGTTTCTTTCTTGTAATCCTCAAGTGCTTTGTACGCAACAGCGGTATGAGTATCTAGAAGATAACCGTAATTTTCAAATGTTTCCTTAATTGTCTTTTCAGTATCGCTTTCAAAAACACATTCAGCATAAAAATAATCTTTTATCTCTTTTTTAATTTTATCAGACACTTCATACCTGCCCTCTGTGCTTAGCAGTTCCATAAGCGATTTAACTTCTTCATTATTCTTACCGCTCATGTAGTATAAAAGCCTTTCCAAATTGCTTGAAACTAATATATCCATGGAAGGAGATATTGTTTTATAAAATTTCCTGTTCCTATCATAAATCCCTGTTTTTATAAAGTCATATAATACATTATTTTCATTAGAACCGCATATTAGCTTGTTAACAGGTAGCCCAAGCATTTTTGCATAAAATCCGGCCAATATATTGCCAAAGTTTCCTGTTGGGACTGAGAAATTAACCTTGTCCATCATTTTTATTGATCCTCTTTCCACAAGTTTCATATAGGAATAGAAGTAATATACTATTTGAGGAACCAGCCTTCCAATATTTATAGAATTTGCGGAGGAAAATATTTTGTTGTTTTTCTTGAGCTCGCATATAAGACTTTCATTTGTAAACATCTTTTTTACGCCTGTTTGCGCATCATCGAAATTTCCTCTGATTGCACATACGTAGGTATTGTTTCCTTCCTGTGTTACCATCTGCGTCTTCTGCACTTCGCTCACTCCACCTTCAGGGTAAAACACGGCTATTTTTATTCCATCAACATTTTTAAAACCCTCTAGTGCAGCCTTTCCTGTATCTCCTGACGTTGCAGTAAGTATTATTACCTCATTGCTAATATTATTCATCCCATATGAAGCAGTCATCAAATGAGGAAGTATGGAAAGCGCCACATCCTTAAATGCCGACGTTGGGCCGTGGAATAGCTCTGTGATATAATTATCTCCAACCTTTGCCACAGGTGCAATTTCATCTGTACTAAATTTTCCCGTATATGCTTTATCAACGCATTCTTTAATTTTATCTTTCGAAAAATCATCCAGCATTTCCTTAAGGATAGTCTCAGCCATTTCCTTATAACTCATATCCTTAAGTTTTTCTATATTAATTTTTATGCTTTCCAGATTCCTCATTACATATAGACCACCGTCATCAGCAATGCCTTTTAGAACTGCAATAGATGCCGATGATTTTAAATTTGAATTTCTTGTACTTTCATAAGCTTGAAACATCGTTTCCTCCGTTGTCTTTCTAATAATATTCTATGATACACTGTTCTTGAAATTATTACAAGTGTTTTTTAAAATAAAACAAAACTAATACAAAAAATATTTTGTGCAGCACCTTTTTAGTAAGCTTAAAAGTTCTGGTTTTCAAGGACTGCAATCTATGATAAAATGACTTCAAACATATTTAATTACTAGGTTTATGAGGTGCCGAAATGAAATATATAAGTATAATTGGATCTACTGGTTCAATAGGAACACAAACATTAGATGTTGTAAGAGAACATACGAATGAGCTTAAAGTATGCGCCATATCAGGCAATACTAACATAGAGCTTCTTAAAAAACAGATAATCGAATTTGATCCTGAAATTTGCTGCGTAATGAACCCAGAAAAAGCAATGCATCTTAGAGACATTCTCCCATCTGATGCAAAGACTGAAATTGTCCATGGAATGGAAGGGCTCATTGCTGTTGCAGAACTTCACAAAAGCGATATACTGGTAACCGCTGTATCGGGAATGATTGGTCTCAGGCCAACCACAGCCGCAATAAAAAAACATAAAACTATTGCATTGGCAAACAAGGAAACACTGGTTACAGGCGGCAGCTACATAATGAATCTTGCCAAAAAATATAATTCTCCAATCATCCCTGTTGACAGCGAGCACAGCGCAATTTTTCAAAGTCTGATGGCTAATGACAAAAAATCAATTAACAAAATAGTTCTGACAGCCTCAGGCGGACCTTTCAGAGGAAAAAACACCGAATTTTTAAAAAGTGTAACTATCGAAGATGCATTAAAACACCCTAACTGGTCAATGGGGAAAAAAATAACAGTTGATTCTGCTACATTAATGAACAAAGGACTTGAGGTTATTGAAGCTAAGTTTTTATTTGACGTTAAACCTGAACAAATAGAGGTTGTCGTTCATCCGCAAAGTATAATTCATTCAGGAATTGAATTTATAGATCATTCAACAATCGCACAGCTTGGCCTGCCTGATATGCGGGTTCCAATTCAATTTGCTCTGTTTTATCCTGAGCGCGTCAATAACAGCTACAAAAGTCTTTCCCTAACTGAAATAGGAAATTTGACTTTTGAAAAACCAGATATTCAAACATTTAAATGTTTGGAACTCGCATTTAACGCATTAGCTGAAGGCGGTACAATGCCTGCAGTACTAAATGCTTCAAATGAAATATGCGTCAACTTATTTCTAAGTAAAAAAATAAGTTTCCTCGACATAGGAAACATTAATGAAAAAGTAATGCTTTCACACAAGCCTTATGAAATTGATTCTGTTGAATCCATTTTAGAAGCAGAAGAATGGACAAAAAAGAGGATTATAGAAATTATAAACTAACATACATTAAAGACATGAAAAGTCAGGCTGTTGGAAAAATTAAGCCAAATCAAAGCATACTGCTGTCATACTTACTATGTGCGTGAGGATATTGTTCATAGCAGCCTGATAATTTTTTTTCGTCAGCCTGAAAAACCTGTTGTTCTATTTTTTAAGTATTTTATAACTTTGAAACCTATTCAAGCATATCTTTTATCGCCCTGTTGTTTATATCATCATCAACATTAACTATTACTACATCCATACCTATTTTTAATATCTCTTCCCACTTCACTCTTTTTGCTTTTGATTTTCCAAGCATCCCCATAAATTTACCGGCTTCTTCTATGTAAAAAGCCTGAATTTTACCTGCTTTTGTATCTATTTCTACATCGTCAAACCTGCCCATAATTTCACCATTTTTTATATTAACAACATCTTTCTCCATCAAGTCCCAGTAATTAGTCAACGCTTCCACCACCCTTATAAAATAATGCCATTTATTTATAGAGTATGTACACTTTCTTTTATTTATGACATATCAAATAAAAAAGGATTCATGATTGCCACAAATCCTTCATATTTAATTTATACTACTTAAACCCTTTTTTAAGCTGTGTCAAGGCAGATTTTTCGAGACGAGATACCTGAGCTTGAGATATGCCTATTTCTTCGGCAACCTCCATTTGTGTTTTGCCTTTGTAAAAACGCATGTCAACTATTTGTCTTTCACGGTCAGATAAATTATTTATACTGTCCTCCAATGTTATTTTCTCAATCCATTTCTCGTCTATGTTTTTTTCATCTTTTACCTGATCCACTACATAAAGTGCGTCTCCGCCGTCATTATATATGGGTTCAAACAATGATATGGGCTCTTGTATAGATTCCAGAGCAAAAATGATATCTTCCTTATCCACCCCTATTTCATTAGCTATTTCCATTATTGTAGGCTCCTGCGAGCTACCGGATGTAAGTCGTTCTCTGGCCTGCAATGCCTTATACGCTGTATCTTTCATTGATCTGGAAACTCTTATGGAATTATTGTCTCTTAGATACCTTCTTATTTCTCCTATTATCATTGGAACAGCATATGTAGAAAACCTTACGTCAAGAGACAAATCAAAGTTATCAATGGCTTTTATCAGACCAACGCAACCGATTTGAAACAAATCATCAACAGGTTCATTTTTAGAGTTAAATCTTTGAATTACGCTTAGAACTAATCTTAAATTTCCTTTAATAAACTGATCTCTAAGCTCATTGTCGCCTTCCTGTATTTTCTGTATCATACCTCTCATCTCAGATGGCTTGATTGTTGGCAATTGAGAAGTATTAACGCCACATATAACTACTTTGTTCATCATCTTCGTTTTTCCCCTTTAAAAATATTATCCCCCTTAAAAATTATTTCCCGGTATATGCTTTTTATACTGCCTTATTGATTTCCTTTTTTAGTCTATTAAGTATTTTCTTTTCAAGGCGAGATATGTAAGATTGAGAAATTCCAAGCATATCAGCTACTTCTTTCTGTGTAAAACTCTTTGAATTATTAAGCCCAAAACGCAATTTCATAATTGTATATTCTCTTTTATTTAATTTTTTGATTGAGTCATTTAAAAGGTTTAAATCAACTTCATTTTCCATATCTTTAAACACAATATCTTCTTCAGTCCCTAAAATATCAGACAGTAAAAGTTCATTTCCATCCCAATCAATATTCAATGGTTCATCCAGTGAGATTTCTGTCTTTGCCTTTCCCACACGCCTTAAATGCATCAAAATTTCATTTTCAATACACTTTGAAGCATACGTTGCAAGTTTTATATTTTTCTCAACTTTAAATGTATTAACTGCTTTGATAAGTCCAATTGTTCCTATGGATATTAAATCTTCTACATTAATACCGGTGGATTCAAATTTCTTGGCCAAGTATACAACCAGCCGTAAATTATGCTCAATTAATATTGTCTTGGCATCTTCCGAATCTTTTAGTTTAGATATTATTTTCTTTTCCTCTTCCTGGGATAATGGAGGCGGCAGTGTATCACTTCCTCCTATGTAAAATACATCCTGTGCAAATCCCAGCTTATCTATAAAAAAGTTAAATATTTTTTTCAAAAAATCTTTAACGTGATTTAGCAAGCTCATTATTTTGTTCCATCTCCCATTCTAGTATTTTGTTAAACAACAACGCGTCGTAATCCTCCTTCTGACTTATTTTTTCAGGATATATTCCAATAACAGCATTAACATTAGCAATTTCATCATGCTTACTTTTAATTTTCAAATTATCTGGAGTAAGTATAACCAACTTTTCTCCCTTGCTGCTGATTGTATTATATCTGATTATCTTTAATTTCTTGTTGCCATACTCATTTAAAAGTTTTTCATAGTTGCATTCTTTTTCATTATAAAAATGTAAAATTGCTTTATATAGTTCTTCACCTAAAATATTTCTTATACTGTTAATATTAGTTACCATTACAGGTTTTCCTGTCATTGGGTCTACAAGTTCATTACCTGTGTCTATAAATGCATTTAGATTTTTTTCACATTCTCCGATTTTTATTGTTACTGTTCTCATATAATTGCTTTTATCAATTCTACTTTTAACTTCTCTAAAAAAGAAATGCAATGCTATGTATCCCAAAAATAAGGATATTATAATTGCATTAACAGTTAACCTATCATATGTCAGATAATATAAGGCAGTTATGACACCCACCATTATCAATGATATTATGTAAAAACAAAGCACAACCCTGATGGTATTAAGAATTCCTTTCGAGTCAAATGCTATTGTTAACATCAAAATGGAAACACTGAATTTAACAATAAATCCGATCATGAAATCTTTGCTAATATAGGCTGCCAATATAACATATGCCGCGCCTACAATAGATGCGGCAACCAGCCTCTTATAGACAATTACTTTCTTAATAAGCTTACCTGTAATAAACAGCAGTATAAAATCAATTAGAAAATTTTCAGCGAAGACATATTCAACATAATAAACCATATATACCTCGCATAGTTATTAATAGTGGTAGTTTACTTACCTCCCATAAATAACTCTTATTGATACATTACAGGCGAAAGAGAGGTATTCCGCCTGTAATAAAATAAAAATAGCTGGTAGAACCGCATGTTTATTTAAGCAACTATGATATTCATTATAATGTACTTAACAAAAATATTTTGTCATAACCTGTCTTTGAAAATAAAAAAAATGCATGGTTTATGAATATGTCCATGCATTTCTATATAGCATTGTTATAAAATTATGATTTTATTTTTTCTATCATTTCTTCCATATTTTTGCTTTTTTCAAATCCTTCTGTCAAAGCAACAGTTTTAGAGGTATCTCCTATGAGTATTCCTCCTGCCAGAATTTTGTTTTTGAAATAAAGTTTTTTGAAATTATTTCCATCAAATTCCTCATAAGTTTCATATTCAGTATTAGGATCAGATCCAACATCTCCTATTGAAAACACCTTAGTTCCAAAAGCATTCAGTGTTGTTGAAGGGATAATTGTATTGTATATGTAGTTTCCGCCTGCTGCATTAATGCCTGCTGTTTTCCCTTGTTCAATTGCTTCACTCCAAAGTGCATAATTTATCCCGTCATACTCTGCGCAATCTCCGCAAGCATACACGCGATCAACACTTGTTTCCATTTTATTGTTTACGACTATTGCCCTTTTAATTTCAATTCCGTTTTCTTCCGCTATACTGCTGTTTGCTCTTACACCTGTTGAAACAACCACAACATCGGCGTCTACAGTTTCACCGTTGTCCAAAAGGATTCCTTTTACCATACTATCTCCGGTAATTTCCTTTGTACCAATACCTTTTTTAAAAACTATTCCCGCTTTTTTTACAATGTCCTCTAAAATTTTGGAAGCCTCCGGATCAAGTTGTCTTGGAAGAATTCTGTCTGCAACCTCAACAACCGTCACATTAAGCCCTAAATTTTTCAGCTCGTTTGCAATTTCAAGTCCAAGAACCCCTCCACCTATAACAGCTCCTGTCTTTTTATCCTTTGCATATTCTCTTATAGCCTTGCTGTCTTTTGCATATCTTAATGTAAACACACCATTTTTATCTCTTCCTGCAAAAGGAGGCACGAATACCTCTGCACCAGATGCTATTATCAGAGTAGTATAATCCAACTCTTCTTTATCATTCATAATTACTTTTTTATTCTTAACATCAATGTGTGCTACTAGTTTATTCAATAATAGCTTAACATTGTTCTCCTTAAGCCATTTATCATTTTTAATCTCTAGCGATCCTACATCTATGCTTTCATTGCCCAGCATCTTGGAAAGCTGAGGTCTGTAGTATCCCTTCACATCCTCTTTAGAAATAATTGTAAGCTCGCACTTATTATTTCTTTTTCTTATCTCAGCAGCAGCGCTCATTCCGGCACCGCTAGCACCTATAATGACAATTTTTTCATCGCTACTTGATTCGACCAACGTATCATCCTCAGTATCTTCAAGCTTTACAAAGTATTCAGGGCCTACACCGCACACCGGGCAGGTCTTAGGCGGTTCAACACCTTCAACTATTTCACCGCATACTGTACACTTCCATTTGTATACCTTCGACTTTTCACTATTAGATAACATATTTCCTCCTAAAGATTTCATAAAGTTTTGCTAAGATATGTTATACCCTTTTTTTAAAGTACTTAAACGCCACATTTTTTGTTTCAATAATTTTCTATTTATAAAATAGGTCATTTGACAATAAAAAAGAGGCTATCTCATTTTTTGAGATAGCCTCCTTATGCTTTATTTAACTGTTATGGCCACACTTTATTAGCTTTCATTCCGGTCCAAAGCTCATCATTGTCTTCTTCATAGATATAGTCGTGGCTGTTGGTTGCTTCCATTACAGCTTCATAGTACCAATCATCACTTGTCATATCCGGCCAGAACATAGCGTCAGGATGTATATTTTCTTCAGGAACTGCTCTTTCTAATACATTGTTTATCAATGTCATAGCTTCAGCTCTTGTTATATCTTTTTCAGGTTTAAATGTCATATCTGGATAACCTTTAATCCATCCTTTGATTTCCGAAGATGTTATATACTTCTCTGCCCAATGTCCGGTTATGTCTGTAAATTTCGTAGTATTTTGTAGCTCGAGCTCGTCGAACTTAGCTGCGATAGTTGCAAATTCTGCTCTTGATATAGGATCTGACGGTCTGAATGTTCCATCCGGATATCCTTTTATTATACCCGCATTGTACAGTGTCGAGATCGCACGGTTAGACCAGTCATGGCCTTCCAAATCCGTAAACGGATTCACATCACTCAGCAACTCGTTTCTGCTTTCATCTGTAAGAAGTCTGTAGAAAATCATGGCAACTTCTTCTCTTGTTATCAATCCCATAGGCTTAACTTCTCCGTCAGGATAACCTATAACATATGCGAAGTGGTCATTTTTCTCCAGATCCGCCAACGGTACTTCCGGATCTTCGATGATGGTCGGAGTTCCTCCGCCTCCACCACCGCCACCGCCGCCGGTGTAGGTATTTGTTACAGTAAAGCCATTAATGCTTGCTTTGTAATTAGAAACTGCATTTTCAGTGACAGTATAGGTTATTTCATCTCCGGTTTCAACATCATATCTAGGAACCGTAAATGTATGGTTTGTATTACCATTGGTTAAAACAATCTCATCAACCTTAATACCATCTGCCAAAAGATTTATTGTAACTGAAGGTCTGCTTGAAGGACCGTCCACCCATACTTTAGTTACAGCAATATTTCTATTAACATTATCCATGTTATATAATAAATCTATTGTTGTAGTTGTTATAACATTTATGGCTGTTCCTGTTACCGCTGACCCTGTTACAGCCGAGCCTGTAGTGATGTCTACTACTTCTTCAACCTCTACAGTATCGATATGCTTCTCATAATCAAAGTATGTGTACCCGTTTTTATTTCCTAGAACTACATAGTGCTGGATATCTATTCCTTCACCATCATGTACTACTTCAGAATCATCCATTTCTCCGGTTGAGTCTTCAGTTATATAATTTTCGGTTCCGAAATCCTGCTCATAGCTCCAATTAACAACAAATTTGTCGGATTTGATTTCCTCATACTTTGCATAATAGAAATCAATTACATTATCATCAATGCCCAAAGTTATAGATTTTTCTGTTTGACCTACCTTGTTATAACCTGAGAAATCCTTAGAAACTTCAGTTACCTTAGTACCATATATTGCACTCTTTGTAACTGTTTCCATAGGGGTTTCTTTTCCAACTTCCCAGTAATTCACAGTGTATTCAACAACTTGAGCTGTGTTAGTTACTGTAAAGCCTTCATAAATGCTGCCGCTGATTTCAGTATTGTAGCCTTCCATTGCAACCTCAGATATCTGGTATCCAGAGTAACTTATTGGACTAAAATCTTTTTCATACTTAGGCAGCTTAAACGAACTGTTCCAATCATTGTCTGCGTTTAAAGTGAGTTCGTATTCTGTTGACTCACCTTCAGCCTTCAATAATTTAACTGTTACTTCATTTCCAACAGGGCCTTCCCATACCTTTGCTACAGGTACGTTGATAGCTTCAATATTGTATACTCCAAAACCATCACTTATACCCCAGTTTTCTACTACTGAAATATATCCGTCAAGAACTTCCTCTACAACTGTGTGCTTGGAGTAATCAATTTCATTGTTGTCGTCATCATACATTGGAACTGTGAATGAACCCAACCAACCATTTTCATACGACAATGTAATTGTATCTGCTACTTTGCCATATTCATCAACCAAGCTCAGTGTAATATTTTCCGGCCTTAGTAACGGCTTTATACTGTAAATTTCATTTTGAGTCTGCTGCCCTTCACCATCAATCCAATATTTTATTACATCGATTTCTCTTTTGGCATCAGAATCTAATCTCCATACTGCATACAAGGTTACATCATCTGCTGGCATTGTAAATGTAGCATCTTCTACATAATCTGCTGTTGTTGCTTCGGCATTCGTACTCCATCCAAGGAATTCGTATCCTGTTCTTGCTAGAGTATTTTCACCAAGTACTGTTACTGTGTTTCCTACATTGTAATCCGCACTGTCTTCAGGTGCTGATCCACTTGTATTTCCGTTTCCATCATAGGTCACGTTATAGTCATTTGCTGACCACTGTGCCGTATATGTTACACTTCCTGTTACAGTATCCGTTACTTCCGGACTCCATTCTGTAAATGTATATCCTGGATTTCCTGTAATCTCACCTTCAAATTCAGGTGTGTCAGTTCCATATACTAAATCTGGAGTTGATTGTACTTCAAATGTTCCCTGGGTTCCAGGATCATATGTTACTGTGTACTTATCCTGGCTCCACTGTGCCGTATATGTTACACTTCCTGTTACAGTATCCGTTACTTCCGGACTCCATTCTGTAAATGTATATCCTGGATTTCCTGTAATCTCACCTTCAAATTCAGGTGTGCCAGTTCCATATACTAAATCTGGAGTTGATTGTACTTCAAATGTTCCTTGGGTTCCAGGATCATATGTTACTGTGTACTTATCCTGGCTCCACTGTGCCGTATATGTTACACTTCCTGTTACAGTATCCGTTACTTCCGGACTCCATTCTGTAAATGTATATCCTGGATTTCCTGTAATCTCACCTTCAAATTCAGGTGTGCCAGTTCCATATACTAAATCTGGAGTTGATTGTACTTCAAATGTTCCTTGGGTTCCAGGATCATATGTTACTGTGTACTTATCCTGGCTCCACTGTGCCGTATATGTTACACTTCCTGTTACAGTATCCGTTACTTCCGGACTCCATTCTGTAAATGTATATCCTGGATTTCCTGTAATCTCACCTTCAAATTCAGGTGTGCCAGTTCCATATACTAAATCTGGAGTTGATTGTACTTCAAATGTTCCCTGGGTTCCAGGATCATATGTTACTGTGTACTTATCCTGGCTCCACTGTGCCGTATATGTTACACTTCCTGTTACAGTATCCGTTACTTCCGGACTCCATTCTGTAAATGTATATCCTGGATTTCCTGTAATCTCACCTTCAAATTCAGGTGTGTCAGTTCCATATACTAAATCTGGAGTTGATTGTACTTCAAATGTTCCTTGGGTTCCAGGATCATATGTTACTGTGTACTTATCCTGGCTCCACTGTGCCGTATATGTTACACTTCCTGTTACAGTATCCGTTACTTCCGGACTCCATTCTGTAAATGTATATCCTGGATTTCCTGTAATCTCACCTTCAAATTCAGGTGTGCCAGTTCCATATACTAAATCTGGAGTTGATTGTACTTCAAATGTTCCATGGGTTCCAGGATCATATGTTACTGTGTACTTATCCTGGCTCCACTGTGCCGTATATGTTACACTTCCTGTTACAGTATCCGTTACTTCCGGACTCCATTCTGTAAATGTATATCCTGGATTTCCTGTAATCTCACCTTCAAATTCAGGTGTGTCAGTTCCATATACTAAATCTGGAGTTGATTGTACTTCAAATGTTCCTTGGGTTCCAGGATCATATGTTACTGTGTACTTATCCTGGCTCCACTGTGCCGTATATGTTACACTTCCTGTTACAGTATCCGTTACTTCCGGACTCCATTCTGTAAATGTATATCCTGGATTTCCTGTAATCTCACCTTCAAATTCAGGTGTGCCAGTTCCATATACTAAATCTGGAGTTGATTGTACTTCAAATGTTCCTTGGGTTCCAGGATCATATGTTACTGTGTACTTATCCTGGCTCCACTGTGCCGTATATGTTACACTTCCTGTTACAGTATCCGTTACTTCCGGACTCCATTCTGTAAATGTATATCCTGGATTTCCTGTAATCTCACCTTCAAATTCAGGTGTGTCAGTTCCATATACTAAATCTGGAGTTGATTGTACTTCAAATGTTCCTTGGGTTCCAGGATCATATGTTACTGTGTACTTATCCTGGCTCCACTGTGCCGTATATGTTACACTTCCTGTTACAGTATCCGTTACTTCCGGACTCCATTCTGTAAATGTATATCCTGGATTTCCTGTAATCTCACCTTCAAATTCAGGTGTGTCAGTTCCATATACTAAATCTGGAGTTGATTGTGCTTCAAATGTTCCCTGGGTTCCAGGATCATATGTTACTGTGTACTTATCCTGGCTCCACTGTGCCGTATATGTTACACTTCCTGTTACAGTTGCCAATACTTCCGGACTCCATCCTGTAAATGTATATCCTGGATTTCCTGTAGTCTCACCTTCAAATTCAGGTGTGGCAGTTCCATATACTAAATCTGGAGTCGATTGTATTTCAAATGTTCCCTGGGTTCCAGGCTCATATGCTACTGTGTACTTATCCTGGCTCCACTGTGCCGTATATGTTACACTTCCTGTTACAGTATCCGTTACTTCCGGACTCCATTCTGTAAATGTATATCCTGGATTTCCTGTAATCTCACCTTCAAATTCAGGTGTGTCAGTTCCATATACTAAATCTGGAGTTGATTGTGCTTCAAATGTTCCCTGGGTTCCAGGATCATATGTTACTGTGTACTTATCCTGGCTCCACTGTGCCGTATATGTTACACTTCCTGTTACAGTTGCCAATACTTCCGGACTCCATCCTGTAAATGTATATCCTGGATTTCCTGTAGTCTCACCTTCAAATTCAGGTGTGGCAGTTCCATATACTAAATCTGGAGTCGATTGTATTTCAAATGTTCCCTGGGTTCCAGGCTCATAGTTTACTGTGTACTTTCCAACCTCATACCCAAAATACACAGTATGGTTTTGTTTTACAGCATTAATAACAACATTTGATGGATCTTCATTTCCACCATGGTTACTTGACTCTTGCAAATATTCATACCCTAGCAATTCAGTACTGCCAGACAAATAATCCTTGCTGATACTATATGAACCAAATGGCAAAATTTCACTGCCATTATCAGAATATTTCTTCTCATATAGTTTTTCTGCTAAATCAGGTCTGCTAGCTATTGATCCGCTTACTGTAATAGGGTTACCATCTTCATCTACTAAATATGCTATTATCTTTATACTTCCTGTATCACCAACCGACACTTCCGGAACTTCAAAATCATTATTTGCACTATCACCATTTGCATTTGTATAAGTTATGGTTGTTGTATCGTTAGTAGGATAATACGTATCCGGTAATGCTTCGGGTTTGATATCAACATAATAGCTCATAGTTACAGGGGAACCTTCTGCAATGTTACCAACATTCCATGTAATTGTATTAGGCTGTGTAGTCGTAATACTCGTAATAGTTCCTTGCGATATAACTACATCAGCAGTATCAGCTTCAGGCGTTCCTAGAACCGCCCATGTTGGAGGATTAGATTTTTTAAGATCAAACATATCTCCCATAGGATCTACTATAACTGCATCTGATGCGGCATAAGCTATGCTTCCAGCAATTTCTCCAAAAACTTGATTTAAATCTTGAGTACTTGCAGTATATGCTTTATCAGGGCTAGCTATGGAGTTTAATACGGCATTTCCTGAATTACCTGCATCCAAGCCAATCGTGTAGATAATTTGGCCTTTATCCTTAGCAATTTTTGCTTCAGAAATTGCGGCATTTCCTGAATTGTGATAATAACTGTTATAGTTTTTTAGATATGGATTGTCACGCGAGCCGTTTCCTCCTACTATTGATATATATACATCTTCTAAATACTCTCTCAGATTATTTCCTGTCCCTTCAAAATTATCATAGTCAAAATCTTCATATGAGGTATTAGTTGGATTTTCATAAGCTGTATAAACATCTCTGTACCAGTCACCATTATCCTTATATCTCCAACTTTGATCATCTCCACCAGGGTAGCGTAAAGTATATTTTGTATCATCTGCCATGGCATATCCATACGTAGGCTGACCATCACTTAGAAGTACAATATTTTTACTCTCAGCAACACTACTATCTAGCATTTCTTCTGCCCTTTTCAGAGCCGCTTGTGTAAATGTGCCTCCAAACGGTACTATTGTACCACTATCATTGCCTCCATCAAGATAACTTAATAATGTATCTTTCTCTGAAGAGTCAACAAATCCTGAATGCTCTGTAATTCTATTTGATGATTGTCCGTCATAGCTGTAATCACTGGAAAATGATATTAAGGCAATTCTTGTTCCAGTGTCATTTTCATCTGACAATAATGAATTAATGAAAGATTTTGCCGCGTTTTTAGCTGCCAACATTTTATCATCACTTTTCATGCTCCCGGATCTGTCAATAACTAAGACTATATCAGAAGAGGTTTCAAGATTAATACCTTCTACGGTAAGATCAATCTTCCACCTTCCATCATCGACCTTAGTTTCTGACTTTGTTAAATTTATAGAGCCCGGTTGATCCCAAGGAATATTTCCATTCTCATCCGTTTCAGCAGCACTCACCAAATTTTCCGGCATTCCCGGCATCAACATCAGCAATGCAATTGTAAAACATAAAATTTTCTTAAACAGGTTTTTTTTCATGATTCGTCCTCCTTTCTTTAGAATTTTTGTTTCTTTATTTCTTTTTTTGTCCGAGTTATTAATAACCATTTGATATGTATCACCCCCTTCCCTATATAGTTACTAATTTTTAATTTCATGGGTTTATATAGAAACAACCAGCCCCTTGAAAAAAGGCAGTTGAGTTCTAGCTCAATAAGTTTGTACTTAATAATTAAAAAAGCTGCAAAATAATTCAATATTTTGCAGCTGAACGGTCATGGCAGTACCCTGCTTTAGACTTCATGGCTTTGCGTCCCAACCTTTCGGCAGGTTTGCCTATATGTAATTTTAGTTATATGTTATATACTTATACCACCAGAATAACACTGTAAACACATTTTTGATTAAACAACTCTTTTTTCTTTTTCGATAAGCCGTATAAACAAATCGGCTATATACGGATCAAATTGCTTTCCTGATTGCTCTCTTATTTCATTGAGTGCTTCTTCTTTGGTCATTATATTTTTGTATGGCCTTTCATTAACCATAACATCATATGCGTCTGCAATTGCAAATATTCTTGCAACTATGGGAATACTGTCCTTTTTTAATAATCCGGGGTACCCTTTGCCATCCCAGTGCTCGTGATGTATGAGAATCAATTCATCTATTGAATTTACATCTCTGAACTCTTTTGCAATATAGTATCCTATTTCACTGTGACGCTTAACATCTTCCCACTCTTCACCGTTCAATGCTCCTTCTTTTTGAAGAATAGTCTTCGAAATGCCTATTTTGCCTATATCATGAAACTCGCACAAAAGTCTGAGTTCTTCTTTTTCGTAAATTGACAGCTTCAATTCTTCAGCCACCATCATAGTAAGATACTTAAGACGCTCGTAATGAGATTTTGTTTCATATGTAATTATTTCAAGCCTGCTTTTAAGAAAACTAATCATAGCTGTTTTTGCTTCCTTGCTTTCTTTAAGCTTCTTGAAATACATCCTGTCCTCTGCCTTTTTTAACACCTTCTTAATGTCTTCATTTTTATCCGTCTTTGTTGCGGCTCCCATACTTATACTTATTTTTATGTAGTCCAAAGAGCTGCTTTCGCACTTACTCTTAATTCGGTCAATAATGTCATGAGCAACTTCTTCTTCTGTTTTAGGAAGAAAAATAATGAACTCATCTCCTCCAACTCTGCTTATAATATCTTCATCTCTTAAAGAGTCTTTCATTATTTCAGCAGATTTTATTAAAGCTCTGTCTCCCATACTATGTCCGAATGCATCATTAATCAGCTTTAGACCATTTATATCTGCCATAATTATACTAATAGGCAACTGTCTTTTTGTGTCTAATCTTGAAAGTTCTTCCTCAAAAAAGTTCTTATTATATAACCCCGTTAGTTTATCTCTATAATACTGTCTTGCCTTATTTTTCAAATCAGTTATTTCATTCTCGATGCCATCAGACACTAATTCTTTTTCTGAGCAATTTTTAATATCAGTAACATCAGCATAGTATGCTACAACTAAGTCTTCGTCATTGCCCTTGTCTGTAAATATGTTAATTAAATACCAGCGGTTCAGTTCATCAATATACATATCGAATTTTAGTGTTTTGTTAGGAAGCATACTAAAGTAGACCTCTTTAAGATACAGCTTATCGGAGTAATCTACAACTATGTCAGAAAATTTTTTGCCAAGAAGTCTTCTGGGTTCAATTTTGACAGCATCGTAAAATGCATCACTGATATATTGCAACACATAATCGATAAAATTGCCTTCTTTATTGTATATTACTTTAAACTTCAAATAAAAATCTGTTGAAGGATACTCCACATCCGCACTCCTTTCGGTTATTACAAACAACTAAGTATTCACATTATAAATTACATGAATTACATTTGCATTTTTTAAAGATTACATTTTAATTTCATTTCAATTACATTTTAGGCACAAAAAAACTTTTCACAAATTATGAAAAGCTCTCGTTTATAGTATGGATAAATTTATATAACAAATTGATGTAGGCATGATGTTTTCTATTAATTGTGCATGTTTTGCATGAATATATCACAACTTATTAGTAAAAGATAAGTTGTTATAAGTATTAATTGCTCTTGCATGGTTATCAAATACTTACATCTGCTTCATTTTCTCCGAAAACACAGGTTGAAAATCTATATCAATGTCATGTAAACTTAGCTTCGTATAGTCCTTTAAATTATTATAAATCCTCTGCTCAATTATTCTTGTACCATCTGATCTGACATTGTGGAGCATGATAAGTATTTGATTTTTATTCCAAAACGTAAACACATCGCCTTTTCTTAGAGAGTTTCTTAAAAGCTCAGACAATTCTCTCATATGAATATTCCTATATCGATTAACATCAATTATACATAAATAATCGTTTTCATTATTTCTTATAGACTTTCTTTTCTGCAAACTGTATAAAAACTTAAATGATTCAATATTACATTGCATTGCACCTAATAAATTTTGATCTTCCAAGTCTTTTCCTAAGCTGTTAATATCAGCGCGGTTTTCTCTGCCGGAATAATTTTGTATTTTTCCCTGCATTTCCACAAAGTGATCCGAGGGCTTTGCATCCAATTCTTTTTTTATGAGGTTTAATGAATACTCATAGTGATTATATGCATTTTTTTGCTGTCCCTGTGCAAGCATTGCTTCCATTAAGCTTATATGTATATTCTCCTCGTAAGGTTCAACAAGAATAGCTTCTTCGCATAATGTAGTGATTTTTTCATTATCATTTTTTTCTTTTAGCAAATCTATCAGCTTGTACAGTGTTTTTAAATAAAGGCGTTGGTAGTAGTTCCTTGTAGGCACAAGCCAGACTTCATATGCATTATCTGACAAGTACAGTCCACTATACATTGAAATTGCTTTTTCATATAATTCAACTGACCTGCTGGCATTAGATTCGTATTCATCATCAGCATGCTTAATAAGGCTTTCAAATTCTTCAATATCAATAACTGTCTCGTCTCCCACTTCCATGCAATAGTATCCGCTCGTGAAACTGATTGTCAAATAGCCTGTTTCCTTTGTCTCTTCAGGCAACATTAGCTTTATTGCTTTTCTCAGTCTGAATATTTGAGTCCGCAACATGTTTTTAGGGTCGTCAGATTCACTATCAAAAAATAAGTTATCAATAATTGTCTCGGGCAACAGTTTTTTATTTCTGAATGTGAGAAAATATTCAAATAATTTGTTCAGCTTGTAGGTACGGCTTGATTTCTTAAGAATAGATTTGCCATTCATTTTCAAATCAAACCCGCCCAATGTATTTACGCAAAGTTTCATATTGTTCCCCCATGTGCAACTTTTACATTTTATTCCATTATAAATGTTATTTTTATATTTTTCAACAAAAAAGATAAAATTTTAGGTATAATTTTTCTTATTACATTTTATTAATTCATTTACAAACAAGGACGGTTTTCCCGGCACAAGAATATTTAATTTCTTTTTAGCTCTTGTCATTGCAACATAAAATACACGCCGTTCCTCCTCCAGCATCTTTTCATATTCTTCAACCGGCATACTGCGTTTTTCGGAAGGAAATTCTCCTTCAATATTGTCAATTATATATACGATATCATATTCCAGCCCTTTTGCACTGTGGATTGTTGACAATGTAACGTTCGAGCCTTCATTTTCCGAAGCCTCTTTTATTACGCTCTGTAAATTATAGATTTTTTCTGTAAATTCTTTGATGTTTGAACAGTACGAGCCTATTTCTTCGAGTATTTCTATTATGTGCAGTGAATTTGCCATATTGTTTCTACCTTCATCCTGCATTCTTTCAATATATTTGATGTATTCTAGATCCAGCTTAATAAACCTTACAGCATCATCCGGCCTTAATTTATTTATATAGTTAATATCATTTTTAAATTGACTAATTTTATCGTATACATAATAATCAAAGTACTTGTAATTATCTAAAATATCAAACACAGTAAGATCGTCTCTGTCACTTTCCATAACAATTTTGCACATACCTTTTGTAAAATATGTATAACTCTTATAGTAAATTCTTGCAAAGGACTCTCTGTCCTTGGGATTAAGTGACAGTTTCAAAAATGCAATGATATCATGCAGCACAGGGCTGCTAAAAAATTTAGTTCTGTCTTCTTTTATATAAAAGTCCGTTTTACTTTCATTAAAATTAATAGCAAGAGTCATTGATGACATATTGTATCTATACAGTATTCCCACTGACTCGCTTTTCATCTCCGACAACTCATCTGCTATAAGCTTAGCCTGTTCTGCTCTCGAACTTACTTTTATAATATTTATTTCATTTATTCTCTCGTTGTTGGTATCTATAGTCTTCCTGTATCTTCCTTTGTTTTTTTCAATAAAGTTGCTGGCTCCTTCAACTATGTTTTTATCCGATCTGTAATTTTTATCCAGATAAAATATTTGACCATCCTTGTACATGTCTTTGAAATTAAGCATAAAATCAGGATAACTTCCTCTGAATGAATATATTGCCTGGTCGTCATCACCAACCATAAATAGGTTGTTATTTGAAATCAATTTTATGATTTCGTGCTGAATTTTGGAAGTATCCTGCATTTCATCTATCTGAATATACTGAAATGTATTTTTTATATATTCTCTGAAATATTCAGAGTTCAAAATAATCTTGTACGCATACAGCAGCATGTCATCAAAATCAATCAACGCCTTTTTGGATTTATATGTTTTGTACGCTTCGTAAATTTTATCAAAACCTTTTATTTCTATTCCATAATCCTTGTGCTCAGCAGGATTAATCATCATGTTATCCACATAACTTATTGTTGATGCAAGATTTTCTATTTCTTCATCGTTGACAAAGTTAAAATAGGATTTTGAATAATGATGCTTCAGGATTTCTCCCAGTACTTGGTAATTATTTGTCAACAAATCAAAATCAATGCCCTTTCTTTTATAAAAACTTCTCACAATTTTATAAGAAAAGGCATGAATTGTTGAAAATTCGGTTCTTGATTTATATCTACCTCCAAAAAAATCCTGAAACCTTTCTTTCATGTCATTAGCGGCCATCTTTGAAAATGTTATGGTAAGAATTTTTTTGTGACATCTGTTTTCATAAAGCAGTTTCCCAGCTCTGGCAATAGCAACAGTCGTCTTTCCTGATCCTGCAGTTGAAAGAACCAGAGCATTGCCTCTGTCAAAGGATACAGCCTCAATCTGCTGATTGTTTAATTTTACTCCGTTAATAGTATTCAAAAAATCAAAGTAATCCATATAGCTCCCGTTTTTATCTCAATTACACCTCATAAAGTGCTGTAAGTTCTATTGTCAGTTCATTCTTCAAATTTTCTTACTAATTCATCAAATAGTTCTGCAGTTTTTATCTTTACCGGATAGCAACCTTCAGTTTCACTTCTGTGGTGAGCCTTTATGCATGTGCATTCCAGGGAACCAAATTCTTTTTCAAAATCCTGAACAAAAGACTTAATTACTTCTTTCATTGTATCGTTCGTTGATGGTTTATCTTCTGTAAACATAACTCCCAGTGCAGCAACAGCTCCCAAAAGTGCTCCGCAAGTCTTCTCTGACTGCAACCCTCCGCCAAATGGACATACGGCCTTTATAATTTTCTCATCAAGCTCCAGCTTGTACCTTTCATTTGCAGCCATCATAATAATTTCAGCACAATTATTATGATAAAATGGTCTTTGTTCCTCGGGATAAGCAAGCTCAAGCTTATTTAATTTGTCTACTGTTTTCTTCATACATACCTCTACATAAGATATATCAGCATGCTCATAAATGCTGTTATAATCATTCCTCCCGCCAATACAAGGCAGACAATTCTCATAAATGTATTTGATCTTTTACTATACTTGTTCATTTTATCCCTCCATAATTTTTACATATTAATGATATATATTTTATCATATTAATTTTAATTTTAATAGGTTGAAGTTTAATTAATTTTATTTGTAATTTATTTTTGTTAGTGTATAATTGTTAGTATACAGTCTGAACCTGTTGAAGGGAAGCCCTCAGCAGAGCATATTCGAGGTTAATATATTATGATATATAATAAAATAAAGAAGTCAAAACGTAAAAAAACAACAGCAGCTTTAATCGTAGTTATTGCGATATTTATTATCATCTCGGTAATGGAAGCAATAATCGAACCTGAAGGATATGTAAGACCGGACTATCCTGAAACTGATATTTCATCAATATTAGAAAAGGATAGCTTAACCCAGGAGGACTACAAGAAACTGTTCTACCAAACAGGGCTTGGAAAAACTGCCGTAGATGAAATACTAAAATCTGAAGGTGGAAAATTAAAATTAATTAAATTTCAGCAGAATTTTTTTAATAATATTAATGTATTATGTGAAAAAATAGGAATAATAACCAGTCAGGAATCTATTGTTAATGATGAGGGCAATCCGGCTTACGGCTTTGACCTGGCTCCGTTTAAAAATGGATATGTGCTTATAACAAAAGCCACCCACTCCATAGGTTGGCGTCATGGACACGCAGCCATAGTAACAGATGCAGAAAACAATGAAACCTTGGAAGCTGTAATCCTTGGAAGCAATACAAGGTTTCAAAATATAAACAAATGGAGAGTGTATCCGTCATTTATAATGCTTAAATTGAAAGATACATCTCAAGATTCTCTAAATGAAATAGCTGAATTCGCAAAGAAAAATTTAAATAATATTACTTACGGCCTCACTATAGGGCTAACCAGCAAAAAAAATCCCAGTCCTAAAGATATAAGTTCAACACAGTGCTCACACCTTGTGTGGTACCCTTTCATGCAATTTGGATATGATACCGACTCTGACGGATCATGGCTGGTAACACCTAAAGATATTGCAAACAGTGACTTGTTTGAAGTTGTGCAAATATACGGTGTCGATCCCAAAGAGATTTGGCCTTAAACGATTTAACCTTCAAATTATTTACAGCATTATGCAGCTACTGTAAAGCATAAAAAAAGCACTTCATAAAGAAATGCCTTTTTTTATGCTATATTAATCTTCTTTTTCTGTTGTGTCCATACTTTCAAAGTCATCGTAATCATCATATTCATCATCAAAATCAAAATCATAGTCATCATCGTAGTCTTGATAATCGTCATCTTCTTCTCCGATTTCAAGGTCACCGAACAATTCTTCTTCTACAGTTGATAAATCTTCATCCAATAAATCTAAGTACTCGTTAACTTCATCTTGTTCTTCAACTATGTCACTCATTGCATCGGCAATTTCTTCAACTACATCCATCATAGCATTGAATAATTTGCCTTCCTTTGTGTCAGCCTTAACATCCAATCCATCAGCCAACCCTCTTAAATAAGAAATCTTTTCATACAAAAAATCCATGACTTACCTCCTTAAACTCTTGATAGATATTCACCTGTTCTGGTGTCAATCTTGATTTTATCACCTATCTCAACAAACAGAGGTACGTTTATTTTTGCCCCTGTTTCGACTATAGCAGGTTTGTTGGCACCGGTAGCTGTATCTCCCTTGAAGCCAGGTTCTGTTTCCTTTACTTCAAGCTCAACAAAGTTTGGTGCTGTTACTTCAAATGGCTTGCCTTCATAGAACCTCATCTGGGCAAAATCATTCTCTTTGATATATATAACAGCTTCCGCAACCTGATCATGATTTAATGGGATTTGTTCAAATGATTCAGGGTCCATAAAATAATATAATTCTCCGTCATTGTACAAATATTGCATATCCTTTGTTTCTATACGTGCTAGCGGGAATTTTTCAGTTGGGTTGAATGTTTCTTCTCTTATAGCTCCTGTTATAATATTTTTTAATTTAGTTCTGACAAAAGCTGCGCCTTTACCAGGTTTAACATGCTGAAAGTCTACTATTTGCCACAACCCATTATTCCAAGATATAGTAATACCCTTTTTAAAATCACTTGCTGTAATCATTAGTTGTCTCCTCCTTATGTATATTATAACCAGCAGTTTGCTGCTTATTCCAGTATAATCGTTCTTCCCGTAGCGGGAACAATGGTAACACTTTTCGAATCGTTAGTTTTTTTATCCACTATTGTAAAAGTGCCGGGATGAACAGGTATTCCCTCTATTGTAAAATACAAAACACCTCTTCCGGTATAGCTAATCGAATATCTGTTTTTAAATGAAACAACCTTAATATCCGAAGAACTCTTCCTTAAATAATATTTTCCATTATCAGAATCCACCAGCAAACTATATTGCGGAACAGGGCGCTTCATTGCTTCCATTTGAATGAAACGAACATCAGACAAAAATTCCCCCGACATTTTGTCCATATAACCAAAATCTGCAGCTATATGCGGAACACAAAACGCCAGAATAATGCCAATCAGAGAAAGCACTGTAATTACTTCGAAAAGAGTAAAGCCATAATTTTTCACAGTTCATCCTTCAAAGGATATAATTACATATCCCATTTTATAAATTAATTCAATATTTGTCAATCTTTTAATTCTTCAATATGGTATATTTTAAAAAATATCTTATCTAGCTATTTCTCATATAAATAATCTGGTCTGCTTCATACGACTGATTACCTTTTCTCAGCCTTATAGTTATTCTTAACGCTCTAGCCTCTGCGAATGTCTTTCCTTGGGGATACGGAGCAGCTTTCATCTCTGTTATATATCTACCCAGCTCAACAGTTGCTGCATCATGCGAGTTTCCATTGCCATAATATATTCTATTATTTTTCACCACAAAGATATAACATAAATTCAATTGATCGTTATATAACAACGCCATTTTTGAAATACTAAATTCTCTCTTTGAATTAATTACGCTTGCAGCCCCTTCTATTCGAATAAGTTCAATTTTTACTGACTCCATTATCCTTGTGGAAATAAAATTTAATATATACTGTGATTGAAATTGAAGCTCAGATTCATTTGAGATTATCTCGAAATTACTTACGTTAGCATTAAACAGAGCCATAGCAAGAATAATGACCACAAACATAATACCCATAGATATCAATAGCTCTATTAATGTATATCCTCTGTTATATCCAAGCATTTATACCTCTAATTACATATCAAAATTTGTTATGTGAAGCAAATCAGAAATATCGGCAGTATTAGAAATAATGTCTAAATAATCAGGAACATATACAATAATATCCGCCGATGTTATTTTTATAATACCTGATTCCGAAATATATTTTGAACTTACTCTAGCAATAAGCTCATCATTTACAAACATAAGTCTGCTTCCATTTAAAACAGATATTTGTGCATTAAAACAATTCTCAACTTCATGCACTATCCTGCAGTCAACAACTTGCTTAAAATTATTTTTAAATACATCCGAAGCTCCATAAATATCGCCTGGTTCCGCCAAAAGATATTCATCAGATTTGCTGATAGAATCCTCTACCGCTGAACAAATCAAATCATAAATCTCTTCATATGCATAATCCAAGCCGCCTTCAGATTTATAGAGTGCTCGTTTGTGTTCGCTGTTACTTTTCCTTATCCTGAATTGGCCCATTGATATGCTCAGACATGTTAATCCAAGCGTCGTTATAACTGCTGTTACAATAATTATCAGCACTAACGCAGAGCCTCTGTTTTCAATTACTTTATTTTTCATAATCTTGTCAATAATAAATAAGCTTGCTCCCTATTAATGAATTTACGACTTCTCCCTCATAAGTTATATAGACCTCTATTGAATATAAAAAATCTCTTTCTGGTTCAATTATTATAACAGCACCGTAGTCTTCGCCAGATTGAGCTACAATCCGTTTATAACAACCATCGTCAGAATCATATATATATCCCGAAAGTTCAATTTCATCCATTGCTTTTATCTCTTCCATATATTTTTGAGCCGCCAAAAATGATTTATATTCCCTGCTGCTTTCTATGTTCAATCTTGCTGACATCACAAACAATGTCATTATAGGCGCTATCACCATACCAAGCACAGCAATAGATATAATGACCTCAGCTAACGTAAATCCACAAGCTTTTAATAAACACTTTCTCATTTTACTTAATTCCACAAAACAGCATAGAAATTTAGATTCATAGTACCGTGAACATTATCACCAGTCCATGACAATAAATTTATATCTGTTATAGCAATATTTTTATTATTGTTAGAAATGTTATCTATAAATTCAATTAAACTGTCGCAATGACCGGTGAACTCAATCATAGCACCTATTTTTAACGCAGAATTCTCTGTTTTTTCTTCGATAATTTCGTCTGTACTCTGATTATCCAATGAAACAGGCATAGATTCTGAAAAGACAATCTTGGAAACATCTATTTTGCTCTTTTGTGCATACAAGGATAAGTCGGAAATTATTTCTTCAGGATAAATTTCTGCTGGTATCTCTATTTTTTCCATCTCATTCTTAAGAAACACTTTCTTTTCAACCAAAGAATCTACAACATCAAAATTTTCCTTCATATTGAAATATTCTTCGCTTATTCTTTCGAAAGCCTCTTTCTTTGAATATAAACTTATAAATTGTTTGTGCGGAAAAAATCCATAAAATATAACTACAGCAATTATAAATGCTAAAACTATTAATAAGACTTTGAATTTCTTACTTTTCATTTTTATCTAGATCCTTTAATCTACACATAACAGAAAATGAGTAGCTTCCTTCTTCATTTTTAACATCAATACCTGAAAAATATATATCCTCTATAAAATCAAGTTGTCTGAGATTTTGTATAAACAAAGTTACTTCGCCAATAGTTTTCGAAACGCAACTAATCTGCGTACTATTTCTATTTACGGACATGGAAACCAGCCTAGTATTATTAGGAACAGATTCAAAAAATTCACTGATAATAATTGAATTAACGGTATTTTCATTTCTAATCACACCTTTAAGTTTGGAGACTTTTTCAATATAGGCCTCCCTTAAGCCGATTTCTTTCTTTAGATCTTCTATCCCTGTATTTATTTCAGCCTTTTCTTCATCATAAATGTAAAGCTTCATGCCCTGTATGTTTGTTTCAAGCATAGCATTATAATTTTTCCATGTAATAGCTGCCAAAATTGCAGCCAGCGATGCTGCCGAAATGGCTGCAGCAAAAAATTTGTAATTTGGTCTAAAATCTGAGCTGCTATCATATGAAAGCCACATATTAGTTTTATTGTTTAGAAGAGATAAAAGGCAAATAAAATATTTTTCTACTATGTACGGAGTATCTAGCTTTGCATTTAGCTTGATACATGGGATATGTTCAATTATCTCTGTTTCAATACCCAAATTACTTGCCAAAAAAACACCGATATTTCTATGAGGAATATCTCCATAAATAAATATCTTATTAATAACATTTGCACTATACATTGAATAATAATACCTTATATATCTATTTAACTCATCCATCAGTTTATCCACAAACGGTGTTAAACCAATGAATTTTGTAGTGTTATAAGGAGCGCATTCCTCCGCAGCTTTTTCAATTATAACCATATCTTCATTCAACAAAGAAATCCTTGAAAACTCGGTTACACCATTTTTTAAAACACAAAATGAAATATGGTTATTATTTATTTCTAAAAAAGCATATATAGAGTCGTTTTTAATAGCATGTGAATTAATTTCAGCTTCGTACTTACTTATTTTGTTCAGGCAGTTAAAAGATACATCTATTGATGCAAGCTTTAACTTCAATATTTTTGCCAATTCTTTGCAGTCTTTATAAATATCACATGGGAGACAATAAATGACGTAAAAAGCATATTTTACGTCATTATCATTAACTATATCAGTAATATCATATATTATTTTATATTGGTTTAAATCAACCGGCATAAGCTGTTCTAGCTCGTTTCTTATCATTGACAATATCTCCCGCTTTTTATCAAGCATAGGGAGCTTTATTCTTCTGCTTATCACGCTGGCAGAGTTAACTGTAAATACAGCTCTTCTTGTGTTGATACCATTCTTTGCAATCATGTTTTTTATCAATACTGCCACAGCATTTACATCAACAATTCTTCCGTTCTCAATTATATCTGTACCCGTCAACTCATCACACTTCATTACGGTCACCGAATCGCTTTTTCTTAATGCTTCAACAATCTTAATACCTTCATCATAAATTTCCAACGATAAAAACAAACACATAATAATCCTTTCAATTTTTCCTATTCGGATCATTTACATAATTTGGTATAAAATCATTATATAAAATATGTAAAATTATGTCAAAATATTTATTGTTAAGAAAATATCATCGTTTATTTTTTTGTTTTAATAAAATTGTTAAGAATAGTTAAGGTTTATTTTCTCTATTTGAAAACAGAGACTGACTTTACGCCAATCTCTATCTCTGTATCTTCTAATTTTGTGAGTTTCTCATATACACAACCTGTTCGGCAGGATATGGCACGCTTCCATTTTTTAATAACACAAGTGTAATTCTCACTTCATTCGTACCGTTTGTTTCAATTTTCAAATTATCTACATAATTACCTATATAAACGGATTCCTTATCAGTAGTAGTCCCGTATGTATATTTTATCTTTTCATCATATTTCTCAAAAGAAGCAAAGCTTCCGTCAACATACTCAAACTCATTAGCTGACTCGTCATATGATTTTGCTTCCAAAATTTTATTTGTCATATAGTTAATAATATACTGGCTTTGATATTGCACCTCAGACTCAGCATTTATGGTTTCATAACTTTTGTAGTTTGCTATAAAAAATGACATAACAACAGACATAACTATTCCTGCCAAAGCAAGTACCATTATTATTTCAATTAATGTAAACCCTTTTTTATTTATCATATTTACCCTCGCACCATTAAGAAAAATTTGAGCTTAAAAATTCAAGCTCAAATTCAAGCAAAAACGCTTTGTATTTATTCCAATTCAAACGTCTTAATTGAATTAATCTCTAATTGCTGAACTACATTATCATTTTGCTTAACAACATTATCAATCAAAACATTTAGAACAGAATTTGACGCAACCGGCTTCACATTATAGGTTAAAGTATAAATATTATTTGCGCTTGTCAAAGAATCAAGGCTATTAAAGTCATTAAACGGCCCTCCGACTAAGTTGTCTTCTTGATCATACAGCATGAAGTCTGACAATATAAAGTCATCTGCATCTCCTGTAAATGATACACTGATTTTATCTACATTCTGTCCGTTCTGAAACTTAAATCCAAATCTATATTTTATCCCCATAACAACCTCAAAAGGCTGTAAACTGTTACCTATAGGCTTTAATTCGTTTTGTGCGTACATTGAGTTTTTTTGTAATATATTATCAAAAACTATGCTGCTGTCTCTTTCATAATAAAAATTGATAGTTACGTTGTTGCTTCCTGCCTGCCCAGTCAGTCTTCTCCCTACTTTGAGCGGATTTATAATGCCTTCATAGCTAATATCAATCAAATTATACCCGGTTAATGATGGAGCAATTTCATCAATAAAACCATTATTCGGTAAATATTTATTAATTGATGTAGCTCCGTTTATCGATAATGCTCTATTCTTGTCGTCAAGGGTTTCGTAGTAATTTATCGTTAGTTTAACATCTGGTTTAGGATTGACAATCACATTAACCTTTTTTTCGATTATCTGAGAAGTACCCTCAATTATATTTTTTGGATCAGTGTTACTGCTTATTGTAAAATATACAATATAGCTAAATTTGTCTTCAGCATAATCATGAGGTTGCGGAACATAAGTAATTTCAGTATTATCAGAATTAGCTGTTGCAGTGCTGTTAGGCTTAACTGGTTTTTCATCAACTTTAATTTTTAAATCACTTATTTGATAATCAGATCCTGCATCATTTGCAAATATCAAGTCCGGCGGAGTAATAACAATGCTTTCTCCTTCGGTTGTATAATAAACATATTCAGCTATATTTGGAGCAACTATGGCAAGCGGATTTTCAAATTTTTCTTCTGTAATCACATTTGGAGTTAAAACATGTTTATATTCAATTTGAGCATCTTCATTTGCATACTTAATTCCATAGTTTTCACCTACATACCTAATTCTGACTGTTTTCAATGATTCTGATGCAGTTATTGATCCAAGTTCACATGACATAACACCTTCTTCAGACACCGTTACCCCTTCTGGTAAAGATTCTTGTACAAATTCAAAACTTTCCGGCAATATATCAGTAATAACTGAATTAGTAGCTATAGTGTCAATTATAGTATCTGCGATTATATCATATATGTTAGTTAAATCATTTGCAGTTGTCGCATGATAGTAAGCCTCTTGGTAAGTATTTTCTGACGGGTTTAACAACGCCTGCATGTCAGATGTATTGGTTGAAGCAAATCCAACAGTATATATTTTAACTCCACTTCCACCATAGTTCTTTAATAAATTTGCTTCAGAAATGGCTGCATCTTTGGCATTTATATCATATGAATTACCCTTGCCATCAACTTCACCGTTTATATTGTAATACTGAGTTGGCACACCATCGGTCATATATATAACATACCTTTCGGCTCCCATTCTGAAAGATGTACCAAATAATTCTCTTGCCTTTATGAAGCCGGCCTCACTATTCGTTCCTCCGCTAACCATATCTTCAAAGTTCTTATACGCATTCTTGGCAGCAGTTTTATCAGTTGTAAATGCCTGCTTAATCTGCGCTTCATCAGAATATGTAACTATTGCAACTCTGTTGTTACCCGATTGGTTAGTTGCAAGAACCGCATCTATAAATCTGTTCGCCGCTTCCTCGAGAACATCTGCTTTTGATTCCCTGCCACTAATATTATCCTCCATACTTCCTGATTTATCCAGCACAAGTATTATATCGGCATCTTTACCTTTTGTAATAGCCTCACCTTGTACAGAGAATTTCAAATCAAATTCATTTGGCTTACCATTTACAGGTTCAACTGTTTTATTAAACTCAATATCACCGCCGCTCGTATTTGTATTAACATAACCTAAATCGTTATGTTTTTCTTCTACAAATATTTTCAATGTCTTTGTTGTACTGCTCAGCAGTTGAATATTAAGAGTGTTAAGACTGGAAGTAGTGCTTGTATCAATCTCCTTGCTGCTTCCTTTCCATAACTCAATACGATTCAAATTATAGCTGCTTTCTAACGTAAGTGAGGAATCTCCAGGCTGACTGCTGTAAGAAATTACTGTTTCTTCAACATATTGACTTTCTACATACTCGCCTTCGTTATTTTTTATATATGTTTTTATTAGTAATTTATAATTGCCATTTGAATTTCTTTCTTTATTTGTTCTAAGCACCCAAATGTTTGAATACGTATCGTATTCTTTGTCTGATGTTCCGGCCTCGGCCTCAAAATTAAGCAGTGCCGGAGCTATTATAATCATTGCTGCCAGCAAGAAGAATACTTTTAAAAATATTTTTTTCATTATAACCCTCCCTTATTTTATTTTCCAGTTACTAAATTTTAATAGTGGATTAAAGTCCACATTCACTTCATCGTTTCCTGAACCGAAGGTTGTTATGCTTACTGAACCGACATTTGTAGTATTTTTGAATACAACCTCCTGCAGGCCATTTTCAGCAATTATTTTAGAAACTACACCTTTATTATAATTAAATGTCTTATCCGCTCCGTCATCCAAAATATTTATATCTCCTGCGCAAATAATAACACCTGTAAAATCAACTGTTCCTGAAATTTCCACATCCTCATTTGTTATTATTAATCCGCTTTTGACATCTGATCCAAGAGAATATTTTTTATTGTCTCCATAGGTTCTAGATACCTTATTTACATATAGCAGCTCACTGCCATTCATTATTTCTGTGTTAAAGTTCAAAGGTATGTTATCAAATATTTCATTAATTGAATACTCATCATTTCCATTAGAGGAATGCTCATATCCGAGTTTTTTTACCTTCGTATTAAAAGTTTTCCCAATACCTGCTTTCAATGCCGGCCAATCCTCCAAAGGTGCATGTGATGTTATAATACTCTCACCGTTTATATAAGCTCCAAGAGTATATACATCACTGTTATTAATTTTAATCTTACCTCCCAACAGCTCTAGCGAACTCCCTCCTAGCTGCTGATACTTTTTTATATATTCTGCTTTTTCATAAGCAGTTATTTCAGTTTTCACTCCGCTTTCTCCAACAAACCATTCGACAAGCTGCGGAAAATAAGGTAAGTAGTCATCGTAATTAAATATAACATTCCCAAAGTCGTACTTTCCCGCTGCACCTCCTTCAGTATAATTGAGAGCCTTTGTGTATGCTACGTAATTGCCTCTAACAGATAACGACTCGCCGGTAGCGTAAGGTGATATACCTTTGATATACGATGTACCAAGCAAGTATAAATTGCCTCTGTCAAAATTGCCTTTGTTGATTGTGATACCCTTAATGTTATTATTGTTTATAATTATCGAACTGTTCAATGTATTATCTTTTGCTCCACCACCATATCCAAATCCATAATATGAGCCATTTATTGTTATTTCTTGACCGGCTGCATTCATCTCTAAATCATCCTGTACTACTACGCCTTCATAATCAACTGTATTATCATTTTTTGTGGTAGCTGTGAATTTTGCATTTTCACCATTCATAAGTATGTTACTGGTATACACATTACCAGAAATCATTTCCTTGTCGCCAAATATACTGATATTGCTTTTTACAGCTAGGTCCTGCATAAATAGCACGGTTCCGCTTCCTTCGAGATTCAGATTATTATTAATAAATACCTCACCGTTAAATATTGTTTCTCCTTGTTTATCGATATTAATATTTTCTGCGGTCATAACTTTTGACCAAAACGGATTCAATTCAAGATTGACAGTCTCAACTGTATATGATTCATTATAATCAGGAACCTCAACAATAAGATCAACATCTGTAGTTCTTATAATTCCTTCTTTCTTTTTGGTATATTCAGAGCTTATGCTCAATTCCATAGGTGTATCCATATCAAAATCATCAAATGTCTTTTTAATTACATATAATTTGAGCTTTTCCTCTTCATCATCAACAAGAATGCCATTTGAAACTGATCCGTCGGGATCAACACCCATTAGGGCTTTATACATATCTTGCTTAACTATATCTATGTACTTTTCTTCAAATACTTTTTTTGACAATGCCTTAATTGCATCCTGCTTATATTCATAGACTCCGTCTCCATCATAATCCTCAATAATGTCGGAATACAAATCAGGACTTAAAGAAAGCTCAGTAAGTTTAACAATATCGAATTCATTAATCTTATTCTTTGCAGCATTATTTGCCTCGCTTACAGCCTCAAGAACAACCGAATATGCCTCTGCATACGCCCTATCAAGCCCCGATTCAGACATATAAAATGAATATTTCATATCTGAATTTGTTTTTTTAATTTTATAATTCATCATTGTAACACCTAAAATTGATGTTCCAAGCAATGAAATTACCGCAACTGTCATAACTAGCAATACAAGAGTTGAACCATTGTTATTTTTCATTTTTTTAAACATAATATCACCCTTTTCGTTGACTAATCTGTTATGATGCTGTTAAAAACTTTTGAACCTTTAACTGTTTCAATAAGCCTGCTACCATCGAATACCTTTATTGTTATGTAGTATAATATATTGTCCGGCATTTCCATATCTTCCTGAACTTCAATTAAAGTAGCACTGCCCGATATTGTATATCTAAAGCTATCCTCGGCCTTAAACAAATATAGCTTAACTCCAGAATAAGAGTTGCTTACCTTAATCTTACCATTATCAACAGAGAGAATCACTTTTATACTTTCATCATTCTTTATAGTATTAATCTCTGTTTCAGTACCTGAATCAATATTTACAATCAAATCATAGTCCTCATCTCCAGGAATTTTCACTGCAGTTATATCACCATCCAGTTCTACTACGTCATTTTCTTTCAGGTTTATTTCAAGTCTATACCCATCATCGTCGCTTATAGTCTTAGAATAGTTACCGTCTTCACCAGAATAACCGCTAAATGTAAGATCCAAAATATTTTCAGACTTAATATCTTCCATGTATTTTTGAGCAAGCTGAATCGCCTTATATTTTGTCTCGCTTTCACGGTTTATCCTTTGAGAGGTTATAAACATTGACATTAACGGTGTAACAACAGCTCCCAATATAGCTAGAGTAATTATAATTTCAATTAGCGTCAATCCTTTAGTACTTAATTTTCTTTTCATGCTTCCACCTCTATAAAGCAACTTAACCTCATATTAACTACTTTCTGGTTACAATTGCAGATTTAGCATCCTTTAAAGTAACCCTTGGATTTGTGCTGCTGTCATTTTCAACTTCAAAATAAACCTTCAGACCTGAAGTATTTGTCACCCCGATAATAGCACCTACAGAATCTGTTTTTAAATTTCTATCGCTTGAATACACTTTAATTTTTATTTTCCCTTCTTCAGAAGGTGAAAATTCTTGCCATGTTCCAGATTTTGGATATGTATTGTTTTTTGTATTATAGCTATAATAGTATTTGTTATTTTCTAATTTAAAACTGAACTTGATATTTTCAACAGTATTGGTATTTTCAGAAATATATGTACTTCTTGCTATATCCTCTGTTTTTCCTACTAATATTGTTGGCAAATCTGAGCTTTCCGGCTCTAAATTAACAAAGAAATCGAATTTAGTATTTAAGCTTCCGATTGTTTCCCACGCTCCGCCAATGGAAAACGGGTTAGCTTTTCCCGATTCGGCAAGATCATTCCATAACCATTCATCATTGTTTTCCTTAAATCCAACAGGCTTTGGAACTTCATAGAAATTCATGGTCATTGTTCCCTGCAGCGTGCCTACTTCGGAAGCAACGGTACTTATATTGGTAATTGATATATCTACAGGATTGGCTTGCACTAAATCAATGAATTTGATCATATCATTGTATGAAGCCAAAAACTCTATGTTCACAGATATTGACTCAGCTGACATGGAGGGTTGCTCTTCTTTATCAGCTTCTTCAGTGTTTACAGCCACAGCTTGTTCATCGTCTTCGTTTTCATCGGCATAGACATAGATATTGTCTATATCGTACATCAATAAGTCCATAGAACTCTTTGCTTTTTCTGCTGGCTGTGAAACAACGATACTCATCGGAACAGCAGCTGCATCAGTGAAGGTTATATTGCTTGCGTCGATGTTATTGTCTGCAAGGTATTTATTCAAAAAAACTATGAGCTTTTCCTGCTGCAGGTCGGATATTACAGGCAGATTATTTATTTGTTCTATTAGTGTCAGAGCATCTTCCTCATACTTGTTTTTGAGCGTAATGTTCTGTGACATAGTTGCGTATTCAAGTGTTTTCCGACTGTGCTCCGCTCTCAGCTCATCAAGGTTAAACATACCTGATGATGGAATAAACATATATCCGGCATACACCGCTAGGGCTATAACTAATATTACTATTAATACTTTCTCTCTTCTACTCAGCTTCATTTGTTATCACATCCTTTATGCTACATACTAACGAATAAGTGCAGCTAATGCTGCCGCCATCTGCTGAATCTACTACCGCCGGCACATATACATTATCTATAAATTCAACCTGCTTTAAATTTCTTTCAAACTGTGCAGCTTCCTGCCTTGATGCGGATGTACACTGCAACTGTATACTTTCCTTGTCTACAGACATTGCATTAATCCTTGTGCCGTGAGGAATTGCCAATGAAACCTGCTCAAAGATAACCGTATTAACTGCATCTTCTATTTTTATTGCCGTTTTTAATTTATCGGCCTCCGACAAATATTTTTCCATCAAGGATACCTTTTTTTTCATTGTCAGCACTTCATCATTAAGCTTTATATTCTCCTGATTTTCCAGATAAGCATCCAGTGTTTCTATATCCCTTTCAAGGGCAATTTTCTCCACAATATATGAATACGCATAAAAGGATACGAGCAATACTGCTGACAGGCCTGCTGCCATGAGGAACACTCCAGTTCTGAACTTATTGCTGTGCTCCTTCCTTCTGTCTGAAAGAAAGTTAATATCCTTTTTATCTATGTACAATGAGAGAATGTTGTTCAAATATGATTTTACTTCAACAACTTCGCCAGATTTTGACACCACATTTGAAATTTCGTTTATTCTTTCCGTGCTTACGCTTAAGCTTGACTCTATAAACTGTTCCAGGCCGTTGATGTTTGCAAAGCTGCCATAAATATATATATTTTCTATCTGTCTGTCCTTGTTGTTTGAATTGTAGTATCTGATAAATCTGTAAAATTCATCTGTCCACATATTTACATTGTTTTCAAGAATGTTTAATTTAGATATATATGATGTATCATCAGTGTATTCGGCGAGAGATAAGCGTTCTATTTCCTCTAATGCCTCTTCCCGTGTTAAATTAAATGCCGCCTCAAAATTTTTGACTATATCGTTCAACCCATTTGAGGAAATTCTTGAAAAAACCTCCTTACCGTTGTTAACAATGCTGAATAAAGTATTTGTGAAACCTATGTCTATAAATGCAACTGACGTTCCAGGGCTTAAATGTTTTTTATTTATCGTTAGTTTCTTTAATGCTATTTTATCCAGGCAGCTTGAAGTCAGATCTATTGCTACAAGCTCAAAATTAAGCCTTTCCGCAAGCTCTATGTACTGCTCATAAATAGATGCAGGAAGACCATATGCAATATATGTTCCCTTTTCTGATTTATCAGATTTTATGCTGTCGATTTTTTTGTACACTATTTTGTACTGATCGATATCTACCGGCAGCATCTGATCCAACTCGCTTTTTATCATGGAAAATGTCTCTGAATTTTTCTTAAGAACAGGAAGTTCCATGTTTCTTGTTATTGTTGCATTTGTATTGATGATAAAAATTGCTTTTTTTGATTTAATGTTGTTGCTTTTCAGTGCCATTTCTATATTTGCTGCAACTAAATCCATATCGATTATTTTTCCATCATCAACGCTTCCGGATTCAATGTCTAAAAACAAGCTCTTGTATACAGCTATGGATGACCCGCTTCTGGAGCCTTCAAGTATTTTAATATTTCGATTGTTGATCTCTACAGATAAAATTCTCCCCATGTCTCTTACCTTTCTGAATATATTTGCGATTATGATTACTAAATATTGAAGCTGGTTGTATTACATGAATAAAGAAAGATAGCTTCTTATAATTTCAAAGCCAAAAAATATATATATTAAAGCAGATAAGGATATGAACGGACCGAAAGGTATTTCGTCCTTTCTGCCTTTAATGTTCAATGCTATTAAAAATACTGACACCACGGCTCCGATGACGAAGGAAAACAATGTTATAAACAATGTTCCCTTTAAGCCGAACATCAGCCCCAAAGCAGCCATAAGTTTTATATCTCCACCACCCATGGCATTAGTTAAAATTGCAATTGCAGCAAAAAGTCCGAATCCAGTCAGTGCTCCTATAATTCCTGTTAAATATGTTTTATTTACTAAGATAAATATAATTCCTGCCATTGCCCCGGCAATATTGAGACTGTCGGGAATAATTTTGTACTTCATGTCAATCATGCTTACGGTTATTAGTATACTTATCATTGCGCAACACAAAATCGAATTGACTGTTAAGCCGAATTTTAAGTATGTCAATGCATACAGCAATCCGTTCAAAAGTTCTATCACGGGATACTGTATTGAGTAACTGGCACCGCAGTACCTGCACCTGCCTCTGTTAATTATGTAGTTAAAAACAGGTATCATGTCTATGTAATTAAGTCTGTGACCGCAGCTCCCGCAGGATGACGGCGGTTTCACTATTGAGATTCCTGAAGGTATGCGAAAAATGCATACATTCAGGAATGAGCCTATGAATAGGCCGTAGATTAAAAATATTAGTGTCATTATTTTAGTTGTAATATTTTTTCTACCAATCAACACTAATCGATTGACTTGTCGATGTAACACTAACTGTTATATCTACTGCTTCGACTTCAGCAGCTGTATCATAGTTTGAATCTGCTTGCAATGTAAATGGCTCCATGTATCCATTATCAATTAAACTTTTAATCGTAAAAGATGTTGAATTAGTAGCATAGTAATATAATTCTGCTGCTTTAGCAACTTGTTCTTTAGTAGAATTATCAGCTTTTACCTTAGCATTCTCCTGAACTCCCAAAAACCTCGGCACAGCAATCGCCATAATAATAGCCAGCACTGCCAATACAACAATCAATTCAATTAATGTAAACCCCTTCTTGTTTTTTAAATTGTTAATTAATCTAAACATTTTTTTCTCCTCTTCTCTTATTTTTTTATTTAACCCTTCTATAGCCGGTTTTAATTATAAATCAAATCTTTTAACATTCCATATACCTGCTATTGAAGATTAAAACACTTATTTACTCACCCTTAGCTTACTAATAAGAATTTCTATTGCACGGTCTTAACCATATCAAACATCGGTGTTACCATTGATATTACTATGAACCCTATTATTACTGCCATAAACACTATCATTACGGGCTCCAGCATTGTTGTGAGCCTTGTTACGGCTGTATCCACTTCTTCATCGTAAAAATCTGCCGTCTTGTCTAAAATTTCTTCTATGGAACCTGAGTCCTCTCCTATTTTAATCATTGAATGAACCATGGGTGGAAATACCCCCTGCTGCCTAAGCGGCTGTGAAAGAGCCAACCCTCGTCTTACATCCTCCCTAGCCTCCATGATTTTACTTCCTATGTATGTATTGCCCGTTACTCCCGCTACAGTTTCAAGCGCCTGTAAAAGAGGCACTCCGCTTCCCATTAGAGTCGAGAGAGTTCTTGTAAACCTGGAAGTTGCTACCTTAAGCACAAGGTTTTTTACAACAGGTATCTGAAGCTTATAATAGTCTTCTTTTAGCTTTATATTTGAGTTTTTGTTCATTGCAGATACAGCAAATGCTAAACCCACTGCAACCATAACAATTATGTACCAATAAGATTTAAGCGCCTCGCTGATTGCAATCATTATCTGTGTTATCTTTGGAAGTTCTACTCCGGAACTGGAATACATCTCAACGAATGTAGGCATTATTGTTGTAAGCAGAAATATAACCACTGCCACACATACCACAGCAAGAATTATAGGATATGTCATCGCACCTTTTACCTTGTTTTCTATCTTATATTCTTTCTCGAAGTGATTTGCGAGCCTGTTCATTATAATATCAATGTTTCCGCTCAATTCTCCCGCCTCAACCATGCTAATAAAAATCGCAGGGAAGGTATCCTTGTGATGTGATAACGCCTCGGAAAAGGTATTCCCTTTCTGCAGATCATCATACATCTGTGAAATTATTTTTGAAAGCCGCTTGTTTTCTGTCTGCTGCTTCAGGATGTCCAGGCTGTTGACTATAGTCACACCTGCCTTCAGCATTGCATACAGCTGCTTGCAGAATACCGCAAGATCCTTTGACTTGATTCGTTTGCCGGAAATACTGCTCAGATCAACCGAACCTGCCGACTGTTTGATATCTATTATTACATAATTGTTTTGCTTCAGGTAGTCAATCATTTCCGCCTTTGTTGACGCATCCTTGTTGATTCTCTGCCTTTTCCCCGATTGATCCACCACACTGCATTTATATACTGCCATGTCTGCCTTCCTTTTTATAAAAATGTAATTATATAGCTGCTTCAGCCGTTATATCTGCTTCATAACATATTCTAAATCCACTGCTGATTTTAATAATGTCTGCCTTGATATTTTTTTGTCCGCATACATGTTTAAAAGACTTGAATCCATCGTCTGCATACCAAATTTTGATCCGGTTTGAATCTGGTTCTGAATCTGGTGAGTTTTCTTTTCCCTTATAAGATTTCTGATAGCCGGTGTAGAAACCAAAATTTCAACCGCCGCCATTCTCTTTTTTTCGTCTATTTCCAGTACCAATTGCTGGGATATTACTCCCTCCAACACATTGGCAAGCTGTATAACCACCTGTTGCTGCTGGTGAGGAGGAAATACGTCTATTATTCGGTCTATGGTCTTTGCTGCTCCTGTCGTGTGCAGAGTGGAAAAAACAAGATGACCGGTCTCTGCTGCAGTAAGTGCTATTTCCATAGTTTCCAAATCTCTCATTTCTCCCAGAAGTATTACATCCGGATCCTGTCTCAGGCATGAGCGCAGTCCTCCGGCGAAGGATTTGAAATCACTTCTGTACTCTCTCTGATTTACAATGCTTTTATTGTGTTTGTGCAGATACTCGATAGGATCCTCAAGTGTTATTATGTGACACTTTCTTTCATTGTTTATTATGTTTACCATCGATGCCAGAGTTGTAGATTTTCCACTGCCTGTAGGCCCTGTTACAAGAACAAGCCCCCTTTGTCTTTGAGTAAAATCATATAAAATTTCAGGCATATTAATTTCTCTTAGTGTGGGTATGTTCATCTGCACAGCTCGAACAGCTATGGAGTAGCTTCCCCTCTGCTTGAATATGTTTATCCTGAAACGTCCGAGATTGGGTATAGCATAGGACATATCAAAATCTCCTATCTCATTTATTTCTCTCAACTGCTCTTCATTAGTTACCTGCTTAGTCAGCTTTTCCGTATCATCAGGCGTCAGCTTTTCATTTCCGGTGCTTATCAGCATGCCGTTCACTCTGTAAATGGGTGCACATCCTACAGATATATGTAAATCTGATCCTTTTACTTCCATTAATTTGCTCAGCATTTCATTTATATTCATTTCTTCCCCCCGCTAATCCATTTTATATATTATCTGTGAGTATTCTTCAACCGTTGTTATGCCCGATAATACCAATTCTCTGCAGTTATCCTTCAGTGTCTTCATTCCGCCCTTTTCAGCAGCCTGTGTTATTTCATCAATACTCTTGCCGCCCTGAACGGCTTCCCTAACAGCCTTATCCACCTTCAGTATTTCATGTATTGCAATTCTTCCGCTGTATCCTGTATTGTAGCACTTTGGACATCCCATGCCCTTTCGAAGTGTAATTTTACCTTCTGCTTCAAGCAGAATTTTTTCCATATCACTTGCCTGATATTCAATCATACAGTTGGTGCAAACTCTTTTCACAAGTCTTTGAGCCACAACTCCTCTCAATGAAGCAGCAATCAAAAACGGCTTAACACCCATATCCTGCAGTCTCATTATTGTGGATGGAGCATCGTTTGTATGTATTGTAGATATGACAAGATGTCCTGTAATAGCTGCTCTTACAGCTATTTCTGCCGTTTCTTCATCTCTTATTTCACCGACCATTATTATGTCCGGATCCTGTCTCAGTATGGACCTCAAACCTGTTGAAAAGTGAAGTCCTGCCTTATTATTTACCTGAACTTGGTTTATTCCCTCTATTTTATACTCCACTGGATCTTCAACTGTTATTATGTTTTTATCTATTTTATTTAACTCGTTCAGCGCCGCATATAATGTAGTCGTCTTTCCGCTTCCCGTAGGACCTGTAACTAGAATAACTCCATTTGGAGAGTTTAATATTTCTTCAAACATAAAGAGATTTTCTCTTGTAAAACCAAGCTCGCTCTTTTCTTTCAAAAAATTTCCTCTGTCCAGCAAACGCATTACAATTTTTTCACCATGAACAGTCGGCAGTACGGAAATACGTAAATCAACCTCTGAATCATCAACTTTTATTTCAATTCTGCCATCCTGAGGTATTCTCTTTTCTGCAATATTCATACCCGACATTATTTTTACTCTCGTTACAATAGCGGACAACGTATGCTTGGACGGCGTAAGAATTTCTTGTAAATCTCCGTCTATTCTTGCTCTTACCCTTATTCTGTTTTCCAGCGGTTCTATATGTATATCGCTTGCACCCATCTTCAGTGCCTGCCTGATAAGGGAGTTAATAAGCCTTACGACAGGTGAATTGCTAACATTTATATCGGTTTCTTCATTCAATGCATCAAAATCATCATAAAACAAATTTTCTTTGTTAAAATCTTCTACTGCTTTCTCTGCGCTTCTCCGGCTCATGTACTTTTCTATTGCACTTGTTATTTGAGATCTGTACGCCAGTACAATTTCCGCTTTTTTGCCGGATTCCATCTCAATATCTTCTATATCAAAAATATTAAGCGGCTCGCTCATAGCTACAATCATTTTATCGCCGAATATTTTTAACGGTATGGCATTGGTTCTTTTGGCAAGTTTTTCTGATATAAGCTTTGTTGCCTCAAGGCTAATATGATAATTGTCTAAATTTACTATATCCAGTCCCAGCTGCTCAGACAGTGTATTCATTACTGATTTCTGAGTTACAAATCCCTTTTCAATCAGTATTTCACCTAATTTTTTGCCGCTTCCTGCCTGTGATTTCAGTGCTTCATTCAGCTGTTCCTGTGTTATTTCCTTTTTTTGCAGAAGAATATCTCCAAGCCTTGCAGTCTTGCTGTATTTGTTCATGTTTTCTCCTTTGCTGTATAAAATAACACTAACTTAAAAATATTTGTAATTTAGTAATTATGTTAAAAAGAAAATGTCATCGTCAACTTATTATATTTAAAGCCTGTAACTTTAAAGTAAATATTAAAAATATAAAAATAATATTATATTTTGCAATGCCGCTGCATAAGAATTCACTTACATTATACTATTTACTCATTTAATTATAATTTTATTTTAATTACACTTTAATTACATAAAATAAAATAAGAACAGATATTTAAGCATCTGTTCTTATCATAATATTTATATTTATTTAATTATTTATTTTTTCTTTGTTTATCCTTAGTTACCACGCATGTTCCGCTCGCTTTGCACACAATTATAGGTTCATCAAGAAAATCGCATGCGGAGTCATTTATATCCTTCCTCGGTACTATAACCTTTCTTGCCTCGAACTTCATCTTTCTGGATGAATTTCCCACAGAAGTAATTTCTCCCTCTGCTTCAATATAATCACCTGCATAAACAGGTGCCAAGAACTCAACGTCATCATACGCTACAAACAACCCTTCATCTCCGTCATTTCTAATAAGAAGTTCTGTAGCCACATCTCCAAAAAGTCCCAGCATTCTTGCCCCGTCAACCAAATCTCCGCCATAATGCGCATCGTGCGCACTCATTCTCATTCTGATTAATGATTTCATTACTACCTCCGAATTTTTTGCTTTCCTCTGTCGTTCGCCCTGTGACAAGCCTATTCTAGCACTGATTTGCAAAATTGTCAATTTCAATCATTTTATTGACGGCTATGCCGAGACCGAGCATAACTTCTTCCAGTTAAAGTCCAACAATTTTGCCTTGCATTAGTATGTAGTACAAAAAAGACGCCCTATCAAAGGCGTCTCATACTGCAATAAACTTGCTATCTTGTTGGTTTTGTCATCAAAATTCTGTTATACTATTAGTCTTTAAAAGCATCTTTCATCTTTCCGAAAAAGCCTTTTTTATCATCCTTATCGTTATGTTCTCCCATTTCTTGGGCAAACTCCTGAAGTATTGCTTTTTGTTTTTCAGTAAGTTTCTTAGGAACCTCAACTTTTACTCTTACGTATTGGTCACCCTTACCTGCTCCTCGTAAATTCTTTATTCCTTTATTTTTAAGTCTGAATACCGTTCCTGTCTGTGTTCCTTCTGGAACATCATATTTAACCTTGCCCTCTATAGTCGGAACCTGGATGGAACCGCCCAATGTAGCTTTTGCAAATGAAACGGGGATTTCACACCAGACATCATTTCCGTCTCTCTCAAATATTTCATGAGGCAGTACATTTATATATACGTATAAATCTCCTGACGGGCCGCCCTGCTCACCGTGATTTCCTTCACCCCTCAAAGGAATTACCGAGCCTGTATCCACCCCTGCAGGGATGTTGATAGAAAGTTTTCTTGATTTTTTTTCCTTGCCTGTTCCTCCACATGATGTACATGGTTCTTCCACGATCTCGCCTGTACCACCGCATGTTGAACATAATTTTGTACTTGCAAATTGACCGAACGGAGTTCTTTGAACCGTTCTTACGCTTCCTGATCCATGACACGTAGGACATGTTTTCTTGCTGGTTCCTTTCTTGGCTCCCGAACCGTCGCATACATGACATTTTTCGACACGATTTATTTTTATTTCCTTCTTAGTACCAAAAGCTGCATCTTCAAATGATATATCCAGCTTAATCTTAAGATCCGACCCTGCTTTCGGACCTGATCTTTGTGCTCTTGCACCAGCACCGCCAAAACCGCCGCCGAAGAAATCGCCAAATATGTCTCCAAATATATCTCCAAAGTCGCTGAAACCGGCACCGCCTCCACCGAATCCAGCATTTTGATCAAACGCAGCATGACCGAATTGATCATATTTTGCTTTCTTTTCAGGGTTGCTTAACACTTCATAAGCTTCATTTATTTCCTTAAACTTTGCTTCCGCCTCTTTATTGTCAGGATTTAAGTCAGGATGGTATTGTTTTGCCAGCTTTCTGAATGCCGATTTAATTGTTTTATCGTCAGCATCTTTACTTACTCCCAATATTTCATAATAATCTCGCTTTGCCACTCTTTCACCACCTTGTTACATTATATGTTCGCAGCCTATTTCTACATTTATTTGCTTGCCACTGCTCAGCAAATTATAGACCACTTGCGAAATACCTGCCGCTGTTCATGAAAAACAGCGGTATGGCTTCCTATACGTTAACCAAGCTAAACCCCAACAGGATTTAGCTTGGACTTAACGTAGCTATTATATATTTTATTCAATGCTTTTTCAAGATTTTTCAAAATTTCCCGGCAAAATTTATTTATCTTCGTCGTCGTGAATTTCTTCAAAATCTGCGTCTACAACATTGTCATCACCTGCTGATGAATTTTGACTTGCATTAGGATCAGCCTGAGGTTCTCCCTGTGCTCCTGTTTGAGCATAAAGTTTTTGAGCAAGTTCATTGAATATGGCAGTAAGTTTTTCTGTCTTATCCTTCATTTGTTCTGAATCGTTGCTTTCAATTGCTTTTTTCAACTCATCGGCAGCTGACTGTGCTTTTGCCTTTTCTTCGTCAGAAATTTTTCCTTCTAAATCTTTCAAAGTTTTTTCTGTCTGGTATACTAGAGTATCAGCATTATTTTTTACTTCTATATCTTCTTTTCTTTTCTTATCTTGCTCTGCATACTGCTCTGCTTCTTTAACTTTTTTATCTATTTCATCGTCTGACATCTTAGTTGATGATGTAATTGTAATTTTTTGCTCTTTTCCTGTTCCCAAGTCCTTAGCACTTACATTAACAATACCGTTGGCATCTATATCGAAAGTTACTTCAATCTGAGGAATTCCCCTAGGTGCTGGAACAATTCCGGAAAGCTGGAATCTTCCCAGTGTTATGTTGTCTTGTGCCATCTGTCTTTCACCCTGTAATACGTGGATGTCAACAGCAGGCTGATTGTCTGCAGCTGTTGAGAACACTTGGCTTTTCTTTGTAGGAATTCTTGTATTTCTTTCAATTAATTTTGTAAATACTCCGCCTAATGTTTCAATACCTAATGATAAAGGAGTAACATCAACTAACAGTATGTCATTGCCAAATTCTCCTGTCAGAACACCACCTTGAATAGCTGCTCCTAATGCAACACATTCATCAGGGTTAATTCCCTTATGAGGATCTTTTCCAGTTAATCTTTTTACTGCTTCCTGCACTGATGGCGTCCTTGTAGAACCACCTACCAGCAATACTTTATCTATATCATTAGCGCTTAACTTAGCATCTGACATAGCCTTTTTAACAGGTTCAACAGTTTTTTCAACTAAGAATGCTGTAAGCTCGTTGAATTTAGCTCTTGTAAGATCCATATTCATATGCTTTGGTCCATCCTGAGTTGCAGTTATAAAAGGCAGATTAATATTTGTAGTCATTGCACTAGAAAGCTCTTTCTTAGCTGTTTCTGCAGCTTCTTTTAATCTCTGAAGTGCCATTTTATCTTTTCTTAAATCTATTCCATTTTCTTTTTGGAACTGATCTGCTAAATAGTCCATTACAACCTGATCGAAGTCATCTCCGCCAAGCTTGTTATTTCCTGCTGTAGATTTAACCTCAAATACTCCCTCTCCAATTTCAAGAATTGAAACATCAAATGTACCACCACCAAGGTCATATACCATAATTGTCTGCATATGGTTTTCTTTATCAACACCGTATGCAAGTGCAGCAGCTGTTGGTTCATTTATTATTCTTTTTACATCAAGGCCTGCAATTTTTCCGGCATCTTTTGTAGCCTGTCTTTGGCTATCTGAAAAGTATGCAGGAACTGTAATTACAGCTTCTGTTACTTTTTCGCCCAAATAGCTTTCAGCGTCCGCTTTTAACTTTTGAAGAATGAAAGCTGAAATTTCTTGAGGTGAATATGCCTTTCCGTCTATATTTACCTTATGGTCTGAACCCATATGTCTTTTGATTGATGCTATTGTTTTGTCAGGGTTTGTAACTGCCTGTCTTTTAGCAGTTTCACCAACCAATCTTTCTCCGTCTTTTGTAAATGCTACAATTGAAGGAGTTGTTCTTTTACCTTCAACATTTGCTATAACAACAGCTTCTCCACCTTCCATAACAGAAACGCAAGAGTTTGTTGTTCCTAAGTCAATTCCTATAACTTTACTCATTTTTTTCCTCCACAATTTATAGAATAATTTTATTTATTATTTACGGCAAATTCTTACCATTGCAGGTCTTATACATTTGTCGTTAACAGTATAACCTTTTTGGAGCACATCGATAACTGTTCCATCTTCATGCTCATCACTCGCTTCAAATCCCACACCATAGTGGAAATTATGATCAAATGGTTTATTAAGAGCATCAATTTCCTTTAAGCTCTTTTTATCAAGTATTCCCATTAATTGAGTGTAAACCATTTGAATTCCTTCTTTATAGGAAGTGCTGTCTCCGCAGTCTGATGCCAGTGCCCTATCAAAATTGTCTATAACCGGCAGCAAATCCAACATAAAATCTGAAATAGCATTTCCGTATGCAGATACTCTTTCCTTTTCAGTCCTAGTCTTGTAGTTCAGAAAATCCGCTTGAAGCCTAAGTAACCTATCATTAAGGCTGTTAATTTCCATTTGTAAATCATCTTGTTCTTTTGTATCTTCTGATTTGTCCGCTTCATTTTCCTTTGAATTATCTTGTTGAACCTTTTTATTAGACTCTTTTGAAGCATCCATCTCTTTTTCTTCCTCTTTCAGCTTAAGCTCTTCTTCCTTCAGTTTTTCTTCATCATGTTTTTTTGCCTTAGCCATTTCTTCACTCCTTATTTTCATCGTCAAAGTTCCGACTTATTATTTCATTCACTGCTTCCGACATTGACTTAACCGTTGAAATAACCTTGCTGTAATCCATTCTCATGGGACCTATAACACCAATCTTCCCAATCAATTTACCGTTAAGCCTATATGTTGCTGTTACTAAGCTGCAATCCCTAAGCTCTTCGTATTCATTTTCACGGCCAATACATATGTCAAAATCATTTTCGCCGGTATATTGGAACAGCTTTGCCATGCTGTCCTTATCTTCAACAAATGAAATAAACTCCCTTGCTTTGACAACGTCATTATATTCAGGCAAATCAAGAATACTTGTCAAACCGTCTGAGTAGACGTTGAAATCTTCTAATTTGCTTATTTGATCAACCAAGAACGGTAATAGCTCTAACAATGAGTCGCTGCTACTTTCTTTTAAATGATAAAGCTGCTCTATTAAGCTATCCTTAATTGTTTCAATATCTTCAAGCTTGTAGCCATTTAATTTTTCTGATAGCGATACTGATATTTTATCCATCTGATCTAAAGGTATAGAACTGTTAAGCCTCAAGACAACCTGCTTTACAATATTGCTCTGCAATATTAAAACAAGAAGGATTTTTCTATCGGTTATAGGGACCAGCTGAATTCTCTTAATTTCAGATTGCTTCAGATGAGGTGACACTATAAACGATGTGTACTTTGTAAATTGAGACAAAATTCTGACGGAATTTTTAAATACAGAATCCATCTCACTTGCTTTATCTTCAATTATACTTCTCAATTCATTTATATTTGCATTTGAATTTGCAGAGCCCATGACTTTTTTCCAAAGGCCGTCAACATAATATCTGTATGCCTTATCCGTAGGTATTCTTCCTGCTGAAGCATGGGGCTGAATTAAAAAGCCCATTTCTTCCAGATCAGACATTTCGTTTCTAATTGTAGCCGGGCTTACGCCAAGCTCATATTTTTTTGAAATTGTCCTTGAGCCGACTGCTTCCGCATTATCAATATAGCTTGAGATAATAGCTTTTAAAATTTTTACTTTTCTCTTATCCAAAGACATTTCGTTCACCTCTTTGTTAGCACTCTCTTTGATTGAGTGCTAAATCTATAGATATAATTTACTACTTTAAATTTACTTTGTCAATAGATATTATTAAAAAAATTATAACACAAATTCCTACAGTGTGATCTATGTCACACAGCAGCGCAAAATTACTCTTGTTTTTACATCGAAATCTTTTATGTCCAAACCTTACAATCTTTATTTACGGTAAAAATTCTTCTATCACATAGTTTGAAATATCCATTCCCTTTTCTGTAAGCCGTACATTTCTTCCGCTGTATTCCATTAATAGATTATTTATCATTCTCTCTATCTGAACTTTAAAAGCTTTTTCAAAGCTTATACCAAACTTATTGTTAAATTCATCTAAATTTAAACCTTCCGTTAATCTCAACCTAAGCATGATATATTCAAACATCCGATCCTGATCACTTAATTTTTCGTGAATTATTCTTTCATAATTATTTGAAAGTCCGTTTTCACAATATGATTTCAAATCTGGAGGATTGCTGTACCTTATACTATTAATAAATGAATGAGCAGACGGTCCAAAACCTACATATTCCTCCTGTTCCCAGTATTTTAGGTTGTGCCTGCATTCATAACCTCTATTGGAAAAATTAGAAATTTCATATTGAAACATATTATTGCTTTCCATAATTTTTCTTCCTGCATAATACATTTCACGCTCTGATTCCTCATCAGGCATTATAATTTTATTTATTTTTTCCATGTTGTACATAGGTGTACCTTTTTCAAGTTTTAGAGAATAAAATGAGATATGCTTCACACCTCTGTTTATTATTTTTGTGATAGTTTCTTCTATGTCACAAACATTCTGACCAGGAATATTGAACATAACATCAGCATTTATGTTTTCAAATCCGCTTTCTAACGCTCTATCAATAGCATCCAATGCCTCTGCACTGTTATGTATTCTTCCTATTTGTCTTAAAATTTCATCGTTCAACGACTGAATTCCAATGCTAAGCCTGTTTATCCCCATGTCCCTATATGCATTGAGATTCTCCAATGTCAAGGTGTTGGGATTTGCTTCTATGCTGATTTCTGCGCATTTGTCAATTTCCATTGTTTCACAAATGCTATCAATTATTTCTTTTATATTTTCATGCTTAATAATAGTAGGCGTTCCACCTCCAAAATAAATAGTGTTCGCAATATAGTTATCTTTTAATTCCTTGCCTTGAGTTTTTATTTCATTAGTTAACGCCTTTATATATTTCTTTTCTGACTCATCGTTCCATTTCATAGAGTAAAAATCGCAATAATTGCATTTTTGCCTACAAAACGGAATATGTATATATATTCCTAGTTTTTTCATACTGCCTCATATCATAATTTTTTTGCACCTGTTATAAAAATATAAAGGAGCTGTTTCCAGCTCCGATTATATCATTATTTACGCATTTGTTCAATTTTTTTGATATTGGTTATTTACTTGCAACGACTTCCTTGTTCAATTCTCCTTCTGTTGAAGCAATAACTACCGAACATGCAGCATCACCTGTAACGTTAATCATTGTTCTCATCATATCGAGAATTCTGTCAACTCCTGCTATCAACGCAACTCCTTCGATAGGGAGCCCAACAGATTGAAGAACCATGCCAAGCATTATCATACCTGCTCCTGGAACTCCGGCTGTTCCTATTGATGCAAGTGTGGCTGTTAAAATTATTGTAAGCTGGGCGCTGATTGACAAATCAAGCCCATAAATATTTGCTATAAAAATTGCACATATACCTTGGTATATAGCTGTTCCATCCATATTAATGGTAGCTCCCAAAGGCAGAACAAAGCTTGATATTGACTTTGAAACGCCAAGATTTTCTTCTACAGACTTCATCGTAATTGGAAGAGTTCCCGAGCTGCTGGCAGTTGAATAAGAAAACATCATCGCAGGAGCAGCTCCCTTGAAAAATTTCAGAGGACTAATTTTTGCAAAAATACTTACCACCGATGAATATGTAAGCAGTGCATGCAAAGCACATCCAATATATACAGCAATAATCAGCTTAAGAAGCGGAAGCAATACTGCAGGTCCGTTTTCAGCAACTACGGGAGTAATAAGCGCAAAAACTCCTATAGGAGCAAACTCCATTATTTTGCCAATTATTTTGTACATTACTTCAGCAAATGCATCAAAGAAATTAAATAAAATCTTACCCTTTTCGCCAATACCTATGATTCCTGCCCCAATAATCAATGCAAACGCTATAATTTGAAGCATCTTTCCTTCTACTAAAGCATTTAAAGGATTTGAAGGAATAATGTTCAATAATGTTTCAGTAATACTTGGAGCTGCAGAAATTTCAAACTCCAGATCTGCCGGTATGCTAAAATCTCCGCCTACGTTCGAAATATTTGCTAAAATAAGTCCGATTGTAACAGCAAACGCGGTGGTTAACATATAAAATGCCACAGTCTTTCCGCCTATTCTCCCAAGCTTTCTGACATCATCCATACTGCATGCACCAACTACAAGCGAAGAAAATACCAGCGGTACTATTGAAAGTTTAATAAGGTTTAAAAATAATGTACCGAAAGGCTTGATGTATGACTTAGCAATTTCGGGATTTGATTGAAAAATAATTCCTGCAAGTATACCCAAAGCCAAGCCAATGAAAATTTTGGTTGTTAATTGCATTTTTTTCATTCTAAATTCCTCCTTTTAATAAAATGTATTTATATTATACATTAGTTTCTTCGTTTTGTCTCTCTGTATTTTTAACAAATACATGTTTTTTTCTTTGTATTACATATATATACCATACTTAATATTAAATGCGTTATACTTTTAATCGAATCCCATTTACCAGTAAAAATTTTCCCTAATTCTCCTAATTCTATTAAAAAAAGCTGCCTGTGATGGCAGCTAAGACATTTCATTACATGCATACATTATAACTGAAGCGGTAACAATTCCTGCGGTTTCTGTTCTCAGTATTCTTTTTCCAAGAGTAACTATATGCGCACCAGCTTCCTTGAACATTTCTATTTCCTTAATATCAAATCCCCCTTCAGGCCCTATTATTATGTAATAATTTTCTTTAGGCACAGACAATACATCCTTCAATAGTTTCATGTCTTCAAGCTCATATGGAACAATTATCTCAGCATTTTCTTCTTTTAACCTTTCAAGCAGCTCCTTGACATTAACTATATCTTCTACTGTAGGAATTATATTGCGCTTGCTCTGCTTAGAAGACTCTTTGGCAATTTTTCGCCATCTTTCAAGCTTTTTTTGTTCCCTATCTTTGTCATTAAGTTTTACCACTGTTCTTTCAGTCATCAAAGGTATGAAACTTTTCACTCCCAATTCAACATTCTGCTGAATAATATCTTCCATTTTGGTTTGCTTTGGTATCCCCTGGCACAAAGTAACATTTATTTTTGTTTCATTATTTGTATTTTTTTCTTCTATAATCTCGCAAATTATGTTTTCCTGATTAATTTCAATTATTTTCGCATCATACTCACTGCTTTCAGTAACTAAGGATATATTATCCCCTTCTTTTGCACGAAGTATGGTTTTTAAATGTCTTGCATCTCCGCCTGTTACTTTGACAGTATTATTTTTTATATTGTCATCAGCACAAAAATATCTGAACATATTTACCTCACTATCTTAGTTGAGCTGTTACACATACCCATTCTTCGCTATCATTTATCTCTAGTATTTGAAATCCTAAAGATTTAAAGTTTTCTACAACATCACCAACATATTTTTTTATAATACCAGATGCTATTACAAGTCCTCCTTTTTTCAAAAATTTTGGGAATGTGAAACTCATACCCATTATAATCTGAGCAATAATATTTATTTCAAGAATATCATACTTGTTGTATCCTATTGCATCCTGCAGATTTTTATCATCGGTTACATCACCGCAAAGAACATCAAACCTGTCTTCATAAATGTTATTTAATTCGGCATTTTCTTTAGCAATTCTAACTGCATTTTCATCTATATCCACACCTGTTGCCTTAACAGCTCCAAGAAGCAAAGATGCTATGGAAAGTATTCCGCTTCCGCATCCCATATCCAGCACTTCATCGCCATCATTAAGATGCTTAATTATCTGCTCAATACAAAGCCTTGTAGTATGATGCTGACCTGTCCCAAAACTCATGCCTGGATCAATATTAAGAACAATTTTTTCTTCTGCAGATTCGTCAAGTTTTTCCCATGAAGGCTTTATGATTATTTTATTTGAAACAGAAAAAGGTTTAAAATACTGTTTCCAGTTGTTAGCCCAGTCCTCATCATTTAAAATCCTTGTAGCTATTTCCAGTCTGCCCATATCAATTTCATTGCTTTCTTTCTTTAAATCTTCAATGTATTTTTCTACTTTTCTAAAAAGTTCCATTCCCTGACTATTATCCGCTAAATATACCTTTATACAGCTTTCACAATTTTTCATTTCAGCAAGCTCTTCATCATAATAGTCCCAATTCAATGTGTCATTATTTAAAAAATCTTCAAAAACTCCAGCATCTTCTATAACCGCATCATTTATTCCTAATTTTATCAAAGCGCCATTTATTATTTCTATTCCATTTGTTGTTGTATATATGGAAACCTCAGTCCAGTTCATTATTCCTCCCAAATAAACAAAATTTTACAGCATTATTTATTATAATCTAATTATAGTATTTTATCAATGAAAAAGCACCGTTGAACAGATACAGTGCTTTACAATTACTTATGTGGTGACATAAATATTCTATTACTCAATAATTTGTATTTCATATGAAATAGGAACAGCCTTTTCAAGCATTGCTGCAACCCCGCAATATTTTTCAAGTGAAAGTTTAACAGCTCTTTCAAGTTTTTTATATTCGAGATTGGTTCCTATAAATTTATAAATAATTTTAATATAATTATATATTTTCGGATCCTCATCTCTAGATTCAGCCTCAATTTCAACATGAACATCCTTAACATCGAGCCTCATTTTTTTAACAATAGTCATTATATCTATTCCTGAACATCCAATAAGACCCGCCAATAACAATGCCTTTGGACTGGGGCCTAAATTATTTCCTCCGTTTTCAAAGACCGTATCCGTTATTACAGTATGGCCGTTTATCTTCATTTCAAAAGCCATGTTTCCTTTTAGATTAGCATTTATTTTCGTCTTTTCCATTTAAATCTCCTAAATTTTGTAATTGTCTTAATTATATAGCATTAAAATTCTTTTTTAAAATTAATTTTCTTAAAGTATAAATGTCAGCACCTTTGATTTAAAATAATCCTCTTAGTTTTTATTTTATATATTTTGATGTATAATGCTAATAACTGTATGTAGCTGATCTGCAGGTATCTGCCCTGGAGCTGATGTCTCTCCTACAGCTCCAAATGTAAATGCAGAACCGAAAATTTCTCCTGCCAGTCTGCTCATCATTCCTAAGGCTCCCATTGACATAGTTATTATGGGTTTATTTGTATATTTTTGTCTCATTTCGTATGTAGCAGACATCAAAGTCAGCAAATCCTCCGGACTTTGAGGCATTACAGCAATTTTTAGTATATCAGCACCAACATCCTGCATTTTACACATTCGTGAAATTATGTCATCCTTATCAGGTGTCTTGTAAAAGTCATGATTTGAAGCAACCACAAGTACATTGCAGGAGTGAATATTATTTATGTTTCTTTCAGCTTCTTCATATCCTATGAAAATTTCCACATCTATTATATCTGCATCACCTGTCTCAGCCACAGCCTTATTTAGTGCGCAGTAATTTTCAACAGATATTTCTTTGTTCCCTCCTTCCTTTTTCGTCCTATATGTAAAAAATACAATTTTATCTGGTATCAAATTTCTTATTTCGCTCAGTACTTCTGTTACTTTTTCAAAATTGAGAACCTCATCAAAAAAATCCGCTCTCCACTCAACAGCGTCATATTTTAATTCCTTAAAACTTTTTAACTTTTGAATTATTTCCGTTTCGGTACTTTCAACCAATGGTATTATTATTTTAGGCATTCCTTCACCTATTTTTACACCTCTAATTTCTATGTTTTTCAATAAGTTCATCTCCTTTACTTTTTGGGTTCTCGTTTAGTTTGCTACTGCATAAATTGCTTTGTTTGAACAATAAACGATAAAACAATTATTGCCAGCAGAAACATTGAAATCGGACTTGTAAATATACTTCCAATAAGACCAATAATAGAACCTGAGGATATAACAGCTCTTCTATAATTCGTTTCAATTAAGTCAGCCAGTATAATTCCAAGTACCGTAGGAGCAACCGGAAAGTCATACATTTTAAAGAAATATCCCATAACACCAAATGCTGTCATCCAAAATATATCATATAGATTGTTATTAACCGCATATGAACCTACAATCGACAGAATTATTATGATAGGAAGAAGTATTCCTTTAGGTATTTCAACTATTTTTGTAAATATTTTTACCCCTGTTAAACCGAATATTAATAAAAATATATTTGATATAAGCAAAAAGCTTACGATTATATAAAATAAATCCGGCGTTTCTGTCATAAGCATGGGCCCTGGCCTTAGTCCATGAATGTATAAAGCTCCAAGTATTACGGCAGTAACCGCATCACCAGGTATTCCCATTGTAAGCATTGGTATAAATGCCCCGCTTATTGCTGCGTTATTTGCAGATTCCGGAGCAACTATACCTTCTACTGCCCCTTCTCCAAAAGGAACCTCCGTATTCTTAACGGTTCTTTTTGCCTGATCGTAAGCAACTAACGCTGCAATATCTCCGCCAGCGCCGGGAAGCGCTCCGACAATAACTCCCACGATTGATGACCTTACTGTTAATGGCAGATACTTTTTAATTGAAAAAAATGATGGTAATATCCTATCAACCCTCTGCTTTATAATCGGAGTGTCTTTTTGTCTTATTTGTACAAACACCTCAGATATTCCAAAAAGACCTATCATTGCAGTAATATAATTCACTCCAGCAAGCAGATAAGTATTTCCAAATGTGAACCTGTGCTGTGCACTTATCGGGTCCATTCCAATTGTACCCAACAGCACTCCAACTGCAGCGGCAACAATTCCTCTGGATAAAGTCTTTGATCCAAGACTTCCAACCAGCATCATTCCCATGAATGCAAGAAGCATATAATCTCTAGGAGCAAATATTAACACAAAATCTGATACAATTGGCGCAAAAAATACTAAAACTATTATTCCTACTATTCCTCCAAGAACCGACTGTACTGTAGCAACACCCATGGCCTGACCTGCCAAGCCCTTTTTTGCAAGCGGATAGCCGTCAAAGCTTGTCGCAACAGCTGCAGGAGCCCCAGGGATATTCAATAGTATTGCTGATCTGGAGCCTCCATATACTGCTCCTGTGAATATTCCAATCATAAGTGCTAATGCGCTTTTTGTTTCCCATCCGAAAGTAAAAGATACAAGAAGGGAGACCGCCATAGTTCCTGACAATCCAGGTATAGAACCTATGTAGATACCTAAAAAAACACCGACTGCCACAAGCGCTGTAAGAATTGGATCCTCAAAAGGCGCCAACATATAAATTACATTTGAATCCATATCTTATCCTCCTTATGGCAGAATAACCTGAAAAATTGTATTGAATATAATAAGAATGAAAGCCATTACAACAACTGTAAAAATAAGGCTTTGTAAATACTTGCCATTCATTAAGTAACTCATCGATGTAAATAAAAATATCGGAGTTACAAGTTCAAATCCGACTCCTAAAACAAGCAGCAGACAATAGCCTATAAGCATCAATAACATTAACAATATATCTTTGGTGAAAATATATTCGACAGCAAGCTTAAATTTCTCTTTCAGAACAAAATTCTCACTTTCAGAAACTGTTTTATTAGATTCAAAAAAAATTATTTTTATCATAAATAAAACTATTATACTGCTTAAAAACAAAGGCAGTGCTCCATATGATGAAGGAGCAGGATCATTCATATACATGTTTATAGACTCAATAAATGCACCTGTCCCTATTCCTAACAGCATAAACAAAAAAACTGTTTCCCCCGGTTTAATCTTACTTGACATTAACTCACATCCTTAATATATTGAAAATCATACGAGGATCGATTGAAATCTAATTTATTCCAAGTTCTCCCGGAGATTTATCTATTGTTCCACTCTTATAAAATGCTTCCGCAGTATCTTTTTGCCATCTCTCAAGATATTCTTTTGCTTCATCACCTGTCAACCCTAATGGGCTTATGTTTAATTCTTCCATCAGGTTTACGTACTCTAAATCATTAAACGCTTCCGAAAATGCAGCACTTAATACATCAATTTTCTCTTGAGGAGTCCCATTATTAACAAATATACCATAGAAAGGCCCCCATGGTAAATAATCAGAAAAATCCGGATATTCTTCGGTTACTAATGGAACTTCAGGAAGAACGCCTACACTTTCAGTCGATAATAATGTCAGATATTCGATATACCCTGCCTTATATGATTCTATACCCGATTGTACTTTACAAATTGTAAAATCTGCATGACCTCCTAGAACTGCTGCCAATGCTGACGCATCGCTATCAAATGGTATCTGATTAAACTCTGCTCCTGTTATAGCCGTAATAAATGCACTTACAGACCATGGCATACCTCCCACACCGGTTGTTGCAATATTTATCTTACCCGGGTTAGCTAAAGCATCATCTATGAGCTCTGTAAATGTTAAATATTTTGAACCTTTCTTTACAATAATTCCAACCTTTTCATCACCAATAACAAATACCGGCTCAAAATCTGCGTATGTAAGTTCCGATATACCCAATATTGTATAAAGCTGAGGATTTTCAGCTCCCATCAGCAGTGTATATCCATCGCTTTTTTGTTCGTATACATACTGTGTTGCAATAGCTCCTGTTGCTCCTGGCTTGTTCTGAACTACAATGCTTTTACCAAGTATCTTTTCTGCAATGGAAGCAAGAGGTCTCATCAATGAATCTGTTCCTCCCCCTGCACCCCACTGAACAACGCCTTTTATATCATGTTCAGGAAAAGCAGGAGTATCTTCTTCCTCACATGGAGCAAGTTGCTCATTATTTGGTTCATGCATACATCCTGTCAGTAATAAAAGCATCATGATAATAATTAACAATTCCGCTAATATTTTTTTCATATTTCCTCCAATTACTCTGTATAAATTTATAGTTATAAAAAGCATATCATATGGTACAGATGGGATAAATATGACTGTTTAATCGAAAGCCCTTAAGGACAGTTTTATTAAAAAAATAGCAAATCTAGAAAATCTGCCTTTTGACAGATTCTCATTGTTATAATTATTTATTTAAAATCTGCACTATTCAATCTGTCTAACATTTCCGCCAAATTCAATTCATAATTCGCAGCAATAACTTCAACAGTATCAAACAAGTTGTTGCAAAGCAGGCATTTTCCAGTAATCTCGTCATATTCATGAAAAATTTTTTCTGTTTTCGGATACTTTTCAACTATATCCAACGTTGTCATATCTTTGGTAATCATTTATACAGCCTCCTAGTAATTTTATTTTCCTTCATCAATCATAATAATTGCATTAGCTGGACATAAGTTATAGCACATCCCACATCCATTGCATTTGTCTGAATCAATAATAACTTTTTCTTCAAATTTCAGCGCCTTGCATCTTGTTCTGAAGCACATCCTGCACATTTTACATTTTTCTGTATTTATCTTATATTTCATAAAAATCTCCACTGTGGTATCCGATATTTAACTGTATCCAAACTAAATGTTTATTTTACCTGTTGCAAGGATAACGGCTGAGCCTCCTACTCTTATCTTTTCATTCCCATTTTCCAATATGATCTGAGTAACTATTCTTGAAGGTCTTTCAAGCTTTTCTCCTTGAACAATGTTATTTAAACTATCTAATCTGATAATACCATAATCATATAAATAATAGGTCAATGCTCCATTTGATGTCCCGGTTGCAGCTTCTTCATCTATTCCATACAATGGTGCAAAATTTCTTGAATGAATTTTTCCATCATCAGAGTTAACTGTAAACGCGTGGACTCCGACCACCTTATGCTTTTCAGACAACGAGGTAAGAGATTCCAAATCAGGATTAATCTTTTCAAGTTCATTTTCATTTTTTACAGGCAGCATAATATCTATTAGTCCTGTAGATACCTTTTTAGGAATCAATTCAATATCAGAATATTTACTACATATTCCCTGTGCCCTTGAATCAAGTCCCATAACGCTGTAAAGCTCATTTATATCTTCTTCGGAGAAAATTGTATCAAATATCTTAGGATATGCCATATCCATCAATATTAAGTCGTTATCTGCCATAATTTCCAATTCCCCTGCCAAAGTTATATTTATATATTTACCCGGTTTGATTATTCCTTGATTGAGTAATGCATGAAAGGAAGCTATTGTAGCATGACCGCATAAATCAACTTCCGACACAGGCGTAAAATACCTTATATTAAATGTTTCATTTCCCAATTTTTTAATAAATGCCGTTTCTGAATATCTAAGTTCCGCCGCTGTCTTAATCATAATTTCATCTGAAGGAAAATCCGCTCCATCCGGAAGCATCACAATTCCTGCAGGATTTCCCCCGAACAGCCTGTCTGTAAATGCATCAACAATACTAAATTTCATTTAAATCATCCTTTCCGCATAGATAATCTTAAAATATTATGTAGTCAATAATTTTATTATACCATGATTTAATATTTGTTTCACCATTATTTTCCTCACAAACTTTTATGTCGGTAATATTTTAAATAAAAAAATCCTATCAGCATAAGATAGGATTACTTTTATTTGCTAAAATCAAATGCACCGTGAGGGATTCGAACCCACGACCTTTCGGTTCGTAGCCGAACACTCTATCCAACTGAGCTAACGGTGCAAGATATTTTGGAGGCGCCATCCAGATTTGAACTGGAGATCTAGGTGTTGCAGACCTGTGCCTTACCACTTGGCTATAGCGCCTTAATATTAAGTTTTTGGGGTGAATAGTGGGATTCGAACCCACGACCTCCAGAGCCACAATCTGGCGCCCTAACCAACTAGGCCATATCCACCAAAATATAATTTGGAGCGGGTGAAGGGAATCGGACCCTCGCGACCAGCTTGGAAGGCTGGGGCTCTACCATTGAGCTACACCCGCAAAATAAATTTATATTGGAGCGGAAGACGAGATTCGAACTCGCGACCCTCGCCTTGGCAAGGCGATGCTCTACCACTGAGCCACTTCCGCAATGGTGGAAGAGATTGGATTCGAACCAATGAAGGCGGTGCCAACGGATTTACAGTCCGTCCCCTTTAGCCACTCGGGAACTCTTCCTTATTTTTAATGTTACAAAGCTGGTGGGAGGACTTGAACCCCTAACCTACTGATTACAAGTCAGTTGCTCTACCAATTGAGCTACACCAGCATATATAATTATATTACGCCAATAATTTACCTCTTCGGCTATACTTCTTTTTTAAAATGGCGACCTGGAAGGGGCTCGAACCCTCGACCTCCAGCGTGACAGGCTGGCATTCTAACCAACTGAACTACCAGGCCGCTTTTGCAGTTAATCACTGCATTTGACCTACCAAACATTCTTCAGAAAACTCTGATTAATGAAGTTAGGACTTAAGTGGAAACTATAGGGCTCGAACCTATGACCCCCTGCTTGTAAGGCAGATGCTCTCCCAACTGAGCTAAGCTTCCATATTTATGACCCTACCGGGACTCGAACCCGGGTTATCGCCGTGAAAGGGCGGTGTCTTAACCGCTTGACCATAGGGCCATCATATTTTTTGGTAGCGGGAGCTGGATTCGAACCAACGGCCTCCGGGTTATGAGCCCGACGAGCTTCCAACTGCTCTATCCCGCGACGATAATTCTTGCCAAAGCTTCATATATGGCCCTATTATCATGCTTATTACTGACTCCGAGGGTGGGGCTCGAACCCACGACCTACCGGTTAACAGCCGGTTGCTCCACCATTGAGCTACCTCGGAATAACCCGGCGACGTCTTACTTTCCCAGGCAGTTGCCCGCCAAGTATCATCAGCGCTGAAGAGCTTAACTTCCGTGTTCGAGATGGGTACGGGTGTGTCCTCTTCGCTATTGTCACCAGATATATAAAAGTTCTTTCAGAACTTTCAAAATCGCATAGGAATTTTTAGATTAGACATTTTTGCGCAGTCTCATTCACCAATTTACTTGCTCCTTGCGTCGCATAAATTGGGAATTCGTTGCGAATGACCTACCTTCAATTTTTTTCTCCTTTTAGTCGAAAAAATTGGGTTAGGGCATCTTTGAGGTCAAGACCTCGACCTATTAGTATTGCTCAGCTGAATGCATTGCTGCACTTACACATGCAACCTATCAACCCGTTAACATATCGGGGGTCTTACTCACTTGCGTGATGGGAAATCTTATCTTAGGGCTAGTTTCGCGCTTAGATGCTTTCAGCGCTTATCTAATCCAGACTCAGCTACTCAGCTATGCCACTGGCGTGACAACTGATGCACCGGCGGTCTGTCCATTCCGGTCCTCTCGTACTAGGAACAGCTCCCTTCAAATTTCCTGCGCCCACGGCGGATAGGGACCGAACTGTCTCACGACGTTCTGAACCCAGCTCGCGTGCCTCTTTAATGGGCGAACAGCCCAACCCTTGGGACCTGCTTCAGCCCCAGGATGAGACGAGCCGACATCGAGGTGCCAAACCTCCCCGTCGATGTGGACTCTTGGGGAGATAAGCCTGTTATCCCCAGGGTAGCTTTTATCCGTTAAGCGATGGCCTTTCCACTCGGTGCCACCGGATCACTAAGTCCAACTTTCGTTCCTGCTCGAGATGTCTCTCTCGCAGTCAAGCTCCCTTCTGCCTTTACACTCTTCGCACGATTTCCGACCGTGCTGAGGGAACCTTTGAGCGCCTCCGTTACTCTTTCGGAGGCGACCGCCCCAGTCAAACTGCCCAACTGACAGTGTCCATATACCGGTTCACGGTATCATGTTAGAAATTCAGTAACAATAGAGTGGTATCCCAACGTTGGCTCCACCGATACTGGCGTACCGATTTCTCTGCCTCCCACCTATTCTGTACAATTGCTACCGAATTCCAATGTCAGCCTGCAGTAAAGCTCCATGGGGTCTTTCCGTCCTGCCGCGGGTAACTCGCATCTTCACGAGTACTACAATTTCACCGGATCTATTGTTGAGACAGTGCCCAAATCGTTACACCTTTCGTGCGGGTCGGAACTTACCCGACAAGGAATTTCGCTACCTTAGGACCGTTATAGTTACGGCCGCCGTTTACTGGGGCTTAAGTTCAAAGCTTCTCTTTCGATGACTTCTCCCCTTAACCTTCCAGCACCGGGCAGGTGTCAGCACCTATACTTCATCTTTCGATTTAGCAGATACCTGTGTTTTTGGTAAACAGTCGCTTGGGCCTGTTTTCTGTGGCCCTTCTAAGCTCCAACAGTTCTGTCTTCACTCTGAAGGGCACCCCTTCTCCCGAAGTTACGGGGTCATTTTGCCTAGTTCCTTAACAATAGTTCTTCCGCTCATCTTTGGATTCTCTCCTTGCCTACCTGTGTCGGTTTACGGTACGGGCACCTTCTTGCTCGATAGAGGCTTTTCTTGACAGTGTGGGCTCAGCTGCTTCACTACTTATTTTCGCTCCCATTCGTATCTCAGGATTGACGTTACGGATTTGCCTGTATCGTCTCCCTACTTACTTAGACGCACTTTTCCAGCTGTGCGCCAGCTTACCCTCCTGTGTCACCCCATTTCTCAAACGCTTAAAGGTGGTACTGGAATTTCAACCAGTTGTCCATCGCCTACGCCTTTTGGCCTCGGCTTAGGTCCCGACTTACCCTGAGTGGACGAGCCTTCCTCAGGAATCCTTAGGCTTTCGATGGGTGAGATTCTCACTCACCTTTCGCTACTCATGCCAACATTCTCTCTTCTGTACAGTCCACGACTCCTTTCGGTAGTGCTTCTATCCGTACACAATGCTCCTCTACCGATGTCGTAAATCTCTTCATTCGCTCAATTTTGATTTTAGCCCCGTTAGAGCTTTTCAAAATCCTTCCTTTTTATCTATTTTAATTAATGAAGGATTTTGAACTGAGATGTCCTCAGTTATCGTTTCATTGAACAGATGAAGAGCTTTACGACATCCCACAACTTCGGTAATAGATTTTAGCCCCGGACATCTTCGGCGCAAAACCACTCGACCAGTGAGCTATTACGCACTCTTTTAATGAATGGCTGCTTCTAAGCCAACATCCTGGTTGTCTGTGTAGTTTTACATCCTTTTCCACTTAATCTATATTTTGGGACCTTAGTTGGTGATCTGGGCTGTTTCCCTTTTGACTATGAAACTTATCTCACATAGTCTGACTCCCTAGCAACATATATATGGTATTCGGAGTTTGATAGGTTTTGGTAACGTATAACGCCCCTAGACCATTCAGTGCTCTACCCCCACTATACTTACTTGAGGCTAGCCCTAAAGCTATTTCGAGGAGAACCAGCTATCTCCGGGTTCGATTGGAATTTCACCGCTATCCACACGTCATCCCGTAGCTTTTAAACGCTAATGGGTTCGGTCCTCCACCAGATTTTACTCTAGCTTCAACCTGCACATGGATAGGTCACCCGGTTTCGGGTCTACAACATACAACTTTCGCCCTTTTCAGACTCGATTTCTCTTCGGCTCCTAACCTTTGGTTATTAACCTTGCTGCATATTGTAACTCGTTGGCCCGTTCTACAAAAAGTACGCGGTCACACTTTTGTGCTTCCACTGTTTTTAGGCTCAGGGTTTCAGGTTCTTTTTCACTCCTCCCGGGGTTCTTTTCACCTTTCCCTCACGGTACTGTTCTCTATCGGTCACTGGGTAGTATTTAGCCTTGGGAGGTGGTCCTCCCTGCTTCCCACAAGATTCCTCGTGTCCCGTGGTACTCTGGATCATATCCTCGCTTCAAACTGTTTTGCTTACGTGTCTATCACATTCTTTGGAGGAGCTTTCCAGCTCTCTTCGGCTACAGTTTTCTGTCTCTTTGATATGTCCTCAACCCCAAGTATTTCTACTTGGTTTGGGCTCTTCCGCTTTCGCTCGCCGCTACTTACGGAATCATTTTTTATTTTCTCTTCCTAAGGGTACTTAGATGTTTCAGTTCCCCTCGTTCCCCTCATACAGCTATTTATTCACTGTATGATACATAAGGTTTACCTTATGTGAGTTTCCTCATTCGGATATCTGCGGATTATCGGCTGCTTACGCCTCCCCGCAGCATTTCGTAGTTTGCCACGTCCTTCTTCGGCTCCCAGTGCCAAGGCATTCGCCCTTAGCCCTTTCTATCTTGACCTGTTTGTCATTGTTATGTCTTCATAACATTTTGTTTTGGTTAAATTGTATTTGTTTTATTTAAAATTTGAATTTAACTAATGTCTTCTCTTTTCATTTTCCTATGCAATTTTCAAAGTTCTGTGGTTTTATACTGTATCCTTCAGTCTTGCTTTACTTTTATTTAAAGCAAGCAATAAAACAGCATAAGTCCTTTAGTTCTCCTTAGAAAGGAGGTGATCCAGCCGCACCTTCCGATACGGCTACCTTGTTACGACTTCACCCCAGTCATTGATCCTACCTTCGGCGCCTGCCTCCTTGCGGTTAGCTCAGCGACTTCGGGTATTACCAACTTCCATGGTGTGACGGGCGGTGTGTACAAGACCCGGGAACGCATTCACCGCGACATTCTGATTCGCGATTACTAGCAACTCCGACTTCATGTAGGCGAGTTGCAGCCTACAATCCGAACTGGGATCGGTTTATTGGGATTTGCTCCGGATTGCTCTTTCGCTTCCCTTTGTACCGACCATTGTAGCACGTGTGTAGCCCAAGACATAAGGGGCATGATGATTTGACGTCATCCCCACCTTCCTCCGATTTATCATCGGCAGTCTCTTTAGAGTGCCCAGCTTTACCTGCTGGCAACTAAGGATAAGGGTTGCGCTCGTTGCGGGACTTAACCCAACATCTCACGACACGAGCTGACGACAACCATGCACCACCTGTCTCCCTTGCTTCCGAAGAAGAGAGCACATCTCTGCACTGGTCAAGGGGATGTCAAGCCTTGGTAAGGTTCTTCGCGTTGCTTCGAATTAAACCACATGCTCCGCTGCTTGTGCGGGTCCCCGTCAATTCCTTTGAGTTTCAGTCTTGCGACCGTACTCCCCAGGCGGAGTGCTTATTGTGTTTACTTCGGCACTGACCATCGCTGGCCAACACCTAGCACTCATCGTTTACAGCGTGGACTACCAGGGTATCTAATCCTGTTTGCTACCCACGCTTTCGTGACTCAGCGTCAGTTACAGTCCAGTAAGCCGCCTTCGCCACTGGTGTTCCTCCTAATATCTACGCATTTCACCGCTACACTAGGAATTCCGCTTACCTCTCCTGCACTCAAGTAATACAGTTTCAAATGCTAACTATGGTTAAGCCTTAGCCTTTTACATCTGACACATACTACCGCCTACTCACCCTTTACGCCCAGTAAATCCGGACAACGCTCGCCCCTACGTATTACCGCGGCTGCTGGCACGTAGTTAGCCGGGGCTTCCTCCTTGGCTACTGTCATTTTTTTCTTCACCAAGGACAGAGTTTTACGATCCGAAAACCTTCTTCACTCACGCGGCGTCGCTGCATCAGGGTTTCCCCCATTGTGCAATATTCCCCACTGCTGCCTCCCGTAGGAGTCTGGACCGTGTCTCAGTTCCAGTGTGGCCGTTCACCCTCTCAGGCCGGCTACTGATCGTCGCCTTGGTAGGCCTTTACCCCACCAACTAGCTAATCAGACGCGAACTCATCCTATACCTCTAACGATTTGACTCATCGACCATGCGGTCATCAAGTGTTATATGGTTTTAATCCCGGTTTCCCGAGGCTATTCCTTTGTACAGGGCAGATTGTTCACGCGTTACTCACCCGTCCGCCACTAGATTTACCTTTTCACTTAGCTCTCGAATTTCAAGTGTGTTGTCTCTTGGATTTAGCGTGAAGCACAAATGTGCAACTCACTGTTTTTCTACATCTTATTATATTATACACTTTTGTGCTTGATGTAGATGTTCGAGCTCTCAGTGAAAAAGTAAATCTCGTTCGACTTGCATGTGTTAGGCACGCCGCCAGCGTTCGTCCTGAGCCAGGATCAAACTCTCGTTTTATATTCTTGCTCAAGATAGCGCTTAGCTTATCTTTGTCTTTCTTTACTTTGGTTCTTTAGTTCTTTTTTTCTTTGAACTCTCAAAGGTTTCTTATGCTGTTTTATTGTCTAGGTTCTTCGCTGTTTTTTGCGACAGCTTAAGTAGTTTATCACATCTCATCAATGTTGTCAACTGTTTTTTTATTTCCAAATCTTTATAAACCGGAATGAAATCTTATCATATTTAACAACTAATGTCAAGTATGTTTTTCATTTTGTTTGCCGTCCTCATCGACAGCTTTGTTAGTTTAGCATAACTCGAATTCGATGTCAACTGTTTTTTCTATATTTTTTTATCTTATATTCAGTCTATGTGTTCCAAATTCGAAGTGCTTAATAATTGTAGCTTACTTGATTGCCTTTGTCAATCCCCTTTTTATCTTTTTAGTTTTCCTTTTATATTTGGACTTTTGTAGCTTAATTGTTAGCGAACAAATCTATTATATGAAGTCACCGGCTAATGTTTCATTCAAAACATATGCTTATCATTATAAATTTCAATATTTATGAGAATTTTAACGAATTATGTAAAATTATAGATAATATTGTTGAGTTTAAAACCTAATTATAATATAATTATTTAAATGCTACAAATTATACAGGATGGTGGATATATGAAAAACGCATCAGTTAATAATCTTTCTTCATCTGAATTATCTTATTTTTGTACTCAGGTTGCAATGATATTGAAATCGGGAATGCTGATTTCTGACGGTATCAACTGGATGTACACTGACATGGAAGATGGAAATATTAAGCAGGTTCTTGGCTTGTTAAGATCCGAACTTTCTGGCAAGGTTCCTTTGTATAAGGCAATGGAAAATTCCGGTTGCTTTCCTCCATATATAATAAATATGTGTCAGATAGGAAGTATGACAGGGCGGTTGGATGATGTATTAAACGCTTTAGCAGAATACTATGATAGAGAATCGTATTTAAAATCAAAGATACGAAATTCTGTATTTTATCCCTTAATGCTGTTTATTATGATGTCTTTTGTAATTATTATTCTTGTCACAAAAATATTTCCAATATTTGAAAGCATGATCCAAGAGCTAGGATATACTAAAAACTCGTTTGCAATATCTTTTTCAACAGGTGTCATTATAGGTAAGGTTGTCTTAATTACTGTGCTCGCATCAATGATATTAATTGCTGTTGCATACATACTCTCCCGTACAGACAGCGGAAAAACAATTTTAAATAAACTTTTAAATAATTTTGTCTTTTCAAAATCAATAATGAAAAAAATTACTGCTTACAGATTTGCTTCAAGCATGTCTTTGCTGTTATCAAGCGGAATGAATGTTGAAAATTCAATTAACACACTTCTCGACATAGTACAAGAACTCGAACTAAAAAGCAAAATCAAAAAATGCAGTGATTATTTAAGTTCGGGAAATGACTTTGTTGAATCAGTTTCAAAATTATCATTGTTTTCGAGCATGCATTTACAAATGCTCAATATGGGTCAGCGAACAGGAGAAATGGACGTTGTAATGAGAAAACTTACAAACATATACGAATCTGAAGCAGATCAATCTATAAATAGAGCGGTTTCGTTGATAGAACCAGTTCTTGTAGGTACCTTGTGCATTGTAATCGGATTTATATTGATTTCTGTCATGCTTCCTTTAATGAATATAATGTCTTCAATTGCTTAAGAAAGGATTTCTATGTTGAAAAATATTAAATTAAAAATCTTTACAATAATTTTTATTATTTTTTTTATCTGCTATTTTTATAATTCTGTTGAAAATGTTCATAGTTCAGCTGAAAAGGAAAAGTACGACATATTAGCAGATGCGATTAAGAGAAGTGCTGTTCAGTGTTACGCAATTGAAGGATTTTATCCACCTGATATTACGTATCTGGAAAATGAATACGGATTAATTATTGATCATAACAAGTATGTAATAAGCTACTCTATTTTTGCTTCAAATATAATGCCTGATATAGAAATATATTTAAAATAAGGAAGAGCTAAATGATTAAAGAAAAAAATTCAAATAAATTTTCGTTTCAATTTGTTTTTATTATGCTTCTTTTCCTGATGATTGTTATTTTATCAGTAATGATTATATTGCTTGGAAAAGATGTATACTTGGGTATTAATTGCAATAGGAACTCTAATTATACAAAAAGAGTTTCTTTGTCATATGTTTCAAATAAAATACGTCAAAATGACGAGAACGGCAATATCCGTATTGAAGATATAAATGGCAATAATGCAATAGTCATAACTGAAACATATGATACAGAAAATTACGAAACATGGATTTATTATTATGATAACAGCATTTACGAAATGTTTACAGATGCAGGCATGAAATTTAATCCTGATGACGGAATGAGGATAATGGATGTAGAAAACTTCGAAATAGAAAAACTTTCTAGTGATTTGTACAAGTTTACTACATCTGAAAATGATAAAACTTCTGAACTTATAATAAATTTATATTCTGAATAAGAGGTTAAAATGAAAAACAAGGTCTCTATAAACTTAGAATTATCTCTGGTTGAAATAATTATATCCATATTAATATTCGCCGTATCCGGAGTAATAATCTTAAACTGCTTTGCAGCAGCAAAATTTACCCAATTAAAAGCAAATGATATGGTTACAGCCGGTAATATAATACAATCAACTGCAGAAATTATTAAGTCTTCTAATAACATAGATGAAATGAACGATTATATGGATAGTAACTTCAATGCAATTAAATCAAATGGCAATAACATAAGTTATATAAACTATTTAAGTAATACCTGGACTGCATGTTCAGAGCATGACAGTGAATACAGCATAATGATTGAAATCAGCAGTTCACACAGAAGCTCGGGAATTCTAAAAGATATTGTAATAACCGCTCTAAAATCAAAACCATATCCATTTATTGACAGGGAGCACAATAGTACAGTCGTATATAAAATCGAAACCAAGAAATTCTTCCCGCTTAACGATGTAAGGAGGTAGCTGTGGAAAACAGAAAACATAAATCTTCCAGTGTATCAATTGGTATGGGAGGATCTCTCATAGTAATTATATTTGTCTCTTTATGCCTTACAATTTTTTCCGTATTATCATTTACAACTGCTTATTCTGATTTAAAATTGTCAAAAAAAACAGCTGAAATGAACTTTGATTACTATAAGGTTCACGGAAATGCTGAGGAAAAGCTGGCTGAAATATATGATACGCTTATTTCAGATAAAGACATAGAGAATATATCTGATGCTGTACTTTTACTTGATCAAGTTAATAACATCTCAATAGTTGATCAAACTAATGATTCAGCGAGAATTTATTATGAATCAATTGGTGAAAAAAATCAAAAAATCTGTGTAACATTAGTCATTAGCTTCGATGAAAGCACTCAGCAGCCAAATTATTATATTGAAAAATGGAAATTATCATCAATTGAGCTGCCGGCTTACGAAGAAGAAAACTACAACCTATGGGAAGGATTTGAATAAACATGAAGAAAATTATAGATATTTTTAAATATGCTATTGAAAAAAAAGCTTCGGATATTTTTATTATAGCAGGAATACCTCTTTCTTATAAAATAATGGGAGAAATTGTTTCGGCTGATGATATTCCTCTGACTGCAGAAGATACTTATGTAATTATTTATGAAGTCTTTAAAATAGCAAAAAAAGATAACATTGATGAATTATATAATATCGGAGATGCTGATTTTTCATTTTCTGTACCAAAGCTCGGAAGATTCAGAGTAAGTGCATACATGCAGAGAAATTCATATGCAGCTGTTATACGGTCTGTTTTTTTTGATCTTCCTGATCCAAAAAAATTAGGTATACCTGATGATGTAATGAACTTATACACAAAGACCAAAGGACTGATTTTAATAACAGGGCCGGCAGGCAGCGGTAAATCTACTACTCTTGCATGCATAATCGACAAAATAAACAGTGAACGCAACTGCCACATAATGACATTTGAAGATCCAATTGAATTTATACATAAGCACAAAAAATCTATAGTAAGTCAAAGGGAAATAACTACAGACTCTAAAGACTATGTATCCGCCCTTCGCTCTGCACTTCGGCAAGCCCCTGATGTAATGCTTATCGGTGAAATGCGAGATCTGCAGACTATAGAAATTGCTCTTACAGCAGCTGAAACAGGGCACCTTGTTCTTTCAACCCTTCACACAACAGGAGCCGCAAATACTATGGATAGAATAATAGACGTATTCCCTTCTAACCAACAGCAGCAAATACGAATACAACTGTCAATGCAGCTAAGAGCTGTAATATCCCAGCACTTGATTCCTTCTCCTGTTTTAGGCAGAGCTGCTGCATTTGAAGTTATGGTAGTTAATAATGCTGTTTCAAATTTAATTAGAGACTCTAAAGTGCATCAACTAAACAGTGTCATTTATTCTTTGGACGGAAAAGGAATGAAATCTATGGATACAAGTATTTTAGAGTTATATAGAAGCGGAATGATAACAAAGGAGAATGCCTTGCTCTATGCCATGGATCCAGATGCAATGGCAAGAAAATTAATATAAAAATTCAGGGAGGGCTTACGCCCTCCCATGCATTTAATATTCATATTTTTTTGTGTAATATTTTGAATCTATTAGTTTGTTCGTCTGTTCTATAACCCTAGGACTATTGGATTGTTTCGCTGTCGAAGCAATTGTCGAATCCATAAGCTTCCAATGTTCTCCGTCAAAATACATCTCATTTAAGGTTATCCACCCTGTTTCTTCTGTATAAACTTCATTCCAAGCGTGGTATGCGCTTAAATTTGACGAATACCCAGTTACAAGCTTTGTAGGAATTGATTGTGATCGAAGCATGGCTGCCATTACAGACGAATAATCAAAGCATATACCCTTATTACTTTTAAGTATCTCATCCGGAACAGGAAGATACCCGCTCTTTACTGTCTTTGCCTTATCGTTGTCGTATACAATGTTTGAAATTACATAATCATATATAACATCTACTTTTTCTATATCTGTTGCTTTCCCTTCAGTAAGCTCCTCTGCTTTTTTTGCAGTGTCAGATTCGTCTGAATAATTCACCATTTGATTTGATACTAAATATGGAGCATTTGGATCAGTTAACTTAACATCAATACTTATGGTCTGTTTCGTAGCATATTTGTTTGAACTAATGTTTTCAAACACTTTGATCTTATACTTTCCGTCTCCCATCTGAAGTGGAAATGTATCATATTCTCCTTTATTGTTTAAGTCATATGTATATTGCTCAGATTCTTTTTCAATTATTACCTTAAGCTTTTTTGTAGTTTCATCTAAATATCTTACTTTTATATAGCCATCAGCAGAATCCGATACATCAATTTCCGATTTTGATCCTTTGTACAAATCTTCACCATATGCAGCAGATGAAAAAGCAATTATCATAATCAATGAAATAATCAATATTCTTAATATTTTCATAGCTCGTCAACTCCTGTATGTAGGCCTTTTCATATTCAATGGCATAGAAAAAGCTTTGCTGGAGACAGCAAAGCTAACAATCATAAATGTACCAACGTACAGCAACTGGCTGTCATACCATTTTCATGGGTTAGACCCTATAGCTTTGCGCCATTTCCTTTAGAAAATTTTGCCTATTTAATTAAGTTAATAGTATCATACCCTCATATGTTTGTCAACAAAATAGTTGAATATATGACGTTATATTTACTATTCTCTTTTTATGCTATAAAACGCAGCCTCTGTTCCATTATAATAGCCGTACTTCTTAAGTTGCATGCCCATATTTATCAGTGATTTTATGGCTCCTACATTATTTATATCCGTTACCGCCGTAATTTCATCAATTCCCAATTCATATAATCCATAATCAACAATTGCTCTGCTTAATTCAGATGCATATCCCTTATTCCAGTATTCTGGTAGAATTTTTGTTCCCAGTTCGACTCCTTTTATTTTATTTGAATATATTAAACGTGTTATACCAATTATTTCACCTGTTTCTTTTATTGCTACCGCCCAGCTGTTCAATTTGTTTTTTTTATATTCATTTATATATTTCTTTATCTGCCTTCGGCATTCTTTTTCATTACTTAATTTAACCCACGGTAAAAATTCAATAATTTTCTTATCACTTTCTATTTTATAAAGGCTTGGAACATCTGCTTCCTCAAATTCTTTTATAATTAACCTGTCAGTTTCCACAACAATATTCATTTCTTACCTCACTCCATAATTTATTTCTTGTAATATATTATGTTAACAGGAGTTGATTGTGTTATTCTTTTGAATGGCTGTTTTTTATGACTTAATATTCAAATAATTTTGTGAGGTTTTTGTACGATTTAGAGTAAAAAAATAAACCTACCATAATTTGATAGGTTCATCTGTTAGTGCGGATGAAGGGACTCGAACCCCCACGGTATCCCGCTAGATCCTAAGTCTAGTGCGTCTGCCAATTCCGCCACATCCGCGAAGTCGCTTTCGTCAGCAACAAAATTGATTATACTACTGCGCTGCTACTTTGTCAAGATTTTTTTTACACGATTTTTTTTTAAAATTTACAAGTTTTTCAAAGCTATCTATTATCTCAATATTATTGCTGAATATTGATGTTTGTTTTGCAAATGAAAAGCTCGTTGTATACGCAACAGGCTTGTTATAAGCGTTCGCAAATTTAACAGTATGCGAAGTTCCTCCTCTCTGTCCTCCTTCTATCACAATTATTCCGTCAGAGAGAGCAGCAACAATCCTATTTCTATCTATAAAGGCATGTTTTTCTGTCTTTGCGTTTGGAGGCAGCTCTGATACTATTGCGCCGCCGTTTATAATTATCATATTATACAAAACTTTGTTATTCTTAATTACATGAAGATGCCCTGAAGGTATAACTGCTATTGTTTTTCCTCTGGCTTGTAGACATCCATTATGAGCAGACTCGTCACAACCTGATGCAAAACCACTTACTATGCAGCACTGCTCCTCTGTAAGTCTCTCTGCAAAGATTGAACTGACTTCGTATCCCTCCTGTGAAGGATTCCTTGATCCTACTATAGCGATGATGTTTTCCTGATTAAGTAAATTCTGATCACCATCTACATAAAGAATTAATGGTTTATCTTCTATAGTCTTAAGCCTCTTCGGATATCTTTCATCATATATGCCTATAATTTTAATCTTATTTTTTTTACAGCATTCAAAAATTTCCAATGCATCTCTTTCTATTTTTTCCAGGTCAATTTTAAGCCTCTTAACTCCCATATCCTTCAACAGCTTTACTATATCGTGAAAGTTATTTAACTTTATTTTCTTGTTTTCAATGTATCTTAAAATTTTAGTTATTGTTTTTCTTCCTAAACCATTAACCAGCTGTAATCTGATTATATCTTCGTTGCTTACCATCTCATTCCCCTTATTTCAATAATGTAAGGTCTATCCCTAATCCCTAGCATAGTCATGTTTCTACATTTTATCACATATTACTTCAAAAAAAAACTCTTCTTTTTAAAAGAAGAGTTAAGAAAATTTAATTATTTATCCTATTGTTACCAGTGAATCTCCTGTGCTAACCGTTGCTGATTTAGAAATATAAATTTTATTTATTACTCCGTCCTTAGGAGATACTATCTCATTTTCCATTTTCATTGCCTCAAGTATAAATAAAATATCTCCGGATTTAACGCTTTGGCCTTCTGACACTTTAACATCTAGTATAGTGCCCGGCATTGGAGCTGATATCGTTTCACCTTCTGTACTATCAGATTGTACTTTTTTTACAGGTGCTACCTGCGGCGCAGGTTCAACCCTGCTGGCAGGTTCTTTCTCAACCTGTACAGGCTGCTGTACAGGTTGATATGTAAATGCCCCTTGATTTGCACCAACCTCCTCAACTTCTACTGCATATGCTTTTCCGTTTACAGTTACATTAAATTTTTTCATTTTATCCTCCGTTATCTCATTAACTTAATTCTTCCGCTTAATGCCCATATAGAGTCAATTTCAGAAGTTCTCTTTATATTTTTTACAATAAAATCATCAGTGCTCTTACCTAACATACATGCAATGGCAGCAGTTATGGCAGCAACAACCTCTTCTTCTTCGTCCATTAATGATAATGCTGCAGCTATTGCTGCTGTTATTTCATCTTCTTCTGCAGCAGTATGGTCATTAATTTCAAACTTTTCGTCATTTTTATTTTTAAATAATTTATTTAAAAAACTCATCTATTTTACCTCTCTACAGGGGAATATTGCCATGCTTCTTTTCTGGCTTTAAAACTCTTTTACCTGTTAACATGTCAAATGAACTTATTATTCTTTTCCTTGTCTGTGAGGGTTCAATGACTGCATCAACATATCCTCTTGCTGCAGCAATATAAGGATTTGCAACGGTATTTCTATATTCCTCTATTTTATTTCTGCGCGTTTCATCTTTATCTTCTGAAATTTCTATATCCTTTTTAAATATTATGTTTGCAGCACCTTCAGGTCCCATTACTGCTATCTCCGCTGTCGGCCACGCCAATACCATATCTGCACCTAATTCTTTATTGCACATTGCTATATAAGAACCGCCGTATGCTTTCCTTGTAATTATGGTAACTTTGGGAACTGTTGCTTCTGAATATGCATACAGCATCTTTGCCCCGTGTCGGATAATCCCTCCGTACTCTTGGTGAGTGCCTGGTAAAAATCCAGGAACATCCATTAATGTAAGAAGAGGAATATTGAAAGCATCACAGGTTCTTATAAATCTTGCCGCCTTGTCAGATGCGTTAATATCAAGACATCCTGCCAATGCTTTTGGCTGGCTTGCAATTACTCCTATACTTCTTCCGTTTAATCTCATAAAACCCGTTACTATGTTCAAAGCGTAGCAAGGTTGATATTCCATAAATTCTTTATCATCAGCAATAGAATAAATTACATCCTTCATATCATATGCTTTATTTGGATTTTCAGGTATTATATCATTCAAGGATTCATCTATTCTGTTTAAATCATCGTTAACTTCCTTAGCAGGTGCTGTTTCCAAATTATTTTGCGGTAAAAAGCTCAATAACTTTCTTATATGTCTCATACATTCTTCCTCTGAATCATCAACAAAATGAGCAACACCGCTTATTGAATTGTGAGTCATTGCGCCTCCCAATTTTTCACCGGAAACAACTTCACCTGTAACAGTCTTTATTACATTCGGTCCGGTAATAAACATTTTACTTACATTTTGAACCATAAATATAAAGTCAGTCAATGCAGGAGAATAAACCGCCCCTCCAGCACACGGACCTAATATGACAGATATTTGAGGAATAACCCCAGAAGCAAGTGTATTGTTATAAAATATTTTTCCGTATCCTGACAGAGCATCCACTCCTTCTTGAATTCTGGCTCCGCCGGAATCATTTATACCGATCAATGGAGCTCCTACTTTTATTGCCATTTCCTGAGCTTTTACTATTTTTGCTGCATGCATTTCTCCCAATGAGCCGCCTATGACAGTAAAATCCTGTGCATATATGTATACTAATCTACCGTCTATCGTTCCATAACCCGAAACGACACCTTCACCCGGTGCAGATTTCTTTTCCATTCCAAAGTTTGCGCACCTATGCTCAACAAACGCATCTAGTTCCACAAAACTATTTTCATCAAGCAGCTTTATTATTCTTTCCCTAGCTGTAAGTTTTCCGTTTTTGTGCTGTTTATCCACAGCCATCTGACCGCCGCCAAGCATTATTTTTTTTGTTTTTTCTCTGAGTTCCGCTATTTTTTCGTTTGGCAATTTTTTTCTCCTGCCTTTCTTTACATATATGGTTGCCAATATATAAAATAATAAATTTCAACGATAAAGTCAAACATTAAATTTATTACTTTGACTTTCAAAGTATATTATATTATAAAATTCTTGTCAATATCTTTATACTCATAGAATGTTTATTTCTTTAATACTATATACAATAAATCAATTTCCGTTGTACTGCATATATTGATAATACAAGGATTATAATAGAAAGGTGTGTTCCTGTGATTATTAAGAAAAATCAATATACCAAAACAAAACCATCTAGGAATATAAATATGATTTTTAGAAAATATGGCACTCATAATAACCTTAAAAGAAAAGAACGGAAGGTGATATAATGGAACTTCAAGTACCCGGGTTCGTCGATAAATCAATAAATGAAGAAGCTTTTCCGGGCAGTCCATTAGTTCTTGGAGATAGTGGCCCAGCCGTCCTAAATACAAAAAATGCTTTGAATGCTATATCTGTTAATTTTCCTTCTATTCCTAAAATATCTCCCATAACGCCTACATTTGATGAGTCAATGGAGATTGCCGTCAAACAGTTTCAGCACATATTTAATCTACCTGTAACAGGAATAATAGACAAAATAACATGGTATGAAATAAGAAAAGTATTTTCTGCTGTAAAGAAACTTGCTCAAACAACTGCAGACAACTCTCTGGCTGCTGAGATACTGCCAAACTTAGGGAATGGCAATGAATCTCTTGAAGTTATTCCAAAAGTTCAGCTTGTGCAGTATTTCTTAAATGTATTTTCAGCTTATCATTCATCCATACCTGCCGTAGATATAAATGGCATGTTGAATACCATGACTATAAATTCGATAACAGAATTTCAAAAAACATTTAATATTCCAGCAACCGGAGAAATCGACTGTGAAACCTGGAACAATATGTATTACAGCATGCAGGGGATACTTAACACTTTGCCGCCTACTGCTATTTCGCTTCCCGCGCTCTTATATCCGGGTGAAACATACAGCGAGGGTTCAGAAGGCTCCGAAGTTTATATTATGCAACAGTACTTAGAATTTATTTCAAATGCTATTCCTGACATTCCTTCTATAGATCCTACTGGTATATTTGATTATATCACAACTGAATCTGTAATTGCTTTTCAAACTTTGTACGGGATAACACCTACCGGTATAATAGAACAGCAAACTTGGAATAAAATTGTGGATGTATACAGGCAGCTTAGATTTTCAGACAATAGACCGACAAGTCAATTTACAGACACTGTTCTTGAACAAACTGAATGAAACGAGGTAATTTATGAGCACACCTGAATCTAATATAATAATACCTGCACAAACTCTTCCTCATGTGATTGTTCCTTTTCCACTGGAAATAACTGTACATCTGGGTTCACCTGATGATAAAAGTGCGTTAAATGTTACAGTGCCGTATATAGATTATATAAAAAACGTTGCTTCCAGCGAGTTGTATCCTACCTGGCCGGAAGAAGCGCTCAGAGCAAACATTTATGCTATAATATCAACTACTATGAATAGGGTTTTTACTGAATGGTACAGATCAAGAGGCTACGATTTTGACATTACCAGTTCTCCTCAATATGATCAAGCATACGTTCCAAACAGAGGTATATTCAGCAATATTTCAGACTTAACTAATGAAATATTCGACCAATATATTACAAGGTCCGGACACGTGGAGCCTTTATTTGCCGTATTTTGTGATGGACGACAGGTCCAATGTAATGGCCTTCTTCAATGGGGAACCGTAGACTTAGCAAATCAAGGCTACGATGCTTTAGATATTTTAAAGTACTATTATGGTAATGATATTCTTCTTGTTGAAAGCAATATTCCTACAACTACAACAGAAACATATCCCGGTTCACAATTGAAGCTTGGCGATTCTGGAATATCAGTATTCCGAATGCAGCATTCGTTAAATAAAATTTCCGAAAACTATCCTGCTATTCCCACCGTGGATATTACCGGTTACTTTGATGAAAAAACAGAAGAAGCAGTAAAGGTATTCCAAGAAGTTTTTGGTCTTCCCGTTACAGGAATTGTTGACATGGAAACGTGGTACTTTATCAGAAGAATCTATGTAGCTGTCGAAAGGCTGTATGAATTAAATACAGAGGGTTTATCGCAACAAGAACTGTTGGATTTGTATGCGAATGTTATTTTAGAGGAAGGAAATCGTCCTGTTGTCGGACTGCTCCAATATTTTTTAAATGTACTTTCCTCTGTTTATCCTGCAATTCCTGCTGTAACAATTGACTCTTATTATGGCCCCGAAACTACTGATGCTGTTAAAGTTTTTCAAGAAATAATGGGTTTGCCTCCTTCCGGTATAGTAGATCTCAGAACATGGGCTGAGATCTACAAGGCTGTTTATGCAATTTTGACAAGTGTTCCTGTAGAAGATATCTACCTTCCTCTCATCAATTTTATGGGAATGGAATATAGAGAAGGCATGAATAAAATATATCCGGGAATTCTTATATTAGACATAATGTTGAATTATCTGTCTACTAAAATACCGGAAATACCTGCCGTCAAAATAGATGGAAATTTTAGTGAAGATAAAGCTGCTTCTGTAAGAGTATTTCAAGAGCTGTATGGTTTAGAACCCACAGGGGTTGTAGATGCCCAAACATGGAACATGATAATGAATATATACAGAAATTTCAGATATGCTGAAACTTAATATTTTTCAGTAACAAGAGTGCTAAGCGCTCTTTTTTTATTAGAAAAGCCCCCCTATATGGCATGCGGAATCAAAATACAAAGTTCCATGACGTAAACTTTTTTATATTGAAGCTATTGACAAATATAAATCATTTGCTAAAATAATAGTGTAGCTGGCACTCATTTATATCGAGTGCTAACAAATGCACGATTTAATTACAAACAAGCTATAGATAAAGGAAGGGATGTATTATGGCAAAAAAACAATTTAGATCTGAATCTAAAAGGCTTCTTGATCTTATGATTAATTCAATTTACACACACAAGGAAATTTTTTTGAGAGAGCTTATTTCAAATGCAAGCGATGCAATTGATAAAAGCTACTATAAATCTTTGACAGATAGCAGTATAGAATTTAATAAGGATGATTTTTACATAAGAATTTCTCTAAATGAAGATGACCGGACTCTAAAAATATCTGATTCAGGAATAGGCATGACAAAAGAAGAATTGGATTCAAACCTTGGAACAATTGCAAAAAGCGGATCTTTTGATTTCAAGTCAAACAGTGAAGCAAAAGAAGGCGTTGACATCATAGGGCAATTTGGAGTAGGATTCTATTCTGCTTTTATGGTTGCTGAAAAAGTAACCGTAATAAGCAAGGCACTAGGTTCAGAGGAAGCGTATAAATGGCAGTCTAACGGTACAGACGGCTATACGATAACTTCATGCGAAAAAGAAACAACAGGAACAGACATAATAATTACAATAAAGAAAAATACAGATGATGAAAATTATGATGAATTTCTTGATCCGTACAATATAAAATCGCTTGTAAAAAAATATTCCAACTTCATTAAATACCCTATAAAAATGATGATGAAGAAAAGAAAATTGGAAGAAGGAACCGAGAACGAATATAAGGATTATTTTGAAGATGAAATATTAAACAGCATGGTTCCTATATGGAGAAAAAACAAAAGTGAGCTAAAACCTGAAGACTATGAAAATTTCTATATGGACAAACATTTTGGATTTGAAAAACCTTTAAAATACACTCACGTAAGCGTTGAAGGAATCACCAGCTACAATGCATTACTGTATATTCCGTCAAGAGCCCCCTTTGACTTCTATACAAAAGAATTTGAAAAGGGTCTGGAGCTCTACTCAAACGGAGTGCTTATAATGAATAAATGCAGCGACCTTCTTCCAGATTATTTCGGATTTGTTCAAGGACTGGTGGATTCGGCTGATTTGTCTCTTAATATTTCAAGAGAAACTTTGCAGCACGATAGGCAGCTTCAATTCATTGCCAAGAAAATAAAAGAAAAAATAAAAAGTGAGCTTCTGGCAATGCTAAAGGACGATAGAGAAAACTATCTGAAGTTTTTTGAAAACTTCGGAAGATCCTTAAAATACGGGTTGTATAGTGAATGGGGAGCAAACAAGGAAACTCTGCAAGATCTGGTTATGTTCTATTCTTCAACAGAGAAAGCACTGGTAACATTAGATGAATATGTGTCCAGAATGAAAGAAGACCAAAAATACATTTATTATGCTTCCGGAGAAAATGTAAACCTCATTGCAAAACTTCCTCAAATAGAGCTTGCAACAGACAAAGGATATGAAATACTTTTCTTCACAGATGAAATTGATGAATTCTCAATTAAGGTACTCGCAAAGTATAAAGAAAAAGAATTCAAAAATGTATCAAATGCAGATTTAGATTTAAAATCAGATGATGATAAGAAGAGTTCAGAAGAAAATACGGATATATTTAATTATATGAAGGAAGCTCTGTCAGATAAGGTTAAAGAAGTAAGAGCCTCCAAGAGATTAAAAACTCATCCCGTGTGCCTGGCCACCGAAGGCGAACTGTCGATTGAGATGGAGAAGGTGCTAAACGCCATGCCAGACAATATGGCCGGTGATGTTCACGCGGAAAAAATACTGGAAATAAACACAGACCATCAAATGTTTGAAAAAATCAAACAGTATTACCAAGATGACAAAGAAAAGCTGAAAGTACTGTCTAATGTATTGTATGACCAGGCACTTCTTATTGAAGGATTAGCAATTGAAGACCCTGTACAATATGCAAATAACGTATATGAGCTTATTGAAAAATAATAATCTTACATTATAAATTAAGAACTTAGGTTGAAGCTGACCTAGGTTCTTTTAAATTTCAATCTTTTACCGTTTGCAAGACATCATTATTTTATTAATGATGTAAATGCTCTTTTTTTCTCCTGCTGAGCAATTATTAAATATCTTATTTTTTATGGATTATTATACCAAAATAATCTCAATATTTTATTCATAACATATATTAATAGAGTAAAATAAATTTTAGAGGTAAACAATGATATACAGAAATTCTGAAATCAGTAATATAGATGTAAAATATCAAAATTTCATACCAGGCGGACCTCCTGTTAATTTTGTTATAATTCCAGAATATATAACAGTTCATCTTGGCAATCCTGATGAAGAGGCAGAAAATATAATTGTTCCTTATATTAATTATATCAAAAATGTTGCATCCTCTGAGCTTTATCCAACATGGCCTGAGGAGGCATTGAGAGCTAATATTTACGCCATAATATCTTTTACTCTTAACAAAGTGGGTCTTGAATGGTATCGTTCAAGAGGGTATGATTTTGACATTACAAATTCAACCCAGCATGACCAGGCATATGTTGAAAACAGAGGCATCTATGACAACATAAGCAACATTACCGATGAGATATTCAATCATTATGTAGTAAAGGGCGAACAAGTTATACCATTTTCAACTAAATATTGTGATGGCAGAATCTCACAGTGCGACGGACTATCTCAGTGGGCTACGGTTGACCTGGCAAACAACGGTTATTCCGCATTAGATATTTTAAAATATTTTTATGGCGAAGATATTTCAATCAAAACAGACACTCCTATAGGAGGCATAGGATTGACTTTCCCAGGAAAACCTCTTATGTTAGGTGATTCAAGTATTATCGTACTAAGAGATCAATTAGCATTAAACAGAATATCTGATAATTTCCCTGCTATTCCAAAAATCCCCGTCACCAGCGGATACTTTGATGAGTATACCGAAACATCAGTCAAAGAATTCCAGAGAATATTTAATTTGCCGGTTACAGGTATCATTGACCAGGCAACATTTTATAAAATACGGGAGATTTATGTAGCTGTTACTGAATTAGCCGAATTAACTGCGGCAGGATCAATTTATGAAGAAATTTACGGCATAACAATCGGAACTTTGCTTCAGGGCGATATACGCCCAAGGGCAACATATTTGCAATATTTTTTGTATGTTTTATCTTTGTATTATAATAGCATTCCGTCAATTAATCTTACCGGCATATTTGATGAACCGACAAGACTGGGAGTAATAGAATTTCAAAAAATAGTAGGCCTTCCTGCCACAGGTATTGTAGATACAGAAACATGGAATAAACTGTACGAAGCAATCCGCGGCGTATTTAATACACTTCCTCCTGAAGAAGTTTACTTGCCATATTTCAGATACCCAAGCATTGAATTTGTTAAAGGAATGGGACTGGAACAGCCAGGTGTTTCATTTATACAGCAAATGCTGTCTTATATATCATTGACGATACCATCGATACCTCCTGTACCGGAAAACGGAATATTTGGCGAAGAAACAGAAAAAGCAGTTATAGCTTTTCAGAATCTTTTTGGTCTTGAACCAACCGGAACAGTCAATGAAGCCACTTGGAATGAATTGAGCCGAGTCTACAGAGAACAAAGATATTCGGGAATAATTGCCCCGCAAGATACGGTTTAATTGTAATGCAAACGATAAGTTCTTCGAAAAACACTTATTAGCACCAATCAATAAGCTTCCGTAATTTGTTCAGTGCATAATTCAAGGCTGTTAATAATATACATGCATACATAAAAAGCTATTAAATTTTTCTACGGTAAAAAATCAAGCAAACTGAAAAGCAATTTTAAGCGTAAATTGCTCAAAATTGCTTTTCTTTAATAAACTGTATATTTTTATTGTTCAAAAAATTCTTCAAGAGTTAGCCCTGATTCATATACATCCGTAGCCATCTCCACTCCCAAATATCTTATATGCCACGGCTCATACATATATCCGGTAATATCTTCCTTTCCTTTCGGATAACGAACTATAAATCCATAATTATGTGCATTTTCTGATACCCATTTGCCTTCGGCCGTTTCTCCGAAAGTATCATCTAAAGCAAAATTCATTGCCTCGCAAGTTATATCCATAGACAGCCCCGTCTGATGTTCGCTTTGCCCTGGTTTTGCACTAAATGTGTCCGCAGCCGCCTGACCGTGATTAGCAACATAAGAAGAATACAGCGATGATTGTGTATTGTAGGACCTATAGCCCGAGCGTGCATATAGATCGTATCCTTCTTCCTTTGCAGCAGCAAAAAGATTCTTCAAAGCCTCATATGCAGCCTCTCTAAGCTGATTCACCTCAGGATTTAAAAGCACCGTAGGAAGCTCTGTTATTTCCGTCAAATCTTCCGGCACATAATCGCTGGGTAGATTATTGACCCTATTTACCAGCACATCTATTGCTCCGGGATTTCCTACTGTTACTACTTCTTCAATCTCTAATGACTCTTCGGCATCTGGATTCTCCTCAGACTCTGAAGGGATTTCTTCCGGTTCTTCCACAGGATCAGGCTGTTCAACAGGAATCCCTTCCTGTTCTTCGATACCATTATCTGACGGTTCCTCATTCACAGGTTCGTTGGGAATATTATTACTACCTGGTGTATTATTATCTGCTGATATCTTTTTTATAATCATTATAGATCCAAATAAAATCAGTAACAATGCTATAACTAAAATTAAAACTCTATCCACTCTAATTCTCTTTTTATGTTTCATTTTCTTTCCTTCTATAATTTCTAAAGTTTTTTCCACATTATAATTGCATCTTCAATCGGCTTTGAATAGTAACGAGGTCTCTTTCCTACTGATACAAATCCAAATTTTTCATAGAGGTTTATTGCCGGTATATTTGTCTCGCGAACCTCCAGAGTCATAGAACTGATCTCCGAGCATCTGCATATTTCCACCATTTTGCTTATCAGCATTCCGGCTATGCCTCTATTTCTATACTCCGGTAATATTGCAACATTGGTTATATGGCATTCATCCAAAATTCTCCACATTCCCATGTAACCCACAATTTTATCATCTTCCTCTGCGCACTGATAATATGCCAGTTCATTTACTAATTCCTTTTCAAGAGAAGCTCTTGACCAGGGTAGGGAAAAGCACATCTTTTCGATTTGAGTTATTTGATTCAAATCATCGCTGCGCATACCTCTGATTACTACCATAAATCCCCCTTATTTCTTATTTCGTTCCGCCTGAGACATCCTTAAATACTGAGGTCTAAAATCAGACGCCTGAACAAATTCCCCCATCAATGCCATGTCGTAGCCTATGGACGCCAAGGTGGAAGCATTCAAAAAATTATACCTTCCAGGTGCAAAATACGCCCTTTGCCTTAATTTTTTTTCAATTATATCTCTGTAATTAACTGCTCCATCTCCGTTAAATATAATGGGTTCTTCATATTCATTCATCATTTCCAGCATATCGTCAATATTACAAGGATACTGCTCCTTGACGGTTGAGATCTTTCCTTCGTTCCATCTGTAAACTCCTGTATAAATTCTGCCTGCTTTCGCATCCATTACAGGAACAATAAGCTTACTTACGTCAAAAACATTTGCTGCAAGCGACTTTGTCGTCGGGATATTGGCTATGGGAATATCAACAGCAAATGCAAGGCTTTTTGCAATAGCAGCTCCTATTCTCAATCCCGTATATGATCCGGGGCCCTCTGATATTGCAATTACATCAATATCCTGTATTTTAATATTCAGTTCGTTCAATAACTCTTCTATTAAAGGCATAAGCTTTTCTGAATGTGTTTTTTTGTGATTTAAAGTATATTCACCCAACAAACTACCGTCTTCAGATACTGCACATGATGCAGCTATAGATGCCGATTCAATTGCCAGTACTTTCATATTTATTCAGTTCCTCTGCTATTTTTTCATAGTTTTTCCCATTACCGCTTATATTCATTATGCGACAAGTATCGGAAAGCCGTTCTATTTTAATATCAATTCTCTCCTTTGGAAGTATACCTTTTATTTTATGTGACCACTCAATGATTGTTGCCCCCTCTGAATAAATATATTCATCATATCCTAAATCATACATAGCCTCCTCCGAGTCTATCCTGTATACATCCATATGGTTCAGCTTCAGTCTTCCTTCGTATTCTTTAATAATTGTAAATGTTGGACTAGTTATGTATTCTTTAACACCAAGTTCCGATGCTATAAACTGCGTAAGTGCCGTCTTTCCAACGCCCAGGTCACCGTCAAGGCATAGCACGCTTCCCTTTTCCAAACTGCGTCCTATAATTCTGCCTACAACCTCAGTATCTTTTAAATTGTTTACCGTTAATTTCATAATGCTTCCTTAGATTAGTTTTATCCCTGCGCTTTCACCTATGGCTGCTATTAAATAAAATCGCAGATATTTATTTACCGTTTCATTATACATTTGCAGGTTTAAAAAATCAAGGAATGTTTAGTTTGTGTCTTCGGGAAAAATAATTTTCATTCCATGATATTAAAAACCTAAATAAAAAGCATACTTTCTTCGCCTAAAACTACTTAGTATATCGCAAGGCTGTTTTACGTGTAATCTAAAAGCAAAAGTAAAAAACGTTGAACAATGTTTGGAGACATGTTATAATGTTATGATTATTTAAAGGCTTGGACTATGAATTATTTTCTTTATTGCTTTTAAATAAGTGTTAATTGCTTTTTTTATGAATAATATTATTACATAACAAAGAAACATTTAGGGAGAATGGTATGCAAAAATTTAATCATATATATTTTATAGGCATAGGCGGAATCAGCATGAGTGCACTGGCTGAATTAATGATTGACGAAGGAGTTAAGGTTTCAGGCTCTGACAGAAGCTGCTCACATATAACAAAAAAACTGGAATCATTGGGAGCAAAAATATACAAAGGCCATGAAAGCAAAAATGTAACCGAAAATATTGATTTAGTAGTGTACACATCTGCTATTTCTGATGACAATCCTGAGCTTTTGAAAGCGCAGGAATTGAGCCTTAATATAATGGACAGAGCCGAATTTTTAGGCTTGATAATGAAAAACTACAAAAATTCTGTCTGTATATCAGGCACTCACGGAAAAACAACTACTACAGGAATGCTTTCTTCCGTATTGATAGGAACAGATATAAAACCAACTATATTCTTAGGCGGTGAAATGGATTCACTAGGAGGAAATCTGCTTCGCGGCTCATATGATATAATGCTTACGGAAGCATGCGAGTATAAAAGGAATTTCTTGAAATTCAATCCAACTATGGAAATTATTTTAAACATTGAAGAAGATCATCTTGATTATTACAAGGACTTAGAAGATATCGAAAATGCATTTGTAGAATACGCACAAAAAATTCCTGAAACAGGATATCTGATAGTCAACGAGAAACACAAAAAACTATTTAAAAATATAGACTGTAATATAGTAACATTCGGAGCTGGCAGCAACGCCGATTACTATCCTGAAAATATAAATTTAAAGCCATTCCCTTCATACACGTTGATGCATAATGGGCAAAAAGTTGAAGATATAAGGCTTAAAGTATTAGGAGAACATAATATTTTAAATTCCGCTGCAACGGCTGCCGCAGCCCTTTGCCTAGGCATTGACAGCAAAACCGTTCAAAACGGTCTTTTAAATTTTAAAGGCACTCATAGGAGATATGAGTATAAAGGTGAGTATAATGGAGCTTCAATAATTGACGACTACGCACATCATCCGTCGGAGATGAAAGCGACATTAAAGACTGCAAAAGCTTACACCTACGGAAAGGTAATAGTAGTATTTCAGCCTCACACATTTACCCGTACTAAAAAACTTCTGAACGAATTTGCAGAGGCTTTAACACATACAGATGAAGCAATACTTTTAGATATATATCCGGCAAGAGAAAAAGATACAGGTGAAATCCACTCAAAAGATATCCTTGTTAAAATGAACTCGCTCAATAAATCCGGGCATTATGCAGATTCATTTCAATCAGCTGCAGAAATAATTAAATCTTTAGCCTGTAAAGGAGACACAATAATAGCAATGGGTGCAGGTAATGTGAATGATGTTATTGAATATATAAAATAAATAAAAATGAGATTTTTCATATTCAGTATAACTGCCGAATGAAAAATCTCATCTTCTTATATATTAGGAAAGTTCTTACCCCATACAAAACACAATTTGCAAATTACAAGATATCTTTGCTGTAAAAGTTGGTGCTAAGTTTATTTTAGTGATCTCTGTCGGTAAGAAACTTAGCCAGTTCGATTAAGTATACCGCTTTATCCCCAAAAATACCAAGGCTTTTTACAGCTTCATTGGTAAGATTATGAACCTGTTTTTTTGCTTCTTCCAAAGTAACAAATACCAAATATGTGACTTTATCATTTGCTTCGTCACTTCCCGTCATTTTTCCAAGCTTTTCAACAGTGCCCGTTACATCCAATATATCATCCTCTATCTGAAATGCCAGCCCTATTTTTTCTGCATAACTCTCCAAAGCTTTTAATTCAGCTTCATCAGCTCCTCCGAGAATAGCTCCTGCCACCAAGCTGCTTTTTATTATTGCGCCGGTTTTCAGCGAATACATGTACTTAAGATCGTCAAGCGTTGAAATTTTATCATGACCAAATATATCTACAACCTGACCACCTATCATGCCCTCTGGACCTGAAGACTTGGATATATAGAGCAAGGCTCTTATTGCTTTATTCTTATCTTCAAATTTCATTGCCGCTTCAAGACCCGTTTCAAAAGCTCTGTTCAGAAGACCGTCTCCCGCTAAAATTGCCGCAGCCTCTCCGTACTTTTTGTGATTTGAAAGCTTCCCTCTTCTATAATCATCATTGTCCATAGCGGGAAGATCATCATGTATCAGAGAGTATGTATGAATCATTTCCATTGCACAAGCAAAAGGCAATGCCTTTTCTTCCTCATCCTTGAACAACTCATAGGCTGCAAGCAAAAGCACAGGGCGCAGCCTTTTTCCTCCGGATAATAAGCTGTAATTCATAGCTTCATAAATCAACTTCTGAGGATTTTCTTTTTCCTCAACAATATCTTTAAGATATTTTTCAACACTTTCTATTTTTTCATTCATCCATGTTATATGATCCATTTACTCCCCCATAGCGCAATCCTTTTTTTGTCACTACTCCATAACAGCATATGGCTTGCGCGTTTCTATTTTTCTTTAAAAACTTCTTTTGCAATTTTCACCGCCTCCTTGGCGTCTTTTGCATAATAATCGGCACCCATATTCTCCGCATATTCAGGAGTCAGAACTGCACCACCCACTACTATTGTGCAATCTACATTGTTGTCTCTTAACTCTTTTATCGTATCTTCCATACTTTTCATGGTTGTTGTCATCAATGCACTCAATCCTACCATTAGTGGCTCACTGCACAGCTTTCTTGCTTCATCTACGATCTTTTCAGCAGTAACATCTTTACCTAGGTCTATTATTTCATAATTATAATTTTCAAGTATGACCTTGACAATATTTTTACCTATGTCATGAACATCGCCTTTTACTGTAGCTAGAATTATTTTTCCATTGCTTATTTTAGAGTTGTCTTTTAATTTTAAACTCTTTTTAAGGACATCAAACGAAACCTTCACCGTTTCGGCCGACTGAATAAGCTGCGGAAGAAATATTATACCTTTTTCAAAGTCATCTCCCACTTTATCAAGAGCTGGAATCAGGTATTCGTTGACTATTTCAAGTTCATCCTTTGTTTTCAAAAGTAAATCCGTTGCAACTGCAGCATTATCTTTAAGTCCTTTGATAACAAGTTCAGTAAGACTAGCCTCGTTCTTCACATGCTCAATTTTTCCGTCAGATGGTTTTAATTTCTTTTCTTCTCCGTATCTTTTAATATATTTTTTTGAAGCTTTGTCATGATTAAACAATACATTGAATGCAAAAATTTTGTCCATCATAGCGCTGTCGTTTGGATTAATAATAGGTAAATCCAGCCCTGCGGCCATAGCAATCGTCAGAAAAGTTTCATTAATAAGGCCTCTGTTTGGCATGCCAAATGAAATATTTGAAACTCCAAGAACTGTTTTTACTCCTAATCCTTTCTTTACCATTTCAAGTGTTTTAATTGTTTCAACAACTTCTTCCTGCTGCGCCGAGCAAGTCAATGTTAAGGCATCTATGTAAACATCCTCTTTATTTATACCATAACTCTCTGCTTTTTTCACTATCTTTTCCGCAATTTTATATCTATCAGCAGCATTATCCGGAATTCCTTTTTCATCCAAAGTAAGCCCCACAACAGCAGCGCCATATTTTTTTACTATTGGAAGAATTCTGTCAAGAACTTTTTCTTCACCGTTGACAGAATTAACTATAGCCTTTCCGTTATAGTATCTCAATCCCGCTTCAATAACTTCAGCCTGTGATGAGTCAATTTGAAGAGGAGCATTTATAACAGTCTGCAGGGCCTTTACCACTTCAATAATCATTTTCTTCTGGTCAATCTCCCTTAACCCTACATTTACATCCAATAATTCGGCACCTGCTTCAACCTGTGAAACACCTTGCTGAATTATATAGTCCACATCGCCGGACTTCAAAGCTTCCTTTAGAAGCTTCTTTCCTGTTGGATTTATCCTTTCCCCTATCACCCTGATTTCATCTATCAATACGGTATTTGTAGGAGTGCAAAGAGCTGAAAAATGTTCAAACTGCCTGCGTACCTTGTTCTCACCTTTTATCTTATCAGCAATTTGTTTTATATATTCAGGTGTAGTTCCGCAGCATCCTCCCACAAGAGAGACGCCCATTTTAATAAATTCAATAACTTCATCTGCAAATTCTGATGGGCGAACATCATAAAACATATGCCCTTCCTTCATAACCGGCAGCCCAGCATTTGCCTGTACAAGCACTGGAGCATCCGTCCATTTGAGAATCTCCTTAACTATTGGATTAATTTCCTTAGGGCCCAAAGAACAATTAATGCCAATTGCATCTACGCCCAGCCCTCCCAAAGTCAAAGCCATGCTTCCAGGAAGGCACCCAGTAAACGTTCTATGGTCCTTTTCAAACGACATGCTCACCAGCACAGGAAGTTCCGAATTCTCCTTTGCTGCCAGCACTGCCGCTTTTGCTTCGTAAAGATCCGTCATAGTTTCAATTAATATAATGTCTGCGCCAGATTTAACACCTTGCAATACCTGCCTTTTAAATATTTCATAGGCTTTATCAAAAGACAAATGGCCCAGAGGCTCTATTAGTTCTCCAATAGGCCCTATATCCAGAGCAATATATACTTCTTTTGAACCCACAGCCTCCTTTGCTGCTGAAACTGCGGCTTCAATAATTTCCTCAACTTCATACCCGGTTCTTTGAAGCTTCAGTTCATTTGCTCCGAAGGTATTTGTAGTTATTACGTTAGAACCTGCTTCTATATATTCTTTGTGTATCTCAACTATGTTTTCCTTGTTTGTTATATTAATTGCTTCGGGAACCTCACCAACCTCAAGCCCTTTCTTTTGAAGCTGAGTTCCCATTGCACCATCTAAAACAACTATCTTTTCTCTTATATAATCCTTAAAATTCATAATAACCTCTGCATGATGTAATATGTATTGACCCTTTTACTATTTCCTATTAATAGAGTGTACTAAAGAAATTATATTGTCATGAGTCTTTCTTGCTATATATGGATTGTTCATAGTATAAAGATGGACTCCGGCAACACCGTTTGACATTAAGTCTATAATTTGATCGGTGGCATATGCAATCCCTGCATCTGCCATTGCATCTTTGTCATACTCAAATTTATCCATAATTTTTATATATCTTTCCGGCATTTTGGTGCCGCTTAATTCTACAATACGCTCAATTTGCTTTTTGTTCGTGACGGGCATTATTCCTGCCTGAATAGGTACATTAATGTGATGTTTTACCGTTAAATTCATGAATTCATAAAAGGCATTGTTGTCATAAAAAAGCTGAGAAGTAAGATGTGTAACGCCAGCCTCAATTTTCTTCTTAAGATTAATCACATCTTCCTCGATATTCTTGCTGTCGTAATGTCCTTCTGGGTAACATGTACCTCCGAGATCAAAACACTCATTCTCTGTTATAAATTTTGCCAAATCTGATGAATGCTTGAAATCTCCCTTTATATCCTGTTCTAACGGTATGTCTCCTCTAAGTGCAAGTATGTTATCAATATTCTCCTTTTTTAGCTCCTTCAAAACCTCTTTTATATCATCTTCAGTTGAGCTGATGCATGTAAGATGAGCTAAAGCCTCAATTCCATACCTGTTTTTTATCATAGATGAAATTTCACTTGTTTTATTCTGGTTGCTTCCTCCACCAGCTCCATATGTTACGCTTATATAATCCGGTCTCAGGTCACTCAGTGCCTCCATGGTTTTATATACGGTATCTATAGGTGATGTCGCCTTAGGCGGAAATATTTCAAATGAAAATACAAATTTTTTTTTATTAAATATGTCCTTTATAAACATTATTTCTCCTTGTAATTTTTCTGAACATTATAACACAGTATGTTGGGAATTGTAAACAAGGATCTATAAATAAACTTAAACTATTATAATTATATAATTCAATATAATTAAAAAAAGAAACCAGGAAGTAATTCCCGGTTTCTTGTTTAGCCGCTAATAATTATAATCTAACTACGTTAGCTGCCTGGTCTCCTCTAGCACCTTGAGTAACGTCAAAAGAAACTTTTTGACCTTCCTCTAAAGTTTTGAATCCATCTCCTTGAATAGCTGAAAAATGTACGAATACATCATTTCCATCTTCCTTTGTAATAAATCCAAATCCTTTTTCTGAGTTAAACCATTTAACTGTACCCTTAACCATGAGTACCTCCTAAAATATTAAAATTTATATTGACATTGTATATAAAAAAATTCACATATTTTTACATATTATATACAGCAACACATATAATATCTAAAAACATGTGAAATCTATAAATACTCTGTAATACTATTTAAGAATAGCACACACTTATGTATTTGTCAACACTTTTTATGGAAAATAATAATAAGATTAAAATAAAAATCACAAACAGCATGACACATTTTGTCGAATTCTGCAGTTCAAATTTTTTAGTTAAAATTGCTATATAAAACGAGGAATCACAATCTATCACCAATTATGTTCCTCGCCTTAACTCAAAATAACTTTCCGTGCTATTGATCTTCCCTAGGCTCATACTTAGAAAATTCATTTGCCAATACTTCATCGGTATAATCCAAAATAATGTTCCTGACAATGCTGTCCATGGTACCCATGTCTTCATTTTCAGTCAATTGAGATTCCTTAATTATATCTTTAAAGATGCTGTATGCCCTGTTGTAAGAAATATTCATCTTAGTCAGTTCATTGAGCATCTCATGGTTGATAGCACCACAAAAATCCTCAAAGCTCATTTCCTGAGCACACTTCTTATTCATTAACTCACCCTCGACTTCTTTTCTTTTCTTTCTAAATACTCATCATATGTCATCGCTCTGTCTATCATCCCATCTTCTGTAAGCTCAATTATTCTGCTTGCAATTGTCTGTATAAATTGATGGTCATGGGAAGAAAACAGTACAATTTCCTTAAAGTCTATTAGTCCGTTATTAAGTGCGGTTATGGATTCAAGATCCAAATGGTTTGTAGGCTGATCAAGAACCAGCACATTTGATCCTGAAAGCATCATTCTCGAGAGCATACATCTCACTCTTTCTCCTCCGGACAATACATTAGCAGGCTTCAATGCATCATCTCCAGAAAAAAGCATTCTTCCAAGGAATCCCCTTAAAAAGCTTTCTGACTGGTCTTCTGAAAATTGTCTCATCCAGTCAACCAAGTTCAAATTAACCCCATCAAAAAACTCCGAATTGTCTTTTGGGAAATAAGATTTAGTGATTGTTTGCCCCCACTTGATAGTACCTTTATCCGGCTCTTCTTCACCTACAAGTATCTTAAAAAGTGTTGTTTGAGCCAGTTCATTTTCCCCTACAAATGCAATTTTATCTCCCCTGTTTACCCTAAAGGAAATGTCTTTAAGCACATCTATGCCGTCTATATTTTTTGACAAACCTTCCACTGTGAGAATCTCATTTCCAACTTCTCTGTCAGGCGTAAACTTTACAAACGGATACCTTCTCGACGAAGCCGGCATTTCTTCGACTTCCAGTTTTTCAAGAAGCTTTCTTCTTGACGTCGCTTGTTTTGATTTAGATTTGTTAGCAGAGAACCTCTGAATAAAGTTTTGCAAATCTTTTATTTTATCTTCTCTTTTCCTGTTCTGATCTCTCATCAATTGCTGCATGAGTTGACTTGATTCATACCAAAAATCATAATTACCAACATACATCTTAATTTTCTTATAGTCAATATCAACTATATGAGTACATACAGTGTTTAAAAAATGTCTATCATGAGATACTACGATTACAAGGCCTTCAAAATCCAGCAAAAAATCTTCCAGCCAATTTATCGAATCGATGTCCAGATTGTTTGTAGGCTCATCAAGTAGAATTATTCCGGGACGTCCAAATAATGCTTGTGCAAGCATAACTTTAACCTTATCGCCTCCGTTTAAATCTCTCATGTATGAATAATGCAGCTCCGATCCGACGCCAAGCCCCTGAAGTATCTGTGCAACTTCTGTTTCAGCATCCCATCCATTCATCTCTGCAAATTCGCCTTCAAGCACCGAAGCTCTGACACCATCTTCGTCAGTAAAATCTTCTTTTGCATAGAGGGCATCTTTTTCTTTCATTATCTCGTAGAGTCTTTTATTGCCCATTATTACGGTTTCCATTACTGAAAAATCATCGTACATAAAATGGTCCTGTTTCAAAACAGACATCCTCACATTGTTCGGTATTGCTATTTCTCCTGTTGTGCAGTCGATTTCTCCCGACAAAATCTTTAGAAAAGTAGATTTACCTGCCCCGTTGGCTCCGATAACACCATAACAGTTACCCGGAACAAATTTTAAATTAACATCATTAAAAAGCTTGCTCCCGCCAAATTGGAGACTTAAATTTGTTACTGTAATCATTTAATCATCCTTACTGTATATTATTATGCTTATATTCAAATTAAACCTTTAAAAGAATATCATATATATATAAATAATGCAAGAAAAAAGAAAGACCGTTCGGGTCTTTCAAGACTTTCCTGGTAAATTAATTATTTCTCTTGTTTAGGAATGAAGGAATCTGGAAATCAAACGGATTTTCTTTCTGCGCAGCATCCCCGCCGTTATTACTATTTTTGTTATCACTCCTAGAAATTTTGACTGTTTCGCTTTCTTTTTCTGTTCCACCAAAACCGGTTGCAATGACAGTTATCTTAACAGCATCTCCTACAGTTTCATCTATATTCGCTCCGAATATGATGTTTGCTTCAGGATCTGCAGCTTCCTCAATAAGCTTCGCTGCTTCGTTAACCTCATGTATACCCATATTAACTCCGCCTGTAATGTTTAGCAGCACTCCTCTTGCACCATTTATAGAAGTTTCAAGCAACGGACTTTGTATTGCCTGTTTAACTGCGTTAAGTGCTCTGTTTTCACCTGTTGCCATTCCTATTCCCATATGTGCAAGGCCCTGGCCCGACATTATGGTTTCAACATCAGCAAAATCCAGGTTCATAATTGCAGGTATGGCAATCAAATCTGAAATACCTTGAATACCTTGTCTCAAAACATCATCAGCCAGCGAAAATGCTTCAAGCATAGTTGTTTTTTTATCCGATATTTCTAGAAGTTTATCATTGGGAATAACAACCAATGTATCTATGCTGTCTTTTAATTTCTTAAGTCCCATTTCGGCGTTTTTCATTCTGTTTCTACCTTCAAATATGAAAGGCTTTGTAACAACAGCAACTGTCAGTATTCCCATTTGCTTTGCAATTCCGGCTATGTAAGGTGCAGCTCCGGTTCCTGTTCCGCCTCCCATTCCTGCAGTTATAAAAACCATGTCCGCGCCTTCCACAAGCTCGGCAATGTCCTGTTTATTTTCCTCTGCAGCTTTTTCACCAATTTCCGGCTTGGAACCTGCCCCCAAACCACTGGTTAATTTTTCGCCTATCTGAAATTTTATTTCTGCCTTTGATGTATATAATGCCTGCTTGTCCGTATTTACACTTATAAAAGTAACACCCCTCACACCGGCATCTATCATTCTATTTACAGCATTGTTTCCGCCGCCGCCTACACCTATAACTTTAATATTCGCGAGTCTTTCTGTTGGTTCTTCAAACTGAAACATATATTGACCTCCTAAACAAGAGAAAATTTTTCATATTCGTAATGCTTCTATTATAGCATATACATGTTGAATTTCATATATATTTTTAAATAGTTTACTCATTTTTATTATACTTTTCTAGTATAAAATTAACTAATGCTCTCATATTTTGGTAAATATTGTTGCCAAATGCAAATACTGCGGCTAAATAAATAGGAAGCCCTAACTGTTCTCCCACATATGCAAGCAGCAAACCAAACACTAGATCCGCCAATAAATGCGTTAAACTTTTAACGATTGTTAACTCGCCCTTTGTGTTTAGATTTAGCAAATTAAAAATTGTATTCAAAATTGCCAAGACAGTTATTGAAATATAAACTGCATACTCAGGACTGTATACTAAATTTAAATTCAATCCAACCAGCAGGCCAAGAATAACTCCTGTAACTACATAAATCATTTAATCAACCCCTTATCATTCAGCACTAACCGCATATTTAACTTCATAATTTGTTTCATTGTTTCTTTTATATTTTGGAATCGGAACGTTGTAGCTCATTATAACATCCACCGCCATTCCATATGTGTTTTTCAGATCATAAGCATATGTTCCCTCTTCTGTTACGGCCGTATACAAGTCTTCCATATCTCCAACGGCACTTATAAAGAATGGGGCTGATACTCCTTCTCCGTTAACTTTTATAAGTGGTCCAGCACACACTACTTCCGATATGTTAATAATCCTTTTGCTATTTACAGCTATAGCCTCAGCACCGGCAGCTTTTAAGTCGTTCAGCAAAACTGTAATATCTACATCATGAACAATCTTTTGCATTATATCCAAACTATCGTCTTCAATTGTACTGTCTGAGATCTTAAAATATATTCCCGGTCCTCTAACGTCAGTAAATCCATTATAAAATTTCAATTCTTCAATTTGTGAGCTTATACTTATTATATCGTCTAAATAGCTTTTATTTTCATATCCGTAGATGAATTTTTTTTCATTAATTATTTCTTCTTTGAGGCCTTCAACTACGTTTCTTACATCATTAATATTATTTTCGTATTCATTTAAATCCCTAACTAAATATATTGTGTTTTCATTTACATTTGCATCTACCCCTGAAGCGATAAAAAAAGCTGCAACAAAAGATAATAATGCAATAATATAGGTATTGACTTTAATATCAATCTCCTCCGTTCATAGTATCTTCTTCGCCTGTCACAGGTTCTGCATACTTAAATTCTTTTTCTCCATCAAATCCATTAATAAATATTTCAGGAGAGCTCTCTATTTCAACAGTATATCCTATATTGTTCAACTGACTCACTATTCCTCCGACAAAATTCAATGAAGCCTCTATTGTGTTCGAAAAACCTATCGCTTTTATTTCAAGAGGCAAAACCATGGCAACACCGTTGACATTTATATGGTCAAGAACCGGAACTATTTCTGTGTAGTTTGTATATCTTTGCCCGTTTATTGATATTGCTTCCACTCCTGCATTGTTTAAGTAGCTTATGAGTGCAAGTATGTACTGATGGCTCATTGCAATGCTGTATGGTGAGTCTGGATTTGAATCTATGGTTATAATAGTTCCTTCTCCTTTTACATCATAATAGCCTGACAGTATTTTCTGAGTTTCAAGTTCCTCATTTAGTCTTTGTATTTCAGCTTCTCTTGATTCAAAAAGCTCCTTATTTTCTTCAGACGTTCTTTTAAGTTCATCCAATTCCTCTCTAAGTTGATTCTTCTCAACAGAGAGTCTTGCAAGCTCGTTATTAAGGTTTGACGCTTTCTCTTGAAGAGTGTCACCACCCAATACACTGTTTGTTGTTTGGATCTGCGTCATTAAAATAATTCCCAACACTATACTGATTACAAATAACATTATTTTTTGCCACAATTTACTCATTATTTTCCTCCGCTTTAAAGTCCTCTATATAAACCGGACTATCCCCCTTTGTAAAATCAATCAACCCGTTTGATACAACAAGGTTGTTGTTTAATCTCTCATTTATTATTTTCATTGCAAATACAACTTGATATTTAATGTCTTCATTCAGCTTTATTTTTACACATGTTCCGTATTCCGTTTTTAGCAAAAAACTGTCATCTGAATCAACAGATAATCCTTTTACTGCGTCGGTTCCGAATTCTTCATTTATATAATCAGCCGCACGGAGTATTTCACTTGCGTCATAAACTCCTGCGAATTGAATAGTTTCCCCTATATTGTATAATACATCTGTCAAACTTTCAATAGTTATTAATTCGTTTTTTTCCGGTCCGTTTCTAAGTACTATTCCCTCATCGTCAATTACTATGTACTCGTTATTAAAATGCACCTGATACTTCTCCTGCCTCTCAGAAACCTTAATAAGTATTTTGTCTGGTAGCTCATAAATAACTCTTACACTTTTCACATAGGTTTCTCTGCTGATAATCTCACGTATCTCGCTTCTTTCAACGCTGAAAATCTTCTGCCCTTTTTTTATCTGTGACTTGTCCACTATATAATCACTGTCATAACTCGAATTACCAGATACGCTTATTTCTGCAACATTAAAGTAATCAGTTTCAAAGTACACGTAATAAACACAAAAAATAACAACTACAGCAGCCGTTATAAAAGCTGCTGTACTGACAAATAGCTTTCTAAATTTTCTTCTTTTTTTCTTTCGTTTTTTAGTTATTTTTTCATTTGCCATTACAGTACCTATATTATATTTATACAACAACGCTCACACGCCGTTATTTTTCATCTTTTATTTATGGTTCAATTTGTGTAATTATTACACCTAAATTTTGCAATTTATCTGTAAGCTTTTCATATCCTCTGCTTATGTGATGTATGTTATTAATCTTTGTAGTTCCTTCAGCTCCTAATCCTGCTACAACCAGTGCTGCTCCTCCTCTTAAATCCTTCGCTTCAACTTCTGCTCCGTACAGCTTCTCAACTCCTTCAACCACAGCTGCTCTTCCTATAATTGTAATGTTTGCTCCCATCTTTTGAAGCTCAGGCACATGCTTGAATCTGCTATCGAAAACAGTTTCTTCTATTATTGAAATTCCGTCAGCAACCGACATGGATGACATAAACTGAGCCTGCATGTCTGTCGGAAATCCCGGATACGGCTGTGTAGTCACCTTTTCTATGGCCTTTATTCTACCGTTATTTGAAATAACAATAGTGCCGTGAGTTTCTCTTATCTCACATCCGGCATCTTCATAAATTGAGGTAATTGATTTAAAATGCGACTTTTCAATATTTCTTATGTATATTTTGCTCTTCATCGATGCGGCTGCGCTTAAATAAGTTCCAGCCTCAATTCGGTCGGATATTATCTTATATTCAACAGTGTCAGTATTTTTAATATCTTTTCCTTCTATAATTATTGTACCGGTTCCGGCTCCATACACCGAATAACCGCAGGTATTCAAAAAATTTTGCAAATCCACAATCTCGGGCTCTTTGGCTGGATTATAAATAACCGTATTTCCTGGAGAGCCAACAGCAAAAAGCATTATGTTTTCCGTAGCTCCAACACTTGGATAGTCTAATGAAATTTCACAGCCTTCAGCTTTTTTCACTGTTCCTACCAGCAGCCCGCTTTTCTCAAATATTTCAACTCCCAGCTTCCTTAATCCCTTCAAATGAAGATCAATGGGTCTAAGCCCAATTTCACAACCTCCCGGATATGCAATTTCTACATTACCCGTTCTTTGAAGCACCGCTCCCATTAAAATTATAGATGATCTAATTTTTCTTACAATTTTATCAGGAACTTTGTGTGTGTTAAGCTCTCTGGTATCTATTAATGCGACGCCCTTGTCATATTGAACTTTACACCCCATTGTTCTTAGGATATCAAACATGTCTCTGACATCCTCAATGTCAGGTATATTTTCAAGAAGATACTCTCTCCCGTTTATTACCGTGCTGGCTAAAATAGGAAGAGCAGCATTTTTTGATCCGCCGATATCAACGATTCCTTCCAGGCTGCTACTTCCTTGAATAATAAAACTCCCCATCTTTATCCCTCCGCAACAAGTATTACATGTGGTAATCATAATATATGTTATGCAGCGTTCACTTACTTGTTACTTTTTGGATTTTAAGTTGATTAGTTTAAGCATGGATTCATATATTTTATTTTCAACATCTGTATTTCCCATTTTTTTTGAATTAAGTGACATTGTTCTCAATACACTTTTATTTTCAATAATTTCTTCAATAGCTTTTATTAGCTCACTGCCATTTAAATTCTTCTCTAGAATTACCTTTGCTGCACCAACTTTTTCTAGTGCTCTGGCGTTATACTCCTGGTGATTTTCAGCAGTATACATCTTAGGTATAAGAACAGCCGGAACTCCTGTAACAGTAATTTCCGCAATAGTAATAGCCCCTGCACTCCCTATCACAATATCAGATGCCGATAATGCCGTCGCAGCATCGTACATGTAATCTAATATCTCTATATTATCACCAATATCTATGTTGTCTTCATTAATTTGATCCATAAAGTCACTGTAATGATTTTTGCCGGTAACATGGATAATCCTTATGCCCCTTTTTTTATTATATTTCTTTATTACATCTATTATAGCTTTATTCAAACTCGGCTGTCCACCGCTTCCTCCGAAAGAATAGATCAATATTGTATCCGTTGAAAGATTTAACTTTATTCTTGACTTTTTTCTGTCTGCTGTTAAAATATCCTTGCGCACAGGATTACCAACAAGCACAAGCTTCTTAACTGCATCCTCAGGAAAATATTTTTCAGCTTCATCAAAGCTAATTGCAACAACATCTACTATTTTTGATAAAATTTTATTTGTAATTCCAGGAAATACATTCTGCTCATGAATCATAGTTGGAATTTTCTTCAAGCTTGCCGCAAGAACAACCGGTCCACAGACATATCCTCCAGTACCTACTACAATATCAGGCTTAAACTGATTTATTATTTTTAATGAATCTACTACCCCTTTAGCAGAAGCAAACAATGTTTTAATATTTTCTAAGCTAATCTTTCTTCTTAAATATTTTGCGGATACATATCCAAACTCAAATCCTGCTTTTGGAACCAATTCGCTTTCAAGGCTATTTTTTGTTCCAACATACAATATTTCATTGGATGGATTCTCGTTTTTTATCTTTTGAGCTATTGCAAGTGCAGGATTTATATGACCTCCTGTTCCGCCGCCCGTAATAAGAACTCTCATAAAATTAACCAATCCTTATAATTTGTATATATTTTTTTACACCATAGGTGCAATTATGTTCACATGTTTGCAATTGGCTTTCGCCCATACAATTCTGGAACTCATTGAAAATGACTTATTATCATTTTCAATTTCTATATGTATTTGAAAATTTCGATATATTTAGTAAAATACCCATTGAACACAGCAAGAACATCAATGATGACCCGCCGGCACTTATAAACGGAAGAGCTCTTCCTGTAGGAGGCATTGACGAAGTAGCAACTGCCACGTGAATTAAAAACTGAACCAGCACAAGTGTTGTTAACCCTAAAGCTACTTGACTGCCGTAAAAATCCTCAGTATTCATGGATATTCTCAGCCCTCTCCATGCAAAAACAACAAACGCCAATATTAAAAACACACAACCTATAAACCCAAGTTCTTCTCCTATTATTGAAAATATAAAATCATTATATGCCTCAGGAAGATAAAAAAACTTCTGCCTGCTCTTTCCTATACCCATTCCAAACAAGCCGCCAGTTCCCAAAGCGTATAGTGACTGAATAATCTGCCACCCCTCATTCTGACTATACTCAAATGGATCAAAAAAAACAATTACTCTTGTGATTCTGTACGGCTGCATTGCTATTAATACAGCAACCCCTGCCACAGCGAGCAGAAATAATACAATAAGATGACTTAACCTTGCACCTGCACAAAAAAACATAACCATAAGTGTACCACCCAATATTATAGCAGTACTCAAATCATCTTGCATGGCTATCAAAAGGCAAAACAAACCAATTAATATTAGCGAAGGAAAAAATCCCTTGTTAAGTGATCCCATGTTTTTTCTGTTTTTATTAAAATAGTCAGCCATGTACAAAACACCGCCTATTTTAATTATTTCTGAAGGCTGAAATGTTATACCTCCTACGCTTATCCACCTCTGTGCACCGTTTGAAGCAATTCCCAGCACAACTGTCAGAAGAGCAAACCCTACACATGCAATTAAAATCATTTTATTAAATCTTGCATATATTTTATACGGAATACTTGCAAAAAAAATCATTCCCACAAGACCGATAACCGCGGCTATAACCTGCTTCTTTAAAAAATAAAATGGATCACCATCAAATTTGTAATATCCATCAGGATAACTGGAACTGTAAACCATAAGGAAACCAAAGAGTATCAATACTATAACTATAAAAACTAATACCCAGTCAATAGTCTTCTTACCGGCATTCTTAACTGCTTCCTCCATAATAATTTACCCTCTCCTTAAAATCTCTTCCCCTAACTTCGTAGTTAGGATACATTCCCCAGCTTGCGCATGCAGGAGATAAAACTACATTATCGCCTGTTCTGCTTAAATCAAAGCACTTACGAACTGCCTCATCCATATTTTTTACGTGGTATATATTTTCAAATCCGTATTTTCTTGCGCATGAGTCTATATCTGCAGCCGTCTGCCCCAATAAAACCAAAGCTTTTATTTTATTATCAAACGACTTTATAAATTCATCGTAGGGTGATTTTTTATCATACCCTCCTGCTATCAATATAATAGGCTTTTCTATTCCTTGAATTGCTTTTATAGATGCATCAGGATTAGTTCCTTTTGAGTCATTATAAAACTTAACACCATTAAAGTCTCCGCAAAATTCAAGCCTGTGCTCAACTCCCTTAAATTCCTTAAGCACATAAGCAATTTCTGATTTACCTATGCCTAAGCATAATGCTGCTCCTGCAGCTGCCATAGCATTCTCCAAGTTGTGTTTGCCAGGTATAAAGATATCTTTTATATCAATTATAAAATCAGTTATTCCGTTATGTTTGAAAAACATTTTTTCATTATCAGAATAAATACCTTCATCCAATACTCTCTCTGAGCTAAAAAATATTTTTCGTGCTTTTATCTTATCTGAAAATTCTCTTATATATTTATCTTCATAGTTTAAAACAGCACAATCATTCTCATCCTGGTTTATAACATTTTTAAATTTTGCCTCCATATAGTTTTCCATTGTTTTGTGATAATCTAAATGATCTGGAGTAATATTTGTAATAACACTAACAGAAGGCTTATATTCATATGTTCCTGCAAGTTGAAAACTGCTGACTTCGGCAACTAAAATACTATCTCTATCTGAATTTACAGAATCAAAAAGCATTCCCGATCCTATGTTGCCAGTAACTTTGCACTCCTTACCAGCCGCTTTAACTATTTCCCCAATCAGTGTAGTTGTAGTTGTTTTTCCGTTTGTTCCCGTTATTGAAACTATTTTAGATTCTGCAACCTTGTATGCTGCTTCAATATCACTGATTATTTTAATTTTTTTGTGCAGCAGCCTTTGTATGATAGGTACTTCGTATTTAATTCCGGGACTTTTTATCGCCAGATCCAACATATCCATTTTTATATTTTCTATATTATCTTCTCCGAAAAAATATTCTGCTTTTATGCCTTTCAGTTCATTCATTTTTTCGGATGCCTTTTCAAATGATTCGTCATAAGCATATATGTTAGCTCCAAGCCTGCTTAAACTCTTTACGCATGCAATTCCTGAAACCCCAAGCCCTACAACAAGTATGTTTTTATTTTTCATGTTAGCCTCTCCCAGCCCATTATTATTTTATGTCGCCTATATTGAATAAATTCCTATAAATGCCAGTATCACTGTTGCAATCCAGAATACGCCCACAACTTTCGTTTCTTTCCATCCGCTCATTTCATAATGATGGTGAAGGGGCGCCATTTTAAATATTCTTTTTTTTGTTCTTTTGTAGTGAAGCACCTGAATAATTACCGACAGTGCTTCAGCAAAGTAAATTCCACCTATTATGGGAATAAGCAATATAGTATTGGACAACACGGCAACTGCGGAAACCGCCCCTCCTAAAGCCAATGAACCTGTATCTCCCATAAAAACTTTCGCTGGATTTGCATTGTGCTTTAAAAAACCAAGGCAAGCTCCCGCGACAGCAGCACTTATTATTGAAACTCCTTCAAACACCAAACTTATATCCTTCATGCTGTTTGTTATGAGGCTGAATGTGGCCATTACTATAAGAGTAACACCTGTATTAAGCCCATCTAATCCATCTGTCAAATTTACCGAATTCACTATGCCTACGACTACAAATAATACAAACGGTATATATAAAACACCTAAATCAATATATGCATTTGCAAATGGTATTATGAGTTTTGTTCCGTATGCGCTGTATCTCGAACCGTACATTGCAAGCATTAATGCAAAAATAAACTGACATATGATCTTTTGATAGGCTTTGAGACCTAAATTTCTCTTAAGAACAACCTTTATGTAATCATCTATAAATCCTATAAGTCCAAAACTAACCATAAAAAACAGTCCTGCCCACACTTCTTTTGTATAATATCCACTGGTAAATGTCGCAATTATTACTGCTAAAATAATTATAATGCCTCCCATTGTTGGCGTGCCTGCTTTTGTGTAATGGGATTTAGGCCCCTCCTCCCGGATGCTTTGTCCCACTTTAAGACGCCTTAATATCGGTATTACAACCGGTCCCAAGAACAGTGCAATGAGAAAAGATACAATTATTACTCTGATTATTTGTCCTGCTTCGTGCATTTTTAACTCCTTGTTTTGTTATCTCAGTCCTCTTTTTCGTTCAACCTGAATAATTGCATTTTTTGCAATTGTGCCCTCGTCGTACGGAACTTTTTCTACTCCCATATCCTGATAAGGCTCAGTTGATTTGCCCGCTAACAATATTACATCCTTGCTCTTTGAATTGTCAATAGCGTAATAAATTGCTTTATCTCTTTCTATTATTATTTCATACTTACCGTTATATTTTTTCACCCCAGTTGCAATTTCCGAACATATTTCATAAGGATCTTCAAAGCGCGGATTATCTGACGTCAGGATGCTTAGGTCACAATACTTTCCCGCTATTTCTCCCATTGGTGCACGCCTCGCGGAATCTCTTTCTCCTCCCGCTCCGAACATCACAATTTTCCTTCCTTCTGCAAATTCATTTATTGTTTCCATAACTTTTTGCAGTCCATCAGGTGTATGGGCGAAATCTAGTACAATTATACAGTCAAGATTATTTTCAATCATTTCAAATCTTCCCGTTACTCCCTTTATATTAGCTAGGCCTTCAATTATTTTATCAATATCTGCTCCCAATGCATAAGCTGCTCCTAATGCTCCTATGGAATTCAGCACACTGAATTTTCCGGGTGTATTGACATGAACTTTCTTAACAGTTCCGCAGATATTCAAATCAAACGAAGTGCCTTTCATGGTTGTTTTTAAATTTGACGCTTTTATATCTGCATCATTTTCTATACCTACAGAAACTGCATTGATTCCATCTTCTTTAAGCTCCTTGTAAAGTCTCAGTCCGTAGGGATCATCCACATTTATAATATTATTAATTTTAGTTATGTAAAAGAGCTTCTTCTTAGCTTGGTAATAATTCTCCATTGTCTTATGAAAATCAAGGTGATCTCGGGTAAGGTTAGTGAAAATTCCAACATCAATATTAATATCATCAATTCTGTTCAACTCAAGAGCATGAGAAGACACCTCGATAAAACAATGATCAACATTTTTTTGTACCATTTTTGCAAAGTATTTTTGTAAGTCTGAAGCTTCCGGAGTCGTATTGTCAACCTTTACCTTTTCATTCTCTACCAATACTCCAATGGTTCCTATTATTCCGGATTTATCTCCCAGGTAGTCATAGATTCCCTTTAATAGGTATGTGGTACTTGTTTTCCCATTAGTTCCGGTAACTGCAGAAATGTTAAGTTTTTCCGAAGGATTCCCGTATATAATGTTAGCCGCTGACGCCAGAGTTCTTCTGGGATCATTAACACATATAAAATTACCTAATGTGAGGCTGTTGTCAGGAACTTCGGCGCATATTACTGTTGATGCTCCGTTTTTTAGCGCATCAGGTATATACTTGTGACCGTCTGAAGTATAGCCTTTAATTGCAACGAAGACATCACCGCCGGAAACTTTTCTTGAATCATTTGTAATTCCTCTTATTGTAGTATTTTCATCTCCCGAAAAGCTTTCATAATCTATTTGCTGAAGAAGGCTTTTAATATCCATTTGTTTGCTCCCTTTATTTAATTGTATGTTATTATATGCAATTTTATCATAATTAAAATTCAAATACAATAAACAGAATTGTTATAATAATTGGTACTTTTCCATATATTTCAACTAATAGAATGTGAAGTATTTAACATATAGACTGCATTGCCATAAAATTTGAAAAAAGGAACGCAATAATAATGCGTTCCGCCGCTATTAAGATGTATTTTATTTTGCCAGGCGAAGCCAAATAATTTTTTAATTTAAAATTAATGTTATCATAGAATGCTTAGCTACCTTTTCGCCAGCCTTAGGGAATTGAGATTTTACAATTCTGTCAGCCTCTACTTCGATTGTTATATTACTTTCAAGCCCAGCATGTATAAGCTTATCTGTTGCCTCGGCAATTGTAAGTCCAAGAAGACTTGGCACTTCAACAGTCTGAGCTTCAACCTTTCCTAATTCCTCTTCAGTATAAATAGGTTCAACATCATAATATTTCATGATATTTTCAATCAAGTCCGCTGCAACAGGACCTGCTACAATACTTCCGTAATATCCTATACTTCTGTCCGGCTCATCAACCATTACCAATACTACCGCTTTTGGATTGTCAACAGGTGCCACCCCTATAAATGAGGATATAAATTTGCCGTCTACATACTTGCCATCGATAACTTTTTGCGCTGTACCTGATTTCCCACCTATTCGGTAACCTGCTCTATATGCCTGCTTTGTACCAGCCTCTGCTGAATCTTTCATAATCGAAAGCATAGTCTTTGAAGTTTCCTCTGAAATAACTTTTCTTCTTAATACAGGATCAAAGTTCTCAACTACATTGCCGTCTTCATCAATGATTTGTTTAACTATCCTGGGTTCCATAAGGTTTCCGCCGTTTGCAATTGCCGCAACTGCCGTAACTAGCTGTATGGGAGAAACCGCGACCCCCTGCCCGAATGATTGCGTTACTACATCTACATCTTTCATATATGAGGGTTTTTTGAGTAAACCAAGAGCTTCTCCGTTTAATTTAATTCCTGATTTTTCTTCAAGACCAAAAGCTTTAAGATACTTAAAAAATGCATCCTTTCCAATATCCAGACCTATCTCTGCCAAGGCATCATTACAAGAGTTTTGTATTGCCTCGGATAGTGTCTGCTGCCCGTGAGGGCGGTAATATCTCCAGCATTTAATGTTTTCTCCCGGAATCTGTCTGACAAATCCGTCGCAGAAGTATGTTGACTGAAGAGTTGCAGCATTTTCTTCAAGCGCTATTGCTGTAGTCAAAAGCTTGAATGTGGACCCGGGCTCATATATATCATTAACAGCAGGATTTCTCCACATGTCATACCAAGCTTTCATCAAATCTTCACTAGAAAGCTGATCCCACTCTTGTTTGATCATTTCATCAAGAGGCTCTTTAGGATTATTTGGGTCATAATCCGGTTTTGAACTCATTGCAAGGATATCTCCGTTATTTGGGTCCATCGCTATTATAGTAGCCCTCTTGGCATTATAATCCTTCAGTACTTTTTGCGCCGCTGATTCCGCATAGTGTTGAATTACTTCATCTATTGTAACCACGACTCCAAGTCCGTCCTTGGGTTCATAGTATTCATTATACCCGAATGGCAGTTCTCTGCCGGATGCGTCTGTGTTTACAACTGTCCTTCCGGGGATGCCCGTCAAATATTCATTGAATGTAGCTTCCACACCGTATTGACCATCCTGATCGGTATTTGTAAATCCAAGCACATACGGAGCAAAATTTCCGTATGGATATACTCGTTTATTATCTTCAATTACAGTTATTCCGCTCAATTCAGCTTCTCTTATTTTTTGCGCCTGTTCGTCTGTTATCCACCTTTTTAAAATAACGGATGAATAATCAGCTGTTATTTTTTTTAGAACATCTTCATAATCCATTTCTAAAATTTCCGATAAAATCTTAGCTGTTTCTTCAGGTGATTTAGTATTTATCGGAATTGACTCCGCTGCAGTGGATTTACCCGACCCAAACATTGATTTGTTCATTTTTTTGAGAATCGATGTTATGAACCCTCCTGCTTCATCTTCTTCTGATTCCTTTTCTTTTTCACTCGACTGCATGCCTTTCTTCACATCCGCTGGTATACAAGTCACAGTGCTTGAATTTACACTTACTGCAAGTTTTTTCCCTCTCGCATCATATATTGTTCCTCTTTTTGCACTTATTGTAATATCCCTGGACCAATTTTCCATGGCCTGCTTTTTATACTCTTCACCATGAATGATCTGAATAAACCCTAATCTTACTACCAGTGCAATCGTAGCTAAAAAAAAGCAAAGCAAAAATACCAACATTCTTCTTTTATTTTGAAGGTTAGTAATGCTTTTCACCCGTCTTTTCATACGAAACCCCCTTACTGAATGAAACTGACAACCTTGTCAATTAAACCTACCAGTATGTTATTGCTTTTTTCTTCTGCTGATTTAGTTTCATCCTCCGAAGTTTCTGTACTTCCGTATGTAAAGTCGACAAATACGGTTTGTTTTCTTGTAGGATAATTCATCCCTAGATACGTTTTTGCCATTTCTTCTATTGAATTAGTGTTTTTTATACTCTCCAATGTTATGTTGTAAGCGTCTGCGTCATTTTTAAGCGTGGCAATTTCCTGGTTTAAATTGTGAATCTCCATTTGTTTATCCGTTATGACAGCATAATTATAGACTATTAATATTCCAAGTATAAATGTTACTGCAAGCATAGCAGTATTCTTAAAGCTTTCTATAACATTAATATTTTTCTTAGCTTTTTTTATTCGCTTTTTCTTTGGAGAATATTTTACCGATCCTTGTCCATAATCTAAATCAATGGCTTCTTTTCTTAAAGCTGACATTTCTTACACCCTTTCTCCTATTCTTAGCTTAGCACTGTGTGCTCTGTTATTTGTTTCCACTTCATCTTGCGTAGGAACAATAGGTTTCCTGGTTATAATTTTTAATTTTCGTCTGTGATCACATACACATGTTGGAAACTCTGGAGGACATATGCAATCCTTGTTTAAGTTTTGAAATGTATTCTTAACAATTCTATCCTCAAGGGAATGAAATGTTATAACACAAATTCTTCCTCCGGGATTCAACCTGTCAACAGCATGTTTAAATGTGTTCTCAAGAATTTCAAGTTCCCTGTTCACTTCAATTCTAATAGCCTGAAATGTTCTTTTAGCCGGATGAGCTCCATCCTGACGAACTTGCTTCGGAATCGCCTTTTTAATAATACTTACAAGCTGTCCGGTTGTTTCTATAAATTCATGCTCTCTTTCCTGAACAATGAACTTAGCAATTCTCGCAGCCCATTTTTCTTCGCCGTATTCCCACAATATTCTTGACAACTCATGCTCTTCATATCCGTTAACAATATGTCTTGCAGTAGTCGTCTGACTATTATCCATTCTCATATCAAGGGGCATATCATTGTTATAACTGAATCCTCTTTCAGGTATATCTAATTGAAAAGACGAAACTCCCAAATCAAATAAAATTCCGTCAATTTTATCTATATTTAAATCATCTAAAATTTCTTCAATATTGCTAAAATTATTTCTCACCGCTGTAAAATTTTTATATTCTTTTAGTTTTTCATTTGCTCTTTTAATTGCATAGTCATCCTGGTCAATACCTATTACCCTTCCTTTTGTGGTTCTTTTAAGTATCTCCTCTGTGTGACCTCCCCCTCCCAGTGTTGCATCAACATAAATTCCGTCAGTCTTAATGTTTAATCCTTCTATCGATTCATCCAATAAAACCGATGTATGCTTGTAATCCATGTGACTCCTCCTTATAGTCCTATCCCCAAATCTGACATTTTTTCCGCAATGCTGTCAAAATCAAATTCGTCATTGTTGGAGTAATCATTCCAACTGTCTTTGCTCCAAATTTCTATTCTGTCTATAACCCCTATAATAGTAGCTTCGTTACTCAATTCACAGAATTCTCTTAAATTAGGCGGTATCAATATTCTTCCCTGTTTATCAAAAGAACATTCACTAAAACCCGAAACAAATCTTCTGAGAAAGAATCTTTCTTGTTTATTGAATGTTGAGAGGTTTTTTAGTTTACCAACAAATTCTGTCCATGTTTCAATAGGATAAACAAATAAACATTTATCCAGTCCTTTTCCGATATAGAATGTTTCCCCTAGTTCATTTCTAAATTTTGAAGGTATTATAACTCTTCCTTTTTCATCAAATGAATGTATGTATTCACCAGTAAACATTTTCTACCACCTACTGGGCATATTATACCACATTGTGGGCTAAATGTTCCACTATTATTTTTTAAATTTAAAAAAATATATTTTTGTCCATAATTTTGTGTGTAATTTCAATGCCCAACAACCAATATGCAATAAATAATCCACATTACCTACTTCCTGAACCAACAAAAAATGAGATAATTCGTATAAAATACGAATTATTTTTGTAGAAAAAGCTTATTATTTGAAGTTAGTTTCTCGATAATCATCACGTTTATCGTTCCACCATCTTTTATTTGACTTGGCGGTAATATAACTATATAATTGTAAAAGCAGCATAGGAAGTTAACTGCAAAGTAAAACAGGTAGGAGGATTTATGGATCCGGTAGCATTTAGAGTTTTTGGTGTTGATATAATGTGGTACGGTGTATTAATATCCCTTGGAGTATTGTTGGGAATATTTTTTGCTTTGAAAGAATGCCGAAGGATTGGTTTCAAGGAAGATAATCTTCTTGATTTTCTTTTAATCGCAATTCCTTCAGCGATTGTAGGAGCAAGATTGTACTATGTAGCATTTTCATGGGATTACTACAGCCTAAACCCATCGGAAATAATAAACATACGAAACGGCGGGCTGGCAATACACGGTGCATTGATTGCCGGTATAATAGCAGGCATATTATTCTGCAAGAAAAGAAAAATTAATGTATTTGAACTTCTTGACATTGTTATACCAAGCGTGGCTCTAGGTCAGGCAATAGGGAGATGGGGCAATTTCATTAATCAGGAAGCTCATGGAGGCCCTACAGATCTTCCGTGGGGAATAGTGGTAAATGGTCAAAAAGTGCATCCCACATTTCTATATGAGTCAATAATCGATTTTTGCATATTTGTTTTTCTGTTTTGGTACAGAAAAAACAAGAAAACAACAGACGGACAGGTTTTAGCTATTTACTTAGTTTTATATTCCGCAGGAAGGTTCTTTGTGGAAGGGCTAAGAACAGACAGCCTTATGTTCATGGGAATGAGAATAGCACAGTTGGTAAGCCTTGCTTCCATCATAGCCGGCTTTTTACTTCTCACGTATTTAAAAAAGAAAAAAGAAATAAAATAATAGATTCTTCGGTTACCCGAAGAATCTCTATTTTTCACTTATCTTAATTTTGCCTCATATTTGCTTGCAAGCTCTTCTAGTATCTTTTTGTGAATATTTTCAACTTCTTTTTCTTTTAATGTGCGTTCCTTGTTTCTATAGGTAACTGAGAATGCGCAGCTCTTGTATCCTTCTTCTATATGATCGCCCTTATATACGTCAAATAACTTAACACTTTCTATCAAGTGAGGATTTATTTTTTCAATATCTGTTATCATATCGCCTACCAAGACATTATCATCCACTACTACCGCAATATCTCTTACCATAGCAGGATATTTCGGAAGAGGCGCATATTTCCAGCCTGTATTTTTATGTTTAAGAAGCATTTCGACATCTACTTCAGCAATATATATCTTTCCTTCCAATCCGTAATTTTCAAGAACTTTAGGAGATGCCTCGCCGTAAATTCCAATATATTCATCGTCTACATACATTGCCGCAGTCCTGCCCGGATGAAATATGGGATTATCAGATACAGATTTCAAACCTACGGCTATTCCCATTCTTGAAAGGACTCCTTCTATTATGCCTTTCATATCATAGAAATCATAATTTCCGTACATTCCTATGCAGACTTTCAATTTTTCATAAGGTTCCTGTACAACAGGCTGCTCTCTTGGTATAAATATGCTCCCTACTTCATATAGCTTAGCACTTTCAACGCCTCTGTTTGAATTTCTTTGTACAACTTCCAGCATATTTGGAATCAATGTAGTCCTCATAGAGCTAAAATCCTCTCCTAAAGGATTTAATATTCTCACATAATTTCTCAATTCGCTGTCAGGTGAAGCATTTATATTGTCATATGATTTAGGACTTATGAACGAATATGTAGTAATCTCATACAGTCCCATTCCACACAATATTTCTTTTATCTGGTCTTCCAGCATGCGTATATCAGATTTTCTGCCTACCCTTGTACTTCCTCTCAGTGGTTCCGAAGCAATGTTTTCAAATCCGTAAAGTCTTCCTATTTCTTCAATCAAATCAGCTTCCTGCTCAATATCAGTTCTGAAGTAAGGGATTTTACTTACAATTTTTTCACCGTCAAATTCCGATTCAATTTCAAGCTTATTTAAATAGCTAAGCATATTTTCCACAGGTATATCTATTCCCAGCAGCCATTTGACACGATGCGGTCTCAGTGTAACTACCGGAGGCACATATTTATTTTTCCCCGCTTCAAGGTATCCTCCAACAACAGTTCCAGCACCTATCATTTCAATAAGCTGACATGCTCTTTTTGCTGCCAGTTCCACCATAACATATCCCATAGGCTTTTCATTTCGTGCGGATGCTTCAGAACGCATGCCTAATTTTTTGGAAGTTTCTCTTATTGATTTAGGATTAAAATTTGCACTTTCCAAAACCATTATTTTTGTATCATCGCCTATTTCAGAATGATAACCTCCCATAACACCGGCTATGCATGCAGGTTTTACTCCGTCGGCAATTACAAGCATATTTTCATCTAATTTTCTTTCGTTCTGATCTATCGTAACTATTTTTTCATCCTTTTTAGCTCTCCTAGCCACAAGCTTTCTTCCCTCAAGCGCTTCAAGGTTATATGCGTGTAAAGGCTGCCCAAGCTCCAACATCACAAAATTAGTTACGTCAACAATATTGTTTATAGGCCTCATGCCTGCATCCATAAGAGTTCTTTGCATCCAAAGAGGGGAAGGCCCTATTTTTATATCCTTAATTACTTTTGCGTAAAAACGCGAGCATAAATTTTCATCATCTATTTCAACAGCGTTTAAATAATCCTCAATGTTTCCTGATTCATTTTTGATTTCTATTTTCGGGAATTTAAATTTTGTTCCCAAAGTTGCCGCTGCTTCTCTAGCCATACCAACTATGTTCAGGCAGTCTGGCCTGTTAAAGGTTATTTCAACCTCTAAAGCACTTCCGTCCAGCTCAAGTACTTCTTTAATATCTTTTCCTAATTCAGTTTCAGCTGGAAGAATAGCTATGCCATCTCTTGCTTCCTTTGGAATTACTTTATCGTCAAACCCAAGTTCTTCATAAGAGCACATCATGCCGTATGAAGGAAGGCCTCTAAAATTTGTTTTTTTAATTTTAAGTCCGTTGGGAAGAACTGCTCCTTCCAGACAAACTGGAACTATATCTCCAACCTTGACATTTTTTGCTCCCGTAATTATCTGTACCGGCTCTTCCTTGTTAATATCAATTTGAGTAACCACCAGCTTATCGGCATTAGGATGCTTTACAAGCTCAACTATTTTGCCTGTTACTACATTTACAACTTCCTTTGTATAATCAATTACAGCATCAACGTGTGAACCCGTAAGTGTTAACTTATCTGATAATGTCTTGTCATCAGTGTTAATATCGACATATTTTTTCATCCATTTTATAGGTACTAACATTTTAACCTCCTAAAATTGTTTTAAGAATCTAACATCATTTTCGAACAATAACCTTATGTTCGGGATTCCATACTTAACCATTGTAACACGGTCTATTCCCATGCCGAATGCATAACCTGAATATACCTCCGGATCAATTCCGCAGTTTCTGAGAACATTAGGGTGAACCATACCGCATCCTAAAAGTTCCATACTCCATCCTGTTCCATGGCAAGCAGGGCATCCCTTGCCCATGCACAAGTGACACGATACGTCAACTTCTGCGCTTGGTTCAGTAAACGGAAAATTATGCGGACGAAAACGAGTTTCCACTTTGCTACCGAATAACTCCTTAACAAACTGATCAATTGAATCTTTTAAATTTGCAAGGGTTACGCCTTTATCAACCACAAGGCATTCCATCTGATGGAACATTGGAGAATGTGTATCATCAACATCATCAAATCTAAATGTTCTTCCGGTGCACACCATTCTTATAGGCAGTTTCCCCTCTTTCATCACTCTGATTTGAACAGGAGATGTTTGTGTTCTCAGGACAAGATCATCCGAGATATAAAATGTATCTGATTTGTCTCTTGATGGATGGTCATATGGAGCATTCAAATCGTCAAAATTATGCCCTACTGTTTCAATTTCAGGGCCGCTTATAACGTCGTATCCCATGCGCATAAATACACTCTCCAATTCTTCCTTAACTTGAATTAAAGGATGTCTTCGGCCAATCTCAGGAACCTTGCCCGGAAATGTAATATCCAGCATTTCTGATTTAATCTTTTTTTGCTGATCCTTTTCACTTACATATTCCTTAATCGTTTTTATTTCCTCTTCTATAATTGAACGGACCTCATTTGCCAGTTTTCCCATTTCAGGTCTTTCCTCTTTTGACAAGTTTCCCATTGATCTCAATATTAATGTCAGGTCTCCCTTTTTACCGAGATACTTAACTCGTATTTTTTCAATATCTGCATTGTCTTTGCATTCTTTAAGTCTGTTCACCGCTTCTGTTTTTAACTTTAAAAGCTGCTCTTTCATACATGCTCCTTTCACTAATAAATATTTTTATAATATCAAATAAATATAAAAACTCCGCCTCATTAAGAGGCGAAGTTTCGCGATACCACTCTTTTTCACCCTAAACAAGTTCAGGGCCTCATTTATTTTAACGGTAAATACCGTGCAGAACTACTAGCTTCATTCTGCAAGCTCCAAAGTGAAGGTTCAGCACAAATGCCTAAAATCATTTTCAGCCATGATGATTTTTCTCTTTAACAGCACCTATTTATGCCTACTGGACTTCTTCATTGCTATAGTATTAAATTATTAAGTACACCATACATTGCATTACATTTGATTATATCAAAAGCTCTTTTTTATTACAACAATTTTTTTCTAATTTCATAAATACTGATTCCTGCTGCAATAGATGCATTCAACGATTCCGCATTGCCGGACATTTTTATTGTTATATTCATGTGTGAACAACTTTGTATTTCCCGGGAAACTCCATTCCCTTCATTGCCTATTACGACACATATCTTATCTGATTGCTCTATATCGTCAAATGATTGTTTAGAATCAACAACAGCAGAAATAATTTTAAAGCCTGAAATTTTCAACAAATCTAATATTTTCAAATCGGAATCCGCGTACTTAAAAGGAACTCTAAATATAGCTCCTGCTGAAGCTCTGACCACTTTTGGATTATACACATCCACACAGCCTTTATTGAGTATTACAACTGCAGGGCCGAATGCATCAGCAGTCCTTATTATCGTTCCAAGATTACCCGGGTCCTGTATTTTATCGCACATCACAGCAAATTTATAGCTATCAATTTTATTTAGATTTTCATCCTTTTGTATCACTGCCAAAATACCCTGAGAATTAATCGTATCTGATACCGAGTTAAATACATTCTCTTCACATATTAATATATCGGTGCCTATGCTACTTGACAAATTGTATAGCTTTTGAACTTCTGGCTTATTCAATGCGCTTTCTTTAAATAATAAATATATTATATGAGCACTTTCTATAAATGCTTCATTTACAAATTTAATTCCTTCAACGATGAACGCATTTTCTTCGTCACGGCTCTTTTTAGATCCAAGTGAGCGGATATATTTAATTTTACTGTTTTCTCTGCTTTTTATTATATCCATATATACCTTCCATTTACGAAAAGCCAATTTATAAACATTAAGTTTTTTATCTGAAGTTAGATAAATTATAACACAATTACTTAATATCTCCAATAACTTTCAGATTATCGTTGCTTCCAAGTATAACAACAATGTCATTATGATTTATTACTGTTTCAGAAGAAGGAACAATATTTATTTCATCATATGTTTTTAATGCAATTACAGTCATCCCGTACTTTCTTGAAAGGTTTAATTCTTTAAGAGACTTACCTTCCCATTCTGCAAGAGCTACCGTTTCAACTATGCTGTAGTCAGGCGAAAATTCTATTACATCCAATATGTTGGGAGTAACCAGTCCATATGCAACCCGCATACCCATATCTCTCTCCGGATAAATAATTTTATCTGCCCCGATTTTTTTCAGCACTCTTCCATGAGTTTCATTTGCTGCTTTTGCTATTACAATCGGTACTCCCGCTTCCTTTGCTATCAGAGTTCCCATAACTGAAGCCTGAGTGTCGGAGCCTATTGCTACTATTGCAACATCGAAATTTCTAAGCCCTATGGTTCGAAACGATGCTTCATCAATGGCATCCATTTGAACAGCATGCGCAACAAACTCCGATATTTCTTTTATAATGTCTGCATTCTGGTCAACCACCATAACATCATGTCCAAGTTTTGTAAGTGTCTTTGCAGCAGAAGCACCAAATCTGCCGCATCCGATTACTATTATCTGTTTCATATGTTGTCCTCCTTATCCTATTATTACCTTTCCTTCAGGATAGGTATAATTTCCTATATTTCTGTTTTGCTTTAAAAATGCATACGCCACTGTCATTGGCCCCACTCGTCCTATAAGCATAACTATTGTCAGCATGATTTTCCCCACATCACTTAAATACGGTGTTAATCCTCTTGACAATCCGACAGTTGCAAATGCGGATACTGTTTCAAACAGTATATCCGTATAATTAAAGCCTGCCGACTCTTCAGTTATTGAAAGCACAATTGAACATATTATCACCAACATAAGCGAAACCATCAATACCGCAGCAGCTCTTATAGTTGTTTCCGGCATTATTCTTCTTTCGAACACCTCAAAATCCCTCTTACCCCTGAATAAATTGTAAAAAGATACTATCAGAACAGCCATCGTTGTTGTTTTAATGCCGCCTGCAGTAGAAGCAGGAGAACCTCCTATAAACATAAATACAATTATTATCGCCACTGTAGCCATTCTTAGATTTTCCAAAGGCACTGAATTATAACCGGACGTCCTTGGATTTATTGCCTGAAACAGAGAAGCATTTATTTTGCCTGATATATCAAGGCTTCCCATAGTTCCAGGATTGTTTCGTTCTAAAATAAAGATTATAACTACTCCAAAAACAACCAACACAGAGGTTGTAACCAAAACCAGCTTTGAATGCAAAGTCAGCTTATGAAAGTTCTTGCTTGCATGTATGTCCCAAAGTACAAAGTACCCTATTCCTCCTACTACTACAAGAGTACAAACAGACCATGTTATTATAAAGTTATCCACATACCTTACCATACTGTTTCCTGTAATATCAAACCCCGCATTACAAAAAGAAGATATAGCATGAAATATAGAAAAACCTATCCCTTTTGAAACACCGTAATCTTTGATAAATACAGTAGATAACAGCATTGCTCCTATCAATTCAGAAGCAAAAGTAAAGAGAAGTATGTTCTTTGTAAGCCTGACAACCCCCTGAAGTTCATTGACATTTCTCTCTTCCATTATTAGTATCCTTGTCTTCAGTGATATTCTTTTACCAATAAAGAATGATATCATGGCTGTCATTGTCATAACACCAAGTCCTCCTATCTGAATCAATGTTATAATGACAATTTTACCAAACACTGTCCAATGAGAAGCTGTATTGACAACTGTAAGACCTGTTACACACGTAGCTGATGCGGAAGTGAAAAGTGCATTTACAAATCCTACACTTTTACCATTCTGTGACGCAAGAGGGAGAACCAAAAGAAGCGCTCCAAAAAATATAATAGATGCAAAGGAAATAAAAAATACCATGTAAGGATTTTTCTTGATTTGATTTATCTTTGTTACAATATATTTCATAATTAACCTCTTAACATAAATAATGCACAAATTATATCAATTTATGCATTGTCCGCTGTTAGTTGATTATAACACTTTGTGGTACAAAATCAATACAGCAGATTATATACTAGAAAGAGAACTTAATATAAAAAAGACTGTAAAAGTTACAGTCTTATTAAATATTAGTTTACTTTTACTTGTTCTACAAGGCTTGTGAATCCTGCCGGATCGTAAATCGCCATTTCTGACAGCATTTTTCTGTTTATTTCTATGTTGTTTTGCTTTAAAAGATTTATGAATTTGCTGTATGACAAACCGTTTTGTCTTGCAGCTGCATTTATTCTAGCAATCCAAAGCTGTCTGAACTCTCTCTTTCTTAACTTTCTTCCTACGTAAGCATATGAAAGTGACTTCATTACAGCTTGGTTAGCTGTTTTATATAATTTACTCTTTGCTCCGTAATATCCTTTAGCAAGTTTCAATACTTTTCTATGGTTTTTCTTAGCATTTACAGCTCTTTTAACTCTTGCCATTTTCTTGTCCTCCTGTATATATTATTAATTAATATGGTAATAATTTGTTTATTCTATCTGCGTCAGCACTAGATACCAATGTGCTCTTTCTTAAATTTCTAATTGATTTGGAAGCTTTTTTGCCTGTAAAATGATTTTTTCCTGATTTTGATCTTTTTATCTGGCCGCTTCCAGTTTTAGTAAATCTTTTCGCTGCTGATCTGTTAGTTTTTAATTTTGGCATAACAGTTCCTCCTTAACGTTATTTTTTGGGTGACAAAAACATAATCATGTTTCTGCCCTCAACTAATGGTTGCTTATCTATAATAGAATGTTCTTTTGTAATCTCTGCAAACTGCATAAGCACTTCCCTGCCCGCATCCATATGACCGAGCTCTCTTCCTCGGAAACGAATAACAACCTTTACCCTGTCTCCATCTTCAAGGAATTTGCATGCATTTTTTGCTTTAACGCCCAAATCATGCTCCTCAATATTCGGAGTCATTCTTATCTCTTTGACGTTTATAATCTTTTGTTTCTTTTTAGATTCTTTTTCTTTTTTAGCCTGAGCGTACTTATACTTTCCGTAATTCATAATTCTGCATACCGGCGGTTTCGCGGTAGGCGATACATTAACCAAATCCAATTTTTTGCTTTCAGCAATTTTCAAAGCCTCTTTAGTGCTGATAATGCCCAGCTGACTTCCATCAGAGTCAATGACTCTTACTTCCTTTTCACGAATTTGCTCGTTGATTTGAAGTTCTTTTATAATTTACACCTCCAATGATTTCTCTTGTCTTCCTTATAATGTATATGCAAAATAAAAAAGACAGCCAAATTACCGCTATCTTTAAACAATACAAAATTATTGCATTAATTTATTAACCCTACTAACAGTCTAACAGCAATTAAACGCCGTAAGGTGAGAAGCGGTCACTTCTTCTTGAACTTATTACAGTATATACAACCTAACAATAAATGTCAACAATTATTTTTTTTATACTGTCATAACTTTTTTTGTTATGGTAAAGATAATTGTATCAAAAAAAAATTTACTAGCTCAGGAGGTAACATGAAAAATAAATATTTGTTGTTGGCAATTTCCTTTATTGCGTATAATATTATTATTTTAATAATATCAGATAAATATTCTTTGTCAATATTGTTTTTTTTACCGCTTCTTTTTTATGCGATACTCATGGTAAAAATGTTCGCTTCATCAAATAAAAAAAACGAAAGCGGAGGAACCAGCACATTTACCGAAGAATCTAAAGAAGCCGTAGGTTCGACGGCATATTTTGAAAAAAGAAAATCAGAAGAACCAAAAATTCAAATAGGCTTTGATGATGTCGCAGGCTTGGAAGAGATTAAGGAAGACTTGGTTGATATAATTGATTTTTTAAATAACGAAGAAAAATACCATTCCATGGATGCAAAGGTTCCAAAAGGAATATTGCTCTATGGTCCACCTGGAACAGGTAAAACTCTTATAGCAAAAGCAATTGCCGGTGAGGCTAGAGCAACCTTCATTTATTCCAGTGGTTCGGAATTTGTTGAAAAATATGTTGGCGTCGGAGCAAAACGAGTAAGAATGATTTTTGAAAGAGCACGTAAAGAATCGCCCAGCATTATTTTTATTGATGAAATTGATGCACTTGGAGCAAAAAGAAACAGCGAAAGTAATAACGAAAAAGATCAGACTCTTAACCAGCTGTTAATTGAACTGGACGGATTTAACAATACGAGCAATGTAATAGTAATAGCTGCCACTAATAGAATTGACCTTCTTGATGAAGCTCTCTTAAGGCCCGGAAGATTTGACAGAAAAATTTATGTAGGGAACCCAAACTATCATTCAAGATTAAAGATATTAGAAGTTCATACAAAAAATAAGCCATTGGATAAAAAGGTCCAGCTGAAGGATATAGCAACAAAGACGCATGGCTTTTCTGGTGCTCAGCTTGCTAACATTGCCAATGAAGCAGCTTTGAGGGCAATAAAGGAAAAATCCAAAAAAATAAATTTAGATAATTTTGAATTTGCCATAGAAAAAATAGCAGCCGGTCTGGAAATAAAACATTCAACAGTTTCTGACAAGGAAAAAAGAATTGTAGCATATCATGAAGCAGGTCATGCAGCAGTTGCTAAAATACTTAATATTGATAAAGTTCAGAAAATATCCATTATACCTAGAGACAAAGCATTAGGATATGTACTGAAATTTCCTACAGAAGATAAATATCTTTATACAAAAAAGGAGCTTTGCAACAAAGTTACTGTACTTCTGGCAGGTAGGGCTTCTGAAGAAGTATTTATTGGAGAAGTGTCCACAGGAGCCTCAAATGATTTGAAAGAATCCACAAACATTATATATGAAATAATATGCAGCTACGGTATGGGAAAAAATACACAAAACACATGTATTGATGAAAAACTGTTCAAATATTATCTTGACAATATAAAAAACGAAGCATCCGATATGGCTAAGGAAGCATATGAACGAGCTATATCCATTATAAGAGAAAACGAAGAAACCGTAAAAAGAATAGCCGAATACTTAATCAAAAACGAAACCATGAATTCAGATCAGCTTGATGAGATAATGCGTGAATGTAAGAAAAAGGTGCTGATATGAAATTCCAAAAATCTAAAAGGACAGTTTTTTGAGGCCATACACCTCAAAAAACTGTCCTTAATTTTATTCGTAGTAGGACATCGGATTTTTTCTGACGCCATTCACTCTGACTTCATAGTGTAAGTGATTGCCTGTAGATTCTCCAGTAGAACCTATAAGCGCAATACTTTCTCCTCTGGATACCGCTTGTCCCTTACTCGCCAACAATTTTGAGCAGTGCCCGTACAACGTAGCAATTCCTCCGCCGTGGTCAACTATGATGTAGTTTCCGTATGAATAATGATACCCGGCATAAATTACAACACCATCGTTGGCTGAAACAATTGGAGTCCCGTAAGGCGCAGCAATATCGGTGCCTCCGTGGGTTGACCAAACTCCTGTGATGGGATGAGGCCTTCCTCCGAACTCGGAAGTAATTCTTGTGTGCCCGGGAACAGGCCAAGCCAGTTCTCCGCCTGCGTATTCAACCGCACGCTGCGCAGCCAGTATATCTCTTTCAATTTGTTTTGACTGCTCTTCCATTGCTGCTTCCTGTCTTTGAATTTCTTCTATATTGCCTTGTAAACTGGTCATATAATTTTCCTTGGACCTGGAAGCAATCACAACTTCATTCTGCTTTACATTTAAATTATTGATTACAGCAGTCAATTCCATCCTTTTTATTTCTTGATCCTCTTTTATTTGTTCCACCTGAACCTTTTGCTCGCCTATGCTTTTTAGCAGATCAACGTCGCTTTCAACTATCAGCTGAATCATATCTATTCTGGTTAAGGCGTCGATTAGATTCTCAGAATTCAAAATGACTTCCATATATCCGGCTGTACCGTTTTTATACATAACTCTCAAACGATCTTCCAGAGTTTTATTATTTTTGTCAATTTCATCTGTAAGTTCAAGGATTTTTTGCTCAGATTCAGCTATTTTCATGCTGATTTCCTGCTTTTGCATTTCATATTGTTCAGTTTCTAAAGTTAAAGCCCTCAGCTCATTGTCAAGTATTTTGATTTCCGATTCTATACTGCGTTTCTCATTTTTAAGTTCATCAGCCTGATTGCGCAATTCCTTAATTTGATTTTCCACCTGCTTTTGTTTGTATTGCAAATCAGCTATACTCCCCCCGGCAGTCACAGGGAAAATACTTAAGACAGTTATTGCAATCAGAGTATAAATAACACTTTTTTTAAACATACACCACTCCTACACACTTAAGAATTTTTTCAAGGAAATCAAGCTGCCAAGAATTCCTATGCCTATCCCTATAGTTAAAAATATTATAATCAAGTCGTTTAGTATCATTTCGACTCCTACCAAGTATCCGGACATTCCGGACAACAAGGCAACGTAACGACCTGCCAAATAATTTACAATGTAGTTATATCCCACAAAAATCAATATTATTGAAACAAATGCCCCTATCAGCCCAAGCATAATTCCTTCAATCATAAAGGGACCTCGTACATATCCGTTCGTCGCTCCTATATACTGCATCAACTCTATTTCCTTCTGTCTGTTCAATACAGTTATTTTAATTGTATTAGAAATAATAAACACGCTTATAAACAACAATATTATTATGATGCCGGCGCCGGTTCTCTTAATAAAATCAGCAATTTTTATAAGACTGTTTACCGCATCCTTATAATACATAACATCTTCGACACCTTCAAAGGTTTGTATCTTCTTAATAACACTTTCTGACTTACTTACATCATCAAGCTGAACTACATATGTGTTTGGAAGAGGATTTTTTCTAAGCCCTTCCAACAAAAAAGCATTTTCACCCCAGTCTTCTTTCAACTGTTCAAGAGCATATTCCTTCGTCTGGAAAGCGACGCCAATAACACCGTTTATTTCCCGGAACGATTTACCCATCTCATCTATTTGCTCTTCTTCCACATCGTCCAGCAAATAAACTGCTATTTCATCAAAACTTTCTTTTGTAACCATTGCAACATTATTTACATTGAGCACTATTATTAATACAAATCCTAATATCATTAACACAGCGGTTACAGAACCAATTGATGCAAGCCCCATCATTCGATTTCTCCACATACTTTTGAAGGCTTGTCTAAAAATATAGTTAAGCTTTTTTAGGTTCATTGTCATTTCCCCCTGCTTTCATATCTCTGATAACAACACCGCGCTTCAGCTCAACAATTCTTTTCTGATAATTTTGAACTATGTTCATATCATGCGTAGCCATTATTACTGTAGTTCCTCTTTTGTTTATCTCCTTTAGGATTTTCATAATCTCTTTTGACGTTTCAGGGTCCAGGTTTCCAGTAGGCTCGTCCGCTATTATGGTTTCCGGCTTATTTATTACCGCGCGCGCAATCGCAACTCTCTGCTGCTCACCGCCTGACAACTCATCAGGATAATATTTTGCCTTGTCGCTAAGTCCCACCATGCTGAGAACAAGAGGCACTTCCCTTCTGATTGTTTTAGAAGAGCAACAAATCATTTCCATTGCAAATGCCACGTTTTCGTAGACCGTCATCTTAGGCAGAAGCCTGTAATCTTGGAAAACAAAGCCGATATTTCTTCTGTATTGGGCTACATTTCTTTTCCTAATCTTTGTAATGTCCTGATCATTATATGTAATTATTCCTTCGCTGGGAGTAATCTCTCTCAATAAAAGCTTAATCAAAGTGCTTTTGCCAGCTCCGCTTTTACCGACTATAAATAAAAATTCGCCGTCATTTATCTTTAAGTTAATATTCTTAACTGCTGTAAATTCTTTTTTATAAATTTTAGATACGTTATTAAATATTATCACTGCCTCACCTCTTACCGATTACTATTATATAACACATTTTGACAAAATTACAACCATTATTATCTTATTTTACTTTATTTTATAATAAAAATAAATGTTTATTTTTGCCTATATCTTAAAATATTGTAAAGCATTCAAAACAGCAAAAGCAACATATTAAACAAAAAAAGAAAAATGAATTTTTATTTTCATTTTTCTTTTTTATGCTTAAAAGGTATTAGTACTAATGCTATACTACTCACCGTAATTTAATTAATCATTTCTTAATTTTTATATTCCTTCTCTAAAACAACTTTCTGAGGCAGTTCTGTCATGTCAGTCTTTACTACGGCAAAAGGATATGTTAGGATCTGAGCTGTTACATCTCCGGGCTTAGGATCAGTATATTTAGCAAAAACAGTCAATACTTTTTCACCGTCTTCATCATCCAGCGTCAGCTTGTCAATTTCCACCTCATATCCTGCTGTATTCTTTTCCCCTCTTGTTACTACAACGTAAATCTCATCATTAATTTTTGCAACTAAAGCTTTTTCTTTCATCCTGTAGTTCGGCAATACCTCTGCAATCTGTCTAGGCATATTTTCAGGATCTACTGTATCAAACGAAACATTTTCAGCTCCTTTTCCCTTAAAATATCTGAAGAAAAACAGAAGTGCGGCTATAAATACAACAATCGCAACTATGGTTACAATTCTTTTCATAAAAATCCCCCTATATATGTACTTCTTTATATTTTATTCTTTCGTTCCAAAATTATGCTAAATAGTAAAGAGTTTGTTTACAAAATGTATTAATAAAGTGTTTGACATTTGAGCTTGTCTTTAAGTATAATTTTATTATAACAAGAAACTGCTGGCGGTAAAAATTATATAAAAAATCTTACCAAAAGTATTTTAATAACCTTGTTTCAGAAAGGAGTTGGAAACACATGTCATGTAATTGCAGTGAATTTCAAAATATAACCAGCGATTTGCAGCTTTTGAATAAAAGCGTTTTAGATATTGTAACAAAGCTTGATGTACAAACATCCGTACTCAACAGAGCAGTTTTCAAATCTGCAACTCATTGCGGATGCATCGAAATACATGCGACTAAGCAATTATTTTCTCACAACAAAACACTTGAAGAAAATCAGACTGATGTAGATAATCATGTAGAAGGCAAGCTTTGTCCGAAATGCAAAGAAAAAATTGAAGAAGAAATGGGCGAGCTGCTGTTTTATCTTGCATCAATGTGCTCCGCACTCAATCTGGATTTAGATGAGATAATGTCATCAAAGCTTGATCATTTAAAAACATTGGGAATTTATAACCTTTTGTAATATCCGGATGTCCGGTCTTTAAGAAATATATGCTAATAATTACGCAAAAATAACAACGGCCGCCTGTACTTAATGTAAGGCGGCCGTTTCTAAATTAACCTCTTTGGCAAAGCTCTACGAGAACTCCTCCCGTGCTTTTCGGGTGGCAGAAAGCAATCTTGGCTCCGCCTGCACCATATCTAGGCGTTTCATCTATCATTCTAACTCCCTTTGCCTTCATCTCAGATATTGCAGCTTCTACGTTATCGACTCTGTAAGCCATATGTTGAATTCCTTCGCCGTTTTTCTCTATGAATTTTGCAACAGGGCTGTCTTCTGATGTAGCTTCCAGCAACTCAACTTCAGAATCCCCTGTGGGCAAAAAAGCTACCCTAACCTTTTGCTCAGCAACCACTTCAGTTCCTGTTGATTTCAATCCAAGAACACCTTCATAGAATTTCAATGCTTCTTCTATACTTTTTACTGCTATTCCTATATGATCTATTTTATTAACCATGTGTCGCCTCCCACTCAAAATAGTTATATTTTTAATTCACCGTTACCGCATTTATCATAGGTGAAATTACGTTATTCTTCTCTTATTGCTTTTAGAAACTCATCTCTTACTTCATAAATATTTTTTTCTTTAGTTATGATTTTACCGACTTCAGATTCAAGCTTATTTTCACTTGCTGCGCTGGAAATTACAATCTTTCTCAGTTCTGCTTCAATAAGCTCAACTATCTCCGTCCTCATATTATTCTTTCTTCTCTCATTTAGTTTACCACTCTCATTTAAGTACACTAAATGGTTTATTATTTCAGATTTCAAAATATCAATGCCTTCATTTTTCGATGCGGTAACTTTTACAACCGGAGGCCTTCTATCCATATTTGAACTTAAATCAAGCATCATGTTTACTTCTGTTGCAGTCCTGTCCGCACCAAACAAGTCACTTTTGTTTATGACAAATATATCACCTATCTCCATAATACCAGCTTTAATGGACTGTATGTCATCTCCAAGCCCCGGCACCATAACCATCAGTATAGAATCTGCAGTCTTGACAATGTCCACTTCAGACTGCCCCACTCCTACTGTCTCAATTATTATGTAATCATAACCAGCAGCATCCAAAATTTTTAATGCATTTTTAGTATGCTTTGAAAGTCCTCCGAGATATCCTCTTGTACCCATACTCCTTATAAATACATTGGGATGCAGAGCCAAATCCTGCATTCGTATCCTGTCTCCAAGGATTGACCCGCCGGAATACGGACTGGTTGGATCAACTGCTATAATCCCAACCTTTTTACCTTCATCTACGAATTTTTTTACTATTTTATCGGTGAGCGTACTTTTTCCAGCACCAGGCGGACCTGTAATACCTAAAATATTTGCCCTGCCAGTGTAAGGATGAATTTCTCTCAATATTTTTTCAGCCTCTTCAGGGTTACTTTCCACTGTTGTTATCAACCTTGCACACGCTCTTTTGTCCCCTGCAAGCATCCGCTGAATTAATTCCACTAAATCACCTCTTTTACTTTACTGCAACTATGATGCAAAATATTTTCTATAACTCTCTTTTTAAATTTGATTTAATAAATTCTATCATATTTGATGTAGTGGTTCCAGGTGTAAATATTTCAGAAACACCAGCCTTCTTAAGTCCGGGAATGTCTTCGTCCGGAATAACACCTCCGCCTACTATCAATACATCGTCAACACCTTGCTCTTTAAGTAGCTCAACAACCCTTGGGAACAGATAATTGTGTGCTCCGGACAATATGCTCATTCCCACAACATCTACATCCTCTTGAATTGCCGCGGCAACTATTTGCTCAGGAGTTTGCCTTAATCCGGTATATATAACTTCCATGCCTGCGTCTCTCAATGCTCTTGCTATAACCTTAGCACCTCTGTCATGCCCGTCAAGCCCAGGCTTTGCAACTAAAACTCTAATTGGTCTCATAATATTCCTCCTAATTTAAAGCAATACTGCTTGTTCATATTCGCCAAAAACTTCTCTCATAACTCCGCATATTTCTCCCAGTGTAGCATATTCTCTAACTGCATCTAAAATAAACGGCATCACATTTTCTGTTCCCTGGCAGGCCTTTTTTAACAAATCAAGCTTCTCTTTAACTACTTCATTATTCCTTGCAGTTTTTACATCTTCAATTTTCTTCTTCTGCATTTCACCAACTATAGGATCAACCCGCAACAATCCTTTTGGAGGTTCTTCATTAACTTGGTACTTGTTAACTCCTACAACTATTCTGTCAAGCGATTCGATTTCCATCTGATACTTGTACGCAGAATCAGAAATTTCTTTTTGAATATATCCTATATCAATAGCTCTAGGAGCTCCACCCAATTCATCTATCTTGCTGATGTATTCCATGGCTTTTTCTTCAATTTCTTTTGTTTTAGCTTCAATGTAGTACGAACCTGCCAATGGATCTACTGTATTTGTAACCCCAGTTTCGTTAGCCAAAATTTGCTGAGTCCTTAATGCTATTGTAACAGAATCCGTAGTAGGCAGAGCCAAAGCTTCGTCTCTTGAATTTGTATGCAAAGATTGAGTTCCTCCCAGCACTGCAGCTAATGCCTGCATTGCAACTCTTATAATGTTATTATCCGGCTGCTGTGCAGTCAATGTGCATCCTGCAGTCTGAGTATGGAATTTAAGCATCATTGATTTTTCATTTTTTGCTTTAAATCTTTCCTTCATTATTTTAGCCCAGAGTCTCCTTGCAGCTCTAAACTTTGAAACTTCTTCAAGCAAATCATTATGTGCATTAAAGAAGAATGAAAGTCTCGGTGCAAATGTGTCAACATCCAGCCCGGCTTTAATTGCCGCATCAACATACGCAATACCATCAGCCAGAGTAAATCCAACTTCCTGAGCTGCCGTAGATCCAGCTTCTCTGATGTGGTATCCTGAAATACTGATTGTATTCCATTTTGGAACCTCTTTTGAGCAATACTCAAATATATTTGTTATAAGACGCATTGACGGTTCTGTAGGAAAAATGTATGTTCCTCTTGCTATGTATTCCTTCAATATGTCATTTTGTATTGTTCCTCTTAATTTATCTGATGATACACCCTGTTTTTCTGCAACAGCTATATACATTGCAAGCAATACAGAAGCCGGAGCATTTATTGTCATTGATGTGCTAACCTTATCCAAAGGGATGCCGTCAAAAAGAATTTCCATATCCTTTAGAGAATCTATGGCTACGCCGACCTTACCGACTTCACCCTGTGCTAGAGAATGGTCTGAATCATACCCTATCTGCGTAGGAAGGTCAAAAGCAACAGATAACCCTGTAGACCCCTGCCCTACAAGATATTTATACCTTTCATTAGATTCTTCCGCCGTTGCAAAGCCAGCATACATTCTCATTGTCCATGTCTTGCCCCTGTACATTGTCGGCTGATACCCTCTTGTAAAAGGATACTGTCCCGGATATCCTATTTCTGTCTCATAATCAATATCTGCAACATCCTCCGGAGTATACAGCCTTTCCACATTCACACCGGAACCTGATTTAAATTCTGTTTTATTTTCAGGCGCTTTACTTAAAGACTTGCTTAACACTTTATCTTCCCAATTCTGGCGAGCCGATCTTAATTGGTCGAGTTTTTCTTTTTCAAACATAAAATCCTCCATTTTGATTAACAAGTATTTACAATCATTAAATATAATCCAAAAACCTTAATTTTGCAAGACGTTTACCCAAAAAGACTGTATATTTTTCAAACTTGCAGCAAAAGTTGCAAAATTTATATGGTGACAATATTAAAAAGAAATAAAGCATTGATTTTTCAATCATTTGCATTTCATATTGTTATTTTCAAAAAAAATCAAAATAAAGATATTAATTATTTTCTGTCATGCATTTCATTGGAAATATTACGAGATTCATTAGAATAAAAAAAGAGATCCTCCACCAACGAAAGTAATCATTTCATTTGTTATGTGAAGAATCTCATCACTATTAGTTTAAACTTCCTCAAACAGCATTTCAAATTCCTTGCCTGAAATTGTTTCTTTTTCTAAAAGGGCCTGAGCTACACGGTCCAATTTTTCCATGTTTTCACTTAAAAGTGTTTCTGTTTTATGATATGCGCTATCAATAATCCTTCGCATTTCATTGTCTATTCTGGCAGCAACCTCTTCTGAGTAGTTTCTTATCTTGTTAAAATCTCTTCCTAAAAATACCTCTTCTTCGTTTGTTCCATAAGTCATCGGGCCCAGCTCATCGCTCATTCCGTATGTTGTAACCATAGCTCTCGCAATTTTTGTTGCTCTTTCAATATCATTAGATGCTCCAGTTGAAATATCATCAAGAGCAAGTTTTTCAGCAACTCTGCCTCCCAAAAGTCTTACAATACTTTCTTCCATTTCTGTCTTTGATCTGTATGACCTGTCTTCTTCAGGCAGATACATCGTAAATCCTCCGGCACCGCCTCTTGGTATTATTGTAATCATGTGCACAGGATCCTTATTTGAAGATAACCTTGCAACAACTGCATGCCCGGCTTCATGATATGCAGTAAGCTTTTTTTCATTTTCGCTGATAACCTTACTGCGCTTTTCAGGCCCTGCAATAACCTTAGTTATCGCTTCCTCAATTATGTCCATAGTTATTAATGTCTTGTTCTGTCTTGCAGTCAAAAGAGCAGCTTCATTCATTGCGTTTTCCAAATCTGCAGGAGTAAATCCTGGAGTCCTTTTTGCTACAATTTCCAGATCTACATCATCTGCAAGAGGTTTTTTTCTTATATGAATTTTTAATATTGCCTCTCTCGCCTTTACGTCCGGAAGTCCTACATGAACCTGTCTGTCAAAGCGTCCCGGTCTCATCAACGCTGGATCTAATATGTCAGGTCTATTTGTAGCTGAAATTATTATAATACCTTCGTTTCCTGAAAACCCGTCCATCTCAACCAGAAGTTGGTTCAATGTCTGCTCTCTTTCATCGTTTCCTCCGCCGAGGCCGGCTCCTCTCCGTCTTCCGACAGCATCAATTTCATCTATAAAAATAATACATGGTGCGTTTTTCTTTGCCTGGTCAAATAAATCTCTTACACGTGAAGCACCAACCCCCACAAACATTTCAACAAAGTCGGAACCACTTATGCTGAAAAACGGAACCCCTGCCTCTCCAGACACGGATTTTGACAGATACGTTTTTCCTGTTCCCGGAGGGCCAACCAGCAAGACTCCCTTTGGTATTCTGGCTCCCAGCCTTGCAAACTTTGCTGGATTTTTAAGGAAATCAACAATTTCGCTTAACTCCTCTTTTTCTTCATCAAGTCCAGCTACATCCGCAAAAGTAATTTTTTTGCTCGGGTCATCATCTTTAACCATTTTTGCCCTGCTCTTGCCAAAGGACATTGCTTTTCCTGTTCCTCCCCCCTGAGACTGTTTCATGAATACATACCACAAAACTGCCAAAAGGACAAGCATTCCGATTGTAGGCAGTGCGCTTACCCATATAGGAGTGGCAGGTACAGGTTCGCCCACTATTTCTATTTCCCCTGATTCAATTTTGTCGGCAACATATTTGTCATAAAAACTTGAATTAAATAAAAAGACAGTTGGTACATATGAAGTAAATTTCGTATCGTCTTTGTAAACACCCTTTACCTCACTTTCAGTAAAGGATAGTGATTTTATGTTATTATTTTGTAATTGAACTATAAGCTCGCTGTAACTTATACTTTGTTCATCCTTCGCAGGTTCAACCATGCTTTGAACCAGCATGATAATTACGACAAATATAAGAACATACATTGCGATGCTTCTCATAAATCCTTTCAATTAAAGCCTCCTCTTTGTCTAAAAAGACCACTGTAATGATAAAATTGTAGCATATATTGAAATACTTTACAATTATTTATTGGTAAATTTCTTCTTTCAAAATTGCTATATACGGCAGATTCCTATATTTTTCATCATAGTCCAGACCGTACCCAACTACGAATTCATCAGGAACCCGAAATCCTGTATATTTGATTTCAAGATTGGCTTCCCTTCTGTCGGGTTTATCGAGTATTGTGCATATTTCTACCGACGCAGGCCTTCTTGATTTTAAATTGTCAACCAGATAAGACAGCGTCAATCCCGAATCTATTATGTCTTCGACTATAAGTACATGTCTACCCTCGATTGATGTATTCAAATCCTTAAGGATACGTACGACTCCAGATGACTGAGTATTTGATCCGTAACTTGAAATGGCCATAAAATCAATACCTAATGGTAAATTTATATTTCTCATTAAATCGCTTACAAATATTACCGCACCTTTAAGAACACAAACTAAAAGCAAGTCTTTATCCTTGTAATCATCAGTAATTTTTGCTCCAAGCTCCTTTACCTTGGACTGCAATACATCCTCCGTAATCAATATTTCTTTGATATCTCCGTTCATCAGTGCTGTTCCTCCATTGTAATGTTTAGTATTTTTTTTGTTGAATCCGACACCTTGTAGCTGTTATTGATTCTGAAGCCTTCCAACCACAATATATCACCGCCTGCTTCAATAATGAGTTTTTTATCTCGTTCAGCGGCAGGTATTTTCAAATCAATAAAAACATCCTTTATTTTCTTTTTTCCTGACATGCCGCAAGGAATCATCGAATCACCGGGACGTCTGTTCCTGACAATCGGGTTCCCTTTTAGTAAACCATAGTCCAAGCTTATGCTGTTCCTATTTTTTCTGTCAAATTCCGTAATATTCAAAATCTTTACAGTAAGTGTCTTTCCAACCTCAGGAATATACAAAGAATCGTTTAGTATAATATTATATTCAAAATTCGGAATGTTTTCAACATTTTTATTGATTATAAAATTATCATAACTGATTTCTGTTGTAAAGCCCTCCGTCAAATTAATTTTTTTTCCGGTATCAGCAGCTTGCATAAATCCAAGCATATAATTAATATGCTTCATTTCAATATTTATTGTATTTCCCTTAAGCTCCTCTATTGCCCTCTTTACTATCCTTCCAGATTCACCTGGTTCCAGAGACTTTAGCTTAGGAAGATTTAACACAACTCTTTTAGCATCTTTCTCCACCAGAAGTTCCTGAAATTTAAGTTCTGTATATTTTTCAATTATTTTTTTGTCCCTTTGCATTGCTTCAGACATTCTGTACAACGCATTCTGGATATTCGGATTGAAACTTTCTTCTAAATAAGGAATCAGATTTAATCTTATTTTATTTCTTCCGTATATATCATGAAGGTTTGTTTTATCTATGCAATATTCATAACTGTTATCATGCAGGTATTTTAAAATCTCTGACTTCGGAACATTTAGAATTGGCCTTATTATATTATTATTTTCAAAGCTCATCGCACTTAATCCGTCAACTCCTGTACCCCTTATGAGCCTTTGAAGCACAGTTTCCGCCTGATCGTTTAAATTGTGCGCAACTGCGATTTTCCCGCCGCCAAGTTCATCAAGATTTTCATTAAAAAAACCATATCTTAGTATTCGTCCTGCTTCTTCTTCAGTGACTTTAAGCTCTCGAGCATATTCGCCGGCATGCTTTCTCTTGACAAAAAGTCTTATACCATATTTTCTGCACAGATTTCTTGCGAATTCTTCGTCATGCATCGCATCTTCGCCTCTGTACATATGATTTATATGAGAAGCATACAAATTAAAGCCTAAAATTTCCTTTAGTTTTCTCAAATTGTGAAACAGGAATACGGAATCCGGTCCTCCGGATAGCGCTACAAGGATGGTTTCTCCTTTAAATATCAATTTTTTTTGCAATACATTCTGCTTTACTAAATTATACATATCTTCCCTCATTTTATTACATGTTATAGATTATACCACGGTTTTATCAATTTAAAAATATTTTTTAATTTTTTCGTAAAATATACAAAAAAATCTTCCATTGCGTATACCGGCATATGCCTCTAATATATATAATTAACATATAAATTGAATAATTAAAATAATGAGCTGAACTCAATAATAAAATTATCAATTTCAGCTCATCTCAATCCTATTAAATTTCAAAATTTATACATGCTGAATAAAATGAGAAATGCTATTTACAAGTTAGCTTCTTCTTGCAATGAAAACACATTAGCAATAGACAAACAGACAGAAGAGTTTTGTTTTTAACCTATTTTTGTAACCAGCACCGTCATGTCATCGATAATTTTGTCCTGCCCTCTTAAAGCATAGCTTAATATAGAATTAGCGATTGTTTGAGGATCCTTATTAACTAAGTATTCAATATATTTATCCAGAGATTTTTTTGTATCCATACCTATTGAATCTATTATACCATCCGATACCATAATAATAAGGTCTCCAATTTCCACCTTTTTTTTAAATGAACTGTATTCAAAGTTATCCAGTATACCCAGCGGAAGACTTTTACCGGATATTTTATCCACGGTTTTTCCACTTATAAGGTAAGAAGGCGCGGCTCCTGCTTTATATATTCGTATTTCTCTGGAACTATAATCAATTATATTAAAATCAAACGTTACAAATCTTTCTTCTCCGAGCTTTATCATTAAGATAGAATTAAGTGTTCTCAATATCTGTGCTTCTGAAAAATCAGTGTATAGAAATTTCGAAAGCAAGTCAACCGCTCCATTGCTTTCGTTATATGCCTCTTCTCCTGAACCGATCCCGTCACACAACACAGTATAATATCTATCAGCCCTTCCTGCATAGGCAAAATTATCTCCAGACACTTCACTTCCCTCTTTAACTGCAGAAGCGCTGTATGTCCTTATTTTTATTCTTTTTATATTTTTAAACTTCAAGACATAGTAATCTTTAGATGCGACTACTCTTTCAGTACATTTAAGCTTTACACCGCAAACATTTCTTACTATAAGCTCGATTGCGCTTTCAGCCTCCTCACATGATTTTTCTGTCTTTACAGTAACGCTTAAAGAAATTGTGTTTTTATTAGAGGAAACGACTTCAAAAAATTTAACATTTATATTCTGCCATAACAGCTGTTCTTTTATTTTCGTTTTTGCCTTATCCGTAAATATACTCACATTTCTGGGTTTTCTAAATTCAGCAATGTTTTTTATAGTTCCGGCTTCTCTTTGATACTCAGTGTTATTTTCCGCAGAAGCTGTTGAAGCCGCTTCTTCTTTTGCATCCACATTCCTTTCACTTTCTTTATTTGCAAATTTAATAACCTTGTCATATGATTTTTCTTCAGATTTCTTTATTTTTTTTGCTTTTTTATTTTTTATCCTATGAACATTTTCTTTTTTAAAGCCGTATTTTATATTTTTTATTACTTTTATGATTTCATTGGTAATAATTATTGCACTAAAAACAAAAATCGTTTCAAAAGTATTTAACATCAGTCCATTTACACTGAATCCATCTGCTAATAATATTGTTGTCTTTGAAACAAGCAGCACAATTGAAGAATATCCTGCTGCAATAAGAATGGAATGCCTTTCATCCTTAAAATTTAAAAAGTATGCATAGACGGCAATCAAAATAATAACATACACAAAGCTTGACTGTGCAAAAAGTACGGCAAATATTGCAGTAAGCAGCATAGATACAGAGCTTCCCTGCGCATAGCAATACGAACTCAATACCACTACTGCAAATGGAAATATTTCATCAATGATATTTTGCCTTGCAATAAAAAAACACATCATAAAAACAATCCAGTTTTCTTTGATGTGCTTAATTTCATTTTTTAGAAACTCTCCAATAATACCTGTAATGTATCTTTTATCGTTTGTTTGACCAATCATGATTTCCACCCCTTCACTTTATAATGGTAGCAGAAACAGAATGTAAAATGCTGTCAAACTATGCGATATCTATTCAGTTTTCCAATTCTTCTTCAAGCCCTATTCCTTGAATTAATTTATTGTCATTTTTATTCTTATCTATATATATAGTCTCATTCGGTTTAACCATTTTGTACTGTTCTCTGGCTATTTTTTCAACAAGCTCCAGCAATGCTTCCTCATCATTAATTTTTTCAACATCTTTTTTAAGATCCTGAACTTCCTTTTCGACTTTAGCTTTGCTATGATTTTTTTCATCTATTTCCTTGTTTAGTTCGTTTATCATCTGGTACTGATTAAATGCAGTATATCCAAAATAAAATATGAATACCATAAAAGCAAAATTTAATATATTAAATTTTCTTTTTTTCTTTTTGGGGGCAGATTTTATTAGCTTTTGCATCCTATGCTGATTTTTTATTTCTTTTTCTTGCATACGGAAGTCTTCATTATTGATTTTTTTCTTTAGTTCTATAATTTTTTGATCTTCGTTCAATTGTTCTTTTCCCCCTTTTTCTCTTTTTCATCTTGCGTAGATGCCTTTTTTTATTATATATCATTTTTTTGTTTTTTGAAAGTTTTTTTACCCTGAACTTAAAGAATTTATATCGTTTTTTTGCTGTATTTCTTGTTTTTTCGTATTTAAGTTTTATAGGGTACAACAATATTTTAAATTTGTTAATCAACATATTTGCAACATATTTAATGGGGTCAATCAACAAGCTTATTATCTTCTTTATAAATTTTAAAATTGCATCCACAATAAAAATAGCTGCTTTTAAAATATATCGACTGATTCCGTAAAAATATAATAGAGCGCCTGAAATAAATCCAATAAGAATAAAAAACCTGACATTGCCGAAGCTTATATCAAAAATAAGCTGTATTCCAATATATATACTTATCAGCCAATATAAAATATCTCCTATAGCAGTAGCAAACGCACTTAGTTTAGTATAATGCCTTACGAGTCTGTATATGTCCCAAATGAATCCGAGAAGCATTCCCCCCATTACAGAAACTGCAAGCATATATTCTTGAGAGTAAGGTAAGTAATCCATATAATCCTACTTAAATAATTTTTTAACCAAGCTTACTTTTTCTCTTTGACCTTCATATTCGGAATATACTAGGGAATTTATAACTCCTTTTACAATAAGCTTGCCTTCATCAACGTTCAATTTATTTATATTGAGCTTTTCACCCTTTATGGTCAACTTTCCTTTGTTAGTAATAAGTACAACCACTTCATCGTTAAAGTTGTCTACATTTTCTACTCCAGTTACGCTTAATATTTCCTTGTTTTCAAGCGTTAAGCTTTGTACGGCTTTCTCATCCATTTGCATTCCCCCCGAAATTGAGACATTCGATTTTTATTATTAATTATATGTATTTCATTTGTAATTATGAATAAATGCCTGCCTAAAATAAATACAAGGAGGGACTTCGCCCTCCTCTGCTAATTATTTTTCTTATGCTTTTCCTTATATATGTCTCTCGCCAATCTGCCGTTCAACATGCTCCTTTTTAGCGACTTTATGCTTTGCCTCGTTTTTATAGTTTTGCCTGAATTCATTAGTATTACAGCAAGTCCGTTTTCCTGCTCAACCTGATCAACAGCATTTAAGTCTACATATCCGTACGCCGCATCATGCTTAAACATAGGTTCTCTCACATTAACATATATATATACTGAATTTTCATTTACAACAACCGGCACCTTATTAGAAATGCCAAGCTCTCTACCGTAATTTATCCTGTTATGATACAGGCTTATATTATAATAATCCGCTAATTGCTTTATGCATGTTTCAACTGTTGTACTTTTTATATAAGAAGCCTCTGTCGTTATGACTTCAGTACAATTCCCTTTATCTTTTACATAAACTGGCAGCATAGCGTCGATTTGGTTAAATTCCAACTTATTTTTCATATTACACAAATCCTTTAATTAAAGTTTGCATTGAAATTCTAATGTTATGCTTTTTCATGTTTTATGCCAAACAGCCCAGTCATTTCAACCAAGTTCCGCTTTTTACAGCTAACAAATCTATATATATAATCATATTAGCCTTAAAGAAAGAGGGGTAGTCATGGGCTCTGACATTAATTATATTATTCAAATGAGTTTAAATGGGGACAAGAATTATCACGAAATTTTATTAGACAGGTTAAAACCGCTTATTTTTAAAAACATTTATATGTATTGGGATCCTATGGACCCCATAGCAGAAGATCTTGAACAGGAAGGTTATGTATTAATCTTAGAATCTCTAAAAGCCTATAACCAAAAAAGAAATGTTCACTTTCTTCAGTATGTAAAAATAAAAATATATTATTTTTATAAAAACTATTTTCGAAAAACAAGAAAAGATAATAATAAAAGTTATTCAGATGATTTGATTTGCGGTGAATTTCCATCCTGTTTAGACAATTTATTGGAAAAAGAGAATTCGAACGAACTGTATGAGAATATAAAAACCCTTTCAGCAATAGATAGAGAAATTCTTCGTTTGTATTACTATGAGCAGCTTACTATACGGGAAGTATCTGAAAGACTCGAAATGCCGCTCAGCACTTGTTCAGGCAGAAAAAAATCGGCAATAAAAAAACTATATAACCTTGCAAGATATCAGAAATAAAATAGAATCCCCAATAATTCGCTGTCATACCTGCATGATGCAAAAAACATAGCTGGTATGGCAGGTTTTATTATACCATTAAATTCTCTTTGAAAATTTCTGCATTTATGATAATATATAGCATGTGAAGACATAAGTATCTCACAGAAATATATTAGCAGGGAGAATTTTAATGAAAACTCGAGAAGTAAGATCAGTGCTTATATTGCTGCTGACAGCCGCAATATGGGGATTTGCATTTGTTGCCCAAAGAGTTGGAATGCAGCATGTTGGAGCATTTACATTTAATGGAGCCAGGTTTGCCTTGGGAAGTTTATCGCTACTGCCAGTGATTTATTTTTTTGGAAAAAAATCAAAAGATAGCGATAAATCCGACAATAAATCAATACCTAAAGAATCGGATTTAAAATTGACAATAATTGCCGGCATGATTGCAGGAAGTGTTTTGTTTATGGGTGCTTCACTTCAGCAAGTGGGACTAATTTACACAACTGTGGGAAAAGCAGGATTTATAACAAGTCTTTACATAGTAATTGTTCCTATCTATGGAATATTTCTAAAACAAAAAACTCATTATACAACTTGGATAGGCGCTTTTACAGCCGTCGTAGGACTTTATCTTCTAAGTATAAACGAGAGCTTTGAAATAGAGTTCGGAGATTTATTGGAAATTATTGGTGCGTTCTTCTGGGCAGCACATATACAGCTGATAGATAGGTTTGCAAAAAAAGTTGATGTAATTAAGCTTTCAAGCTTTCAATTTGCAACATGTTCTGTATTAAGCTTTATAGTTGCTTTCTTATATGAAGACGTAAGTCTTTTAGGTTTATCTGATGCATTGATACCTATTTTATACGGAGGTGTAATGTCCGCCGGAGTTGCATATACTCTTCAGGCCATAGGACAAAAGTCGGCAAAACCGTCACACGCAGCCATAGCACTAAGTATGGAAGCAGTGTTTGCTGCAATCGGAGGCGCTTTGCTGCTTAATGAAGTACTTCCCGCAAGAGGATACATGGGCTGCGCTCTAATGCTTTTGGGAATGCTTATAACTCAATACGAGAACATAAGGAAAACCCCGGATATTCACAAGGATACCGCTAAATAAATTCAAATAAGAAGGACAGCGCTAAAATCAACACTGTCCTTTTTTTACGCCATCTATACAATAATGTTGTAACATTCAGTATCTTATCATGTGCTCTTTATCACACTTCGCAGCACCTTATTGAATAAGATACCTGTATAAGCTCCAGCACTGTCAATAAATACATCCTTAAGCTGACATCCTCTACCTGGTACAAAACTCTGGTGAAACTCATCTCCCGCAGCATACAGCGCACATATAATTAGTGAAACTAGCATTAATTTACCTTTATATTTATTTTTAGTAAGTGCACCTGAGACCAACAACCCTAAAATAAGGTAAATACAAAAATGTGCAGACTTTCTCGCAATGTGATTGAACCGCACAGCAAAATCATTTATCGTACTTATTTCTACATTGAAAGGCAACACTTTTCCAAGCATTTCAAAAACAAACTTTGTAAAACCCGTACTCAAATCATTTGACTGAGATGCAGGCTGCGATGAAAACATGAATATTATTCCCATCCATATTAAACTGGGAATCCAACCTATTAATTTTTTTCTACTTACCAGCATCGCTACTTCCTTATTAAAATTTATATTATTATAACATATGTAAAATAATTATATAATAAAATATAGATTTAGTATAATATTATTCGTATTCTTGACGAAATTATCTATAATGACAAAAATTATCAATTATTGCACACACTGTATTATCACAAGCATGCCGCAGTTTATAATATATCATCGGGGGAAATCATGTTTCTAAAAATAAAAAAACTAAAAAATTTTCAAAAGTTTTTTCTTATTTTCTCTTACCTATTGTCTGCTATAATAGCAGCACTCGTTTATTATACCGGAGGCACAGCCAAGGTATACGCAAACTTAATGTATATTACCATATCCACAGCATCCTCGACTAATGGAAGAAAAAGAGGTATTGTTCATGCTTTGTTCAGCTCATTGCTGGTCGGGCCTCTTATGCCTCTGGATGTATCGTCAGGAGAAGCCCAAGAACCTCAAAATTGGATAATAAGAATGCTTATATATGTTACTATATCCTTTATACTTGGTCTCATTTATGATTATAATCAAAAATATGAAGTATATATAACTGATATACTCACTCATGACCCCGTAACAAAACTTAAAAATATGCAGGCTCTAAAACAAAACGATATTAAATTCGGAGATAAAGTTATTGTTTCAATTTCTGTAAAAGGCTATAGCGAAATGGTCAGTGTATTTGGCTGCGATTTTACAGGTAAAATCGTATCTGAATTTTCCAAAATTCTTAAATCCGCTTTTCTAGATTACGACGGCATAGAATTGTATAAACATGAAGGGATGGATTTTATTTTTATATTAACCGAGGACATGTATCCTGAAAACAGCAATGTAACCGAAAAAATATTTGAAGTGGTTGAAAAAATAAGCAGTGAGTCACTGATTGTCGAGCAAATTCCAATATATATTGAAATAGCTACAGGTATTGCTAATTTAAGAAAAGATGAGATGATTTCGGAAGGGGTCAGGCACTCTCTGATGGCTTTGGAACATGCTAAGGCCAAAAATATTAAACACCTGATATATGATAAATCTCTTGAAAACCATTACAAAAAAATACAGATGATTGCCAGCAGCTTCAGACATGCTCTAGTAAATAATGATATTAAAATAGCTTCTCAGAATATTTATTCATCTAAAACCGGTAACGTTCACAGCGTTGAACTTCTTGCAAGATGGGTAACTAAAGATGGCTCCAGAATATATGCAAATGAATTTATTCCGGTAATCGAAAAAACCGAATTGATGAGTGAACTTACAAAGCACCTTATTGATTACGCTGTAGATGGAATATCCAAAGGTAAATTTCAAAATATCGTATCAATTAATTTTTCTGCCGTAGACTTTAATGACAATGTTATGGAATACATTATCTCTGCAGTCCGAAAAAACAATATTCCTAAAGAGCGTTTACAGATTGAAATAACAGAAAGTCACTTTATCGATAAAAAAACTATATACAATTATCTTATTAAGCTGAACAGCATAGGAATAGTTATTGCTATTGATGACTTCGGGACAGGATATTCATCATACCAGTATATAAGCGAGCTTCCAATAGATGTTGTAAAAATTGACAAGTCTCTTATAGAAAAAATCGCAGTGAGCAACATTTCCAAATCTGTTGTTAAATCAATAATTAATTTCTGCAAAATTCACAATTTTACAACAGTTGGTGAAGGTGTAGAAACGAAAGAAATTGCAGATATCTGTAGGGATATCGAAATAGACTATTTGCAGGGATACTATTTCCACAAGCCTACCATATTGTAGAATCGGTGTATGACTCATGAAGGTCATACACTGATAATTAATTCGCTCATATATTATTATCTTGCTTTTTCAAAATAGTCATTTATCTTGTTTGGGCCTGCTAATATCTCTCTTTCTACCTTCAACATTTTTTCGCTATTTGATTTTATAGCCCATTTTATCAGCGTAATCTCTCCCCCACTTATCTCTATTCCTGTTATGCATCTTGGATGTACACAGCTCCCATCATTAAAATATGGCGGTTTCCCCGGTTTTGGGAACATAGGCCTATGGGTGTGTCCAGCTACCATTATTTTATTTTCTTTAGACGCCCACCGACTAAGCTTCATCGCTACATCGTTTTTCTTTTTGTAGTTTTTTGCCGTCCTTGTTACGTCATGAAGGCAAAAATTTTCGAGAGGTTTCCAAAAATATCTTACCAGAAACCTTGCAACCCTCCAGATATCACTATTTAAAAAATCTACCTGATGACCATGCAGCAACATAATTTCATTATGATTTTTCTTATTCTGCAAAATTAATCCTTCATGTATCTTAATATCTCTTAACAGGTCACAATATTCATTGTCTCTCTGATTAAAATATTGAAACAAGTTTTTTTCAACATAAAATGGATATTTTTTGACAATATCATGGTTGCCATATATCATATGTAACCTTTTTTTTTCATGAAATTTCTTTAAGACCCAAAAGGCATCGCTGTGTGCATTTATTATGTCATTTATATTTCGGTTTTCCCACAGTTCATCTCCATCCCCAAGCTCTATGTAAGTGTAATTTTCATTGAAGTAATATGTTAACGCAGCAAAAAAAGTGTTTTGATTCTTAGAGAAAGAATCTGCCCAACCTCCATCTCCCCTATGTACATCACTCATAATAATAAATTTTGAATCTTCGTCATAATTTATTTTCGGAGAATTTTTATAGACCTTTGTTAACCGCTTTAAATATCTCATCTGACACACATCCTTATGTATCAGAATATTCAGTATAAACTTAATTGTTAAAATTTATACTCCTTTAATATAAAAGTAACCAGCTTCTTTTTGACGCATTTTGATTAAATTCGCCTCTTATTTATAAAAACGGACATGTAGTCACACATTGAACATAAAGGAATAAGATATAATTAGGCTTGCCCCTAAATTAAATAGAAAAAGGTGTTTTTATGGGTTTAAACAATAATAATGTAGCTGGAACAGGCAGAAGAAGAAACTGCGAATTTGTATATGAGTGTTTGCTGGAGTTATTAGAGGAAGCATCGGATAACAATGGAAGAAGAAGATGTGACTTCGTTTATGAATGTCTTGAAGAATTGCTTGAAGATGCCGGAGATAACGGAAATAATAACTGCCATTGCTGTTGTCCATGCTGCTGCAGAAGATGTTAAAAGTAATGCGACGGATTTACCCGTCGCTTTTTTTATACTCATTTTATACTCATTTAGGAGAGAATGTTGCACAGTCTGTTTCCTGAGAGTTTTTTGCATTGCGGTGATGAACCTCAATTCTGTCAGCATTACAATAATCTCCCTGTGCATAATAATGACATGTGTTAACAACACATTTCACGCCCGGGTTGTGGTGATCCATTTTTTGTGCTTTAAATTCCATAATGTTCTCCTTTTTTTATTTAAAAGTTTTATAAAACTTTCTTCAATTATTATGACCTTTTTGACACCATTTATAAATTTAAAATTTTTAAAACTTTGGAAATTAAAGCAATTTTTTAATTAAAACATTATAGAGCCGTTCCCGGATTTAAAATTCCGTTCGGATCAAAAATCTTTTTAATATCATTCATTAATCTTAGCTCCACATCAGAGAACTGAAATTTTAGTTTGCTATTTCTAACTTTTCCTATGCCATGTTCTCCTGTTAGCGCTCCATTGCACTCAATAATAAGAGAAAAAATTTCATCTACCAATTCATCATAATTACTAGGCTTAACTGCTCCCTTATTAAGAATGCTGTTGTGCATATTACCGTCACCAATGTGTCCTATGGTTGAAATTTCTACATTGTACTTTTCCGCTATAAATGCAATTCCATTTACATACTTCACCAATTCGCTGATTGGAACCGCAGCATCTATAGCATCCACCATCTCATCATGCATGCTGGGATAAACATGGCTTCTTATATCCAATATGGTTTTTTGATCTCTTGTGCTTTCAGCTACAAAACTATCAGCTGCATTATTTTCTTCGCATATACCTACTATCGTTTCATACATGTCATAAAGGTCGTCCTCTTTTCTCTCTGAAACAATAAAGTACAAGTCAACTTTACCTTCCTTTGAAGGCCATGTCATTCCAATATCCTTTGCTGCTCTCAAAATAGATGATTTCTCCATATATTCCACCGCCAAAGGTCTGATTCCTCTTTTAAAAATTTCAGTTACAGATTTAACCGCATCACTTTCATCATTAAATGACACTAAAAGGCTTCCGGTATATTTATCTTTAGGTTTAAGAGATAATGTTGCTTTTGTAACTATCCCCAATATTCCCTCACTTCCTATAATTAGGTTTTTCAAATCCAACCCAGCATTGTTTTTTATGAGCTTTCCACCGAAATGAATAATTTCACCAGTTGGAAGCACAACCTCAATTTCTTTTACCTGGTCTCTCATTACCCCGTACCTTACGGCCCTTACGCCACCAGCATTCATTGCAACAAGTCCTCCTACTTGAGCTCCCTCATCACCAGGATGTATAGGAAAATATAAACTTTCATGCTTGCTGAACAGCTCAACCAGCTGAAGCAGCGTCACTCCTGCTTCACATTCAACAGTCAAGGCAGTTTCATCAACTTCTATTATCTTATTCATTCTTTCTGTTGAGATAATTATACTAGGCATAATTGCAACTGCAGCTCCTGAAAGTGAAGTTCCTCCTCCACGCGCTATAACTGGGATTTTATTTTCGTTGGCATATTTTAGTATTTCAGATACTTCTTCTGAAGACGAAGGCTTTGCAACCACACAGTCTGTACATACCTTTGGCATAACAGCCTTTTCAGTTTGATCTTCACAATAAACAGTAACTTTTTCCGTATCAGTTACAACCCAAGTTTCTCCCACAATTTCATGCATTTTTTCTATGATTTTTTGATCCATTTTTTTCCTCCAGTAATATCCATCGTATTAATTAAAAGTTTACTTGCCACGTTTATTTATATTATTCCGAGCCTGAAAGGCTGGTATGAATTCCTTTATCTCTTAGCGCATTTATAATTTCCGGCACTATTTTATACATATCTCCTACAATCGAATAATCAGCAATATTGAATATTGGCGCTGATGGGTCATTATTTATTGCAATTATAATTCCTGATTCCTTCATTCCTGCAATGTGCTGCGGCGCGCCTAATATTCCACAAGCAATGTAAACCGCAGGTTTCACTCGGTTTCCGCTGTATCCTACCTGGTGCTCTTTTGATATTATTCCTGATTCAACTAATGCTCTTGATGCTCCTACCTCTCCTCCCAGCAGTTCTGCAAGCTCTTTAATCATGTTAAGATCCTCTGAGTTTTTTACAGATGCTCCTGCGGCAACCACAACATTTGCATCAGCTATATTTATACTGTCCTTCTCAATTTCTTCTAATATTTCAACTGCATTTTGAACCGATTTAACCGGTTCAGCAACAACTACATCGCCTTTCCTATTCTCATCACGTATTGCTTCATTGAATTCTCTGTATCTTACCGTCGACATCTGAGGATATGCATCAGATTTTATGTGAGCCAGAATATTTTCGCTGAATGCCGGCCTGATCTGTATTAATTTTTTATCATCATCTATTCTTAAATCTGTGCAATCTGCGGTCAAACCTGTACCTGTCAACGCTGCGATTCTAGGAGCCAGGCTTCTGCCAAATGCCGTTGCACCGAACAGACAAATTTCAGGTTTTATTTCATCTATTAGGTGGACTGCATTTTCTGCATACAACACCTCGTCAGGTATGCTGAAAATTTCTTCATCTGATATGTGGTATACCTTGTCGGCTCCTCTGTATATGAGCTCTTGAACATCTATTTCCCCCGGTCCCATTATCAATGCAATTAGATTGCATTTGAGCTCATCAGCCAATAATCTTCCTTTCCCAAGAAGCTCATATGAAATCTTATGAATTTTTTTGTTTTTCTGTTCGGCAAAAATTAATACTCCGCTATATTGCTTTTCTGTCATGTTATGCCTCCTTAAGAATCTTTCTTTCTTTTAAAACGTTTAATATATCCGTTACTACCTTTTCATCACATTCGGAATATAATCTGCCTTCTCTGGTTGATTCAGGAGGCATTTCTATTTTCTTCACCTTTGTGGGTGAACCTTTAGCTCCTATTTTGTCTTTATTAATAAACTCACTTATATCTTCATAGCTCCATTTGACTATTTCAGCCTTGCGTGCTTTCATTTTGTTTTTAAATGACGGAAGTCTGGGACTGTTTACGTCTTTTGTTACAGTCAGCAATATGGGATAAGCTCCTCTTTTTAAATACCGACTTTCCCAAACTGCACTTACAGCTTCTATGCTTTTTTCGGAGCACCTTTCTATTAACTCAACATTGCTTATATGGGGTATTCCTAGATAACCTGCAATCTCAGGTCCTACCTGACCGGTATCTCCGTCAACAGTCTGTATGCCAGCAATTATTAAATCGTATTCCCCTATTTTTTTAATACCAGAAGACAGTATACACGATGTGGCCTTTACATCTGATCCGCCAAATTTCATGTCTGTAAGAAGAATTCCCTCATCTGCGCCTCGTGCAATTGCTTCTCTCAATGCTTCTTCAGCTTGAGGAGGTCCCATTGTCAGTGCTGTAATGCTGGCATTTATATTTTCCTTAATTTGAAGCGCAGCCTCCAGCGCATTAAGATCAAAGGGATTAATTTCTGTGCCCGCCGAAGATCTGTCAATTCTTCCTTTTTCTCTGTCAAATCTGACCTTTTCCATATCAGGTACTTGTTTTACTAGTACTATTATTTTCATTTGAACCTCCCGATGTATAGTTATCAGGAAGGAATCTCTAAACTATCAAAAAATTCCTCCTGAAACTGATTTACTTGTTTAATAATTTCATCTCTTTATTTCTTTTTATTCCAACAACAATGAACGGAAACATTACTACAAATATTGAAAAATATCCAAGGTACTTATATCCCACATTAATTATCTGAGCTATTCCAAAGCTGGCAACAATGACATCCAAAATCAACATTACCAGAACTATAAACAAATTTCTGCTCCTTTCGGATTTTATATTTCTTACAAGGATCTGCTTTCCTCCAAACCTTACTACAAGTGAAAAAGCAAAAGTAATTATCGTTGACACTGAAGCCATAACAACAAACAATACATATACACTCTCAAGAACGGGCATTCCCAGCTGCTGTACTATATAGAAATTAGGAAGAAGACTATTAATTGATTCCGGCTGAAATCCGTAGTTAACAAGCGCTATAAAAGCCAGCATTAATCCATTCAAAACCGTTCCAAGCACCGCCGCCTTCATGGAATCTTTTCTTGAATCCAAACCTTCAGATACCGATATGCAGTTCCCTATTATGCCAGTTGACTGAAACCCCGCATAAGAAATTGCAATCCAAATGCCTCCTACAATGTGGAAGTCTGAAAAAGATGTAGATGCCCAATTAGATGCGATAGTTCCGCTGCTTAGCTTTATCCCAAGTGTAACTATGATTGCAAGTATAACAAGAATTCCAAGTGTAAGTCCTGTAGATGCTGCTTTAACCAGCTCTGCACCATAAATAACAAGCGCAACCGAAACTATAACCAATATTATTGTACCTGTCCACATACTCAGTCCGAAAAACTGCTCAAGCAGCTTGGCACTTGTTGCAATACAAAGCCCAGGCGCCAAAAGACATGTCACGAGAAAGCAGATTTCAAAAAAAGTACTGAATAATTTTTCGTAGGGATGAAAAAACTTATTTGTAAAAGTTTTAAAATCATGTATCTTGTTCACTCTTGAATATTCCAATGCAAAATATATTGCCAATGCCAGCAATGACATTGCTATTATAGGTGTAAATATGCCCAGTTTACCATAAGCTGCATAATATGATACCACCTGTTTTCCTGATGCCACACCAGGACCCACATGTGTTCCGAACCACACAGCAGCAATACCTATGAATGTCGGTACTATAGACTTTCGCTTTTTTTGTGTGATGTTTTCCTTGTCTCCCAAATTGATATCCATTTATTGCTCCTCTAATTTAAATTTATAAATTTATATAATAACTTTGGCCAAAGTCTATATATTGAATAAAAAAAATCTTTCATTCCTATAAACACATTTGAATTCAACTGTGCTTATAGGGACGAAAGATTCCGCGGTACCACCCTTATTATGATATAAATATCATCACTTCAAAGTCTAACAACTTCTAACTCTGTAACGTGAGTTCACGCATCCGTCTACTCGGTTCCCCTTTGAACAGACATGCTCAACAGTGAATATTACATATTTCTTCCGCTACCGGTTCACACCATCACCGACTCTCTGTAAACGACTAAAATATCTTTCTCTGCTTCAACGCATATAATATTTTTTTGATATTTGTAATAATAATTCATTTGCTTTTGTTTGTCAATATGTTTTTTTATTATTATTAAAATTAATTTAAAAAGAACCCGCAAGCTGACATTTTAATTTTCTCCAGTCTTGCAGGTTCCCTGTGGGTTTTTATGTAAAAGTCATATATCGATACCGGCGATTAAATAAATTTATTATTTTTCAGCAACGCTGTGCAATTCTTCAACATTTGCTGATTTTACAGAAAAGTCATCTCTCAACATCTTGTATACGATTTTTTCATTATTTATTTCTTCAGAAGTTCTGATTCCCAATTTCCTTATTATAGGAACAGAAGGGCACCATCCTTGCAAAGCATGCTGCATCAAAAATAAACCTGCTGTTCCCGAAAGCATAAACCAATATTTTTTATTTGTTGTTAGTCCTATAATAGTGCTTGCAAGAACTATACTTGCTGCACGTACTTCGATAATCCTGTCTATGTCCCATTCGCTATTTAACTTATCAATGTTGTCAGACAATATCTTGTCACTGCTGTTTTTATATATGTTTATCCTTCTTAATGTATTATTTTTTATATTTGCATTTGTGGCTGAATTTGTATTTAATGCTATTCTTTTTGTTGTAGGTGGAAATATTTTTTTCATATAATCACTCCTTTTTACGTAGTATTCTACGAAAAAAAGATAAAATACGCGTATATTTCTGCCATAAAAATCCTTTTTTACTTCAGCTCAGGCACTACATTTGGCGGAACTTCTTTAAATAGCGCTTTAACCAGATTTTGAGCTGCGAGCATTGCCATATCATCCCTAGTTTTTTTTGTGGCAGACCCTATATGAGGAAGTAAAACAACATTGTCCATATTAAGCAGAGGATTGCATTTATCAATTGGTTCCTGTTCATATACGTCGAGACCTGCTCCCAATATTTTCTTATTTTTCAGTGCCTCTATTAATGCTTTTTCATTTACGGTTGATCCTCTCGACGCATTAATAAATATAGCATCGTCCTTCATCATGTTAAATTGCTCTTTATCAATCATGTGATAAGTTTCATCTGTCAAGGCTGTCATTATCAAAATAAAATCACTTTTTTGGAGAAGCATGTTAAGATCTGCATACTTTACGCCCATTGTTTTTTCAGCTTCAATCTTTCTTGACCTGTTGTAATACAATACATCCATATTAAATCCGTAACGTGCTCTTTTGGCCACATCTTCTCCTATTCTTCCCATTCCTATGATGCCCAGGGTCGCATGGTGAACATCTTTTCCAAACATTTCTTCAGATTCAGCCGAGTTCCACATTCCTTCTCTTACATATCTATCCATCTGTACAACTTTTCTGGCAGTTGAAAGAATAAGTGCAAAAACCAAATCAGCAACAGTATCATTAAGAACGCCAGGAGTATTAGTACCAATAATATTTCTTTTTTTCATGGCTTGTATATCAAAATTATTGTAACCTACAGAAATATTACTGACTACCTTCAGCTTAGGTGCATGTTCAAGAAAATTTTCATCTACCCTTGTACCTACCGTAAGCAGCCCTTCCTTGTCTTTAAGCTTAACAATAAGTTCGTCGTAGCTTTCTATGCCGTTTCCCTCATACTTTTCGTAATCACAGTGCTGTCCTATGTACTCTTCCACAAAATGTGGTATTTTTTTTGCAATATATACCTTTGGTTTCATCGTCCACCCCTTATGATTTTAATGTAGCTTATTATAACATTTTAATGTAATTTTCTCAATATTTTGGCAAATTTATTTGATAAAGCTTCTCCGCATATTAAGTGCGGTCAACCTCTGTATGTCATAAAAGAAATTATGCATTAAACCTGCTGTTGTCTTTTGAGCTACAACCAGCACTATGGAAGTAATTTTATTGAATCTTATATGTTCATTATTAATGCAGGAATATTTACGATATGTCTCCAGCGCTTTTTTAGTGTTAAAAAATATATACCCCTCAACCGTATTTAGATATATTCCCCCTTTTTCAACTTTAAATTTCTGATGCTTATTGTACATTTTTATAACCCAGTTTTCGTAAGATCGATGGCTGTGCAAAAGTTCCACATTAGCATGCTGAGGAATAGTCAAATCCTGTATAAGGTGACATGATGCTCCAAGAAAAAACATTGCAGTTTTCACATCCCCAGCCATATATTCCCTTATTGCTCTGTTATAATATGACAGGCATTCTATTTTTGCATTGCTGTTTCCATACAACCCTCTTTTAGTATTAGGGTTAAAAAAATGATTACTGCTTTTAAAATCCTGATCAGCCCATACAACCCCTTCATTTATATTTACAGCATACTTGCTCAGCATCCTGTAAATATTTTCATGCCCGTCTTTTTTTAATATTTCTAATGCCTGATTGTTTATAAATTTATGTACTATGCATTCTGTTTTTACAACTTTCTTTTTTAAAGGATTGACTGCCTTAACTACCTTTTTGTACAAATATCCGTATGATTTTTCAATAGCTCCCATAACTGCCTTCCATATGTTAATTTATGATTATTTTGTTCATGTTTTTTTCTATTATCCTCTAATATAATCAAAAAAGAATTTTCCGCATTTACAAAAAATTCTTAATTATTGTTTTTATTTGTTTATTGTTATTGAGTATGTTCTGTCTTGAATTCCTTCCTTGGACACTGTTATTTTAACAACCGTACTTTCCAATTCAGCCAGCTTGACTTCTGCCGTACAAACAATACCACCTTCTATATCTGATGCTGTACTCACAATTATTTCTGAACCTTCTGTATCCGAATCAAAATTAATTACCGTTCCTTTCACCGTGTCAGCTACAAATACAATCTTTGAAGTATCTTGTGATGCATTTGCATTATATACAGTTTTTTCTTCATCAAAAGCCTGGTTCATTTCTGCACCTTCTATTGATAATTCAGATATTACGGCATATTCAACATCCCTATTTATCGATCTGTCTAATGTTACCAACACTTCTGCTCTCGTTATGTAATTATTAGGATTAAAGTTACTATCGTTATCTCCGATCATGTATCCATTACTTGCAACTGCACCAACGTAATCAATCGCCCATTCAGCAATATAATTCTTGTCTGAAAACACAGATACATCTCTACTGCCTGAAATGTTATTTATTCTGCAGATAACAGCCGCAACTTCCTGTCTTGATACTTCATCTGAAGGTCTTACTTCTCCATTATCATCTCCCACAATATATCCAGCCTTAACAGCCTTTTGTATTTCTAAGTAATACCATTCACTCCCGTCAATATCATTAAATTCTACTTCTGCAGTTTCTTCAAAACCATATGCTTTGTTTACCATGGTAATGAATTCAGCTCTAGTTATAGAATTATTCGGTTTGAAAGAACCATCTTCATACCCTGATATTCTTTTTTCATTAAACCATTTTTGTATAGTTTCTCCAGCCCAATGATCAGTATAATCAAATCCAAAAGCAGGAGCTGTTAACATTAATAATACAATCATGGCTGTTCCTATTAACATCATAAATTTTCTATTAATCATTTATGTCCCCTTACAAACAATCTATCTAATTTATTCTTATTTTCGCACGTTCAACATTGAAAGTCAAAACACTAAATATGTAAGTTATAAAAATAATTACCACCATCTGAAAAAATTAGTCTGTTTATCTGACAATTTTTTTATAATATTGGCATTCTACATGACAAGTATCTGGTTATCTTGCAAAGCCCAGCAATATTTAATATAATGTTTAAAATAGTACATAGGAGGTACTTATGAAAATAGTTGTTTTAGATGGATATACCACAAACCCGGGAGACTTGTCCTGGGATGAAATAAAAAGAATTGGTGATGCAGACATATATGACAGGACACCTGTGGATCTCACAGCCGAAAGAATAGGATCGGCTGAAATTGTTCTTACAAACAAATCTCCTGTTTCAAGAGAAACTATAGAAAAATGCGGAAACATTAAATATATTGGTGTTCTTGCAACGGGCTATAATATTGTAGATGTAGATGCTGCTACAGAAAATAATATTGTTGTTACAAACATACCTTCTTACGGAACAGCGGCAGTAGCACAATTTACTATTGCGTTATTGCTTGAAATATGCCACCATATAGGCGAGCATAACAGAGCAGTCATGAACGGAGACTGGACAGCAAGCAATGACTGGAGCTTCTGGAACTATCGCCTTACAGAACTGGAAGGTAAAGTAATGGGAATTATAGGATACGGACGAATAGGCCAAAAAACAGGTCAGATCGCACAGGCGCTCGGTATGAAAATACTGGCAAATGCCAATCACCCTGATCCTTCGTTGGAAAATGAAAATTGTAAATATGTTGACTTTAAAACATTGGTAAGAGAATCTGATGTTGTGGCACTTCACTGCCCGCTTACCCCTTCTACACATGGAATCATAAACAAGGATACTATTGCAAAAATGAAGGATGGCGTAATTATAATTAATACGTCAAGAGGTCCTCTGATTGTTGAAGAAGATCTAAGAGATGCCTTAAACAGCGGAAAAGTAGCTGCTGCAGCATGCGATGTCGTTTCTGCTGAACCAATAAAAAACGATAATCCGCTGCTGACGGCTAAAAATATTATCTTAACACCTCACATTGCATGGGCACCAATCGAATCAAGAAGAAGGCTGATGGACTTAGCTGTAAAAAACTTGAGCAAATTTATTGACGGAAATCCTATTAACGTGGTGAACCGACAATAATGCATAGGAAATATCTTATTAAAATGAATGTAATATAATACATGTTCTCTAATACAATATCTATATAGATTGAAAGGATGTGTTGCGGTGAACAGAAAAGGTGTATCCCCATCAAAGGTTGCAGCCACATATATCGGAACTGTTGTTGGCGCCGGCTTTGCAACCGGCCAGGAAATACTTCAATTCTTTACTAGATTTGGAGCATTGGGAATCTTCGGACTTGCATCTGCCACAATAATGTTCATTATATTCGGATATATCATAATGAGTCTGGGAAGAAAACTTAATGCACAATCTCATCTGGAAATAGTAAGGCACATAGGTGGGGGAAAATTAGGAACCATTATGGACTTCATAATTACATTCTTTCTTTTTGGATCATTTTCTGCAATGATAGCCGGCACCGGAGCTTTATTTGCACAACAGTTTAATATGCCTGCTTTGTGGGGAAATATTTTGATGTCAGTACTTACTGCTGCAACAGTGTTAACAGGAATAAACGGTGTTATTAATTCAATAAGTTTTGTTGTGCCGTTTTTGCTTGCAGCTGTCATCGGCACAAGTATATTTTCTATCTTAGAATCTCCTCCCGACTTGGCAGCTTCAGTCCCTTTATTTGCAGATAACAACCTTATAAGCAATTGGGCTTTATCATCTGTGTTGTATGTTTCATATAACATAATTCTATCTGTAGCCGTCCTAGGCTCTCTAGGGCATGCAGCTATAGATGAAAAGGCTGTGAAAAAAGGGGCTGTTCTTGGCGGTCTAGGGCTCGGCATAGGAGCTGCCATGATATATTTGTCTTTGATAGGAAATATTGCAGAAGCATCTTCCCTCGAAGTACCCATGGTTTACATTTCAGGTAAAATGGGTAATATAGCTCAAACGTGCTATGCAATAGTATTAATAGCCGAAATTTATACTACCGCAGTCGGCTCACTATATGGATTTGTATCCCGAATAACCGACATAAAGGAATTTTCATCCGGCAATATTATAATTATCTTAATAATTACCATAGCTGCATTACTTGCAAGCCAGTTCGGATTTTCAAACCTTGTGAAGTTTTTATATCCTTTAATCGGATATGTTGGAATTATGCTGTTATTGTGTCTTATTGCAATAAAGTTTCGAGGGAAAGTTTAAAAGGCATATCAGCGAACACAATTACGCCCGTCAGCCTTTGCCTGATACATCATTTTATCTGCCCGCATAATAATTGAATTAGATGTATCTCCTTCAATGTATCCGGCAACACCGAAACTTCCTGTAAAGCTGTCTACTCCCGTAATTTTTATTTTACTTATTCCTAGTCGAAGTTCCTCCAAAATACCATACGCCTTTTCAATTGGTGTATCAACGAGCAGTATGACAAATTCTTCTCCTCCCCAGCGTGCCAGACAGTCTACACTTCGTATTCTTTTTTTTATAAGATCGGCAATACTTTTTAAAACCAAATCTCCAACGCTATGACCAAAACGATCATTTACGCTTTTGAATCTGTCTATATCAAGCATTGCAAGAGAAAATTCTCTTCCCGTTCTTTTTGCTCTCTCAATCTCATCTTCAAGCTTTTCGATAAAATATCTTCTATTGTATGTATTTGTAAGAAAATCAGTAACACATAACTTTTCAAGCTCTTCCCTTGCACGAATCCTCTCGCTTATATCACGTACAATTCCTACAAAATAATTTTCATCTTTTATTTTAAGGCTGGATATGGAAATTTCGACCTCAAACTCGTGACCATCCTTGTGAAAAGCCTTAAGCTCTTTAGTCACTTCATAATCATCAAGAACTATATGCTTTTCAAAATTAACTTTATATCTGTTGTAACTTAATTCACTTAAGCCCATAACCTTATGAAGGTCCTTTCCGATCATCTCTTCTTTTGTATATCCGAAAAGTTGGTTCGCAGCAGGGTTCCACAAAGTTACAGCGCCATTCCTGTCAACCATGACTATCGCATCGCGCACCGAATTAATTACAGCATTCAAAATAGTTTCTTTTTCTTTTATTTCTTCTTTAACAGAATGAAGCTTTAGTGCCATTTCTATTGTTGCCAAAAGGGCAGCATTGTCCATGCCTTTTTCTATAAAACCATATGCATTAACATTTCTTATCTGTTCAATAATTTCGTCTGTTGCATTAGCAGTAAGAAAAATAATCGGTATTTCCTTACATTTGATGATTGCACGCGCAGCCTCTATTCCGTTCATTCTACCTGCCAGTTCAATATCCATAAGAATTAAATCCGGGTGCAGTTCCCCGCACGCTTTTTCTACTGCTTCTTCACCTGAAACAGTATTATAAATATCAAACCCATATTTTTTGAGAAAACCTCCCACAACCATTGCAATAAAATGACTGTCCTCAACTAACAATATACTCTTTCTGTTTCGCATGTCCCCACCATAAATTTTCATAAAATATATTATTTTTATTATATAACAAAATTTTACAAAACAAAACACAAAATTATATATTTAGTGTAAATTTCTAGTTTGTTAATTCAGATTTCCCCCTAAAATCTGAGGCTCTTTTTCTTGAATATCTAAAGGCCAAACAACTTTATATTTTCCATCTTGTATTTGTACCATAAATGATATGGTTCTTATGTTTTGGCCCTCTTCATTACAATTCTATGATAAATAATTTTTATTATTTATATACTATAAAAGCATGTTATAATATAATTAACATATACAAAAGAAATATCATGCTTACATAGGAAACACTTTCAGATGCCTAATTTCAACTGGCAGAAGCATGGGATATAAGTTTGAAGTATAATTTAATCCAGACAATACAGGAGGAAACTATGAATCAAATGAGAAGAAAAGACCGAGAAATGAAAAAGGAATTTGCACTTGGAATAATAGATAAATCAGAGTATGCTACGCTGGCAACCGTAAACGAAGACGGGACCCCTTATTGCATCCCCGTTTCCGCGGCAAGAAAAGGTGATACAATATATATTCATTGTGCAAAAACAGGAACAAAAGTTATCAATATAAAGCATAATTCAAAGGTATGCATGTCATTCGTGGGAGATGTGCATGTTCCAGTAGAATTTAATGACAAGTCATCTGTTGAGGACTCGGACAAACTTATTAAAACAAGATTTACAACGGAATTTGAATCTGCCGTTGTATTCGGAACAGCATGCGAAATTAATGATAAGGACGAAAAGATGTTGGGGCTCAGGCTTATAAGTGAAAAATACACCCCTTTGGACATGCCGTATTTTGAAGCATATGTAAGTAAGAGTATTGATATAACAAATGTTATTAGAATTGATATAGATACTATCACAGGTAAAAGAAAGAAGTTTGATAAGAACGGAATCGAAATGAAATTCGGCAGAGTAGAATAAATTATATTGTTTAGTGTTTAAGGTAAATACTTATGGGTATATTATTAATACAACTTAAGTTAGCTGAAATATACAAAAACACAAAATCTATTAGTAATTTGATAGTGATATACTGTAACAATATTGAAGATGGGAGCATTTCTATATGAAAGCTCAAACAGCAGTTAAAAAATATCGGCAAATGAAATATATAGACTTGTATGTGGCAGCTAAACAGTTAAATAGGGAAGTATGAAAGGGGTGATTCCAACAGGCTTCGAACTAGAAAATCCTAATAAATAGCGCTCGATTTTTGAATAAAAAAGAAAATCGGGTGCTATTTATATTTTCTGTTCCCAATCGAAACTTGTTCAATAAAATAATTGTCATATTTCAAAAAAATTTGAAAAATTATAATTATTTTATTGAACTTGATTAAAAGCTGTGATATATTGGTGTAGTATTTAAACAAGACACAATTGTTTTTAATTTGAAAACAGCTAGGAGGAACGCAATGGAAGAAATAAAATTAGGAATTTTAGGAATGGGCACTGTTGCAACAGGACTAATAAACATACTTGATATGAACGGCTCAAAAATTACAGGAAATTTGAATAAAAAAATAACCGTAGAAAAGGTATTGGTTAAGAATAAGAATAAATCAAGAAACTCAAATCTTTCTGCAGATATATACACTACAGATGCTTATGAAGTAATTGAAAATCCAGATGTTCAGATAATTGTTGAGCTTATTGGAGGAATAAATCCTGCCTATGAATATATAAAAGCTGCTCTGAAAAATAAAAAAAATGTTGTTACAGCTAATAAAGCTCTTTTAGCTACATATGGTGATGAACTTGAAAAGCTGGCTGATGATAATGATGTTGAATTAATGTATGAAGCCAGTGTCGGCGGCGGCATCCCAATAATTAATACTATGTCCGATTATCTCTCTTCAAATGAAATAAACCAGATAGTCGGAATCATAAACGGAACCACAAACTATATTCTTACTCAAATGTCTGAAAATGGCCTTGAATACGAACAAGCTGTAAAGCAAGCCCAAGATCTTGGCTTTGCAGAAGCAGATCCTTCTTCCGATGTGGACGGTGATGACGCTGCTTATAAGATAGCAATCATGTCAACTATTGCCTTTGGACAAAGAGTCAATATTAACGATATACCTAAAGAGGGAATCAAAAGAATTTCTAAGGAAGATATCAGCTACGCGAAAGAATTGGGATATGAAATTAAGCTACTTGCTTCTGCCGTGAAAAATGGCAACGAAGTAGAGCTTAGAGTTCATCCTGCATTTATACCGCATGATCATCCTCTCTCAACAGTTAAAAATGAATTTAATGCCGTATTTTTAAAAGGCAACGCAATAGGGGAGCTTATGCTTTATGGCAAAGGTGCAGGGTCATTGCCAACAGGGAGCGCTGTACTTGGCGATATAATGAGTATAATAAAACGTAATAATACTGAAAGACGGTCACCAAAGAAATTATCATCAAATATAGTTGTTAACAGAGCGTGCAAGCCATACTATATACGTTTTGAAGTTATAGATAAGCCGGGTGTGTTAGGGAGAATCGCCGAAATATTTGGAAAAAACGGCATCAGCCTTGCATCGGTAGTTCAGAGACAAAAAAACGGTGACTCTACTGCACCACTTATATTTATTACTCATAAAACTGAACGAAAAAATATAGATGCTGCACTTGAAGAAATTAGCAATTACGATTGTGTAACCAAAATTGCAAGCATAATGCTGGTTGAAAACTTTAAATAATTTTATAAGGAGTGCAAAATTGCACTCCTTATTTTTTAAATGAACTTATCGAGCGGCAAAATATTTCTGCCATTATTTCATTTCCCTTTTCGTTAAAGTGAAGTCCGTCTAGATATAATTCTTTTGTGTTGCCGCCGGCCTCATTTTCAAATTCGCTGTAAAAATCTATATATTTAATATTAAACGTCCTGCAAAACTCTTTAGTCCAAGACCGAAGTGTATTCATTTCATTGGCAACTTTCTCGAAATCCGAAAATCCAGCCCAGTCCTCTCTCACATTTTCAGGATAAATTCTTGTGGGAATTCCTACGATGGGATCTATGTACTTTGAAATAGACTGGTGAGCCATCGCCATTATATTTGACTTAACATTTCCCGAATCTGCTCCAACAATCATATCATTTACTCCGCCCATTATCAGAACTGCATCAGGCTTTTTAGCATATACCGCACTATGAAATCTGCTCAGCATACCGCTTGTTGTATCTCCGTTAATTCCCTCATTCATTACTTCAATTCCAAGCTTTTCCTGTGATAATTTAGTCCAAGACCTTGACCTTCTTACTCCGTAGCCATATGTCAGACTGTCACCCAAACATACAATCTTCATGCTTATATTCCTTTCATTTCATCAACATTATTTCTATCAGTATGCCCTACTATCTCTGCACTAATTTCAACTGCATTGCTAACTATATAATTTTTCTTTCCAATAATGAATTAATGGATTTCTTTAGAGATTCAGAAGTTTTAACCTCAACAAGAGCCCTTATATTTCTTGTCTGCGCAAATTCTAAAAATCCACATATGTTTAAGTCTCCCTCGAATAAAGACTGATGATCCTTTTTGCCTATAACATCATGCATATGCATGTGACATATTTCATTTTTATAATTCATAAGATACTGTTTGTCGGTAAAATTGCTTACAGCATCATGCCCTATATCCCACGTCAGTTTAACATTAGGATAAAGTATTGATTTATCCAATGCTTTCTGAATATGACTCTTGCCAAAATTACTGCTGTTTTCTATTGCAAGGAGAACATTCTTTCCTCTTGCTCTTTCAGAAAGGGTTTTAATAGATTTAACAAAATTATTTTGAAATTCCTCCGAATATTGTTCATAAATATATACCTTCCTGTCCGGTAAAGTCATTTTCGCACCTTCTATTATGTGCATATTTAATAATTCAACCCCTGCTTCTTCAGCCCAGTCAATTGTATCACTGAACAACGATACGTATCCTTTCCTGACACTCTCATAAAATGTTCCTAAATCTGCATCGTCAGGCATATGCATGGTAAATTCAATTTTTGTCTCTCTTTTAATTTTTCTTAATTCTTCAGGAGCTATTCTTTCTATAAAATTATATGGCAAATTCATGTTCAGCTCTATGAAATTCAATCCAAGCTTTAAGCACAAATCCACAAGCTCACTTAAAGTATTATATTCTACTAATGCCGGCATTCCAATTTTCATTTTTCCCACTCCTGTTTTTAGTGTAGAAGTGAACTTAATTCATATGCTGTTAAATGTCTGTATTCCCCCAGACTTAGGCTTTCATCAAGCTTGATAGGGCCCATTGAAATTCTTTTTAGATAGATCACTTCATTTTTTATTGCATTAAACATCCTTTTGACCTGATGAAACTTCCCTTCTTTGATTGTGACATAGCATGTTGATGGGTACCCGGACTCAATTATTTCAAGTTTGGCAGGCAATGTTTTATAATTTTCATTTGTAAGGATTACTCCCTCCTCAAATGTTTTAACATCCTTTTCTGTCAATTCTTCCTCAACTTCGGCATAATATGTTTTATCCACATGCTTCTTAGGTGAGAGAAGGTTATGGGCAAGCTGCCCGTCATTTGTCAAAAGAAGCAGGCCCTCAGTATCCTTATCGAGTCTTCCCACGGGAAATGGATTATAAACCTTATCTTCATCGTCAAGCAAATCCAAAACAGTACTGTCATAATTATCCTCTGTTGCTGAAACAACTCCACCGGGCTTATTCATCATTAAATATATGTACTGCACATATTTAACCGTCTGACCCTTGTAATTAACTAAATCTTTGTCAGAATCAATAATTCTGGAACTGTCCTTTTCTGTTTTGCCATTTATTTTAATATAACCATTTCTTGCATCCTGCTTAATTTGTTTTCTTGATCCCAATCCCATGTTAGAAAGCATTTTATCTATTCGAAGCTTCATACACACCTCTTGTTTTCCTTTTATAGTATTATAACATGCTAAAAAACAGTGTCAATGTCAATAATAATTTAGTATCAATACATATGCAAGAACGCACATATGGCTTCAAAATTATTACATATACCTAGATATCAAAAATGGTATGATATTTGTTTCAATTAACAAATATCATACCATATAATTTAAAGCCGATCGTTTCCCATGGGTATAAAGTTGCTGCTGTTTCTAAATTTCTTTAACCTCTCAATCAGTGCATCCTTATCTTTATTAAGAACTCCAGCCTGATTGACATAGTTTGAAACATGATTTGCTCTGAATATACAGTTATCCAGTTCCATATTTTCAAGCATCATAATATTTTCATCCAGTATCTGCAACGGTGTAAGCAGATGGAATTTCCCCTGCCGTATGTCTTCAGCCAGATCTGAGTCTTCTTCAACAACAAGCCTCAAAAGCGAGAAATAATTAGGGTTAATTGCCGATATTACCTTAGCGGAATCCAACGCATGCTCTTTCATATGTTCTGTTCCTCCAAGCCCTGAAATAATCATGCATGAAAATTTAAATCCTGCCTTCATTGCTTTTTGTCCCGCTTCTATCATCTGCTTCTGACTTACACCCTTTTGCATTATTGTTAAAACTCTGTCAGATCCGCTTTCAACACCCATATATAGGAGCTCCAAGCCTGCTTCGCGTATCAGCTTTAGCTCTTCGTCTGTTTTACGTATTAAATCAAGCGGTCCAGAATACGAGCTTATCCTTTGAGCATACGGGAATTCTCTTTTTATATATTCTAAAAGTTTAATAAGTTCCTCAGTTTTTAAACACAGCACATTTCCGTCAGCAAGAAATATTCTTTCAGGTTCATGGTAATAAGATTTGAGAGCAGCAATATGCTCTGTAATCTCTTGCCACGACTTCAATCTAAACTGCTTGTGCTTATACATATAGCAAAACCTGCACTTATTATGCGAACATCCTTCCGTAATTTGTATTATAAGACTCCTCGCCTCACTTGGCGGTCTGAATAAAGGCATTGAATACATTTCCTCACTCCTATTTCTCATATCTAATAGCTGCTCCAATGTTTTGAAGTTTTTCCACTATATTTGAATATCCTCTTTTGATATGATATATTTCTGTAATTTCAGTTTCTCCATCAGCAATAAGCCCTGCTATTATAAGTGCGGCTCCAGCCCTCAAATCCGTAGCTTTGACCTTTGCTCCGCTAAGCATGCTTCTGCCTTTTAGTATTGCGCTGCTCCCCTCTATTTTAACATCCATACCCATCCTTGAAAGTTCATTGGCATGCATAAACCTATTTTCAAAGATTGTTTCATGCACTATGCTTGTACCATCAGCCATTGAGAGCATAACCATGAACTGAGCCTGCATATCAGTCGGAAATCCCGGATAAGGAAGGGTTTTTATATCAACAGGCTTAATGTTTCTATCAGAAATCACTCTTATTTTGTCATCAAATTCCACAACCTTCACGCCAGCTTCCCTAAGCTTTGCAATAACCGGTTGCAGATGGCTTGGGACAACATTTTCTACTGTTACATCCCCTCCTGCTGATGCAGCCGCAAGCATATATGTTCCGGCTTCGATTCTGTCAGGAATAACGGTATGCTCCGTCTTATGTAACTTCTTCACACCCTTAATTCGTATTGTCTTTGTTCCTGCACCAATTATATTGCCGCCCATACTGTTTATAAAATTTGCTAAATCTACTATTTCTGGTTCTTCAGCAGCATTCTCAAGCACAGTTTCACCTTCTGCCAGTGTTGCAGCCATTATAATATTCTCAGTAGCCCCTACACTTGGAAAATCTAAATATATATCATTTCCAACCAATTTTTCTGCTGTTGCATGCACATATCCGCTTTCTGATCTAACTTCAGCACCAATGTGTTTAAATCCCTTTAGATGCAAATCAATCGGTCTTGTTCCTATTGCGCATCCTCCGGGCATGTATACCTTTGCGTTCTGGCATCTTGCCAAAAGCGGACCCATAACAAGAAAAGAAGCCCTCATTTTAGTAATCAGTTCATAGGGCGCTTCACACGTCTTTATATTTTCTGCCGAAACCTTCAGCGTACTTTCTCCGAGCTCTTCTATTTTAGCTCCCAGTTCCTCGAGGAGCATACACATTATTTTAACATCCTCAAGGTTAGGAATGTCATGAATTATACAATCTTCCTGTGATAATAACGTTGCCGCCAAAATCGGCAAAATCGAATTTTTTGAACCATCCACTCTTATATTACCATTAAGCCCAAGGCTTTTTTTTACCAATATTCGTTCCATTTTTCTCCTTAAAACCTGAATTATATAATGAAAATCAATTATTTTTCAATAATTAATAAAGTAATCAAATTGACTTGTTCATAATATCATTAATTCAAAAATATTTCAATTGAAAAATATTTAACTTTATTTTAAAAATAACTTCATATTTATTAACAGAGCAAAACATTAAAACAAATAGCAGCGTATGCTAATTTATTTTTTAAATTTAATTGTTTTATTAAGACTATCTACCTCACACATTGTACCTAATGGTATCGTAGACGTAGGAATGCAATGCCCGCATTTTATGTTGTACATAACAGGTTTGCTAAGTCCTTCAAAGAATTCTTTCATCAAATCATCGATTCCATAGGAAGGATCACGATGATTTTTACACTCTAAAAAATCACCTATAATAATTGCAGCAGCATCGTTTATTTTATTTGAAAATTTTAATTGATACAGCATTCTGTCAACCTTTGTGATATTTTCATGTATATCTTCAAAAAACAGAACTTTATCTTTTGTGTCTATCTCATATGGGGTTCCGATCATAGATGTTAATAAAGAAAGATTTCCTCCAACAATAGTTCCTTCAGCCGTCCCGTCACATATAACTCTGAAATCCTGACCTTCCGGATTCTTCAAATAAAGCTCATCTCCCATATTAATTGCATTTTTGAAGCTTTCCCTTGAAAAGTCGTCAAAATCGTTAATCATATTTGACTTTACCATTGGGCCATGAAATGTCACCATATCTGCCTTTTGGTTGAAATATACATTTAAATTGGTAACGTCGCTGTATCCTACGAATATTTTTGGATTGTTCTTCACTATATTTAAATCAATCTTATCAATAACATGGCTGCTGGTATCTCCACCTCTGATACAAAATATGGCCTTTACTTCCTTGTCCGAGAACATTTCGTTTATATCACGAGCTCTTTCCTCTCCTGTTCCTGCCTTATAACCGTGAAGGCTTTTATATGTGGACCTGCCCATTCTTACCTTGTATCCCATATTCTCCAAGAATTTTCTACTGTGATCCGCCTCTTGTTGTGTGACAGGAGAAGACGGGGCAACGATTGCAACTTTGTCTCCTTTTTTTAATTTTTCTGGAAATATCATATTTAACTCCTAATTTTTTTATGATTATTTTATTATATGCTTAAATTATCCAAACATTATATTTGTTACAGCAACTGCAGTTAACAGTTCAAAAGCAGATAAATTAATTCCATAAAAACCAGTAGATTTATTTATTACATTATTATAGCACTTTTTGCAAATTTTTCAATATAAACTCAATTACATCGAGACTCAAATGTAAAAAATGGCTTATCGTTTGATTTTTTTCAATAAAAAAAGAAAAAAGCGTATGATTAAAATAAAGGGGGACGTTATATTTAAAAGTTACACGCTCTTTTCTTTTGTTTTATTATTGGCAGTATTCATTTTATTATTCACTTAATTTTTAAATTTTTCTTCATTAATTTTAAGTATTATAAACATAAGTATCATTACAAATTCATTCGAATTTTGAAAGTCTTATTTCCGCTTTAAATAAATCTCCATCAATAATTATATTCAAAACTCCATTCTGAATTTCCATAAGACTTTTTGCTATGGCAAGACCAAGCCCGCTGCCCTCAGAGCTTCGTGATTCATCTCCTCTTTTAAATCTCTCTAATAGCTCATCTGCAGGTATATTCAACTCATGTGCAGAAATATTCTTAAAACTGACAATAACTTCTTTATACTTTTCAAAAATATCTATATATACTCTGGAATTTTTTAAAGCATACTTAAATATGTTTGACAGAAGGTTTTCTGTTACACGGCTCAACAGCCTTCCGTCAGCTCTGGCATAAATTCTGTCATTCTCAGTACTGACTTTTAGCATGAGCCCTGATTCTTGAACCTTTTCATCTAATTCACCTAATATTTGAGAAATTAAAGCATTAACGTTCACTCGTGAAAAATTCGGTTCAATACTTCCGCTTGTTGCCTTAGCCGCCTCAAATAAATCCTCTGTCAATGTTTTAAGTCTGTTTGACTTTCGATCCAACACATCAAGGTATTTAGGTGCATTAGCAGATGTAAGGCCTTCTCTTTTCAAAAGATCTACGTATGATATAATTGATGTAAGCGGCGTTTTAATGTCGTGGGACACGTTTGTAATCAATTCAGTTTTAAGTCTCTCACTTTTAACCTCATTTTGAACGGCTGCTTTCAGTCCGCTCGTCATATCATTAACATCTTTCGCCATCAATCCAAACTCACCAGGTCCGTCCAGCTTTATTTTATAATCATAATTTCCGGTCTTCGCTACCTTAAGTCCTTCTTGTACAGTCTGGAACTTTCTTACCTTTGTATACACATAGTAAACTGTGCCTGCTGATAAAGGAATTAGTAATACCGGTGCTTTTGAAGAGTAATATGAAGTACCAATTAAAATAATAACTGCAGCCATTGATTTAATCATAAGCGGTCCGCCTGATGCAATCTTTACAAACATTCTTGCTGTATATAAAAACACCAAGTATATGAAAGAATGTTTAACCACTGTTCCACTCTTAATGTGCCTTACAATTGAATAAAACATCATTAAAAACAACGATGATAATACAGCCGTAGACAGCAGCATGACAAATTTCATGATATTTTCACTTGTATACCTCAAATCTAATACGGCATAAAACTGAGTAAATCCAAGTGTGACTATTCCCACAATTAAAATAAGACTTATATCTGAATAAATCCGGTCAATAAATTGCATATGAACTTCTTCGTCACCTGTTACTCTGCCTGCAACCACCGTCAAATAAACAAAGCACATCAGGACTATGATTACCGATAAAGCTATAACAAAAGAATTTTTTATAAGAATAATTCTATCTTTATTCCACTGCTCAACCCTTTTCAAAAGTCCTTCCTCAGTAATAGCGGCATAAATTGAAATTTTATTTGTACCGTCCTCTATATCTTCCAGCGTATCAATCAGCGAAGCTGAATAGCTGCTGTATCCGTTTTCCGGGTAGAGAACTACTCCTTTTTCGTCTACAAGAATATATACATTTTGTAGTTTATAGTAATCTCTGCCCGGGTTATTTGTATTTGTTACTTCTCTTTTTCCGTCAGCAGCATAATAAATTAACCCTCCATACTCATCGAGATTTTCCATAATTTGCTCATAAGTAGTTAAATCAGATTTCATTATGGAAGTTTTAATATCTTCTATGGCTTCTCTTTTTTCAGCCCAGAAAATATCTCTTGCCTCACCGCTGTCATCCAAACCCTTCTCAGCAATAAAATTATTGTAAAGATTTTTAAGCTGCCAGCTATCTTCAATATCAAGTTTATTTACTGTACCTCCGCTCAGTATATAATCCTTGCTTTTATAAACTCTGAGCACATATTCTAGTCGATTTGCCACATAGCGAAGTTCATTGCTTAAGGTGTTGCTTTTCATATAGTTTTTGACTGTAATACTTTCATAATTTTTCACATTCTCATATACTGTCAAAGCTGATGCTGCTCCAATCAACAAGAATACGACAAGCAGTATGAAGGCCAAAATTTTGCTTAAAGCTTTTCTGCTATATGTCTTCCACTTTGTAACCAACACCCCACACCACCTTCAGGTATTTTGGATTCTTAGGATCAATTTCAATTTTTTCCCTTATTCTTCTTATGTGAACAGCTACTGTATTTTCGGGATTAAATGACGGTTCGTTCCATACCGCTTCATAAATATCGTCAATAGAAAAAACCCTTCCTTTGTTCTTGGTTAAGAACAGAAGAATTTTGTATTCAACCGGCGTCAGTTTAACTAATTCTCCATCGATTATAACTTCTTTTCTTTCGTCATCTATAACAAGGTTTCCGGTTTTATAAAAGTTACTTTTCTCACTGTCTATAGCTCCGCCCAGCGCGGTGTACCTTCTAAGCTGCGACTTAACTCTTGCAATCAGCTCCAAAGGATTAAACGGCTTAGTTATATAATCATCCGCTCCCATATTCAGACCGAGAATAATGTCTGTTTCTTCAGATTTTGCAGACAGCATTATTACGGGAATGTTTTTTATTTCCCTGATTTTGGTAGTTGCCTTTATTCCGTCCATTTCAGGCATCATTATATCCATTATTATTAAGTGAATGTCATTGTCTTCAACTGTCTTTATTGCCTGAAGACCAGAATAGCACTTCAATATATTATAACCTTCATTTTTTAAATATATTTCTATGGCCTCAACAATTTCTTTATCATCATCGCATACTAATATGTTCATAATGTCCTCCTTGGTTGATAATACATTATAACATTATTTATAATAAATCAACAAAAAAATGTACTGTGTCAAAAAAACCATTAAGGCTGCTGAAAAAGCAGCCTTGCGTTGTTCTTAAGTAGTAAACACCTGTTTTATTCAGCAAATTCCACTCTATAAGCATTTATCTGAGCCGGATAACTTTCCATAATTTCACCGCCATAGGTTATTTTTACCTTGCTTCCTACGACAAATTCGGATAAATCATCTAGCACAGCACCATCTATAGCTACCCTTACAACTATTTTATCACTTGAGTTTAATTCACTTTGTCCTTCATCAGGTTGAACCATGATTGATGTCCTTTTATTTTCCAGGACTGTTGCCGTAAAATAGTTCTCTACATCAGCAACTTCTCTGCCCTTTAAATTGTTTACAATTATTACAGCAATTAATGCCAAAAGCAGAACCGTTATTATAATAATTAACTTCTTATTCATATAATTACCTCCTTTTATATCAGACGTAATATATTTTAAAAAGTTCATTATACCGATTCTGCTACCATAAATAATTTGTCGGCCAGTTTTTCCAGATAAAGAATTACTTCTTTCTTATCTTTTATCTGGGCATCATCCGAGAGTCTGCTCAGATAGTCCCAAAACGCGGCGGACATATTAGGTTCATTTATTGCAAATGCTGAACTTGGCGGACCCGACTTTGAGACGATTATGCCCCTGTCCTCTTTCCCGTAAAGAAAAATATCATCTTTTCTGCCTCTATTCAGCAAAACATTATAATTCTTATATTTTTTTAGATTGTATATGAGACTTTCAATATGTTCTGAAAATTGTTCCTTTGTATAATATAGTTCTCTTCCGAAAATCATATCTGAATAAGGAAGAGTAACCGTTCCTTCAAATATCTTTTCAATTGAAGGTATAGAAAGTATTTCAGTTATATTTGCATCATTGATGATATTTTCGAAACTTTCTTTACTTTTGTTATAAATTTTTACAAATAAATTATTTTTTGTCAAATTCATAATTTCTTCCGCCATGCTACATGGCATTGTCATAATGAAAGGCACCTGCCCTGTAATAATACACGTGCATTTCTCTTTTTCTATTTCTTCAAATAAATTCCAAAATTTATTGTAGTTAACCGTATTAAAAATTTTCATTAGAGGTCTGCACAATGTGTAATAATTGTTATATTCTATTGTAAGTGAATTTACTGCAACTTTATCGGTAACGAAAAAATTCACCATGTCCTGAAACTTATCCTGAACTGATGTTGAAACAACAGCTGCGGTTTTAGGAGCTATAAAAAGCGTACGCTTGAAGACCCCGTCTCTGATTCTTGGATAATAATAAGGTTCAATAGCCCCTCCTATATATACTGGAAGCCATTTAGCCAATGCCTCAAGCATTTCGTTTATATCTCTGTTTATAGTATGAATTATCTTAATTCTATTTCCCTTTGACAGAACTCTTTTCAGCATTTCTGCCCACATAATTGAAAATTTTCTGTCTCCGTAAAGCCATGACAACTCTTCGTCGCTAAAAAGCAGCAAAGTCTGAGGTTTTTCGGCATCTGCAACCATAGAAAGGAAGCGTACTACAGCCTCTCTTTTTCCCTCCAAGCCGTAATAATATTCCTTGTCAATATAATTTTCACTGTCTGCACCTTCTCCGTGTACCATTGCATCATTTCTGGTTGTTCCCGCAGTAAAACTGTTAAGAATTTTCTCCACAGACGGCTCGCTTATTTCCTTCTCCTCCATCAACCATTCGCAAATCATCCGTGCAGCCATATTATAATCATTCGGAAAATAATCATACGAATTAATTGCCTCAAGTATCATATTTTTTTGATATTCTTCTTTAATTTGTCGTGCGAAATATTCTGACATTGGCAATAAATAGTTCTGTTTTTTGGGAAGCTTTCTCTCCCCTCTTCTAAGCCGGCTGACATGTGATGCATCAAGAGATACGTTATGCGCAATAGTGCTGTTTGACGTATTTGTTATATTCATCAGGAAATTAAGCTTGTAGGAAAACATTATCATCACCTCAGTAATATTGTACTCCATATGACAACATACGTCAACAAAATTGACACATATTATATACGCCTGAAAGACGAGAACGGTAATTACTATGATGACGGTACGATATATTTAGACTGCTACGATCCATACTTGCATCTTGAATCGAACGGTATGCCTCAAGATGTATGCACAAATATTTCATCTCTGCCATTTGACATGACTTTGAGTGGTGCAGACGGAAATGGGCTTGCACCGATTGATGCAAGCCCATTTCCTATTTATAACTCTGCAGCCCTTCTTTGACTGCTTCAATAACATCATTTTCTAAATCCAGCCTGTAATTTCTAGAAATTGTTTTTCCCGGCTTTGTCATATCATAGTCCTGTCCGTTCCATAGAACAGCAAGCTTAATTCTATCGTAGCCGGATATTCTCTCAAACATATCCTTAAACCATTCAGCTTTGTTACCTCCTAAGGAAGCACCGCTGAATTCTGTTATCATCATAGGATGCTTAAAATGGCGTACATAATCGTAATAAAAATGATCATAAGCCTGAGAAAAGCTTCTCCACGTCTCTCCTTGATAATAATTACCTGTATTATAAGAAGTCAATCCTACTATATCCACATATTCGTTTCCCGGGTAATAATTTAAATAGTGATTATATGCAAAATTCGGAAATGATTTTTCGTTAGGATTCCACACAAAAATAACATTATCTACTTCATTTTTTTCAAATCTGTCATATATGTATCTCCAGCATTCAATAAACAAATCCGTGTCCTTGCCAACCTTGTGAGCTGAATACCAAACCCATTCTCCATTCATCTCATTATTTAATCTAAAAAGCACTGGGTAATCATACTCATTAAAGCTTTTTGCCAGTTCATCAAGATAATTATCATAATTGCCCTTAAGTATTTCAAGAGTAATGTCTTTTTCTTCTCCGTCAATTAAGTCCGTAGTATACAATCCGTATTCCACTACCTTCCCTTCCTGCTTTGCTCTGTTCATATGCTCAGTTTTAAATGGAAGCTGAAAAGAGTTGTAAAGCAACACCACGGGAAATTCATAATTAAACATATTCTCCAGCTGCTTCAATCTGTATGCGTATGTAGGATACGTTGGCTCAAAAATCCCAAAATGCATTTTGTCATTGTTTATAAAATATTTATCATAAAACTCCTGAGTTTTTTCATCAAACTTCTTTTCAACAGGCTCGAACACGGCATCTTCTTTTATTTCAGATGTTTTATCAATTAACTTAAAAGATGGCATTATGTATTCTATGTATATCTGCTGCGAAGACTTCATAAATACTGTTATAAGCTCCTTGTAGGATCTGGCAAATGTAATCATCGCATAATAATTTCGATCATGCCCTTTGCCTTCTATTTTGGCCCTCTCATAAAGAATTATATGGCCGTTCAATCCATTAAAATTATAATTGTATTCATCGATTATTTTAAATTCCGGGTTATTCCCTATTCCTCTATTTCCGTAGTCGATATAAGTTGTAATGTTGTTGTTCAAGTCATTATAGAAGCTGTCATATAAAACATCCACAACAATATCATCTGATTCAAACCTGCTTTTTACGCTTACAATATCTTCGCTTAGCTTCAGATTGTTCAAAAGCACTATTTCATATCCATAGGCATTGTTTACATATTTATAGTAATTATCAGAGTACGGAACTAAAACAGTGCTTTCCGAAAGCTCTTCTGCAAATGCATTGCCAGCAGTCATCACTATAAGAACTGAAATTAAAATCAATATTTTTTTGAAATTCATATTTACTCTCCTGATGTTATTTTAAAAAACATTCAAATCGTTATAAGCAGTATTAATAAAAAATGCCAATATGCAATTCTATCAAATGTGGTAATGTATGTCAATAATTTCAAACAGCCTTAAAAGCAATTTCAAAACCATTATAAATACATTCTCATATATTATACGTGGAAATAAAATGCACATTGTTTAAAAATGACCGCTATGATATAATTCATTCATTATATTGGAGGGAAATAATGCTTTCTATAGGTACACTTAAAAGAGGATTCGTAAATGGAGTCAAAACTCTGCTTGATCTTACAAAAATTTTAGCGCCCGTTTATGTTGGTGTGCAGATTCTTTCGGTTTCAGGAATTTTAAATGTAATGGCACAATTTTTTTCACCTGTAATGTCTGTTTTCGGCCTTCCGGGAGAAACATCCCTTGTATTAATCTTAGGATGGGCTTCCGGTACGTATGCAGCGCTAGGCGCACTTGCTGCCATAAATCTTACAGGAATTCAAATAACAACTATTGCTATTATGATATCAACTGCACATAATCTTATAACCGAAGGGGCTGTTGTCAAAAAATTAGGAGTAAGTATGTTTACCAGTATTTCACTAAGAATAATAATGTCTCTTATACTGGGATTCTTATTTTATAGGATGTTTGGGGGATTTTAATGGAAACGGTTTTAGAAATATTATTAAATTTAACTTTATTCATATGGAGCATAGCAAAAGTTCTGATACCTTTGATGATAATAATTGAAATATTTAAGGATACAAAGATGATAGATAAAATATCACACATGATAAAGCCTGTCACCAATTTTTTCACCATAAGCGAAGATTCAGGAATTTCACTTGTCTTTGGGCTGATATTCGGCCTGACAATAGGAGCAGGCGCAGTTATTCAAAGTGTTAAGGATTATAATATTGACAAAAGAAGCGTATTTCTGGTAACAATGTTTCTTTCAATGTGTCATGCAGTATTTGAAGACTCTATGATTATGGGGGCAGCAGGAGCAAACCCATTTGCTGTGTTAGCAGCAAGAATTTTATCTGCCATATTCGTTACTTTTATTCTTTCCCGATTCGTTAAAAAAGATATTCCTTTAAATGATATTCAAAAAGACGGCTCGTATTGATTGACTAAAATCAATACAAACCGTCCCTATTTTTCTAGTTGGAAGATAAATCTTTCAATTCTATTTCTTCGTTCCCACTATAAACCGCAAATTTATTAAATCCAAATCCAGCAAACTGATTCAGCTGTTTTCCAAGTTTCTTAGCCTTTTCATATACTGATACTGAATATCCCTCTTCTCTGAATTCATCAGCTTTCTTCATAACATCAATATATTTGCTCGATCTTTCATAAAGCAGCACTACTTTTTCTTTTGCAGGCACCTTGAATTTTTCATCCATCAGCTGATTAACAAGCCTTTCAAACCCTATTGAAAAACCTATGGCAGGAACTTTTTCTCCTATAAAATTACCCACCATTTCATCGTACCTTCCACCTCCTGCTATTGAATATCCAAGGTCCTTGTATGCAATTTCAAAAATCGAACCTGTGTAATATCCCATTCCTCTTATTAAAGTAAAATCAAACTCAATATCATACTTTCCGTTCGCATATTCTCTTGAGCTGTCTAAAACATCTTTAACTTCATTTACGACATCCTGAGAAACACCGTATTCCAATAGGCATTCGGTTCCCTTATCATTTATGTTCCTAAGAGCCTCCATTATGTTTAAGATTGAATTTTCTTTATACTCTTTACCCTTAAGCTCTTTTTCAACTCCATCAAATCCGATTTTGTCCAGTTTGTCTACTGCAATGCACACACTGTCAAACTCTTCTTCTGAGAATCCACAATTCATTATTACCGCTTTTAAAACTCTTCTGTCATTAAACCTAACTGCAAAATTCTTAACTCCAAGGGCATTCAGCGCCTTGGCAGTTGTGGCTATCAATTCAAGTTCTGCAGCGTTGGTGCTATCCCCTATAATATCTATGTCGCATTGCTTAAAGCTCCTATACCTTCCTTTTTGTGCTCTTTCCGCCCTGAACACATTGCCCACCTGCATTGCTTTAAAAACTGAAGGAAGGTTCGATCTGTTATTGCAGTAAAAACGACTTAATGGAACTGTCAGGTCATATCTCAACCCTAAATCGGCCAAATCATCTTCGTTTAAATCTGCTTTTGTAAAGTCAAGCTTTTCTCCTCTTTTTAATATTTTAAATATAAGCTTTAAATTCTCTCCGCCCTTGCTTCCGATTAAATTTTCTATATTTTCAACAACAGGCGTTTCTATAAGTTCAAATCCGCTTTGTTTATATGTACTCACTATAACGCCTTCAACATAATCTCTTATTTCTTTTTCCTGAGGTGTTATATCTCGCATCCCCTTTGCAGGGTTTGTATTAACTTTCATTTTTCCTCCCGTATTTTTTCCATTTGTATTTTTATTAATGTTAACAAATAAATTATTGATTATCAACCTTTAATTTAAATGTGTTTTTAAAAATTCCTTATTTATTTCTTCAGGCACCAGACACCCTCCTGTGGCCCAAGATATATGCACTGCATTTTTAATATTGCTTACCAAATCATGCTTCCTTATATATTCTTTTCCTTCATCAGTTGTTTCTATTTTTACTATTCCCTCAAATGCTGCACATGCTGACGGTTCAATGTTAATACTTTCCGTATTATGAAGCATTCTCATATAGTCATATAGTTTGTAATCTTCAATAGTAAAAATTCCGCTAAGCAAATTGTCCATCATTTTGCCCACAAGCTTTGAAGGCCTTCCCACCGCAAGCCCGTCTGCGTGAGTTCTGCCATCTATTCCAAGATCCTGCACACATATGTCATTATGAAGCCCTGTAGCCATACCTGCCAGCATTGACGGTGCATGTGTAGGCTCAACAAAAAAGCAATGAACATTGTCTTGATAAACCGATTTCAACCCGTAGGTGATTCCACCCGGCGCACCTCCTACCCCACATGGCAGATATACGAACAAAGGGTGGTCTTCATCTATTACTATATTCATTTCATCCAGCTGCTTCTTTAATCTTCTTGCAGCTACTGAATATCCTAAAAATAAATTCATAGAATTCTCATCATCAACAAAATAACTCATGGTATCCTGGTCTGACATCTTTCTTCCTTCTTCAACAGCTTTAGAAAAATCGCTGTCATATTCAACCACCTGCGCACCTTTTGATCTCAATAAATCCTTTTTCCACTGTTTTGCATCTGATGACATATGTACTATAACGTTAAAACCCATTGCGGCAGATGTAATGCCGATACTCAATCCAAGATTTCCTGTAGAACCAACTTGTATTTTATACTGATTAAAAAAATCTCTGTATTTCTGCTGAGCCATTATAGAATAGTCATCATCTTCAGAAATCATGTTATTCTTTAGAGCCAAATATTCGGCATATTTCAGCACCTCATATATTCCTCCCCGAGCTTTAACACTTCCGGCAATTGCAAGGTGGCTGTCCATTTTCAAAAGCAGTCTTCCCTGGATTTTTGTACCACAATCTTGTACGAGTTGGCTTTTCATATTCTTTATTTCTTTAAGCGGAGATTCGATAATACCATGAGATGCCTCTGTTTCAGGGAAAAGAATTTCTATTAGAGGTGCAAATTTGGCAAGGCGCATTTCTGCATCGTCTATTGCCGATATATCAACTGGTGTATTTTTTGCAGCTTCTCTATATGTGCTTAATTCTGGATTAAGCCAAAATACTTCCTTCAATTGAGCTGCCTTTTTCAATGTCAAATTATTATTTATTATTTCATCTTTGTTTATCATGAAACCCTCCTTAAAATTCGCGAATCATCATGCGCCTTACTTATTTGTCACAGCTTCACAATAGGCGTATATTTTCTATATAGGGGCGGAGCTTTACTTCTCCGCCCATTCAATGGTTATTATATCATATTATTACCATTTTTTATATTAGAATTATTATCATTTATATCAAAATCTGCTCAGTTGTGGTTATGATTTCGGCAGATTTTACTTCCACTAAATCTCCGCTGTTTGTATTAAATAAATTTTTATCTATAATATTATCCATAACAGTTCTTACATCAATGTCGGTCAACTCGCTCTTAGGTTCATCAACTGTCAATGATAATGTTGATCCGCCGGCAGTTTTAAATTTCATTAATAGTTTTTTTGACATTATATCACCCCTTACAGAAATTTATTGTTATGATGGAAGCTTTCTGCTCCCTAAATTAAATATTCATTTTAATTATTATTCTATTTCATTTACAAGTTCATATTCTTCGTATCTTACAAGACTCTCAAGTGAAAATGACTGCATATCACTTACTGCAGTTCCTAAATCATATAAATCTTCATTAGTTGCCGTTGGCTTGATGCTTGCAAGAGTCTTACTTTTAGTAATATTTTTATTATTTTCATCAAGACCAACATTGAAAACCATCTTTAGCTTTGAATTTGCTTGGTTTACAGCTATTGCCATAATATCACCTCCAAATGATTCTACCTCTATATAGCATTTAAGCGCCGATTATATTGATTTAATTTCCGCCTCATGTTAATATGAACTAAATATATCAACTCAAGAGGTAATTATGCATAAAACACTGCTGAAAGAGTTAATTTCCTTAATAAAAAAGATAGATTTGCACGATTATATAACAAAGGTAAAGTACGTAATCTATATTTTTTCAAAAATTATATACCAATGCAGGGCATCGGAATCAAATGTTTCAAAAGAATTATTTCTTTTAAATCATACCCCGAATTTTTTGCACAACAATAAGAATATATTTAATGAATATGAAATCTTTAATCTCAACATTTCCGGTGTAGAGAGATCAATATTTAATTTAATCAAAGCCAACAAAGATAATATTGATTTCAATAATTTTAAACCTGCAGAGTTATATGAATCCATGCTTACCGCTGGTGAAAAGAAAGTTTTGGGGCAGGTTTATACACCTATTAGCATTATCAATAGAATGCTGGATCAATTATTTGATTTAAATTTAATAGGCAAAAATACCAAATTACTTGACCCTTCATGCGGAGGCGGATATTTTCTAATAGAAGCGTTCAAAAAAATCAAATCTAACTTTGGAGATGAAATTGACGATAAACATATTATTGAAAGCATGCTGTTCGGTATTGATATAGACGATTTTTCTATATTTATGACTAAGGCCGGCTTAATGTTTGCAGGATTCTCAATAGAAGCTGATTTTAATGTTTTCAGGTTAGATTATTTAACTGATTCTTTTGAAATGAATAATTTTGACATAATAGTCGGAAACCCTCCTTATGTTGGTCACAAAAATTCTACCTGTGAGTACAAGAAAGCTCTGTATGAGAAGTACTCTGAGGTGTTTTACAACAAGGCTGACATATCATATTGCTTTTTTAAAAAAAGCAGGGAAATTCTTAAACCGGGTGGAGTAATATCATTTATAACTTCAAGATACTTTATGGAAGCCCTATATGCAGACAGAATAAGAGCATATATAAAAAATAATTTCAACATAATATCTCTTGTTGATTTCAGCGGAAACAATATATTTAAAGGGGCTATGGTAAGTCCGGCCTTAATAACATTGGAAAATAATGGATGGAACAAAAGCGATTTTTCATACGTCATAATTAATAGTGATAGTATTGAAGAAAAATTCTCATATAGTCAGGACAAGCTTAAAGATACCGGATGGACTATACTTAAGCATGCTGACGAACAGCTTTTCAATAAGATAGAAGAAAAATCAAACATAAAAATTCAGGATGCATGTAAGATTAAGCAGGGAATTATAACCGGGCTGGATAAAGCTTTTATTGTTGATAAAAAAACAATCGAAAAATATAACATTGAAAGTGATTTACTCAAAAAATGGATAAAAAACAGCAACATATCAAAATCAGAAGTGCAATATAATAACTTATACTTGATATATTCCAATATAATTAATGAAGAAAAAAATTATCCCAATGCTATTAAGTACCTTTCCTTCTATAAGGATAAATTACAAAATAGAAGAGAATGTCTGAAGGGATATAGAAAATGGTATGAACTTCAATGGGGACGTATTCAATCTGATTTTGATAATCCAAAAATAATATTTCCGTTCAAATCCACAGGCAGCAATTTTTATTTTGACACAAATAAATATTACTGCAGTGCAGATGTATATATTATGAATAATTTCAACACACATATTCCAGTAAATTATCTTTTGTCATACTTGAATTCGGATGTTTTTGAATTTTACTTTAAGTGTCTGGCAAAAAAAGTAGGGACAAATATTTATGAATATTATCCCAATAAATTAAGTGAAGCTAAAATATATTTACCCCTTGAAAAAGCTCAACAAAATATATCTGATTTAGGAAAAATTAGTATTGATATTTTACTAAAAAAGGTGTTTAATATATCCGAAGAGGAGGTAAATATAATTTATAAATACGTTCATGAAGGGTGATAATGCAAATTGAAAAAATTTATTAAGCTATTATTATTAATTACTGTTTTTATTGTGTTATCCGTTCAGCCTGCAATGGCGAAAACTGTATATTACGATACTTATAATCATTGGGCATCAAGTGATATTGATTTTACGTCCAACACATTGAAAGTCTTCAAGGGCTATGGAGACTTCACGTTCAGACCGGAAAATAATATTACCAGGGCTGAATTTATAACTATCCTTGCAAAAACAGCTTATCGACAAAACAAAATGAATGAAATTTACACAAGCGATATGCCATACAGCGATATGACAAATCAGCACTGGTCTTATACATTTATTATATCAATGTATGAGCACCTGAAACCAAACCAGGATTATACATTTGAAGACATATTCCCGGGATCGAATTTTTACCCTGACAAAGCGATTACAAGGGAAGAATCCGTTGCATTAATTGCTGCCTTCTGCAAAGATGCAATATATGATAATCCTTTAAATTTTAATGATATTCGCAACAATAGCAAATATTATAATGAAATAAAAAGACTTTATAACGCAGGAATAGTTTCAGGATATGAAGACCGTACATTTAAAGGCAATAATAATATTACAAGAGCAGAATCTGCTGCATTAATTAAAAGAGTTTATTATGATATTAAAACCAGTGATCAAAGCAATTATTTAACCAAACTTGAATTTCTCCCCATAAAAGGAGAAGAAATATATTCATATTTTGGCAGTTATAATTGGAATACCGCAAACAATAATGATAAAAGGTATATAAAGGCTAAAGATACTCTGGAGTATGTTTCTTTCGGAGGGTATATTTTTCCTGAAGATAAGCATTTATACGACTTGAATGCTGTAGAAACAATGGAGGCATTGCGTTCAGAAGGATACTCCAATATAACCGGAACGAATTTTTACCTTATTACTTTCGGTAATTATTCAGATGATGAAAAATCACAGTTTGCCAATGACATGCTTGCAAATGTTATTGAACGAAATGATCTGAAAGATTCAGAACTGATGCAAATATTTGCTATGGCCAGCAAGTATGCTGTTCAGGAAGATTTGTACATGAGCGCACTGGAGAAATGGGATAGTCTTACTTCAAGCAACAACGCAAAAGCAAATATATTATTTTTTAGGTATGCTTTTTACATTAAAAATAATAACGAAGAAATGCTTAAAACCTTAGTTTATGATGATCTAAAAAAAGCAAATAACATACCTTCTCTCCTGAACATCAACTGGGGTTTAGCAGCTGGATCGGAAAAAACTGATTTTAGAAATTATACATTCGGTAGTTATAGTTTTTCTCTTTATAAAGATACCACGCTTTACAGGTATACACTTAGCCCGGTAATGCCTGTCAGCAGCAGCTCGAAAATTGTTGAACTTGTTAATCTGCTTATGATTGAGAAGTCTGTCAAACCTTCTACTGAAAGCTTGACAAACTACGAAAGCATTTTCAGCAAATATTCCTTGAACCGATTATATGTTTTAAACTTCATAGGCGAAAAGGAAAGAGCCTTTGTAGAAGGAATCAATGATTATGAAATTATCAAAACATTTGAAATCTATGAAACAAACAAATTAGTTATTGATGATACCTACACCGGAATTTTGAAAAAAGTAAAAGAATAAACAAAAACCTCAATGGTTTCTTCTCCATTGAGGTTTGTTTTTTATGTATTATGCATACAGCTTAATTATTTCAATTAGTATCTGAACAACTTTTTCCATAGACTGTACAGGTATATACTCATATCTACCATGGTAGTTATGCCCGCCTGTACACAAATTCGGACAAGGAAGCCCTCTGTACGACAAGCTTGCACCGTCAGTTCCCCCTCTTATTGGAATTACCGCAGGCTCAACTCCTATGTTTTTCATAGCTTTTTCAGCAGTTTCAATAATGTGCATATGCGGAAGAATTTTTTCTTTCATATTATAATACGAATCTTTCAATTCAACCTTGACGGTTCCTTCTCCATATTTTTCATTTAAATATTCAGATATTTTATTGAATCTATCCTTTTTGACATTAAATTTATCAAGATTGTGATCTCTTATTATGTAATTCAAATACGTTTTTTCAACGTTTCCGCTAATATCATCCAAATGATTGAACCCTTCGTAATTTTCCGTATTTTCCGGTGTTTCTCTAGAAGGCAGCATAGCCTGAAACTCCATAGCTATCAATATTGAATTTTTCATTTTGTTTTTTGCTGAGCCAGGATGAATGTTCACTCCACTTACCTCAACTTTTGCACTTGCGGCATTAAAATTTTCATACTCTATTTCTCCAAGCTCTCCTCCGTCGACAGTATACGCAAAATCAGCTTTAAATCCATCTATGTCAAACATTTTTGCTCCGTTGCCCACTTCTTCATCTGTCGTAAATGCTATTTTTATGTCTCCATGCTTTACATCAGGATTATTTATAAAATATTCAGCCATTGACATTATCTCAGCTATGCCTGCTTTGTCATCAGCACCAAGCAATGTTGTTCCGTCAGTCACTATAAGATCATCGCCGACATAATCCAATAAATGCTCAAACATATCTGTTTTCATTACAATTTTCTTTTCATCATTTAAAACAATATCTCTTCCGTCATAATTTCTGACTATTTTAGGCTTAATATCATTGCCCGGCATATCAGGAGCTGTATCTATATGGGCAATAAAACCAATGGCAGGAACCTTTTTACCTGTATTAGAAGGAACATTGCCGTATACATAACCGTGATCATCCATAAAAGCGTCTTTTATTCCCAGTGATTTCATTTCCTCAACCAAGTATCTGCCAAGATCTTTTTGCTTTTCACTGCTTGGAACAATTTCCAAATCAGGAACTGATTGAGTATCAATTTTAACATAATTTAAAAATCTATCTTCTATTTTCATAGTTCCGTATCCTTTCTACATTTGTTTGCTTGTTTATTAATAATTATATCATATCACTGCTAAATTGCCATATCAATTTATTTTTAAAAGCCCTTAATTGTACCATTATAAGCATGTCATTACTTTCAGCTTTATTTAACAATTGAATTTAAAAATAAAATATAATATAATTGGGTAAATGATTAAATGAATGCGGAGGTATAAAATGGATTTTGTAAAAGAAGCATATAAGGTAAAAAGCGAGACCATAATTAAAAATCTAAAAAAAAGATTTATGGATGGTTACTATGCTGATACAAAGGAAGAAGCTGTAAAACTGGTAATGTCATTAATTGGTCATGATGATATTGTATCATGGGGGGGCTCTTTAACTATTGATGAATTGGGAGTTAAGAAGCTTCTTGAAAAAAAAGGTATCTCTGTTATTGACCGTGAAAAGGCAAAATCTCCCGAAGAAAGAGTTAAATTCATGAAGCAGGCTTTAACTGCGAATGTTTTTTTAACAAGTACAAACGCAATAACAATGGACGGCGAATTAATGAATGTTGATGGAAACGGAAACAGAGTTGCCGCCTACTGCTACGGCCCCGACTCAGTAATTGTTGTAGCCGGAATGAACAAAGTAGTCCCGAAGCTGGACTATGCTTTGGCAAAATTAAGGACAGATGCAACGGTTCCAAATGCAGTAAGATTCAATGCTCAGACACCGTGCAGATTTACAGGAAAATGTTCAGAATGTACAACCAAGGACACTTTATGCAGCCAAATATTGATTACAAGATTCTGCAAACCGCAGAACCGAATTAAAGTAATACTTGTTGGGGAACATTTAGGATTTTAGTTTAAATTCAACTGAATGACACTGTATCGGACTTTACTTTACAGTTAATGTGTGGCAGGCAGAATTTTTGCCTGCCCATTTAATTGACAGTCCAGTATTATTGGAGGGAGTATATAATGAAAATAATTCATACATCAGACTGGCACTTAGGAATAAGCCTGCACAATGCAAGTTTAATTGAAGAGCAAAAAAACTTTATAGAATTTTTAATAGAAGCAGTAAAGAAAAACGGCATAGATGCAGTAATGATTGCGGGAGATATTTTTGACCATTCGGTATCAAGCGCTGAAGCTATTTCTTTATATAATTACGCTGTAACAGAATTATGCAATGAAATAGGAATTCCTGTAATTATATCTGCAGGAAATCATGATGGAGCAGTACGTCTTGCTTCTTGCAGCGAGCTGCTGAAAAAAACCGGACTTTATGTATTTGGGAAACTGACAAATGAAGTGGCAGTAGTGGAATTAAAAAATGCAGATGTTTATGTCCTTCCTTATTTCAACATTGATGAAACGAGAGCAATCTTCCCCAACGAAAAAATAAACAGCTATTTAGATGCAATGAAGTGTGTCTTGGATAATATGAATCTTAAGTTTCGTAGCGGCAGAAAAAATATTCTTATGAGTCACTGCTTCGTAAGCGGATCTGTTCTTTCAGAAAGCGACCGTTCCGCAATGGTAGGCGGCGCTTCCGTAGTGCCTTCGGAGATTTTTGAAGGCTTTGATTATGTTGCTCTCGGCCATCTTCACAAGCCGCAAAATAGAGGCTTTAATGCCAGATACAGCGGCTCTCCCCTAAAATACTCATTCAGCGAAGCAGATCATCAGAAATCCGTTACTATATTGAACATAGAAGATGAAATAACCATTCAAGAACTGGAAGTTGTTCCTTCAAGAGATATTAGAGTTATTCGGGGAACCTATGAAGAAATCCTTAAAATTGCAGAAAACGACTTAAAAAAGGATGACTATATAAAAATAGAAATGACTGATAAATATGCAGGCATGGAGGCTGTTGAAGTATTCAGAAGTTACTACGAAAACCTTCTGAATATTACAGGCAAAGTTAATGAGGCCGAAGAAAATGAGCTAACAGTCAATGAATTATACACACTTTCTCCTAATGATATTTTGGAGAAATTTTACAAAGAAGCTACAGGAAATGACCTGACTGACGAGCAAAATGATTTGTTTAATCAGGCTTTGTTTTCTGTTGAAGGTAAGGAGGACGCAGCGCAATGATACCTATAACTTTAAAATTCCAAGCATTCGGTCCCTATGTAAATAAACAGGAAGTAGATTTCAAAAAATTTGCGGACTCTGGCATATTTTTAATTCATGGAGCCACAGGCTCAGGAAAAACTACCATACTTGATGCAATATCATACGCGCTGTACGGAAAATCAAGCGGCGGTCAAAGAGGTGACATTACTTCTATGCGATGCCAAACCGCAAGCGAGCATATACCTACTGAAGTTGAATTCGTTTTTAAGATTGCTGATAAAACATATAAATTTACCAGAAGCATAGCCGTGAAAACTAGACGGAACGGCTCCAAACATTACAATGTTACACAAAACGCTCTATTTTTAAATAGCGAAGAAATATTTGTACCATTTTTTGAAAACCCTAAAATCAGGGAAACTGAACAAAAAGCATGTGAACTTATAGGACTTAGCCACGAACAGTTCGTACAAGTAATAATGCTTCCCCAAGGTAAATTTGAAAAGTTCCTCATGGCAAAATCAGATGAAAAGGAAGAAATACTTGTTACCCTTTTTAATGCCGGAAAGTGGCAAGAAGTTGCTGAATGGATATGTGATCAGGCAAAAGAAACGGCTAGAGACATAGCCGCAAAAAGAGATAATATAAATACACTGCTTAAATCAGAAAATGCTGAGAACATTGATGACTTAAATGTACAAATAAATGAAATTACAAAATCAGTCAATAGCGCTACTGAAATAATAAATAAGAAATCAAGTCAGCTGTCTGCAGAAAAGGACAAATTCTCACTTCAATCAGAAATTTTTAATTTTTTTGAAGAAAGGTTAAGGACAGAAAAAGAACTGGCAAAAATAAAGGAACAGGAAAAAGAAATAAATGAACTGATGGCAAAGATCGAAAATGGCAGAAAAGCACTAAATGTTTCACAAAAATATTCAACAGTTATGAATTTATACAAACTTATGCAAGCTGCAAATTTAAAACTTACAAAAGAAAAAGAAAACAATTCTATATATAAATCTACTGCGGAAAAAAACGACAACGAACTTTGTGAACTTAAAAAAAATGAACAAGCCATTGAAAAATCAAAGGAAAATAAAATTAAATCCGAAGCTCTGGTTACTGTATACAAGGAAATTACAAAAGCTCAAACAAGTTCTGAAAGAGAAAATAAAAAACTTGAAGCATTAAAAAAAGAAAATACGAGCAAACAAGAGATTTATAATTCCCTTAGGGAAAAACTCAAGCAACAAAAGGAGCTTAAAGATCACATATTTAACACATACAGTATGAAGCTGCCTGAGCTAAAGGAAAAATCAGAAAAATTCGCAATGCTTGAAAAGAAAAGTCATGAACTTAGCTTGCTTGATAAAAATATTAATACAACAGACAGACAGCTCATTATGCTGAATAAACAACTTGGAAAATTTAAAGAATTGATAACACTTAAGAAACAAGAATACGAATCTGTTTACAGCAGTTATATAAAAGGAACCGCATACCTGTTAAGCGAAAGCCTGAAAGAAGGAAATGAATGCCCTGTATGCGGAAGCGTGCATCATCCCAAAAAGGCTATAAATACTAATTCGAACATAGATGCTGCAACAGTCAAAATGCTCAGTACAGAACTGGATGAACTAAATGAAAAGTTCAATGCAACAATCAATGCAATAACAAAACAGGATGCCATAAAACTGTCGTCTGTTGAAAGCCTTGAAAAGCTTCAGCAGGAAAAAAATGAAATAAAGAAAACTCTCGGCGAAGACAGCAAAGAAGATGTACTTGCTCAATTGAGAAAAGCTGAAAAAGAATCAAGCAGATTAAATGATATTATCCGTTTGGAATCAGACTTGTCTGAAAAAATCAACAATACGGAAACAGAATTAAACCAATTAAGCTTAAAACTGAACGAGCAGAGCAGATTAAAAGAAGAGTCAGCTGCAATATACAGCTCAATGAACTCTCAAAAAATAAGCGGAATAGAAACCGAAACTGAATTGCTCAAGAAAATAAATTCGTACAAACTCTCAATAGACAGGTATGTAAATGAATTAGACGCTCTGACAAACAAGAAGGCATCAGCAGACAAGCTACTAAGCTCGTCAAATACAAGCCTTGCTTTCTTAAAAGAGGATTTTGAAAATAAAAACATTGAATATGAAAAAGAAAAAAATGAGTACTATTTATTGTTAAAAGAAAATGGATTTGCGGACACTTCTGAATTTAAGAAGTTCTTAGTACCACAGGAGCAAATTGACGAATGGGATAAAAAAGTACAGGCATATATAATTGAAAAAGGCTCCGTTGCCAAAAACCTTGAGCGCCTTATCAAACTTACAACGGGTAAAGAAAAACCTGACATTGAGCTAATAAAAAGTTCAATTGCTGCACTTGAAAATACTATTAAAGAATATGACAAACAAATTGCGCTGAAAGCAGATAAAAAAGAAAGAATCAATAAAACAATCAAGCAAGCTGAAAAGATCCAAAAAATCCTCCAAGAAATGATGAGAAAATACGACATGTATTACAATTTTGGAACAACACTGCGAGGTGACAGAGGCGTAAGCCTTAGGCGATATGTTTTAGGAGTCATGCTCTCATCAGTAACGTCAGAGGCAAATCGTCTTTTGAAAAATGTTCACGATGGACGATATCAGCTATGCAGAACTCTTGAAGGAAGCGGCAGGACAAGAAAAGCAGGTCTGGAGTTAGAGGTTTATGATGCCTATTCAGGTGAAAAAAGAAGTGTTACAGGCTTATCCGGCGGAGAAAAATTCCTTGTGTCCCTGGCACTCTCTCTTGGACTTTCTGCAGTAGTACAAGCACAGTCCGGAGGAATAAGGATTGATACTATGTTTATTGACGAAGGCTTCGGCAGCCTGGACAGCTCATCAATAGGAGATGCCATGAACATATTAAGCTCTGTCAAAGGCTCCAAAAGGCTTGTAGGAATAATATCTCACGTACAAATGCTTAAGGAGACAATTGAATCATCCATATCAGTTGAAAAGAGCCGAAAAGGTAGCACACTGAGAGTTAACGGTTAAGACCAATAAGAAACAACAGTACCATTAGGCAGCCAGCACAGAATATCCAATACTACTAATTCCTGGTATATTGATAAGCTATTCTGGGGCTGCCATCCTTTACATATATAATACCGCATTTTTCAAAACCGTTTTTTTCTATCAAGTGCCTCATAGTACTATTATTTTCGTGGGTATCTATGCGCAAGTTATGTATAAGTTCCTTACAATAATCCAAGCATCGGGAAAAAATACCTTTAACTTTACCATCACTGGCGATGCGGTGTATTGTACCGTAAGGATCGTCATTTTTCCATGAACCATTTTCTATGTAGACGTATGACTCATCCGATCCAATGATAAATGCAAAAGCTCCGTGTATTTCATTGTTTTCAATATATACAAACAAATGCTTTTTTTCTATGTCATCCTTCAGCATTTCAAGTGCTGGGTATGAATCACCCCACTGTGTAGGATTGCCGTTATCCTCCATGTACCTTCTGGCGATTGCATATACCCCCATAATTTTATCTAAATCTTCATATTTAGCCAAACGTATACTATACATGCTTCATCTCCTTATCCTTTATTATAAATAGTATACTAAACCAAAACTTAAATTTCAATGTCTTTACATAAATGACATAAATATTTATAAAAAAGCACTAATATATCTGATTAGTGTTAATATTTTCAAGTGCATCAGTGCTTTCCACAACTTTTATGCCTTCGGACACAGCAATTTCGTACAGAGCTTTATTTTTTTTATTTATTTCACCATATTTTTTCAAACAGTTGATTACCGTGTCACAGGATTTCATACGGCGCAGGGCACTATGGAAGACATCATCTCCGATAGGCTCAAAGCTTTTTTCAAAAAATACTTCGCTTGCCAAATCACACGCCAGTTGATAATCAATATCGTTTTCGTGAAGTATACCTGTTATAAAAGGTATTCTCTTTTTTTGCAGTGCGCGGTATTCCCCAATCCCTGTTCCGCCCCCTGCTATTACAAATATTTTTGGCTCCCCCTTTGACCTCTCCATCTCGAAACTGCCAAACAAAGGATTATAGCTTCCGTTAGTCAATTCGTAAAGTTCACTTATAAGGTCCTTTTGGAATATTTCTCGGGGAGTGCCTAAGTGGGTAATATACTCTCCCTTTACACACATCACTAAATCTGATACCTTTTGAGCCATATCCAGCTCGTGGAGGGACATGATGACTGTTATATTGCGTTCTTCTGCTAAGGTTCTTAAAATGTTAAGAAGCTCAAGCTCATAATGTATGTCTAAAAAAGAAGTTGGCTCATCCAAAACTATTATTTCAGGTTCCTGGCAAATTGCTCTTGCAATCAGTATTCTCTGACGCTGTCCATCACTGATTTCATTGAAATCTCTATCTCGCAATTCCCATGCATTCACAAGATCCATAGCCTTTCGAATTTCGATATTATCCTGTTCCGAGAGTATGCCAAGCATTCCAGTATATGGGTACCGCCCTGTTGCGACCACGTCTTTGCAGGTCATAAGCTCCGTTTTAAGCTTTTCTGTCAACACGACAGCTAATAGATAGGACATTTCTTTGTTACTCATAGTATCTATTGATTTATTGTCAATATAGACTGTTCCGTATATACTGTTTAGATGTTTTGTTATGCTTTTTAGAATGGTGGATTTGCCTGAGCCGTTAGGACCGATCAAAGTCAGTACCTGCCCCTTTTTTAAACGTATTGCAATATCTTTTATCATAGGCTTACCGTTATAGCCTACCGTCAGCTGCTTTGTGCTGAAAAAGTATTCCGTAGTCATCATTGTACTCTCTTTCTTAACATAATGTAAATTACAATAGGAACCCCAAATACTGAGCTCACTGAACTTACGCTTAGTTCCACAGGAGCAAATAAAACCCTTGCTATAAGATCACAGCCTAAACAGAAAACAGAACCGCCTAAGAAGCACATCGGAGTGACAATAAGCGGCTTTGATGTTTTCAAAAATGATTTTACCAAATGTGGCACTGCTATACCTACGAATGATATAGGTCCGGCAAAAGCAGTAACGCAAGCGCACAGAAAGCTGGAAAGCAATATAAGCATGATGCGAAACAATTTGATGTTTACACCCATATTCTGCGCATAGCTTTCGCCCATCTGATAAGCACCTATAGATTTAGACATAAGAAACACTATTGCCGAGGCAGTCATTACCACCATAGCCATTACACGTACGTCCCTCCATGAAGTTCCCGAAAAGCTGCCAAGAGACCAATTATGAAGATTTACAATGTTTGCATCATTGGCAAATGTAATCATTATGTCTGTGGCCGCAGAGCATATATAGCCAATCATAACGCCGCAGACAATAAGCATTGACGCCTTCTTAACCTTTCTTGATATGATAAGGACAAAACCCATGGAAATCATAGCTCCTGCAAATGCTGCAGTTATAAGGACTCCGGAGCTGACAGCATTGTACTTACTGAGTACTGTTATCATCACTATGGCAACCATCATTTTTGAACCGGATGAAATCCCCAGCACATATGGTCCCGCAATAGGATTATTGAAAAACGTCTGGAGCAAGAATCCTGACAGAGTCAATGCCCCTCCCAGTATAATACCTGCTGCTATTCTTGGTAGTCGAACTTTCCATATTATGCTGTAATCAGCCTCATTTCCGCCACGGTTAAACAATATTTTGATAATATCTTTCACCGAAACGTCTACACTTCCTAACTTAATATTCAATAATAACAAAACCACAAAGAGAACAATTAATATCGTCAGTGTGATAAAGTACCTTAAATATCTTGCGCTTTTGTTTTCTATTTCCATTCATCTTTCCCCGCTGAGTTATTAATGCAGCTTGTACATAAAATTTAATTCTGTCAGATTTTTGTCGTCATCAGTTAGCATCTGGCGTATATCTGAAATCATCAGGCCAAACTGTGTGGTTTCTTGAAACAGATTTTTGCTTGTACACCATACATTTCCGTTTTGAACCGCCTTAAAATCTTCCATCAAGCTGTTTTTATTTATCAATTCTTCTACGGAAGAAAGCTCACCGTCTATAGTGCTGTTATATATGATAAAATCTGCATCTTTTGCTGTGGAATAAAATTTCTCCATCTCAAGTGTAACTGTGCTGGTGGCGCTTTCTGGATCTCCAAGGTCATCATATATATAATCACCTCCGGCAAGCTTAATCATTCTTGTTACATAGTCACCTGATTTTCTGGCGATGGCATTGCCTGAAGAGCTTATATAAAAAAACGCTACTGTTTTACCTGTGTTTTCCTTATTTGAAATTTCCTCCAAATAACTTGCCTGTTCGTTAAAAACCTGTTTTGCAACTGATTCTTTTCCTGTTAGGACTCCGTAAAGTTTTATCCACTCAGTACGTCCAAGAGGATGAACTTCATAGCTTGACTGGTCTGTAAGCACCGGAATACCCAGCTCTTCCAGTTTTTCTTTAACCTCTGGATTATGGTTTATCATTGTGGACTCAACTGCAAGGCTGCAGCCATTTGACATAATTAGCTCATAGTCCGGCGCATTATATTTCCCCGCATATATAATATCGCCGGCTTCCATTGCTTCCCTTGCATTTTTAATATACCAGTCTTTCGATTTTGTTCCTGATAGGCTGATACTATCTAAGGAATTCAGGGCATCAAACAGACACATGGAAGAAGTGGCAACGAGATAGATATCCTCAATGGGCCGCCTCAGAACCGCAATGTCTGAATCTATGCCTTCTGGTATATCAATGGACTCCGGTACAACCAGATATCTGCCACCATCTGATATGGTTATCAGGGCATACCCGCCGTTGTAATAGTCTACACTAAAATTTTCTGCATACTTAAGCTCTAAACTACTTTCTGGCTCCCATCCGTTTCCAAGCCCTTTCTTGCTTACATGCTTGCTACCGGTGCATCCTGTAACCAGAAAAATAATCATCACACATATCGTAATGAGTATATTTTGCTTTTTTATCATTTTTTAATCCTTATTTTTTTTATCTAGTTTTTTTGTTTTGATTTAACAGTAACATATGAAAAGAGCCCTATTATCAAAACTATGATTACAGCTGCGATGCTGATGTCAAACAGGATTTCAGCTGCCCCACCACCGTTAAAGGGCTTAAGTGTATCGGAATTAAAACGAATCGTGTAGTCAATTTCGTGGGGTACGCTCATTGCCACAGTTTGTGCACTTACAGCCATATCCTTGTCCAGTGAAACAGGAATCTCGAATGTGGAATTCCCGTCAGTATTGACGGGATAATAGTAATTTCCATCTACCAGCATATACTCGTAATACGGACTGCTCCAAATTACAGAAGCAGTCATAGTACCGCTTGCAACTGTCAACTCTGCCGGAGATTCGATCTTCACTCTGCCCGACCCTCCAGAGAGAGTTGCTTCCACAGTGTACCTGCCGTCTGCCGGAAAATCCGCAGCAATTGCTTTAACCGGCAATATTGCTATTAATAAAAGAATAACCAAAGCTATAATTTTTTTCATCTCATATTTCATTTTACTATAAACAAAACCTAGTGCATTTTTTGCATACATTATTCCACTGTCACAGCTTCTTCTGGTATCATTGAGGATTGAAATACCAGAACCCTATCATACCATGCTTCTTTATTTATACTCCATGCAGCGCAGTTAATATCCTGGTTAAGTGCTACCACCGGTACTTCATATGTGTACTTACCTTCACTGTCCTCTACATAATAAATACATTTATCATCAGTATCGGCAAGTGCCTCTTCACCGGTACCCATGTATAATTTCTCATAACCCGTTCCACTGAGAGTAATTACTGCTGACATTTCACCCTTTGCTACAGTTAGTTGTGCATCAATTATGCGAAACATACTGGAACTGGAAGAAACTTCAATCTGATACGTGCCGTCCTTAATCTGGTCACCCTGTAATGTTTGAGCTTTTTCGGCTTCTTCTAAGTCATCCGTATCTTCAGCAGGCACATTTTCCTCATTAGTACTTTGATCTATGGCTTCACCCAAATGCTTAACAATCATATTCTGAACACCTGTGTACTCACCCATACCTTTAAGCACAGTCTCAACCTCATATCCTTCTGCTTCAAATGCGCTTTTCCATGAATCTTCTTCATCACCTGCCATATCATTGTTAGCATGATCTCCTGCAACAATCATAAATGGTAGCAAGACAACCTTGTTTGCTCCAGATTCTTTAACAAGAGCAATAACATCATCTAAAGATGGAGTTGCTTCCACTGTGCCCATAAAATAATTATCATGACCTGCATCGGTAATGTATTGTTGAACCTTTGAATATACAGCATTTGACTCATGTTCTGTTCCGTGACCCATGAACACAATTGCAGTTCCCTCTGTGTCATATGATTTTGTCTCTTCAGTTATAACTGAGACAATTTCTTTAAAATCTTCATCTGAGGCAAGCAATTGTTTGCCAACCTTAAAGCTTTCAAATTTGTCCTTATATGCTGATACTTCGTTGATAATATCATCATACTCAAAACCGTTCATAACATGTGTAGGCTGTATTACAACCTCTTTTACACCATCTGCTACCAAACGATCCATTGCTTCTGTTACATTGTCAATTTCTAAACCGTCGCGATCTTTAAGCTTGTCAATGATAATCTGACTTGTAAATGCACGTCGAACCTCATATTCAGGATAAGCTTCTTGCAACGCTTTCTCAACGCCTCCAATGGATAAGTCACGGTTGTCATTGTAGCTTGTACCAAAACTTACTGCCAGTATAACTTTGGACGGGGAATCTTCTGATAGATTTTCAACTGGAGGGTTTTCAGCCAGAGGATTTTCGTCTGCAGCATTTGTTGAATTTGAACATCCTGTTGCCATTATTAGCAATAACGACAGTGCCAGTATAAGCGTAAATAATTTTTTAATTTGTTTCTTCATTATTAATACTCCTTTTTAATTGTTTTTATATATTGCTTTATGTCATATCCGGTGGATTTTAGAAAAATCCGCCGGCGTTAATAAGACCGAAACTAAAAAACGTCTGCGATTAACTCGCAGACGTAAATAAAACGTGAGACTATAACATATTCATACAAAATGAAATATGTTTGTATTGCATCCATAGCCATGGTAGTCCGCAGGGCTGTACGCACTGCACTGTAAGTGCAGCAAGGAAACCGGCAAGTATTCTGGCTTATCACCCTGCGTTTACATAGAACGCTATCTTTGACACCTTCCCGGAATAATTTCCAGTGGTATTAGTCAAAGCATCAGTGAATTACAGCAACGGTCTTGCGTGGGATTTGCACCCAACTTCCATAACCTGATTCCTATATTCAATTTAAATCAGTATAGCACCATAAGAAACACTTTGTCAATAATATTTAGTCATTGCATTGGTGCTTTTTCATAATGTGTTTACGCTTTTTCCGGTTCTTCGTAGGTTTCTCCGAAGGTTTCTATCGTTACTTTTTTTAATCTCACATCTTCCATAGGTTTATCTCTGTAATCAGTCTTTGAATTTGCAAGTTTATCTACTATGTCCATTCCTTCCGTAACTTTGCCAAATCCAGCATATTGTCCGTCTAGATGTGGTGATTTTTTATGCATAATAAAAAACTGAGAACCTGCAGAGTTGGGAGCCATAGCTCTTGCCATTGATAAAACACCTTCAGTGTGTTTTAAATCATTCTTAAAACCATTGGATGTAAATTCACCTTTGATTGAATATCCAGGACCTCCTGTACCATTTCCTGTTGGGCATCCTCCTTGAATCATAAACCCTTTAATTACTCTGTGAAATGTTAAGCCGTCATAAAAATTTTTATTGATCAATGATATAAAGTTCTTCACAGTATTAGGAGCAATTTCGGGATAAAGCTCTGCCTTTACTGTATCGCCGTTTTCAAATTCAAATGTTACTACCGGTAATTTCATATATCCTCCATTTATTATGTTATTATTTACTATACTTTACACTATCATGCAGAATTATTCAAGACGTAATTGCTGCAATGATGTTGATAAAATAATAAAATTTGCATATTCTTTCTGAATATTTTAATTTTAAGGTTGTAACAACATCTATACACCGGAATATATTAAAGTAAAGTTATAGTAAATATGAGGAGGTTATATAAGCATGAAATGCTCAGATAGAAACAACGTTCTAGGTACCGGCGGAGTAGCTGAAAGATGCTGCACCGGCCAGTCAGGTTGTGATTGGGACGGAACCCTGAGAAACGTAGTAACAGAGCCAATATATGTTCAAAAAGTATACGATGCAGTACTATTTAATTTACAAGGGCTTAAAACTGCTCCCGATACTTGCTTTGAGCCAAGATTAGGATGCGGAACAAATGTAATAAGAATATCAGAAATAAGATGCAGAAAATTCTTCAATCCCGAAAACATTAATGACGAATGCAATATGAAAATTAATCCTATTACAACTTTATCAGGTGGTCAATTTGTTAAGAAAGAAGATGGCTGCGATTATAAGGTTATAGGTCCTGATGGTACATTAAGTCAAAAATTAATTTGGGCAGACACTCAGTTCTGTGATGATGAAGAGCAGGGAACACCTGTATTCGGAACACAAAACATTGAAGTTTCCGGATGTGTTGAAGTAGAAATGGATTTAGTTGTAACACCATGTGATTCAAACAGTGAAAGCATTATTACATTGACAGCTGTAGTTGAAATTGCTCCTACATGTAATCCTTTAGTACTAACGAACTTCTTTGAAATTTGCGTACCTTCAGTATATGACACAGCATTCCTGCCAAGATTTACTGAATTCTGCAATTTAGACTGTGTGGTAAGACTTGCAACAAATAGCATTCAAAGAGATTTCACTCTCGATCCGAGGACAGGTGAATTATCCGTTAACTTAATAATTTCACTTTGCATCTCCTGCGAAAAGAAAATAGTTGTTCCCGTACAACTATGTGTTCTGTCAACAGGATTTGTGCAGCTCTCTCCTGAACAAGCAAGCATTTGTCCTACATTCCCTCGCTTATTCCCGAGACAGATTGATGAAAACTCTGTGGGAGGAGCAGGCGGCGGCTCCGGATGCAGACCAAGGTGCCAATCAGCTGAAGAATAATATTCAAAAACCTGCTTATAAGGCAGGTTTTTTTACATATATTCAGTGTCTAAATCTACGTCTTTTTACATCTGTTCTCAGCTTTTCTTTCTCTATGTCCCCTATTCCTTTTTCTATTAACAATACATCTACGGATTCTTCAATAACAGTTTTAATAAGTACCACAATCGGAACTCCAAGAATCATTCCAAGAACTCCGAACATATTTCCTCCTACCGTTACTGATGTAATAATCCATAGCGGACTTACTCCCACATTTTTCCCCACAATGCGCGGGTCAAGAAAATTAGCATCCAGCTGTTGCACTATAACAATTATAATTAGCGCCGTTATTGCTTTGGATGGGTCCACGAAAAAAGACACTACAATCACAGGAACAGATCCTATAATGGGTCCAAAGTAAGGAATTATGTTAAACGTCCCAATAATTGTCCCCATAAGTGGCGCATATGGAACACGGAATATAAAAAATAAAATCACGCATACAATTCCTACTATTGTAGAATCAAGAAGCTTGCCGTTTAAAAAGCTCTTAAAAATTCTATTCGCCTCAGTGAAGGTACGAAGCATCTTTTTAGCTCTACTTTGCTCAAAAAATGCATATATAAATCTTTTCCCTCTGGCTAATATATCTTCCTTTTCAATAAGCATGTAAATATTGATTATAAAGCTTGTTATTATTGTCACGGCACTTGCACCAAAGTTTCCAACCATACGCATCAGCACAACGGATATTTCAGTAAAAGCATTATTTATAAGATTCCTGACCAATTCGCTAGCATGAAGGATATAATCAGCTATATGATGGATATACTCACTGTCAGACTTATTTTTTAAATCCATCACAATTTTAGTTATATCAACATTGCCTTCCATTATAAAATATACTATATTGTTTATATTTTCTACTATCTGAGGAACCAGCTTGTATATGAGCAAACCTATCATGCCAATTAAAATTATACACGCCAGCAATATGCCCTGGCACCGTCTTACCTTCAATTTTCCCATAAGGAGGGTAACGACAGAATCCAAGAGATACGCCATAATCAGTGCATAAAGCACAGGCTTAAATGAATTTTTCAGCCAATTAACTGTGTCCAGGCTGAAAACAAACATTAAAATTATCCAAATTACAAATAATATCGGCAACAACAACCTTAATATGCTTTTATATTTTCCTATGCTACCACCCCTCTACATTACTTTTGCCTGCCCCCTGTATACAACTCCTTGTTTTCCGTTTACCGTTAATATTTCTCCATCCTTAATTTCTCTTATACAATTTTCGGCTCCAACTACAACTTCTTTGCCGAGATTTAATCCAGCAATAAATGCGTGAGATGTTAAACCGCCCTCTTCTACAATGATGGCTGATGCTCGTGCCATATATTCAATTACGTCTTTTCCAGTTGCCGACATTACTATTATATCCCCATCTTCAAATTTATCCCTAAGTTCGGCAGCATTTTTTGCAATTATTGCTCTTCCTATAACTGTTTCTTTCCCTACTCCCACAGTCTTATACAATAGTTCGCTTACTATATGAACCTTAAGAAGGTTAGTGCTTCCTGATATTCCAACGGGAACACCGGCTGTTATAACTATAAGATCTCCGTTTTCAATGTATCCAAGTTCCAAAGCTCCTTCAACAGATTTTTCTATAATTTCGTCTGTTGAATGCATCTTGCTTATTTTAACAGGATAAACTCCCCAGTAAATAGACATTTTTCTCATTACATGTTCGTTTTCAGTTGCAGCTATTATTGGAGCCAGCGGTCTGTACTTGGATACTGCAGCCGCCGTATAACCTGAAGATGTTGCAGATATAATTGCAGAAGCCTTTAAATCAAGACAAGTCCTGCATGTAGCATAGCTTATGGAATCTGTTATACTGTTGTTAAAGCCCATATTTTTTGTTTTTAGTATTTCCTCATAATCCAGCGAATTTTCTATCATCTGTGCAACTCTTGCCATTGTTTGTACAGATTCAACAGGATAACTTCCAGATGCTGTCTCTCCTGAAAGCATTATAGCATCTGAACCTTCAAAAATAGCTGTTGCAACGTCTGAAACTTCCGCTCTTGTAGGTCTCGGATTTCGTATCATGGAGTCAAGCATCTGCGTTGCAGTAATTACAGGTTTCCCTGCATCGTTGCATTTCTTTATAAGCATCTTCTGAACAAGTGGCACTTCTTCAGCAGGGATCTCCACCCCCAAATCACCTCTGGCAACCATGACTCCGTCCGACACTTCAATTATTTCATCGATATTTTCTACACCCTGTCTATTTTCAATCTTAGAAATAATCATAATATTGTCTGCATTTTTGTCTTCAAGTATCCTTCTGATTGAAATAACATCCTCAGCCTTTCTAATAAAGGATGCTGCTATGTAATCCACGTCATTTTCAATACCGAACATTATATCATCAATGTCTCTCTCAGTAAGCGCCGGAAGATTTATTTTTACATTTGGAACATTGACACCTTTTTTATTCTTGACCGTTCCTCCGTTTTTAACAATACATCTTAAATCCGTATCATTTATTTTTTCTACTACTTCCAGTCTTATAAGCCCGTCATCTATAAGAACCATATCATTTTCATTTACATCTTTAGCAAAATCCTCATATGTAACGCTGGCTATTTTATTTGTTCCAAGAACATCTCTTGTAGTAATAATGAATTCCTGATCTTTTACAAGTTCAACTCCGCCATTTTCAAAATCTTTAGTCCTTATTTCCGGACCTTTTGTATCAAGCATAATTGCAGTGCAAGCCCCTAAATCATCTCTTACTTTTTTAATTACTTCTATTTTTTCTTTATGCTCTTCATGTGTACCATGAGAAAAATTCAGTCTGGCCACATTTAATCCACTTAGAACTAATTCTTTAAATGTTTTTTCATTTTCTGAAGCCGGCCCTATTGTGCATACAATTTTAGTTTTGCGCATCTTTTTCATCTCCCTTTCAAACAGTCAATTATTAGTAAATAAAACTTTGTTTTTTATATTGATAATATCTTAGTCAAATCATAAGTTGTTTCATCAAATCTTTTCTCAACCAAAAGTGCTTCTTCCATATCCATATCAAATATTTCATTGCCTCGCACTCCAAGTGCCCGATTTTTATTTGAATTAAATAAAAGCTCAACTGCTTTTGCGCCCATCTGGCTACCTATGAGTCTGTCAAACGCTGACGGAGTGCCTCCTCTTTGTGTATATCCCAAAACGGAATATCTCGTAGTTACACCTGTCTTTTTTTCTATTATTTCACTAATATCTTTTGCGTCTCCAGCTCCCTCTGCAAGTATGATTATGCTATGTCTCTTTCCTCTTGCCCTTCCTTGCATTATTTTGTCACACACTTCATCCATATTATTCTCAACTTCAGGGATAATAACCATTTCGGCTCCGCCTGCCAGCCCCGCATAAAGAGCAAGGTCTCCGCAATCTCTCCCCATTACCTGAATGACATTTGTCCTTGAATGAGATGAAGATGTGTCGCGTATCTTTTCAACAGATTCCAGCACTGTTGTAAGAGCCGTGAAAAATCCAAGAGTGTACTGAGTATATGGAAGGTCATTGTCTATAGTTCCCGGAATTCCTATAACCGGTACACCAGCTTTTCCAAGCTCCAGTGCTCCTTTAAACGTTCCGTTTCCTCCAATTGTAACAATTCCATCTATTCCTAGGTACTTAATATTTTTAAGTGCTTTTTCAAATCCTTCTTTTTGTTGGAACTCCTTACTTCTAGCACTTCCAAGAACGGTGCCTCCCCTATGAATTATGTCCGCCACAGATGATAAACTCATTTCAACGCTTTCACCTTCCACAAGCCCTCTGTATCCACTTTTTATACCTACCACATTAATATTATTATAAATTGCATACCTTACAACGGATCTTATTGCGGCGTTCATCCCCGGTGCATCTCCACCACTGGTAAGCACTCCAATTTTTCTCATTACAATCTACCTCCTCAATCAAATTTGACGTCATAATGTCCGACTATAATATAATGAATTTTCTATTACTGAATATACCATTTCTTACTTTATTACAATATTGCCTTCACCAAACATTACCTTGAGAAAAGCAATTAGTTCTCTGTTGTTAGCATCCACCCAATTCTTTACAGGCATAACCATATTGGCTCTTTCCTGGTGATTATATATTATAACGCAGTCGCTTCCCGGATATTTGCATATACTGCTAAAAAGATCTTTTTTTATTTTCTTATAGTGCTCCTTGTTTTCAACCTTCAAATACAGCTTCTTTGATGAAGTTTTACCTGTATCAATTTTTCTGATTTCGTAGACCTTATTGCATATAAGCTTTGGAGCTTCTTCTTCCGATGCATCTATTGTTCCTTCTACCATTACAATATTGTCCTCGTATAAAATATCCTTGCAGCTTTCGTAAATCTTAGGAAAAATTATGCCCTCCACTGTTCCGTATAAATCCTCTAAAGTTATAAATGCCATCATGTTATTGTTTTTAGTTATTTTATTTTGTTTTTTTATAATTATTCCGCCTATTGAAATCCTACTTCCATCTGAGAGTCTGCTATTTTCACCGGATTCTCTTATTTCTGATATTTCATTGGTATTAGTTGTAGCTGATTTTTCAAGCTCCTTTTCATATTCCGACAGCGGGTTACCGCTTAAGTATATGCCAAGCATTTCCTTTTCCATGGCAAGAAGCACTTTTTCATTATATTCCTGCATATCAGGTATATCATCTCTGTCCATTTCCATACTTCCCGGCGAAATTTCATCAAACAATGAGAATTGGCCCTCTATATTTTTCTTCTTTTGGTTAACTACATCATCAATTATCCTTTCATAAACCGCCATAAGCTGGGCACGCTTAATTCCCAAAAAATCAAATGCGCCACATTTAATCAATGATTCAATCTGTCTTTTATTCAATACACTCTGATCAACCTTTTTGCAGAAATCAGTAAAACTCTTAAATTTCCCCTTTGACTCTCTTACTTTAATAACTTCGGCAATTACATTTGTTCCTACATTTTTGACAGCAGAAAGGCCAAAACGTATTTTTCCTCCTTCAACAGTAAATTTGTCCCTACTTTCATTTACATCAGGAGGCAAGATTTGTATTCCCAGTCTCTTACATTCTCTTATATACAACGATACTGTTCCCGAGCTGCCCATAATGCTTGAAATAAGTGCTGCCATAAATTCAACGGGATAATAATACTTCAAGTAAGCAGTTTCATATGCCAATGCTGCATACGCAACAGAATGTGCCTTTGGAAACGCATATTTTGCAAATTCAACCATCAAATCATAAATGTCATTGGCTGTTTTCTCGTCCACCCCGTTGTTAACAGCACCAAGAATCGCCGCCTCACCATTTTCAGCTTCTTTTCCATATATAAAGTTTTTTCTTTCTTCAAGCATAACACTCATTTTCTTTTTACCCATGGCACGTCTCAACAAGTCGGAACGTCCCATTGTAAAACCGCCTATGTCTCTCACTATCTGCATTACTTGTTCTTGATAAACCATGCAGCCGTATGTAACATTTAATATGGGTTCAAGTTTTGGATGAAGATAAGTTACATTTTCAGGATTAAGCTTGTTCTTTATGTATACGGGAATCTGCCCCATAGGCCCAGGCCGGTACAGAGCATTTGCTGCTGACAGGTTTTCAAATTCTGTTGGTTTCAACTCGCCTAAAAACGCCCTCATTCCTGAGCTTTCAAACTGAAATATTCCCAATGTTTCCGCATTAGCAAACATTTTGTAAACCTTGCTGTCATCATACTTGCAATTACTGAAATCCACCTTTACATGATGGTTACTTTCAATAAGCTCAATCGCATCACGTATTACAGTCAGAGTCCTCAAACCCAAAAAGTCCATCTTTAAAAGTCCAAGCTCCTCCAGTTCTATCATGTTAAATTGAGTTGTTATTACATCTTTGTTTCTTGAAAGAGGTACATATTCGGTAACATCCTCCTTAGATATCAAAACTCCTGCAGCATGGGTTGAAGCATGTCTGGGAAGTCCTTCTACCTTAAGAGCAAGGTCAATAAGTTTCTTAACCTTCGAATCTCCTTCATATAAGTCATTCAATTCCTTATTTACTTCAAGAGCTTTTGAAATAGTCATTCCAAGGCTCATTGGTATTTTCTTTGCGACAAAATCAACTTCACCATAAGACATATCCAGAGCCCTTCCAACATCTCTGATTGATCCTCTGGCTGCCATTGTTCCGAATGTTATAATTTGTGCTACCCTTTCCTCACCGTATTTATTTCTGACATACTCTATTACTTCTTCACGTCTTTCATAGCAAAAATCAACATCAATATCCGGCATGCTAACACGATCCGGGTTAAGAAACCTTTCGAAAATCAAATTATGTTTCATTGGATCAATATTTGTAATTTTCATTGAATATGCCACTAAACTTCCGGCAGCCGAACCTCTTCCAGGCCCCACCATTATTTTATTGTCCTTGGCATATTTTATGAAATCCCATACAATAAGGAAGTAATCAACATAACCCATTTGCTCAATTACGCTTATTTCGTAATCAAGCCTTTTTTGAAGTTCGCTATCAATTTTGTTATATCGGTCTATTAAACCATTTTGACATATTTCCCTGAAATATTCTGATTTTGTATGTCCTTCTGGAATCTCAAATTCCGGAAGATGTACAGTGTCAAAATCCAGTTCAACATTGCACCGCTCAGCTATATCCATCGTATTCTTAAGCGCATCCTCCGGAAACAACTCCAGCATTTCTTCATAAGATTTAAGATAAAATTCATCCGAAGGAAACTGCATTCTGTCATCATCCATAACTGTTTTTTGCATTTGTATGCACAAGAGTACATCATGGAAATATGCATCTTCCTTGTTTACATAATGAACATCATTTGTAGCCACAAGTTTGATACCAGTTTCACGACTGATCCTGACAAGCTCCTTGTTCACGGTTTGCTGCTCTTTCATTCCATGATCCTGCATTTCAAGAAAGAAGTTATCTTTTCCAAAAATGTCCTCGTACATCAGTGCTGTATTTAATGCCTCAGCATAATTGTTGTCAAGAATATGCGATTGCACCTCTCCAGCAAGGCATGCACTCAGTGCAATTACACCACTGCTATATTTTCTGATTGTATCATGATCAATTCTGGGTTTGTAGTAATAACCGTCTACAAATCCTATTGAACAAAGCTTTATAATATTTTTCCATCCTTCTTCATTCTCTGCAAGCAACACTAAATGGAACTGATTTTTATCCCTTTGAGGATCCTTGTCAGTAAGCCTTCTTGGTGAAACATATGCTTCAAATCCAAGTATAGGTTTAATTCCCGCTTTTTTTGCCTGCTTAAAAAACTCCACAACTCCGTACATGACTCCATGATCCGTAATTGCCAATGAAGACATGTTGAGCTCCTTCGCTTTATTTACTAGCTCTTTAATCCTGCACGCTCCGTCCAGCAGGCTGTATTCAGTATGTACATGTAAATGTGTAAAATTATTGTTCATATAATACTCCTTAGCGGTATTTTAACACTTTTCATATGCATATTCAATTTATTTAATAAATTTATAAATAACAAACAACACAGTACAATTCCAATATTCTCAAGCCATGGAAACTGCTTCTTTATCTTCACCTCATAAAATATTTTTATTATTTAAATAGCAATTCAATTAATTTAATAGTACAATAAGTTTGATTAAAATCATGCCTTCTGCATGTTGAATTCATAAAATATAAAAAGAACCTGAATAAAAAGGAGATTTCAATGTTAAGTTCTAAGACTGTTATTGTAACCGGAGCATCAAGAGGTATTGGTCATTCAATTGCAGAATTATTTGCCCATAAAGAATATAATGTTTTAATTAATTATAACCATTCCAAAGAAAGTGCCATGCATTTATATGATAAGCTTAAGAGTGAAGGATTATTTGTTAAAACTTACAAAGCGGATGTATCAAACAGATATGAAGTTGATTTAATGACAAAGTTTTGTATAGAAGAATTCGGCGGTCTTGATATTCTTATAAACAATGCGGGAATTTGTCAGGAAAAACTGTTTACTGATATTACAGATGAGGATCTGGATCACATGTTGAATACTAATTTTAAAAGTGCATTTTATTGCTCTCAGAGTGCATTAAAGCATATGCTTCCCAATAAACAGGGAAAAATTATTAATATTTCTTCTATATGGGGAATTGTAGGAGCATCATGTGAAGTGCACTATTCAGCAACAAAAGCAGCAATAATTGGATTTACTAAAGCGTTGGCAAAAGAGCTTGGGCCTTCAAATATTCAGGTGAATTGCATAGCTCCTGGAGTAATACAAACAGAAATGCTCTCTTCGTATAATGAAAATGAATTAGGTGAGCTAAAAGAGCATACTCCATTAATGAGGCTTGGAAATCCAAATGATATAGCCGGATGTGCACTTTATTTAGCATCTTTGTACTCTAATTTTGTGACAGGTCAGGTAATCAGCCCAAACGGCGGTTTCGTAATTTAATCATTTTATTAAAACCTGTGCAAAACATAAGCACAGGTTTGGAAATATCAGTTTAATAATTAAAAATCCAGCATATGTACATCAAACTATACTATCGAATATACTACCATTCCAATAACACCTGTTGCTATCATTACCTTTATTGGATCTGCACCGTACTTTCTTAAAACAAACAAACCTATTGCAACCAGCAGCAAGGAAATATAATTAATGTCACCTGCATTCATAGTCATCAAAGTAACACCTTCAGATTTAAAAGCTGCTAAAAGCAGGATAGATAATCCGGCTGACCCTATCAATGATACAACCGCAGGCCTTAGTCCTTTTAGTACACCTTGAATACCTGAAAGATTTTTATATTTAAAATAAAAATATGCCAAAGTCAGCACTATAATACAAGAAGGTGTTATACAACCTATAGTCGCAACTATTGCTCCTGGAATCCCTGCTGTTCTAATTCCAACAAATGTTGAAGCGTTCAACGCAATAGGCCCCGGTGTCATTTGAGAAATTGTAAGCAAATCCGCATACTCAGAAAGGGTAAGCCAGTTATGCACTTCAATCACTTGGTATTCTATAAGAGGAAGAGCGGCGTAACCACCGCCTATGGCAAAAAGGCCAATTTGAAAGAAGCTCCAAAATATTTCAATCAAAATCATTTGTTAATACCTTCCTTCTTAAAGAGATTATAATAAAAACCCCCAAATACACCACTGAATATAATTATCAATGCAGCATTAATATTAAAAACTACCGCTGCTAAAAAGGTTACTGCCATAATCATTATTGACACTATATTTTTAGTTTTAAAAATATCCATAGCCATTCTAATAATTACATCCAAAATAACTGCTGCAACTCCGGCTCTCATTCCAAGAAGCATATAATTAACAATTCTATTTTCCTTAATAAATGAATAAAAATGAGCAATCACAGTAATTATAATCAGAGGAGGAAGTATTGTCCCTAGTATGGTTACAAATGCTCCAACGATCCCTGCAATTCTGTATCCTACCATTATTGAAGTATTGACTGCAATCGGTCCGGGAGCTGATTGAGAAATAGCCACAAGATTTAGCATTTCTTCTTCATCTATCCATTCAAGTTCCTCAACAAACTTTTTTCTCATAAGAGGAACTATTACATATCCTCCTCCTACAGTAAAAGCGCTCAATGAGAATGTTGACCAGAAAAGCTTCAAGTAAAATTTATAATTTCTTTCCATTTCTCTTCCTTTTTTTGATTTACTTTCAATATGATAAATATTTACATCAAAGGTGCAAATATTTTTAGAATGGTTCTTATAACTTTCTTTACTCTTGATATTTTCTTAACCTCATACAGAGTTATTTTTCTGCTCTTCTCAAGAGCATCCAATGTACTTTCTTTAACCTGCTTTATACTATCTGTATCAAACATCCATACTCCACATTCAAAATGCAGATACAAACTTCTGTAATCGAGATTTATTGTTCCTACAACAGCATATCTGTCATCAATAACGAAAGTCTTTCCATGATTGAATCCCGGTGTATACCGGTAAATGGACACTCCTGAATCTAAAAGCTCTTCATAGCTTGATTGGGTAACGGCAAATGCATACCTTTTATCAGGGATACCTGGAGTAAGAATTTTTACATCCACACCTCTTTTTGCTGCAAGACTTAATGCAATCATCATTTTATTGTCTGCAATAAGATAAGGAGTCTCGATATAAATATATTTTTCCGCCTGATTAATTAAATTCAAATATACCGCTTCACTTACGTGCTCATCATCCAGCGGACTGTCGTCAAACGGCTGAACATAACCACAGCACCCAAGGTTTTCGTCCAACGAGTCCGGCATAAACTTTTTATAATCTTCTTCCGTATCCTTGAGAAAAGTCCATATAGATAAAAACATCACTGTAAGGCTCCAGACTGCATCTCCCTTTATTTTTATGGCACAGTCTCTCCAATGTCCGAATTTTTCCACTGCATTGATATATTCATCAGCAATGTTAACTCCTCCCGTAAAAGCTGTCTTTCCATCAATAACAGCAATCTTTCTATGATCCCTGTTATTTAGCCTTAGGGACAAAACAGGAATAAATGGATTGAAAACACAGCATTTAATTCCATATTCCTCCAATCGCCTGTTATATCTGAAAGGAAGTTTGAACATGCATCCCACATCATCATAAATGACACGAACGTCAACACCATTTTTAGCTTTATCCTTCAATATGTCAAGAATAGTGTTCCACATCTCGCCCTCGTCAATAATAAAAAATTCAAGAAAGATAAATCTTTTCGCATTTTTTAATTCATCTATCAAATGTTCAAAAAATTCCTCTCCTGACGGTAGAAATTTTGTATATGAATTATTGTAGACTGGACACATAGTATATTTTTCAATATACTTAGCCTGATTAAATGCAACATTGCTATCTTGCTTCAAAAGTTTCAGAGTTTCCTGATTCTGATTCATGCACTCTTTCATTTTATCAGAAATACGTGACATCTTTCTTTTCATTCTTCCAGATAATCCTGTTCCACCCAGCGTCAAATAAAAAAGCCCCCCGAATATGGGAAACAGCATAATTGGAATAATCCATGCAACTTTATAAGCCGGATCACTCCTACTGTTCAGTATATGTAATACGGCCAGAATACTTATAATAGTAAATATTACATCAAATACAACAAAATAATCGCTGAATTTTCTGATCATTATAACAAATGTCAAAAGCTGCAGCAAAATCGATAAAGCAACAAGCACAACTCTGCTAAACAACATATTTCTAATTCTCTGCATACTCTCACCAACCAAATGCTTATTATCATTTCAAATACTGTATCTGCTTGATTGTACCAAATTTTTATTTGTTTGTAAAGTTTGTCTTAATTCTAAAATTGAGATTAAAAAAGGCTGCCTACGCAGCCCTTCAATGTCTTATGACACGACATTCTTTAAAATTTGCTCTTTATTTGTTTCCGCACGTCTTTTAATAAACCATGCATATCCTATGCACATAACCGCAGCAAGTATAAATGAAGCAGTGTAGCTTGAAGGATCAAGTCCTACCAGCTCATCCAGCCTTAATCCTATAGGAGCGTGGAATATAAAGCTTAATGTTATAAAAAAGTAAAACATGCCTGGCAATAATGCGACAAAATAGTTCTTTCCTGTAATATAAAGGTACACTGCAATTGTTCCTAATGCAAATGTAGCAACAAATTGGTTTGTGAACGCAAAGTATCTCCACAAAATATTAAATCCCTGAGGGCTTAATTTTGAAATATATAACACCACTGCAGCAGGTACGAACAATGCAGCAGATGTTAAAATTCTGTTTTTGGGACTCTGCTGATTAATGTTAAACTGTTCAGAAACCATAAGTCTCAGTGATCTGAATGCTGTATCTCCGGATGTAATAGGCAGTACTATAACTCCTACAATTGCTATCATACCTCCGATTGAACCCAAGAATTCTTTTGACACCATACCAACTATAAGTGTAGACGCTGTACCAACGTCTGTTCCTCTTCCAAACAATACCATTGTTCCTGCTGCCCAACACATAGCTATAAAGCCTTCTACCAGCATCATATTGAAGAATGTCATTCTTCCTTCTTTTTCGGATTTAACTGTTCTGGAAATTAATGTAGCCTGGGTAGCATGAAATCCTGACATTATTCCGCAGGCAACCGTTATAAAGAACACCGGTATAAACGGAAGACCTTGTGGATGCTGACTGAACATTCCTGCAAGTGAAAGGTTTGTTAGGTTTGCACCTCCGTCAAGCAAGATTCCTATAAAAATACCTATTGCTGAAACTATAAGGAATCCTCCGAATATAGGATATACCCTTCCGATAATTGCATCAATTGGGAACAGTGTAGCAATCAGGTAATAAGCAAATATAGCTCCGTAAACTATCCACACTGTAGGATTGCTTACTGCTGCTTCCTGACTGAAAACCTGAGTTACAATTAAGTCTCCCGGTGTGTATACAAAAACAACACCAACAAGGAACATCAAAATCCACAAGAAGAAATTGTAAAATTTTATAACGTTGTTTCCCAAATATTTTTTGATTAACTTAGGCATTTGTGCTCCGCCGTTTCTCATGGAAATCATGCCTGAAAAATAGTCATGCATAGAACCGGCAATAACACAACCGATAGGTATTGTAATAAATGCCACAGGTCCGAACAGAATACCCTGAATAGGTCCGAATATAGGGCCTGTTCCAGCAATATTCAATAATTCGATTAATGAGTTCTTCCATTTTTTCATTACAACGAAGTCCACTCCGTCAGCTTTAGTAATTGCTGGTGTTTCTCTATCATCAGGTCCAAATACTTTTTCACAGTATGAACCGTAAAAATAACCACCAACAACAAGAATAATAATTCCGATTAAAAATGTTGTCATACTTCCTCCTAAATATGTGTATTACATTTCAACCTTTAGTATAATGAAGAAAATTTCAAAAAAATGAAAAGGCTGATTTGTATCTAATACTAACACACATGACAAATTTCGTCAATAATTTAAATTGCTATTTATTCAAAATTATGTAAAACATTTTCCTGCGCTAAATACTGCCTAAGCAGTGTAATTTAAAGCACTATAATAGGGTGCTGCAGCTATGATCTCTGCAACACCCTATGCATAATAATATTATCTATTAGAATTATTAAAGATAGTTCCTATTTTTATTCAGATGTATTTTTTAACTCATCTTTTTTAAATACAATTGAGTATCCCTCTTTAGCAAGAACAACCGCAAGTACAAACAGCAGAACAGGGAATATTACCAATATATAATTTCCCGCAGCCAAATTTGACTTAATCAACAGAATTAGTGCAGTAAGTGTAACGAACAGCATAAATATCATAGGAATAGTCAGCATATGATAATTCTTGCCTGTTTTTTTGAGCCAAACTGCTATAGCAAGCAATGACAAAGCTGCTAAAAGCTGGTTAGCTGATCCGAATATAGGCCAAATCTTAGAATATCCGCCAGCAGCAAGGTATCCGCCTATCAAGACAGTTATAGCTGTTGAAACATACATATTTGACAAGACTGATTGTTTTTCGCTTTCAGGGTTATCGAAGAACTCTTGGAATATAAATCTCGCCAATCTCGTAGCAGTGTCAAGACTTGTTAATGCAAATGCAGATACCGCCAATGCAACGAATGATTTTCCTACTTCAAAAGGAATGCCAAACTTAGACATAAATGTTCCTACACCACTTGAAAATACATTTACAGGCCCGCCCTTCAGCAGTTCGGTTAATTCTCCACTGGAAATATATGCAGCTGTAATGAGGGCTATTATAGCTAAAAGGCCTTCTATCAGCATCGAACCATATCCAATGAGCTTGGTGTCATTTTCATTATTTACCTGCTTGGACGTAGTACCAGAACCAACAAGTGAGTGGAATCCGGAAATAGCACCGCAGGCAACTATTACGAACAACATAGGGAACATATACTGGTTGCCTACGTAAAATCCGGTAACTGCCGGCAGTTGAATACCAGGTCTGTATACAATAAGCCCTACTACAGCACCGGCTATCATAGCATATAACAGGAATGAATTAAGATAATCTCTCGGTTGCAGTAGAATCCATACAGGTGCCACTGAAGCAGCAAAAATATAAACCATTAAAATTAATATCCAAGTATTAACACTTAACTGCAAAGGGAACAATTGACCTAAATATACACATGTGAAAAGTAGAATAACTCCAACAACAGTACCAATTTTCAATGAAAGTCCCTTTCGGTATACAGCATAACCAAATACTAATGCTAAAATTATAAACATTAAGGAAGAAGAAGCTGCAGCAGGAACAGAAGAAAATGTTGCCGCAACTATATTAGTGAAAGCCGCAACCACCAATATCAATGTAAGCCAGGCAAATATAGAAAATAATTGCATTCCTCTTTTTCCCATATTTGTGTGTATTACTTCACCTATAGATTTTCCTTTGTGACGAACAGAAGCATACAGTGAGCCAAAATCATGAACTCCTCCTACAAATATGCTTCCAATAACTATCCAAAGAAGTACAGGTACCCATCCAAATATAGCTGCCTGAATAGGACCATTTATAGGCCCAGCGCCTGCTATTGAAGCAAAATGATGTCCTAACAATACAGCCGGTTTTGCCGGAACGTAATCTACCCCGTCATTTATTTCGTGTGCCGGTGTTTTTCTTGTTGGATCAACCCCCCATTGTTTAGCCAGCCAGGCTCCATAAGTCACATAAGCTATTACAAAAACAATAATACCAAGTAAAACTAAAAGCAATGCGTTCATATAATAACCTCCTTTTAATTAAATAAAACGATTGCAGATTGTTTGCATATGGAATTAGAAGCTATAAACCTCCATAACCTCCTTTCCTTTTTTATTTGTTATTATTAAACCTTCATTAAGAGAGACCAATATTAATCTTATATCAGCCCAACCCTTAAATCCAAATGCGAAACCTTTATTATATTTGAATTGCTCAATTTTTTTTCTTATGTGCTCTAAATTTTCTTCATGAATTTTTTCCGTTACCATAACTCCAGTTATGGCACTTGACATGTGCTCATTAGATGGGTTTACTATTGATTCGATTGAATCTTTCAAAGAATTTACGAATGTATTGCAGATATCTGAATTTAATTCCTTATAACATTTAATTAAACAGTACTCATTGTTTTCAAAGGCGTACACTATCGCTTTCTTTACAGCTATATACCTTTCACTTCTCAAATGGTATTCTGCAAATAAATCATATTTTAAGTCATTTATTTTATAATTTCTACAAATGTCAAAACTGTTTTGCAACTTTGTCTCGATAGCATCTAAATATTGAAAAGTCTCCATTTGTGCCTCTTTTTCAAGTGATTTAGCGTTGCATTAATTGCCTTACACCTGTATTTTATCACTGTTAGCAACTTTAGTCAACGCCATTTTTTCTATTATTGACATTTATTGTAAACTAAAATATAATTTAGTAAATAGTATATTACAATTTGTAAAAAACACGTATAAGGGGGCGTAAAATTGAAAAATAATAACCTTAAAGAATTATTTAACAATATTAAGCTTTTCCTCCATGCCGCCACAGACGTCAGCAGTAAATCCAAAGCACTTTTAATAAAGGAATCTCATAATGAAATGGACGATTTCATTCTTCTTTGCTTTGGAGACTTGTTGGGAATACCTATTCCCACAACTTATTATTCTCTGGAACTCCTGCCCTTAATTTCAGAAGATTTAGATGGTTGGCAAAACCGAATGATCAGCAGACTATACGTTTGGCAGGAAAAATGGTCTGATTATGGCTTTGATGCTTAGGAGGAGTTATGAATAAAATTATTTTTTTCGGCGGAAAGGGAGGAGTAGGAAAAACTACTTGCAGTGCTTCATATGCAGTACACGAAGCAGGCAGCGGATTGAAAACACTGATTGTTTCAACAGATCCTGCTCACTCAACTTCAGATATTTTTGAAAAGAAGATAAATGATGAAATAACCAACATTATGCCAAATTTAGATGCACTGGAGATAAGCGGAGAAAAAGAAAGCAAGGCTTACATGGACAGTGTAAGACTTAACCTTAAGCGAGTTGTCAGCCCTGTTATTGTTAAGGAAATAAACAAGCAAATAGACGCTGCTTCCATATCTCCTGGAACCGAAGAAGCTGCTTTGTTCGATAAGATGATTGAAATTATTACCGAAAAGTCTGAAGAATACGACAGAATTATATTTGATACGGCTCCAACCGGCCATACATTAAGACTCTTGTCTCTTCCAGAACTTTTAGGCTCTTGGATTGACAGCTTGATTGCTAAAAGAAGCAAATCAGTAAACCTTATGTCAATGGCATTAAAAGGCAAGAAAGCTTCCAAAAATGACTTGGAAAATGACGAGGTTATTAAAGTTCTGAAAAAGAGATATGACAAAGTAGCAAAAGCAAAAAAAATAATGGTAGATAACAAAATGCTGACATTTATATTTGTAATAAATGCAGAAAAACTTCCTATTGATGAGACTGAAAAAGCTGTGAAAATTTTGGAAAAATATAATATACCCGTGGGAGGCATCATAGTTAATAAAATACTTCCTGAAGACATGGCAGACGAGTTCTGGAAAAACAAAAAAGAACAGGAAAAAAAATATTTACATGTTATTGAAGAAACTTTTAAAGACAAGGCCATACTAAAGCTTCCTCTTCAGCAGGAGGATATAAAATCAGATAACATAAAAATTATTGCAGATAGATTTGACAAATGTGACTTTTAAAAAAATGCCGCAGGTACTTTCTTTCTCGTGATAAAATTTGTGTAATATATTGAGTAATCAACGGGGTGAGCTTTCTGATTTTGAGTACATGGAAATTATGAAAATGTTTTAAAGAAAACGGCAGTGTCGGCAACTTGTACAAACCTCTTTAATACTGCGGAAACTTCTGCACGTGTTGCTTTCCCTTGTGGGTCAAACTTATTATTATTTTTACCACTGATGACACCAGCCATTTGCATTTGCTTCACAGCGTTCTTTGCCCATGTGTTGATATTTGCACCATCTGCAAAGGTATTTTCAGCGTGTACCTTTGGCAACTTAAAGCCAATTACTTTTGCATAGTTTGCCATAATCAACGCCATCTGCTCACGGGTAATAGCACTGTCTGGTGCAAAGCTGATGGTAGAAGTTCCGTTTACAATGCGATTTTTACTTGCCCATTCCACATAGGCATATAATAGACATCAGATTTTACATCGGTGAAACTACTTTTTGTATACTTGCTTACATCTGCTTCGGCAAGTCTGCCAAGAGCCGTTACAAACATTCCTCTTGTCATTGAGGTATTCGGTGAGAATAGCCCTGCGGTGTTTTTTGATTCATTGTTTTACCTGTTACCGGCATATCTGCCCAATGAGTATGATAAAATAAAGCATGAAATCAGAATTATTATGTTAATCATATAGAAAAATGTCATTTCAAATCCCGGGAATATTGAAATAATTGAACCTAAAACAAGCCCGAGTATCGTATAGTACATCATGCCATACATTTTGGCAAAAAGCATTGAAATCAACTTTGCAAATAATAATACGCTAAGGATAAATCCAATACCTAAAAAGAAAAGAAACATTATCTTAAAGTTAGATATGGCTCCTATCACAAGTTCATATGCTCCTATATACATTAAAATAACAGATGCACTGACGCCAGGGATTATAGTTCCAAAGCCAATTATTAATCCATATAGGATTAAATGAACAGGCTCATTACCAGCATTCATTACAGCATTAACGGAGTTATTTCCTATATATGTAAGAACAATTGTTAATAAAAATGATGCTATAAACGGAATCATGTATGCTTTTTTAAATCCTTTTTTATTTGCTTCTTTCACAGCAATAGGAAACGTGCCAAGCATTAAGCCTACAAATGCATATCTTGCCTCAACTTCATAATTAGCAAACAAAAATTCTATTATTCTGCTAAATGCTAAGACACCGACTACAGCTCCGATTCCAATGGGAATAAAAAAAATTAAATTGCGTTTAAAATTTATGTTCAAATGAGCAATAAAATTAGTTATTTTATCGTAAAGCCCAAAAATAACAGCTAAAGCTCCTCCGCTCACGCCCGGAGCAATTGCTCCTGCCCCTAGGGCCATACCCTTCAAAAACCCATATATAAAGTCCATAAATTCCCCCAGCTTCTTCATCTTTTTTTTAATTATATAGAAACTCCATCATTATATCAACATTATTTTTACAAACGGTGCAAAATCTCATAAAAAAAAGGACAGATATTAAAACTGCCTCCAGTTAAAAATCTGCCCTTTTATTTATGTTCTTTAGTAATTCTCGCAGTTAATCTCATAATATCCTTGAGGATATCCGCATATAGGGCACCTCTCGGGAGCACAGTCTCCCCATACCAGATTTCCGCAAATCAGGCACACCCAAACAGTGTTGCTCTCCTTGCAGAACACCTGATTGTTCGCCATATTTTGCGCCAATTGATTAAATCTATACTGCTGGTGCCTTTCTATTACAGCTATTCCTTCAAACATATTAGCTATATCTGTATATCCTTCTGATTGGGCAACTTCAGCGTATTGCATAAATAAATCTGTTCCTTCGTATCCTTCTGTTTCTGCCGCCTCAAACAGGCTTTGCAACACTGTAGGCATAACTCCCTGAAACATAAAACGCATCCATATATGTGCATGCTGCTGTTCATTTCTTGCAGTCAAATCAAAAATATCTGCAATTTGTTGATATCCTTCCCTTCTGGCCATTTCACCGTCTATTCTATAACGTGTGCTTTCAATCGATTCTAGGTTATATGCATTTAGTAGATTTTTATATGTCTGGCTGTTAATAAAATCATTAACCATATGTTCACATCCTTAAATAAGTATACACTATCTTATGTAGAAAATATTATAAGGTGTGAGAACTAAGTAAATATCACTGAGGAGCATTATAAAAAATTTCTGTTAAAGCGCTGATCGAGCTTTCCATCGGCTTTTAGATTTCTATAATAATAGTCAACCATCTCTGCAGCTAAGTTGGTAGACTCATTGTAGATCTCATATAATTTTTCATTCATTTCATTGCATTCTTCAATGGGGCTATAGCTCATCAACAATCCGACCATATTTTCGTAGTTACCTGAAATCTTCAACCCCAGCATTAGAAGATTTCTCTTTACCCTGCCAGGTGCAACAAGAAAATTCAGGCACTGTTTCATAGACTTCAACGCATCTTTTATTTCTCCCTTAGATATTTCTTTGTAAAACGATGATATTACCTCCGAATATTCGCAATCACATTTAATATGAGAGGTTGGTCTAAATAAAACAGGATTTAAATTATCTTTAAGCATGAGCACCCTGTCAAATTCCGTTTCTATGTGGCTGTGAGTAATTATCCGCCCTTCATTTTTTATTATGTACGGATGGCAATGGCTGTCAAGCACAAAATGACATATAAATCCGAATATATATGATAATGAAGCTTCATAATCAGACGAAGCGTTTATAACATCCTTTGCATTTCCGAAAAAATCTGCGGCGATTCTTTCATGTAAATTGTGTCCTACCTTGCTTATGCGGTTTGATTTCAGCGGCTTATAATAAAACAAAATATCAGGTCCATGGAGTCCGATGTTAAACAAATCCTTATTTTTATTTATAATCTTATTAATGTCTTCATCTATCAATTTTAAGACTTCCTGTCCAAATGTGTAATGAGCATATGTAGTAGGCATTTTTCTTCACCCTTATATCACTTTCATATTTTCAAGCAAGTAGTTTCTCTTTCAAATTATGGTTTTCTCCTACTTAACTTGTCAATATTATATTAATACAATTTTCTTTCTTATTCAATATTTCAGTCAAACATTTCCGCTATCAATTTCTAAAAAATTTATTCCCGCTTTTAAACGGTATTTACAACACGACAAACGTTGTTGAAATTGATTTAACAGTTTATTAGTCATAAATAAATACTTATTGCTGGATTAGCGGCTCAATGGTATAATTTCTATTATTTATCAGAGGTATGCCATGAACGCTAAATTAACAGACTATAAAAAACTATATGATGATTGTACGCTTTGCCCCAGGGAATGTCATGCCCGCAGAACCAACGGGCAAAAAGGATATTGTAGAGAAAACAGCAGGTTGGTAGTAGCCAGAGCTGCTCTTCACATGTGGGAGGAACCATGTATTTCCGGTTCAAGAGGTTCGGGAACAGTATTTTTCAGCGGCTGTTCTGTAGGATGTGTTTACTGTCAGAATCATAATATTGCTGATGGTACTGCAGGTAAAATTATTACAACAGAAAGACTTTCAGAGATATTTTTAGAGCTCCAGAACAAAAAAGCACACAATATTAACCTGGTAACTCCAAGCCATTTTGTCCCCCACATTATAGAAGCTGTCAATTCCAGCCGTAAAAACGGTCTGAATATTCCTATTGTATATAATACCGGAAGTTATGAAAAACCTGATGTGTTAGGACTGTTGGACGGAATTGCTGATATCTATCTGCCGGATTTGAAATACATGGATTCAAATATTTCTGAAAGATATTCAAACTGCAAAGACTATTTCAATTTTGCATCCAAGTCGATTTCTGAGATGGTAAGACAAGTTGGCGAATGCGAATTTGACTCTGAAGGCATGCTGCTAAAAGGCGTAATTGTACGCCATATGATGCTACCAGGATATCTAGAAGATTCTAAGAATATAATAAGATACTTACATGAAACTTTTGGCAGCAAAATTTATATAAGTATTATGAATCAATACACTCCGCTGAACAATGTCAAAAAACATCCTGAGATTGACAGAAAAATAACCGATGAAGAATATAAAGATTTGATAAATTATGCTATCAGTATAGGTATTGAAAATGGTTTTTTACAAGAAGGAGAAACGCAATCCGAAAGCTTTATTCCGGAATTTAATTGCGAAGGAGTATGATATAATCATATATTTAAACCAGCGGTTAACAAAAATAAATTATTTTCATATACTGATATGTGATACTAATTTATTAATTCTCCGGAGGCAGAAAAATGGCAATACGACCACCAATCTTGCGTGCCGGGGATACCATCGGTGTTGTGACACTTGGTAGTCCCCGAGATGAAGCTACCATTAATGAAAGAATACAATTTCTTGAAAATCTTGGTTTTAGTGTGCTAGTTGGAGATTATGTATACTCATCAGAGGGTTACTTGGCTGCAACACCACAGCAACGGGCTTCTGATTTAATGAGCATGTTTGAAAATCCAAATATAAGAGCTATAATTCCTGTAAGAGGCGGAACTGGAGTTAAGGATGTTATTCCTTACTTAGACTACAACCTTATTAATAGAAATCCTAAAATATTTACTGGATACAGTGATATAACGGTTTTGCTGAATGTGTTATATATATGGTCAAATCTAATTACTTTCCACAGTTTGCTTTTGATTGATTTCAGAAGCACAACTCCTGCTTATAATTTTAATCAATTTTTTACCGCAACTTCAACACTCACATCTCCAAGATTAATGGAAAATCCGCCTGGTATTCCACTGGTAAGCAGAGTCCCCGGAAACGTAAGCGGTACCATAGTAGGAGGAAATCTTCAATCATTTGTGGATACCCTTGGAACTCCTTACGAGGTAGATACTAAAGGCAGGATTGTGTTCATCGAAGAAACTCACGAATCAATAAGCCGTGTTTACAGGCTCGTAACCCATTTAATTCATGCAGGCAAATTCCGTGATTGTGCAGGAATAATTGTTGGTGAGTGCACAAACTGCCCGGATGCTTACGGCAAAACATATGAAGATCTCATAAACGACGTACTGGTTCCGCTTGGAAAACCATTGATGACTAATCTCGCTTCAGGCCACGGATATTATAAAATGACAATTCCTATAGGTGCTCACGCCAATTTAAATACTTTCGAAAACACACTGATTATAACAGAGCCTACAGTAAGCTTAACCTAAAAAATGCAAAGAGAATTAGTTGTGCTGCTATTATAAATAAAATGCAGGCGGAATATTACCGGCTTCCGCCTGCTCATGCACACCATAAACATAACTTACTTTATTAAAAATGAATCCGTAATATGTACAATGTATTTCATAGTTTTTTCCAAAGCATACTCAGGATCAATTTTTCCGTTTAAAACCTTCAACAGTATTCCTTCATATATCATAGTTGCCATTTCATTCATCGATTCCATATCTTCAGCTCTTATCAACCCTTCTTTGACGCACTCACTAACCAGAATCATATCTCTTTCATAAATATTATATTTTAAGAGCATCTCAGTTGTAGCATCTTCGGAATGTATTCCGAGATCGTCAGGAAATAAATTATAGTATTCCTTTACCACTTCTTTATGATCATCGTTTAACCTTGCAAAAAATATTGAATGATATATTTCCGGATTCTTAAAAGAAAAATAGCAAAAACACTCCCATACCTTTAGAAACCTTTCTGCAGAATTGTGGGCATTCATCAAATATTTTGGAAGAGCCGCTGTATAATCATTTAAATATTTCAGAGAAGAAAACAAAATCAAATGATCCAAATTCTTAAAGTAATTGTAAATTGTAGCACTGTTGTATCCTGCATTGCTTGCAACCTTTCTTATGGTAACATATTCAATTCCTTCATTCTTAATTATTTCATCTGTCGCATCTATAAAATACGTCATCATCCTTTTTTTCTTAATATTTTTGTCCATTATGTACCTTTCCTTTGCCATTTAACTTATGTCAATTATATATTAATTTATGTTCATAAACAACATAATTTGTAATTTTATAATTACTGAGTTTTTGGATATTATTATGCGATTTTGGTTATTATTAACTTTAGTAAAATAAAAAAATCAAAAAATAGATAATATTTTAACAAATCATGATTGAAATATAATCATGATTATGTTATAATATAAATTAATAGTTAGTAAAGGCAATATAACTATCCATTATAATTGCAACTTATTTTATTCTAGGAAGGAGTGATTAATTAGATTTAATCAATAGTTGCAAAACTAGTAATAAAAAGGTTTGCCTAAAAACAAAAAATTGAAGGGAGTGTAATTGATGAAACTCGAATTAGGTAATTTTTATGTCAAAGACATCGTCTTTGGAAGTGAAACATCCTTTAAAGACGGCCTTTTAACAATCAGTAAAGAAGAAGCATTGAAGGTTGTTAAAGAGGACGCACACATAACAGAAGCAGAATTGTACATAGCAAAACCAGGCGATAAAATCAGAATAGTACCTGTTAAGGAAGCAATCGAACCAAGGACAAGAATAGGTGGCGGTCCTGTTTTCCCTGGAGTTACAGGGGATTTAATGCAAGCAGGGAACGGAAAAACATTGGCATTAAAAAACTGCAGTGTGCTAGCTGTAGGCAAGCACTGGGGAGGATTCCAGGACGGACTTATTGATATGAGCGGTGAAGGCGCCAAGTACACCTACTATTCTCAATTGAACAACATTGTTTTAGTTGCTGATACTGATGAAGACTTCGAAAAAAATGAGCAGCAAAAGAAAAACAAAGCGCTCAGATGGGCAGGTATGAGACTTGCTGAGTATGTAGGCTCATGCGTTAAAGATTTAGTTCCTGAAGAAACAGAAGTATTTGAGCTTGATTCTATGACAAAAAGAACAGGCAATGTAAACGATTTGCCTTCTGTTGTTTTGGTTCTTCAACTTCAATCACAGATGGAAGCATTAGGCTACAATGATTTGGTATATGGATGGGACGCCAACAGAATGCTGCCTACTTTAATGCACCCAAATGAAATTTTGGACGGAGCAGTTATTTCTGGAAGCTTTATGCCTTGTTCATCTAAATGGTCTACGTATGATATTCAAAATTTCCCTGTAATAAGAAGATTATACAAGGAACATGGCAAAACAATTAATTTCCTTGGAATCATCACATCAAACTTAAATGTTGCAATGGAGCAAAAAGAAAGATCAGCTCTGTTTGTAGCTCAAATTGCAAAAACAATCGGTGCTGAAAGCGCTATCGTTGCAGAGGAAGGATACGGAAATCCTGATGCTGACTTCATTGCATGCATAGTTGCGCTTGAAGATGCTGGTGTTAAGACAGTCGGCCTTACACCTGAATGCACAGGAAGAGACGGAAAATCACAGCCGTTGGTTACTCTGGATGAAAAAGCTGATGCAATCGTATCAGCAGGAGATGTTTCTCAGTTGATTGAACTTCCTCCTATGGAAACAGTTCTTGGAGAACTGGATGCACTGAAGAGGGACGGACTTGCCGGAGGATGGGCTGTAGATGAAATTCTTGGACCATCAGTTAGAGAAGACGGTTCTATAATAATGGAAAACAATTCTATGTTCTGCGGAGACCAGGTAGTCGGATGGTCACCTAAGACAGTAAAAGAATTTTAGGGAGGTGTACAATGAAAAAGGCAATTCTTTATATAAATCAGTTTTTTGGTCAGATAGGCGGAGAAGACAAGGCAGATTTCGCTCCTGAAATAAGAGAGGGACTTGTAGGTCCGGCTTTAGAGCTGCAGAAAAAATTGGGAGATGATGTAAAAGTAACCCACACAATAATTTGCGGCGATAATTTCATGGGATCTAACACAGAGGAAGCTGTTAAAACTATCTTAGGTTTCTTAAAAGACAAAGAGTTTGACATATTCTTTGCAGGACCAGCATTTAGAGCAGGAAGGTACGGTAGTGCATGCGGTCATATAGGAAAAGCAGTTTTAAATGAGTTCAAAGTGCCTGTTATTTCTTCAATGAACGAAGAAAACCCTGGAGTTGAAATGTTCCGTAAGGATATATATATTTTCAAGGGCGGCGCTAGTGCAGCTGCAATGAGAAAAGATGTTGCGAAAATGGCAGCTTTCGGCAAGAAAATACTAGACGGCGAAGAGCTCTTTCCAGCAGAAAAAGAAGGATATTACGGAAGAGGTGTAAGAAGTGTAACATGGACCACCCCTCCTGTATATGCAGCTGACAGAGCTGTTGACATGCTTATTAAAAAAGTAAACGGCGAACCATTTGCAACAGAACTTCCAATCCCACCGAAGGACACTGTTGAAATTGCTCCTCCTATTAAAGATTTATCAAAAGCAACAATAGCAATAGTTACTTCTGGTGGAATTGTGCCTGTTGATAATCCTGACAGAATACAGTCTGCTTCAGCTACAAGATGGGGAAGATACAATATTGCAGGTATGGATAAATTGGAAAGCGGCGAATTTAAAACTATACATGCTGGATTTGACCCTGAAGTTGCAAACGGAAATCCAAACGTTATAGTACCTCTTGATGTATTGAGAGTTTATGAAAAAGAAGGAAAAATAGGAAAACTTCATGATTATTTCTATTCAACAGTCGGTACCGGAACTACTCAGGGAGAGGCTGCAAGAATGGCAAAAGAAATGATTGTTTATCTGCAAAAAGAACACGTTGACGGAGTTATAATGGTATCAACCTGAGGCACCTGTACACGTTGCGGTGCAACGATGGTAAAAGAAATAGAACGAGCAGGATTTCCTGTTGTTCAGATGTGCAATCTTGTTCCTGTTGCTAAAACAGTGGGAGCGAACAAAATAGTTCCTACATTCTCTATCCCTTACCCGCTTGGAGACCCTTCTAGAAGTAAGGAAGAGCAATGGAAAATGAGCTATCATAGAGTTGGCGTTGCTTTAGATGCTTTGACAACTGATGTTGCAGATCAAACTGTATTCAAGGTTCAAATATAATTAATTTAATATGGGGATGTATTAAAATCATCCCCACTCTAAAGGTGCGGAGGAAATATGAATGATATAAATAAAAAAAATAATAAAGTGTTTTACATATCTCTCATTTTTTCAACATCAATAGTATTATGGGGAATTATAGGACAAACGAGCTTTGCCAGTGCTGCAAATTCTTTGCTGCACTTCCTTTCAAAATACTTCGGGTGGTCATACTTATTGTCAATGTTGATATTCGTAATTTTTGCTGTTGCTCTGGCATTCAGCAAGTATGGAAATATAAAACTTGGTGCTGATGACTCAAAACCCGAGTATAGTACAGCGTCATGGTTTGCCATGCTGTTTGGAGCTGGAATGGGTATTGGATTGGTATTCTGGGGTACAGCAGAACCAATATCTCATTTTGTGAAGCCTCTGGGAGATATAGCCCCCGGAAGTTTAGAGGCATCTGACTTTGCAATAAAAACCTCTTTTATGCATTGGGGTTTTCATCCATGGGCTAATTACAGCATCATAGGTCTAGCTCTCGCTTATTTTCAGTTCAGGAAAAATAAGCCGGGACTTATCAGTAGCATATTTATTCCACTTCTAGGAGAAAAAAGGGTTCAAGGTCCAATAGGAAACCTTATAGATATTTTAGCAGTTTTTGCTACAGTATCAGGTGTTGCAACGTCTTTGGGGCTAGGAACCTTACAGATAAACAGTGGATTAAACTATCTTTTTAACATTCCAGAAACACCAGTAGTTCAAATAATAATAATATCAGTTATCACTGTATTGTTTATCTGGACTGCTGTAACAGGTATTGATAAAGGAATTAAGACATTGGGAGATATAAATTTATACCTTGCGTTTGGGTTGCTTTCATTGGTTATAATTGTTGGGCCAACGCTGGGAATAATAAACAACATGACTAACGGCCTGGGATTATACTTAAATGATTTCCTGAAAGACAGCCTTGGAATAAGTGCATTCGGCGACAATTCATGGCTTGAAGGGTGGAGAATATTCTACTGGGCATGGTGGATTGCATGGGCTCCTTTTGTAGGAAGCTTTATCGCCAGAATATCAAAAGGAAGAACTATAAAAGAATTTGTAGGCGGGGTTATAGTAGCTCCGGCACTTGCATCAATAGTATGGTTTTCAGCCTTTGGAAGCCTTGGACTGAATTTAATTGATAAGGTTGGGGTTGAAGGTATTGCAGTTATGACCGAAGCTCCTGAAACAGCTTTGTTTCAAGTATTAAAATACTATCCTCTTGGAAACATATTGTCACTAGTTACAGTTGCATTGTTATGTACATTCTTTATAACATCTGCTAACTCTGCAACATTTGTACTTGGCATGTTAACGTCTGAAGGAAATTTGAATCCAAATAGAAATAGAAAAGTTCTGTGGGGATTAATTCAGTCATTCCTTGCAACTGCATTACTGCTTTCAGGAGGATTGCAAGCGTTACAGACAGCTTCAGTCGCAGCAGCATTCCCATTTATTTTTGTAATGCTTTTTGCAATGGTTTCTCTAATGAAAGCTTTAAAAACGGAAATATAAAAATAACTAATTTAAATATAAAAACTCACCCATAAAAAACTCTTCCCCTAGCCAGGAAGAGTTTTTAACTGCATTATTACCACAAATTTCTTAGATAAACAACAAGAGGCTTACAGCCATCACAGCCATTCCCCCAACAAGCCCGTATATTGCTAGATGATGCTCTCCATATTCTCTTGCTGAAGGTAGAAGTTCATCAAGACTTATATATACCATGATTCCTGCAACTGATGCAAATATAAATCCAAACATAGCATCATTAAAAAATCTGAATAAAATCAAATACCCTATAATTGCCCCAATCGGCTCCGATAATCCTGATAAAAATGATAGCTTAAATGCCTTTTTCCTGCTGCCCGTAGCATAAAATATAGGAACAGCAACCGCAATTCCTTCAGGTATGTTGTGTATTGCAATCGCAAATGCAATAGGCACTCCAAGACTTGGATCATTCAGTGCAGCTGTAAATGTCGCAAGCCCTTCCGGAAAGTTATGTATACCTATGGCAAGTGCAGTAAACATACCCATCCTCATCAAACTGGATTTATGTTCTTCACTTTCTCCGTCCATTTCTTCCACCGTATGTACTTCATGAGGATTTTCCGTTGATGGAATCAAATTATCAATAACAGCTATAATAAGAATACCGAAAAAAAATCCTCCCACAGTTGCCCAAGCACCCATTTTTACTCCCATTACTGCAATTAAAGAATCTTTTGCTTTAACAAAGATTTCAACAAATGAAACATAAATCATTACACCTGCTGAAAAACCTAATGCAACAGATAAAAATTTAGTGTTAGTCCTTTTTGTAAGCAACGAAAGTACACTTCCTATCCCTGTGGAAAGCCCGGCAAAAAGCGTCAGTAAAAAGGCAAACATAACATTAGATAGCTCCATATAATACTCCTTTCAATGTCATTTCCATACAATTAATTATACACCGAAATATCCTAATATAAACTTGTTTATAAACAGCTTTTTAATTTTTTGTTATTAATGGCAGCCAAAATACTGCAGAGCATAAAATGAACAAACACACGGCATAGCCGAAACCGACTATGCCGTGCGCTGTAATCAATACTTCTTTATTGTAGGCGTATTATTCGCCGCATTCATCATGATGTTGATGCTCATGGCAGACTGAACCTGTTGATTTTAATGAACCTTTAAGATATGCTTCCGTTGCTGCCTTGGCATCACCGCTGGCACCAACAATTACTTCTATCCCTTTTTCATTAAAAATATCTATGGCTCCGCCTCCCATTCCGCCTGATATGATTACATTAATTCCCATATCATTTAAAAAGTTTGGCAAAAATCCCGGCCTGTGTCCCGGATTTGGAATTGACTCTTCTTTTGTAATAACATCATTTTCAGTTTCAAAAATATTGAAATTTATACAATGTCCAAAGTGTTCTGTTACTCTTTCATTTTCGCTGGCAACTGCTATTTTTATCATTTTTATCTCCTTTATATATATTATCTGGTAAAAGGTATTTAGCCTCAACCATTTCCTAAACTTATTTTATTCCTACTTCATTCGCTGTACAGCAATTCCATAGTCTTGCTGTATAAATGTTTTACAACCGTGCCGGATTTGCATTCTACATCGACAATGGTTTGGCCATTATTAACAGCCTTAACAGCTTCTGAATCATAAGGTATTCTACCTACAAACGGAATTTTGTTCTCCTTACAAAACTTTTCTATTTTTTCAGAATTTTCATAATTAATATCATATTTATTTATGCAGACTGCAACCCTTGCACCGAACTTAGCTGCGGTATTTATTATCCTTTCCATATCACTGATACCTGAAACAGAAGGCTCTGCAACTATCAGTACCATGTGAACACCGCTCAGTGATGCAATAACAGGGCACCCTATTCCAGGAGAGCCGTCTATTATTGATAATTCAGCACTAGGAGCTGCTGATCTCATTTGTTTTTTCACTTCACTTACCAGCATCCCAGAAGTACCATTTCCCATTTTTAGCTGTGCTGTTGAAAAAACTTTTTCATTTTCGGAATACAACATAAGCTCTCCGGCAACAGATGGTCTCAAGCTTACCGCATTGACAGGGCAAACAAGTTCGCAAACACCGCAACCCTCACAAGCAAAAGGATCGACTTTATACATTTCTGTTTTAGATATGGCACTAAATCTGCAACTTCTGGCACATTTGCCACAATCAATGCATATTTCCGGGTCTATTTCCGCTTTTGGGAGGCCATAATAATCCGTTATTTCCGGATTGGTGTTTTGTCCGGCTATAAGGTGTAAATTAGGCGCATCAACATCGCAGTCAGCATATGATTTAGCATCGGAAAGCTTTATAAATGCACTTGCTATCGTAGTCTTTCCGGTGCCGCCTTTACCGCTGAGAATTAATAGCTGCTTCATTTTGCACCTCCTGTGTCACTTTATCGAGCAAAGTTAAAAATAATTCTTTATATTTCTTACTTTTAAATACGGCAATTTCCGCATTTGAGTTCAGCATTCCAAGCTCACTGTCAAATGGAATCTTGCTTAAAATTTTAATGTTATTTTCATGACAAAATCTTTCCGCGGGATTTTCTCCATCTGTACATTTATTTAAAACTGCGCCAAAAGGCTTTTTAAAAATTTTAACCAATTCATAAACCATGTTGAGATTGTGCACACCAAACAAGGTAGGTTCTGCAACTAATATGCAATAATCCGCATCTTTGATGCTCTCCATTACACTGCATGCGCTTCCGGGCGGGCAGTCAATAAAAACATTCTTACATGAACCGAAATTGCTCTCATCAAGAAGATCTTTTATAATAGGAATACCTGAAACTTCTCCTGTGTTCAACATCCCTGTACGCACGGTTATCTGATCGGAATTTCCTTCAAGCACTTTACCTACTGACTTGTTTTTTTCCGTCAACGCATTTTCCGGGCATAACATTGCACATCCACCGCATGAATGGCATACCTCTTCAAATACAATCAATCTGTCTCTTATATGGGCGAGCGCATTGTACTTGCAAAAATCAACACACTTACGGCATCCGTTACACAAATCATAATTAACCTGAGGAACTTTCACATAAATTCCTTTTTCCTGAACGTTATCCGGTTTCAAAAAGAGATGACCATTTGGCTCCTCTACATCGCAATCTATATATTCTGAATTACCTGATACGGCTGCCAAATTAACCGAAACTAAAGTTTTTCCCGTTCCGCCCTTACCGCTCAGAACAGCAATCTTCATATTAATTGCCTCCGTGATGTCCGTGGAATCCGGCATGTATTTCATCAAGTTGAGAAAGCTCTCCCGCAATAAATGCATCAATGTTCTCCTTTGCAGAAGAACTCCTTGTTTTAAATATTTTAATATCAGCAGCCTTAAGTACTTCAGCTGCATTTTCTCCGCATCGACGCGCAAGTACCGATTCAGCCCCGCTGTCTACTATTGCCTGAGCCGCTTTAATTCCAGCTCCTCCTGTCATAGCTGCCGCACTGTTGTCAAGAAACACAGCTTCATTTGCTTCGGTATCATAAATCATAAAGTAAGGTGCTCGGCCAAATGACACGCACTCCTCTGTTTTAATGTCTTTTTTATCTACGGGTATTGCTATTTTCATAAAAGCCTCCATTTTTTCTTTACCGCACATTTGTACATCATGTCAAATGTTAATTCAAAGTACTTATTGAACTTTTACAGCATAAAATAATCGTTGTTATCGACATATGTCATTTATGTTTTAATTATACTCCTTATTTGACATATGTCAATAACATTTTAGAGGTTTCCCAAAAATTTGTTTTTATATCTTTGCAATTTATTTAAAGTATAAATACAAAAAATTTTTAATAGTGCTCAATTAATATTTTCGAACCATTTTCATTAAAATATATAAAATCTCCTTCAGGATAATGCCAGACAGAGCTAACAACTCTTGGCACCCATATTTCATTGCTCTGATGATAGTCTTCAACTATTGCCGACCATGGCGCCTTCCTCTCGCTGCCGTCCATAGAGACCGATATTCTATCATTTGTTCTGAAACTGCGCCATAACCCGTCCTCATCAAATGTAAATACACCTGAAGCTGATATTCCGTAGCAACTTATCTCTGCTTCGGCATGCGTGCTGTCGATTTCCTTCCACGTAATGAAATCTTGCAACGCTGCATTTGGGAAAATCAGACTTTCAGACAAATATGTCACTAAGCATGCCCTATCCATTTCAGCTCCTCTCTGATCGAATAGTGTTATAATCTTTGCAATAACTCCTTTCATTCTTCCTATTCCGCAATCATAGGAATCAAGCCCCTCAAATGGAATACCATACAAATTAGAATTTATAAACGCAAAGCGCTCAGGGCGTTTTACAAAATTGCACTGAGTATGATCAATCTTTATTGTCTTAGATGGTGACATCTTAAAATTTACATTTTTATAATATGCCTTCATATAACTCATTTTAGGCTTACCAATATACCCGCATTTCTTAAAATATTTTTGTACAGGCTCCGGAAGATTTATCATATCATTTTCAGTAAATACTTCTAATGTCTTGCTCATTGATTTAACTCTGTTTTCAATCACATTATTAAACTCTTTTTTTGTCTTTGAATACGGCATGTAAAGAAATAATATTAATAATACAATCACAAATAATCCTGATAATAGTAGATACCACATACTCTTTTTCTCCCCTTTCATATTATCCAAATCTTTGTCTTTAAAAATACAAATGTTATTTTGCTTTGAATTACTATTTCTAAAATATTATCTATTCATTTTAACAGCACGATTAAACATAAAATAACCTATTATGAACATTATTGCGATAGATGCAACCCCAGTCTTTGAATTTCCGCTGATTTGTGTGGTTAATCCCATTATAAACGCTCCGGTAAATGATGCTCCTTTTCCAAAGATATCAAAGAAACCAAAGTACTCACTTGATTTTTCTTTAGGAATAATTTTAGCAAAATACGACCTGGAAAGAGCTTGTATTGCTCCCTGAAACATTGCCACACACACGGCCAGGAACCAAAATTCCCACGCCTTATCCAACTGAAGCGCAAATATAGTTATTAAAAAGTAGCCTATTATGCTGACATTTATTAAATCTTTTGTCTTATATTTTTTAGAAAGTTTTCCGAACATTAGTGCAAATGGAAATGCAACAACCTGTGTCAGCAAAAGAGCAAACAGTAAATTGTTGTCACTTATGCCCACATCTTTTCCATAGGATGTTGCCATTTCAATTATTGTATATACTCCGTCAATATAGAAAAAAAACGCCATAAGAAATATAAAAATTTCTTTTTGGTTTTTTATATCCATAAATGTATTTTTCAGTCTAACAAGTGCTTCCCGTATAGCATTCTTTTTTGTTTCCACATAATAAATTTGTCTATAATTTTTAAGCAAAGGAAAAGAAGCAGCAACCCACCACGCTGCAGTCAATATGAAAGCAAATTTTGTTGCATTTGAAGCAGTAATATAAAGTTTATCTGAAAAAAGTATAATAACCAAACTCAATGTAAAGGGAACACAACTTCCTATATACCCCCATGCATACCCAAGGGAAGAGAGCAAGTCCATTTTATCTTCAGCCGTTACATCCGGCAGCATGGAATCATAAAATATCAAACTTCCTGATATACCTATCTTTGCAATTACAAATATAAAAAGAAATACAAACCACGACGCACTTATGGACAACGCGGCACATCCTATTGCACCAATCAAAAGGAATGCTGTAAACAAAGGTTTTTTATATCCTTTCGTGTCAGCAAGCGTTCCCAGTATAGGCCCTATTATTGCAACAATAAGCGTTGAAATTGATACTGCATATCCCCAATAAGCCGTTGAATTTGAAGCCGATATGCCGCTGCCAGTAGCAATATTCTTGAAATAAATAGGTATAATAGTCGATACGAGCAATATAAATGCGGAATTTCCCACATCATACATGATCCAATGCTTTTCCAGCGATGTTAATTTACTTTTAGAAGAAATAATGTCCCTCACCTCTTTATTTAGATATAATAATTATATTTCCATAATACCATATACAGCTTACTTTTCAACAAATAAAGAAGATTATTGCATATATATTTTGTAAATAATAAGAAAAATCTGCATACGCGAACTGGCATGCAGATTTAATCTCAATATTTCAGAAACCGATTATAAAGTATTAAGCTTTTGTTAATATATATAAACAAGTCCTTCTTTTATATCTTATAATTGTATAATATACCAGTACTATCAGTTAGCCTGATTTAACTTTATATCAAGGCAAACTCCGCCAACAGAGGTAGTTAGGCAACTTGTCTGGTGTATATCATACTCTTTGCCTTCATCAGATGAACCTTGCTTTGGCGGCAATATGTCACATTTAAGTTTATTATCAGAAAGCATCGTAAGAACATTTCCGCTTATAATATTTGCAATTTCAGAAATCGCTGATGTAACAAACTCATCAACTGAATCCAAATCCATTCCAACCATAATATTAACCATACTTAGTGAGGTTGATGGAGGGAACCTGTAAATAACTTCACCCTCAAGGTCTCCTGTTACTCCGATGGATATATCCAAGGAATCATCACATACAAAATCATCTGCAGGATTATCCTCTATGTCCGAAAGATCAAGCATAAGTTTAAACACATCACGGGTTGCTTTAACAAATGAGTTGTAAAGATTAGCGCTCATTGCCGTCCACCCCCTTTTCCTTTGCGTAAGAAGCAATATTTTGGTCATCTGCTGCAACATGGTTTATGAGCCATGCCAAGAGCTTTCCTGCAAACTGCAACATTAATTTTTCATCGCACCCGCTCTTTTCATATTCTTCAGAAACACTAAGTACATAACTAACCATGTCGTCATGTATTTTTTTATGCATATCATATCCAGGGTACTCGATGCTTCTCTGGTATCCTTCTTCAGCATTGAAATGCTCTACCACATATCCTTTCATGAATTCTAGTGTCTCATTTACTTTGCTAACTTTCTCATTCCAATCTGCAGATGATTTCACTGTCTGAATGAATAGCTCCACACGCCTGAACAGCTCCTTGTGCTGATTATCAATCAAAGGAACACCAAGTTCATATTTGTCTTTCCAAAGCATAATTTTCCTTCCCTTCTCTTAGAACTTAATATAGTATATCGGCATAATTTTTAAAAATTTAATTAATAATACAAAATCAGAATACCTTGTGTTCTTTTTTAACATGCCGGTATTCTGATTTTGTTTTTACTAAAAACTCTATGCGAAGGTCTATTCAGCTTCAAGCGCTGTAGCCCTCTGCACCAAACCTGTACTTATCAAATGCTCCACATAATTAGAACTTTCGTAGTTGGGAGCTATAGGCGTAACTGACATATATCCTTGTTTTACATAATCTATGTCCGAGTCCTCCTCAACATTAGATGCATCTTTCATACAAAGCGCGAAACTACTTGTTTCCTCATTTAATTTTTCTTCTTTAAAATAGAAAGGATATTGTCCCGGCGCAGATAGCCTTGCATAAACCTCTCCCTTAAATTCATCCGGTTTACAGGAAGGAATGTTCACATTCAGTATATAATTTCTATTCATCGAAGTTTTAATATACTTCTCTAAAAAAGCACCAAGGTACATGCGGCACACATCAAAATTATTGCCGTCCAATGAAAGAGCCAGTGACGGTATCTTGTACTGGTAGCCCTCTATGGCTCCGGCTACAGTTCCTGAATATAGTACGTCACCACCGTAATTTGTACCGTTATTAATGCCGGAGAGTATAAGATCTGGTTTTTCGTCAAGCAAATTGTTAAGTGCTAAACGTACGCAGTCGGCAGGGGTGCTTCCTATGCTCCATGCACCTTTTACCTTAACCGGGAAATCATATTTCTTGACGATTATCGGTCCATGTATGGTTATACCGTGAGACACAGCACTTCTTTGTCTGTCTGGCGCCGCCACATAAACTTCTCCGAAGTCCTTCACAATATCAGCCAATACTTTTATTCCTTCTGAAAATATTCCGTCATCGTTGGTTAATAGAATTTTCATCATAATACACCTCTGTCACATATTGTAAGTAAATGCATTATATCATGAAATACTATTATTGTAGACAAATAATTTCTAAAATTATTTTAACAGGTAAGAATAAGCAACGTCATTCATACCGATTGATAAGCTTCAAGCATTCTTTTTCATAATGATTCTTTGATATATTCAATCGGTACATCCATGCGAACAGCTATTTCTTCAACAGAAAGACCCGAATTAATAAGAATTTATGTGTTGCTAAATCAATTCAATAATTACTTTTTTATTTTATGCATAATTCTTAAGCAGCCATCTAGGTGTAACATTTGATGCCTTGAAAACGGCATTAAAAACAGTCCTGCATATGTTTTTTTACACCAATAATCAACGAGCCAAAAAGCATTTTCATCTGTAGAAACAACATTTAATTTTATTAAATCATTTTTCCTGACATCTTTAACCTTTAACCTTGACTCTTTAAAATTCATTTGGTTAATTAACTGATTTGTGTTTGCATAAACATCATCTACATAATGTTTTAACTGATTAATGTCTAAGGAAAGACTAAATTGAACAAGCTGGTCTCTTTTTAGCTCGTTGCCTGTAGTTTTAATAGGGCTGCTTAATAAACTATCATATTTATTTTCAAAAAATACTTGTTTCTTACCTAAAATAAGAGTGTTAGATGTAATATCTTCAATCCTGGTTAGATGATATAAATAATATGCAATTGTTTTATCCGATTTCAGCGGCATTATGCAGTAGTCTTTTTTTTCACAGTTTGCAAATATATAATCATCAATTTCTTTTAATTCTTTGCGGAGCTGAAGTAAATTTATCTTACCCTCCTCAAATTTATCTTTACACTTTATTTGTGATTGAAAAGTTTTAAATAAACTAGAACGTTCCTGTTTCGATTTCATTTACTCTCCTTCTATCTCATAGGTATAAATTCTGAAAATACATATGTAGTTTTTTTAGCAGCTATGCTATTTAAAAAATGACAATTCATGCACTAAAAATGATTTAATAAACACGTTGTTCTCCTGGTTAAGTGTAGGTTGGAATGCCGCATAACGGCATTTCTTGTAGCGCTCATCATCTAAACAAAAGTCATACCCCATTACACATTTCGGATTACAATCATTTGGATCTAGTAATCTTTTACATACAGACGCTTTTTTAATTTCCTTCTTCATTTTTTCGGGAAGGGTACCTAAAAAACTTTCATATTCCTCTAAATGCTGTGGATATATGCGCAATTTCACGCCTGATTTCCTACATAAAAAAGTCGCTAACGTTTTTTTGTTAAATAGATAAGAAACCGTAAATCCACTTTTAGCACTTTTGATATTGCACTTACATCCACTTTCTAAAAGGAAGCTATTTACCTCAGATGCAAAATCTTTGTTATTATTATCTACATTTTCAAGAAAATCCTCAAATGAAACCTCTGGCATTATTGTCACCTCCTTATTTTTTTGTAACAGGTATCCACACTTCATATTGAGCATTATTAGGGTCAGGATTTAGATAAACTTCAATATCCGGGGCATTTGCATACTCATATCCTGAAGTAGGAAGCCATTCTGTTATAATACGCTGCTCTAACTCTTGAATTGATATATTTGTTCCGCTACCAACAAATATTGCCCAAGTAGATTCAGGCACTATGTATTCTTCTAAAGTTTCATCAATCTCAGTCGTGCTTGAAACTGCAATAAAATATTTCCACTCTTCACAATCATTGCATAAACTTACTCCCAAAAGTCCCATAGGTTGATTATTCATCATGGCAGCCAATTTAGAGATGGTACCATCCATTGCTGCTGTATGCCACATTTGCGGAACAATTGCAAAATTTTTCTCAATTTCTTTATTTAGCGGATGAGAAACTCCCACAATTCTAAATGATTCTTTTTCTTCAATTCGATAGTTCAATTCCTCTACTCCTTTAACGGTAATTTTGAAGCTTATAGGCGGATATGATTTCATTGTTACACCATCCTTTTTTAATGATGATGGAGCTATTCCATGTATGGCTTTAAATGCACGATTAAATGCCGTTGGCGAAGAATAACCATATTTAAGTGCAACATCAATAATCTTTTCATCTTTACCTTGTAAATCAACAGCAGCTAACGACATACGCCTGCGCCTAATGTACTCTGAAAGAGGAACACCAGCCATATACGAAAACATTCTTTGAAAATGATATGTAGAACAACAAGCTATCTTCGCCGCTTGCTCATAACTGATTTCTTCTGAAATATTATCTTCGATGTAGTTTATTGCTTTGTTTAGACGCTCTATCCATTCCATATAATTTGCTCCTTATAGTTAATATAGTAGTTTATTTTACTCTTTAGTTCCTCTCTTTTAATGCATTTAAAAGAGAGCTTATTATGTTAAAAGTATGAAACATCATTCTAAAATCAAAATAAATATTAGGCTTCAAGCACTGCCGGCGAGAAAATGTCCCCTGAAATAATCTCGGCAATTGTACAGGATATCGTTATTATAATTGTATATCTTTTCCTCATATTTTACAACACCGGAACGTCATAATAGACACCAGTATAATTCCAAGCAAAAATAGTACTGCCAAAAATAAAGCCATTAACATCCTAATGTCTTTATTTTTGGCAGTTTAACTCAAAGCTAATTATATATTATTAAATATAATTAAATGTAATATTTACTTATAAAAAAAATTTATTTTATCACCTTTAACCAAAAGAATAGTCATCCACGCTATTAACCCGCAGATAACTGCGGTAAAACCTAATAAAGCATCCTTAAAACTCATTTCTAAAAAAGGCTCTCCTTCAGCAATGCAGAAAAATCCATCCACTAACCACATAAGTGAAGCTCCCCAGTACATAAAGCTAAGCGTACTGACTTTGTAAGGGTCCTTTGGCATTTGTACATACCAAACAATAGTAGCAATAATTGCAGCAAAAAATGTAATTAATAGATACATTTTTACTCCTCCCCCATAGCATGCTTAAAAGCAGCTGTTGTTTTATATAAGTAATCTGATACAAGCACCATAACACTCCATATTGCAGTAACAAAAATCGCCATAGAAACACCTACCGTAGCAATTTCATGAAGCATAGGTGCAATATTTTCAGGGTTGTTCATTGCAGTCAAAAATGGTGGTCTGAGAACTACTTCTCCGTGCCAAATATGTTCAATGGCTAGAAGAAAAACTCCTCCCCATAAAAGATTCGTCAACCAATTTAATTTACGGCTCCATGATAACCCTGTTTCAGTCTTGATGTCAGGAACTCCATCATCAGATTTTAAATTAATTTTTGAAATCTCTTTCTTTTTTACACTCTTTTTTATAACAGTTATGACAACAGCTTCAGCTGCCGGCACTAAAAAACACGCCATAATATCCCTCCCTTTAAGATAAATTAATAATCAGCAAATTCTCGATATCATTTGATTCTCAAGTATAGCAAGTATCCGTTCCCCTCCGAGCCACGTCCTTACACATACCTTACTGTATAAATCATCAAATTTTCCAATTATTTGTGAGTTTTGGCAATCATCTAACATATTAATACAATTAAGGATTTTTGTACCAAACCCTTTTTCAACAACGAGTATCATCCTGCCCTCACAGGCAAAGTATAGGGGATCTGTACCCAGAAGTTCATGGACAGATTTAACAGCCGGTCTTATTTGTAACTTCTCCTCTTCTATTATAGCTCCAATATTATAACTGTCGGATATTTCGCAAAGCGCATTTGCAACACCTCCACGGGTAGGGTCTCGCATAAGCTTCACATGCTTAATACCATCGCCAAGAACAGAAACAATCTCTGAAAGAGGATTGCAGTCACTTGTAAAGTCTCCCTTTAAACCAAGCTCATATCTTTTAAGTAAAATTGCGGTCCCATGTTCGCCTACAGTTCCCGTAAGTATAATCTCATCACCTGATGTTATTTTTCTTGGGTTAAAAAATTTATGTACTTTTCCAATACCAGAGGTATTGATATAGATTCCGTCTGCCGACCCTTTTTCCACCACTTTAGTATCCCCAGCCACAATTTTGACTCCGGCTTTTTTACAAATACTGCTCATAGATGAAGCAATCAAATCCAGTTTTTCAATTTCAAACCCTTCTTCTATGACAAAACCCGCACTGAGATACAGAGGAACCGCTCCTGCCGATGTCAGATCATTGACTGTCCCGCATACGGCGAGCTTTCCGATATCTCCGCCCGGGAAAAAAATTGGCTTTACCACAAAGCTGTCTGTGGTAAACGCAAGCCGTCCTGCCTTCATTTGAAAAATAGCAGAATCTTGATATCCTGTAAGAATTTCATTGTCAAAATACTTATAAAAAATATCCCTGATTAGATTATTTGTTAATAGGCCTCCGTCGCCGTGTCGAAGCATAATTCGTTGATTCAAACTTTATTACCTCCATATCTGTAGTACGCTGCGCATGCCCCTTCTGAAGAAACCATACATGGTCCTATAGGATGCTCAGGAGAACATTTGCGTCCAAAGTTCACACACATATCCGGCGTTTTTTCTCCTATTAGTACTTTCCCACAATCACATTGATTGAGGAAAACATTAGGACTTGATTGTATTTCAATATTAAATTTTTTTAAAGCGTCATATTCTTCAAAGTCACTGTTTATTGTAAAAGCAGAATCTATTATTATTCCAATACCTCTCCAATTTGCATCAGATATTTGAAACACTTCGTTTATAAGATGGAGAGCCAGCGTATTTCCTGCATCACATACGCATCTTTTATATGTGTTCATGAGTTGAACAGGCACTTCTCCTGTAAGCTGCCTGCATAAAATGCTTATGGATGCAATAATATCCATTGCCTCAAAGCCGCATATGACTGCGGGCATATTATAAACAGTGGTTATTGGCAAAAAAGGAGCTGTGCCAGTTATGGCAGCAACATGGCCGGGACAAAGCATTGCATCAAAATTAACGCTGCCTTTTTCCAAAATAAATCTTATTACAGGCTCCATTCGCTTAAGTGACGTTAGCAGAAATAAATTATTAATTTTTTGTTTCCGCGCCATTTTAATTAATGCTGCGTACAAAGGTGCTGTAGTTTCAAAGCCAACCGCTGCAAATACAATATTTTCACCTTTTCGCCTTTGTGCAAGATTAAGCACATCTTCAGGTGAATAGACTGTTACCACCTTTTTCCCTAAAGTGATCTGTTCTTCCAAGTTGCCGCATGAACCGCTGACTCTCAAAAGATCTCCAAATGAAGCTACTACAACATTTTCATAGTTTAATAGCTTTATTAGCGCATCAATATAACCTGCTTCAGTTACACATACCGGGCAGCCGGGCCCTGAAACAAGGCGGATTTTTGGAGAAAGAATTTTTTTGATTCCAAATCTGGCAATTTGATGTGTATGTGTGCCGCAAATTTCCATTATGCGAATATCTTCGGTAATAGTTTTGTTAATTTTTTCAACAGTTTTTCCAATTAACAGTTTATCTTCTTCTATCATTGCATACCCCTCAACATATCTTGAAGAGCATTTTTAAGAAAATTAAAATACTCGTCGTCAATTCTATTTATAGCAAATCCTGCATGCACCATGACTTTATCACCAACTCTTGGCTTGTCGATTAACAAAATATTTACTTCTTTTCTAACCCCCATTATATCTACCTCCGCATGGGGTTCATTAATATTGATTACTTTTGCCGGAATCGCAAGGCACATAATTATTCTCCTTCAAAATAGCACCAGCCGCCACCGCCTGTCCGAAAGAAATTCCTCCGTCATTTGATGGTGTAAGCCGATTATAATAAACGTTAAATTTCAAATTTCTAAGCTTAAATATAAGTTTTTCAAGTAAGTATGTATTTTCAAAAACTCCTCCGCTCAGCACAATATCTTTTATTGCTGTTTTTTCGTAAATTTTGCATACACATTCAGCTGTGGCTTCAACTAAGGTGTTATGAAATTTTGATGATATAATGAACTTTGGTTCTTTATTTCTAATGTCTCTTATAATATCTTTTAGAATATCTTCATATTCCAGCACAAAACCATCTTCGGTATCATTAATTGAATATTTATAAAAGTTACAAACTTCTTTATCAGCTATGCTTTCTAATTCAATAGCAGCTTGTGCATCATAAGTTATTTGTGCTTGAAACCCGCATAGTGCTGCAACACAGTCAAAAAATCTTCCCATGCTGGAGGATTCAAAGCATTTAATTTTATTTTTAATTGCAGAATTAACCGCATCCAAAACAAAGGGATCTATTTTGCGTAAAAATTCATGAGAATCAACACCAATAGATAATAGATAGGATGCGGCGCACCTCCACGGTTCTTTTACTGCACTGTCGCCTCCTTGAAGCGTTACATAATTTAAATGGCCTGCCCTTTTATATTCAGATAATGAACCTACAAGGAATTCTCCTCCCCATACCGAACCATCTGTACCCAAGCCTGTTCCATCGTATATTACGCCAATCACCTTATGCGACAATTTATTTTCAGCCATGCAGCCAGCCATGTGCGCATGATGATGCTGAACTGCTATTTTTTCGCCTACTTGTTCCTTTGCATAACGTGTAGAAATATAATCCGGATTTAAATCGCAAGCGTAAATATCTGGATGATAATTAAACAAACTTTTAAAATGCTCAATTTGCCTGCTAAAAACTTTATACGTTTTATACTCGTTTAGATCCCCTATGTACTGGCTTGCTGTAGCAAAACCATTTTCAGTAATGCATACAGAACATTTTTGCTCAGGTCCCACTGCCAATATCCTGTTCTTTATTTCTATATGTATTGTCAAAGGGGCGTACCCGCGCCCACATCGAACAAGCACCTCATGCTCATCTGCAACTTTTACTACCGCATCATCCACCGGCACAATTATCTCACGATTATGCACCAAAAAGTATTCTGCAACAGCACTAAGAGTTTTTACAGCAATATCATCTTGGTAGCATATGGGAGAGCCGCTGATATTTCCGCTAGTCATAACAAGATAGTCAATTTCATCTTGAAAAAGAAGAAAATGGAGGGGTGTATAAGGCAACATAACTCCAAGACTTTTTTGATTCGGTGCAATATCTTGAGGTAAATACTCCGGTGATTTCTTGCGCAGCAATAAGATTGGTTTCTTGCTTCCTGTTAAGATTTCTTTTTCTTTTTTTGATACCTCACAAATTCTATGAATTGATTCCATATTGCGAGCCATTATTGCCAGCGGTTTATGTGGTCTGTGTTTAAGTTTTCGAAGTTTTTGCACTACCTCTGAATCTTCTGCGTTGCAGCATAGGTGATATCCTCCTATTCCTTTCACAGCAAGAATTTTACCTTTATGAATCAATTCCCTGGCAAGACTTATGCAATCAAGCGAATCCACCCTGTTACCTTGATCATCTAGCAGCTCCAGCATTGGCCCGCAGTCAGAGCAGCAATTTGTTTGTGCGTGAAACCGTCGGTTATCTTTAGCGCTGTATTCACCTTGGCATTGTGAACACATTTTAAACTTAGACATAGAAATGGTTTCTCTGTCATAGGGAAGGCTGTTTATAATAGAGTATCTTGGCCCGCAATCTGTACAGCTTATAAAAGGATACTTAAACCGTTTGTTGCCTAATGCGTTAAATTCTTTTAAACAGCTTTCACACACAGCTATATCAGCAGACAAAAAATTTGCTGTATTGTCATCAGCCCTGCTGGTTTTAATTGAAAAGTCAGTGTATCCACAAACTTGTTGTAATCTCATCTGAAAATCTGCAATTACAGCATTACTAGGATACTCATTTTGAAGTATTCGAATAAACTCTTTGATACTTCCTTCATTTCCCTCAACGTCTACTATAACTTTTGAGCCATGGTTTTCAACCCATCCTTTGAGCTGAAGCCCTTCTGCAGTTCTGTATACAAAAGGGCGAAATCCAACCCCTTGTACAATTCCTGCCAGAGTTATAACGTACCTTTTTATATTATTCAAAGACATCCCCATCAATATTTTTAATAATAGCCGTAAGTTTTTCATAAGGTTTATGCTCAACATTTATGACTGTCCATTCACCAAACATAACACTGTCACGATCTTTCAAATGAGATAAAAGATGTGGTCCTTCAATATGGCTGCCTTCATCAACTTCAATATTTATTTCATTTATTTTAACAATTCCATTTTGTTCGCAAAGAGTAATAATAGATTGATATATTTTTTCTATCAAGTGTGTATCATGCATTGTCAATTTCCTCCTTTATATTTAAAATTGTTGTTAAAACAATATTGCAAATCTTATCAAATGATTTTTGAAGCGGTTCGCTTAGCTCAAATCCAAAGCCTATTTCAGCTGCTTCAATACCAATTAAATAACCTTGTGATTTCGGATGATACAAGTCAATTAAGTCAAAAAGGCTGAATTCGTGTTGTGTACGTAACCTTCGGCGATTTTTTAATGCGTAACTGAGAAGCATTATATCAACACTGCCAGGTTCTTTTTCCTGTGTCATAGCATCAATTATAATTAAAAAATCCTCAGGCTTAATTTCATCAAAACAACATTGAAAATCTGTTTCTCCAACTAATGAATCAATACCACGCGTGCTGAGATTATCTTGAATAGCACCAACAACCTTTGATCCTATTCCATCGTCACGCATAACACAGCTTCCAATACCTATCACAAACATCCGTTTCATGGCACTACCTTCATAGTTTTAATTAAACTACCATTTGTATAAACGTGAGTAGCACAAGAAACACATGGGTCAAAGGAGCGTATAATTCTTCCAATCTCTACCGGAGAGTCTGTGTTCTGTATTATTGTACCAATCAACGCCTTTTCTCCAGGGCCAGGTAAATTATCTTCACTTCTCGTTGAAAGATTCCATGCAGATGGAGTGATAATCTGATAAAGCGATATTACGCTGTTTTCAATTTTCATCCAATGACCCAAAGCCCCTCGCGTAGTGTCAATCAAACCTGCACCTTTAGCATTCTCAGGGACTTCATATTCTTTTTGAACAGAAATTCCTGGAATAACGTTATTAAGAAGCGTAAGAATAATATCTGCTATTTTTGCGGCTTCAAGAACTCTGGCCAAAGTTCTGTCCATTGTAGATATTCCGTTTCTGTATTCGCCGCAAAGCCACATTCTTGCCAACGGCCCAACCTCATAAGGAAGTCCTCTATACCTTGGAGCTTTCACCCACGAGTATGCATCAATTTTATCCATATCAGGTTCAGGAATTGTTTGATATGGCGTATAAGTATCTTCGTTTGCTATGTACCATGATGAGTAAATATTTTCAGTAATTTCTGCCGGATTAAGTTCCACAATCTTGCCTCCGCTGTACGCTAAAGGATTAACATAAAGAGTTCCAAGCTTTTCATATTCATTAAAACAGCCAAAACTGAGAAGATTTCCGTAACCTCGTCCAATTCTAAAATACTCTTCATAGTATTCAGCAATGGTATAAGCATCGGGTATCATTTTATTGCAGATAAATTCTCTAATATTTTGCAGAAGAGATCGTAACTGCAATATTTTCTCCTGCGTTGCCTGCGATGTAATTCCGCCGATAAAAACTCCATGGTTATGCGGAGCTTTTCCTCCTAAAACAGCCAGCATTTCATGCGCATTTCTGCTATACACGAGAGAATCAAAATAATGCTGTACAATTAAATCATTTTTTTGTTTTGGCAACCTAAAGTCATTGTGGTTAGTTTCAAAAAGCGTATTGCCTTCAGGCAGCTTTATAAAATCAGGTGCCGTGTACTGATAAAAATGTCTTATGTGGTTTTGAAGAAATTCGCATCCATGAATTATATCTCTCAAATATCTGCCCTGTTGAGAAGGAATAATACCAAAAGCATCCTCCAGCGCCAGAGTTGATGCCATTGAATGAGCAGCTGAACAAATACCGCATATTCTTTGAGTAAAATATACGGCATCAAAGGGGCTTCTCCCCTCCAGCATTTTTTCAAAGCCCCTGAAAAGCAAACCTTCTGTTTTTGCATCTGTTACAGTATTATTGCCAATGATCGCATCGATTTCCATAAACCCGCTAATTCGGGTAACAGGACTAATTTTTACTCTCTTCATTTTTTCAGCTCTCCTATGTAGTATCGTAACTAATAAATGGTTCCATTTTATCAGGAAACCCAAACATGGCACAGCCAATGCAAGGACTATCATCCTCAATAGGCCAGTTTACACCCTCATTCCACTTTCTGACGGGGCAGTCAACTCTTGTGACCGGACCTCTGCATCCAATCTTAAACATGCAGGTTTTTTCTCCAAGTTTCGATGCAAAAATCCCGCTGTCAAAATATTTTCTCCTTGGACATATATCATGAATTAACGTGCTATAAAGCATAATCGGACGTTGCCTGCTATCCAATTCCGGTTCTCCAAAAAGCATTATGTAAGCAAGTGTTCCCATAAACCAGTCAGGGTGACATGGACAACCCGGAAGCTTTATAACCTTTTTGTTTAGTAAGCTTTGAATGCCCACACATTGAGCCGGATTTGGCCTTGCCGCAGAAATACCTCCGTCGGAAGCACATGTACCCACAGCTATAACATAAGCAGCCTTTTCCCCAAATTTTTTAATTGCGTCATATGCAGTTACAGGCTGGCCTCTCCACCTTCCGATAATATTGTACAATCCGTTATTCTTCGTCGAAACAGCGCCCTCAACAGCTAATATGTAGTCGTCATCGATAACACTAAACAATTTTTCCATGGCGTCTTCACCTTCAGCTGCCATTAGACTATTGTCATAAATAAAATTTACCATTTGAGTGGCCAGACTTTTAAAATCCGGGTTTGCCCCATCCAGAAGGGAAATAATATTTCCTGAACATCCTGTAAGCTCAAACCATATTAAATTTCTTTTTTTTATTTTATTTTGTTTAACAGAATCTATTACTTTATGAACAAGCAAAGATGTCGTCTCTAACCTAGTGTAAAAATTCGGACAAATACTAATTTTTTCATTCATTCTACCATCTTCCCAACCACCTTCAATTTATTTAGAACCGGCTGACCTGCGTGACATGAAGCAAACTGATTGGTTACGTCAGTACCGGCCGAAAGTCCAAAATGAGTCGCTCCTCCCCAAGCCGCATTATTCGTTATATCATATACAACGCCATTTACTGCCACATACGCCGGATTTCCGTTCCTGCCGTTATATGTTGATAGTTCAGCTTCCGTAAATATTCTGGTTGTATCTGGTTGTAAAATATTAGTACTATCACTATCCTCCAGACCTTGAACCAGAGTGGTAATATTGGATATATTTTTGCGCAGGCGATTTAAAAGCTTATTTTTAGCGCAAGAATTTGGGGTTATATATAAACAATCGATTATGTCATTTATTTCATTTAAATTATCGTTTATTAAATTTATCAAAATTTCACTATTTTTCATGTATAATCTCCTTATATGCTTATTCAAAATTAGTACATTATATTCTATATAAATTTAAATGTGTTTGTGGCAATTGCCCTTTCCGTTTTACCGCAGATGATATCATTAAGAGTGAAATTCTTGTTTAAATAATTCAGGTTTCCTAAATATAAAAAACAACCTCTCAATTGAAGGGTTGTTCTAAGCTAAATAGTTGAACAAAAAGACTGTCCTTCTTTATTTAGACAGTCTTTTTTATGTTAGTACAAGGCGATTAAATTATAAATCTTACGTTATGCTAACTATTTTATCAGAAAACACAATTTTTCCGTCATCTAGCAATATTATGTCCCCAAGAAAATTGTTCACCGCACTTACATTTGTTTTTTTGCACAAATTCTCAGGCGATTCTGTTAACACTATTTCACCATCAAACATAAAAGCTATTTTGTCGCTCATTAAAAATGCATCTTCTTTGTCGTGGGTGATCATAACAATGGTTGTATTAAATTTCTTATGTATTTTTAAAATAAAATCACGAATATAAATTTTCAGATTATTGTCAAGACCTGTGAAGGGTTCATCTAAGAGCAGTACCTTTGGTTCAACAGCCACTGCCCTCATTAAAGCCACCATTTGCTGCTGACCGCCTGAAAGCTGTGAAGGATATTTGTTTAAATGTCCATTCATATTAAAAAAGTCCATTAATTCATCTGTCTTTTTATCAATACGGCTTTGGCTTAATTTCTTCATCTTCATTCCAAACTGAATATTATCCTGCACACTTAAGTGAGGAAACAGTTTATTTGATTGATGAACCATAACAATCTGCCTTTTTTCCATGGGCACATGATTTATAGCGTTATTGTCCAATATAACCCTGCCGCTGTCAGGGGCAATAGCTCCTGTGATTACCCTCAGTGCAGTTGTCTTGCCTGCTCCGCTGGGCCCTAATATGGAAAACAACTGTCCTTTTTCAATATTTAAGTTGATATTTTTTAAAAGTTTATTTTTTCCTATAGAATAATTTATATTTTCTAAAGCTAAAAAGCTCATAGTATTTTTCCTTTGTTAAATGATTTTTCAATTAGCGAACATAGTGCCATTACTATTATACCATACAATATGTACATTAAAGTATACACTGATGAAATGTTTCTGTCAGAACCTGTAATGTAAGGTGTCATTATCATGGAGAAATTTACAAACCTTGAATCTCCTATGAAGAAATTTATAAAGTACTGTGAATACGAAATTATAAATGCCATAATAAAGCTTGTAACATAACCCTTTAAATAAATTGGCACATTGATTAAATAAAAAGACTTCCACCTTGAAGCACCCAGACCTCTGGCTATGTGCTCCTGCTCAATTCCCCAAACTTCATAGCATGAATAAACTATTTTAAAGGAATAAGGCAGAGAAAAATATATGTGAAGCAATATTACTATGAGTCCACTGCATCCGGAAAATAAGCTAAGAAACATTTTATGGCTTCCAATGCATACGCTGACAACAGGTAGAAGCATTGGAAGGTAAAACAAGCTTTCAAGCTGAATTTTATATTTAAAATCCGTTGTTATAAAAAATCTAGAAAGCATTATGCTTAAAATCAAAGAAATAAATGCTACCTGCAATGAATACACCACTGACTTTAATGCAATTATACAGTCTTGAGAATTAAAAAAATATGCAAAACCTCTTATTGTAAAATTTTGCGGAAGCAGATTTTCAGCTCCCCAACTTGAAAAAAACGACCATAAAATCATTGATACAAGAGGTAACAAAAGAAATATCATAATAACAATAAATATAATTTTATTTAATATTTTCATATTGCACCTTCATTCTCACTTTTTAAAAGCCTGTAGTATAAAACACAAAGCAATAAAGAAATTGCTATCATAACCATGTTCATTGTCATGCCGTAGGCACGGTATGTCATATCCGGATTTATATAATTATTATATACAAGCACTCCCATTGAAGGAGGATTTGATGGTCCTAAAAAATAAAAACCTTCGTATGCAAATAAATTATAATTAAATACAACTAAAGCAGAAGAAAGTATTGCTCTTTTGCAAAGGGGCAGTAAAATTTTTCTTACATACATAATATTTGTACAGCCAAGGTTTCTTGCAGCTTCCTTATATGCATCATCGGTTTTTAACAATATGGGATAAACAGAAAGTGCAATAAATGGAACTCCTTTAAACACATTGAGCAAAATAACGGCCAATCCCTTTGAATTATAAATAATATTTAAATTTTTTATTTCAAACCCCAAAAATTGAAACATGTGAAACAAAAGTCCTTTATCGCTGTATGTATTGTAAATTAAAACCGCTGCAGCAACATAAGACAAAAAAATCGGAAACCTGTATGAAACATTTACAAATGAATTTTTTGATTTAGCAACAACATATCCTAAATATGTGCCAAACACAGCCGACAACAAAGCTGATGTTAAAGCAACAAAAATACTGTACAAAAAACTACTCACAAATATCTTGTCCGTAAAAAGATTTGCATAGTATTTAAAGGTTAATTCATTTAAAAAAAGCTCAGGAATTAAACCTAAGCTTTCCTTTAAAGTATTTATTAGAACATATGCTGTAATGGAAAACACAATTAAAAATGAAGGCATTACTAAAATTGTGTTACTTATTTTATTGTTCTCCAAAAAGAACCACATCCTCCCAAACTTTTTCTATAATGTTTACCAAATCAGCTTTTAATTCAGGTTGCTTGTGATCGGACAGTTCATCATAGGCTAAAATACTATTTTTATATTGCTCTGAAGGTGTTAATGATTCATCAAGACTTTTTTGTTCATCTTCACTTAAGTTATCATATTCTAAAACCGGAAGGTCTCCCCATCCGCTCAAATCTGCTTTTGATATTTGCATTTCCGGAGAAAGCGCAGCTTCAATTAGCTTCATGGAATTTTCAACATGTGGTGCATTAGCTGCTATTGCCAGATAATGAGTATTGAAAGGTGTTCCATTTTCCCACACAAATGTTTCTGTGCTTTCGCTCCAGCTCTTGTCCATCACTTTACTCAATGCTTTGTTTGCATTGTAATCCATTGCTATATAAATTTCCTTATCCTGATATAAGCCGTCAAGCTGAGCAGAATCCTTTGGATATGTTTTTCCTTCCTTCCAAAGATATGGTTTTATTTCATTCAAATAGTTCATTGCAGGCATTACAGCTTCTTTAACTGTTTCATAATCTGCTGGAAGATCCTTAACATTTTCATAGCCTACAATATCGTATATAACAGTTCGTACAAAAGCAGAACCCACAAAATCAGTAGCTTCAGGATACGTGAATGCACCCGGATTATTTATAAGCATCTCTTTTAGCTCTTGAGAATTTTCTGGTGGTTCAGGCAACAGTTCCTTGTCATGAACAAAAACAAACTGAGCTTTTCCCCAAGGCGCTTCGTATCCTTCTGTTGGATATCCGAAATCCACAGTTGCCTCAGGTCCTTTTAAATCCACATATTTTTGCGCGTTTTCTATTTTATCCAAAAATGGCCCGTACAATAAATCATACTGTTTAGCATAATAAAAATTTTCTCCGTTAATCCATATAACATCAATAGAGCCATTGTTGCTGTAATTTTTCTCATTAGTAAGCTTCATTAAAATTTCATCAATATTCATTGGAACACGAACGACTTCAACACCGTAGTTCTCCAATGCATATGGCGCCAGTTTGCTGTCAATCCATTCATTGACTCTCTGATCACCGCCCCAACCGTATATGGTTACTGTATTATCTTCTTTGGGCCTATTAGCAAATATTGCTCCTAAAATAATAAACACTATTAATCCAATTATTATTATTTTATTTCTCATGAATTTCCTCCAACGCTTTTATAGCTTCTATAAGTCTTTGTATTGCAGTAAACAATACCAATCCGGCATATATAAATGCTATTTCTTTCATAAAGGAATTTAATATCATCATAACAGTAAACATTATAAATCCTTCAGTTCTTTCCATGAGGCCTGCCTGATAGCGAAAGCTTTTCTTCCCATTGTTCGTCATCAACATGCCTGAAGTTAAAAATACTGACATTGAAAGAACTATTGCACAAGTCAGACAGAGAAATGCAAAGGTAGATTCTTGGTGCTTAAGTGCAAACACAACTATAAAAGTTAGTTCAACCACTCTGTCAAAACAAATATCCAACAACGTTCCGGATTTAGTAATTAAATTCATTTTTCTTGCCATTGCCCCGTCTACAGCATCTAAAAATCCTGAAAACCACAACAGTATTATTGCTGCAAGAATGTTATTAAAATAATACATTATGCTTGCTAAGATTCCCACAACCAAAGCAATGCATGTGACTTGTGTGGGTTTAAACTTTGAATTAATAAAAAACTTCGATGTTATGTCAAAATATTTATCTAAATATTTTCTGCCATATGTGTCAAGCATTGCCTTGCTCCTTCTTAATAAAACTTACCGCATTAAATCTATTCACCCAAGACGATGAGGATTCCGTTTCAAACAACAGCTCAAGTACGTGTTTAGAATCGTAGGAGTTTTGTTTAAAAGTATCCCTGCATGAAGCGCAATAAGTAACTATCTTTTTTGAAGGTGCTTGTGATGCGCGAAGTTCAAAAAGCTTTTTGCCCTTTTCAGGATACAGTGCCATAAGCATATTTTTCTTGCCGCAGCAAACTGTATTTTCCCTGTTGTTTTTAAATTCCAGCACTTCAACTCCAAGTTTATTTAAAATATTTCTAACATGCTCCGCTGCCTCTATGTCATTGACTATTGGACAGGGATCATGAAGTGAATAAGCTTCGCCTTTCAAAATATTGTATTTTTCCTGTGGGAAAATTTCATCTATTATTGCCCATGCTGAATGCACATTGACTTCTTTGTATTCTGACAGTGTTACAAAACAGTTTGGGCACAGTGTGTATATGTTTTTTACTTTGTTTTCTTCAAACAATTTGTGCAGATTATCTTCTATTTTTTTATAGCCATCGCCATTATATATATGCTTTGACGGCTTACCGCAGCAATATGTGCTGTAAGCAAGTCCGGGCACTTTCTTTTTAAGAAGGTTATACGATTTCTCGGTTATTTCTTTTCCAAGAGATAAAACAGCACAGCCGGGCCAAAAAATATCCCGGCCCGGTTGTATATTAGCAAATATTTTACTATAGCTCATCAATTGATGATTTTTAACAATTAATTCTCTGTAGTTCATAGTTTATAGTTCTTTCGTTTTATTTTGTCTGTCATTGTATAAATGTTTCACTAAAATAACTAAAATACTCAGTGCAAACAATATTAACAGGGCAGTTACAAACATTTGCGCCCCACCTGTAAGCATTCCACCAACGTAGGAATAAATTATTGTTGCAGGCAGCTGTCCTATACCTGTCGCTACAAAAAACGGTATGAAACCTATTGATGTAAGTCCTGCTGCATAACTTATGTAGTCAAAGGATATAAAAGGAAGCAACCTACAAATTATTATGGTGTGTTTCCCGTACTTATCAAAAAATCCATCCACACTTTCAAGAGCAAACTTACTCGTAATTTTTTCAACTGCATCTCGTCCCAATATTCTTGCTATATAAAAGCACAGCGCTGCTCCTGCCATTGAACTGGTCCAAGATAAAATTGCACCCTGCCACCATCCGAATACTGCTGCATTGGCAAATGTTATCAAAAACGCAGGCAACGGCGCTGCCAATGATTGAAACATCATCAGAAAAAATGATACAACAGCAGCATAGACACCAAAGGACCTTACATATCCAATTATCATGTCAACGCTCATAGAGCTGAAAAGCATGAAAAGCCAGTTAATTTTAGATTTAACCTCTGGTATCAATAAATAAGATATCACAACTAATGCCAATATTGCAATAAGTATATATTTAATTATTCTTTTGTTTTTTAACGATGTATTACTGTTCATATTCCACCTAATTATTTTTCTAATTCGTTAACTGCACTCCATCTGTAAAAAGATTCATCATAGTTGTATGAGTTTTCAAAACCGGCCATTTCCAGAACAAGCTGCATATATGCAGATCTAATTCCAGCTGTACAGTATGTAACAATTTTATCATCTTTGCTTAATCCTGCATCTGCAAATATTTTTGTAATATCCTCGTTGGATTTTAAAGTGCCGTCTTCCTTAAATAAGTCTGTATATTTAATATGGATAGCTCCCGGTAAATATCCGCCATTTGCTTCTCCGTAAAGAACCTCCCCTTCGTATTCTTCATCTGCACGAACATCAACAACCTTATAACTGTCATAATCAGCGGCTAATGCATCTGTATTTATATTGTGTGCATTATTGATTTCAGAAACAACAACTTCCGCAGGAACAGGTTCTGCTGCCCCTTTTACTATATTTAATTCCGCATCACTTAAAGAAGCAAATCCGCCGTCAACCATTTTTACATTTTCGAAACCCGCAGCTATTAATTCCCAAGCTATTCTTCCTTCATCTCCCCAGCCTTTCTGCGCTGCTCCAAATATAATTATTTCTTTATCCTTGCTTATTCCAAGATTGCTCAGTGTTTCGCTTAATGTAGCAGGTTCAAGAATTGTCCCCCACATTGGGTCTCCCGGTTTTCCTTCCACATCAGCTAGCGTTTGCCAAACAACTGCAATTGCACCTTCAACAGTACCTTCTTTTGCAGCATCTGCACCTCTTGCATCAATTAACAATACATTATCTTTGCCTGAAGCTGATTTAACATATTCAGCGTTAACCAGATATTTTCCTTCAAAAGCTGAGCCTTCATTTGAATCAACAGGTTCTGTGACTTCAGGCTGCTCATTAGCAGCACATCCGGCTACAACCATACTTAACACTAAAATTAATACTAGAATCCTTGAAATTTTCATTTTCATTCTCTCCTATTGTTTTTTATATTAACATTTCTCATGTTAATTACTCATTATTGTTCACAATTTCAGATTTTAAGTTGAAAATTTTCTTTGGAAGTATAATAAGTGCACATAAGGCAACTAATAAAAAACTAGAATATAATACTATTTTATCCATTGCCATCGAACTGTAAGCCAACGCTCCAAAGCAAGTGTATATAAATGTGCCTGGCACCATAAAAATCAATGAATACCAAAAATATGTGTTAAACCTTATGTCCGTAATCCCGTAGACGTAATTTTGCAAATTAAACGGAAACAATGGAATCAATCTGCTTATAATTAATATTGTGTTGCCGTGTTCCTTAATGTAACTATCAAGTTTTGACATACGTTCGTTTTTCTCAGACATTTTCTTTACAGAATCCCTGCCTATGTATCTGCCTATTAAAAAAGACAAAGAAACTCCTATTGTTGATCCAATAACCACATAGACAGTACCCCAAAATGCCCCAAATATTATTCCCGCCAACACTGTTATTGGAAGTCCGGGAACAAATAAAACAGTGGCTAAAGCAAACATTACAATAAACACACAAGGTGCCATAATACCAAATGATTTAATGTACAGCTTAAGCTCATTAATGTTATCAAAACTGAAAAAATCATATATTTTATATTGCTTAATTACAATTATTAATACTAAAAAAGTAAGTATTATAAAAATTTTTTTCTTCATTATCATACCTTTAATTAATAAATTATCAAAGTCTATCACTTATATTAACACAATTAGACAGTTAATTCTAATAATATAAATTCATATGAAATAGGCAGTATAGAAGTTTTTTTTATATTAATACTATAAATACCATTACAATAATTTTAATTATTTAGATAAAATTGGAACCATATAAAAGTTTGGAAATATTTTTTATTTTTTTATAACTTTTATTCATGGTTACTTCGCTTGACTTAACATTTATTAACTGTTAGTATTTTAACGCTATAAAAAAACTATTTGGAGGCTAAAAATGAATAAAAGGTATATATCTCTGTTTCTTGCTCTTATACTAGTGGTAAGTGTATTTTCAGGATGCAGCCAAGAACAGAAGGACTCAACCGATGAACCTACAACTGACAAACCTGCTGAAGAGGAACAATTAGAAGAAGTAGAAGCTGTTGATGTAGAAAAAGTTTTCGTTACACCACAATGGTTGCAAAGTGTAATAGGTGGAAATCAAAATGAATCAGATAATTATATTATTTTGGAAGCTAGTTGGGGAACTGTTGATGACAGCCCTGATTACAATACAGGCCATATACCCGGCGCTGTACATGTAGACATATCAAGTATCGAAGGTGAACCATATTGGAATATTAAAACTCCCGAAGAAGTTGCGCAGGCAATGCTTGACCTTGGAATTACAAAAGATAGGACAGTAATTCTTTACGGTGCTGATGTTTCTGGAACTGCAAGAGTTGCGTATGCTTACCTTTGGGCAGGAGTAGAAAACGTTAAAGTTTTAGACGGCGGTCTGGATGCGTGGACAAATGCCGGATATGAATTAGAAACATTTGCAAACACTGCAACACCCGCAACAGACTTTGGAGCAACCGTTCCGGTACATCCGGAATACTGGACATCAATTGAAGATGCCGCAAAAAAAGTAAGTGAAGATCCTAATTTCCGTTTGGTAAGCATTCGTTCATATGAAGAATTCAAAGGGGAAACAAGTGGCTATTCATACATTGACAAAGCCGGCGAACCAAAAGGCGCCGTTTGGGGAAAAGCAGGAAGCGATCCTTATCACATGGAAGATTACACCCATGAAGACGGAACTTGCATAACAATGGATGAAATGAAAGAACTATGGGAAGGCCTAGATTTTACTTTAGATAACCACCTTGCTTTTTACTGCGGAACAGGCTGGCGAGCATCAATTCCGTTCTTGATTATGTATGAAAACGGATATACAAATATTAGTGTATTTGATGGCGGATGGTATCAATGGCAAATGAATGATGAACTTCCAGTACAACTTAATGATCCAAATGCCGGTGAAGTAGTCTACACAACGGTAGGTGAACTTCCTAATGATAAAGCAGCGAAATAAAATTTATTATATATTAATATTTTTGTTCGGCGCATTAGAAATTGCTGCAGTTATTGGAGCATACGCAGCTCATTACTACACCAAAACTCGCATGGGTATGCTGCGCCACGTTGTTTATCTAAATGGAAAATGGGAAAGACTAGTAAATATTCCTGCAATGAAATGGATTGCATTGGTAATCGTAGTTATTCTCATAATCTTTGCATGCATTCTTTATAAAAAACAAAGGAAGAATTCCATAACTGTGAAAGTAGCAGCCATAATAACTACAGCCATAAGTTTATGGACAGTATACTACTTGCTGTTTTACAATACGGTGATTCATCGTGCCTATTATATTGTAAGTATGTGCTTCATAGTAATGACCCTATTTCAGCATATTTTATACTATTGCCTTTATCAAATCAAAAATTAAATCGATTAATAAATTAACTGGCAAAAATGAGACGTTCGGTGCATGAACGTCTCATTTTTATGCTAATTTATAAACTCTATCTCTCGCAATCTATTTTTTCTTAACAGGAATCCAAATTTCACTGTAGTAATTTTCATCCTTAACTCCATTTAGATAATCCTCAGAATTTGTATACATTTCAACGTCGAGGCCTGCTGCAATTTCATAATCTCTACAGTTAGGTAGCCATTCCGAATAAATTTTATTGTTCACATCCTGTAAGGATTTTGGCATTGCACCTGTGCATGGAAAAACAGCCCAAGTGTACTTTGGAATAGTTTTTGTTATAACCCCCTCTGGCAATTCTTCAGCTTCATTAAAACTGTCTGCAATCATATATTCAAATTCATCTGAGCCCATGCTCTCATCTATGCATATACCGTACATTCCACATACTTGATTTTTCTTTCCCTCTTGATAATACTCTGCCCAAAACTTAGGAATTTCTGCAACTGCACCTTCATACTTAAACATCTTTGATACACCCCTAACAACAAAAGAATCTTTTTCAACAATTTTGTAATCCATAACATAACCGCCTTCCAATGAAAATTTGATTTTTAGAGGAGCAAATGATTTAATCATTGCTCCGTCTTTACGAACAGAAGTAGGTGTGACACCATGAAATCTGGTAAATGCTTTTGTGAAGCTGTCCGGTGAATCATATCCGTATTTCATTGCAATATCAATTATTTTATTGTCAGTGGAAACAAGCTCACTGCCGGCAAGTGTAAGCCTGCGCTTTCTTATATACTCTCCAACTGTAAAGCCGCAGAGCATTGCAAATCCCTTTTGAAAATAGAAGAGAGACATAAACGCTTTTTTCGCAACATCCTCCACAGTTATTTCTTCTGTAATATTCTCCTCAATATAGCTTACAACTTCACTTATTTCTTCAATCCAACCCATATCATCACTCCTGCTTACTAATATAGATTAACTCTTTTTAAATGGCTATGCCCGACTTTTTGTGTTATCTTTTGTCTAATATAAAAAATAATATTAAACTACTCTTCTCAGTTCTCCTGTTACAGAGTTAATTACAAGTCCATACAGCTTTATATCCTTCGGTATAAGAGGGTGATTGCGAATCATATCCACAGATTTCTTAATAGAAAAATCCAAGTCCATAAAACCACCCAGCCATGAATCAAAATCAACACCAAAATATTTAATCATATCAATATTTTCATTTGTTATGCCACGCTCTCTCATTTTTTCTATCATTTTTTTGCTATCTGTATATCTAGCACCGCAATCCGTGTGGCCAATTATCAAAATTTCCCTCACATTTAATTCATAAATACCTATGAGAAGACTTCTCATTGCACTTCCAAAAGGATGTGAAACGACTCCTCCTGCATTTTGAATTATTTTTGCATCACCATTTTTAAGTCCCAGGGCCGAAGGCAGTAATTTAGTTAATCTCGTATCCATACAGGAAACTATGGCAACTTTTTTGTCTGGATATTTGCTTGTTACATACTTTTCATACTCTTTATTTTCTACGAAAGCCCTATTAAACTGCAACATTTCGTCAATCATAACTCATCCTCCAACTCTTACTAATTTTCTTTAAATTGGTCATTTATTTTTTTAAAGTGAAGCTCACAATACGGACTCCTTAATTACTAATTAACACAGAATATTTTTAATTCGACCTCATCTTCATCAGACCTGCCTGTCTCCTTAAAACCTAGTTTCTTGTATAGATTATACGCCTGTAAATTACGAGGCTTGCATGTTAACAGCACAATATCCGACTTGCCAAATGGTTTTTCTCGAATAAGCTCTAACAAGCACCTCATGGCATTTTCTCCGTATCCTTTTCCCTGCTCTGATTCGTCAATCATCATGTGCCATATATTATATGTTTCTTCATCATAGTCATATATGAGCATAACATATCCAACCATTTTTTCAGCATTGTATATGCCGAATGGAATACATTGAGCATAGTAAACATAAGCTTGAGCCAGGCTGCGAATAGGATGAGAAACGTAATCTTCCTGTCCTTTACCTAATTTTAAATTAAAGCACTCTATAAAATTTGATTCATCAATTCTTTTCAATGTAATGTTATTCATAATTCCTCCGTTCTTAATTAAGAGGGTTAGATAGAGTTAACCCTCCATCTCAATATATCAATCACTATATAAATTATCTTCATAATGAACATCTCCTTTCAAAAATTGATATCTATATAAATACAAGTCTCCTTGTAACACTTTAATTTTCATGTATTAATCACCTTTTTCATATTCAGGTTCTTTTATGTAATTTCGTAAGCTTCATAGCTATAATTTATATTCTTTAATCTTATATCTTATAGATCTTTCACTTATTCCAAGACTGTTAGCAGTCCATTTTCTATTCTGCCTGTTATTTTTCAAGGCAAATTCTATCGCCTTTTTCTCTATGTCCTCCAACGTCTCCCCTTCGTATATTTTTATATAATTATCACTTACATTATCATTTATTCTTATCATCTTATGATTATTAAAATTCAAAGAATCAACGCCAATGTATTCATCTCCGCATAGTAAGACTGCCCTTTGAATAATATTTTCAAGTTCTCTTACATTCCCTAAGTATTCATAGTTCTTAAGTTGATTCATAGCATCATCTGTTATGCCTTTGATCTCTTTGTTATATGAAATTCTGTACTTATCAATGAAGTGAGGAACCAATAAATCAAGGTCTTCAATCCTTTCCCTAAGAGGAGGAGCAACAATATTTATTACATTAATTCTGTAATACAAATCTTCTCTGAAGTTCCCTGACTTTATCTCTTCTTCTAGATTACGATTAGTTGAACATATAATTCTGACATCTACAGGGTAATTCTTCTCATCACCTATATGTCTTATTTCCTTTTCTTGAATAAACCTAAGGAGTTTAGATTGCAGCTTAATATTCATTTCTCCTATTTCATCTAAAAACAGTGTGCCTTTTTCAGCTTTCCTGATTAAACCGATATCATCCTTAGTAGCTCCTGTAAATGATCCTTTTTTATATCCAAACAATTCACTCTCCAAAAGCTCATTTGGCATCGCAGCACAGTTTATTGCTATAAAAGGTTTGCCTGCCCTGTTGCTGCTACTATGTATTGTCTGAGCTATTAATTCTTTGCCGGTTCCGCTTTCACCTGTTATCAGGACTGTTGCGTCAGTATCTTTTATTTTATCCACTATGCTTTTAATATCCAGAATTGCTTTTGATTCTCCGATAGGTGTTTTCCGCAAGTGTCCTTGCAATAAGTCCAGTTCTTTTTTTAGGTTCAGTTTTTCAGCTGCTGTATTGAGCAAAATTAAAAGCTGATCGTTGTCTATTGGCTTTGTAATAAAGTAATATGCCCCGGATTTTATAGCTTTAATTGAGTTCTCAATTGTTGAATAGGCCGTCATGATAATTACTACAGCGTTTGGATCCACAGCAAGCAACTCGTCCATAAGAATGAGACCGCTGCCTTCTGACAGTCTTAAATCCAGCAATACTAAGCTGATTTTTTCCTCTATGAATATCCTCTTTGCATCACTGACGTTGTCGCTTGTGTATACATGGTAGCTGTCTTCAAGGAGAAATTTTAGAGCTCGCAATATATTATTTTCATCGTCAACTATCAATATTTTAGTCTTCATTTTTTACTCCCATCCTTACTGTTAAAAATACAAATAACCCGCTGGTCTTCTTATTATTTCCAGCTACAATTTTTCCTCCGTTTTCTTCCACAAGTTTTTTAACAATAAACATACCTACACCATTTCCATTATCTTTTGTGGTATAAAACGGTTCAAATATATAGTCTAAGGACTCATCATCCATCCCACATCCATTGTCTACAATCTCAATATTTACATTTTTGCCATCAACATATCCATTTATTTTTATAGTTGGATTCTCAGTACCAATAAGTGCATCCTTACTGTTTAGAATAATATTTATAATAGTTTGCTTAAAGTGACTTAAATCAAACTCAATATAAATATCCTCAGGGATTTTCAAATCTATATTAATATCTCTAATTTGCAATTTAATAAATTTAATAGCATTTTCTAATTCGTTTTTAAGATTCAATACTTTAATTTGCGGTTTTCTCGGAGAAGTGTACTCCATAAACTCTTTAATCAGATCATCTATTCTGTCTATTTCTTCAGGAATATCTTCTGCAGCTGCAAGCATAAATTCCTTATTATCCATTTTATTCTTCATTTGAGTTGTATAAATTTTTATTGATGTTAAAGGGTTTCTAATTTCATGCGCAAGAGAGGATATTATTTTATCCATAAATTGAAGCTTGTCATAATTTCTCAGCTCATTTATAAGGAGTTTTTCCTCTCTGGTTTTTTCTTCTATTATTCTGTTTAGCTTCCTGTTAATCAATTGAACGCTGAGAACTATTAATGAAAGTATAAATAAAAAAAATAAAAGCATTTTAATTTTCATTTCAGTTTCTTTACTTGTATTTTTTATAGGTGTCCCGAACCACTTCCTGTGTAATACATCATACATACCATTATTTTGTATTTCATCTAATCCTTCATTCAGCTTTCTTAATAATTGTGGATTGTCCTTTGAAACCGCCATAGAATACTTTTGCTCATTAAGCTTCTGCCCAACAATTTTAATCTGGTCAATCCAGTTGTTTTCCTTGCAAATATAATTAACAGTAAGGGTATTTCCAACCATGGCTTCTACCTCACCGTTAATTAGGGCCTCAGTTGCCTCCTCCATGGTATCATACTGAATTATTGTTATATCTTTAATCATGCTCAATTCAAGATATACAATATCCTCCCTCAGTACAGACACAACTTTGTTTACAAGGTTAGAATTATCATTAATCGAGTAATTATTATTCCTTACAAAAACTGATTGGGAATTAAGGAGTAGAGAGTCTGTAAAATTAAACCTGGCCCTCCTATCGTCAGATTCTTTCATACCCTGGATAATATCTGCCTGGTTTCTTTCTATGGAATAAAAGGCATCCTCCCATTTCATCGGCATAAATTCAAACTCCATGCCTGTTACAAGACTTATCGCTTTAAGCAAATCTACGTTAAATCCTTTGTAAATACCGTCGCTGTCCAAAAACTCATAAGGGGGAAATTGGATATCTCCGGCTACTCTAAAAGTATCTGTATCTGAGAAGCCGTAGGCAATGGCTGTATTCATAAAAAGTATCAATATAAGTAAAACAGTAGCTTTTTTAATCATTTTATCTACCCTTCTAAACATGTGTACCAGTAGTTTCTATATTACCACACGAAGTTAATCAATTCTACAAAAAATGTTTTCCAACAAGAAAATAATACCTCTGTCAATTTAACAGAGGTATCTTCTATCTCTTTACTTACCTGTTGCAAATTCAGTAATAATTACAGGTAACTTAGCGTTTAAAATTTTTACTTTGTCTTCATTATCAGTTTCTATAATGTATAATGAAAATCCATCTACTTTCCTTTTGCCACCATGCTCTGGCAGCTCTAAAGTAAACTCATTTACAGAGAAGAATGTTACAACTTCTGATTTTTTAAGAAGATATTCTTCCTTCTCGTTAAGTATTTGCATTTTAGAAAGAAATCCGCTTTTTACAATGAAATTATAATCTCTGCAGTCCAGAGTATTCTTTGAAAAAGTGTTCCATGATCCGTCGAAGTATTCAACATCGTATTTTCTGAGGCTTCTGTCATAAAGTCTGCTGTGCTTCAAGCTAAGCTCTCCATTTAAGGGCAGAATATATCTCTGGTATCCGGTAAAATCCGAAAATGTAGATTCTGTTGAAGTAAAGGTTGCAGATGAAATTCTCCACAAAAAATCCTTATTAGAAAACACAGAATCATACGGATAAATTGCCAGCTGTGTAGTTTCTCCGCCGGCCCATTTTGTGGTCACAAAGTTTTCCTTTTTAATAATTTTTTCTTTCATTCCTTCACCCTCTCAAAAGTTAATTTAATACTCATCGAAAGCCTAATATATTTTAAGTTCCTTTATCACTCTATTGAACTCTTCTAGTTTCTCTTCGTCCTTAACCAGCGGAAGGTTAGCCTCAATGTTTATTAAGCATCCATTGGTTCCTATCTTCGCCATCTCACGTCCGATTACTATGTCGGAATTACAGTTTGGATTAGTCTTGCCTTCCAGCTCTGCTCCAATATCGTAAATCCTTCGGCAAAGTTTTGCATTTTCCATTGGAGCAGTAGCTCCAACTACTCCTGCATCAGCGATTGCTTTTTTCCTTATTTCTTTTTCTTCTTCAGTTCCTTTAGGAAGCTTGTACGCATTGATTATAACACCATACGCATTGGCATCATCCACTATCCCGGCCAACAGCTTTTCTCTTAATTCTTCAAGCTCCTTCGCATACTCCAATTGGCTTTCAGAAGATATTCCAAAATCCTTCTTTGTGGACAGCTTGCAAACCATCCCTATAAGTCCACAGGCTAAAGCTCCAGATAAGGCTGAGGCACTGCCTCCTCCAACTGTAACGTCATCTGTATCTAAAATCAGCTCTAATACACTTTTATAGTCCATGCTTTTCTCCTCTTTTCTTTCTACTAAATTAATACTATAAGGGCTCGCAAAATGCAAGCCCAAAAGTTTTATAATTTTATAAAATATGCAAATTATTTATTGCTCGTCCAGCAATCTCTTTTCCAATATTTGATCAATGCTAAAGTTTTCTATCTGCAAGTAATACTCAGCAACATCAAGAAGAGATTTCATAGGTATAGTTCCGATTACTTCGCTGCCAACTACATTCACACCATATCTTCTCGCTTCCATCTTTATCATTTCAAAGGCTTGATATACAGCTGACTTTTCATAGTTTACAAGGTTCATTGAAACCTGTGTTTGATTTCTTTCTTCAAGCTTAAGTCCTATAGCCTTTACATATCTAAGTCCGCCACCTAAATGTCTTACTTTTTTTGCAATTTTATCTGCGACTTCAACATTTGGTGTATCCAAGTTTACATTGAATGCCACGAGAGGAACTCTCGCTCCTACGGCAGTAGCACCGCTTTTTGAATTCATTTCTTGAGGCCCGAAGTCCGGCTTCCATTTATCTTCTTTAATTTTTTCAAAGAAACCTTCATATTGTCCTTTTCTTACAGATGCAAGATTTCTTCTATCTTCCTTTGTGCATGCATCCTCATACAGGTACACAGGTATCCCCCAGCTTCCAAGCTCAGCTCCTACCTCTTTAGCTGTTTCAATACAATCACCAATAGTCACATTAGAAACCGGAGTAAAAGGAATAACATCTGTAGCTCCCATTCTTGGATGAGCGCCTTCATGCTTTGTCATATCAATAAGTTCCGCTGCTTTTCTCGCTGTATTAATTGCAGCCTCCTTAATCTTTTCCGGTGATCCAATCATTGTTAAAACTGTTCTGTTGTGATCTTTGTCAGATGAGTAATCTAAAATTGTAATACCTTCAATTTTTCTTGCCTCATCAACAATTTTTTCAACTAAAGCTTCATCTCTTCCTTCACTAAAGTTTGGCACACATTCCATTAATTTTCTCATAATAACCTCTCTTTGATTTTACATTAAATTTTCCACAAAGGTTTTAATAAACCAAATTGTTTGTGGCTGATAAATTATATCTACTAAGAATGCTCCGACTATTGGAACAATCATCATTGCCTTTCTGCTCATACCGTATTTCTCATTAACAGCTGTCATATTAACTATTGCTGAAGGAGTAGCTCCTAATCCGTGTCCAGCAAGACCTGATACCATAACTGCAGCATCGTAGTTCTTCCCAAGGATTCTGAATACTACGAAATATCCAAACAGCGATACAAGCAGTACTTGTGAGAATACAACTACAAATACTCCGCCTATCAATCCTGATAGCTCCCAGAGCTTTAAAGTCATTAATGCCAGTGATAAGTATAAGTTAAGCATTACATTTCCAATTTCATCAACCAGAGTAAAGTCGAATCTATATAAATTTGCTTTTTCGTTAATATTTCTAAGAATTACGGCTACAAACATTGCACCTACATATGTTGGGAATCCCATGTTTATCAATTTACTTATCCAACCGGCAATAATAGAACCAAATGCCATGCAGACTAAAATAGCTGCCACATTTTTAATTATATCAAGTGAACTAAGTTTATTCCCAGAACTTGCATTTATATCTGTAACAGAGGTATCGAAACTTGAATCATCCTCAGGCTTAAGGTTATACTTAACAATAAGTCTTCTACCCAGCGGCCCACCTATAAGGACTGCTGATATCAGACCGAAAGTTGCTGCTGCAGCTCCTACCAGCGGCGCAGCTTCATATCCCATTTCAGAAAATGTATTTCCGTAAGAAAGCGCTGCTCCGTGTCCCCCGATCATAGAAATAGCACTGGATAACAAAGCATACGGAGCTTCCAAACCAATTACCTTGGATATAGCAATGCCCATTGTATTTTGCAATATTGAAACCACACCTGCAATAAGCCAGTACACAACAAGTAATTTACCGCCCTTAACAAGCAGCTTATAGCTTGCTCCAAGACCTACTGTTGTAAAGAAAGCTAACATAAATGCATTTTGGAACATGTTGTCAAAGCTAAAAGCAAAAGTTCCGGTCAAATGTCCAAGCCACGTAATAAACATAAATATGAATCCACCGATTACAGGTGCCGGGATACAGTATTTGTCTAATAATTTAACTTTATTCTTGACAAAATATCCCAAAAGTAATAATGCCGCAGCAAATGCCAAAGTAACTGTTGAATCAACGCTAATTGATATAAGTCCTTCAATTAATTCAAACTTCATAATATCCTCCTTTTAGTTATCATATAGATTCGGGCTAACGATTTCATTCGTCACTTCTTTCACCCATACTTTCTCTATAATAATTAGCAAAATACAGGCCAACTTTTTTGTGTTCTGAAAAACCTCTATTTTTCAGTTAGTTTAAATATTTAGAAAATATAATTCGCTTAATTTCAGGCAAAAAATACCCTGCAAAATTTGCACAGTGCAAATTTTGCAGGGTATTTGTATGAAAACAGGCATAGAAGGTTCGGTTTCTATGCCTGTTAAAAATCAAGTATTCTTTTTAATTCTTTAACCCTATTCCGGCTTACAGTAATATTCATATCTTGTATCTTTATTAGATATGCACCATTAAACCATGCCGTCACTTCCGTAATTTCATTTATATTAACAATATAATTTCTATGGCATCTGAAAAATTTTGAAGGGTCAAGCTTGCTCTCTAACTTTGTAAGAGATTGATTATACAGGTAATCCTTTTCCTTTATACGCAAAAATACCTCTCTATCTTTTGCGTATGCAAACATCAAATCCGACTGTTCGAAAAAAATATATTTTTCATCAATTTTATATGCAATCCTGTTATTATTTGCGGATTCTGTATTAGATTCATGCTCCTTGGCTTCCACCGTTTGAATCATCCTTTTTACAAGGTCAAGTTTTTTTCTTACATCTTTTTCTGAAATTGGTTTGAGGATGTAGCCAACCGCATTAACCTTGAAAGCATCTAATGCATAATTGTCATATGCTGTAACATAAACTATGTATGGCGGGTCTTGCATCTCCTTAATAATCTTTCCAATTTCAATACCGTCCATACCTGGCATCTCTATATCCAACAAAAGAACATCTGGTTTGTTATTAGTGAGCATTTTCAACACCTGAGTTCCATTGTTAACAGGCGGCATAACGTTAAAGTCTTGAATTTTTGAGACAATGTAAGTTAGTTCTTCACGTACATGCTCTTCGTCATCAGCTATCAAGATATTAATCATTTTTGGCCTCCTCCCCTACTGTATGAATAGGAATTTCAATAACGACATTTGCACCGTTATTATTTGAAATATCAAATATATAGCCATTACCATATATACTTTTCAATCTCGAATTAATATTGTTCAATCCAATTCTTGCATCTTTTGTTATCATATGTTCTCTAAAATTCCCTATAATTTCACTGTTAAATCCCCGTCCATTGTCCGTAACGTTTACAATAAGACGTTCTGCTGCAATTTTTGCTGAGATTTTAATCTCAAGCATATGATTCTCGCTCTCCATCATACCATGAATTATTGAATTTTCCACAAGAGGCTGTATTGCAAAAGTAGGGAATAAAACATCATATACTTCTTCCTGTACATTTATAGATAAATTAATTCTATCTCCAAATCTAGCTTCCTGTAAATCCATATATGATTTAATAAGCTTCAGTTCTTCAATAAAAGGAATCATATCCCCTCGCTCACTAAGACTTCTTCGATAAAAATCAGCCAGATCGATTATAAGATCTTGGGCTTTTTTCGGGTTCATTCGCACCATGGTTTTAATAACATTAAGAGTATTGTATAGAAAATGAGGATTTACTTGAGCTTTCAATGCATTGTACTCTGACTTAATCAAAAGCTTTTCCTGATCGTATATTATTGAGTTCTGAATCTGAAGGCTCAGCAACCCAGCGATACCTTCTATCATTTTAATATCTGTCGGTACGATTTCATTAGTAGGCTTATAAAAATGTAATTCTCCTGTTATTTCGTCATTGAGCCACAAAGGAGCCCTAATAATTGAAAAATCCTGGTAATGATTGATTTCCGACCCCTTGTCCCATTGACTTGAAACAATATGACTATCGGTAGAAAACTTATGTCCTGTATATGTAACTTCACCGCTGACACTTACAAGAGCTACAGCTGGTATGCCAACATAGTCATATATAATCTGAGCAATCTTCTCCATGCTTTCTTTTGTGCATCCTTCCTTCAAAAATATCAAAGTACGCTTTGCTATTTCCAAGGATTTTTCAGCATAGTTGGCACCTGTTAGGTTCTGGTTGTACTGAATGTCCTTGATTAATGATATCAACATCACAGCACCGATTGGGTTAATGATAATCAAATTTATACCTACCATTGAAAAATACACACCAGATAGTATTCTGGGCTGCAAAGAAAAAAGAATCATAAAAAGATTTATCAATTCTATTGACAAGGCCCATAAATAAACCATATATAGTTTTACTTTCCTTTTTTTATGCACTTCAAAGAAAAGTCCTCCTGCCAACCCAGCCAACAGAATTGTCAAAGCATCAGGTGCAATAGTAGCATTCTCAACGGTCAGGCGAAACAAAGCTCCGATGATACCGGAAATAGCCCCTACCATTACGCCGCCAATCATTCCACCTGCCAAAGGCCCTATGAAGCTGCTATGAATTTTAATACCGCTAAAGACTTCCATTGCAGTTACCGTTCCAAGCATGGTTAACCCACCGAAGAAAACACCTATTAATGCCTTTTCTTTTGTGGCAGCTATTTTCAGAATTGTACGCTTAAAACTTTTCAACTTGATTATTGGATATGCAGCTAATGAAATCAATGCTACTATCATTAAGTTTTCAATAATTCTTTCCACGACTGCCACCTTTCTTGAAGTGAAATATCTGCATTCATTGGTTTAACTATATCACAGGTATTATTATAAATCAATATTTGGAGTCGGGCTGCAATGACTCTCCTGTCTATTTATAATTGCAGCCTATTTCTTTAAGCTTTTCATCTACCCAAGGACGGTCGTAAATACCGTCATTTTGTATCAATTCCAGCAATTTCGCTTCTTTTTCCTCCAGTTGTTTTACCGCTTTTAGAATAGCCGGCGCTTCTGAAGGGTTTATTGCAATCACCCCGTCTCTATCTCCAACAACTATGTCCCCTGGATTAATAATTTTCCCGCCTACTACTACCGGAACATTAATCTCCCCCGGGCCATTTTTATAAGGTCCATTAGGCGTACAGCCTCTTGAAAAAACAGGGAAATCCATCTTTCCAATAGCATCTGCATCTCTGACGCAACCATCCACCACAATCCCCGCAATACCTCTGCTTCGGCAATATGATGCCATCAATTCACCTAGAATTGCGCGCTCTTTGCCACCGCCGGCATCAATAACGATAATATCACCTGGTTTGGCAAGGTCCATCGCTTTGTGAAAGTACAAATTGTCACCTGCCGGCACACGTATCGTATAAGCCGTACCGCAAAGGCTTAATCCATTCATTGAATTAATGTCAGCGTCAATGGCAGAAAGTCGATTCATACAATCTCCAATATTAGCCACAGGAATTCCTCGAAATGCTTCTACCAACTCTTTTGGCGGGCGCTGAAACTCCATAATTATTTGATTCCCTACATTATTCATTTTCGGCTCCTTGATAATTATCCTCTTCCGCTTCACCGGTAATAAAGCCATTTTTTATTTTTTCCCTTTTTCTATGATTTGCAATGACTGGCGAAACTACAGCCAACACGATCATCAACATTAGTACAACACAAATTGGTCTTCCCAGCAAATAAGGTATTAGGGATCCCTTTGCCATAACCATGCTTCTTCTCAAACTGCTTTCAGCCAATGGGCCTAAAATCATAGCCAACACTACAGGTGCAGGATGAAATCCTGTTTTCTTCATAGCATAACCTATTAGACCAAACACCAACATTACGTATACATCAAACATGCGGTTATTGATTGCGTATGAACCAACAATGGAGAAAATAACTATACTTGGAAGCAGTATTACCAAAGGTACATTTGTAACCTTAACTATATGCTTAGCTGATAAAAGTCCCAGAATTCCCATTAGGATGTTTGCAAATATTAATCCAATAATTACTGAGTAAGTTATAGTGGCATGCGTCGTGAAGAGTTCTCTGCCAGGCACGAGGCCTTGAATCATCAGGCCGCCAAGAAGAACTGCCGCAACAGCACTTCCCGGTATTCCCAAAACAAGCAGAGGAATAAGTGCTCCACCGGTAACTGCATTGTTTGCAGCTTCTGGAGCCGCAACACCTTCAATGCACCCCTTACCAAACTTTTCCGGATTCTTTGACAGTCTTTTTGCTTCATTGTATCCGACCCATGATGCAATATCTCCACCTGCTCCAGGCAACATTCCTACGAATAATCCAATCAGTGAGGAAATACCTATTGTTGGAAGTATCTGTTTGAGAGTTTTCCACGAAGGAAGTACCTTTCCCTCTATTTCACCTATCTTCACCTTTTTCTTATCTTTGATTACTTCAAGCTGTGTCAACACCTGTGAAAGGGAAAAGAGACCTATCATTGCCGGAACAAGAGCTATGCCTGACTCAAGATTTGTTAATCCAAATGTAAAACGGGGAAATCCGGTCAGCATATCCGTTCCTATCAAACCTATTATGAGTCCAAAAACACCTGATAAAAGCCCTTTCACTATTGAATCTGTAGCCAGACTGGCAATGATTGTCAGCCCAAAGACAGCTATAAGGAAATATTCGGGATTACTGAATTTTAATGAAACCAAAGACAACGGAGGAGCTAAAAACAATAATGCAAATCCACTTACAACACCTCCTATCATAGAAGAAACAGTAGAAACACCTATAGCTTCCAATCCTCTTCCCTGCTTTGTCAGTTGATAGCCGTCAAGTGCCGTGGCAGCCGAAGAAGGTGTTCCCGGTGTATGAAGCAAAATAGCTGATATAGATCCGCCGTATATTGCCGAAGTATATATGGCTGTCAGCATAACAAGTCCCGGAACGGCTCCCATGCTAAAAGTCAGAGGAATCAGCAGAGCTACAGCCATAGTAGCACTTAGTCCGGGCAGTGCTCCTACAATCATACCTGCAACAACTCCTGTGATCAATCCTATAATTGTAGTTGGTTCTAATAGTTGTATCATTACATCCATAATTATATTAGACGTCATATTAATCTTCCTTTCTTAAAATAGCAATCCTTGCGGCAAAGGCACATTGAGCTGAGCAACAAAAATGAAATATATAAAAATGTTTAAGGCTACTACAGTAACTCCAATTTTAATTACAGACCGCACTTTGTTTACAAGCATGAATGCTATTATGAATAACGCCGTAGCCGTAAAAAAACCAGTAACATTCATTAAAACTATATAAGTAATTATCAACCCTAAGCCTATCCACATTTCTTTATTGCCAAACGAAGGATTTTTTTCCTCGCTATTATTAATCTTCCTTCCATTAAATACTAGCATCAATCCTAGCACTCCGAACAAAACTGATAATGCTTTAGGAAATAATGAACTTTGAGCTGGCAAATTTCCCGTCATACTGAAAAGCAAAATGGAAAATGCTATAATTGCAAGCCCTGAAAAAAAATCTATCCTATTCTTCATAAAAATCTCCTATTTGTTATGGGGTTCTTCATATTGAAAAACCCCAAGTTTGTTTAACACTCTTACCACTCAAGTACATCTTTTATTTCGATGATATTTTTCTCGTCTTCCTCTAAAAACTCTCGATACTCATCTCCTGAAATCGGATATACCATATATCCCAATTCTTCAATTTTCTTAATTTGTTCAGGATTGTTTAAAGCTTTTTCAAAAGCATCTATTACAATTTTAACTTTTTCTTCATCTACACCCTTTGCAAAAGATAATCCTCTAGCAGAAAATGTTACAATCTCAGGCAATCCTGCCTCATTTAAAGTTGGAACATCAGGCAAAAATTGACTTCTGTCAGGCGCCATTACAGCCAACGCGCGAAGTTCACCGTTCTTGACAGCTGTTGCTACACTTCCTACATTATCAAAATATACATCCACGTGACCGCCTATAACTGCCGCAAGCATCTCGCTTGTCCCACCTTGATGAACCGGTACAAAGTTCGTTCCAACTGCATCGTTAATTCTAAGTTGTGCAATGTGGTCATCCCCTGCATAACCTGTCGTAGTTGCAGTTACATCATTTTCTTTTGCATAAGCAATTAAATCCTCAATAGTTTCAAATCTTTCATCATCAGCTCTAACTGCAATTGCTCCATAATCCAATACATGATTAGAAATAAGTTCAAAATCATCAAGGCTGTTATCTCTTCCAAATTCAGGGTTCAAATAACCAGTCATCAGGTTTGGAGTGTTTATATACCCGATAGTATATCCATCTTTTTCAGCATTTAAAAACTCTGTCCATCCTGTCCAGCCTCCGCCACCAGGCTTATTGATAACATTCAATGGCACTCCAAGTTCAGCTTCAACATATGGCAATAAAATTCTTGCAGCTATATCTGTATTACCTCCCGCCGAGAAAGATACAATAACGTTAATCGGCTTGTTTGGGTAGCCCTCCTCAACAGTGCCTTCAGCATCGCCAGAAGTTTCAACATCTGCACCTCCATCGTTTGCTCCGCAGCCAACAACAAACAACGTAAGCATCAAAACTAATAAAATTGAAATAAACCTTTTCATATTACTCCTCCTAAAATCTTCAATTAATTTACATAAGTATAGCACTATAACCAAAAACGTAGTTAATTTAATTGACCATGAGCATTATTTCTCTACAAGCGGTATTAATTAACCTACCAATGACATAATAATTTCCTTACAAGTAACATTACTGGTAATAAAAAGAAATTTATACTTGACAATTTCCACACTACACTTGTAGTGTTGGAGGTGGTAGAATGAATAAGCAAATAAATATATCTGATTCAGAATGGAAGGTTATGTGTGTGCTTTGGGAGAAACATCCACTGATGTCCAGCCAAATAATTCAAAGACTAGAAGCGAATAATTGGAAACCTAACACAATTCATACGCTTCTAAGCAGATTGGAGAACAAAAAGATCATAGGGGTAGAAAAAAAATCGAGATTTAAGGAATACTATCCCCTTGTGTCCAGAGAAGAATGCCAGATTATAGAAACAAAATCTTTTATAAAAAAAGTATACGACGGGTCAATTAAGATGTTTTTATCAAGCTATATTAATCAGGATAATTTATCACAAGATGATATAGAGTACTTAAAAAAATTAATTGAAGAAAAAGAACTAAATAGGAGCAAGAAAAATGATTAATATATTATTTAAAGAAATATTTCTTGCTTCTATTATAGGGAGTATATTATTTGCCTTTATTTCTTGTATGAAACAGCTTTTAAAAAAGCTATTAGACGTTACCAGTTCTTATAGACTTTGGTTTTTAATGATACTGTGTCTTCTGATACCCTTTATACCCGTTAATGCACCAGATTTTATAAAATATAACACCCCTAAAGCTGCAGAAGCACCTGTTGACAATATTGTGAAGAACATTAATGCAATTGAAATTGTTCAATTAGCTAAAGATAATATTAACAAGAATGCTTATGATAAAGAAATAGTGCTAGGGGATAAAACCAACTTTGATATTAACGTTTATGCTTCAATATGGCTATGCGGCGTGATGGTATATCTTATTTATATGTGTGCTGTTAATTATAAAATAAGAAAAATGATTGCAGAATCTAAACAAGATTTAGATTCTGATACTTTAAATGTATTTAATAAATGCAAACATAAGATGGGAATAAAAAAGGAAATCACTATTGCGTCTATTGAAGCTATTGAGCAGCCATGTATTTACGGCTTTTTCAAACCTGTTGTTTTATTATCGAATAAATGTCTGGTAAAATTATCTCTTAGTCAAAAAGAATATATCTGTATACATGAGCTGTCACATTATTTAAGAAAGGATAATTTGACTAATTGGCTGTTAATTGCTCTGAGAATAGTATATTGGTTTAATCCAATTATCGGATATGCAATTAATAGAATGAAAGAAGACTGTGAATTAGTCTGTGATGCTCTAACATTATCATATATTAATTATAATGAACATCAAAAATATGCAATGACAATAATAGATTTGTTAGATTCAGCGTTAAAAACTAGATATGTATTAACAACAGTGTCAATTATTAATGGAAGAAAGAGAATAGAAAGGAGAATTAACATGATCTATGATTTTAAAAATCCAACAAAATTAAAGAGATTTGCCAGTTGTCTAGTAGCTTTTTTAATAGCCGGCGTGAGTATCACAACAATATATGCTTTTAATAATGCTGAAAATAATTTTGAAGATGCAGTTGAAAGCAATATAACTAATGAGAGCAATGCTGATAAAAGCACCCAGGAAATGACTTTTACATGGCCTGTTCCGAGCTATAAAACAATTACATCAAATTATGGATTAAGATCCCGCTCGGTTTATTGTACAGAAGAAATCGATGGGAAAGAAAATATTGTATATGAAGAATGTGAAATTGGTAATATAAAAATATTGGCACCTAAAATAGAACAAGATACATTAGATAACAGAGTTGCTTTTCACAATGGGATCGACATACAAGCACCAATTGATGAAAAAATTGTTGCATCTGAAAACGGGACGATTTTATACAGCGGATTTGATAACGAATACGGCAAAACGATAATTATAAACCATGAAGAAGAAAACTACTCTATATATGCTCATTGCAATAAATTACTAGTAAAAGAGGGCGAAGTTATAACTAAGGGACAAGAAATAGCTAAGTCAGGATCTACAGGCCAATCTACAGGGCCTCATGTTCATTTCAGTATTGTTATGGATAATAAAATAAAGAATCCAATGGAATATTTGAATGTTGAAAATCTTTCTGAAGAGAATTAAACTTCTATAATTGAAACAAAGACAGTTATTTATATAAAAAAGCATATATAAATACAGATTACATACCGCAAAAAGTAAATTTCAATATATCTTTACAATACAGTGGTTCTAATTTTTTAATAAAAAGCGGCAAAGCTTGCAGCCCATTAAATAGACCTAAAGCTTTGCCGTAATTAATTTCATAATTTCTTTTTTGGATTTTTCATCTAATATCTCACTTGAAAAAGCTGCAGCAATAAATAAAGATATTTCCTCGTTTTTATGATTTCTGATTCTTGATTCATGAATATATTAAATTAAAGGAAATATCTACGAAATGATTGGAACCCATACCTCAATTCTACTATTCCCTTTCTCATCCATTTTTTCACCATATCGAATGAAATCCACTCGCGCTTTATCATTGAGTTGGCAATTCGACTGTGGAATCCATTCCTTATAAATGTAGTCCATGACTGACTGCATAGAATCCTTTACTTTTCCCTTATAGATAAAAACAACATATTTGCCTGCCGGTATTTCCAACACACTCATATCCAAAGCTACTCCTTCGGGCTCACTTACCTCCACTGCAGCGTAATAATCAAAAGCTAGATTCTCCTCTTTAAACATGGAATTGTTAGAATAGTCGTTGACCCCCACAACAAAATCTAAATCTATCCTATTTTTAATCCTACTCTTTTCTTTGTGCAACTTGTTCCATAGTCTCGGAATCACAAAAAAGCCTTTTTTTGTATTTGCCTTAAATCCCACAAGATAAGTTTCTTCTTTTGTAATCATTTCAATATCCATAATTCGGTCTCCCTTTAAATTTTTAAGGTTTCCACTCACTTCAAATTTCAACTGAATCGGATTAAACTGGTTTTTGCGACGATATTTTTGCGGAGTCTGTTTATACATACTTTTGAATGCAAGCGTAAATGCCTGTTGCGATTCATACCCAGCATCCAAGGCAATTTGAATTATCTGTTTATCTGTAAAAATCAATTTTTTTGCTGCTTCTGTTAATTGTCTGCGTTTAATATATTGGTGTAGTGTTATACCAACTAACCCTGTAAACATACGATGCAAATGATATTGCGAATATCCCACTGCATACGCAAGACTTTCCAAGTTTATTCCTTCGGTAATATGTTCTTCTATATAGTCAATTAAAAATTTGATCACCTGTTTATTATTATCCATGAGTATCACCTCCCCATTTATAGAATACCAGCACAAGCTACTTATTTTTTCATATTTCTTGCTATGCATATATATTTTTTCTCACATATGATTTTATCAATCTTTTCTTCTAAAAGCAAAAATTCTAATGGGTTAGATTATTATCAAGTCTCGGCAACGCTCGCCGAGGCACTGAGGTAGATGGGCATTTTGGTCACCTCTTTTTACAATAGTCTGAAACAATACAGCGCTGACATTTTGGAGTAGCTGTGCAAATTTCGCCAAATCCGGTAGCACAGTAACTCCAGATAATAGAATCAATTTCTGCCATGGTTATATGAAGGACATTACTTATTTCCTCCATAATATCTGCAACCTCTTGCTTTGTAGCAATGGGAGATTGGCAAATCCCCATTCTGTTCGAACCAAGAAAGCGGCAAATGTGGATATCAGGTTTTGCTCCATCAATCCCAACATTGCGTAAATATTCCCAAGCTAAAGCGGTACCGATATAGGCTAGCTTATATATCCCGGAAGATAAATCAGCTACGATTTTAATGGCGGGCTTTGAGGTAACATAAGCGTCTAAAGAGTGGTATTCCTTTTCTATTTGCTGTAACATGCAAATATTTTTTGCAAGATTGTTCATTTGATTGGCAGTACATCGGCTTCCGCATTTTAGCATTTTAATTCCTTTTATAAAATAATCGGAATTATGTTTCAGAATTTCATCACAATCATAGTCAAAAAACAAATTATCTATTTCTTTTAGATGTTGCTCCACTCGTTGCCATTGAACTTGCGCGCTTAGTTGAGAGTAAATAAGCCCACGCAAATGTTCTTGAAAAGTAAAAACTCTTCCATTTCTTCGCTCAGCCACATAGTTTGGGAATGAATTCGAATGCAAAAGATTATTTCGCAAAAGATATTTACGCATTGTGAGAAGAAATGAGTAGTCTTTTTCTTCATATACCTCTTTCAATAGTATTTTCTCCTTGAATCCCCCACGCTTATCCGCCTTTTCTTGGCGGATTGTTTCCAGCTGCTCTATGGAAAAACCCCTTGCTTTTATGATTGCACGCATTACCTCAAGCATATCGGCAAGTTCTTCGATGTCCTTGCTTTCTTGATATTCGGCGAGTTCCTCGTTTAGCTTTTCATCAAGCATCTTTATGTATTGTTCATCAGATAAAATTTCCGTGTTATAAGCCTTGCCGTCAGCTTTTATTATCTTGGGGATTTTATCACGAACTAATTTGTTGTAAACTTTAGTACTCATCTTTTATCCTCCTCTATTTTACAGTCCAAAATTTTGCAAATTTTTTTCTTAAAATTGGTAGCACATATCCTACTTTCCCATTTGAGTATTTGAAGCAGAATGTCACATCTTTTTTTCTTTAAAATCTTAGCAATGAGCAATTTAAAAACTTTTTGTAGCTTTCAGATATTTGATGCCCATATAACAATAAATCTTCACCCACTGGCAGAGGATTGATGTTATCACTTTCTGTCGTCTTAACACAATTGTGACAATGTTATATATAATAATATCAAATTTTTGTAATTTCTCAAGAGGAAAACGCTAAATAGCGAACACTCAAAATATCGTTGTTTAGTATTTTAAAAATTCACATCATAATAAAGAAACCAACTGTAGGTTTCTTTTGTATTATCCAATATTCTATCTCTATATGACAGATCCTTGCTCTTTGTTTGATTTTTGTAGTTCCGCAACTCATTAACGTGATTTGATTAGACAAAAATAGTGTGTAAAAATCGACTGGTTCCTTGTCCAAAGATTATTCTTTTTCATCAAAATCAATTTTATCCAAAATAAATCATCATTTAGAATGTGAGTAAATGTTGTTTTCTCTATTTTAATATGATTTGTACTGACACCTTAATCACATAATCCTCACTATTATTTACTGCCCAATCCCCAATTACCATTTCTTCATAAAACCATTCACCTAAGATTAGATTGTTATTACCGGCATATGTAAGAATTTCTTTGTAAGTGTTGACCAAATCTTCGTATCCTCCACAATGATATGTAACAAGGTAATCTCCAGAAGGTTTTAAAGTACAATCACAATTTTTCTTATTACAAGGTGTGCGCAAATAAAATATACATTGCTGGTTATAATTTTCCTGCTTTATGTCACAAGTACGATGAATCATGCCAGAAACTGGTCGAAACATTGTATCTCTTACAGAACGCATTAAATTACCAAATGCAAATGTCATTTTAGCGTCATCCGCATTCTCAAGAATTTCGGATAACCGCAGATGTTCTTGCAATTCTTTTCGAATAAAGAATTTGCTTTGTGATGCAATAGCTTGTTCCACACCCTTACGCGTGGCACACAAGCTAGCTTTTATTTGTCGAAGCTGTCTTATCTGTATATCAATTAAAGATTCTTGTTCTGAACATAAGGAAATCAGTTTTGATGGTGAACGATGACTCAAATATGACTTAATTTCTGATAAAGGCATACCAATTGTACGAAGTTGAGTTATAGTGCAAAAAGTATCATATTGAAGTACATGATAGTAACGATACCCGTTTTCATCTATATATTGTGGCACAAAGACACCAATGTCATTGTAGTGAAATAGTGTATGCTTGCTTACATTGCAAAGCTTCGCAAACTCTCCTGTAGATAAATGCATTTTTTTATTTTTCATATAAAAACCTCTCTTGACCGTAGGGTTACCCTATAGATTATACTAAATCTGTTATCATTTCACAATGATAAATACTTGTATTTAACCATATTAAAATTTAAGGGAGAAATAAAATTGAAAATTTTATTAGTTTCAGGAAGTCCAAGAAAGCGAGGTAATACCGCAAAGATTTTAGAACTGGTAAGCAACAAAATAAAGGATAAATTTGATGTCCAAATATGCTATTTAGCGGATTACCAAGTCAACGGCTGTTTGGGTTGTTCACATTGTCAAGAGGTTTTTGATAAACCGGGATGCATACAGAAAGATGATGCAGAAAAGCTACTGTACCGACTAATAGATTCAGATATCATTTTATATGGAACACCACTATATGGCCATTCCTATTCAGGTCAATTAAAGCTCTTTATGGACAGGCATGTTGCACTCTTCAAATTTGTATCAGGCAGCGATAAAGCTGTAAATGAAATGGAAATACGTTCTTTTATCAGTGACAAACCAGTTGGATTAATTGTATCTTGTCAGGGTCCGGAAGAGCAAAATACAGAGTTAATAAAAGCTCAGTTTGATAAATTCTGCGAATCATCTTTAGCTCATTGCTTTGGTAAATATATTTTTCCATGGTGTGATTCAACTGCTAAGCAATCTAAATATGCAGTTGAGACCTTGCAACAGATAATTGATGATATTCAACACCTTAGTGTAATGTAAGCCGTAAAATCGGCGACTGCTATTGCAAAAGAAATTGAGAACTGTTTTTTTGAATAAAAATATTCTAAGCCTGTAGATTGTAATCTACTTAAGGCTTAGAATATTTTCATTATAGACACAATCTGCTGACTTTTCTGATCTCGACTTAATTGTTATTTGTTCACACAATTACTTTCTTTAAAATTTTTCTATAAGGATGAGATATATTCTTATTTTCAACAATAGCCAGTTTGTTCTCCTCAATCATCTTATCTATACGCAAACCATACCAACTATCACTAACACCCAACTCGTAATTTCCCATAATCTTACCAATTAAACGAGCCATAAGAAAATCATCGTCAGGAATATTTTTTGTAATAATGTGATCATAATAATCTTCGGGAACAGAAATCAACTTTCCGTTTACAACAGCTCTTAATGGGGCGTTTTCCCTTACCAAGCCGAACCAACGGGTACTAAACATTATTTTTTCAGATTGAGATAATTGTCTTTCCAAAGGCAGGAATTGATAAAATTTCCCTGGCTCTATTTGCCCCCAGTCGCTATAACTAACAATTTCATTCTCAGATACTTGCTTATATTCCGGTAATGAAACAACGCTTAATTGGCAATCAATATTTCTTAACACATTGCAAATGAAGTAAAATCCGCAAGTCGAATAAGGGGTGTTACTCTTCCAAACTCGTACTGGAACGCCGTTGCTTGCAGCAGACAAAAGTTTTTTCATATCTTCGCGTTGATTTTGAAAAAACTGTTTCATCTCATCATCTCCAAACTCAAACTGTTTCCATATTTTTCTGAAAACAGTTTGACGCTCAATCCCATCAAATTCGCCGGATATATCCCCTATATCCAATGCAAATCCTATATAAACAACATCTTTTGAATCTCCGCCGACAGCCTGACCTTCAAAGTGTTTCTTTAATTCAGCTTTGGGTGGCTTTTTCCCAATATATCCGACAGCTCCGCCAACAATCATGCTTTTTTCATCATAGTTTTTTGCTATTTTCATAGAACCTTTTGTGCTATCACTAAATACGACCTCAAGCATTGTTCTTCCTCCTTATATTAGCTTTATTTTACCCCAAAACATTTAAGTATTACAACTTCATACAGTCAACTTTTTTATTTCTATTCTGTAAATCCTCTTTCCTCCATGCGGTCTGCTTTGACAAACTTAGCCATACCTGTCTTCATAATCCTAAAACCAAATTTTCTGTAAAAATCTTCTTTGCCTGGATTTGAATAAAGAATAAAATTGCAGCCTGGAAACTTATTTGTTATATTTTCAATTAAAATTCTTCCTATTCCCTTTCCCTGGTATTCTGGCAGTACCGCAACATCATAAATAGCCGCCTGCTTTACACAATCAGAAATTGCTCTTGAAACTCCAATTAATTTATCATTATCAAATACAAATACAGCGGCCTGGCTTCCTAAAAAAGCTCTTTTGCAAATTTCCGAATCTGTACCGCTTAACCCCGCAGCTCCCAGCAGAGAGCTCACTGTATTCCAGTCTATACCTTTTGTTTCAAATTTAATATTTATATTCAATTTTACCTCCAAATTATATGTTATATATCAGGTGAATTTTTACATTATTTTACCATAAATGCAATAAAAAAGATAGAAAAATGCTAGGTGAACTTAGCACATTTTTCTATCTTCAAACTTTACTTCTTTAAAGTTGCATTTTTTAAAATATACTCACGTCATATATTCCAATAGTTAATCATTTACAAGGACTCACATAGTTGAAATATTTCTATTTATTTTCAGATATCTCAACAAAACGCTTTATTACTGCACTAACCTCAGCTCTTGTCGCTGTACCTTTTGAGTCAAACCTGTTGTCTTCCCTTCCTGAGAACAGTCCTGCCATCTGCATCTGTTTAACTGCATTTTTGGCATAATAGCTTATTTCTTCATTATCTGCAAAGCTGTTTTCTGCTTGTAATTGTGGAAGCTCCAAGCCTATTGCCTTTGCGTAGTTTGCCATAATCACTGCCATTTGTTCTCTGGTAATAGCTTGCTCTGGTTCAAAGTAAGTATCTGATGTACCTCTTACAATTCCATTTTTGCTTGCCCATTCTATAAACGGCATATAGTAAGCATTTGAACTTACATCTGTAAAGTGACTATCTTTATAACTGCTTACATCAGCCTCTGCAAGTCTTCCAAGCACAGTAACAAACATTCCTCTTGTCATAGACATATTTGGAGAGAATTTGTCTTGGGCTGTCCCATCAAAAATTCCCCTTGAAGTTACAAAATCAATAGCATCCTTTGCCCAATGACCTTCAATATCTGTAAAAACAATTGTTATATCCGATTTATATCCCACTGCAAATTTTGAAAAATGGTCTGTCACAAAATTTACAGCTTTGATTCTTTCATCATAAGCAGAGTTTGGCATTTCCTGAATATCGCCATCTGCATTGATGTAGTAGGCAGCTATATTTTCAGCTTTTTCATTTTCACCCAAAACATACGGAATTGAGACTGCAATTTTACCTTTGCCAAAGTTTGTTACCTTAGTACCGTTTGTACCTATAATGGAAAACTCAAATACAGGACGGTCACCAACTATCTTCTTTGCTTCGGCTGAAAGGGTAGTTTTATCTGCATTTTTAGCAGACACAACTATATCTCCATTTATTTGCTTCTGGATAATTTTAAGCGTTTCAAGATCAAGGATAATTGTCCCTGCTTCGCTATCAATGCTAAACTCCTTTACTTCTTCTTTTACAAGCTTATCTATAAGTTCTTTTGAAAGATTGCCGTCTTTTCCAGCAGATACAGTTGATGCTTCAATTTTGCTTCTAGACTCATTCGCTTCAGATGGAGCTTTCTCATTATTAGTGGATGAATTTACTATGCTAAGTTTGCCATTTACGTAACTTACAGTATAATTTTCAGCATTTTTAAGCACACCGCCACTGATATTGATTGTATATTCACCTAAAGTACCAGTATCGATTGCTATTGTAGAAATTTCGGGTAATAAAGTAAAGCTGTCCTGATTTACAAGTCCTTTTGCAGTAAAGGTGAACTTAGGAAATTTACAACCCTTCACTACCTCTTTGTCATCCGCCTTAACAATAACGGCTTTTTTAGCTACTGTTATAGAAGCGGTATGCTTTGCTTCGTTGTAATCTAAGTCTTGAGCTTTTATCGCAGTTATGTTTACCGTGCCAGCTTTATGAATAGTAGCTGTACTGCCCTCTATGCTGATAATACTAGAATCTGAGCTTTCAAAGCTCACAATTCCTTTACCGTCTCCACCAGTAGTAGAAAGTGTAAAGCTGTTGTCACCATAGGTTTTACTTCCTATCTGATTTAGGTTAAAGCTTTTTTGGTCCTGCTTACGACTATCAAAGCTTAATTCACTGCTTATCGCGGTTTCATAATTGTTATCTCCGCTGTATATAGCTTTTATCTTATATATTTGATCTCCAATACCTGTATACATATATATTGCTGTATCATAATTGATTGGGACAGCTTCTGCTCCCAAAATCTTTATAGCCGTTCCGCTGGTGCTGTCTACAAATTTTATCGAACCAGTTGGTATATGTCCATTATCAACCTTAGACATTGTAGCCGTAAGTACCGCCTTGCGGATTCCATCATCTTCTGAGATGGCAGCGGTCACTATTACCTCCGGTGTTGCCTTACTTACAGAAAAAGTTACTGTATTTCTTTTATAATAATCATCAATAGGCTCATAATTCTTAATGGTTTCAACACTTGGCGTAAAAATTGCGCTAGATGTATTGGTGCCTCCATTTACCTCAGGAACTTCATCGCTATCTTCCCAATCAAAGTGCCCGTATTCAGTGCTGCCGCCTTTCAGTATGCTTGTGGACAGCTTCTGTCCATAGGTAATATCTGTTGCTGTAGGAAAGACTATACTTGGTGCCTCCGCCTTAGCAATGGTAATTTCACGAGTTGCACTCGAGGCATTATAGTTATCATCTTCCGCCTTGGTGGCTGTAACAGAAACTTTACCCGCTCCCATAATAGTTGCAGTATTACCGCTTATAGATAGTATACCGTTACCTTCCGAAACAATATATACCACTTCACCAGTTCCGCTGCCCCCCGTAGTGGAAAGCGAAAACTCCCCATAACCATATTTTTTATCTGTCACTTCAGAAATAATTAGCGGAACTTGCTCTGCTTTGGATATATTTACCCTAAAAGTAGTGCTGGCAGAAGTAACACTATCCGTTTCCCCCAAATCGATTTTCAAGGTGTAAATACCTGCATTAACAGGAACTTTATTCATTTTGTCAATGTCTTGTGTAGAATCTCCTTTATACCATAAAAATGTCACAACACCATTACTGTTAGTTAAAAAGTTGTTTTTTGCCGGTATAGCAATGCAGTTACCGCTGTATGTATATAGAGTTTCATAATCCTTATTTACAATACTACCTGTGAGCTTATTTACCGTTACCATAGCAGCATCGCTATTAACGGTATAACCGTCACAAGTTACGGCACAAAAATATGAATATATGCCCGCATCAAGATCTGGCGAAATAGCATAATTTGAATTTATTGCATTATCAATAGATATACCGTCCTTATACCATTGGTAGGTAACTGTTTTTCCTGAATCAACGGGTTGAGTTTGGACCTTCACGCCAAGTGTAGGAAAATTAGTATAACCATATGTCAAAGCTATACTTTTAGGCTGCTCTACAATCTTTATTGGAGCATAATTAATATTTATTATCTGCGTTCCATATACTCCGCTTCCATCAATTGCAGCTGCTTTTACAGTTACAGTACCTACTCCCGTAGCAGTCAAAAGACCTGTATCGCTTATAGTAGCACTTCCTGTTCCATTCTCTGCGCTCCAAATGACATTTTTTTCTGTTGCATTTGATGGTTCCACAGCAGCAATCATCCGAAGCAATCCACCATCCAGAACATCTTTTGCATTTTCAGCACCAGATACAGTTATCCCACTGACTGGTATAGCCTTTATAGTTATTAACAGAGTCCCATATATCCCGCTTTCGTCAGCTGCAGCTGCTTTTACAGTCACGGTACCTACTCCAGTAGCAGTCAAAAGACCTGTATCGCTTATAGTAGCACTTCCTGTTCCATTCTCTGTGCTCCAAATGACATTTTTTTCTGTTGCATTTGCTGGTTCCACAGTAGCAATCATCTGTAATGTTTCTTCATTGAATATGCTTGTATTCTCACTGGATACAGATATATCACTAACTGGTATAGCGTTAATCGTAATTAAAATGGTTCCATATACTCCACTTCCATCATTTGCTACTGCCTTAACGGTTACAGTACCTGCTCCAACAGCAGTTAAAAGACCTGTATCATTTATAGTCGCACTTCCTGTTCCGTTCATTACGCTCCATGTGACACCTTTTTCCGTTGCGCTCGATGGAGTCACAGCCGCAGCCATTTGCAGTGTTCCTCCTTTTAAAACGCTGGTAGCATTATCTTCAGCAGATACAGATATGTTCTCTACAGAAGGAATTTTTTTTACTATAAAGCTGGTTACTTCCGTACCATTGGCGAAAATGGTTATTCTTGAGCTGCCCGGCTCTACATCTGCAGGGGTTACACAAACTGTGCGCTGATATCCGCTTCCGTGAAAGATTATTTGGGAATCTGGAACAAAAGTAGTGTCAGATGAGGTTGCTGAAAGAGTAACACTTTCCCCAGCATAACCTATCGTAAAAGGAATGTCTCCCGTGCTGTCATTAATTGTCTGATCTCCGATTGGTGTCATTTTAGGCAATCCGGCGCTGTTAATCATAAGATTTACATTGCTAATTTTACATCCAGATGTTCCGCCCACTTCCACACGAATTATACGTGTGCCGGTAGGAATTAAACCACTGCCTACACTGCCTGATGAAATTTTATTACCGAAAGAATCCGTAAAAATTACATTTATGGCTCCACCATTTGTAAGATTGCACGATGTCGTATAAGTAAGAAAGCCAGCATCAATCATTTCACTAAACTTGCTTACATTAGTGGTCTGGTACATAAAATAAGGCGAATTATAAACGTGTGTAAATGCTCCTCCGCTAATATAAAAACGACCGCTAGGATCAGTCCAGCCATTCAGAGAGTTCCCCACACCGTTAACAATAAGATTTGTATCCATTTGCACGTCACTATTCACCGTAACAGAAAAGCGTGTAACCGCAGTTTTTGTACCGTCTGATATTGAAACCGTCACCGTAGACTGCCCTTCCTTGCCGCTGACTGCAGTAAGACTTAATTCTCCATGCCCGTCAGAAAGGCTTGCTGAAATATTAGAGTTTGGAATAAGCGACGTATTTGAAGAAGCCACAGATATTAAAAGATCTGCAAAATTCGTATCATCATCACTTACAGAAAAGCGAATGGGTCCAAGTGTTTCACCTGATACCATCCTTTGGTCAGGTATGGAAGAAATAACTGGCAGAGATGATATGTTGGGTGAAATTGTTAAAGAAAGGTCGTCAAACGCAGCAAGTCCGCAAGCAGAATAAGTACCAGTAATAATCACCCTCAAATATCTAACATTTGATGCAACTGCACCGGAAAGTGTTACCTGTGTCCATGTTTCTTCTGTAGTGGATTTTTCATATACAGGTGTACTTACAACATTTTTGTTCTCATCAAGCTCTTCGACACTTATTTTTGCTATGTTTCCGCCTGTGGCACTAAGCCATCCGCTCAAGTTAAAAACCATCGCATTATTATCAATATCAGCTGCATTTCCACTAATGTCAATATCTTGAAAACAGCTATGAGTGCCTTCTCCCACGGATGCTGATACTGTTGTGGCAAACCCCATGTAATATTCTCCACTATGCGGCACAATACTTAACACCGAAGTAATATCATTACCATTATACTTTTTTTCTATCTCAATAAATGTTGAAAAATCATTAACACTTTTATTAGAATATCCTAGATCACTACCGCTCCAGTAATTGCTGGTTAGCTTGCCATTGTCGTTTGTACCCTCTCCTCCCGGATTAGCTAATAAATTTGTGTTCAGTTCCGCAGCATTTGCGTATAGCGCTGAGCCCAGCAAAAGAATTAGACTAATGCTAAAGCAAAGCAAACCTTTTAGTGTTTGATTCATTATTTTTCCTCCTGTTTACCTCTTAAAATAACCTTGTGTATTAAGGTAGCATTTTGTCAAGGTATTTTCAAGATGTTATGATCAAGCGGTAGAAAATTTGCACAAGTGGTCATACTTTTTTTAGAATTTGTGGTATAATGTTGAATGGATTATTATATGCAAAGGAGGGATTTCAAATAATCGCAGCAATCATAGATGATATGGCGGACGAGTGTGAAGTGCTCCGCAGCCTTTTGAAGCAATACGAAATTGAACAGCAGCAAACGATACAAATCAAAGAATTTTACAGCGGCAGGGAACTGCTTCATGATTACATACCTGGCAGCTACGATGTTGTTTTTATGGATATTTTTATGAACAATGAGAACGGCGTAGACTGCGCACTAAAGCTACGACAGCTTGACGATAATGTCAACCTTGTTTTTCTTACCACCAGCTCGGAATTCGGCGTAAAAAGCTATGATGTCCGGGCAGCAGATTACATTGTAAAACCAGCCACGATTGAAAAGATCTCTCGGGCGCTGCATTACTGCAAAATTGCAGAATCACAAAGCGAAACCTCCATCACAGTTACCGCAAAACATCAACCGTTGGAAATTGCCCTGAACCGTATTCTTTATGCCGATTACCAGAACCGCTCCACCTGTATACATTTAAAGTACTGCCTTATTTCGGTATCAGGAAGCTTCTCTGAGCTTTCCGAACAGCTAAGCGATTATCCGCAGTTCATCTCATGCTTCAAGGGCATTGTGGTCAACTTAAATGAGGTGCAGGGACTTGGCAGTAATTATCTGATCCTGAAAAACGGAGAGCAGCTGCCAGTCAGCCGGCGTTTGCATAGGCAGGTACAGCAAAAGCGTCTGAGTCTTTCCGCCGGTTCGCTGAGAGGTGATATGGTATGAAGCAGATACTTTCATTGATTTTAACTGCCATGCTGCTTTTGGTCATGCCCGCTCCTTACGCACTGGGAGCGATACTCTCAGATGATCTGGATGATACCATACACATTTCCGTACAGGTAACCGCTCCGGTGCTTACCGTAACACCTGCGGCAATTACCCTAACCGGCTTTGATGAACCTGACCGAACTGATGCAGTGGCATTTGCCGTCGGAACCTCACAGAATGAGCTGTCAGACTGGTTCTCTGATTCTGTTACAGGCTTTACCGGCTATGATGCAGACGGAAACCCCTATGATTTGATATCAGGCGAATGGTATTTGGATGCAGTTGATACCGACACAGTCGGTGTGTACTATGCTTCGACGGCACCCGACCTTGGAGCAGAATATATTCTGACTGACGGTGTTTCTCTGCCACGGCAGCTATGTGCTGTTTCCATCCAAGCGCCCGGCGAACCAGATATCAACTGCTGCGTAGTAGGACGCGGCTTTCTACACTTTCCGTGGGTGCTTTCATTAGAACAGGATGAACAGTTAGATGAGTTTGTTGTATGGCTTCGGCAAAATGAAGGAGAATGGACAAGTTTAGGCGATGGCTTCTCGTTTACTTCCGGAGATTTTCAGCTTTCTCAACGAATCCTTACATACGGAAGCACTTATGAGCTTAAGGTAACCTATCCAGGCGGTCAGACCAGCGTTTTGTCCTTTCAATATGAAGGAGAGCTTAGTATCCTTGATTATTCAGGAGGTGACCGGGATGGCGGCGACGTAAAAGGCAGCGATTCCGGTACAGGCACACAACCGGCTCCAACCATTCCGCAGATGCCGGTCGATTCTCCCGAGGATGATAATTCTGACAACAGCAATAAAGGATCTGTGAAGGATAATTCGTCATCCAAAGAAAAGGAAACACTGCCGAATTCAGACTCCCATTTGCAGGAGGAACATGGTTATTCATTCGGTGAATCCCAGCCTTCTTTAACCGCTCCCAAGACACCAGACAGCTCGCAAAATAACGAAAATTATAACAGTAATAATACTTCATTGGTTCAGTCTGCTGTAGTAAAAAAATCGGAAGCCGAAGCTCCTGGTACTCCATCCGGATCGGCAGTATCAATATATTCTGACACCTCTCTTTCACATGAAGCAGAGGGTGCTTCTTCACCCGAGCTGTTTAACTATTCAGTGTCACAATCAAATGGCAGCGACAAAGCAGTTATAAAGCAGGTTCCTAATGATAACAATATGCCGCCGGAGAATCATTCCAAAGCTCAAGTATTCGCCACTGTTGCAGAATCATATTCTCCAAACAAAACTGTCATTTCCGGTCTTCGTCTGCGAGATCTTTGCGCCGATGGAGAAAGTGTCGTATTTGGTGCCGGCAATTTAACTGTAAGTATTCCAAGCGATTTGCTTATAGCTCTGAACCTGTCGGATTCGGATACTATATCCGTTAAACTAACCCAGCCGGAAAGCAATCAAATTATGCTTTCAGTAGAGACTTCCGGCAAATTGGTTACAAACCTAACGGGAACGGTATTGCGGCTTCAATATATACCACAGTCGGAAAACGCAGATATAACCGTCCAGAATGAAACGGGAGAACAGATTACAAATGTTTTCTATGACGGCGAGCTTCTGCGCTTTGCAGCAGATGTGACAGGAACTTATACAATTATAGAACCATCAAATACACAGGAGGCGCAGAAAGATATGTCGCCTCTACTTCCCATGTCAGGCGGATTGATTTTGGCTGCAGGAGGAATTATATTTTTCAGGAGGAAACGCCATGGATAAAAAAACATTTTTATTACGGCGGTCTTTTGCGCTGTTTCTGACGATTGTCCTTTCCTCCACTATGTTTCTTGCCTTATATCACTTTGACAACAAGTACACAAAAAACGCACCCCAAGCTATTAACGGCGCGCTTTATGTATTAGAGACGGACTGGACAAATACGCCCATACGCTATCTTATGGACGGTTGGCGTTACTATGCGGATCGCCTGCTGACACCAGAAACTCTACAGCAACAGGGTGACAATTATCAGTACCTATCCATAGGAAATAATTCCAACTTTTCTATGGGTGAACGCCGACGCTCCCCTCATGGAAGCGCAAGCTACGCCTTAACACTGTATCTGCCGGAGGAAGTGCACACCTATACCATTGAGCTTCCGGAAATCTATTCCGCCTACCGGTTTTACATTGATGATAAGCTGAAGCTTCAGATAGGCGAGCCGGACATAATAGAATATCACGATCAGACCCAATGCCGTATGATTACCTTTGAAGCCTCCGGCAAGATAACACTTCTGCTGGCAGTCAGCAACCATTCTTGGATATATAGCGGTCTTGTTTATCCTCCGGCCTTTGGTGAACCGCTGAATCTAAACACCACTCGTGGAATTCGAATTGGTCTTTGCCTTATTTTAGTCACTGTGACACTGATGCTTGCCATTTTTAGCTTTTATCTTGCCATTCGTAACCGGCGCATGAATAATATATGGTTTTTTTTCCTTTTATGCATGGCAACCGCAGTGTTCAAATCCTATTCCGTGGTACATGGTATCCTGACGCTGTCCATTCAACCATGGTATTCCATTGAATTTGTCAGCGGGTATCTGGTAACACTGCTCGTCATTATTCTTCACAACCGAATTTGCGATACAAAAATATATGCGCAAATTATCAGTAGCACTTTAGCAGGAGTGGTCTGTATACTGGCGCTGCTTTATGGATTGTTTGCCGCACATCTGACGATGTCAATGATGCTAGCTTTTTCCAATCTGGTTTTTTGCTTCAAGCTGCTGACAGCCGTGTATCTTTTGTTTACTGCCGCGATAGCTGCACACCGAAATATAGAAAAAGCTTCGATACTGCTCTACGCTGATATTGTATATGCCTGCGCCTTTGTATGGGACCGCCTCCTGCCAAATTACGAGCCTGTCTTTAGTGGCTGGTTTCAGGAATGGGGCAGTTTAATCCTGGTGTTCGCAACAGGTATGGTTCTTTGGTACGACATAGCCATGGGATATCGGCACAGTCTCGTCTATGCTGAGGAACAGCGGCAGATGAAGCGTCAGCTTACAATGCAAGTGGAACATCTGCGACAAACGAACCAGAAAGTGGAAGAAAGCACCAAACTGCGCCACGACTTTCGTCATCATCTACGCACCCTAATGACGCTTTCCGAGGAGGGACGCCGGGATGAACTTGAAAACTATATTCGTAGCATTACAGCCATCAACGATGGCACCCGGATTGGCCGTCTCACTGACAATATCGAGTTGGATGCGGTGGTGCAGTATTACAGCAACCTTGCACAGTCAAGCGGCATCCAGTTCCGAGCAAGGCTGCAGATTCCCGCAAAGCTGCATTTTCCCATTGTTGATTTATGCGGTCTTCTTGGAAACTTGCTGGAAAATGCAGTGGAAGCTTGCCAGCGCCAGGAAAATAAGGATAATGCTATCTTTATTGCCGGACGCACACAGAACGGACAGCTTGAATTTGTTGTAGATAACAGCTTTGACGGAAAAATTAAAACCATAGGCAAAAAATATTTATCCTCCAAGAGGAACGGCTTCGGCCTTGGAATTTCCTCCGTTTTGGAAACCGTAGATCGATATGGAGGCGTAATCAATCTGTATACCGATGAAAATGGCTTCCACGCAGAGGTGTCCCTCCCCCTTGGAATTGAAGAAAGAATTCCTTTGCCTGTGTAATCCCGTTCGTAATAAAATCATAGGTAAAATGTATTGAATACATTTTTGCCCTTGATTGCATACAATTTTAATCATAAAATAGTAATGCACTAAATATTGTATGGAAATAAATGTGAACTAAGGAGTGATTAATATGCCTATGATTTATTTACCCAGTTGCAAATTTACAGAATATTCCCCAGAATCCAGCAAGAGAATTAAGAGCTTTCTTCCTTAGCAGACATTACAAATTCTCCTGATATATTCTATTTAGAAGTACAATTTATTTCTTTATATGTTTTCATTAAAATTATCTCACATAATCTATATTTTTGCTATATTTTAATAAATGTAATTTAATTTGTAGATGATTTGTTGTTTAATAGTTTGCTTAAGATGTTCATATTTAACGTTTAAATAGTTTATAAAAGGACATTATTTAATAAAAATAAATTTTATTAGTTAGTTGATATCCTTGCTTATTTCCTAAACATTATTAATTATTTTTAGATTTAAAAAGTCTAAAACCAAATCCAAAATTGAAACAAGTGATAGAAGCTTATTTTGTTTTTCTCATGCCGTTTTCATCTAGCTCGTAACCATCTATGGTAGCACTTCTTGCAAGTGAACCGTCATCATAGAAATAATACCATTTACCTCCGATATCCCACCAGCCTGTGATCATCTGATTGTCGGAATAATATCTCCAGTTTTCTTCGTCTTTAACCCAGCCGGTTTTTAAAGTGTCATCAATGTTGAAGAAATACTTCACACCACCAATGTTCTGCCAACCGGATAAAACTTTCCCGTCCTTGTAATAGAAGTACTGTCCGGCATCATTCATTGCCCATCCATTGGCGGTGGCAGGATTAATGGTTAACTTGATGTAGCGGTAAAGCATGGCAGAAACTTCGGCACGTGTTGCACTTAACTTAGGATTAAACTTATTTCCGTTATCACCCGTCATGATACCCGACTGCTGTATTGCTGTAACAGCATCCTTATAAACGTCACCGATGTCGCTGCCATCCACATAGGTAGTTTTTTCGCGTATTACAGGCAGCTCATAACCGATAGCTTTGGCATAGTTTGCGCAAATTACCGCTATTTCCTCACGGGTAACAGACCGGTCAGGTGCAAACTGCTGATTTCCAATTCCTTTAACAATACCATTTTTATATGCCCACTCCACATATGGCTGATAATATTTATCCTTTGGCACATCGTCGAAGTTGCTCGCAGTGTAATCCTTAACATCTGCGCCAGCCATCCTTCCTAGCACAGTAACCAGCATTCCACGGGTCATTGCAGCATCTGGGTCGAAAGTGGTATCCGAAGTTCCGGAGAGAAGTCCACGCCCGACTGCATAATCAATGTATTCCCTCCCCCAGTGACTGACAATATCGGTAAATTTTGCACCTGGTTCTGTATAGCCTATACCGTATAGCGATAAGTGATCAGTAGTAATAATCAAGCTGCTGCTACCGGTATCATAAGCAGACCCAGGTATTCGTTTTACATTTCCCTCCGCATCAACGTATACACCAAACAGATATCCTGCCGCCTCATTTTCATATGGCATATAAGAGATTGAAAGAGTTGCTGTTCCACTGCCAAGATCACTTACACTGACAATTTTTCCATCATTGATATAGCTTATATTTACATCGTACACATACCGGCTGTCTATAAGTGTCTGCGCCTGTTCAGAAAGTCCTGTCGCCGGATCAATGGTTATAGTTACATCCCCCGAGCTTTGGTTCAGAATTTCCTTCAGGGCTTTAAGATCAAGGCCAAGAGAAACTGTTGTGCCGTTTATTTCAAGCTCAGTTACTCCGGCACTCATAAGGCTGTTCAAAGCAGCTCTGCTTAATGTTATCCCCAATGAGTCTTGCTGAAGCATAGTGAAATCCAATGCAACTGAAATACCGTTTGATGTCTTACCATAATCCTTTGCATATGCCTGTGCCTTGGCAATGGCATCCGCAATAACATTATCTGGTATGTTTTCATTTTCTGTAACAGAAATAACTGCTGTTACCGGCTGTCCCGGATTTTCCTCCGGCGCAATCAAAATGCTTGATACAACCGGCACGGCAGATGTTCCCGCGGAATTTGTCCCTGTCGATTGCTGTTCTCGTATTATCTGCGCAAAGGCAGTGGTAGATATATTGTCTGCAGAATCCTTTGACTGAAGCAGAATGGTAGCACTTTCTGCTGCGGTACGCCATAAATCCGCCGGGATTAATTGCCCATTCAAGGTAAACTCTCCATTTTCGTCTGCTATCACCTGATTGTTTTCATCGAGGTTGTTAAGCTCAGCACCGTTTGTTTCATCCGCCGTGATAATCGGTCCTGCCAGCATTACCTTCGCATTGGACTCTGTAACGCCGGTAACACTAAATGTACCGGTATTATAATTCGCCCGGAATGAATCGCTGTCCAACGTAATCAACGGTGGCACATTATCAAGCCTCAGCCCCAGATAATCCACCGCAACGTCCCCCTCTGCGTCTGTCACCGTAACTTTCAGATTGAGTGCACCTTCAAAGTCCTCAGGGGTTTCAAAGATAAGTGTGGAGCTGCTCATATCATTCGACTGTGCCAGCACAGCTCCGGCCGAATCCTCGTCAATATCCATACGTGATACAACGATTTTTGCATTTACATCAGATTCGATGATGACTTCAGTCTTATCCTTAATGTAAAGAAGCTTCATAGTGTTTTCGCCATCATTGACAGGCTGCGGTATATAAGTAAGCTGCGGGAAGCTCGCCTTAGGTAAATATTGTTCGCTGCTCTGCACTTCCGCACTTTCAGCAGGAAAGCTTTCGTTCTTGCCGTCCTCATCCTCGTCCATGAGATATCTGAAGGCTGTTACGCCGATTTTATAGTCTTTATTTGCATCCAACGGAGAAATCATGTCATTGTTATTTCCCGCCGTGACAGCCATATCGAGACTATATGCACCATCTGCATCCTTAATCAGTTCCTCTGACTTCAATAAATAATTCGCTCCTGTGGTAATCCAATCGCTACCGTCTTTCTGATACAGCCTGACGTAATAACCATCCGCTTCAGGTCCGCTTGAAGGCTCTTTCCAGATTGCGCGCATAGTCTCGCTACCTACGGATTTAAGCTCAACATCCTCAGCCATGTGCGGTTGGAGGGTGTTAGTATAAATAACTTTCTGACTATCACCAAGTTCATAATCATCTGTTTTTATGAAAGCAATTTCATCATCTTCTACATTTCCGTCACCGTCAAAATCCTCATTAATTTGCTCCAGCAGCACTGTGGTTGCATAATAGCTTCCTGAAGGAACTGCACCGCCGGAAAGTGAAATAACTTCTCTGATTTCGCCGTTATCCGGGACTTCGCTCTGCGAAATAAGATAATCTGTACCACCCTTTTCATCTCCGAGATAGATTCGCAGAACGTATGATGTACTAATGTCCATATCCTGTACAGTACCTGATAGCTCCCCTGCAAGATTAATATTCATGCTCGTAATAGAGGCATAAGGGCTTGCATAATAGCAAACAATATCAAACGGTTCTTCAGATGAATCAAAATTCCATGTTCCTCTGTTTGGCAGCTTCAGCGTCACATAATCATCCCCCAAGACTGTGTTTACCTCGTCCGGGTTGGTTATCTCACCATCTTCGTTATACTCGGCAAGTATGGCTGAAAATGTTGTGCTTCCTGAACTCCTAATGCTCATGCCGCTTAACAGCTGCTGAGGAGTTGCACTTGAACCCTGCTTCAGTATCAAAGATAATGCAAGATGATCAGAGTCAAGAATGCCATCTGCAAATTCAACCTCATATCTTTTTTCTGTGTCGTCTGTTTGAGTTATAGTAACACCTGTAACTCCAGAATCATATATACCTCTGCCTGCTATGCCAGTTGGAGTTGTACTGCCGGATTTTTCAGCAATCATACCCAGCTCTCCGTCCCATGTGCTTGAAGCAAGCAGAATAATATTATCATTAGTTACAAGAATTCCAACCTGTTCCCCGGTGTCTTCATCTAGCAGAGCTTGTTTGTAAGGGCTGGGATCAAAGGGTTCAAATTCATCCCACCAGGCTCCAACCCTAATTCCCACATCCTTATCCTGGAAGATATAATAAACACGGAAAGGAAGGCCTATAATACTTCCTGTATAAGCCACGCCGCCATAGCCAGAAATATTGTGAAAGGCGCTTCTGGCTGCATCGCTCACCGAGGTATTTGTAATGGCAAAATCAGTCTGTCCGCCCATGGCAAGTGCAATCTCCGCACTGAGCAGCTTAAGATCACCAAATGCCCATGCCTCCTTCGGAATTTGCACCAGTCCATAAATCTTGCCGTCTGCACCAAGCACTACGTACATCCTCTTGCCCCCTGAAGAATTGCCTACTCCGGCAAATGCCGAAGCATTGAACTCACCCCCGGCTTTAATGAAAGGCTTATTCTTTGTAACTACAATATCCAGCTTCATGCCACCATTAACCATGAGGCCGGTATAATTTATGCCCTTGTAATTGCGCACATCTCCGGAAAGCCCCATATACCAGCTATACTTATCAATAATAGGAATTTCCAGAATTGTTCCGTCCGAAAGTGTTGCCTCGTAATAGCCAGCTCCAAGGGTTACTTTATACCAACCTTCAATTACCTCCAGCACGCTTCCTTTTGCACCAATTGTAAGCTTAATAGGTGGAATTGCAGAATAATCGCCGTTGATAGTTTCTGCCAGATTGCTGAAACCGCCGCTCAATCCGTTGAGCTCGGCAACCACAACCGGAGGCACCATTGGGACACCAACTTCAGATGCCACACTAAGTTCCAATGTATTAGGAATAAGTGCACCTGTATAAATACGCTTCAGCTCCAGCTCTCCTTCTGCCTCTAACATGTCGAACACGTTAACTTCAAGCTCGAAGGCATAGCGTTCCTCTCCGGGAAATGTATTAATTTCTGCTGAAGCACTGCCTATTCCAAGCCCTAAAAGTTTTTCCATATCAACATTACCGGATGCCTCCACTCCAGTAATACCAAAGGTATTGTTTTTAGTTCCCATACCCAATCGTTTCATATCTATACTAGCCGCATCAATAAAAGGTGTGGAAATACCCATTTCGCCAGTGAAAATTAAGTTGCCACCCGTAGTTGCCGTGACAGTCTCTAACCTGCACTTGGCTCCTGGTATGTCGATATGAAGAATCGCACCGTTTTTGTCCGGGTCAATATCAATTTTTAGCTTTCCGTCGATATACGAAAATCTCAGGCTGTCATCAGAAATGGATTTGGGCTTATAGAATTTAAAGGTAGGTGCAGACAGATGGACATTCTGTACAGTTACCGTTCCGTTGGATGCTACAGAAAACCCTCCGCCTTCCGTCCACGTGGCAGTTAGCGAAGGCGAAAGCTGAACCGCATTATTTTTAAAGATAAATTTGCCGGAAACCTGCTCAAAAGTACCGCGGAAAACCGCAACCAAATTATCGCCGTAACTGGATTTCAATTCAGTCTCATTTTTCCCGGGCTGAGCCGAAAATGTGCTTCCGCTACTAACAATACCCAAGCAAGCCGCATCTGCCGGAATAGACACAGGATCAGCGGGAATATTCGAAGCTCCAAGCTCATACAAATCGCGGAATCCCCACAGTGCCCATGTTGATTCGTTAAAATAAAAATCATGATTGACACTTACCGAAGAATTATTCTGCGAATAACTTAGCGAATCAGCATATCTGTTTAAGTGTCCACTCACACCGGAAAGCAGAGTGGGTATCCAACCCCCTTGACCGTCACTGGCCCACGCAACAGCCGTCGCATATCCATCAAGAGCTATAAACTGGTTTGCATAGGAAAAGGAATCAGTAAATACTTCGGTGATATAATAGCCATCATACGATGGATCCATATTATCCGTAGTTGAATATAGCGGAGCCGAATAATGAGTATAGCCTCCGGTACGATCAATATAGTCATAGGCATATGTACTGCGGCCCAGACGAATATTGCCCGCAACACTGTGACCGGCACTTCCAAAACTATTATGGCGAGTCATTACGCGTATGCTTGAGCCTTCGGGAACATTGATGATTTTCGCTTCGGAAAGTACTCCCCAGGTTTTTCCCGAATCATAATCATCATGGCCTGTTATGTTTCCACTAGTTCCATTTGGTGCTCCTTTGTCAATCTGCACCAGCTCGTACGTAATCTTAATTATTGTTCCGTTTTCAAAATATAAGTTCTGCACTAACTTGGGATTTTCCGTGTCAGACTTAATAGTCATACTTCTACTGAGTGGAAATATCTCACGGCTCATATCCGTACTTATGGGATCAATTTCTACTTCCCTAATTGTCTGGGCATAAAATGCGTAGCTTTCCGTTGCACCCATTCCCTTAACGTCATTCAATGTTTTCTGAGACGGCACAGTAATTAAATTGCCGTCCTGCTGTCTAATATAAAATCCGATGTAAGAGTTTTGAAGATAATAGTAACCGTCCTTGTTTCCCGCTGTAATTCCACCTACATCCCGGTCCATCGCTCCCACATAGGCAAATGCAGAAACAGGTAACAAGGCCGCAACCATAACTATAGTCAGAACTGTTGCTATTATCCTCCTAAACATAAATTTTCGTTTCATCTTATTTGCTCCTTTCGTGAAAGGGCATAAAAAAACCCCTATTATAGTTTTCAATACTATTATAGGGCAAAATTCCTTTTTTTGGTAGTGACCTTTATCTCATAAAAAGTCACCTTTTTATTTCCATGATGTATGCAGCAAGCTCGTCACGACCAGATATATTTAACTTATCGTAAATCTCCATCATAATATTTTTGAGTCTTCCCACGGAAATATAATGCTTCTCAGCTATTTTTGCGTATGGAACGTGTCGCGCCACAAGCATAGCAATATGGTATTCTCGCAGAGATAAAACAAGCGTGATGTTATCCTGTGCGAACTTATTATGAAAGGTAATCCAGTTCTTAGCAGTGCGATTATATTGGCTGATTATAGCGTCGTAATAGTCAGGAAATTCCTGCTTCAGGCACTGCTCAATCAGTCCGCCCAATTGGGTAATAACCTCTGCAAAGGGTGTAATAAACCCGTGAGGTAGACAAATACGCATAACCTCCAGGAGCCAACGTCTAGCCTCCTCTTCACGTTCGAGATGGTAACAGGCGATGGCGCAAGTTACTCGTAAATAGATATCGGCAAATGTGATTTCTTGCTCCGACGCACTTAAGGTCAATGCAGTTTGCGCCACGTTTAGCATGGCTTCATACCTGCCTACGCAAAAAAAATATCTAGCCTGCAAATAGGATGTGTAAGGCTTTTTCAACACCGATCGATCGCTAAAATCCCCTTCTTTCAACCAATCAGGAACCATATTGGGTAGTGTTGCACTTACAGCGACACTGGCAAGAGCTAACTCTGCAATGGCGACTATGTCGCTACCTCGATTAGTTTTTATGCATCTCTTGAGATAGCTTTCAATTTCCGTGTAAGCATGGTAATTTCCCAAACTAATGAATGCTGCAACTGCAATCAAGGATGATCGAAGCTTTGCTGCTTCATTCCCTTCGGCTCTTTGACAGCAGCGTATAGTTTGCTCAAAATCACCGCGCAGATAGGCAAGCTCGCTTTCATATTGCAGCTGATGTTGCTCCTCTTTTACAATATTTAAAATCGCATCGGGATTATGAATGGGCATCGGTACACAAGTGGCATCGATTAAACGTTCCAGATCAGAGGGTTCAGAAGACATACCATCTTGAATACGTTTTTTCTTTCTGCGTGGGTCTACAGGTTTTTCTGCATCGGCAGCAATCATCCAGGCTCTGCCAAACTTCTTGGTACCGGGAATTCGCCCCTGCTCACAAAGTTTCTGCACTCTGCGCAATGATATATTCCATTTTTCTGCCACTTCCTTGGCAGTGATATATCCCACATTTTCCATAACCCACTTCACCAACTTTCAATAATTTTAATCATCTTCATTATATACGCAATAGCGAATAGAATCAATTAGGATATAAAAAAATTTTACTAACATTAAACTCACTTTTTCTATTTAAATATTGAATGTCATCCTGGCACAATTTTTAAATGAGGACAGACGCTTTAACGCATCTGTCCTCATTTTATATCGTATTTATATTATATTTTCACAGAATCTCATCAATATCGTTGCAACCTGAGCACGAGTAGCACTGCCTTGAGGTTCAAGAGTAGTATTGGTAGTGCCCTTTACTAATTCTGCCTCACAAGCCCAGTCAAATGAGGTTTTAGCCCAACTGCTGATATCATCGGCATCGCTATAATTATCAATGCTTGCAGTTTATCTACATTATATCCTTTATACTTTGCATAATTATATAGACCCTCTTTTACGTCCGAGAAATTTATTTGTTTTTCATTCCTTCCTCTGTTACAGGATGAGTATAGCCGCCTGACATATTTTCACCTGTCAATGTACCAGAAGCACCGTCAATCTTGGTTCCTCCTTCGGTGCTGTTTTCATCATTGCGGTACCATTGATAGGTAAGTGTACCGCCGTCAGAAACTGGGTTCACACAGTTGTAGTCAGTTCTTTAATTATCTGCATAGGTGTTAACTATTTTTTTACTGCAAGACAATAATTTACATTATCAAACGCCGTCATAAGATGTGTAGGATTAACATGATTGTAGGCCTCAAAAAATTGTTGTGTAATTTCCAATGGTGTTAAATGCTCATAAATTAAAAATCCTTGTTTTAAAAGAGTTTTACCCATATCTTCGTACGAATAGCTTGCAAGCATCTTTTCATTTGCAGAACCTGCCAACAAAACCTGTTTTTTCGCACGCTCTCCTGCTTTCTCAGTATAACTATTATCATCAGGATAATCAAATACAATAGAACTCCCACTTGGTAAAATTGAGCTGAGCACAGTAATCAATTCCTCAAATGTTTGCTTAGAAAGATAATATGCAACCCCGAGAATACTGCAAAAGCTAATATAATTTTCATCAAATGCAGTATTTTGAGTCAACGCTGTCATCCACTGTTCAGTTGTAAAATCTGCTGCAATAAAATGAACATTATTTGGTATTTCAATCTTAGCTTCTTCAAGACGCATTTTCTTATCATTTGCAGTAGAAGGATGATCAATCTCAAAAATCTGTATTTTATCCGCCCAAGAAGGTTGACGATAAGCAAATGTGTCATAACCTGCACCAAAAATTAAATATTGCCTTGTTCCCATCGATACAGCTGTTTGAAGTGCTTTTTCTGCAAAAGCTGCTCTACCAAGCGGTGAAGGGGACAATTGGTTGTCTACTACCCATCTTAGAGCAGCATCTTTTGTTCCTGTAAAATTAGGATTGAAAAAACCAATACCGTCTGCCATACTTTTTGAAATTTGAAGATATTCTTCATCCTTCAAAAGCATCTTGGCAATGCTGTCATCAAAAATTTTAACTTTATTATTTTCAACATGGTACGCTCTTGAGAATGCACTAACAAGTGCCGTCATACTTTTTTGTTCCATTTTAAATCACCTCTTATACTTAATACACCTAAAATTCAAAAACTACAAGACTTGAAATTTTGCTCATTTTATGGTATAGTAAGTATAGAAAATTAATAAAATTTATTTACATTACATATTTTGTCACCAATTTTTATTTTAAAATTAAACTACAAAACAAACCTGCAAGCACATGCAATACCCCCGGTAAATATTACTGATATATTTTTCTTACCAAATTGTTTAATATTATAAACTATAATTCAAAACTTTAGTTTATATATCATAATTCTAAATCTTATTCTTCAAAGGTAATCTGTAAGCTCATCAAAAAAGCTCTCATAGCACAAGTCAATCTTTTGCCCCGCTTTTTATAAAAACAAATATCCCGCCTAATGTCTGAATCACCTATTTTGTAAAAAACAAGAGATGGATAAAAAGCAATATTTTTTATCAAAGTATCACTAATCAGCGCCAATCCTACTTCATTACATGCCATATTAAAGGTTGTAACCTGCTGGCTAAAGGATAAAATAATATTAGGTTTTATATTTTCATTTTCAAATAATTTAACTGATTTTTTATATGTATCTGTATCAGGTTTCATAAATATAAAGGGTTCATTTTTGACAAGGTGTAAAGGTAATATTGGTGTTTTTTCTAATAAATGAATATTTTTCAATATATCATTTTTCGTCAAACCATACGATTTTAATTGCTCATTGCAAGAAAACGATTCCGGTATAGCCAACAAAAGAGTTTCCGGTGTGTATTTAAATTCAACATATTTCTTAGAATTTATTTCACAAGCATCGATCAGTAAATCGATTTCCCCACAATATAGTTTTTCCAGCATTGGAGAAATATCTCCTTCTACAATATTCAATTTTATATTTGAATATTGCGATCTAAACTTTCTAATCTCCTTTGGTAACACATACGAAATCATAAAATTGCTTCCCCCAATAGAAAGATTTCCTGTATTACAATTATGAACATCTTCTAAATAGGCTTTAAAATCCGACTCCGCAGAAGAAATAGATTGCGCTACTTCAATATATTTCAATCCACATTCTGTTAATTTTATTGGATATGTACTTCTATCAAAAATAGGTTCTCCAATTTTTTCTTCCAAACGTTTTATTGTTGCGCTTAAAGAAGGCTGCGATATGTAAAGATTTTGTGCTGCCTTAGAGAAATTATGCGTTTTATAAACTTCTAATATATATTCTTTTGCAGAAAACAAAAAAAAACCTCCTTTTTATTTCAAATCTTTTTTTGAATAATATCATAATGTAGCATCTTTTTTTAATAATTTTATTTTATCAAACTTACGCTAGTGATACAACTTAATTATAACAGATCAATCTATTATCGAAAACTATGTAAAATATATAAATAAGCATCTATAAAATATATATACATATTTATATTATACAAAAACAAAGAGTTGTGCTAATCTGATTATATAAATTATAATAAAATTTTATTTAATTTACTAAAATTTTTGCTTCTATTTGACTATAACATTCCATGGAAAAAACAACTATCAAAATAACATCCAAGCAAAAGTAACTTTCAAAAAGTACAAGACTGGAGGTTTCGAATGAAAATTAGCAAAATCATAATTAATCAATTAAAAATACCATTAAAAAAGCCCTATAAATTATCTAAAGAATACGGCACATTGTTTGATTCTTCTATAATTGTTTTAGAAGTACATACTGATGAAGGTTTCATCGGTTATGGAGAATGTGATCCTTGGCCACTTTTTACAGGGGATACATCTGATACATGCACATTATTGCTAAGAAACATAATTTGTCCTTATTTAATTGGTAAGGATCCTACAAATATTAGAGAAATCCATAGATTAATGGATGCGCTCATCTTGAACAATCACATTGCAAAATCTGCAGTTGATATGGCGATGTATGATATCACGGGAAAAGCAACAAATATGCCTGTCCATAAGCTACTTGGCGGTAAATTAAGATCAGAAATAGACGTTATGTGGTCTCTCGGTGGTGAAACCCCAGAGGAAAGCGTTGCAGACATTTTAAGAATAAAAGAAATGGGTTATCGTGGTTGTATGATTAAAGTTGGCGGTGAAGATTATAAATTAGACGCCGCTCGTACTATTGCAGCAAGAGAAGCAGCAGGCCCTGATTTTATGCTAAACGCTGATGCAAACCAAGGTTGGGATGTAGATACAGCGATTCGTTATGGAAAACTGGTTAAAAATTGTGACTTAATGTTCTTTGAGCAGCCCGTTAAATATTGGGACGTAGACGGTCTTGCTAAGGTTCGTCGTGCTGTTTCTATGCCTATATCTGCTGATGAAGGAATTGTAAGTATGGCGGATGCAAGAAGATTAATTCAGGCTGAGGCTGTAGATATTTTCAGTATAAAAGTTACAAAAAATGGCGGTATTTTACCTGCTTCTGAATTATGCGAATTTTCAAAGGCAAATGGCATCAGACTCTTTTTTAACTCTATGATTGAAGAAGGCATAACACAAGCGGCCAGCTTAGCTGTTGGTGCAACTGCCTCAGCATTGGTACCCATGGGACATGCGTATTTCTCAGTTCAAAGAATGGCTGAAGACATTACAAATTTTAACAGACTAATCCGTCCAAATGGTACTGTTGAAGTTCCTGAATCACCGGGATTAGGTATCGAATTGAACTATACAGCAATTCAAAAGTACAAAGTAGCACAATATATAGTTATATAGGAGGTATGTAAAATGAATATTACAACAATTGCAATTATCATTGCGACACTTTTTGTTATTATAGCAACCCTATTGCCTACATTCATCATGAACCGAAAGAAAAAAACTTCTGAAGAAGATTGGGCGGTAGCAAGTAGAAGCCTTCCAATGTTTGTCGTTATTGGTACACAATTTGCCAGTATCATGGGTGGAGGTGTATTAGTAGGACATGTTGCAAGCGCTTACCGCAATGGTGTTGGTCACATGGTTTATGGCGTTTTAGTTTGCTCCCCCCTCTTAGTTATTATGTTAATCGCTAGATGGTTGAGACATAACAACTTTACAACGATCCCTGAAATTTTTGATAATTTTTGCGGTGAAAATAAAATTATTAAAGTAATTGCAGCGGTTATGACCATTATTGTTCCATTTGGTTGGGTAACATCACAAATTACAGCCTTTGGTAGCATTTACTCAGAACTAACAGGCCTAAATTATAATACTATTTGCATAATTTTTGCTATAGTTAGCTTGCTATTTATAATGCCTGCCGGTTTAAAAACCGTCGCTTGGACAGACTTCATTTTTTCTTGCTTTATTGTAGTATTTATGATTGCAAGTTTACTTTATGCTACAAATATGGCAGGTGGAACAACAGGAATTGTTAACAATGCAGAACCTCATTTAGTATCAATCGGCGGCTCTTTACAAAAAATAGGTTGGAGCACAATCTTCCTGTGGATATTTGCTATTCTTCCCGGTGGTGTTACAAATCAATTATACTTCCAACGTGTATGTGCAATGGAAGATGAATCGAAAGTAAATCGCAGCCTATTTATTTCTTTTGTTGTATCTTTAATCGGTTTCACATGGGCAGTTTATATGGGCATTTCCATCAACTCTGTTAACCCTAATATTGCAGACAACGGTCAGACAGGCTGGTTCATGTCTCAATTACCTCTGCCTTTACTGGCAGCGTTTGCCGCGCTGGTTTTTGCAACATTAATGTCTACTGTAAGTAGTGGTGTACAATCTGCTGTAGTTAATATTACACGAGACATTATCCCCTCATTTAAAAAAAATATTCCTCCTGAAAAGATGTTGCAAATTTCAAGAATGCTTTCAGGCGTAACAATGGTAGTAGCACTTTTAATGTGTCTTGTTTTTACAGATACATTAGGATGGCTAACCGTAACCTACGGTTTCTCTGCAGCAACCTTGCTTTGTCCTATTTATGTAGGCTATGCGTTTCGCAATAAAAATTTCATTACCTCTAAAGGAATTGGCGCAAGCATGATAGCAGGGGCAATTGGTGCAACAACCGGTTTGATTCTTAAAACAACCATAAATTATGCTGCAATCGGTGTTTGTTTATCATTTATAACATTAATCGTTGTAAGTGCAATGACAAGTAAGGTATCAAATAAAGTAAAAAATTTAAACCTTAACAACTAATTATTAAAATTTATAGAAAAAGGGTGATAAAAATGAAAGAACATATTGCAATTATTGGAGCGGGAAACGGCGGTCAAGCATTTGCAGGCTACCTATCTTTGCACGGTCACGAAGTAAAAATATTTGATATTGTAAAAGAAACTGTTGATATATTGAATGAAAAAGGCGGCGTTTTAATCGAAGGCAACAGCAATATAACCGGCTTTGGAAAAATTGCTTTGGCTAGTACAGATATTGGCGAAGTAATGGAAGGCGCAAAAATAATTTTAGTAGTATTGCCGTCTCTTTACCACAAAGATATGGCAAAGAAAATGATGCCTTATTTAAAAGATGGCCAATGTGTTGTATTAAATCCCAACGCATCATTGGGTACTGTTGAATTCAAGAAGCAGCTGGATGATTTAAATTGTACCGCAAACATTATGTTAGCTTGTACTGCGACTTTATTGTTCGCTTGCCGTGCTGTAGAAGTTGGACATGTTGTAATAGCAGGTCAAAAAACAAGTTTTACTGCATCTACATATCCTTCCAGCAGAAATGAAGAAGCAAAAAAGCTCTTTGCAGGTATATTGCCTCAATTCGATTTTTGTGAAGATATTATACGTGTAAGTTTAGATAACTTAAATGCATTTATGCATCCTGGCCCTACAATCTTAAATACAGGTAGAATTGAATCTAAAACACCTTTTGAATACTATCTGGATATGACTCCAAGTCAGGCAAAGTTTGTAGAAAAGTTGGATGAAGAAAGGATGGCAATCGCTAAAGCTTTCGGAGTAAACTGCATAACTCTAAAAGAAGAATATTCAGATATTTATGAAACTCATGGTGATACTCTCCACGAAGTTATTATTAATTGTGAAGGTTACCATGGAATCAAAGGTCAAACATCTTTGAATACTCGATACGTTATGGAAGACATTCCATGCTCTTTAGTTGCAATTCAAACAATGGGCAAAATTGCTGGAGTGCCTACTCCTTGTACGGACGCGATAATTGTAATTGCAAGAGCTATGATTGATGGTATTGAAGAAGGTAGAACTCTGAAAAACCTTGGCCTTGAAAATGTATCCAAGGAAAAATTTATTGCAATGTGTAGGGGTTAATTATCTAAAGCTTAGCATATTCTTCTATTTATAAAACAAAAAGTTTTTCAGCCTCCTTTAAGAATGAAAAACGTAAAAAGAAGGTTACCGTAATCTAATAGGTAACCTCTTTACTTTTAAATTATTTGTACATATAGCTTTAGTGTACACACTTTATGCACTGGTATTAACCACCTGGTTTATCTTTTATCGGGGTTTTTTATGCTTCGACTTTTGCCCTGTATATTTTCTGAACTACCACTAATGTTCCAATCATTAGAACAATGCCTATTGGTAATGCCATTACACTTTGTACAAAACCTGCGATAATGTATGTTACAAAGGAAACACCTGCAACTGTTAAAGCATAAGGAAGCTGAGTAGATACGTGATTAATGTGGTTGCACTGAGCTCCTGATGAAGCCATAATCGTAGTGTCTGAAATAGGTGAACAGTGATCACCACACACAGCGCCTGCAAGACAAGCCGAAATTCCTATAATAAGCATATCTGCAGATATAGTTCCACTCAAATTTACAACAATAGGAATAAGAATTCCGAAAGTTCCCCATGACGTACCTGTAGCAAATGCGAGGAAACAAGCAACTACAAAGATAATTGCAGGCAAAAGAAGTTTAAGCGCAGCCGCACTTCCTTCTACAAGACCAGCCACATAAGGAGCTGCTCCTAGGGCACCTGTCATTGAAGATAACGTCCATGCAAAAGTTAAAATAAGAATTGGCGGAACCATTGCATTAAATCCTAAGGTAATGCACTCCATAAAATCACTGAATGATAAAACTTTTCTTGCAACAATCCATATAAATATCAAAATCAATGATACCAAAGATCCCATTGGAAGACCAACTGAAGCATCGGATTTTGCAAAAGCTTCTACAAATGATGTTCCTGAAAAGAATCCTCCTGTATAAATCATACCGATTATACTACATACAATAAGTATAATTACAGGAAGAACCAAGTCTATAACTCCACCTTTGTCTGAGCTTGCATCCGGAACTGCATTTTCAAATGGCCTATCAGCAGTTGTAAACAAATCTCCCTTTTCTTTGGCGTTTTTTTCATGCTTAAGCATTGGACCGAAATCCATATCAGTAAATATAATGAACAAAATCATTACTATAGTAAGTAGTGAATAGAAGTTATAAGGAATAGCTCTTATGAATAATTCTAAACCATTGTAACCTTCTAAAACGCCTGATACTGCAGCAGCCCATGATGATATTGGAGCAATCATACATATTGGAGCAGCAGTAGCATCTATCAGGTACGCTAACTTAGCTCTTGAAATGTTATGCCCATCTGTCACTGGCTTCATAACACTACCAACTGTCAGGCAGTTAAAATAATCATCAATGAATATTAAGCAACCAAGACCAAAAGTAGCCCCCATTGCACCTCTTCTAGTTTTAATTTTTTTCTTAGCCCATTCACCGTAAGCTTTTGAACCTCCGGCTTTGTTCATAATTGCTACAATAATTCCAAGTACTACAAGAAATATAAGAATACCTACGTTCCAAGAATCAGCTAAACTGGCAATAAATCCATTAATAATCATTGTATCAAGCGCATTAACCGGATTTCCGTTTGCTACAAGTAAAGCACCTACTGCTATACCTATAAACAATGAACTATAAACCTCTTTTGTAATTAATGCTAAGGCAATAGCAATAATCGGCGGCAGCAATGCCCAAGCTGTTGAATATACAGCTGGAAGTGTTTCTTCTGCTTCATCTGCAAATGCTACAACAGTGAACAGCATACTTATTATCATAACTAATGTAATTACAATAAAAATGTGTCTCTTATTAAAATTCATTTTAAAATTCTCCTTTTCTGATGAGCAGGGTTATTTTTTTACACCAATACATTTATATGCAAAAAAATTGAGTCACCCTGACAAAGTATTTCTGCTAATTTTGATAAATCATGTGTCCTAAGCTGTATCCTAGGACCGTAATACTTATTTTCCCCTCCTAATATTCATTCCATCAAATATAATGCGTTAAGCAACTTCATTTTTCTTATTAGTAAATCTTACTCATTGCAAAAATCAAAAAAATGCCATGAGTAAGACTCATGGCATTTATTCCACATATTGCTTACCCAAATGTATTCCAGCACTCCTCGAACAGTCGGGTAAACTGCTAAAGACAGTGCCATGTATTTTTTACATGACCCCAATGTATATAAATAATATACATTTCGGCGACTGTACCTTTCCTTAATTAGTACTCTTTACAAGTCGCAGCCTCTGTAACACATTGTATTCAATTTAAGTAAATACTAACAGATATATCTGATAAAGTCAATGCATATTATGTGATTAATTTTATCAAAACACTGAAGGAAAAATAAAAGCAGAGAAAAGTCCCTCAAACAATTGTCTGAGGGAACATATAATATTCCTATTAAATTAATTTGAAATCTCTATAAACTATTGATTTCAACCCATTTTTCGTGATGCAACTAAAACTTATATGCTTATCGTGTTTTTCCCAAGCTGCTTAGATTTATATAAAGCTAGATCAGCTTTATGAAGAAGATCACTTAAAGAGTTCTCTTGAAAATTACAACCTGCAATTCCGACACTGATGGTATAATAAATTTTATGATTTAAGTATTGAACAATTCTTTCAGAAACGCTCTTTCGTAAATTTTCAGCAAAATCAAAAGCTTCCTCAATCTCCACGGGCAAAAGCACAACAAATTCATCACCACCGTGACGCCCAAAAACATACTTTCCTTCCAAAAAGGCTTGTACTGTATTGACCAAGTCCCTAAGAATCATGTCTCCCCCAAAATGACCATATGTATCATTAATATTTTTAAAATTATCCAAGTCGATAATTATTGCAGATACATTAGGATTGCTTTGGGAATATTTTTGCAATTGCGAATAAGCTGTTGTCATACCTTCGCGGTTATAAATGCCAGTCAGAGGATCAAGCTCCGCACGTTCTTTCAATAATGTTATGTCGGTCAAAACAAGAACGTACCCGAAAAATCTTCCTCCAGACCTCTCCAGCGTATGACGGGCTAATGAAATATATCTTCCGCTTTGTGATTTTGGAAGTTCGGCAGGCAAATCATCAACCGAAATATATAATTTTCCGGGGTGCTTTGGTTCACCAAGTATGCGTTCCAAAATATTAGAACCAATTTCAAGAGAGTCGTAATAGTCCAAATCATTCATCAGTTCTGAGGCACGTCTGTTATATTCGATAACATTACCATTGTAATCAATAACAATAATCCCCTGATCAATAACTTCAAACACTTTATTGAGAGCTATCGGCGTGATTCCAAGGAATCCGCCACTGAGAACCGCGTAGAACAGCAGCACAACACACGGAAGGTTTAAAACCGATATCGGTATAATGATACCTATATCACTTAATACTGTAGATTGTACAGTTGCAATGACAAAAGTTGCAAATATACTTATGATAATCAGCCACAACGGACGCCGCAGATTATTTGATACAGACCTCACAAAAAGTATAAGAATTACAACAGCTATCAAAGGAATACAGAAATTGAAAGCAACTAAGATTGACCCAATTGTTGTTGATTGAACAACAATTGCATGCCCGAACACAGTATCTGTTTGCAGTTCAACACTTATACGCATGATATGGTGGTATTGATCTGTAAAAATAAGAAGAACAGAAACTACTTGGACAACACTTATTATGTATGCAAGCACCCTCAATTTTCTATTTGCCGTGTATTCAATACTGAAATAAAATGTACACAGCGGAGTAAAAAAAACACCAATTTGTTGAATATTTCTTCCCCACAGCATCCATTCAAATGTTGATGCATTGACCTCAATTAAATTTCCTATCACCCATACCATAAAAAATACAACCATGGCAAACAATGCTGGCATGCCCATGATATTAAATTTTGCTCCTGTGTGTATTGCCAAAGCCATAAGCAACAAGCAAGAGGATATTAACAATATGTTTTGCAGTAACCCCATAGACGCCACCTTAGATTAAGTAAACAGTATTTGAAGTATTCGATATGTTTATCATTAAATTATATATTATTTCTACTACTCAAGCAAGAATATGTTAACGATTTTTTAAGCTGAATTTTATACCTTTTCACCGGTTGCCACGTCTTTGACTACTGATGTACTCATTATTAACTCGTTTAAGTAATAACTGCAATTTGATGCCATTCACATTATCAATAATCTTGTCCAGTTCTTGCCTTCTTGTCCGGATAGGAAGCAAAAAAGAGGCGAAGCCTATCGATATAAGCTGATCGAAGACTTCACCTCTTGGATTTCTTTATGTAGTTTTGCATTTATATTATTAAGTAAAAATTATACTCATAACTAATATTATCAATTATACATATATCTTCTTCTCAACGGGAATCCATATTTCACAGAAACAGTCTGCATTAGGCTCTTGGGAGTACAATTCAAAATCGGTATCATCAATCATATTATATTCTGAACTTGGAAGGAACTCTGAAAAAATTTTCCCCCATGTTTCGCCTATGCAATCTCCATTTTCACCAATACATTTAAATACAGCCCATAAAGTAGGATTTACCTCCCATATTGTATATCCTTCCGGCATATTACCACCATCAAATTCCATACCAATCCCATAATCAAAATATGAGCTTTCTTTTGAAATAGGTGCACAAGCTCCATAAATACTATGTTTACTAGTGTTTTGTTTTAGTATTTCAAATGTGCCATTGACGCCGCATTCTTTCCAAAAGTCTGGAATTTCGGTGTTTCCTTCTTCTGAAATTGATTCATTTCTAAACTTTTCAACCTTAGCAAGTAATTTAAATGGTTCTCTTTTTTCAATCCTATAATCCATAATAGTACCACCTTCCAATTTTATTTTAATAAGAAGTCGATTAAAGGATTTTAGCTTAATACCTGCACGCCTTGCTACATTAGGTGTAATGCCGTGAAATCTGGTAAATGCTTTTGTAAAACTCTCAGGTGACTCATAACCATATTTTAAAGCAATATCAATTACCTTTTCATCAGATATAGATAGTTCCTGCCCGGCCATAGATAATCTTCTATTCCTAATATATTCGTTAGCTGTAATACCAGTCACTAAGCTAAATGTTCTATGAAAATAATAGCTTGACACATATATATGCTTTGCAACATCTTCATAATTAATAGGTTCTAATATATGGTCTTCTATATAATCAATCGCCTTTTGCAAGTTTTGAATAAAATCCATTTTTCTCACCTCCATATATAAATTGTACTAAAGCATACCTATTATTTCCTATCCTAGATTGCTTTGATTTGTCTATTTAAATATTAATAACCTTTACTTCGTCATATTTCACAACAACTTTACCATAAAAGCTTAAATTCTTTCTAACAAAAATGCGAATCAATATTCTCACTCTCATTAAAATCATATCTTATCTAAACAGCCTAACTAACTAAGACATATCGTTGACAGCCGAAAGGTTGTGGGGATATGTGTAATGTCATGTACAAATGTATTTGACAAATAAACATTAACATATTTGTTTTCGTTTAAAGAATTTCAAATTCATTCTTATTAAATTTTAATAACCCCTCATCCCGCATATTAGATAACTCACGTGACAGTGCACTTCTATCTACACAAAGATAAAATGCAAGTCCTTCTCGGTTATAAGGTATTGAAAATCTTTTAGAATGATTTATTTGAATTTGTGTATTGAAAAATTCTAATAACTTTTCCCTTGTAGTACGTTTTGATAATATCTCCATTTTTTGATTCAGCATTATATTTTTTCTTGCAATCATTGAAAGCATATTTTCTATCATATTCCAATGAAATGCACAGGCATTATTACAAGTTTTGATGATTCGTTTACAATCAATAAACATTATTTCACAATTCTCAGTGGCTTGCACTGTGATAGGGCATTCATAAATATCAGCATATGCAAATGCTTCTGCAAAAATATCATTGATACCTAAATGAGAAATAATATTTATATTACCTTCTATATCTTCTTTTATTATTTGAATACCTCCTGACAAAACTATCCCAACATAGTGAACTTGGGCTCCTTGCTGTATTATCACATCCTTTTTTTTATAATAATTAACCTTTGCAGATAGGCAATTTAAAATTCTTTCCAAATCATTTAAATTAAAATTATTGAACAATTCATTATTTTGTAATTGCTTAAGATACTTCTTCATAATTCACCTCTTATGTGTTGCAAATGCAACCGACGTCTTATGTTCATTATACTATACTAAGATTATAAAAAACAAGGAGGACTTTAAAATGATTAGGAAAATAATAAAAATAGATGAAGATAAATGCAATGGTTGCGGATTATGTGTTACTGCCTGTCACGAAGGAGCCATTGGTATGGTAAACGGAAAAGCAAAGCTTCTTCGTGATGATTATTGTGACGGACTTGGTGACTGTTTACCGGCTTGCCCAACCAATGCTATCAGTTTTGAAGAAAGAGAAGCAGCAGCATATGATGAGACGGCGGTAAAGATGAATATGGAAAATAAGCAGCCTGAAAATTTGGCTTGTGGTTGTCCTGGTACTCAATCAAAAACGTTCATGCGTAATGTTATTAATGAAGCCAAGGTAGAAACACCTGCAACAATACAAACCCAATTGAACCAGTGGCCAGTACAAATTAAACTAGCTCCACCAAACGCACCCTACTTTAATAATGCTCACCTGCTAATTGCAGCCGACTGTACGGCATATGCATATGGCAATTTCCATAATGAGTTTATGAAAAACAAAATAACCCTTATAGGCTGTCCAAAGCTGGATGAAGGTGATTACAGCGAAAAGTTCACTGCCATACTAAAAATGCATAATATAAAGTCTTTGACAGTAGTAAGAATGGAAGTTCCATGCTGTGGTGGTATTGAAAATGCTGTTAAAACAGCCCTTCAAAATAGTGGGAAACTCATTCCTTGGCAAGTCATAACAATTTCAACTGATGGCAAAATTCTTAAAGCATAATTCATAAACCATTTATTTTTACACCTGCAAATGCTAGGACACCTAAATCTTGCGGGTGTTCTAATTTTTTCTATATCAAAAAGTAGTCTTAATTCTTAGTTTAGGCTATGGCAAATACATTTGTTTCAAAAAGTTTGCCCTGCATCCGTTTTAAAATAATTGTCACTTATTTTGCAAATTGCTTCCTTCGAAATTTCATCCTCATATATATTGATTAAAATATCTGCTTCAACAAAAATTTGAAAATCTATGACATCAATCTGTATATGTATGATGATGTCCTACAATAAAACACACTCTTGAAATTATAGTGTCTTCATAATCAAGCTTTTCAAGTAATTCCTTTGCTAAGCAGGGCCTTCAATTTGTTGATACTTTCCTCAACTCGAATTATATTTCTGCTCACTTAATTTAATTCCAATATCATGAACAATTGCTGTAATTTCTAAAACTTCTTGGTTTAAGCAATCTACCTTCTCCATCTCTCCAATTGTTTTTGCAAAGCTATATACTTTCATAAAATGATTAATTCTTTTCACATCACTTGCATAATATTTAGTCATTTAATTTATTAAAACAGATTTTTTATCCATGCTATATCCCTCCGTTTAAAAAACAACTCCTGACAAAGACTATTGATTGTCAGGAGTTATATATTGTTTATTTACTATTTTATGCCATGAATAACTTAATATCATCCTCAACTGTACCAATACCTGCAATACCGAATTTCTCAACCAAAACCTTTGCCACATTAGGAGACAAGAAGCCAGGTAGTGTTGGTCCTAGATGTATGTTTTTCACACCTAAATACAGTAATGCCAAAAGGACAATTACTGCTTTCTGTTCATACCAAGCAATATTAAAGGCAATAGGTAACTTATTGATATCGTCCAGACCGAAAACTTCCTTAAGTTTTAGTGCTATAACTGCTAGTGAATAAGAGTCATTGCACTGACCTGCATCAAGTACTCTTGGAATTCCACCAATATCACCTAAATTCAACTTGTTATAGCGATATTTAGCACAACCCGCAGTAAGTATTATAGTATCCTTTGGAAGATTTTTGGCAAATTCTGTATAATACTCTCTTGACTTCATTCTTCCGTCGCACCCTGCCATAACAAAGAACTTTTTAATTGCGCCAGACTTCACGGCCTCAACTACTTTGTCCGCAAGTGCAATCACCTGATTATGAGCAAAGCCGCCTACAATGCTTCCTGTCTCAATTTCTTCTGGCGAAGGCAGTGTCTTAGCAAGTGCTATTATTTCTGAAAAGTCTTTTTTGCCATTTTCATCGGCTTTAATATGCGTGCAGCCAGGATATCCGGTAGCTCCAGTAGTAAAGATTCTGCCCCTTACTTCTTCGCTCCTAGGCGGAACAATACAGTTCGTTGTAAAAAGAATAGGACCACGGAAGGATACAAATTCGTCAAGCTGTTTCCACCATGCGTTTCCGTAGTTCCCAGCAAAGTTGTCATATTTTTTGAAAGCAGGGTAATAATGTGCAGGAAGCATCTCACTATGGGTATATACGTCAACACCAGTACCCTTAGTCTGCTCAAGAAGTTGCTCTAAATCAGTTAAATCATGACCTGAAATAAGAATGGCAGGATTATTTCGCACCCCGATATTAACCTCGGTAATCTCAGGATTCCCAAATCTCGTTGTATGTGCCTCATCCAACAAAGCCATAACCTTAACACCATATTCTCCCGTCTTCAGTGTTAATGCCACAAGATCCTCAGCTGTAAGAGAATCGTCTAGTGTTGCTGCCAATGCTTCGTAAATAAAAGCATTAATGTCTAAATCCTCTTTTCCAATATTCTTTGCGTGTTCGCCGTAAGCCGCCATACCTTTAAGTCCATAAATAATCATTTCATGCAAGGAACGAATGTCTTCATTCTCTGTTGAAAGAACACCCACGGATGTTGCTTTTTCAAGCATAGCTCCTCTTGAATCCACCGTGAATGTTGATGCATCGTGGAAATCGTTAAGGTTAACAGAATTTTTTAGTTCATCTCTTAGCTTAATCATTTTACTGATTTGTGCATCAATATGATCATCATCAAAGTTTGCGTTGGTAATAGTCATAAACAAGCTGCTTAGAACCTCATAATTAGTCTTGTCCAAATTATGTACATCAACCTTTCCTTTTACAACAATATCCGAAATGCCTTTAAGTGTGTATATCAGAAGGTCCTGAAGCTTTGCAACCTCTTCATTCTTTCCGCAAACACCTTTCACTGTACAACCTGTGTTTTTTGCTGTTTCTTGACATTGATAACAAAACATACTCATTTGAAATCCTCCTTTTATTATTAAAATTTTAGAAATTAGAATTACAAATTTATTCATATCCATTATACTGCTAAATTTTGCATAAGTATGTTGCAAAAGCAACAATATAGAACTAATCTACAAATTTTTATAAAAATATGGGCTGTCGAATCAATTTAGCATATAATATAAATACAGAATCAAAAAAGCCTCAGAAAATCATTAGCCTATAAAATAAACTAATGACTTTTTAAAGCTCCCTAGTTAACTAATAATTTATTGTTATTATTTCCCTTTATACGACAATTTCAAACCATAATATTAATTATTGTTATTGTCCTAAAATTTCTTCTCTTGTTCCGGTGTTGAAATAGGTTTTAAATCAAATTTGTCAACTAATACTTGCAGTATATTGGGTGTAATAAATGCTGGTAGTGTTGGTCCAAGACGGATGTCCTTAATTCCTAAGGATAATAAAGCAAGAAGTATTCCAACTGCTTTTTGTTCATACCAAGAAAGAACTAAGGAAAGTGGTAATTCATTTACTCCACAGTTAAATGCTTCTGCTAATGCAACTGCAACCTTAATAGCTGAATATGAATCACTACATTGACCACAATCAAGTATTCTTGGGAAACCTGCTACCGTTCCTAAATCAAGTTTATTGAAACGAAATTTACCACAGGCTAAAGTTAAAATAATAGTATCTTTTGGAGTTTTTTCTGCAAATTCTGTGTAGTAATTTCTGCCTGGTCTTGCCCCATCACAACCTCCAATTAAGAAGAAATGTTTAATTCCACCATTTTTAACTGCATCTCCTAATCTTTAGCCCTTTTTCTAAATTTTTTTGACCATAGAATCCGATACCTTTTAATTCGTGAATCAATACATCCTGCAAATTGGCAACAATTGGATTTTTTCCACATACTCCTGACTTCACACAACCTTTTCCACCTAATGTTTGCTCACACTGATAACAAAACATTGAATTTTCCATAATTAAACCTCCTAATATTTTGGGATAGTTATATTATTTCCAGAATGAATAAAATATATTATAAAATATCAAAACCCCGCAAAAATGCTGCGGAGTTCAGTTTTTATTAGGATAATAATCTTTTTTCATATAAAAATTTCCGAATTGTTTTTAATCCTGTACACCTCTAATACACCTAAATATTATTTACTCTCATTATAAATATAACCTCATCAATGAATTTTATGATGAGGCAATACATATTAATTATTACATTGTTATTCAACTGTTATTACAGATACAGGACAACCGTCTCTTGCTTCTAATGCTGAATTCTCTGCATCTGATGGTATAGGATCAACATAAACTTCAGCCGGACCATCATCACCCATACGAAATACTTCTGGACACATAGACACACAAAGACCACAGGAAATACAACCTTCTCTATCAATTTCTGCTTTCATCTCATTCACCCTTTCATATTTTTACATTTTGGGAGCTGGTGCTTTTACAACAATAAGCTCCAATGTTTCATGATGCAAATTTTTCACATTCATCTTCGTTTGAAACGGTATTTTTAATAAAGTACCTGCCTCATACTCATGGATATCCTGATCATTAAGTCCTATTGAAAGTTTTCCTCTAATAACTGTCATATAAACGTTTGAATTAGAAAAATGTTCAGGAAGCCCTTCATCTTTATTAAAAATCATGTGAAGATAATGTATATTTTCGTCAAATACAACTTTCTCAACAGCTTCTTCATTGCCTCTAGCCAGTTCAAATATCTGTTCAATCAATATTTAACACCTCCAACTCAATTATTGTTTCAAAATTTAGAATTTAATACTACAAATCGTACATTTATTATACTGTTAACTTTTGCAAAAATATGTTGCAAATACAACAAAACTCATTTTTTTTGCTATAATAAATATTCGCTTTATAGGTTTGTGCTTAAAGATAAAGATAATTTTCGGTTGATAAATACATATGCACAGCGACTTAGGTACACAGTACACAAGCCCGTTTATTTGAGGATTATTTATCCTCAAAAGAAATCACTCATTCCTTTAGTAGGAAAGATAACCCCTATGATAATGCGTGTATTGAATCCTTCCATTACATACTTAAAAAGGAAGAAGTAAACCATCACTAATATTTTGATTTCAATGTTGCTCGCAAAGTAATATTTGAATACATTGAATCCTGGTACAATCGTAAAAGGATTCATGGTTCTATAAATTATATGACTCCACAGGCTGCTCATGATGCGGCCTGATCGGTGTCAAAAAAGTTAAACTTTTTGTGTCTACTCTATTGACACAAGCACAATCCTTAACATTATTTTTGCTAAATTATACTTATTTTTATTTTCTTCCAATTTATTCTCCCCCTATTTCTTACATGATTGTAATATTTACTCCATTAAGGAAGCCTTATCATATATTTTATCTTTTTCTTCTTTAGACAACAATTTTTCAGTTGTATAAGCAATTACTCCAATTCCTATAAAGTTTAAAGCAAATCTTAAAACTGTAAATTTTAATCCCATTGATGAAGCTTCAAACAACAAAAGAGGTATTTTGGTTGTGGACCAGGCACCAATCATAATCAATACATAAGAAAACTTACTTCCTTTTTTAAGAAGAACCATTGCTACAGGAAAAGCTGCATATAAAGGACCAGCAGCAGCTGAGCCTAATAAAAATGCAATAAGTACTCCTATAATCCCCGATTTTTCACCCATATATTTCATCATTGTTTCCCTTTCAACCCACACATCTAAAAGCCCCAGCAAAATAAATATGGGAGGTAAGATAGATAGCATTTCCATGGTGCTGTTAATTGTAATTTCAACTGAACGCATTCCTGTTTCGGGATACAAAACAACTATTAATGCATTTGCTAACATGAGTAAAATAAATATTTTATATCTTTTGATTACATTAATTAATTTATCCATTATAAAAACACCCCCATTATCAAAGCTACTATCAAAGAAAAAATATACGCCTCTATATTTCTGATTATTGCTGCTTTTTTTCCTAAAAATTTCATTTCCAGAGGAATGGTCACAACTCCAACCATCATTAAAGTTGAGATAAATGCTGCAATCTGCATATATCCGGCACCGCTTTTTATCAAAGCTGCTGCTAATGGAAATGCTATAAAACCAGGTACAAGCGTTATTGCTCCTACTATGGATGCAAGAATTACACCCATCCATCCTGACTCTTTTCCGATAATATGAGAGATTTGTTCCGGAGTCATTATCGCCAATATTATTCCAATTAATATTAATATGGAAAGGAATTGAGGCAAGATATTTTCAAATGACTTCCATGCTTTTTTCAGTGCAATTTTTGTATTCTTCTTATCTTTCATAAAAGATATGGTTAAAGCTATTGTGGCTATTACGTATAATGCTATTGTTGACGCCATAAAATCCTCCTATTATTCAATTTTCTTTTTAAACTTTACAGTTGCAAGCATCAAAAATCCTAAACCAAATAGGGTCAAGATAATAAATTCATCAAACAACTGTGCAAATCCATTTCCTTTTAATATTATACCTCTTAGCACCTCTATAAAATATGTCAATGGCAACACTGTGCTTATTTTACCGATAAATTCAGGCATTGCCTCAATTGGAAACATATATCCAGAAAGCAATATGTTTGGCATTATCATAAACATTGAAAGCTGCATTGCTTGAAGCTGACTTTTTGATACTGTTGATATAACAAGTCCCACGCCAAGAGAACCAAACAAAAATATAACAGAAAATAATAAAAGCAATGTAATACTCCCTGCAATAGTTACCTTAAACCAAAACACACTTAAAGCCAGTGCAAGAACTATATCCACAAATCCTATTATTACATAGGGCACAATTTTTCCTACCATTAACTCCATTTTAGTTATAGGTGTAACAATAAGCTGTTCCATAGTTCCTCTTTCTCTTTCTCTTACTATTGAAAAAGATGTAAGCATTAAAGTTACAGTTTGCAATATTACTCCAATCAGCCCAGGAATGTTAAAGTTAATGCTGCTCATATCAGGATTATACCAAACCCTGCTTCTTAAGTCTAAAACCTGGGGCATGGAAATCCCTCTTGTTTCTTGTATAATCTCAACAGACATTGCTTGAACTACTCCTCCAGCGCTTGATAATATGGTTTGAGCCGTTGTAGGGTCGGAACCATCAACTATGAGCTGAATTTGCGCAGTCTTTCCATTTTTTAAATCTTGAGAATATTCAGGTGGAATAACAATTCCAGCTTTTGCATCTCCGTTGTCAATATATTCTTCAATTTCTTGTATACTATTTGCATTGTAATCCAGATCGAAATACTGTGAATTTACAAAGCTGTCTAATAGCTCACTGCTTTCACCTCCTATATCATTGTTATATACAACTGTTGGAATGTGGTCAACGCTTGTAGATGCTGCATAACCAAATAGCAATAATTCCATGATAGGCATTAAAATTATTATTGCTATAGTTCTTTTGTCTCTTTTTATTTGAAAAAATTCTTTTCTTATTATGGACAGAACTCTTTTATAATTCATATACTCACTTCCATGTTAATTTATTTTGCTGTTTTCCTTTTCTACAAGAAAAACAAAGACATCTTCTAATGTAGGTTTTACCTTTTTTATTCCGTAAACATCCACGTTATTTTTTATTAAAAATACTTTCAATTCATTTAAATCCAAATTTGGCTCTGTCAAGACATGAATTCCTGCGCCATAGACAGAGGCATCTTTGACATTTTCTTTAGTTTTCAATAATTCTATTGATTTTAATGTATTATTAACTTTAATTTCTACTATGTCACCATGGATTACTTTTTCTTTCATGGCATTTGGCGTATCTAATGACAATATGTTTCCATAATACAAGAACCCTATAAAATTACAGTGTTCTGCTTCGTCCATGTAATGCGTAGTAACTAATATGGTTACACCTTTTTTAGATAAATCATATATTACGTCCCAAAATTGTCTTCTGGCTATGGGATCAACCCCACCTGTTGGTTCATCTAACAATAATATTTCAGGCTCATGGATAATAGAACATCCAAGCGCAAGTCTTTGCTTCCATCCCCCTGACAAATTCGATGTAATCATATGTTCTTTTCCTACCAAATCAGCCATTTCCAATATTTCTTTTTTCTTATCTTTTATTTTATTTTTTGGTACATTGTAAACACCGGCATAAAAATCAAGATTTTCTTCTACGGTTAAGTCTTCATAAAGGCTAAATTTTTGGGACATATAACCAATGTGTGACCTGATTTTTTCATTTTCAGTTGAAACATCAAATCCTAAAACCTTTCCTGTTCCCAAAGTGGGAGTTAATAATCCCATAATCATTCTTATTACAGTTGTTTTGCCGGAGCCATTTGGACCTAAAAATCCATACACATCTCCCTTTTTTACATTAAAGCTCACATTGTTAACAGCTGTAAAGTCACCAAATTTTTTAGTTAAATTATTTATTACTATAACATTTTCCATAACGTCCTCAATTCTTTTCACTTTTAATAATATTGACAAAAACATCTTCCAAAGATGGAGCTACTTCCTTTATAGAATTTACTACAATTTTGTTTTTGAACTTTTCTTTTAATTTCTTAGAAGCATAATCAAAATCTTCCACTGCAATATGAAGTTCTTCGCCCAACATATATGCATCCAAGACGTATTCTTCTTTTTGAGCTAAGTTTCTAGCAACGTGATTTTCATCAGAACAAACACTTACAATGTGTTTATCAAAATTGTTGATAATGTTGGAAGGAGTATCCGTCTTTATTATTCTGCCTTTATCCATAAGCCCCACCTCATCACATCTTTCAGCTTCATCCATGTAAGGTGTACTGACAAATATAGTTGTGCCTTGTTCTCTCAGTTCGAAAAGTATTTTCCAAAATTCTCTTCTTGCCACTGGATCAACACCAATAGTAGGCTCATCAAGCAGCAGGTATTTGGGAGTATGAATCAAATTGCATGACAATGCCAATTTCTGTTTCATTCCTCCTGAAAGTTGGTCTGCTAATTTATATGAGTGCTTTGTAAGATTACTGAATGACAATAAAAATTCAATTTTCTCTTTTCTTTCCTTCTTTGGTATTTGATATACTTCTGCATAAAATTCAAGGTTTTCTAGAACAGTAAGGTCCCCGTATAAACTGAACTTTTGAGGCATATATCCAATGTGTTGTTTTATTACTTCACTTTCTTTTAAAATATCATATTTGCCTATTTGAGCTGTTCCGCTGTCTGGAGTTAATAAAGAGCACAACATCCTCATTGTAGTTGTCTTGCCTGCTCCATCTGGTCCCACTAACCCAAAAATCGTGTTTTTTTTAACCTGTATATTTAAATCATCTACGGCAGTAATATTCTCAAATTTTTTTGTGAGAGAAAATATTTGAATATCATATTCCATTATTTGCTCCTTTATTAATCTATCTTTATGTTTACATCCACTGGCATGCCTGGCTTTATCGCCCCTTTGGAATCTAAAGCCTCAACTGTAACTTCAAACACTGTATTTACTCTTTCTTCTTTAGTTTGAATATTCTTAGGCGTAAATTCTGCTGTATTATTTATTCTTGTTACCTTCCCATGGTAAGCCTTCTCATTATGAGAATCAATAAATATGTTAGCATCTTGACCAACTATGATATGTCCTATATTTGCTTCAGATACATATGCCTTTATTTCAACATTTTCAGGATTATATATTTCAGCTATTAGCTTACCCATGGAAACAAATTCACCATTTTTTATTAACAGCGAATTAACAATTCCGTCAATTGGTGATTTTATTGTTAATTTATCTAATTCTCTTTTAGTTTGTTCTACAATATTTTTTGATTGTTCTAGTTGTACCTTAGCTATTTCTAGTTGACCTTGTAACTGACTGAGCTGGGTATTACCATTGGAAATTGCTAGTTCGTATCCTGCTTTTGCCTGCAGCATTTTGTTTTCAGCGGCATTAATAGTATTTTTTGTCGGTCCGGATTTTATTAAATTCAGCTGTGAAACTGCAGCATTGTATTGTGCTTCACTGACATTATAGCTTTTTAATGCCTCATCGTACTTACTTTGAGAAATTATCTGCTGCTCAAATAGTTCAGTACTTCTCTCTAAATTTGTCTTCATAAAGTCGAAATTTGTTTTCGCTTGATTAACAACCTCTTCTGCTTGTTTTATTTCATCTGCGCTAGCTCCATCCATCACTTTTTGATATTCTGCCTCTGATACTAAATAAGCATTATGAGCTTGTTGAATAACGTCAGTATTTTGCAAAGACAAGCTGCTTATGCTATTTTCAAGCGCCTCTATGTTTTTTTCTGTTATTTGGAAATTTGTTAAAGCTTGATCATATTGATTTTTTAAGGCTGTATTATCTATAACTGCTATTACAGCACCTTTTTTTATATTGTCGCCTTCTTTTACCTTGTTTTCTATTACTGTACCAGTAATTTCACTGCTTAAGGATATGGAACCATTCTTTACAACACCTGAAGATTCAATATATGTGCCTCCATCGGCATATACAATTGCTGAGTCGTTTTTTTGCAAGCCATTAAAAATATAAATTGAAATAAGCACAAGAATTATAACAGCAGGCATAATTATTAATTTTCCTTTTCCTTTAATATGATTTAATATTTTTATCATTTTTTCCTCCGCTTATATTGATTAGTTGTTATTTTAAAAATATAATATATGTTAATAATAAAAACAGTTACCACGGTAACTTTTTTAAAATTATTATTAAACTATAATTATAATATTGTGATTCTAACCATAGGAAAGGTGAAATAATGAAAAACTATATAAAATTAATTAAAAATATGGATTTATTTAAGTGTTTGTCTGAAGATGAATTAGAAAGTGTCCTTAGTAATAACAATTATAATATAAAAAATTATAATAAAAATTCCATAATATATATGCAAAATGAAAAATGTAAAAGCCTAGATATTATTTTGGAAGGAATCGTTTCTGTACAAAAAATAAATTCAGAGGGGAACGTTCTGACCATAAACGATTTTATGAGTGGTGACGTCATAGGTGAAAGCCTAGTTTTCTCCATAGATAACAAATATCCTATGACGGTATTTGCAAAAAATGATGTGACAATATTAAACATAAAAAAAGAACTTATCTTAAAACTATGTCAAAGTAATGAATGTTTTTTAATTTCTTTTCTACATTCCCTATCTAGTAAAGCACTAATATTGTCTGACAAAATAAAATCTTTAACAATGAAAACCTTAAGACAGTGTATTATTGAATATTTATTGTTTGAATACTACGCTCAAGACAGCACAAAAATCAAATTAAACATGACTAAGAAGGATTTAGCCGAAAAAATTGGTGTCCAGCGTTCATCTCTCTCCCGCGAGTTAAATAAAATGAGAAAAGACGGCTTAATAGACTTCAATGCAAAATTCATCTTCATTAAAGATATAGATTTGCTTAGTAAGCTTCATATAGAAAATTAAGTTTACAAATATTCACTTTTGTAAGAATCACTTACATTTCTAAATCATTGTCTATTGTAGAATTTTGACTAAAAATATATACTTTAGACAGATAATACTTATAAAGTATAACATTCTTTAATTCCCCAAAACTCCTATGAAAATGTTTAAGGGGACTTAATAGCGATGCTATGAATAAGCTAGTACTTAAACATAGTCTCGCTATTATGATTTTAAAGAACATAATTTAAAAGTTTAATGAGGGGATTTATGTGGAAAGTGCAGCACCTGAAAATTTAAATAAAATAAAAGATAATATTGTAATATTCGAAATATCCCACAAGGATAATACTTATAAGCAAATTTCCATTGAAGAATTTATAGAAAAATTAAAAAACAATGAAATAAAGATAAGAAAAAAGTTAAATATTATAAATTATGCCTCTTTGGCAATAAATATTGACAGTACGGAAGTATATAAAGATGGAATGAAAATTGATTTATCTCCCAGAGAATATAAAATGCTTAAGCTTTTCATAGATAATAAAGGAAAAATTTTAACAAATGAACAAATTATAAACTGTGTTTGGGGCATAGCATATGCTAATGCCGGAATGCTTAGAGTAGCAATCAAAAGACTGCGAAATAAAATTGATCCTGACAACGAATATTTAAAAACAATTAGAGGCAAGGGATACATACTTATAGATATGTAAAAATACAAAAGTTAAGGAGCTTCCTGTATAATTCAAATATAAGGAATTCCAAGAAAGAAGGTTGAGAAAAAAATACCTCAGTGTACAATAAGATTACTGACTTTGCCGGTTAGTAAAAAATCTTATTAAACAGAGAGGTATCTAGAAATGAATTATAACACACAGAACGCAAAATTAGGAACTATTACAGAAAAAACTTTAGTGGTTGGTATTGATGTCGGAAGTGAACTACACTATGCCAGAGCTTTTGACTGGAGAGGTTATGAGTACTCAAAGAAGGCCTTCTCATTCAGTAATACAGAAGCTGGATTTAACAGTTTTTTGGCATGGATGCATGAACTGGGAGAAAAGCATGAGAAACAGGCTGTACTTCCAGGGATGGAGCCAACAGGACACTACTGGTTTGCACTAGGAAAGTTCCTACAGGACAACGGCATGAGACCGGTGCTTGTCAATCCTCATCACGTAAAGAAATCCAAAGAACTAGATGATAACAATCCAACAAAGACTGATCGCAAGGATCCGAAAGTAATCGCAGGACTAATCAATGAGGGGCGATTCTCTTACCCTTACCTTCCGGAAGGTGTCTATGCAGAGCTTAGGACGGCTTCAAACCTGAGATTTCAGGCGCAGGAGGAACTTACAAGAGTTCTTAATAGGATTGCAAGATGGTTCAGCATTTACTTTCCAGAGTATAAAGACGTTTATGGGAAGAAAGATGCAAAAAGCGGATTGATGATTTTAGCACAGGCACCATTGCCAGCAGACATTGCAGCGTTAGGTGTGGAAGGAGTGAACAAAATCTGGCGGGACGCAAAGCTGAGAGGCGCTGGACGAAAGAGGGCAAAGACCTTGGTAGCAGCTGCAGAGCATAGCATTGGCAGTCAGGAAGGTTTGACAGCAGCACGTATGGAAATAAAAAATCTGCTCAGTGATTATGAGGTTTATAGTAAAAGAGTCAATGAACTAATGGCTCTAATAGAAGACTTGATGAGTGGAATTTCATACACAGATAAGTTGCTGGAAATTAAAGGTATTGGAAGTAAGACCGTATCTGGATTTATAGCTGAAGTGGGTGACATAAGACGTTTTGATAACCCAAAACAGATACAGAAGCTAGCAGGATATGCACTGGTGGAGAACAGTTCTGGAAAACATAAGGGCGAGACAACGATAAGCAGACGTGGTCGCAAGAGACTGAGATATCTGCTGTTTGAGGTTGCAATGTCATTAGTTGGAAAAAATAAAGAGTTCAGGGAACTGCACCATTATTATACGACCAGACAGAATAATCCATTGAAGAAGATGCAGTCGCTGATTGCAGTTGCCTGTAAGTTGCTTAGGGTGATTTACAAGATTCTAACAACAGGAGTCAGCTATGATCCTGTAAAAATGCTTGGAGACATCAAGAGACCACCGATATCAGCACAGGCAGCATAAAAAGTAAAGCAATAAGCTTAAACCTCTGTTGAAAGATATCGCGGTTGAATTTAATTATCAAGGGTACGTTAGTACCGCTAAAGCGGCAAGCCCTTGACAATTAAATCCAGCCACGATAAATAGTAAACAAGAGGTTAAGCTGGAAACTGCCACAAATGTGGCTATACAATAAACAGAAAGCAACAGGAAAACGTCCGTTGGAAACAACGCTGTTGTAGGAGCAAAATCAGTAATCAAAACAAAGAATGAGCCAGTAGTCGGCAGGAATATTTTCCATAGGGCATAGACCCTGTTAAGGAGCTAAGCTGACACCCTGGTTATGGATAGGCAGGACGAAGGTAGTTAGGACGCATGCGGAAACGGATGGAGATCCTGGTGGATACAGGAGGTTAGCTGCCATAGAGGGATGGGTATACACAAGGCCATGTAAAGCGAAAAACAAAGACGTTTTACTTCGTGTACCCTAATACCACTATTTTAGTACTCGATACAAGAAATATCCATGACTATGGCCATTTATCTGAGATAAAGAAACAAAAAACCTTGATTTTTCAAGGAAAAAAGCTTGACTATATGAGGAGGATAATATGGCACATTCTATTATGACGGAAATGACTAAGATATTGCTTAGCAATTCTTTAAAAAAATTACTAAGTAAAAGACCTCTAAATAAAATAACCGTAAAAGACATTGTCAATGATTGCAAATTAACCAGACAGACTTTTTATTACCACTTCCAGGATATTTATGAATTATTAGATTGGACATATAAAAATGAAATAGGTCACTTTTTAAATGATTCTAAAAATAACAGTTGGGAAAAAGTTATCAATAATATTTTAAGCTATATTCGTGAGAATAAATCTATGTTTTCCTATACAATTCAATCTGTTGGCAGAGAACATTTCGAACAAGCCCTTTATCTAGATTTATATGAATTCTGTAAAAGTAAAATATCTAAAGTATCTTCCAAATCAGATATCCCTGAAGAAAAAATTAATTTTTTAGCTAATTTGCAGACAATTACATTAACATCAGTCATAGTCCAATGGGCAAACAATGGCATGAAAGAAAACCCTGAAGAAATTGTAAAAATGTTGGGCAAGACATTAAATTCAGCTACGCTGAATGTTTTAAAAGAATATGAAGCTGCTAACTAGAGTCCCCCTCTAGAAGTAATTCAAACCCTCTAGATATATAAATCCCCTAGTATATTATATCTAGGGGGTTTTAATTAATTTACTAAAGCTTTGTTAAATTTATTTATTGTTCCTTCAAATGATGCATAGATAACTGGAATAATAACCATTGTCAAGAATGTTGAGGCAGTCATACCTCCTATAACTGCAATAGCCAGAGGTGAAAACCTCTCCGAACCCAGTGCCAATTGCGCAGCCAAAGGAATCATACCTGTTATATCTGACAGAGCAGTCATCATAATTGGTCTGAATCTTGATTTAACTGCTTGGGTTATGGCTTCATTAAGTTCAATTCCTTCTTTTTTCCTTTCATTTATAAACTCAACCAGCAATATTGCATTATTTACAACTGTACCTACCAGAAGTATAAATCCCAAAAGAACCGGCATAGAAATATACTTTCCCGTCAAACCTAAGGCTGGGGCTATACCGATTACTACCAAGGGTATCGATGCCATAACAGTAACAGGTTGCATAAATGATTTAAACTGTGGTACAAGTATCAAATAAACCAATATTACAGACAACGATAAAAGAAACATCATGTCTTTTGCTGAATCAGACATACTTTGCTGTTCTCCCGTCAGTTCTATTGCGTAACCGCTTGGAACAGGATAGTTTTTTATTATCTTGTTAATATCTTTTGTTATATGGCTGAATGCTCTTGAATGAGTGTATCCCAATATGTCTATTGTGTATTCCAAATCTTCTCTTGTAATTAAATTTGCTCTTTCATTTAACTCAATATCTGCCAATTCTCTTAAAGGAACTTTCACACCCAAAGGAGCATTAATATATGTGTCTAAAAGACTGTCTGCTGACTCTTTGTACTCATCCATATATTCAACTGAAATTCCCACATTATCAGATTCGTCAATATCCAAATCAGTTCCTACAATTCCTTCCATTGAGTTATATATTTGATTAGCAACTTGAGCATTTGTCAACCCAAGTTCCTGAATACGGGATTCATTCATTATAATATTCATTTGTAAGTTATCCACGTTGAAGCTTTTGTATAAATTAGTTGTTCCTTCAACCTTAGCAATTTCTTGCTGCAGCTTGTCAGCAATGTTATAAAGTATCTCTTGATCAGCACCGCTTATTTTTATGTCTATAGGAGCAGCAGCACTGGATGAAGCAGTTCCTCCTTGTTCTTTAACGGAATATCTTTTTATGCCTGGAATTTTTTTAATTTCATCTCTCAACCTTTCTTGAAATTCCCATATAGTTTCATCTCTTTCAATCCTAGTTGTCAAATTGATGGTAAGTAATGCTTGATTAGTACTCATTACTCCAAAATCACTGAGCATGTTACTATCTCTTTCATAGCCTATTTGTGCATCATAATTTATAACGATTTCTTCTTTTGCTAAAAAATTTTCAATATATTCTACAGCCCTGCTTGTTTCTTCTATTCTTGTTCCTGGCTCCATTTCAACAGATACAAATGTTTTTCCGCTGTCAAATTGAGGAAGCATTTCCATTCCGTTATTAGCTAAAAATCTACCGCTTAAAACAAGAAGAACCAAGGCAATTAATATGGTTTTTACTTTGTTTTTCAAAGCTAATTTCAATACACTTATATAAAATTCACTTAATTTAGCCATCAATTTGTTCCACGGTAATGAAATCTTATCAATTAATTTTTCAGCTTTTGCAAATTCAAATTTACTGAGCATTACCGTAAACAACGGTATAATTAATAATGAAATCAATATAGAGGAACCTATTGCAAATATTACTGTTAAAGAAAGAGGTCTAAAAATTTCCCCTACAAAACCTTCTATGAACAAAAGAGGTATTAAAACAACCAATGTTGTTGTTGCACCTGCTATATTAGCCATCGCTATTTCATTAGTTCCATCAATGGCAGCAGCAATTATATCTTTATTTTGATTCCTATGAGATACGATATTTTCAACAACTACTATGGATGCATCAACAACAAATCCTATGCTGAGAATTAACGCTGACAAAGTAACCATATCTAACTTCATATCGAAAAACTTCATAAGGGCCAACGTAGTTAAAAATACCAGCGGCATTGACATGGAGACTACCAACGACTGGCTGACATTGGATATAAAAAGCATTATAAGTATTATTGTAAAAACCATTGACATTAATACACTAGATGACATATTGTCAACCATCTGATTAGTAAAAATCGAGTCATCTTGTGCGATTTCAAATTGAATAAAAGGATATTTATCTTTTAATACTTCAACTTCTTTTATGATGTCCTCAACAACTTCCACTGTATTGGCATCACTTCTTTTTAATACTAATAGCGCAATACCTTCATTTCCGTTGTATCTGTAATTGCTTTCCAAATCTTCTGTAGTAAATTCTACTTCTGCTATATCTTTTAAATAAATTGCATTTCCATCCTTCAACGGAATTCTTATGTTTTCAATATCATTAGTGGTTTTTAAATCTTCTTCAATTCTTATTAATACTTCCTTATTGGCATCTGTTAATTTTCCTCCAGGTGCCTTAATATTATTTTGGGCAAGTAAGGAAGATACTTGTTCTAAAGTAAGTCCGTAAGAATTAAGTCTGTTTTTATCCACATTAACCTTAACCAAGGATTTGTATCCGCCAAAAATATCAACTGAAGCAATTCCATCTAAAAGTTGCAAACTAAAACCTATTTCATCTTCAGCTATTTGTCTTACTGTTCTTAAGTCAACTGAATTACTGTTTAAGCTCAATGTTAAAACCGGCTTATCTGAAGTACTGAATTTTAATACCTTCGGCTCACCCATATTTGAAGGCAATTTGTTTCTTATTCTACTGATAGCATTTTGTATGTCAATTGCTGCCTCGTCAATATTTGTTGCATAGCTGAACTCCAGCGTTATAACTGCAATGTTATCCTGACTTGTGGATTTTATATTGGAAATACCCTCCAGCTTTCCAAATTCATCTTCCATTGGCTCAACAACATCTTTGACAACATCTTGAGAAGAAGCGCCTGGATACTGAGTAATTACGGTTACTGTAGGGGCGTTAGTATCTGGAGACAATTGTGTCTTTAATGAAATCCTTGAATATATTCCAAAAATCACTATTGCTATAGCAACAGATAATATGAAATATTTGTTTTTAATTGAAAATCTGCCTATATTCATTATTCTTCTCCTTTAAAAACATAAACAACTGCATTTTCATAAAGTTTGGATAAATTTGTGATTGCTATTTTATCTCCTCCTTTAAGCCCCTTAGTTACTTCAGTACTCTCCCCCATAGTAATGCCTGTTGTTATTTCAGTTTCTTTAACTATGCCGTCCATATACAAATAGACTATATTCTTGTTGTTTAAATTTTTTATAGAATTTTTTGGTATAATTAATTTATCTTTCGCTTCGTTTGCAATAATTTTAACCTCTGCGCTGTTACCTGAAAACAGCATGTATGATTTTTCATTTTGAATAGGACCTAATTCTATTAGTCCGATCCTCGTGTTGGGATTTACATTAGGAACAATTTTACTTACTGCTGTAGTTATTTCACCTTCTAAACCGTTTATTTTTAAGTCACCTTTGCTGCCAACAAATATTCTGTTAATGTCACGTTCAGATACATTAACCTTAACTATCAATTCTTTATTGTCATCAATGGCAACTAAGGGTTTTCCAACTACAGCCAAATCCCCCACGTCTCCTTCAATCATTTTAACCACACCGCTTATTGGCGCCTTAATAACTGTGTCTTCAATTTTTACATTAAGTTCATTTATTGATGAATTTAATTCTTCCATTTGCTTTAATGCCATGTCTTTTTCATGAACTAAGTTTTCATAAGAATTTTGGGTTGTTGCTTTTAGTTCCTCTAATTTAAGATAAGCATTGTTTGTTTCTTGCACTAATTTGTCAAATGTTGTTTTAGGAATTGCTCCTTCTTCATACAAACCTTCATAATTACTTTTTTCGCTTTTCAAATATTCATAATTTGACTGAGCTGTTTCAAGTTGTTTAAGAAGCGGATTTGTTTCATAAAAATCATTTATTTCATTGACTAGATAATTATAATTTGTTTTTAATGTTTCAAGTTTCTTTTGTACTGTTTCAAGACTTGCTTTTAGTTGGCTGTCATCAATTTTTATCAATAAATCTCCATATTTGACAATACTTCCTTCTTCAACATAGACTTGAACGATCTGCCCTGCTATGGAAGGTGATATGGTTGTAGAGCTTTTAGGTTCAATTGTACCTACATAGTTTATTGTTTCTGTCAGATTGCCTTTGACAACAGTTTCAAGTTTTATGGGAATACCAAGATCTGAATTTTTTGCGGCGCTTTCTTTGCTGCCTGAAGCTGAGTTGATGTTTTTAACAACTGCAGCTAAAATTACTAATGAAAATATAACAATCAATATAAGCTTTTTTTTATTCATAGATGATCTCCAATCTTACTATACTAATGTTTTAATTGTTTCATATAACTTAATTGTATCTTTGAAGGTATCGCTGCCTGTTAGAGATTCAAAAATAATTAAACCCACAATAGTTGACAATATAATTTGTGCCATATACTCAATTGTTTTTTCGCCAGACTTCATATACCCGTCTCTCATATAATGCATAAGTTCATCAAAAACTTTTGAAAATATGCTTTTTAGCATATTTTTTATTTCATCATTAAATTGAGCTTCATATATGGTACAAATAAATAAATCTCTGTTTTTTCTCAATGTGCTTGTTCTTTCTTCTATGATTTTCTCAATAACCTGCTCTGAATTTAGCTTAGTTTTTGATGAGTTGAAGTTTAACATTGGTTTGACAATGAATTTAGATATAGTCTCACAAAACAGGTTATTCTTTGTTTCAAAGTGCCTGAACAATGTTATTTCTGCCACTTCTGCAAAAGAAGAAATTTCTTTTGTAGTAGAACCGGCATATCCTTTTTTAGAAAACACCTCTCTAGCTGCATTTAAAATTCTTTCTCTTGTATCTTCTTCTTTCATAGCTGGACCATCATTTCTAATAACCGATTCCATATGATGCTTCAAAACTTAGCTTAGCCAGATTATAGTTGTGGAGAGACTGAACATATGACAATTCTGCATTATAAAGCATATTTTGAGCATTTAACACATCCATTTGAATTCCAACTCCTGCTTCGTAGGAAAGTTGTGACAATCTGTATGCTTCTTCAAGACTTGCTATATTTTTTTCATAAACACCTACAGCCCTAGAAGCTTTTTGCATATTTAAATAAGCATTATTGACACTTAGCTCAACACTTTGCATTGCATCACTTAATTCATTAATAGCTTTTTCTTTTTCAAAATTTGCTGCTCTGTAATCATATGTGTTTTCTGCGCTGTAATTTGAAACTATATCAAAATACAATCTTGAAACTTCAGTGTTTTCCTGAGCTTGAATTACTTCAATTCTGTTTTTTTGTGCTTCTGAAACTTTATCTGTTAAATCGATGTTATATGACATCTTCAAGCTCATTTTATTTATAACATCGTCAGTTAAATTTACTTTTATATCAAATGGAAGTCCTAATAGCTTGTTAAATTCCATTTTTTTGTATGTTAAATCATCCTTAGCATTTGATAATGCTAATTTAGCTTCCTCAACTGCTGCCTGTGCTGTTAAAACTTCCTGTTTTATGCCTGTGCCAATCTTAAATTTTACCTCTGCAATTCTTTGTTGCTCCTGAAAACGTAAGACATTTTCTTCTTTTACTTCAATGTCTTTTATACTTCTGCTAATTTCATAATAGCCGTTCTTAATTCCAAGCTCTATTTTTTGCTCTATTAATTCTTTGCTTTTTCTCGACAGTTTAACAGCCATCTCAGATTGTCTTTTGTAATATCCCTTTGACAACAGTTTAGTTTCAATCATGGAATTTTCGGGAGCTTTTGACCATAATAATGAAGCTTTTTTGGAAATGACTTGATTTTTTTCAATATCAAGCTGAGCAATTTTTAAGGCTTCATTGTTTTTTAACCCAAGCTCTACAGCTTCCTCCATAGAAAGATTGTATATCTTATTTTGAGACTGCTCCTCAGCATAAGTGATGCTAAATGTTAATATAAGCATTGCTGTCAGTAATACTATTATATTTTTAATCAATGTAATCACCTCATTTTAAGCTTTGTAAGTACTAACTTACATATATTTTAAAAAAATCTGCCGACTTTCATCGGCAGGTTTTTTAATAATTTTATCTGTCGTATACTGAGATATATTCAGTAACTGTTTCTTCAGGTACATCATAGATGTGAAGCATATCTCCATCAGTTAAATCTCCAAGAGATAATATCTTGTTTTCAAGATTTCTGTGTGATATATCAACATCGTAGTAGAATGATTCGTTGCCATATTTGTCAACATCTACGAACCAAGTCATATCTTCGTCTTCATCAGTTCCCACTGCCATAACTTCGATAATTCCGTTCTTAGTGTCAACTCCACCACTTACTATTTCAAACTTGTCAAATTCAAAACTAAAGTCTGAAGCTTTGTATCCTTCTGCTATATTATCAAGTTTTCCATCAGTTGTATTCCATTTTGCAATTACTACATCATCTAATTTAATGTCATTTTTATCAACTGTTGCAGCCTTAATGCTTGAACCTGTTGTTACTTCAACCCCTGCAACTACTTTAAACATGTTGTTTGTCATTTCATCAGCATCAGCATAGAATATTGTTCTATCTACTTTATTTGCCTTATCTAAATCATTTCCGCTTGCAGTAAAGTTAACAAGAACTTTTTCTTGTAAGCTGTTTTGAGTTGATTTACTTAAATCACCTGCATAGTATTCAACAATTTCATCTTCTACAGCCATGAATACATACAATCCTTCTTTTCTAATTTCACGTTTTAATACATAACCATAGTCATTTTTGCCTAAAGCAAAATCTTCTGAATCTTCATAGTAGAATACCATGGCTTCTAATTCATTATCATCACTGCTTGAAACAGCTTTAAATGATCCTGAATTAATATCAGCTATATCTGCCCAAGTATAAGCATCTGCATCAACAAATTTCATAGTATCTAAATCATTTACAGCAACACCATAAAATACTGTTTCATCGCTTACATAGTATATTTTTCCACCAATTTTTATTCTGTCGTAATCGTCATCGATATCTTTGTAGTCAAAAGTTTCTGAATTATCAATTTCTTCAACTACATCGATAGCTGAGATTGTTCCATCACTGTTGAATTCAACATCTACCAAAGTACCTTGCGGTAACATAGCAGTAACATTATTCATAGTTGCACTCACAGATAAATCTTCTTCTGCTCCATTAAATTCAGTTTCATCTTCAGTAAATTCATATGTTATATCATCACCAAACTGATTGATAAGTTCAACATAATATTTATAGCCTGCTGTTCTTGATGCCCATGGTTCTACAGTTACTACGTAATAATCATCATCTCCTGTGTTAACAGCAGTTGTGACGTGACGTCCGTAATTCCATCCTTCAGTTTCTTCATAGTATTTACCAATATAGACTACTACATTTTCGCCAACCATATCTTCCAAATCAGATAATCTGTCATCATCTGCAACCCACTCATAAGCTCCTGGGTTAGTTGCCAATGAATCTATAGTATCATTTTCATCAGTACTCATTGTAAATGCAGGACCTACTGATATGCTCTTGCCGTCAACTACAAGTGTATAATCCCAGTACATATTGTTATCAGAATCTACAGAATCCAATATACCTTCAATCTTATAGTCATAAGCTTCAAGTACATATGCTCCTGATACTTCCCAGAAATAAAGTACATCATCAGCTGCTAAAGCTTCTAAATCTGCAACTTCGCCATTTTTCATTACAACATAATCTTCGCCATCAAGTTTCAATGTGCTTTCACTGTCGCTATACATAAAGTATTTAACTTTTTCGTCTTTTAAATTAACATCTGTAATAACTACAGGAGAATCATAGTTAACCATATCCATAAATATGATATCATCATCATCATTTAATATTACTTTACCTGCTACTTCACCTAATTCTGCATAGCCTACTCCAACTTTTGATGAAGCCATATCTTCAAGATCAGTAACTCTTTCATAATTGTAGAATACAATAGCATCTTCAGCTATTTCAAATTCATCATCTATTTCATCTAATGCAATTTCTATTCCACCATCTTTGATTTTGTAATTATCCTCATCACTCTCAGTAATGTCAACAATCCAGTCCCATGCAATTACATCTCTTGCATCAGTAGTATCTTGAATTGATATTACTAATTCATCATCTTCAATTTTCCCATCAGTGTCTGTATCTCTTACAAATACAGTAACTTCATGTCCAAGAACTGCATCAGCATCAATAGAATCTATCTTTTTGAATGTGTATGTCTTGCCTGCTTCAGTTTTAATTTTAACTTCGTCTGCATCTAACTTAGTTAATGAATGTGATGCTGTTTCAGCTACATACGCTTCTTCTAATTCAAATACATTCAAGTACTTTGTAAGAAGCGTATCATCTGTAATCTTCCAAGTTTGATCTCCAGATGTTACTTCAGTTAAGTCCATTAAATCAATATCTAATGCCTTATTAACTAAATTTGAAACAACGCCTCTTTTTGCTGGATCATTATAATTGAATTTAACACCTAGTGTTAATCCGACTTCAGAAGCTTTTGTTAAATAGTTTGAAGGCCATACATTGCTGTTTAAAGCAGGTTCATAACCTAATAAACGTACCAACATTGCCACTGCTTCCGAATATGTTACTTGAGCTTCAGGTTTAAATGTTCCGTCAGGATATCCAACTATTATTCCTTGTGCAGTTGCTAAGTTAACATATCCGCTTGCCCAGTGAGTTCCTCTCATATCAGCAAATTTTGTGTTATCTACTGAATCTACTGCAATATCCTCCATACCTAATGCACGAATTACAATTGCTGCAAATTCAGCTCTTGTAATTGAATTGTCCGGTTTGAATGTTCCGTCTTCGTAACCAACAATTATGTCTAATGCTGTAAGTCTTGCTACTGCGTCTGCGTAGTCAGTTCCTTCAACATCAGATGGTAAAGCAAAGGCAAAACTGAAACTTGAAAGAATCATAGCCATTGCTAAAACTAATGATAAAACTCTTTTCATCTTATCCTCCTATAAAAATAATTTAAGTTTAGTGATTAAGAGCAAGGACTCTAGCGTTCACCGTGTATTAAATTTAGCTTTTTTGTATAACAAATACAATAGTCAATGAATGTGTAATTGTAAGGTGTTCTTACACATTACCGTAAATGTAAATCACTTTTTTGTTGTTTTGTAATAAAAATGTAATATAGAAAATTGAGAACAAAAGTATCAAATGTAACTTAATATTTAATAGGTAAGCGCCAAAAAAGAAGCCGAATAGAAAGACACATCTAAGTGTGCTAAAGTAGCAAACGAGGAGGTGTAAAATGAGAAGATACAAAGAAGAATAGAAAGAAGAAATACTGAGGAAATTCGAAGAATCAGGGAAGACAGCAACAGAATTTGGTAAAGAAATCGGAGTACATAGGATAACACTATTAAAATGGGTAAAGGCAAAAAAAGCTAAAAATACCACAGCTAATGATGTAGAAAAAAAAGTAGAAGTTAAAATAGAAAAAATATTAACAAGCCAAAAGGAACAACCGAAGAATACTTTAATAGTATTGGGAATGAACGGATGCGTCTTGCAAATAGGAGATGAATTCAATCAATTGACACTAAAGAACATATTGGAAGTGGTAAAGCAACTATGATGGAAGCGTTCATAAAGGAAGCAGCACACATATACATAGCCTGTGGAAAAACAGCTTTTAGAAAACAAATGGAAACGCTTAGTACATATGGTAGTAAATAAATTTAGCTTAGATCCGTATACAGGAAACAGTGTATTCATATTTTGCAATAAAAAGAGAAACGCAATCAAGGTATTGCGATTTGAAGACAACAGTTTTATACTTGCACATAAAAAATTAATAGACGCAGGCGAAATGAAATTTCAATGGTCGAAGAACGAAGAAGAAGTAAAGATATAACATTAGAACAGCTTAGATGGCTGTTACAAGGACTAACCATTGAACCAAAAACAGTTAATCAAGAAAAGTAAAAATATCCCTTGTGTCCATAACGAATGCAAGGGATATTTTTTAATTTTGCCACCCAGTAAAAAAAGCGGTGGCAAATAGGTGGCAATAGAGACTGTATAAAGTTTCGTGTAAATGGTAATACTAACCATAAAAGGGAGGATATATTATCATGAAACACGAAACTTTTTTACGCGAAGAAAAAACACAGGAATTGGCAAAACTTTTAGCAAAGAATTGCGAAAGCTTAAGCGATGTACAAAGTCTTTTAAAAGAACTTTTTAAAGGAACAATTGAAGGAATGCTTGAATCAGAGATGGATGAACATTTAGGATATGATAAACATTCAGCAGAAGGAATAGGCAGTGGAAATAGTCGCAATGGCGATTGATTATATAGAAGACCATATATGGAATTTGATGGTGGTAATATGCCGGAAGGATATATTCTCACTCTCATTAAAATCATATCTGGATTGTCAACAGTAAACTAAAGGATATAATGCTTAATTTAAGCATGCTAATTCTTTGCTTTCCATAATAAATAAACTATAGGCAGTGTAAACACTTCTGCACATGGCACTGACATCCATATACCATTGTCTCCTAAAAACTTAGGTAATACTAACAACAATGGAAGTAATACAATTAAAGACCTACATAATGATATAGCTACGGATTCCTTCCAATGTCCTATAGACTGCATATACGATGCTAAAAGAATGTTTATACCTGATGCAAATAAAGCAGGGAAATAGTAAATAGTTGCAGTCGCAGCAGTCTTAACAAGCTCAACATCATTATCAGCAAATACATTCACTAAAATTTCTTTGTATTTGGTCAATAATACGTATGCTATTATTCCAGTTGCTACGGATATACACAAACTAATTTTTAGAATTGTTCTCATGTTGTTTTTTTCATTGGCTCCATGATAAAAACTTATTAAGGGCTGTAAACCTTCCGCCATACCTAAAAATACTGACAAAATTATTAAAGCTATATATCCAACTATACCAAACGCTGCAAATTGTAAAGATCCCATGTGCATTCCAATTGCAATATTAACGCATAAAGTCGTTATACCCAATGCAAACTCCATAGCAAATGATGGTATTCCTTTTAATAACATCTCTGATATGATTTTTAAATCAATTTTTACTTTTTTAAGATATAAGTTGCCTTTTTTGGATATAAAATGCGGTAGCATCATTATTATGCTAAATACAGGGCCTATGCCAGTAGCTAATGCCGCTCCACTAATTCCCATTTTTAAAGGCCCCATAAAATACCAATCTAAAAATACATTTAATAATGATCCAACAATCTGAGCAATCATTACAAGTTTCGGCTGTGAATCATTTCTCAGCCATGTGCACATAGCGTAGCTAAACATAAAAAAAGGGCTAAATGTAAAGAAACAAGTCAAATATTCAACTACCAAAGTCATTATATCCGAAGTTGCCCCCAGCATTTTTGCAATAGGATGTATAAATATCAAGCTTACCATTGCTATTAGTGCAGTCACTACAGCTAATAGTCTAACAGATATATTAAAAATATCTCTTGCTTCTTTATGTTCTCCTCTGCCATTTTTGTTAGAAATCAGCACACCTGCTCCTACTGATATAAGCATACTTAAAGCAAGCAATATTTCTACAACAGGTACACCTACGGTTACCGCAGCAAGTGACTCTCTCCCAAGCATTCTTGCCACGAAAAGTCCGTCAACTACAATATATAGCGAGTTAAATATAAGACCTGCTATTCCGGGAACAATATAGGACAATAATTTCCTAAACAAATTTTTTGATTGATTCTTAATTGCAGCTTCATTATTTTTCATACTTCCTCCACATCTTAAAATGCATATAAAAAAAGGTAGACCTGATGCAACCTCAGGCCTACCGATGCAATTTTGTTTTATCTCTTTAAAGAGGTATTATTCCCCGGCGAGAACAATACCATGAAATCTATTCATTTTATATTTGCCATATAATATCAAAATAAAACATCTTTGTCAAGATATTTACAATGATTTTATTATTTGTGATATCTGTTTTTTCTAATTTTGTTTTACCATTTTTATTCAAGGTATTCCTCCAAGCAAATGCCTTGCTTGAATATTTCCTTGGCAGCTTACTCACCATCATACGCACATGTAGAAATATAGATCTGTTTGAGCATTATAAAAAGATTTTTATTATATAACGCACAAAACAAAATCAGCCTCTTGATTTTTAAACTGATGTCAAGTGGCTGATATATATATTGTAGTTTACAATGTTCGGGTAGTTTCTTTTGTTTTCAGTCTATACAACTTTTGAATGCCTGTCGGGGTAGTGTACGGATTGAAATATTCTATAAATTCCCAAGAGAAGTGTTCATAAAAATTATCAATATGGGTATAGAGATATATTTCTTTCAAATGTAATTCTTGTATTTTTTCAGGTACGGATTTCAAAAGATAACTACCAATTCCTTGTCCTCGGAATTTTTCATCAACAAATACATCAGTAAGCCAAGGGTAAATATCAGGTCGTGATTTGCAATCGCTCATTAGAATCTGGTACATTCCGGCCGGTTCACCGTCAACCAACGCAAGAAAAGTTTGAGGAATTTGATCTTTTGATATGGCGTTTCTACAAAAAGAATATATTTCCTCCTTCGAATATCCTTCTATCGTACCCCACCAGTTATAAATCCAATTTGTAATAGTGTCGATATATGATGTATCGCCATGACATACTTTTATAATTTCCTTTTTCATCATTTCACCTCCACTAAGGCATTATATACTATGCCATAATGGCAGAGTCAAGTAGTAAGGTGCGTTTCTGCACCTCAACCAATCCCGACTGAGGTTCCAATTTTAAGTCAAACAGTTCCTTGATAATGAGAGTGTCTGTGATTTCTTGCTCCAAAATAGAGGTTAAGTCGGTATCCTTCATCACTTTGCATAAAAATTCCCCCTCGTTAATTATCACAAGGTTTTCCACACTCTCTATAAAATATGGGATTTCGACAAAAACCTTTTTAATAATTTCTTGCTCCTGCATTAAGAATAACACACCTTGATTGAAGGTGTCGGGGATACAAAGCTCACTGCATTGCTTAAATATTTTAGAATACTTACCACTGATTTCTCTATAATCGGTAATATCACCATTCCAATCTACAGTTAAAAAATATCGTTTGGGGATATGCTGTGTAAATTCCTCTTTGTAATTTTTCACTTTGTTTGTTCTATCAATATGCTTTGACATGTTATCTAAAAATGCAACCGAATTTTTTAATTTTTCAACTTTCTCTTTCACAATCTTTTCCCCGTCAGCAAATAGTTTTCCAATATCCACACAGCCATCTTCGGTTAAATATTCTCTAAAGTTTTTAAGTGGTATCCCTAAATCCAGGCACACCATAATCAAATCCACAATCACAAGCTGCTCCACACTGTAGTAGCGATAGCCTGTTTCCTCGTTGATGTAGATGGGAGGAAGTATTCCAAGCTTGCCATAGTATCGCAAGGATTTCACACTGACATCCTTGATTTTACTGACTTCTCCGATCGATAAATATTTTTTCATAAAAGCGTACACCTCCTATTGACTCTGCCATTATGGTACAGTTTATACTTTGCAGTATAACATAAGATTATTTTTTATTCCATAGGAGGTTTTTGCATTTGAAAAATAAACAGTTTTATCAGTTTGTCATACCGTCCATCGGCGCAATGCTTGTCACGGGCTTGTATTTCGTGGTGGATGGTATCTTTGTGGGCAGAGGAGTTGGAACCGAGGCACTTGCCGCTATTAACATCGCTGTTCCGTTTATCTCAATTTTAACATCTGTCAGTATGATGATTACCATGGGCGGAGCAACCATCACTTCCATTCATTTTGGCAGAGGGGAAAATGAAGAAGCTAACAGGAGCTTTCGTTTAAGCCTTGTGATGGTCTTAATTTTCTCTCTTATTATGACCATTGTTAGCTTTTTCTTTTCTAAAAATCTTGCAAGATTGCTTGGTGCAAGTGATTTGCTTTTGGAGGGGGCTGCCAATTATATTAAGTATTTTGTACTATTTGGCATTTTCTTTTGTAGTTCCAATACCTTGTCGGCTTTTGTAAGAAATGACAGCAATCCTCGTCTTGCTTTTTGGGGTATGATTATCGGTGCTGTCAGCAATGTATTTTTAGATTGGCTCTTTATCTTCCCACTGAAAATGGGACTTGTGGGAGCTGCCATTGCCTCGGGACTTGGTCAAGTGCTTGCCTGTCTTGTATTGTCCACACATTTTATACACAAAAAAAACAACCTTACCATTGGAATGCCCCAATTTTCTATGCAAATCATTGGTCAAATCATAAAAACGGGAACGCCCGAATTTATCACACAAATGAGCCAACCTGTCATTATATTGTGCTATAACTTTATTGTGTTAGATATATTTGGTGAAATAGGAGTTTCTGCATTTTCTGTGATTTCCTATATTTTGGTTGTGGTCATCGGTGTATTTACAGGTCTTGCACAGGGTATCCAACCTCTTTTAAGCCGTAGCTTTGGTGAGAAAGACAGCGAAAGCGAAAAGTTCTTTTTCTGTAAGGGGTTAAGACTGAACATATTCCTCGCAACAGTTATCTACGGAATCATGCTTTTATTCGGCAAGGGAATTATCTCTATCTTTAATAGTGACAGTCAGCTTATTTCTTTAGGCTATGATTGTATTAAGGTATACGGCATTTGCTTCTTGTTTGCAGCATGCAATATTGTTTATACGGTTTATTACCTTGCAACCAAAAGGACAAGGCAAGCCCTTATTATTTCAGTGCTGAGAAGTTTTGTGGCAAACATTGCTTTCATTTTCCTCATTCCTGCACTCTTTGGAGTAAACACAATTTGGGCAGGTATGATTGTGGCAGAGCTTGTGGTACTATTTGTCGCAATGATAATCAGTCGCTTACAAAGGAGGGTGGCCTAAAGATGGTGGAGATCCCTTTATTGTTGTCCAAATATATGTAATATCACTGCACCATACGGCAATTTTAAACTGCTTATCATATTGTTTTGCCATAATGAGTTCCTCCTTCTCTACGATACTTTCATTGTATCATACTTAATGTTTTTATTTAGGATTTTCTCATTTTGACTTGTACTTTTTATATTCTAACACCAAGGATTGTTTTTTAACAATCGGCTTCGTTGTAAAACGAGAAACAAGGAGTAAGACTATGAACCAAGTAATAAGGAGTAATTAAAAAGAGTACTTTTATGCTTTTGCATCAGGTACTCTTTTTTCTTTCGAAGAATTATAGTATAAGGTTTAGTTTGTAGTTTACAAGCTCCACAATTTATTTCCCTTTAGGTCTACAACTATTAAAAATGATTTGTTTTCTACAACAAATATATTAACTATAAAAATTTTGTCATTTATAACATATAATATATCTTGTTTTTCTTGACGAAAATTTAAATAAGGTATGCTGCATATCTCAAGTAAATCACTTCCATCATGATTCATTTTAAAAACGTTCAAGTTATTAGATTCTTTAGTTGAAAAGATAATTCCATTATTAGTAACATATAAACTCCTTATTTCTAATCCTTTATCATCTAGATAAATTATGTTATTTTGAAAGTTATTTACATCAAATTTATATATTTTATTCATATCAACACTATAAACATTACCATCAATTTCTTGTAGTTGTGAACCAATTATTGGTACTTCTTTTATTTCTTTGGAACTTATGTCATACATAAACTTAGTGTAATTCATTCTATAATATATTTTATCTTCACATATAACAAAATCCCCCATTATATATCCAGAATTTTCGTTGTCAAGTATGGTGATCTCCATGCTATCGATGTTTATACTCATTAAGTATCCTAGTGAGAATCCAGCATCAGGCTCAACATCGCCTTTATCGCCTATTGCATAGATATTATCTTCATATATAATAAAATTCCATATACTAATATTGTCAACTTCTTCGTCTATGAGTACTTTGTAGCCTGTGCCATCAGTATTTATGCAAGAAAAGGCAGAACTTGAATTATTATTCAAACGTTCAGTAAAGTATATTACTCCGTTATAATAAAATATTTTTATAAAACTGTTGTTGGCAATAATTTGGTTACCACTTCCATTTTCATTAATTTTATACAACTTACATCCATCATTATAATTAATATAGTACACAAACTGACCATCAGAAGTGAACATACTTAGATTTGCAGCATTTGAACTTAAATTCATTTGATAAGTTTCAGTTTGAGGCATCTTTTCATCCACATCAGCACTACAACCTAAAAGCAATGATACCAATATTATAATAGAAAACATAGTTTTGCTCATTGTACATTCCTCCATTAGATAATAAGCCGACCGACAAGGGTTGGCTTATACTTACTTAATACTCAATACTTAGTAACTCATTTATATTGTTCATAAAGTTCAGCATTATTCTTTAATAGTAATGAGAATTTATATACATCTTCTTGTGCAATTCCAAATCTTTATGTATTCAAATACAAACTTGTAAGCCTGTTGGTAACCCTGAATTTTAAATCTATTTAGCCATTCTCGTTTAATTATGGCATAAAACGATTCAATGCAGGCATTATTGCCATAATGAGTTCCTTCTTCTCTACGATACTTTCATTGTATCATACTTAATGTTTTTATTTAGGATTTTCTCATTTTGACTTGTACTTTTTATACACCACTTCAAGTTATTTAATAATTTTTAGATCTCTTAAATACCCAAGAACTAGTTCTTTTCTATAGTCAGCATCTGAGTTTTGGTGAATATCTAAATTACATGCAAAAAACCAAGTGTCATTTGCTGTTTCTACATATCCAACATACCATCCAATCTGAGGGTTAATCCGCTGTACCCATCCTGTTTTCCCTCTAAGAGTATACTCAGCATTCTTTTCTTCAATCATAAGATCTTTTAGAATCTTGTAATAATCCTCTTTGAAATTATACTCTTCAGTATAAACTTTTTTTAAAAAATCTATCTGTTCTTTTGCGGATATTCTAATATCACCTTCAAGCCAAAAATTATCAGCTCTTATTCCTACCTTTTTATTACCGTAATCTATTTGATTTAAGTACTCTGAATACTTTTCAATGCCAACCTTTTTAGCTAACTCCTGATAGAACCATATACAGCTTGAGGGTAAAGCCGTTTTCAAGTTCTGGTCTTTATTCCATTCAGGAAGTCCCTTATCTTTACCATCCCATTTGATAATTTCATTTTCATCATTGATGATACCTTCTTGTAAAACTATTAACGTGTTTGGAATTTTAAATGTTGATGCTGGCAAAAACCTTTGTTCTGATCTTTCTTCATTAATAATGAATTCTTTTCCGGCAATTAGAGAAGAAACAACAATTGTTGCATCTATATTATTATCATCTATAAAATTTTGGGTCACCGTACTATTATTACACCCACTTAAATTTAGTAATAATAAAAACATTAATAAAAACTTTATTATCTTCATTTGTAGCTCCTCACCCTTTTTTTCTTAATTTATATAATTATAACTATATTTTTAAAGAAATACTTGATATTTTGTACTGTTTTTAAGGATATGTGGAGATTAACATTACTAGTAAAATTTATCTATATAGCAACTCTTAGATGATCACATACAGTATTCAACTTTAAAAAATTCTTCTTACGCTTGATATATCCAATTTACGACAGCTTTTGCTTCTACATGCTTGAGCAAGGAAAAAGAAGATACACGCCCCCTATACAATCGTATAAAAACATTATACACCAAAATTTTACAATGCTCAAACGCTTAATAACTAGCAATAATGAGACCAATTCAATTTGCCAGACAGTGTCTGTCTGGCAAATGTCATATTTTAAATAAAGTACCCTCATATTTTTCATATTTGATCTGGAAAACCCTCTTCCAAACTCTTTTATCAGTTCTTTAGACAACATGTTATAATCAATACCGATTTTTCCCTCAGAACTGCAATCCTGCATCTGAACTACACGCTCCACATGCCTTGTGTGGACAATAATAATGTTGTGTGAATTTGTGGTTCCTTGGCGAAGGAGTATCTTTTTGAGTATGATTTTTACTGTCTTGACAACGAGTTTCTCACCAATTTTCCATCATTTTTTCCATACTCATTTCTTCAAAATTCACATCACTTGGCGGTACAAAAAGAGACTCATCAATGTTTACATTATCGCTGATTTCCGTAACATTTAATTGCATCATGGTTTTTTCACCAATAGCAACTTCATATTTTAGAGGTGTTCCATATTTTTTGGAATACCACATTTTAACAAGCACATCGCCTATCTCTTCATCAGTTTCTGTTGCCTCTATATAAATAACTTCTTCTCCTTCCAATTTTTCTACCCTTGCAATGACATCTTTTGAAGATTCCTCAACTACTTCTGTCAAAAAATCGCTATTATCTACCATTAGCCCCATTTCTTCAGCATACGTAGTATTAGCACCAATCATTTTTACACCCTCTGTTTCTCCATAAACATAACTATACATTACACTCTCATTCGGCAAAAAGATTAAAATACTTTTTGACATTCCTGGAACATCCATTTCTGTCCTTGTCATATCTCCATTGTAATAAGTAGCCATTTTGGTCGTAGTCCCATAAGATGTCATTTCAGATTTTATCATTAACTTTTCTGGCCTTTTGTTATCTATGGAATTAATTAAATCAATACCCTCTAAATTTTCGTTAACATCCTCTTTTTCTTCAGTTTTAGAAACTTCTGTTTCATTGCTATTGGAAATATTCTCCTCAATTTTTTGCTCTGCTGGTTCTTCTGCCTGTTTATTATCGTTTGAACATGCTACACAACTCAGTGAAACCATAGCAATTATAAATATTGCTAAGAACTTTTTTTTCATAATTTACTTCCTCCTACTCAACACTAAATACAATATTTTTTTTGTTCCCAAAATCATTTAAATCCGGCGTTACTGTCATATAGAAATCCTTTCGGCCTTCTTCAATATAGAATGAAGCAATTCCATTTATTGTTTGGTTTTCCTCAATTGTATTTTGTAACGTATAATCATTCACCGCTTCATTTAATCGAACTCCATCAGCAGTATATACGCCATTAAAATTTAAACCCAGCATAAAATTTTGCGTTTCTTTTGTCTTATTTGTAATGTCAAGCTCACACAAAAGAATTTCTTTTCCCTCTTTATCACTGGATTTTACATTAGCACTTTTCAATAAAATAGTAAGTTGTTTTGACTCTAATGGCACTCCTATGGTATATTCACTTTTTGTGCCACTTCCAGCAAATTGTTCTAAAAAAGTTTTATCGATATCATTTTTTGTTATCTCAATGGCTGGTTTATATTCAAAATTATTACCTATATTCAAAACGAAATCTTCTTCATTACTATCTGTAATTTCAAATGCTGTTTCACCCATAATCTTATTTTCTGGGGTGATAGTTCCAATCAAATCTGTTTCCACATCTGCCAAGATATTAAGGCCATATTCAACATCGTTTTTATCAAATACCGTGAGTCTATCAAAAGCAGAGAAGTTAATATCCTCGCTACTATGATTAAACACTTCAAGTTTTAAAATAAGATTTTTTACGCCATCACTATACTCTTTTGTTCTAACACCAATAATATTGTAACTTAATTGCGCTCCTTTATAGACTTCTCCGCATTTTTTTAATCCAAATATTTGACTTTCTCCTTCATTAGGTTGTGCATCTTCTTGTTCTTCAACTTCTTCCGCTTCTTCAATTTTTCCCGCTTCTTCAGCTTCTTCCGATATAGCATCTTTTTGACTAGAACATCCAACCATAGTCATTCCTAGTACCAAAATCACTAAAATCAACAAAAATTTACGTTTCATAAAACACTCCTTTTGCAATAAAACATCATAATTACCTATTCCTTTTATCCCTTTAATCTCTGCCAAATAAATTTGTAAGTCCGGATAGTTCCTCAATTGGATTATTAAATCCTTTGGATTCACCTTTACCACCTCGGCCTGCCGCAGAATATACTTTATCAGCCATTCTACTAAATGGTAAAGACTGCAACCAAACAGTTCCCGGGCCTTTTAGAGTCGCAAGGAACAGCCCCTCTCCACCAAATAATCCAGATTTAATACTTCCTGCAAATTGGACATCATACTCCACATCAGACGTCATAGCAACAAGACAACCTGTATCCAATTTTAGAACTTGGTTTTCCTGCAAATCTTTACGAATAATAGTTCCACCCGCATGTAAAAATGCCATACCATCCCCTTCTAATTTTTGCATAATAAATCCTTCACCACCAAAGAAACCTGCACCAATTTTCTTTTGTATATGTATATCAATAGAAACTCCTTTAGCTGCACACAAAAAGGCATCTTTCTGACAAATAAGATTTCCTCCAAATTCTGTTAGTACAACTGGTATTATCTTTCCTGGATATGGTGCTGCAAAAGATACATGTGCCTTTTCCCCCACAGTATTCGTAAACACTGTCATAAAAAGGCCTTCCCCCGTTATGACTCTTTTACCTGCACCCATTAACTTCCCCATAAGTCCCTTGCCATGACTGTTAGAACTTCCATCTCCAAAGATAGTTTCCATACTTATCTTTTCATCCATATACATCATTGCGCCCGCTTCTGCCACTACGCTTTCTCCACCATCCAATTCGATTTCTACAAACTGCATATCATCTCCATAAAGATTAAAATCAATTTCGTGTGATTTTGCCATGAAATCCCCTCCTAAATAATATAAAATACCTTTCTCTATTAAGTTTACTTGAAATTGGTAAAAAGTGTAATATACTAGTAGTCACTTTAAAAGTGACGATTGTAATCTCTTTTACTAAACAATTAGCCGAATGTCTTTTTTCTAATTAAAAAAAGACCCCGCCATAAGCTGAGTCTGAAATAAATATAATTTATTAGGGAAGTGGTATGGTAATATTTGCAGTAAACCCTTCTCCTAACTCACTACTATATCTCGCTTTTCCACCCACAAGAGCTAACCTGCTATCAATCCCTGTTAGTCCATTCCCTTTCATCAAATTTTTGAATCCTGTTCCATTATCCATTAACTGTATCATAACTTTTTCACCGTCAAAAGTAATAGATAACAATATACTGGTGGCATTGGCATGTTTTAATGTATTGGTAACAAGCTCTGTAGATATCTTTTTAATAATATCAAACACTATTTCATCGATATTATCCTGTTTGCCTCTAAAATAGAAATTTGTCTTAACCCCACTAATTTCAACAGTTTTTAACATGCTTTTTATTTCTCTTTCTAAAATAGCAGATGTGCATATAATTATTGTCGGCTTACTTTTAAGTTGTTTCATTTCATCAAATCCATTTTTAACAGAAAATTTAGCTTTTTCAAAACTTTCAATGGTTTTATCTCTATTTTTTTCTAGAGAAATTTTTGCCACCTCGAGAAGTTTCATTGTTATAACAAGCGAATGCCCTATAATATCATGTAATTCCCTAGCAACATAGTTTCTTGCACTAATATGTGAGGTTTGTTTAAGATTTTCTATTTGCTCTTTCAGTTTTTTATTGGCATTGGTAAGTTCATAATTCTCCTTTTCCATTTCCGCACTAATCATATGCAAACTAGTAATATCATGAAAAGATATAATAAATTTGGTACCGCCAATACTTTGATAATTGCTGATAGCATATCGATAATATTTATTTTCGTATTGTAATATTTTTTCTCCTTGAGATGCAATGTTTTTTGTAAAATATTTTACCACCACTTGCAAATCCAAAAAAATTTCTTTTGCTTTCTCATTAGCATAAATTATAACACTGTCCTGATTCATAATCACAATAGGTGTATCCAACCTTTTGGTTACCTCATGCTTCATTAACGGTGTAAGGTCAAAAAACTCATATTTAAACGTAGCATATATAAATATTAAAATAGACCAGGTGTATACAATTGGTGTAATATCAAATATCTGTATCCCTATAATATCAAACAGCGATCCTAGTATTCGGGTAATATAAATAAAATTAAACACTAGTGGTAGCAGTATGGCAATATATATAATACTCTTTTCTATCCTTGATTTATCTTTAATTTGCTTTTTAAATTTATTTCCACACAATATCATACCTATGAAAGTAAACGAATAAGTAATCCCTATAAAAAAATAAAAAAGCTTTCCAAAATCATCGCCCCAAAAATGGTATACTCGATAAAATAAATAATGATATGGGTTTGTTAATACTATAATAAATTGTACGAGTGCAACAATATAAATTCCTACCCTAATTCCTTTTTTCAATGGTTTTCCTTTGTTATAAATATAAGCAAAATCCAAGAAACTTGCTCCTAACAAACAGATACCAAAGTAATACAAAACAATAAACCCCCATCGCAGTTCTACCGTTGGTGAAACTGTTTTAAACACTTTTCCAATCAACCATATGATCATAGAAAATTGTACAAGAAAAAAAGCCTTTAAAGAAATATTTCTATTTGCTTTCATATAAAGTATCATGAACGCTATGATATTTACTATTATTGCTGCAAAATTCCACAGCGTAATTGTTGCAACCTTAACACCTACGCTATATTCCATATCTATACAATCCCATTTTCCATTGCAAATATTGCAATTTGCATTCTATCCGACATATTTAATTTGTATAGTATTTTGCTTACATAGTTTTTTATAGTTCCTTCTGAATAATTTAGATTCACAGCAATTTCTTTATTGCTGCTACCTGTGGCTATTAGCTTAATAATCTCGACTTCCTTTTCAGTCAAAATATCTTTGTATTGTGATTTATAGTTGCTTAACCCTTTAAATCTATCAATTATGATCTGTTTCACACTTTCATGTATTACCGTTAGCCCACTATAAACACATTTTACAGTCAAAATTAAGTCCTTATAACTAATATCTTTTACAATATATCCATCCGCTCTTGCAATGAAAGATTCCATTATATTGTCTGGATTCTCAAACGTGGTAAGGATAATAATTTTAATATTGCTATTCTTTTCTTTAATCTTTTTGGTAGCACTAACGCCATCTAAACCTGGCATTTCTATGTCCATAAGTATAACATCCGGATTTAAATTTTCGCACAATGTTATTGCCTGAATTCCATCACTGGCTTGCCCGACTACATTGATTTCATCATCATGATTTAGTATGTACGCAATAGACTCCTTAAATAAATTTTGATCATCCGCAAGTACTACGTTTATCATTTTAACCTCCATAGTGTTCTCTAAACGCTGATACAGCACTTCTTACATCTTCTAATATTTGACTATTATATTGAATCGTTTCATCAATTTTATCTTCTAAATCTTCGGAATCAATATCTTTTTCAAGGTTAACAATCTGAAAAATTAAATTTTCCATATCCTGTTCTCTTGTTGCAATAATTTCTTGCAACATAGAATTAATCTTTTTTTCCTTTTCCAAATGATACACAACTTGAGCATAATTTTTCAGACTGTCATTAGCTTCTTTGGATTTTTTTCTTTGTTCTTCCAATTGATACAGCATCTCCATCAGATGCGTGATTTCTGTTATTGTTATAATGTGTCCCAGCGTTTCATCATTGGATTGTAAAAAAGAAATCTTATGAGAAAAATAATGTTTTTCACTTCCAATAGTCAGATAAACGTATTCTTTTTCAAAATATTTTTTTCGTTTTTGAATATTTCCTTCATACAAAGTATCGATATCCTGCACATTAATTTTATCTAGCTTTTTAAAATATTGAGACTTACTAGCACAATAATTTTTATATATTATACTTCCATTCACATCTGTTACATAAATGAAATCTGTCACCATATCTCCAATTTTATCAAAAAATATGCCTGTGACCCCAATTTGCACTTGATCATCACTTCCAAGACTTAATAGCAATCCCACCAAAAACATCAAAATATATTCTATGAAATCAAGATAGGAAAATTCAATGATTACACCAACAAAATAGATACATAACGGCATAAATATTCCAATAAATGTCCATAAAGTAATCACCTTGTTCTTATAAACTCTATGTATATTTTCTTTGGCACTTTGGCATTTCACAATAACATATAAAACTCTTATTAAGAGCATTATAACACATACCTTATAAAACAAACTATAACTCGTTGAGAAAAATTCATAATGTTCTATCAACATTTTGTTCTGTATCAGAATGCTAATCAAAGCAAAAATAATGACCACTATTCCAAAGAAAATATTTTTTATCTCTTTTATTAATTGAATTTTTTTGCCAAACAAATAATTGATTAGCAAAAAATAGGCAACTAAAAATAATATAGATGCCATACATTTAAAGCTACTAGCTAAACCTTTATTCGGAATAACTACCTCTATGACTCTAAGAATCAAATTTACAAAAGCGAGAGAAAGGATGGTCAATTCCTCTTTTTTATTCAAATGTTTATAATAAGCGGTGATGATAACCGCTAATGTAAACATCACAATAAAAACAAGTACTACAACACTATAAAATTGATAAAAAGTATAATATCTTCCGTCACCCATCATAAACTCCTTAGATAATATATTTATGCTGGTAAAGTTTAAACGCTAGATTAACAATAATTACTGCTTTTTCCGGTATCGTATCTACCTTAAATCAAGCAAATCATTCACTCTCCTATCTATGCTTATGAATCTACATATCTTCCCTGCCATTTATAAACGTTTGCATCTTGCCTCAAACTTTTGTATATTTTTGTTGATTTGAAGAACCATATCAACAGCATTGTTAACGGTATTATATATAAATTGACAACTTTAGTCAATTTACAAAAGGAGAATGATAAAAAAATATTATTCTTTTGCTGATAATTTATTAACAACCGCCGGAGATCTTTGCGAGACAAGCTTGACAAAGCTTGCTATCAAAATTAGCACAATAAATTACGCTGTTCCCAAGCAAATGAGGGAAAGTGAATACCTCACTTTCCCTCTATCAATAAATTTAATTTTTTACACCTAAAATTTTCAATTGTTCATCAATCTTTGCTTCAAGTTCTGCAATTTCCTTATTATCTTGTTCCAACAGCTTATTTATTTCTTCTAAGTCAATCGGTTCTTCTTCCTCAAAAGTATCAACATAACGTGGTATGTTTAAATTAAAATAATTTTCTCTAATTTCCTCAATCGATGCCAAATGAGCATACTTTTCTACATCTTTGCGTTCTTTATATGCTTTTATGATTTTATCAATATCTTTATCTCTTAAATTATTTTGATTTTTATTCTTTTCAAAATCATTACTTGCATCAATAAATAGTATATCTTTATTTTCACGATTCTTCTTTAACACTAAAATTACTGTTGGAATACTTGTTCCATAAAATAAATTTGCTGGCAATCCAATTATTGTATCAATACGATTTTTACCAATTAAAGTTTCTCTTATTTTTCCTTCTGCTGCACCTCTAAATAAAACTCCATGAGGTAAAACAATAGCCATTGTTCCAGTCTCATTTAAGTGATAAATACTATGCAATATAAAAGCGTAATCTGCCTTTGAAGCTGGTGCTAACTTTCCATATTCACTAAAACGTGGGTCTTTTAATTTAGTTTTATCATTATCCCATTTTGCTGAATATGGTGGATTTGCAACTACTGCATCAAATCTACGTGGATGATCTATACCTTTTGCATCTGGACCATCTGGCCAATCACTTTCCAAAGTATCAGCATTACTTAATACCATATTGTTATAAGATATACCATGCATCATTAAATTCATACGTGCCAAGTTATATGTAGTTGTATTCAATTCTTGACCAAAGTACTTCATGGGAATTCCTTTTGGTAATTCTTGACCTACAGTAAGTAATAAAGAACCAGATCCCATTGTCGGGTCATATACGCTAAATAGTTCATCTGATTTTTCTACACCTTTTGTTACTACTTTGGCTAAAATCTTGCTTACTTGATGTGGTGTATAGAATTCTCCACCCTTTTTACCAGCACTAGCCGCAAATTGACCAATTAGGTATTCATATATTTCACCTAAAATGTCTTTCCCATCATCACCTTTGTATTCAATACTATCAACTAATTTTACTATGTTGTTAAGTGATTTAGCACGTTCGTTTGTAGAATTTCCAAGACGAGAATCTCCTAAATTAATATCATTAAATACTCCACGGAAATCTTTTACTGCTTCTTTATTTAATTCTGCATTTTTATTAAAGTTATCAAAAATAGTTTGATAATCACTAGGAATAACTTGTGAATCATTAATTTTATCAATCAATGACTGCCATGTATCCTTTGGAGCAATGGCATATCCTAAGCTTGCTGAAATATCTTGTAAATAATCTTCTAACTCCGACTTATCTACTTGTGAATTATAGGATTCATTAATAGACTTCCCCTCTATAACATCAATAACATTATTATTTAACAAATACTCCTCTTGATGTTCTGATAAATATCTATAAAACATAAATGCCAATATATAATTTTTGTACTCTGATGCATCCATTGTTCCACGTAATTCATTTGCCATTGCCCATAATTTATTAGTAATTGATTGTATATTATTGCTCATTATTTTTATTTCCTCTCTTTTATTAATTTGCTTTATACAAACATCTGTTGCAAAAGTCCCTTCTTTTGTTGCTGTAAATGCTCTAGCTTACGTTGATGAAAGGTGATAAGGGTGTCGAGACTCTCTATAAAATCACCAATCTTTTTCTGTTCATTTAGGGAAGTGAACGGAATGTTTATAGTCTTCATTCCTACCATATCAATACTTCGCCCATCTCTAATACCATATACATGTGGTTTTAGTTTAACATTTATAAAGTTATGAGATCTAAAATATGCATAATAAAAGCGAGAGTCTGCACCATTACCATGTAATGTATGATAGGCTGGACTTATGATTCCAGTAAAATTCGATTTTTCTAATCCACCTTCAAATGATCTTAAATGAACTATGAAATCATCTTTTTCTACCATCTTATAATTTAATAAACTTTTTTTATCAAATTGCAGATTTCTATCTGATTCATCTCTCCTTATTGTTCCCTTGCCTTGAATAATTGTTAGCGGAGGAAGTTCTTCATGGTTCTTTTCCGAATATTCCTCAAAAACATCTCCTAACTTACGCTGTTCCCAAGGGTCAGCAAATCCTGGAAAACGAAGTTCTGGAAATTTTTCACCATTTTTAGGAAACATTTTTTGCAACAAACCTCTCTTCTTATCTTGTAAGTGATTTAACTTACGCTGATGAAGGGTGATAAGGTTGTCAAAATTATGAAAGAATTTGCCAATTTGAATTTTTTCTTCTTCTGATACCGGTAACGTCAATTTAAGCTCTTTCAGTTCACTAGCTTTAACTAGTGGTTGTCCGGTTCCAAAAGATAATTTTTTGATATCAAAGTTCATAAGCATATAATAGGTAAAATCCAAGTTTTCACCCTGAATAAATACGGTATTATCGCTTATTTTAACCTTTCCAGAGTGCCTATATAATTCTCCTGCATTTGCTCCAACTCTGGCGGTTAGTAAAAAATCTCCCTCATAGTCATAGTTATTATCATATCCAATAACAGATGTTGAACCTAAGATTTCATATTTTCCATCATTTTTAGATGAAAACTTGCTTTTACCAGTATCAATAGAATTGGTTTCATCGCTCAACTTACGCTGTTCCCAAGGGTCAGTAAATCCTGGGAACCTTATTTTAGGTACATTCTCTTTATTATTATCCATTTTATCTCCTATCTTAACTGTCAATTCATAGTTGACGGCTTAATAATTAATTTTGAAAAGTATAATTAGATATAATTTAACTTTCAGCCTGATCATCAGCCAATTCATAAATAGCCTCACGCAAACCGTTGCGGTACTTGATTCTAGATAAAGCCTGTATATCTTCGTCATGTGCTAATGTCTTGTAATCCAAGCTTGCTTTTGCAATTATATCTCGAATTTGGCCAGTATCATCTAAATCTTGCATACCATAACGATGACAACTAAATAATTCGCGCATCTGAGCACTTGTGATAATATCTGTGATTCCCCACTTTACTCTAAAATCTAAGAATAGTCTATCAAGACTTACATTGTTAGCCGCTTGAATAATTTCTTCACTATCGTTAAGATTTACTGGATATTTAAGATTAGTACCCTCCGGCGGATAATACCCTTTGATAATAGCCATTGCTGCATTCATAATTTTCATAGCATAATTTCTATCTTCTAAACCATTGGCAAATTGATCAATTTTTTCTTTTGTAGTTTGTGCTTCTTGGTTCTTACCCTCATGTACTTGATTTAATAATTGTTCTACCAATTCAGTTAAATAATCATAATCTATTTTCACATCCTTAACATGAGTCATTTTTAACTCAATTTGATAAAAAGGAATTTTCTTTTCTTTTGATATATGTTGTTTAAGCTCATTGGTTAAAACTGTAGTAAGCATAGTTTCCTCTTCACTTGTCATGCCTAATTTTTCAACTAACTCATCAGGATTTTCGTAATCAAAGCCTACTGCATTTCCATTAACTTCTTCAGGTGCATATTGTTTTAATTTAGCCACACCAACATTATAATCACGCAATAAATCAAGCATATGTTCTTTTTGCTTCTCAGAAGGTGGTAACTGTTGAAATTTATTAGTTAAACTGTCTAATTTCTTAACAACATCTTTAACTTCATTAAATACCTCTTCAAAAGGTTTAGCAATAATTCCATCCTCTTGGTTAGATTTACGCTTCTCATCTTCTGATAAAATTGCAGAAGCTTTATTAGCATAAATTGCAAGAGCTTGATTCATCAACTTCTCATTTTGAGCAGGCCAACGATAGTTTACAATACGCCCCCAAGGTTTTTCTTGCATATCAGCAATACGATTTGTTCTTGAATAAGCTTGAATAAGTCCAGCTCCTTTAAGTGTTCTATCAACATAAAGGGTATTAAGTTCTGGTGCATCAAATCCAGTCAAAAGTTGATCTACCACAATCACAATATCTAGAAAGTTTTTATCTGTAGCTGTTTTATTCAGACGACTAGTAACATCTTGTGTATATCCTGCTACATCATCCATACCAAAGCTTGTACTAAACTCTTTGTTATAGGCTTTAATGGCATCATGTAAATTTTGATTAGTGGCAAGCATGCTATCATTATTGGATGAATTTTGGCTAAATGTAACTGCTACTTTTAATGTTCGTCCACCGTTTTTCCTATTTTCAGCATTTACTCGTTGAAATTCATTAAAATACATCATTGCCATTGGAGTACTAGCTTTCCCACCACCAACATGAGTGGTAAAAAGTGCATTATATTTTCCTTCGTTTGAACGATTTCGCCAATTCTTGAAAATATCTTTAACTACTAACTTGATGTGTTCCGAATTTTCATCATAAAAACTTGGTTCAACCGCATCATCCATATCCTCTTGACTTAGATTATTAATCTTCTCTTGAATTTGTTTTTCTGTCCACTTTGGATAGCGTTCTTTATAAAAACTTGGTAGATATTTTAATTTCATTTGTTTTTCATCAATCGTTGTTTCAAAATCTACTTTAAATCCCAAAACATTTCTATCTGCTATTGCTTCACGAATGGTATAGGCGTGTAACAATGGCCCAAAAATATCTTCAGTGCGTAAGCCATTAGTAGTTTCATCAAACATTGGTGTTCCCGTATAGCCAACCCAAGCAGACTTCTTGAAAGCTTTTTGTATTTTTTCAAAACTTTCACCACCAGTTGAACGATGTGCCTCATCCACTATAAATACAATATTTTTATCAGGTGATTTAAAAGATTTACGTTTTACTAAAGTATCAAGCTTTTGAACAGAAGTAACAACAATATTATTATCTTTGCTCTTTAATTTACGACTTAAATCATTAGTATTATATGTATTCTGAACACTACCTATCATATCTTCATTAGCATCTGGATCATAGGCCCTATAATTTTCATTTGTTTGTTTTGTTAAAGCAATTCTATCTACTAAGAATACAACTTTATCAACTTTTGGCATACGACTTGCAAGCCAAGCTGTTTTAAAACTAGTGATTGTCTTACCTGAACCAGTAGTATGCCAGATATACCCTACTTTATTTATACTAAGCTCAAAATCAACTCGTTTTAAATTTTCAATTACATTCTGGGTAGCATATACTTGATATGGACGCATTACCTTTAGCATTTGTTTGTTTTTTGTACCATCCAAAATCATATAATTAGTAGCCATTTGATGTGCCATTGGAATACTTAACATTGAATCAGCAAACTCTTTCCAATTACGTACAATCGTATTATCACTTTTACGTTGCCAGTTAAAAGCAAAGTCCTTATTAAACTTATCTGATGTGGTATTAGCCATATATTTAACGTTATTTGGTGTAATTGCCACCAATATTTGTAGAGTAGAAAAAATATCTCGATATTGATTTTCTTTGGAATATTGATGCATTTGATTTAGTGCTTCATTGACATCATGTGTATCACGTTTTTCTTCAATTTGTATTATAGGTAGACCATTGATAAGAAGTGTCGTATCAAAACGACGATTTTGTTTTCCAGTGATAACTGCAGGACGTTCAATCTGATTAACTACTTGATACACTGTATCTCCAGCACCAATTTGTTTTTGATCAAAAACTGTTAAGAACACGTGACGACCATCATCTAAATCAATTTCGATTTGCGATACACCATTAAGTCCATATAAAAATTGTCCAGCTTCATATGGTGTTTGAATATTGGATATAATTTTTTTGACTTGATTAAATTCTACAGTACTTAAAGGATGATCAAGTGTATTTTGATTGTGCCTCTCAAGAATCTCTTTAAAGTTATCCCAAAGCTTTTCTGTAGTTTTAATTTTTGGTTCATACTTCCACAGTTTTGTTTTTATACAGTAATCAGCAGGTTTTTCTCCAACAATAAAATCGCTGATTCCTTCTAAGTGTTCAGGTTTAGTTATTGTTCCACTTGTAATATACTGTATTAACTCAGTTTCAAATTTCTCTTCATTCATCTTTCGCATACCTCCTCTAACTTGGATAATCTGATTTTTGTTTCAAGTTCTGCTGCTCTATTTCTAAGGGATTGTAGCTTTAACTGATTAAAATAAACTTGTCCTATAATTATTTGCTTATCTATGCAAGGTATTTTGGGTATTTCAAGCTCTTTAAGTTGCTTTAGAGTATATTTTAAAACTTGAGAGCCTTGCAGTCCCAGCATAAACTGTTTCTTGATTGTTTTATTTTCATTAATAAGATAAACCAAAAACTTTGAATCAATTTTATTGTTAGGTAATAACTTAACGTAGTTTTGCGTATAAATATATCCCTCATGCTCTTTTCTTACTATTGTTGAAACTCCCGTGATTAAACTAAATACTACATCACCATCGCACAAGGTATTTAATTTATCATTGGTCCTGACTTGTTTGTTGTCCACAGTTTTTGAAATAATTCCTACCAAATCATCTGTTAAATCTGTCTGACTATAATAAGTAAAAAGCGGTGTTTTTTCATCAAACACTTCAGTAATTCTAAACTGAGGCGATCCACTTACTAACTCAACTAATTCACTTAACTTTTTCATAAAATATCGTGCCTTTCTAAAATTACTTTATTTACCATAATGTAATCATATCACAAAAGGAATTTTATTGCAACTGTTAAAAATGTAATTTTTTAAAATTACATTTTTAAACTTTATACTCAGTCCTTGCTTTTTAAACACTCATTCTCCCCAAAAATCACGAAAAGCCCCTGAAATCAGGGCTTTCTATTGTATCAATATTTGACTTCCTATATGGTGGAGTACAGGTGTTTTATATACTAGTCCGTTCCACTTTGCTCCATATGTTTTACTGCCTTGGCTCCAAGTTTCTTACCAATTTTCCATCATTTTTTCCATGCTCATTTCTTCAAAATTCACATCACTTGGCGGTACAAAAAAAGACTCATATTAGAAACATATAGTTATAATCCATTGCAAATCTTTTTCTGATATGTCTATCATTCTAAAAGAATATTTGAGATTTTCTACAGTGTCTCTTGATTGATTTTCTAACATAAGCCGGTCAACCGAGATGCCTTTTTTAACAAGGTAGCGCTTCATTGCCTCGGCTTCTGAGATATTTTCACCTTCTCCTTGTCCTCCTGATAAAATAGCTTGAGTATCTGGATTTTTAGATAAATAATCATAAGCTACATCTAAACAATATTTAAGTGTTAATGAAGGTGTTTCTCCCCGTACTCTTGCGCCAAAAACAATAAGGTAATCGCAGTTATTAACTGTATTAAATCCTATACCTTGAAACACAATAACACCCTCAATGATTACAAATATTAAGCATACCCCCAAAAATAATAGCTTAAAATATTTATTGGAAAACAAAAAATGAAATGGCTTTTTAAAGGATAATACAAGACTTCCAATAATGATAGCAACCCACACTATCCCCATGTCAGCGCCTCCATTTAATGTTATTATGCTGATGAGATCTTTTAAGGCCTCCATTATATTTTCTGCTGTTGGTCTCTTTGATATTTTGTAGCTTATTATCTCTCGTCTTGATAGCTGCTTAAACTCTTTTTTTAATTGTCCTTGACATAGGGTCCATTTTAAAACATTATTTGTACTTGTTCTCTTTTCTTTTCTTTATCTTTACTCATCATGGTAAGCACCGCCCGAATTTTTATGATTTTATTATATATAAACTTCTCAAAAAGTCCATAATTTCAACGTTTTTATTATTTTATATACAAAAAGTCGTAAGATTTAGCAAAAAATTTTACGACTTTGTCTACATTCTGATGGTACCAAGAATTCTTGGTACTATATTTATTTTCTGTTTCAATACTTTTTTTTCTGTTTCAGCTAAAATATCTAAATATTTAAATTGATTGCATGATGCTATAAATAGTTTTGGAGTTTTCCTTTATCATTAGATTTTAGAATTATCCTTCAATTGGCTTAGAAGAAGCCGAGCAGAATCAATTACTCTACCCGCTATTTTCGAAGTCTTAACAGGGGTAACCCAAGCCCATCAGCTAATTCTTTTAATTTCTTAAATGCATTTGCAACAACAGCTGTATCAGATCCATAAGCTATATATGTAGCTCCAAGGCTAACATATTTCTTTAATTCTATTGGAGATGTACAATTAATACCAACAGCTTTTCCCTTTGACAGAGTTTTTTTGAAAACATCTTCTATAACTGACAGCACCTCAGGATCATTTGCTTTACCTGGTTTACCCATAGATTGACTTAGATCAGCCGGACCTACAAAAATTACATCTAATTGTGGAATTTCCAATAAGTCATCTATTTTATCAGCCATTTCTTTATTTTCAACATGTACTACAACTAATGAATTTTTATTTGCATATTCAATATAAGGTTCATCCTTATTCCATGAACTGTACATTGCTGATCTTTGAGTAGTTGTAAATCCTCTGTTCCCTTCAGGATAATATTTTGACGATTTACATACCACTTTTGCTGTTTCTATTGAAGTTATACTTGGAATCTGAATACCATCAGCACCTGAATCAAGTGCATGTAGAACATCTTCAGGTATAGCTTCTCTAACTCTAACCACAGTACTCATTCCTGCACATTCACTAGCTCTGATAATACCCTCAACATCATAGCTAGAATAATTTGAATGTTCAGCATCTATTATAATAAAATCAAATCCTGAATTTCCTATCATTTCAGCAATAGCTTGACTATTAAACTTAACAAACATCCCAACTACTACTTCTTTATTGAATATCCTTTGTCTTAATGAATATTGCTTATTCATACTTTCACCACCTATTAAAAATACCGGAATAAAATATTATGTCACGAATTATTTTTTAACCTTCTTATACGCATTGATTCACCATCAATACCTAAATGTTCCGATTTCATTTCGTTTATCATAATTCTTATAGTTGATGTGGGACAACTTAACACTTCGGAAACAACATCTGTCATTTTTCTAATTAATTTCTCTTTCTGTTCTAAAATTCTACCTTCAACCAAATTAACTTGAATTATCGGCATATATTCACCCCATTATTATTTTTTAATTTTCTGTAACGCTTAATTTTAAATTTTCTTTATACACTTTATATTTACATGAATAAATAATCCATATAAATAACAGCAAACCAATTATATCGGTATTTCCCTCTGGATATAATAATAAGAAAGCTGCTATAAAATTAATAATTCTATTTACAACACTTATTGGTTTTGATACAACACCTTCAATTCCCCACGTTAAAGCCATACAGCCCAAAAGTGCAGTGGAAAAAGTCCATAATACAGCTATAAGATTCCCCTGCGACAATAGTATCGGATTTAAGACAAACAAAAATGGCACTATATAAGCAACAATACCTAATTTAACAGATTGAACACCAACCTTCATTGGATCTGCATCAGATATGGCAGCAGCCGCATATGATGCTATGGCAACTGGCGGGGTAATACAAGATATAACTGAAAAATACAAAACAAACATATGTGCCGCTATTGGAATCGCCCCCATCTGAATTAAAGCAGGAGCTACTAATGAAGACATTACAATATATGCAGGAACAGTTGGCAGACCCATACCCAATATTATGGCAACAATCGCTGAGAAAAACATAGCTAATACTAAATTGCCATTAGAATATACAACTATCAGAGAAGTAAACTTTAATCCCAAACCTGTTAACATTATAACTCCAACTATAATACCAGCACAGGCACTTGTTACTGAAACACTTAATATGCTTTTAGCGCCACCTTCTAAACCCAGCAACATCTTTTGCAACGTTAAAATTTTTCTGTTTTTTACTAAAAAAACTGCTATTAAAGTAACCAAGGCGTAAAAACCTGCTATCATAGGAGTATATTTTGCCATCATTAAACCAACCAAAACTACAAAAGGAATTAACATATACCAACCATTAGATAAAACATCCTTGGTATTTGGCAAAGACTCCTTAGAAAGACCTTTAATATTCAACTTAACAGCTCTTGCATCAACCATAAAAAATAAGCAAAAATAATACAACAGTGCCGGTATCAATGCAGCTTTAACTATAGCCATATAAGATACCCCTAAATAATCTGCCATTATAAAAGCTACAGCCGCCATAATCGGTGGCATTATTTGTCCCCCTGAAGAAGCAACTGCCTCAACAGCACCTGCAAATACAGGTGAATAACCCACGCTTTTTATTAATGGTATTGTAAATGTTCCAGTACTTACAACATTTGCTACAGAACTACCGGATATACTTCCAAAAAGTGCACTTGCTACTACTGCAACTTTTGCAGGTCCTCCTCTCTTAGAACCAGTTACTCCTGTTGAAAGGTCGATGAAAAATTGTCCCGCACCTGTTACTTCCAAAAATGATGCGAATATAATGAACATAATTACATATGTTGCGGTAATGCCTAATGCACTTCCAAAAATCCCTTCTGAAGTAAGTGCTAATTGTTCTAATATCTTAGTAAACGAAAATCCGGTATGGGACAGCATACCTGGTAATCTGTCTCCAAATAAAGCATATAATAAAAATACTATACATACAATCGGTAAAGTCCAACCGGTTAATCTTCTAGTTGCTTCCAAAACAAGAACTAGTATTAATACAAAAGTAACCTTTTGAATAATTGTTAATGGTGTTACAAATAAAATTCTATTTTGCAGCACTTTGTATGTTACTATTAAATAACCTAAAGTAACTACTGACAATACAATCAAAACTATATCAAATATTTTGACTTTGCTGACTTTATCTCTTTTTATTGAAAATGATCCATAACTCAATATTAAAGCAAAAAGCAAGTGTATATATCTATGTACCTGGGATTCGGGAATCCCGAATGCCCCGGTATATAGATGATAGCAACTCATAACTATAGCTACGCTTTTAATTATAGACTTAAAATTCAAACTTTGTTTTTCAATTTTCATTGCTATATCCTTTCAAGTTTTACTTAATCACACCTATTTCCTTATAATATCTTTCTGCTCCAGGGTGCAATCCAATTCCTGTGCTACAACCATATTCAGGTTTCATGTGTTCTAAAGACTTGTTAACAGTCAATAATTGATCATAATTTTCGTACATTATTTTAGTCATATTATATACAACATCTTCTGATGTTTCAGTATTTGCAAATAATATAGTCTTGCATCCTATAGCTGATACATTTTCATCTGAACCCTTGTATATACCTCCCGGAATCACTACCTTATCATAAGCTGGACTTATTTCCAATAATTTTTCTATGTGTTCATCATCTAAACTTAACAGTTTAACTCCTTTAGATTCAGCTAAGTCCTGCATTGCGGCATATGGGTAAGTGCTCATGTAGGCAATTGCATCCGCATGTCCATCCTTAACTAAATCTACTGCATCAGTAAAACCTACAAAGTTAACTTTACCTAAGTCATCGTATGACATATCATAAACTTCTAATACTTTACGAATCATTTTTTCAGCAGAATTACCTTTTTGTTGTGTACATAAAACCTTGCCTTTTAAATCTTCTATTGAATTAATATCAGAGCCCTCAGCTGTGGCAATGTGCAATACTCCAGGATATAATGCAGTAACACCTTTTACATTTGTTAATTTGTTGCCTTCAAAATCCCCTACACCTGCTTCTGCATCCAATACATCATCCGGGAAACCAAAACCTAATTGAGCTTCATTACTAGAAACACTAAATATGTTTGAAATTCCTCCGCCTGGGCCAACTGAAGTTACAGAGTTAGAAATATTTGTTTTAAATAATTCAGCAAGCGCACCTCCAATTGAATACCAGGCACCTCCAGAACTTGCTGAAACAATATTAATTTTTATATCTTCTGATGTTGATTGACTTGATTGATTATTACCTTCTGTATCAGAAGGTGCAGAACATCCAACTACCGTAAATATTAACATCACTAACAATAAAGCTGATAAAATTCTCTTGATTTTCATAAAATTACCTCTCTTTAGTTTATTGTTTTTATTTGAACAGCATTTTTGTCGCATACATGCTCACATATGCAACAACCGCTGCAAAAATCTTCATTATATTGCATTTTCCCATCTTGCAATTTTAAACCACCAAAATAGCATCTGCTTATACACTGTTTTTCATCACAACTATCACATACTTCTTTATTAAACAATGCCTTTCTGCTTGGTATGTCGCAAAGATGTTTATATGAAATTATCTTATCTGCAGTTTTACCTTTCAAATCTTGTATGTTCTTAACATTTCTTTTTGTTAACTGACATTTTAAATCATCCAACAAAACATTTACATATTCAGCTCCCCGGAGCATTAAAGTTGAACCTATTTGCACTAAGCCTGCACCACACAATATAAAATCAATAATGTCTCTTGCAGAATCAACTCCATTTCCTCCGCAAATCTCAATGCCTGTGTTTTTGTAAACTTTTGATAAATTAGCCAATGTAATAGGTTTCATCCAGGGTCCGCCTATTGCAGCCCACCCCCCTATAATAGGCTCATCCGTTTCTTCATCAATCATCAATCCTTGATATCTATGCATTATAGTAACTGCCTTAACACCGGCATCCTTTAATTCTTTTACCAAAGATGTCATATCTGATATTTGAGGAGTTAACTTAACAATGATAGGAATTTTAACTTCTTTCATTATTTCTTTAACTATCTCAACACATAATTCCTTTGATTGTCCTATTAAAAAACCTAATTTCCCGTCTGCAGCTTCACCATGTGGATTTCCGAAATTCAGTTCTATCATGGTAAATCCTAATTCTTCAAAAGTTTTTGCATAATTCACCCAATTTTCAACTTTACTTGCTGATATGCTTCCAATCAGTACAACATTATTTTCTTTTGCAAATTTTAATTGTTGAATAGCTTTGGGAATATATTCTTCCATGGTAAGCATGGAACCACCCCTTGAAAAAAAGTAATAACTTTTTGGTATTTCTCCGTATATTTTATTTTGATTCATGTCGCGGATATCCATCATAGTTATCTTTGCAGTTTGTAAAGCTTTAGCATCAGTAACAGATTTTGTTATGATACCCCCTACTCCGGATTTTGCAAACAATTTAAAGCTGTCCATTTCTCTTGATATATCTGTTGATGCAACAATGATTGGGTTCTTAAATTTAATTCCTAAGAATTTCGTTTGGAACATTTTGTTCATTTTATTCTCATTCCTCATTTTTATTTTTTAATTCTGCTATAAAATTACTATATGACACCGTATATTCAGGTCTAACGGGAAAGAAAATGTCCATTTGCATACATGGAACCGGACTGTCATAAACATGTATATAATGCTCAATATTTGCCGGTACACTAACCCATGAACCCGGTGTCAATCTGTATGCTTTCCCATCTACATAGTAATCACATTCGCCTTTCACAACTAATGCAATCTGTTCATTTGGATGACTATGAGGTCTAACCTCATTGCCATTATCCACTTTATTAATTGTACAACTAATATTATCCACTCCTGTACCAAATACAACTCTTGAAATTCCTTCTCTTACTTCTTGCCAAGGAAGTTTATTCCAATTTCCTGATTCGATTCTTGCCATTATATGCCTCCTAATAATGTAATATCATTTAATATATAAAATCTAATTATAATTTATAAATTTAACAAAATAGCAGGATTGTGTTTTGTCATAAGATTGATTTGTTCTTCAGTTACTCCATACTTGTCCATTAACAAATTAATAAAGTTATACATTCCTTCCACCGGCATAGTGTTTCCATACTGTCCTAAATCCGAATCTAAAATTATATGTTCGGCACCGCAAATATCAATCATTTTTTTTGCTACTATGTCTTCTACGTTTCCAATTTTTGAGCCACTTTCAAACACACATACATTCAGCTCAATAAAAGCGCCTAAATTCACCCATCTTAGCATATCTTCATATGAAGCTCCTACGTTATAATGAGGATGATTTACAAGTATCCTTTTTACTCCTAATTCAACCGCCTTATGAACTAAATGATCTACTTCCCACAAAGTACCATGTCCTGTTCCCAGCACCATATCATTTTCAGCTATGTATTTTAAACACTCAACAGCAAATTCATCCATTTTACCATTTTCATCTACATAAACAACAGGTTTTTCATCAACTTTTGATTTTCCTGCTCCCACAAAAGCTGCTTTACTATGATCATCTATATGTTTTTTTGTTGATACAGTCGGAAAATATATAATTTTCGCATCCATTTGCTTTGCAGTATCCAATGCCTTTAGATTGAAAAGACCTATTGAATTGTTTAAAGCTATAGAACCATATACTTTACAACTTCCTTTACCTAAGTGTTTTTCAATCATCTTAGTACCAAGCATACTTGGAAAATAATGATCTTTAACCAAAAATCCGGCATATCCTGCTTCCTCAGCTTGCTTAAGCATCTCTGCAGCATCGACAGACCGACTGGCTACTGAGGGTCCTGCATGGACATGTATGTCTATAATGCCTTTAAGTATATCTCTTTTCATACTTTTCTCCATTCATTTAAAAATGTTTTACAATATTATATATAGCAATCGGTGTGCCAATTTTATAATTTAAAGTATAATTATGTTATTTAAAACAAAAAGCACTGTATGTTGTGTTTTTCGGAAGAAATGAACACAATATATAGATTAGTTAAAACTAAAAGCAATCTGACAATTTATTTTAATAATTCAGTTGATTCATTTTTGTATTATTGATATAATATTGTATTGTTATTTTTAATAAATAACTTATAATAACTTAGGAGGTTGGTATTTTGATATATAATTATAGTTTTCCTGAAAGTTATAAATACTTAAATGCTTTTTTGGTTTCTGATTTAGTTGATCATCCTATACATATAATAAATAATAAAGGCCAAATAATATTTGTTAATAAAGCTTGGTGTAAAACTTATAATATGAAAAAGGAAGAAGCCTTCGGAAAACATATTCAGGATATAATGAGTCTTCAATTAAAATATTTTCTTTCTATTAATGAAAAAAATCATATGAATGATGATTTTTTTGTAGATTATCACTTGTTTGATGAAACTTCTTCTCAATCAACTGCTATATTGGCATTAAAAGACCGAAAAAAAGTGTCAATGGTAACAAATTCGTCTGACGACAGAAAACTAATGGTTACCAGTACACCTATATTTAATGGATTAAATGAAATAGAATATGTATTTACATTAGTGCAAGACCTAACTAAAATTTCAGATTGGAAGGAGAGGTTAGATTCTGAAATAGAAAAAAATAAAATCCTAAATGAAAAAATTAAATTTCTTAAGGAAAGCAAAGATAACTCCAAAATAATTGGCACCTCTAAAAAAATCAAAGAGCTTAAATCATTAATTCCGTCTATTGCAAAAACAGATGCATCTGTTTTAATATTAGGCGAAAGCGGTGTAGGTAAAGAGGTGTTGTCAAAAGAAATTTATACAAATAGCTCAAGAAATACCAAACCTTTTATTACAGTTAATTGTGCGGCTATTCCAGAAAATCTCCTTGAATCTGAAATGTTTGGATATGAAAAAGGTGCATTCACAGGTGCAGTTACATCAAAAGAAGGATTGTTCGAACTTGCCAATGGTGGTACTATTTTGCTTGATGAAATCGGCTCAATGCCACTCAGCTTGCAGCCTAAATTGTTGAGAGTGTTACAAGAAAATGAATTCATGAGAGTAGGAGGAACAAAAAAAATAAAATTAGATGTAAGAGTAATATCTGCAACAAATGAAAATTTATTTAATTCTATTAAATCGGGAGCTTTTCGTCAAGACTTATATTATAGATTAAATGTATTACCATTAAAAATACCACCATTAAGAGAAAGAAAAGAAGATATAAAACTATTTTGTTTAAAGTTTTTAGAGGAATTCAACATAAAATATGATAAAAATAATTTTTTTAATGATAAAGCGTTGTTTTATTTAGAACAATATGACTGGCCAGGTAACATAAGAGAGTTGAAAAATGCTATCGAAAGATTAGTTATAGTTGGAGAAAAAGACGTAATAAATGCAAATCAAGTTCTTGCTATCACAAATCCCAACGAAGTAATTAAATTAGAATTTGAAGATAGCTTTCAAGAGGAAGAAGGCATTTCACTTAAAGCAGCAGTGCAGTCATTAGAACGAAAATTAATAAAAAATGCCCTTAAAAAATATAAAACCACTTATAAAGCAGCTATAGCATTAAAAACCACACAACCAACTATAGTAAGAAAAGCAAAACAGCTTGGTATTGAAAAAACTTGGGAGCAATAAAGAAATTACAATAATTAATCATTATGCATTATGTTGCTTAAATTTACGTCATGACACCTTAGAACTAAGTGACATAACCACAAGGAAGGAATCCTCTATGCCTTTATTGGTGATCTTGGTCAATAAGTTGGATTGACAATTTGCGGGACGGTTCTTTTTGATTGATGTAAAATATAAACTGACAATAAAAAAGCACGGTACATTTAATAAAACCATTTGCATCTAGTTCTTTTTGTAATTTACATAAATTTCCAAAACAAGCATCGACTGAAAATCCAGGAAATTCCCATTCAATTATTTTTGCGAAATATACCAATGCACCTACATCATAAAAATACATTGGAGTAAATACTTCTCCAGATTTCAGTATTGTAAAACCATTGTTTTCCAGTTATCTAACATTGTTATCCAATGTATGATTTGGAAAAAAGCAATCTTTTTTTAATAAGTGACTTACTTCATAAGCATCAAACGATTCATAACGGTTGATTATTATGTCAAAGGAATTATTCTCATAGGGCAATTTATCATCTTCATATACTTGTCTGACAGTAATTCCAAGTGGCTCAATGTTTTCTATGCATATTTTTACATTTGGTGGATATGCCTCAGTAACGTAAGTCAAGGCATATGGATGTTCAAGTGTTAGCACAAATTCTCCACCTCCAGTTCCCACATCCAAAATCTTATCAGTATCTTTAAGAAACGATAAAACAATTGAATGATAATCCCAATGTAAATCCTCACTATCCCATCTATCATAATATATGAAAAATCCCATCCCTTGAACGCATGTGCTTCTTCAGATTTCCACTTACTTCTTAACTCTTTTAAATTCATTATAACTACTCCTTTTATTTAGTATAAGCCGATAAACGGTGCAGTTAACTGATAACAAATTTATTTATCCTCTGTGCAATCTGCTATAAGATTATACTAACTGCCCCGAGCAATTAATTAGCTGTATTCTAAAGACGAGTTCGCTCCTTTCAAAGATTATATTAATTTTCCCCAAATCAGAAAAATATTTTATATCTTATTCAACCTTCATTTACCCATTTTAACCTTGTCATCACTCAATTTAGCCTATGTCATCTATAAATCACGCCAAAAATAGGGGTCAAAAAACGGTGTTTTTTGACCCCTATTTTTGCTCCAAAATCATCCTCAAACCACTATATGTTTGAGCCAACTTCTACTTTTTGTCCTCTGAGCCACAATACGTCATCAGAATTATACTCTCAACGTGCCTTGAGTGTGTAAAAAAGATGTCGCATCCCTCTGGTATACCCTTGGCGGAAAGGTTGCAAGCAAACCGCAGGACGATAGTTCTCCCTTGTCCTCTTACTATGTTAATCTTGGTGTACTAAGCTTTCAGGCAACCATCTATCTAGCCGATATTTAACATAGAATGCCATATTTTTTCGTTGGTTGTTATCTAAATATATAGACTTAATAAGGTTATGATAGATATTTTCTACTTTAGCTATTACTTCTTGCGTGGATTGGGTTATTAAAGGTTGTACTTCTAAAATTACATCCGTAATATCTTCATATGGATCATAATACAGATTAAAGTGTTTGCATATCTCTTTTAGATTTTGCTCAGCTACCTTAAAGCCTTCATCATATTCAACTATATTAGTAGGCTCGATATATGTAATAAATCGAATAAGTCTTTCGTTATGACACAGTGCTTCTGAATGCAATGCTTGAGAATAGCGCAATAAGCATAGATCAGAAATTCGTTCGTTATGCTGAAAATACTTGTTAAAGATTCTTTGCTTTTCTATTATGTCTACTGGATTGCCATGTGGTAACTTATTAAAAAATTCTTCAGAATCAAAATTAAGCGCGTCCCATTCCTTCCATGTTGAGGTTCCTGGCAACAATGTTCCGAAACTACCTGGTTCAAAAAACATATGAGAAATTACAATTCTATCTTTATCATCAGCAAGTTCTATAAAACGATAATTGCTTTCATTACACCAACCTGCAATAGCACCAACTTCTACTGGACTATATTTAGAAATATCTAATATGCAAAAAGATTTGCTGTGTAAAGTATCCATCAGTTGAAAATCTGCTTTCCGGGTAAAAAATGAAAATCCAGTTGAAAAAACCTCTACCGCAAAATCGCCGCTGCTATGTACAAAAAATTCTTGATCATCTGATGTCGCTCGTACCTTCTCGCTATAAATATAGTTGGGGCTTAAATTATAAGTATAATCAAAATCTGAAACAATATTATTTCCAACTACAGAAAAACACGACCAATCCGTGATATTAGAAATTTTTCTATTATCTATTTCTGAAATTAATTCTACAGGGCTGATGATATATGATATCCATTCATTACCAGGTAAAGTCAATTTACTTCCAGCTATAAAGTCATTAACTTCTGTCCAAAACTGCTCAAGAGATTGAGCTTTGTTAGAGTATTCAATACCAGCATGAAAACTTCCAAGATTACAATTATGATATGAAGATAAAAATGCTGGAAGCATATCAGCCATATGATATACAGCTTTTGCTTTAGTATTATTGTCTGAAACAATCTTATAAGTTTCCATTGAAGTGAAAAGTCTATATCCAGGCATCCAAACAGGATAAATATTACATTGATATTTAGCTTTATCAATTTTATACATATTGTTATAATATAATTCTACTTGTTCCCTAATCCTTTGTACGCCACTGTTGTTAAAGGCATTGTTTAATTCTACTGAAATGCTTAAAGTTTCATTTTCTAAACCAGAGGTTTCAATTTGCTCTGTTGGAAAGCACCAGAATCCAGTGTCGCTTGAACTTTCCCACATAACTAAAACTACAGGATAATAGCTTTGCTCCCATATTTTTAAGAGACCCGTCGGCAAAGATATTGAAAGTCCTTTGGCTATTCTACGAATATATCCCTCTTTTTTTATATCTTCAGTTGTTTTTACTTGTGTTCTGAAAGAAAATTGTGTTCGTATACTTACTTTATTATCCTTAGATAGAGAAAAAATATCACATAGTAAATCCTCGCCAAAATCAGAAGTTCCTAAAGGAGTGCAAACAATATTATTCTTTTGGTATATCAAATTTACAGACAATTCGCCAATATTACCTGTAAAATAACTATTTAATGCTTTAACATCTTTACTCAACTTACTCACCCGCCTTTTATTATTTTGTATCTAAGATATTTTTGATATTTCATAAACACCAAATAGGTAAAGCCTTAACTATTGATGAAACCTAATATTTATTCTACTGGTTTATAGTCCAATTTTACAATATAATTAGACAATACATTCTGTATACCTTGAGGAGACAAAATGATGCCATAGGGAGTTGGTAGCCTCCTTGCAGTGTAATATCTTTTATGAATAATTGACTCTGAAATCTTTTTTTCAAAGATTTTGCTTCACCAATAAAAAGCAATATCACCAATATTCTGCTCCACTTTCCTTGCTGCTTTTATTTTCACTTAGTTTCTAATTGCACGCAATAAAACTTTCAAATATAGTGCCTTTTAAAAACTTTATAAGGCACTATATATATAATTATTTTTTAGATTTTATTTATGTCATCTTTTGATCCTGAAAGATATTTACTTGATGTTAGTTGAGAATATAAGAACGAATCATCCAACAGTTGCAAAAAGACTGTTCTTGACACTTTAGTATCAAGCTTAATATATTGTCCTGATTCATCGAATTTAAATTTTTTCTTTAATGTTTCATCATAGGTATCGATAAAATTAATTATATCTTTTTTATCACATTTTCTTAATACCACAGATCTTGAAGCTACTTTCACCACTTTTCTCGCAAAACTCACATCGTTTATTCCTTGTTCTAGCTTAGTAATATCTTGCACCAAATCAAGCACACCAATTTCGTGAATACTCTCGATTGCTTTCTTTTTGACAACTTCGACAAAACCGAATTTTGATTCTAACTTTTTCAAGTCCTTCACAAATAACTCTCCCTCAACCACCATAAAGTCAAAGTCATAGTTTAGTCTAAAAATTGAATCATCAAATTCCTTTAACTGATTAGAACCTGTAAGCAATATATTGATTTTCTCTGAAGGCTTTTCACCTGTATTCTTTTTTACCATCATAACTTCATAATTTTCTTTGTATAAAGTAACTCGAATATTTTTATGTACATATGCAAATATAAAACCTTTAATTTCAGATAGCTTGTCCTTCTTTATATCATACTCTTGTACTGAAGTTTCAGTTTGAACAGAATTGATTAGTTCAAACTCTTGAATAGGTTGCTCATAATCGTACTTGTACAGAACATCTTTTCTATCATCAGCCTCTGTGAGTCCCATTATCTTTAGCTCATCATTTAATAAATAATTAACAGTATGTCTGTAAAAATTTTCTGTTAATTTTACTTGTGTCCCTGCATCCAAATCTCCTTTTCTTATCTCTAAACGATCATCTTTTTTTAACAAGAAAAAGAGTTCTCCATTTACCTTGTTAACTTCAATCTTCTGTATTAAATTTAATAATTTTGTACGACTATTAGTGCTGTTTTCACTCATGTACCTTCTCCTTCACAAAAAATATTTCATCATCTATTTGCAAATATTCCAATTTACTATTCTGTTTAATTTTATCTCGTGTAATTAAAATGCAACTTTCATGTACTTTTTCGTCTCTAAGTTCTACATCTGCTTCATAAAGATGATATCCCAAGATTGCTAATGTTGGATTCGTGTAGTATATGTCAGTCTTTACATAAATAATTGCAATGACGATAAGAAGCAATAAGAGTACCAGCGTATAGCGAAATTTGGATAAATCAAAACATATTAAGGGGATGATATATGTAGTTAAGAAAGTTAAATGTTCATAAGTCTTATTTTTTATCTTCTTTATCTCAAAATACTCCTGTGTACCAGAAGATATCTTATGGTTAAAAGTTTTTATAAATGTTGTACTTATTCCTAACATTATAATACTTATACAAGGAATAATATTTCTTTTTAAAAGTGGGACTAATCCTATAAAACTAGCTTCTTTGCTAAAGTCAATCGGAATATCGACATTGACTACAATTAGCATTAAAAAAAGAAGCCATAATGATGATAAATACATTTGAAATTTCATCCAAGTATTCTTATACACTTACGTCCTCCTTTAATATATTCTATAAATTTGATAGCAAGTTTTATCCTCTTGGACTTATGTTTACTCCATCTACAGAAATTCAATATCTTTATGAGATTGCATGTTAAGCTTATTTCAATGTGTCTCTTACAAAATCTTGAAGTATTTTTGCAGATGGATAATTAGACATGGAGGCGATTCCGTTCACCAACTCTATTGGATATAGTGCCCCCTCATATTTTCTGCTTACTAACGATGGCAATGTAGCCAATATTCTACCTAATCCCATTATATCTTCTGATTTAGGAAAATCTGAGGATGAAATATATTCACCCGGCGACATATTTAAGACCATTTGAGTGTTTTTATCTAATATGACAAATACTTTTTCTCCATAATTAGTTCTTGAACCATAAGGGTTTATATGTTCAGGTGCCCGTTGAATTTCTTTTCTAATATAATCATGACTTAATACGGCATATTTAATTTCTCCATCATTTAATGGTATAAACCTTTCTATCGTATGTAAATAATCAAAGTACTTTCCTGATTTTTCACACCCCATTATATGTATAGGACGCCCTATCCGTTTAGCATGATCAAGAAAATTTCTTATACAAGGAACCAATTTAGCATATTGTCCACCAAGTGTCATCGGACCATCCTTGATATATAATGTTTCCGACACAAGATTTTTATCTTTGCTTTCCCAATGTAAACGAATAACTGTGAATAGCATTAACGTTTCCATTATCATCATGTACGAGGATGCAACAGTTACAGGAGCACTATCCTCGCTCATATCTAAATGAAAACCTATCATATCCGTGAGAAGAACTTCTTTACCGCAGAATTTACAGTTATCTACATCCTTATCATAGCCTATGCCATCATCTATTTTGAGTCCGCAATGTGGACATTGAAAATCTGGCGAGTTTTTATGAACCATATTCCATTTTTCATATACAAGCCACTTCAATGTCTCAAAATATAATCCTTGTTCTTCAATTTTAATTGAGTCAAAAATAGAATGTCTTACAGTATCATATATGTTTCCCTTACCGCTTTTAATGTTTTTTAAAGGAAAGACAGTTGAGTGAAAAAGTGCACTATTCTTCATAATATCTTGGAGCTGTAATGGGTGCGGAAATTCTTTATCTATTTTTGCGATTTTGGATTGCTCGATAGTCATCAATGCAGTTTTAACAAACGCAACTTCTTTATTGTTCTCCTGCACAGGAACATATGAACCATCAACTACCCAAATGTGCTGAAGCACTTTTTCTTTATTTCTGTCATATGTATCCCATATACTATCATTTATATCACTACCCAAACCTAGATCGTCAATTTCAAAATCATCAATTAATGATTTTACCCATTCGCTTTCGATAACATTTAGATGTCCTAATTTTGAAGCAGATTCAAAAGGCAACCTATTTCCAGCTGAATACGCCATGATTTATTCCCCTTTCTTAGGTTGATATAACTTTGCATATACAGGGATAACAAACCTATGTGACATTGTGAGCATTCTCATGTATCCAGGAGTTCTTGACCTTAAAATATCTTCCTCTATTCCCGAAAAAGCTATCTGCATTCTTGTTAATGCCTTTGTTTCATCCTGAGAAGATAAATGTCCTACAAAGAAATTTTCTGTTTGTACTAAAAGTTCTCTATTTATTGTAGATGGTGATTGAGTAGAATAAACCATTCCAATATGGAATTTTGCTCCTTCTTTTGCAAATCTTGAATAAACATCTGTTAAATCTTTAGATTCAGGTGGAAAAAGATTGTGTGCTTCTTCAAAATATAATTGAATATAACTATCACCAAGTTTATTTTCAACAAATTTTCTTTCTTGAGCTGAGAATATTTCCTGAGAAAGTATATCTGAGAAATATTTTCTAATACGATCTGTTGCATTTCCCAAATCTAATATAACGGTTTTACCAGCATTCAATAATTTAACAATATCGGTTAAAAAATCGGTTGCTTGTGATGAATGGTATTCTTTATATTTCGCCAATACAATTGGCCCACTACTGCCTGTGGAGGGAAATAAGAAATTAAGTAAGGCCCAGTCTTCTTTATCAAAAAGAGGTTCCTTATCACTATTGGGAAGTTGATCATTACTTTCTCTTATGTAATTAACAAATATCCGGAGCTCTTGAACTAGCTCAGGCAACGTAATAGGTTGTTTAGGAACATTACCCTTATACGCTTTGTTTCTAAAGTCTTTATTAAAATGAGGCTCAAGAGGCTTTATATAATTACATACCAATCCACTTGCTTTAAGTCTTTTTTCATCCGCTTTAAAACCAGCTTCAAATAATATTGCCCAATATATTTGTATTCTTCTAATTGCTCTCGTTTTATCACCATTATCAGAAATAGTTTTTATTTCTTCAAAAGAGGGTAAGGTTACACTTGAAAAATTATTTATATAGTTTGAATTTTTATTATCCTCTTTTAGGAATCCACTCAGTATATCTTTGCAAGTATCTGGATTTTCATAAAAATTCAATTTTAATTGCTTAGAAGGTGTTTCTGCTCGTGGAGTCAACGCATAGACATCACACCTATCCCTATTGGCAGAATAAATTGAAGAGTTTCCATCTTGATTATTGTCATTTGCGTATTCACCATTAGTATCAAAAATGAGTTGGCCTACATTTTTAGTTTCTGCTGTAGCATCTAACATACCCTGTGCAAGTAGCTTTACAACATTAGATTTACCTAGCCTTGTTTTTCCAAACATTGCCGTTCTACAACCCATAAAATCTTTCATAGAAATATCTACAGGAATATTTTCGGAAGCTTGTTCTTCAACCCCAAATTGACATTCCATTGTGCGTAATTTTCCTATATTCTCCCTAAACTCTGTTTTAACAGTTCCATTAACTATGATATTAAGTAGTTCTTCGTCCGGTGCATATACTTCATATCGATGTGGACTTACTATATTATTTACATCTCCTGAAAAAGCAAGCTTATCTACATTAAATGGGTCTGCATAAAACATTCCCAGAACATCACATTCAAGTGCTCCCCATTGCAAATCAGACTGTGTCCATAAATCAAGTTCTGGCATAGATCGCTTATGCATTTCAAAATAAGTCTGTTGTACTTGAGCAGTTAATGGTGTAGGAGCAATACCTTTTACCCGTAGCAATGTAAAATGTGATTTAGTTTGCTTATAATTTGATGGAAGTAAAATCAAATAAGAGCCTCTTGGTATCCCTCCAACTTCCATCTTATATGTGTCATTAGTTATTATTTTAGCTCCATTATAGCCTAATTCTAATACATAACCCACAAAACGCCATTTACCATATTCATTCGCGATTTTATACTTTTCTTGCCTCTCCATAAATTCCTTTACTTTTGTAATAGGATTATTCTCTACATTTGAACTGTCAACCAAATTTTGTAACCCTGCCATAATAATTCCTCCTTCAAATCATATATTAGCACTTACTATTAATTCGTTATATTGTTGTCGGCCTCTAGCCAAACCAGAAATTGAACTATATCTATTAGCCTCTGCCAAATAATAGCCTTCCACATTTTCATACAATGCTCGGACAGCTGGGTGATTGACATTTGTCATAATGATCTTTACATTTCTATCTTTTGCTCTATGAAGTGATTGAGCTAATCTAACTTGATCATTCCAATTAAATAGCTGGGCAGTATAATTAACAAACCTATTATTTTCATCTTGTACTGAATATGGAGGATCACAAAACAAAAAGTCCTCTGCCTCTGCCATGTCAATGATTTCTTCAAAATCCTGACAAAATATTTGTGCATTTTGTAAAATTGCTGATCGTTGTTCAAAATTATCAGTACTTAGTATCACGTTATTATGAGTACCTATTGGTACATTAAATCCCCCGCTCCTATTTACTCTATATATCCCGTTAAAGCAAGTCCTATTTAAATAAATCATTCTTGCAGCTATTGTAGCTGGTGTTCTAGGACGCATAGAACGTATTTGATAATAATACTCTTGGCTGTGACGTCTACTATGAACTACTAAAGCTCTTTCTACCCTTTGCCAATCATCTCGTATCGCAGAAAATGTCGTAATTAATTCTCGATTTATATCATTTATTATTGCAATAGGTGGCTCTAAAAAAAAATATAACGAACCTCCGCCCAAAAATGGATCTATGTATCTATGATATTGTGCTGGAAGTCTATGTTGTTCATGACTTATAAACCAATTTTTTCCTCCTGCCCATTTTAAAAATGTTTTATCCATATTGATAATAGGCTCCTAAATTCGATTGAAAATAAAAAATCTTCATCAAATATACTTCCTTTCATAAACTATTTTCTTTCCTGTATTTTTGTTGCCCTGAAGAAGTCTTTTCAATAGATACAACACATATGTCATTCGATTTAATATAATTTAGAAATAAGGTGCCTAACAGTAGCCGATTACTACGTGATATTCGATTCCATTCATAGCCTTTAAAAAGATCACGAAGCAAAAATACTTCACCTGATTTAAGATTCTTTATTTCATCTTTCGCAGTTTCTAACAACTCATTAGCATTCTGCATAAGTGTACCTCCAAAACAGAATAACATTATAAACAACATTGTTATTCTAATTGTATAACTTTTCCTGTTTCATTTCAACATTAAAATATTATTTCAGACACATATCTACAGAACATTTGATGCTGTGTTTGTTTTCATTCCTGCAACATATTTCTAAATGCTCATTAAAAATCAAAATCTTTACGACATTATTTCTAACTATCCCTTCATTATATGTGCTATTCTCACAAACTATTTCGCCTAAAGCTTTCTGAATCCACTCCTCATTCAATGTGGGAGAATCAGCACACATTTCTTTCCCTTTCTCAATTCTTGTAGAACATCTCCAAACTACCTTACCTCTTTCCGTTCGCCTCCGGTAAGATGCCCCGCAATCACCACACACAAGCAAATTTCCCAAAAGATATTTGCCATTATATTTGCTGGTGCTGGATTCCATTGTGCCATCTTCTTTACGGACTAGCCTTGCGCGTCTAGACATTTCTTCCTGAACCTTATCAAATACTTCGGCAGTAATAATAGCCGGATGACTATTCTTTATATAGTTACGTTCTCTTTGACCAGCATTTTTGCTTTTGCTTCCTGTTATAAAATCTTCCGTATAGGTCTTCTGTAATAAAGAATCACCCTTATATTTCTCATTCTTCAGTATCTTTTGAATAACAGCTGTTGCCCATGCTTCTTTCCCTGTAGCAGTTTTAATCTGATGTTCTTCCAGATACTCTTTTATTTGTTGCAGTGTGCTGCCTTCCAAATACAACTGATAGATTTTCTTCATCATATAGGCTTCTTCCGGCACGATCATCCATTCATCATTGTCACGCTTGTAGCCCATAGGTATTTTGCCTACAAAGTCATCCCCGCTTTCAAATTTGCGTTTGTATCCCCATTGAACCTTTTCGCTTAAATTCCTGCTCTCTTCCTGTGCTAAAACTCCATTAAATGCAATATCTATTTCTTTTTCTGCTTCAAGTGAATTTAAATCTTCCTTTTCAAAATATATATTTATACCTTTTGCTTTTAACTTCGGTTAATAGTTAACGTATCTAACACATTTCTGGACAATCTGCTGATAGACTTGGTAATGATATAATCAATTTCACCACGATATGCCTTCTTAAGCATAGTATCCAAACCATTCCGTTTCTCTTTTTTAAGCCCACTTTCATAATTATAAAACACGCCTGAAAGTTCCCATTCAGAATTCTTTTGAATCAAATCGGTATAATACCTGATTTGAATGTCTATACTGCTTCGCTGACTTTCACGCTCGGTACTGACCCTGCAATATGCCGTAACCTTTAGTTTTCCGATATTCTTTAAAGAGCTTCTTGCGGGAATAAACGTAATCTTTTTCAAAATCATATCCTCCTTCACATTCAAATCTTTTTAGTGACTTAATAATATAGAAATGGCGTAAAAGTAAAAAACTCTTACGCCTCAAAGTAATCTTTATTCATTTTCAACTATTGATAAATCAACATAACTGCCTTTCTCAGCGGATCGGCATAAATATTCCTCCGTCTACACTGCATCTGCCACAAGAACACGTTACAAAATCATGCACAGTTTTCGATTCAATGATATCACCGCAGCATTCGCATTGTATACTATTTTTCAATATTTTCTCCCATTTTAACTTCTTGATATCGCACATACTCATCTCTTTTGTATTATACTTTCTGCTGCAACAGGACTACAACCTCTGTATGCCCAGTACCCGGGAACATATCAACAGGTACTGCTGTCTTTGCTTCATAGCCCCTTTTTGTGAAATAGGCTAAATCTCTTTCTAATGTGACGGGGTTGCAGGAAATATAGACTATCTTTTTGGGATTGATTGAAATCATCGAATCTAAAAACTGCTCCGTGCTACCTGACCTTGGAGGATCTAGGAATACAACGTCTGCTGATTGCTTTTCGCTGGCCATCTGATTCATAAATTCGCCGGCGTCACAGTTGTAGAAAAATATATATTTTTTGATTTATTTCTTTTTGCATTTGTTATAGCTTCCTTGAAAGCATCTCTGTTAAGTTCGACTCCAAGTACTTTTTTTACATGGTCTCCTGCAATTATTCCGATTGTGCCTATTCCGCAATAGGCTTCTATTACAGTTTCACTTCCCTTAAGCTCCGCAAGCTCGATTGCCTTTCCATAAAGAATTTCTGTCTGGACGGGATTAATCTGGTAAAATGATTTTGGGGAAATTCTAAAAACTTTTCCGCACAGAGTATCCTCTATGAATCCTCTGCCGTACAGTACCTGTTCTCTTTCTCCCAATACCATGCTTGTTTTTTTATTGTTAACATTCATTACTATTGTTGTAATTTCAGGATGTTTTTTTAAGAGCGCTTTGATAAAATTGTTCTTTGAAGGGAATATGTGTGAGGCAAGCACCAACACAACCATTATTTTCAGCCCCGCTATTTACCTAACCTTGTTATCAATACTACCGTCTCTACATGTGTTGAGCGGGAGATAATGATGCCTCTTAAAACTAATGATTCCTTGGCGGAGCATCAATTTATAGGCTTATGAAGACATAGATAGATAAGAATTACTCCATATTCATTACTTTTCTAAACAAGTCCTTTGTTTCAATGATTGATTTAAGCGTTGGCCTATGACCAACTTTTTTATACAATCTAAATTGTACATTCGCATCAATACTTTCATAAATACTCTCCGCTATGCCCCACCGTGCCACAGGAGTATCGCCAAATAAACCATTTACCAGTTCCTGGTCTGCCTGATCAAAGCTTTCATCATAAGGTACAGAATCATTTGTATCTTCATCGCCCAAGAAAAACAACTGAGGTATTCTTTTATATCCTTCCAGATTTATACTGTCACCAGTTAAAATGTCCAAATCAGCTATTCCTACCGGATATCGCAATATTTTTCCTTCCCATGTTTTACTTGGAGCTATTGGCCAGCCCCCCGGTGAACCGATTGATACAGCCTGTACTCTATCCGGATGAATGATTGAAAACCTGTTTACATACATAGCACTGGCTGAAAACCCCCACATCAACACTTTACTTTCAATATTCCAACCATCTTTTTTATATATTTCTGTCACATCATCTATCATAGCTAATAATTGCAAATCCAATCTATATAATTCTGAAACGTCAGTAGTAAATACATCTCTATCCAGAGCATGCGTATAAATTAAGTTATGCTCCATCGGCCTTGGAAATATGGGTACAAGAATGATTGTATTCAAATCTCCAAACACTGTCTTCCCAAAAATAGCAGTAAATTTCGCCATAAAATCATCCTTTTTGAAATCATCCGTAACTCCCATACTATTATTGGGAAGTACTAATATATTGACCTTTTCACCTGACAAAGCCTGTCTCTTAACATTGTTATTTATATATAGATAATACGGCCATTTAAAACTTGAATCGGAATCTGGATTGATTTTAGTTAACTGAAGAGATGAATATAAAATATAGATACCTATAGCAACTATAGTAATTACAAACATTAATAAAATAGCTTTGATTGAAATCTTAATTTTCTTCTTCATTCATTTCATTTACCTTTCTTTCATATACTTTTGACATTGAGCGCTTTACCAATGTAATGCATGCTTATATTTACCATAATTCACTACTTTGTTATTATATCAAATTGGTAATTTTTTTCAATAATTTTTAGACATTCGTTAATGACAAAAAGAACCGTCCCTGTTGGACGGTCCTGTTGGACATCAATTACCTTTTCATCAGATTTAGATAGTTCCTGCCCAGCCATAGATAATCTTCTATTCCTAATATTCGTTAGCTGTAATACCAGTCACTAAGCCAAATGTTCTATGAAAATAATAGCTTAACACATATATATGCTTTGCAACATCTTCATAATTAATAGGTTCTACCCCTTTAGTTTTATATTCAGCAATAATGATTCTCCTCCTTTATTACGGAAGCTTTTCGGTTTCTCTTTATGCTCATAACTTTGAATTTTAAAAAGGCATTAATTTTCGAAATTCAATGTTAAATTATTCAATAACTAATGCTACTTCTGTATTGAGACTCTTGATAACCGGTGATGCTGAAAGAGCAAGATTTGCTATTTCTTGTACCTTCTCCTTAGAAGCAGAAGTACTAGCCTTTAATTTGACAACAGGATTCAAAATTCCAAGGTCACCTTCTTCTATTCCTAAAAATACGGCTACATTTAAATCCGCTTCAATGTCTACAGATACTTCTTCAAGTTTAATATCTGCCTTACTAGCAAAAACCTCAAAAGTAATCGCAAAGCAACTTACGGCCGCTGCAATTAAGTGCTCAACTGGGTTAGCCCCTTTATCCGTACCTCCTAGTTGACTTGGCTCATCAATGACTAATGGCGCAAAATCTCTTAGAAAAACTGTATTTTCTGTGCCATCTTTCCATTTAAGGTGAGCAGTCCATTTCTTCAATCCAAGTTCTGGGTTTTCTTTTATTCCAGTTGCAACTTGTTCCATTGCCTTAAAATTTATGTTATTCATTATCATATACCTCCAACAGCTAAGTTTTTTACAATTGAAATTTTAACATTAGATGCTGCCTATGTATGTAATGCAGCTTACATTTCAAGTAAATATTTAAATTTTTTTGCTACTATCATACTGAATAAACTTAAATATAAAGACAGTTAGCAATGACACCTCAATTATAATGTATAACACTTCAATTTTCTTCCTGCATTTGAATCCAGAGTCTACCATCGTGGTGACGGATTACCTTCTCTTTCGAAAGTTTATTAAGCGTTGCTGTTACCGTCTCTCGAGTCGAAGCAATCATACCAGCTATATCTTTATGCGCAATAGAAACCGGAATGGGATGCCACCCGTTATCATCTTCCTGCGGATCACTCAAACTTTTTAATAAAAAGACAATTCGGCTTTTAATTGTTCCATAACCGATTTGCTCCAAAATTTCAACCATATCCAAATATTTTTCCGAGATATAATTCAGCAAAACCATTGCTACTGATGGATTTTCCTCAACAAACTTTCTAATTTCTTGTTTAGAAACTGCAACAACCGTTACATCTGTCAAAGCTCTTACAAACTCTCTGTTTTCCTTTAAAGTAAAAACATCCATTAAGCCTATAAAATCTCCAACACACAACAATCCAATAATACACTCTTTTCCATCTATATGAATATGAAATTTACTTGCATTTCCTTCCTTGATAATAAAAACGTCATTCTCTAGTTTCTCTGGTACAGTAATATATTCACCTTTTTTGAAAATCAATTCATTACTACTGTTCTTCCACTTATTAGAATTGTTTTCTAAAAATAATTGAACAACTTTATTATGAAAAACTTCATTTTCATATTTCATCTAGCATTCTCCTTAAATTTCATTTGTTTTTAAATATAATTCGTTTGTTTCTTCAAAGCAGGAAACTATATCTATTTGTCCTGCTTTTAGGATAACAACTTTATTTGCAATTGCTTTTTCTCTATCATGGGTGACAAAAATAGATGTGATACCCGCTTGTTTTATTATACTTTTTAATTATTCCCTAATTTTAGCCTGTAATTCCCAGCTAAATTACTAAAAGGTTCATCTAATAACAAAACCGACGGATTTGGAGCTAAAGCTATTGCATTTTTTTTATCTATTTATAAAGAAATTATTTTACTTAATCGGTTAATATCCATTACCGTTATTGTTCTTTTTTGAAACGATAGTATACCTTGAGCTTCCAGCTTTCGCAGTTCTCTTGATAGAGAAGTTCTTGAGACATCCATATACTCCGCCCAAGCTTTTTTTGAGAAAGGAAGTATAACTATATTTGTATTTTTGTCCTCGCTTTCGTGCTGAAGGTAATGAACCAAATATCCGGCGATCTTCTCCTGGATGGAATCTAATGACAATATGCCGATTTTATGTTTTAACATCAATGTTGAATTTGAAGTCGATTCAAGAAAATTAAGCATAAATTGGCTATCAAGCGCAAAAAGTCGCAGTAAATCAGATTTTGTTATAAATAAAACTTTTGTAGGTTTACATGCACAGATATTATCAGGATAATATTCATATTTTGAAAAAATAGAAGATTCTCCAATCACTTCAGAATCTCTTTTCCTTTCAATAATAACCACCTTGCCATTGGGGAAAATCTTCTGAACATCCACTGCTCCTGAAAGTAAAATTCCTATTCTATTCGCATTTTGGACAGGCGAAAAAATGATTTCATTTTCGGCTATATTTTCTTCCCTAAAATTGATTTTTAATAGCAAAGCTTCAATTTCATCAAAACTCTTATTCTTAAACAAAGTACATTTTTGAAGTGCAAATAATTTATGATTCATTTTAATCTCCTTTATAAATTTTGCAAATAGTGTATCTCAAGATACTCTTTATATGGATTTAGTATACTATAATACAAATGTAATGTAAAATGATGCGCAATTGTAGTTTGGAGGTGATAATGCTTTGGACGTCAATACAATAGAATTCAAGAAAATTATTCATACATACGGATATAAGCTGACAGCACAGAGAAAGGCAATACTCGAGATTATTCGGGATGAAAAAAAGCTTATCCCGGAATAGGGCTTGCAACAGTTTACCGTACCCTGCAGCTGTTTGAAAAGCTTGGACTTGTACATCACATATTGCTGGATGATAGCTGCATGCGATTTCAGATCATCGACTCTAAAGAAAGCTATCTTTAATTAGGAGGAAAAATCAATGAATAGTAAAAATTGCAACAACGGGCATAGACAAGAGCAGCATTGCCGAAATAACAGATCGCGCCGTGGACCCAGCAGCTTCCATATGCAGGATTGCGATCTTGTATTTGAGAAATTAGCCCTAAAACAAGGCGATACACTTTTAGACTTAGGTTGTGGTGCCGGAGATTATTCCATTCATGCGGCTGGAATAGTCGGAGAAACCGGAAACATATATGCGGTAGATCTATGGCAGGAAATGTTAGATAAAATTTGCGAAGATGCTATGACACGGGGAATTCATAATATCCATCCCGTGGTTTCAGATATTCGTAAGAAAATTAACCTCTCTGATGACAGTATGGATGTTTGTTTGATTGCTACTGTACTTCATATAATGGATTTTAAAACAGAAACTGACCGCCTATTTGCTGAAGTTAAGCGGGTATTAAAGTCAGGAGGTAAACTTGCTGTTATTGAATGCAAGAAAGAAAATAGTTCATTTGGCCCTCCTATACAAGCTAGAATCTCACCTAATGAGCTTGAAAAAGGCCTTGTTAAGTTTGGTTTTTCAAAAACAGATTATATTGATTTGGGCTCCAATTATATGGTGATATTTGCTTTAAGTCAATGAAAGTACGGGTAATCACAATGATAATTACTCCTGCTTTGGAAAACTATTTGAAAATAATATTGGAGCTGAATGAAAACGGCGGCGAGGCAAGAGTTGATAAAATCAGCGATGAAGAGAAAAAATCTATATTTCTTCGTTAATCAAAGAAATATAGATTTTTCCATGTGACGAGGCAGAGTTGCCTTTGAAGTCAATTTTATTTAATTTTCCGGTTTATAAAGACGGTGGAGATGTTTGTGGGTTTTTGTGGGACAAAAGTACACACGTCTCAACGTGTCTTGAGGTGACAAAAATGATGGCGTAAGGACCTGGTATCCCCTTAAAGGCTGAATATCTTGCTGAATAATTAAGGGGCTTGTCATTTTATACTCCCATTTCAGTAATGACAAATTCAATCAAGTGAAACCAAATCCTAAACAATCAACAGCTTTTTATAAATCTCTGTCTCCTTGTCGTATCGAAATCCATTTGTCTCCAATACCTTAATTGAAGCTACATTTACTCTTTCTTCTTCGATTGTTGGATCAGCGACTAACTGAATGGCATCAGGTTGGTCTTCAATTAGCTTATCACATATCAGTCTAACTAATTTTTTCCCAAGACCTTTTCCTAAGAGGTGCTCTTCACCAATCATATAGTCAATTCCATAGGTTCCTGCTGGTTCACAATCTTCCTTAAACGCCTTCTTCCAATCGTAGTACTGACAGAAACCAATCGGCACACCATCTTCCTCCACAATAAAATGTTTGATGAAATCAAATTCGTCCTCCCGGTGCTCGATTTCATACAACCACTCAGACTCATCACCAAACCATTTTGCAACATACTCTTTCTCAAGCCATTTTTTCACAATAACCACATCTTCATTTTTTAATCTACGCAAAACAAACATATCATATGATCTCCTTCTCCAATCGGTTCATTTTATTTGTAACATTGGTAATGTAATTAAAAACCGTAATACAAGCTTCTTGAAATAATTCTTGCCACTGTTTTATTCATAGTTAAGTTCACAAATATACCCTTCCGCCAAGGGGGGATATAATTTTTGCATTACAATATCTACCAATACACATTTTGGTCACTTATAATTTTTGATTCTAATGTACTGAAAGTTTTATATTTATATAGGTTATTAATTAAGGTTTTATTAATATCTTTAACTTTCCAAAAATGATAATAATGGTTTTATCATATTTTTATCAGTAAAATCTACTTTTTTTCCGTATGTAGCTAAAAGTTCTCTATCATCATCAGATAATTCATCAGAACCCTTCTTAGAAATTATAATTTTCAGCATTGCCATCATGGATTTATGAATTATTCCTAACTTCTTATAATTAATTCCACCTCGTAAATGAAAAAACTTTATATTATCACGCATCTCTTTTGAAAAGTTTTTTTCTATAATGGGAAGAAAAACCTCCTCTTTATCAGTTGAAGCCAGCCCGACAGTAAAAACTATTATTTTTTTATCTTTTAAAATTTCAAAGTTTTTAGTTATGATGGAAATTCCAGCAATTCCACTTGCATACAATCCACCACCATAAATAATAGTATCATACTCCTTTAGTTTCTTAACTTCTATTTCTGAGCATTCAAAACAATCTGCTTTAGCTTCTTCAGCTATCCACTGAGCATACCTTTTAGTACTACCATATTTAGACTTATATACTATAGCTATATTATTCATATATTTTCACTCCTCATCTTTATATTTACTTAATACATTCATTTAATTGTCCCAATTTTAATTATTTAATGCATTTTCTATTGACTTAAGATAAGCTTTAGATGTCACTGTGGCTTGTGATATTGCATCTACTTTAGTATTTTGCGCTTCAATAACTTTATTGAATAACTCAACACTTACATCAGACTTTGCAAAAGTAACATCATCTTCTATATTAATTTTTGTTATTTTATGGTCCCTTACTGTAACATTGAGCAGATTTGACCATCTTCCAGCATTATATTTTCCACTATATACCCCATCATTTAGATCTGATATATTTATTCCGTTTACTTCAATAATCCTTCCCTCTCTAAGTCCTCGAGATAGATAAAATATTCCACTTGCAAAAACCAGTATAAATGCACATAATATTGCAATTATTATTTTGAATATCCCCTTCAATTCTCTCCACCCTTCCTAATTTAATGTATTTCCATTAGCTATTCTTAATACTATTTCATTTGAATAAAAGCTAATCAAATTATCTCTTTGTTCATCACCAATGTCTTTTTCTATTATGATCTTGAAAATAAGACCTAAGGTCGATACTACAATCATTTGAGCGATCAATTCAATTGTATTTTCATCTACATCTTTATCCTTATATATTTCTTTTAAGCATTGGTATAGTGCGGACAAAGCTGGCTTTTCTTTTGAGGCACCTTCAAATAATAAAGAAGTATGTTTTAATGCCACTTTTGATTGGTTTAACTGGGCTGCCATAAATTCTTCTGGCATACTTAATGCTACTTTTATATAATTTTGGGTCATTTTTATTAATTTTTCTTCAGGTGTGCTACTCTCTATTTTCATAGAAGATACTGCTGATACTATTTTTTTATAGCCTCTTTGCATTACAACATTCAATATTTCTTCCTTATCATCGAAATAATGATAAATTATAGAAGGAGAATATTCAATTTTTTTAGCAATTTTTCTAATCGACAGTTTATCAAATCCCTCAGAAGCTATGATGTCACTTGCTGCTGAAAGGATAAGCTCCTTCATTTCCTCTACCTCTCGTTCTCTTCTTTTTTCTATAGTCATTGTTTCACTCCTTGTTCTTGTTTAACACCATTTAATTATTGTACGATGTTCAATAACTAAAATATAACACTTAACATGATTATTGTCAAAATAAAAATTAGGTATAAAGCATTAGTCAGCCCATTCTACTACTTCTCTAGGAGAGATTCCTTAATTAAAACCAATATCCTCATCCTTGCAATCTTGCTTTTATGTACACAATAGTTTTTAAAGATAAATTCCCTTAAACCTATAGTCTAAGGGAATAAAAACACACTATATTTTTATCAAAATCTTCTAAAAAACCAGCAATTCCAATCTATTCCTTCTCTATCAACACAGCTACCTCAACGTGCCTTGTTGCTGCAATTCTGATGACCATCGGGCCTGGTACCCCCTTGGCGTCAGGGTATATTTCCAATAACTCCAGCGCTAAACACTTGTTTTTACAAAATAGTTTTGCTAATTATAACATGGCAACTCTTGTTTTTGACATTTGATTTAACAAAGATAAAAGCTGCCAACAATAAAACCCTCAGAGCACTGAAGGTTTTAGTCTTAGCAGTTTTTAATACAACCAACTAATTGTTCATTCATAAAGATGTGCATCTTTCTTTGGTACTGATTTTGCCACACCAGCATCTTTATCAAAAACTATAACATGCGTATATTCATCTTTGTCATTAGAGCAAAACGGGCATTTTGCATATTCAGATTCATCATAAACTTTCATGCAGTTCCCACACATTTGCATTTTCTCACACTCCCTTCCGTTGATTTCATCACAATCATCGAACTCGTTATTAACCTTTATTGATGACACTGTTTCAAATTAATAACTAGTTCTCACAATCTTCCTCGACACCAAACAAAGCCTGCAAATCGAAGAAATTGTATGGATAAGAATTATCCCCATCAAAACGAACCTTCCTGTGTCCGTTGTCATATTCAATTTCAATTTCCCATTGTGTACCGTCTAAAACCATGTGGCCAAAACGCTCCGGGGAATAGCTTCTCTTCCATTCTCCCATATGCAGCTTTCGAATTCCTTCGAGAAAACTTTCCTTTGTCAGAGGCTCACCATCTTTATTGAAAACCTTCATCGGTGTTGAAGCCTCTCCTTGTTTTGATTCAAATTTTAGTTCATTGCCAGATAAGTCAGCAATGTATGTATTATATCCACCGAAGAATCCTCCAATGGAAAATGTAAACTTGCTGATATGGTTAACATTGCTTATAAAATCCAATGTGCGAAGTTCCGTTCGCGAAGGGTTGTAGGTGCCGCCCACTTCGACAAGTGCCTGTTTTGCTCGTTCAAGGTATTCACGGGTGCACGATAATCTGACTGATTCACTTGGGCACACTTTTGACTCAGTGCCATAATCCGGATGTTCCATGATATTCTTTAAATGACCCATTTCGTTTTTTAATCCACGGATAATGGATAAGATTTGCTTAGCATCCTTTTCTCTTAGATACTCTTCACAATAGTTTTCTGGACTTATCATCATAGTCGGCACACCTCCTTTATTTCTTGCACCACATTACTTAATTTTCTTTGTAGCTTCCTTTGCTCTGCGTTCCTCGATTTTGGTAATATAGCTGTTAGCCTTATTTGAATAGTAAGACCCCTTGGTTTTCTTTATTTTTTGCACAATGGCTATAGCATCATCATATCTTTTGGCCTTGATGTACAAATCCGGCAGCCTGAACATCCATCCAGAGCCTTCAAACTTGGGACCACCATCCTTCCATATTTCCTCCCAAAAGTTGATAATCCAATCAATATCTTTATCTTCAGCATACTTCTCATCAGTAGCCTGAACAGCTTTTATCTGCTTGTCCTGACTTTTCAACAACCTATAGCCTTCCGGATCAATCACTTTCAATTCTTTCATGAAAGACTTATTGCTATCTTCATTTCCGTTATCAATATCAGCATGTTTTTTCTCTATGATTTCCATATAATTGCTTTTATTGCCAGTGCCTAACAATTGATTCAAATCCCATACGGTAAATGTAGTATATTTGCTGTGACGGTGCATATACGGTACATATGCATTCTCTTCAAGTTCAGTTTTACCGAGATTTGTAAGCTCGTATTTACCTGTTTTATCATTAATAATTAGGAAACCACGATCCACTAAGGATTCATAAACAGAACCTACATCCCGAATGCCATATTTATACCACCAATACCCGGGGTATCCTCCCTTGGGATTAGGATATTTCTTACAAAAATGAAGCATCAAGATTTCAGGAACGTACAATCCGTTATTAGATGGAATAGACGTATTTTTCCTCTGTTCAAAAGATACTACTTCACTTTCAAAAGGTGTTCCATCGTGTGATTTTGCCTTATAATAGGAATCCGGCTGATAATATTTCTTCTCTGAATCAGGTATAGTAGCTGTCTGCTTTAATAACGCTTCCTGTGCTGTGGGTACTAAACTCCTTTCTTTGGTTTTCTTTTTGAATATATCAAATAATCCCATTTTTCCACCTCATAGTTTTGCACCTGTAATGACAATTATCGCAACTTATTTGACTAAAATTAAATCAATATTCTAAAGATAATGTCCGCAATTGCTTTATTGAAATCTATAACGGATAAATCTTATTACACTATTTCCATATTAATTATAACACAATAATTACCATATCTCGATGTATTATTTGTAAAGAAAAAACTACTAACAGTAAAACCCTCAGCGGACCGAGGATTTTAGTCTTAGTAGTTTTCAGCAGGAGTGGGAACCCCACCCCTGCCTAATTCTACACACCGGAGCATCCATTAAGGCCTTCATCATCGTATTAATCTTCATAAAACGAAATTTCTTGTTCCATAATGATGCCATATTTAAAGTGGATTTCAATTTTGGATTCATTTATTACCTTGATTCTAAGTATCAAGCGTCTGATTAAATTCTCATCAAACTCTCCGACCCTGCAGCTTACCCTGCCAAGGCAAGAGTCCATTCCATCCACCCTTTGCTCATAATCATCGGCCAACTTCTGTTCCCTTGCCTGCTTTAATTTTTTCATCTTAAGGGATTGTATTTCTTCTGCAATTTTTCTATACTGCTCATCAAAATCTTCATTGACGGCTCCTTGCTTTGCATTTTCTTCGATTAAGTTAAGGAGCTGCTTTTGCAGTTTGTTAATTTCCTCATCAAACTCTGTTTTTATGTTTTTTGTTGTGTAGTTACCGATCACCCGGATCACATTCTCCCTGAATGCTCCTACAAGCTCCCTTTGATTTTCAACTACACTATCCACAGCCTTCATAATTGCTTCCTGTAGGGGTTTTTCTTTCAAGGTGGCGGAATGCTTGCATTTTTTTGTTCCATTTAATAATCTGCTTTCACATCGCCACACGGGAGTAAGATTTCCATTCCTTGACCAGGTCTGCCTTCGATAAGGGTGGGAGCATTCTCCGCAGACAAGAATGTCTGAGAGTACATATTTAGAACTGTACTTACTTTTTTCTTTTTTAGCTCGCCTGGCAATGGACGGCTTATGAAGGCTTGCTCGCCTTGCTCTTTCTTCTTGCACTTGGTAAAAAAGCTCCTTTGGGATAATTGCTTCATGGTTATCCTCAATATAATACTGAGGCACGATGCCGTCATTTTTTACCCTCTTTTTTGTAAGAAAATCCACCGTATATGTCTTTTGTTGCAGTACATCGCCCATGTATTTTTCGTTCTGGAGTATCTTTGCGATGACAGTATCATGCCATTTATCCTTTCCAGTCACTGTCTTGATACCTTCTTCCATAAAGGTATTCGCTATCTGCTGTGTGCTAAGCCCCTCAAGATAAAGACGATAGATTCTTCTGACAAGCTTCGCTTGTTCCGGTACGATGACCAGCTCGCCATCCTCATCTTTTGTGTATCCTAAAAACTTTTTGTGATTGACTAGCACTACACCATTTTCATATTTTCTTGCGATTCCCCAGCGTGTGTTTTCACTTAAGTTACGGCTTTCTTCTTGTGCTTGGCTGCTTAAGATGGTGATTAAAAGTTCGCCTGTCGCCTCCAGTGTATTGATGCCTTCCTTTTCAAAAATGATGCCGATATTTTTCTCCTTCAGTTTTCTTATGGTTTGCAGGGAGTCTACTGTATTTCTTGCAAAACGGCTGACTGATTTAGTCAATATTAAGTCGATTTTTCCTGCCATGCAGTCATCAATCATGGAGTTAAAGTCATCTCTTTTTTTCATATTGGTTGCAGACTTCCCGTCATCTGCGTAAATGCCCGCCAGTTTCCAGTTTGGATTCTGCTGAATTTTCTCTGTATAATAAGATATCTGAGCATCGTAACTGCTTTCCTGCTGTTCCAGCAAAGTGCTGACTCTACAGTAAGCTGCAACCCTTAATGCTTTTAACTGTACCTTGATGCTCCTGTCATATGCTGGTTGTGAAGGTATGATAGATACATTTTTCTTTTTAACTGCTTGCATATTTATCCCCCTTTCTATAAGTTTCATGGACAATCAGTCCATTAATAAATTCTATTTCAACTCGTCCATCTTTATAGATGACCAGTTTTTTGACTGTCTGTAAAAATAATTCTTCATTAAATTCGGTTTGCTGTTCCCTGCCTGAAAGGGCTTGCATTATGTTTTTCGTATGATGTTCGTAGTCATGCACCTGTGCAGTTTGATAAAGGAGTGCTGCCCTTTGGAAAATCATCGTCGCCAGCTCTTTGGAGGAAAATTGTTCGTCTGCTTCCATGTCTTTAATCTTTTGATCAAGCTTCCGAAATTCTGGTGAATAACACTTTGGAATCTCTCTTTGTTTTTTCTGCAGCAAAGAAGGAGTTCTTATTACCTTGTTTACCGCAAGAATAAAAACTTCTTTGATCTGTTCATCTGTAATTACCCCACAGTTGCAACGAACTCTGTTTTTATAAATATAATGCTTGCACTTCCATTTGCTTTTTTCAGAGGGTTTGCCACTATTCTCTATATATTTTCTGAATACCTCTCCGCACTCGCCGCACCAAAGTCTGCCACTGGATGAGCTTTGATTGTTCATGCTATTTGGCTGCATAACCCTTCCGAGTTTTTTACGTTGCTCTTGCCTTCGGTTCTGTACCTGTTCAAAAATTTCTGTTTCTATCATCTGCGGATACATCTCATCGCCCAAATACTTTATGTTTTCTAAAATCTTGCCGACAGAGCCATGGTTCCAGGATGGTTTGTTGTTTGCATTTGGAAATCCCTTTGCTGTAAGTTCCTTTGCTATTGCATAGGTAGAGAGCCCCGAAAGATAATCAACAAAAACCTTTCTTACTACCTTTGCTTTTTCTTCTTCAACATATATCTTTCCGTTTCGCATCCGGAACCCTATCGGTGTATGTCTTTGCATCTTTGTTATCCTCCTTTCCACAGGCTTCTGAAAATTCCAGCATATTCTTTAGTCGGAAGGTTACAGTCTTTCCTTCCTTTATAATAATCTGATCCACTGTTTCTAAAAACAAATCCTCACGGTATGTATCCTGTATCCCCGGATTGTTTTCCAACAGTCCTATAAGCTGTTCAGTATAAAAAATCTCTGTTTCAAACCCACTGTCATCAAGCAGGGCTTTCCTCTTTTTTCGCATGGCATCCAACTCTATTTGCAGGGCAGTCTGTTTCTCTATAAAAATAGCAGAGTCAAGATATCCCTTTGCAGCTACACCGCTTAAGATATGACTCTGCTTCGACAGTTCCATTATTTTTTCATTACACTCTCTGATGTCCTTTTCCTGCTGTTCATCTGCACGCAACTTTCGTAAAGATTCCAGCATGGGAGAAAGGATTTCCAGGTAATTGCCGGAGAGCTTATTCCACATCAGGGTAAATGCTTCTTGTATAATATCCTCCCTAATTGCTACCATACTGCATTTTTCTTTATCCTCGATATGCTGGATACAAGACCATTGCACTTTCTCATAAGTCTTCCCGATATAAATTTTCTGCCTTCTAAACACCTTTCCGCATTCCCCGCATATAATCTTACTGCTGTAAGCATATCTGTTCAGCGATTTTGTAGTATCAGTTTTCATCTGCTTACGACGGTATTCATAAATTTCCTTAACCGCTTCCGCTTCCTCCGCACTGATGATGGGTTCATGATTCTCAGAAATAAAATACTGAGGTAGCTCACCCTTATTTCTTTTTCGCTTGAAGGGGATTACCTCAGTAGTAAATGTCTTTTGCAATATTAAGTTTCCTGTATAGATTGGGTTAAGAAGAATTTCCTTTATCACTCCATCTGACCATTTTTCAGCGCCTCGAATGGTTTGTGTTCCTTTCTCAGTCAATTCCCTTGCAATAACATAGGAGCCTTTGCCGTTTAAATACTGTTTGAAAATATAGCGGACGGTTTCTGCCTCCTGTTCATCAATAACCAGCTCACCCCCTCCATCTTTAATATATCCGAGGGCGGGTGTTCCTATTTTAAAGCTGCCGTCTTGAAACCGTTTAATTGCTGCCCATTTATTGTTGGTTGAAATGCTTTCTGCCTCTCCTTGTGCCAGAGAGCTTAAGATGGTCAAGAGCATCTCACTGCTTTCGAATAAGGTGTTGATATTTTCTTTCTCGAAAAACACTGCAATGCCAAGCAGTTTTAGCTTACGGATTGCCTTTATACTGTCAACGGTATTTCTTGCAAAGCGGGTTACCGATTTTGTGATGATCATATCTATTTTTCCTGCTTCACAATCTTTTATCATGCGCAAAAAGTCATCTCTTTTTTGCAGCTTCGTTCCACTTCGTGCTTCATCCGCATAAACCCCGACATACTGCCAATCACTTCTTTTGCTAATCAGTTCTTCGTAATAGGCTGTCTGTGCAATAAATGAATTCTGTTGTTCTCTGGAATCCGTACTGACACGGCAGTAGGCGCAGACGCGTTTTGTAGGCTGAAGCTGCATCATTACCTGAGGTTTTACAGGGTTTATTTTTGTTATCTTTTTTACTTTTTTCTGCTTGCCCGCCATGATCGTTTCCTCCTTTCTAACAGATTTTTCCTCTGTTAGCAACACACATTACCACACAAGTTTTAGAATAGCTACTGTTATTACACATATACTTTTGCAAGTTGGGGAAGAAAGGTCTGGCGGTTCAAAGCATCGATTTCTTCATATTCTTCATTGGTTATTAGGCCGTTACGAAGCAGAATTCCCAAGTACTTCAATGTGATTTTATATTTTACTTCATTAGCTGTTTGTTCCTTTGACATAAATATATCCTCCCTGTATCTAATGTGATTTTTCCTTTTCATAACCGCATTATTTTGTCCGTATAACTTTAGCCGTTGTTAGCCCTAAACTAAGAGACAATGCCTGGTCAATTGAATTCATCCGCAACTCACTTAGGCTTCCTATGTATTCCAAAAGCCGGATGCGATCAATAGTGCGTATCTGCTCCAGCAGTACCACCGAATTTTTCTGTAACGGCTCCATACACCCAATTTCCACATGAGTGGGCAGCTCCTTTTTAAGCTTGCTGGTTATAGCTACGACAATGACCGTGGGGCTGTAACGGTTTCCTATATCATTCTGTATAATAAGCACGGGTCGGATACCACCCTGCTCACAGCCCACAACTGGACTTAAATCAGCATAGAAAACATCTCCACGTCTTATAATTCTTTTTTGTTCCTGCAAAATGTTCACCTCCTTTTATCTGCTTAATGGCACAAAAATACAAACCGCTCTGCTTGTGATTACTCTGTTTACGTATACAGAGCGGTTTGCATGGCTTCTGACATTAAGTTTTTTTCTATGTGCTTAATTCGACACTACTTCCCAAGCACTAATGGCAATAACCTAAACTGCGGTTAGCTATACCGCATCATGGGACTTTCACCCTCGCCGGGATCTCCGCCGACTGCCCTCATTGCGTGATCCCCCATTTAAGGGGGGCTGTGACTGGACAGAAGTATCATTATAGGCTGACGGGATTATTGCGAAACAGACTGCTACAGCCTGTTTGACCGTCGGATGGGTACCGCTTAGCACCTTATTTGGCCGTCTTTGATAGGTTTATAAATGGGAAGAAATTAACAAAACAGAAAAGAAAAAAGATAGATAGTAGGTTCATTTTCCCATTAAAATCCTACAGGTGGTCTTGGCGCATCCTCGGAAGTCGCTTTGCCTTTTAAAGCACCGTCAGCTAAAGTATTTAGGTTATCGGATATGAAGTTTTCAAAGAACAATTGGGGTATAAATAACCCCCTCACTACTAATCCGGTTTCGTGAGGGGGTCTACAAAAAATATTTTTATTTTTTCAATCTTTGGTTTCAATCGAGTGTGAAGATTCCTGTAGCTGATGGTTTACTGTTTGACACTGTTTTTCCCTGTTTCTGGAAAACGGTCGTTCCATAGGTTTTCTTCGCGAAAAAAAAGTTAGTATTTCACTCCTGGCAAAATACTGACTTTTTTATAAGAGCAATATAAAATTGTATTGGTAGAAGGCGGTATATATGGACTGCACCGTCTTTCTCGCAAAGAAATAAAAACAGAAAACAATGCTTATAGGAGTACCCTTTTTTCACAGAGAGTTGCAAAAGCTGGTATTATGTCGCCTGAATCATCCCTTAAAAACCGCAAAAGCCCGCCCCCATGAGAGAGGGCAGGCTTTGTGTCCCACCTTTTGATGGGTTTGCATTTGGCTGTATTCATTTCGTTATTCTGGTCTATAACGGTTCTTCCGTGTTTCTAATTAAGTTTCACGCCGCAGGCTCCGCAAAAGCGAGCGCCCAGAATAACCCCGTTTCCACATTTCAAGCAGAATTTGATTTGTGAAGCAGTCTGAAGCGTGGCGGGTAAATCCTCATCTGTACTGGAGCCTGTCAGAAACAGCCAGTCAATGTCCTCGCCATCCTCGCATAAACCGATGGCTCCGGCAGGCGATACCACATAAAAGCTGTCCTCGTCGATGGGATTTTCACTGTCGCTTGTCTCAGCAAGCACCAGCAAGCCTTTTACGTCGTATCTATCATTGGAAGTGGCAAAGTTCCAGCTATTACAGCGTGTTACGGCGCATTCCGCCGCCTTCAGCAATGTGTTGAATTGTTCCATTACAGATCCTCCTTCTTTATTTGAACAGCAGATTATTACACCGCTTGCAGCGATCATTCTGTATGGGATTCATCATGGAACACACGTTGCAGTAGATGATGCGGTCTTTCGATTTATCGTATTTCTCGTATGTACCAAACTTCGGATGAAAACGCACCTTGTCGCCTACATCCAGATAGTCATACATATCCCGCCTGCTGTCTTTTTCAACAATAGTCTTTTTTTTACCCGCATCGGTAGTGATTGCCACCGTGTATTCCGTATAAGTTTTTGACGCATCGTCTTTATGCTCGTACTTCTCTTTGCTGAATTTGTTGGTGACGATGCCCTCCCACATGGGCAGTTTGGCTCTTCGTAGAGCAAATACATTGATGATCAGCATCACAAGGGCAATACCGACACCTATGACCGCCGATTCTCCAAAAGGGAAATCATCCATCAGCAGACCAGCGATGGGAAAGCCGATGAGCGGTACGAAAACCAATATCCACATACAGCCGATGGATGATTTTTTGTTTTTCTGCGCGGCGGCCAGTATCTCCGGCGAATTACACCTATCGGAAAAGCCGACCAGTCCCGCGTCGCCCTGTGAGGGAGCGGAAGATGCCGCTTGGCTTACCTCCATCGGCTCCGGCGTTCTCAAATTCACCGCCTTGCCGCACCCAATGCAAAATTCAGCTCCTTCCGGCAGCTTTGCGCCGCAGGCCGTACACACGTCGGGGGCGCTGGCCTGTGTTTTTACGCCGCAGCCCGAACAGAAAACCGCGCCCTCCGGCAGCTTGTTTCCGCAGTTGGGACAAAACATATCCGTATCACTCCTTACTTCGAATATTTGAGGCGCGGCGGGTTTCCTCGCCGCTGTTTTCTTCTTTTTCCCGCCTCTGGCTGTGCGTATGACAAGCAGCAGCAAAAGCAGATAACCGATGGGGGCGAGGATATGGTAAATGATCGCCACCTCACCCATCTCCCTGAATTCGCACAACATGGCGGGTTTGTTGACGTAGGGGAAGAAGGACAGATAGCGGATGCGCTCGGAGCGTGTTTCACCTTCATCCAAGCTCGGCCACGCCTCGTCGCTGCTATATATCACATAACCCCGGTATTCCTTGCTGTTTACCATGAACCAATAGCCCTTGGAAACGGTGCGGGAGCGGTTTTGCTCCGCTTTTGTGTCGTCCAGACGGCTGTCATAGCTGTCCACCGTACCCATTACGCTGTCGCCCCATATCGCCAGAGCCAGCGTAGATAGGCTCAAATACATGGCAAACAGCAGCACGGCGTAAATCAGGATGAGGATGGGCAGGGGGATGCTTTTGCTCGTTTTCTTCTTTGTCATCTCAACGCTCCTTTCATTGTTGTTCGCAATCCCGCTTCTCGCGCCAGCCCACGCCGACCAAATACAGGACGGTCGATAGGAAAAGCGGCGGTAACGTGATCGTGGCATAGGAGCGAAGCGAATATACCAGCAACACTCCCGCCGCCAGTTGGATATAGCCAAGCGTCCGGCACCAGCGATATCGGTGGTGCAGCCCTGCAAAGGCCAGACCCGCGATGGCCGTTACCATAGAGAAGATGTACACGATTCCGGCCGCGAAGCACCCAGCTCCGGCGTAAGTATAATCCAGCGCCGCATTGTCAATGAGATTCAAGCACCACAGCAGCATGGGCAGGGCGGCAAGCAGCATCAGTACAGATGAAATCCGCAGAAGAATCCGTTTCGGTTTGCTATTCATACATTTTTCCTTTCGGGCAGAGGGTTATGATATACTGCCGGATAAAATCGAACTGCTCGGGCGGGGCGTATATCCTGTTTTGCACAAACCCGCCGTTTACCCGTATCAGGTTTTGCCTTCTCACGGCTTTTACCACCCTGAACTGTGCAAACCGTGAGTAAAAGCCCTGACTTGTGGCGGCGAGTCCCATAGCGCCGGGATAACCGGCGGCAGTACCGGCTACTGCGGCGGCAGCGCATAACTACCTTACCTTTACTTATTTCATGCGAATTATATCTTCCATTGCCATATATTGGTATCCTTCACCTTTTCTTGCTTTTATATAATCCGCTCCATAATCGCCTTCAGACTTGTCGCGTGCGATTAGCATAATACCGCCCGGCTGTCCGTAAGAGTTTTCAATGATTAATGTTCGTGCTGCCGAATCAAATATATAGCTGCTTGTTCTGTAATCTTCCTCGTCAAGTTCCATTTTTCTATTCATAATACCGATAAAATATGCACAATTTTTCCCGTCCAATATCTTGATGCCTACATCCGGATACGAGTCATATTCTGGGTCCGTAGACCAGTAACCTTCAAACCATTTAACATCAAATTCCGGTTCTTTTTCCGCTGCAATCACAAGTTCCATTGTCTTTGCACGATCCGTAGTGTTTACCACTAACACCAGATAGCGATATTTCTTTTCCAATGAATTTGAAAATGCCGGGACGGAAACAGTTGTACCTTGCTGAGTCGTCGTCTCCTTTGAAAGCGACTTCAAAAGCACCAGCTCCTCGCCATTTTTGGCGCTAATGCTGACTGCAGCATCCTTATCCAGCTTTTCCCGTTCCTTTTCAGTCATATCAAGTGCAACGACTCTCGCACCGCAGGCGGGAACGTTAAGCTCAAATTTCTGCCCATCCTCACTGATGAGCTTATCGGCTTTCAGTGAAAGCACCGATGTAAAAAGTGATACGGCATAGTTGGGGTCAAGCTTTGAGGAAAAGTCTTTTGCGGATTTTCCTGCATTTTCTACGATGGTCTGGTGGAGGATATACGGCTTATACGCATATTCCGCCCAGACGCTCTCCTCGCCCATCAGGAGCTTTGTGAAGAAATCTATTGCATATTCCGAGGGTGCTCCCACACAGCCGTCTATCCAGCTTTGCCATTTGCTCACCTGCAAATAACCGCCGGTGGAATAGATGTCGATTAGTCCCGACATCTTATCGTTGCCGGAAAGGGCGTCCGCGCCGTCATACCAGCCGTCCCGGCTCGCCCAGTAAGCGACCAGCGCGCCGCGGGCGTATCCGGCGCTCGCGGAGTCGGAGGCAGGATATATGCCGTCGTAAAGCTCATATTGACGGGCACTGTGATCGCCTGTGCCGCCGAAATATTTTTCGAGAAATACCGCCGTCGCTTCGTCCAGCCAATTGAGGCGTTTATACTGGGTCGTAACATAGCACTCCTGCACAAAGTGCATAAGCTCATGTGCGAATATGCTCGTGACCGAATCGAGGTTGAAATTCGTAAACAGCAGGCGGCTGAAATTCATGTAACCGCTGTCAATGCCCCACCAGCTTGAAACATATTGCGCGTAGGTGGGTGTGGCGGCGTCGGCGCTTTTTAGCGTTGTTACATGGATATCCATAGGCCATTCGGTGCGCCTCGACATATCGAAGCCGAACTCCCCGTATTTCGCATAGACCTGCTCCATACGCGAGAGCAGCGCCTCTACGTCGCCCGGCTCCACCGTGGTTGCCATAAACCGCGAGCGGTCAAAAATGAGATTGAAGCGTTGGCTTTGCGAGGCGCTTACGAGCTTGACCTTGAACTGGATGTCAAAGCGCATTTTGTCGCTGTAGGTCGGGGAAACGAAGCCCTTGCCCTTCAAGTAGACGTTGCCGGACAGCTCGCCGTAGCCTGAGGGGGTTATCTTTGCGGTCAGCTCTCCGTCCTGCTCCGAGGCCACGATATGGTCGTAAACCATGACCTTCTCGCCCGTCTCGTCCTGCATGGAAAAACCGATATCGAGATACAAACGCTCATTTTCCGCAAGGGTCAGATCATCCGGCATTGGCGCGGACAGCGTCACTTCGCCCTCGGGTATGTCCGCAAACGCCAGCTCATAACCGACGGAGACAGCCCCCTCATCTAAGTCGATAGGGGCGGTTTTGGCATTTTCAAGCGTCGCCCCGCCGTATGCGCCGCCGAAATACACGCTCATTCCAGAAAGCTCCGCCACGCCGTTTTCGACGCGGATGTTGCCAAGTTTTTGCGGTCTGTCCTTCACCATAAACCCCGGCCAGCCGTAGAGCGCCACCGCCGCGATCTGTATGACAAGCAATACGGAAAGCCCGATGCACAATGTATTGCGCCCGCCGTTTCTTTTCGGTGCTGCGGCACTTTTTCTTTTTGGCGCCGCAACGGGCGGAGTATATTCTTGAGGCTGCACCTCGGTTTTAGTCTGCGTCTGCGGCACAGGTTTCGGCTGTGCTGCGGGGACAGGATTCGCGGGCGCGTCAAGCACCGCTGCGCCGCATTTGGCGCAGAAGCGAGCGGCGGTATGAAGTTCATTGCCGCAATTCGTACAATATTTCCCCATATCTGCACCTCCTTATGGCCGCACCAGCGCAACAAGCGCCGGTGTCCCGTCGGGCGTATCCATCGTACCGACGGCGTATTGCTTCCCATTAAGCTCGTAGAACTGCGTCAGGTGTATGGTTCCCGCACCGGACGCCCACAGGCCGCCCTTTTCCCACTTGCCCAGAAATACGCTGTCTTCCATATCCGTTTCATCGAAGCTCTCTCCTTCGTTGGCCCAAAAAATCTGATACCAGTCGAGAGTGAGGCTCAGGCTCTCCGCCGTACCTGCAAGGGCGACATTGAGAAACTCCATAGCGCCCGCGTCGTATTCGTTATTGGGGTCGTAAATAATCAGCGCTTTCCAGCTCCCGGTCAGCGGGTCAATATTATCAATGATATTCGCATCGGATGGAACTCCGTCATAAACCACGTCCTCTGTGTACCAGAGAAAGTCCTCCAAATCGGGGCGTTCCTCCGTGGATAAGCTCACGCCTGTTACCTCCGGCGCGGGAATACTGCCGCTTTCCGTGGCCGCAGGCGGGGTTTCTTTCTCCGATGCCGGTGTAACGAGCGCTGTTTGCTCCGTCCTCGGCGCAGGAGATTCCTTTACTGCTGCTGACCGCAGATTGGGCGGTATAGTGAGAATGCCTATCACAAGCATCAGCAGATTGGCCGCGATCAGTATTGCGGGCAAGATTTTATTGCCTCTGCCCGCAGATGGAATATTATCTCTCATGGATATGCCTCCAGTTTGTTTGATCCGATTATTGTGCGCTGTTTTCTCATGTTGGCCGACATATCTTGTGCTTGGGGGAGTTTTTACCTCTGACAGGTAATCACGCCCCACTCTTTATCGTTATGATCCCGCATGGAGGCGGTAAAAGATGTTCCGTCAGCGGAGAATACAAATTTTGCTCCCGCAATATTTGCCTCGCCTGTCGACCACCGCACAAAATAGCTGCCGTTGATGTAGGTGCTCTGGGTTTCATTATTTGAGCAGACGATTTTATAGTAAGAGCCGTCGCCAAAATCCTTTTCAAATGTAACTACAGTTGTCACATCAATATCCTTACCTGTTTCCGTAACATTCATGACCCCTGTATATGTTCCGGAATAGTCCACCTTATTGGTTTTTGTATTTAAAATGACCTCCATTTCGGTTTTTACAAAGGGTTTGAGCTTGGCACTCAAGGCAACCTTACCCTCTTCCAAGTCCTTTTCTGTTTTATAGAATTCCACCTTCATAGGGAATCTCGCCGTTTCATGGGCACCCAGAGTGAACTTCATCTGTCCGTTTGCTTCGTCGTCAAGGCGGATGGTCCACTCTTTTGCTGTGGTTTTATCGGAAAGCGGGGCCAGTTTGACATATGCGTTGGCCCATTTTGCCTTCTCAGTGTCATAATCCTCCCTGAAGTTCAAGGTGTATACCCTATTTAGCAGTGCGGCAAGCTCTTTATACTCCTTTTCTCGCTGAGTTAGGGCATCAAAATACATATCCCGGCTCAGAGACTGGAACATAACCTGAAGGTAATCATAGATCTCAGCTTTGTAATTGCTTGATATTTTTTTGCGGTCGCTCTCCGACGGCCACGGATACTTGGACAGCTTGCCGTTCTTTTCATATGCGTCTATCCATGAATCCCAGTCGCTTGCTGCGACCTCCCAGTATTTGTTTACATAGTTGTCAATCTCGCTCTGCATTTTGTCGAGAGCTGTCTGCGGGGCGGATTTGTTTTCTTCGTATATCTTCTTGAATAAATCGTACCAATCCTTGACACGGCGCTTGTTTTCGGGTCTTGCGTAATAGGCGTCGTACATATTCTTTGTGCTTTCATACTTGGTGTCGATGGCAAAATTCATCACATCGGTAAGCGCGATGTCGATTACTCCAACGCCCACATAGGCCACCTGAAATGAATCCAACAGATATTTTTGTGACGATGCCAAATTCAGCCCCAGATTCAACACGGTTTTCATTCCGCTGATCGACGTTTCTTTGCTTGTCAGCCCGTTGCTGTATGCGTCATACGCGAACTGGGTGCAGGAGGTCGCGATGCCCAAAACCGTCAACGCGTTGCCGAACTGTTCGGTGATCATATCGTCGTATGCGCCTCCAAGCGATACGAGAGTGGGGATATTTGTTTCATCGAACATCGGCAGTGAGCTGTTTGCATTTAAAAACGCTGATATAACATCCTCTTGCCACGACACGCCCTGCTCGGCGTAGGTTTTGAGCAGCAGCTCCGCTTGCTTTGTCGTCATGTAAGCGGCGTAGACGTTGACATCGGAAATGTATTCGCTGCGCTTTCCTGCGTTCGTGACCTTAAACACGCTATAGGTGGAGAGGTGGTCAGTGAGAATATGCACCTTGTTGGCTTCAGCGTCCACCGTATAAAGGACATCCTCCCACTGACCGCTCTGTTCGTTGAGATACTTACCGCAGACCGACAACAGCTCCTCATCGGCACCAAGCCCCGCATCGTCATAGGGTATGGTCAGCTCGACAGTGCCCTCCGGTTGTCCGGAGGACAGCTTGAAATCGTAGGCGTAGATTTCAACATCGCTGTCTATTGACGCGGGCGATACCTTTTGTATGGTGAGTTCCTCGCCAGCCTCCAGCAGACAGCCAAAGTCTATCGCCGCACCGTCCTCTGAGGTCAATGCCGTCTGTCCGTCCTCCACCGTAAAAGTTTCGGCTTTTTGTGTGCCAGGAGTCTTAGACTGATTACCAAAGCCGCAGCCTGAAAGTCCCGCCATTAAGGACATCAGCATAGCGGCTGCAAGCAAAAGCGATAATATTTTTCGTTTCATTGCGCAAAGCTCCTTTCTGTCGGCTTACTCAACCGCAAATCTGAACCTCAAATCCGGCGCGACGTTGACAAAGCCCGAGTAATAGTGCATGGTGACCTCGCTTTTGTCGGTCTGCCGCTGATAGACCATCCAGCCGCCGGTGGATTCGCCGGGGGCAAGCTCTATGTCTTTCATATACCGCTCGTTCCTGTCAGCCACATCCGACATCACCTTTGAATTTTCCTCCGAGGTCATATCGCTGTCGTCCCCGGTGGGCCCTTCCTCGTAGATGATGTAGAGATCCTTCTTGTTTGGGGAGTCTATCGGCGCATCGGAAACATTTTTGAAAGTAAACCAGACCTTCACATATTCAAATCCGTCCTTCGGCCTTGAAAGCATACCTGTATAATCGAAAGGCTCCACCCCGTCAATAGTGATGGAAATTCCGTTTGCCTCGGCTGCTTCTCCGATACCGTAATACCTGTTTTCATCCGCTTCCACTTTACTGGAGGGAGGATTTACCGATTCGGCGGGCGTGGAGCTTTCTGAGGGTGATTTACCGCCGTTCTTTTCACCGCAAGCGGCGAAGGTGAGCATAAGTACCAATGATAAAAATATAATTAATGTCTTTTTCATAAGATTACCTCCTAAAATTCTTGTTATAGCAAGCCAACTTCCAGTCAGTCGATCTTGTATCCTTCATACCGGGGTCCATCTTTTGTTTCGTCTTTAAATGATATAGTCGTTTCACCGTTTACCTTTGTACTCCCATCCTCAAGGATAAAAGTATATTTTGAATCTATTGTGATTTCACTGTCTTCATGGGGAATCTTTTGAACATATGAAGCTATTCCCGAAGCCGGATCATAGGATAATTCAAAAGGTTCTTCACCTTTAGCATCGCTGGATGCCACCAATTTATTTTCGTTCTTTGTAAACACGACAGTGTGCTGCTGTTCTTTGCCGTCATAATAGGTGTTCATAGAATAAGTCCCGGCGACATCGTCAAGGGAAAGCCCGGCCTTTCCCTTTTCCCCTTCGCCGGAAGGGGCATTGCTTGCTTCAGTCGGAGCAGAACCTTGTGCTTGCGATCCTCCTTCTCTTTTCTCACCGCAGGCGGCGAGAGTGAAAATCATTATAAACATCAGAAATAAAACCATAAGCTTTTTCATGATACTACCTCCATCATTTGTTCTCTCCGTTCAGGTTATCCCCAATGGTTCCTGTGACGTTTTTTTCAAAGCCGACTTCGCCAAGCTTCCCGGCGGTTTCTGCCACCTTCTTTATCGTGCTGTCTTTGCCAAGCATCTCGCCGTAGGTACCGCCGACGGCATCGCCGTAGGCATCACCGACTGCGCCACTGGCTGCGTTAAAGGTCCCCTTCACTGTGCCCTTTACCAATGCGTCGGTCAAATCCCCGCCGTCATTGACAGCCTCCGCAACCTCGCCCGCAACTGTACCGCCAAAGGCTGTAGCCGCCTTGCCGATACCCGCATCCATAACGGTGGTTGCGGCTTCGGTGCCGCCCTTAATTACACCCTCTGTAAAGGAGCCCCAGCTTGCGCCCTTTTCCGCCATGGTTGAAACGGTGTTTTTGATTCCCTTATAGGTGGCGGACACAGTCTTTCCGCCTGGAACTACCGCTTCGCCTGCCGCCATCGTGTAATCGGCAATATCCACGGTAGCTTCGAGAATATCGACAGCTGTGTCTCGCTGCTGGGCATAATCGTTCATCTTCTGACGATACTCCTCGTCTCTTTCCATGCGTCGTTTAAGCTCATCTATAACCTGCTTTTCGCTGGCGCCGCTCATGCCAAGGTCGGTGGCAACGCGCTCAACCTTCTCCTTGCGGCTTCGCTCTTGCCGCTCACGCTGCAAGTCCTTCTCAAGCTGACGGCTCTCATCACTACGCTCTTGGTTGCGCTGAGAATCCTCGCTGACATTTTGCCTGAACTGCGCTTCGTCCTGCCGGATAGTGCCGGCATTGTCCGCGCGGTGCTCCATCTGTTCGGAAAGCTCCTCGGGGGTATAGGTCGCGCCGCTGACAGGGTCGGTATAGGTGCCGTCGCCGTTTTTGACAAAGGTGCGCCTCTGACCGTTTACCGGGTCGGTGGCTTCGATGTCGCCGTCGCCGTCAAAGCGCAGCCATCGGCTCAGACCGCTGCCCGCAGGCGCGGGAGCGGGTGCGCCGACTGTCCCCACAGGCACAGTCGGGATGAAGCCGCCCGTATTCCCAAACAGGATGGACAGCAAAATCGCAAGAGTGCTGATGGTAATGGTGGCCACCGGGCCGGCGGGGTCGGAATTTCCACTGCCACCAGATGTTTTCCGCCAGCCCCAGCCTCCGCCTTCTGGTTTGTAAAATTCCCACTCTCCCTTAGCTCCTGCGTTTTGTGTAGAGTCGGTATCTTCTATTGGATATGGGTCGGAAAATCCAACTGTCTCCATATCAAAAGTCCATTCGTCGTCGTATGAAAGTTCATTTGTTGTGCTCCCCCCCTCCACATCGTGAATTGTATCGGTTCGGGTACAATGAAATTGTAGCTTGAAAAAAATATGGTGCTCCAAGTTATCATCGCCATAGCTTATTGTCTCAAAAGAACCCCCGTAAGGAGTAATACTGAACCTGCTGACATCGGTATAGCTTTCCGAGACTGATGGTTTCAGGATGGTATATACAATCTCATCCGGTACCGAAAACTCTCCCACAATCCACCTGCTGTCAGTTGCGCCGAATTTGCGTTCCATTTCCTTATCCATTTTGTAATAAGCGGTTCCTTCAACTCGGAATGCCGTTATGGAATGATCATCACCCCAACCACGCATATTAGATACAGTCTTGGCAGGATATTCAAAATAAAACCGCCCGTCTTCGTGAGATTCTATGGTGATCTTTTCCGGTTCCAATTCACCGGAATCACCGAACAATTGTTTTGTTATTGTCATAGTTTCCGGCAATGCGATAGGCTCTTCGATTATTTCTTCTGCCATGGCTGTTATGGGGAAAAGCAGCACACAACAAAGCGCCACGAATAAAATTGCGGAGAGTTTTTTCCCTATCTTTTTCATGCCGCAGCCACCTCCTTTTTGCCTTTTGAGACAATGACGAATATCAAAGCGGCAATCAACAGCAGCACACCGAGCCACCCGCACCACCGCAATCTAACCGCCGACAGCGCCACGCCGAGGGCAAAGCCCAGCGTCATGCCGCTTATGCAGCGCGTGACCTCTATGTAGGACGGCGTTCTGCCCTTGGAAAGGCTGTTTGCAGCCGAAAAAGCAAGCCCCCATAAAAACCCGCCCTGTCTGCCAAGGTTTTGCAGCAGCATTACAAAGGCGATAATGCCCACCATGCTGTTTTGCAGCGATTGATTGCTGTTCATAAAGGCATACAGCAGCAAAGAAGAGCCTACTCCGCCCAAAAGCGGGGCAACAGCGGTTATGCTCTTAACTGCAATCCCGCTGAAAAAGCCCTTGATACCGCCGCCTATCCCCGAAAACGGCGCTTTTTTCTGCAACAGCGGCACAATGGCGGCGTTCAGAAAAGCGGCGACCGCCACCTTGCCTAAAATTCCGCCAACAGCGCCGAATACGCCACCGAACATTCCTCCCTGTGCGAAGGTAAGGAAACTAAGAATGCGTACCGGAAGCGGATTGATTCCGAAAGAACCCAGCAGCGCAAGCACCAGCCAGACAAGCCCCAACAAGGCAGTAGGGAGCATCTGTTTGGGATTTTTCAGCACCGTCAACGACTGGCGGATATATGTGATGATGAATTTTCCCGCACCCATCGGACTGTGCTGTGGAGCATTATCCGAAGCCCGGTTTATCGGCGGATTCTTCTTTGTACTGTTCATTGTTTTCGGAATTTCTTGCTCGGATTTTGCGGCCTCCGGTGTCCCCGTACTTATTTGTGCAGATTCATTGCTTTGAAAAGCATTGGCTCCGCACTTTGCACAGAATTTCGCACCCTCATTCAGAGCCGTGCCGCAGCTTGTGCAGAATTTACCCATAATACTCACTCCTTCTTTCATTAATCACTCGCTTTTGCTGCGTTACCATCCGGTGATGTCTGCCGTTACGCCGGTTTCACGAAGCAGCTTTTGTGCGGCATCCAGTACCGCCTGCTTTTGAGTCATTCCGTGCAGCAACTCTACCCGCATGGTCTGGGCCGCGTCGCCAAATGTCAGGTACATCCGTTCCTGATCAATATGGGCGGTGTGCAGCCGCACGCCATGTACCCCATCGAGACCCCACCGGTAAATTTCACTGCCGATGAGGATACCAAAGGTAGATACTACAGTTTCCTCAGTGTCTTTTTTCATTTGGCGGCCTGGCATGGAGATGAGAGCAGATGGCACCGCAAGGATGCGATTATCCCAAATGAGTGTTGCGTCATAGAGCAGACGGCTCTGCCTCACCAATAACAGGAGAGAGATAAGGCTGATAGCTCCAAAGGCGAAAACCACTTCTAACATAGAAGTTACACCGAGCCACACCGCCAAACAAATACTGGCTGCGAACAATAAGGCATATCCATTGCGTCGTTTGCGGATTAATTTCATTTGCACTATACCTCCTCTATCATAAATTTTAGGGAAGGATGCCTCAAAAAGCATCGTTCGAAAGGATGAATTTGCAGAAAAAAGCCCCTCATACTTTAGTATGAGAGGCCAGTTAAACCCTATATTTATGTGATTTTATGTATCATTCAACCCTTTGATTCTTCAGCAGGGTACTGATGAGTTCTGCTCGACTACCTACATCATATTTTGAAAAAATATTCCTTGCATGTGTTTTTACAGTACTCTCACTGATAAACAAAGCCCCAGCAATTTCGCGGTTGGATTTTCCTGAAAGGATTAGCTGCAATACCTCTTGCTCCCGGACGGTCAGCGGGTCAAGAGTTTTAATTTGACGAACAATGTCCGTTTGCTGTGACTGACTCATATTGTCATAAGCGGCAAGGTAGGCATGGCTTTTCAGCAGTAAAACAAGCTGATGGTTCAGCGGCGGCAGCATAACCAGTGTAACGCAAACCACAGTAAGGGCAATCACCGCAACCTCCGCACTGGGAAGCCTAATGGATGTTACGGTCATTCCCAAGACGCCTCCGCAAAGCACGCCGAATACATTGGCGGAAAGCCCAATGCCAAAGGTATGTGTAGGGTTGTCGCTATAATCCAGCATTTCTCCAAGGATGCTCCACCAAAACAGATCGAAAATACCGCAAGCACCGAGCATCAGCGTATCCACAATCAGATAGTCGGAAGTGTTTCGCCCTAACAGCATAAAGCTGATGAACGCTCCTATAATCATTGCCATCCCAATATACAAAATTCTGGAACGCTTTGCTTTCATAGGTAGGTTGCGCATAATGGCGAGCGCCACGATATAAGGCACTGCCCAATACCAACTCACCAGCCCCGTCAGATGCTCAAAAGCGGGGTTGATGACCTGATACATCAGTCCGGAATTAATTGTAATGATAAAGACAAAAAGACACAGCAATATTAGCGGGTTTTTAATACCGCCATGCGTCTTATTTCTAAATGTTTTGTTCTGCTCATTATCCCGCTCCAACGGCAGCATCCAAATGAAGACCATGCCAATCACAAGGCAAAGCACAGAGAAGCCAAGCCCGATAAAGGTTGACCTGTTCATGGCCACCACGTTAACTGCAATCATCAGCAAATTGGAATAAATCAGAACGTCGGCACAGGATTTAATGCGCTCGTTCTTGGGAGTAAAGGCCCTGAGAAAAAATCCCCATGCCGCCACCGCGCAGCCGCTAAAGTATCCGCTGACAATCAGTCCGCCCATCCATAGAGCAGGGAGAGGAAAAAAGAAGGGGACAGTGGAGGCTAAGCATAAGCCCATACCGCCGAACATCATGCTTTTGGCGGCCGCCTGTGATTTGACAAACAGGCCGCAGGTAAAAAGCCCTGCAAAATGCGCGATAATTGCAGCCAGTATGTAACGGTCGGCGTCTGTTCCACGCAAATCCAGCAGGCTGTACAACACCTGCCCTTCAAACTGAAATGACAGAATATAGGCAAAGAGAAATGAAAATCCGGCAACAGAAAGCCTGCGGGCATTTAAAGTCTTAAATCTGTTCATTTTATAACCTCCCGCTCATCGGAGGATCCGCCTTTTTTAATCCATTCGTCTATATCAACAGTTTTGAAACGCCAGAGCTTTCCCACCTTTGATGCAGGCATACCGCGCTGATCAATCCAACGCATGACCGTGTGGCGCTTTACCCCAAGATAGTCGCAAACTTCTTGCAGGGATATCCATCTGTCGTTATGTATTGTTCCAGGCATAGAAGCCACCTCACTTTGATAAATTCGCACAAATATCCTAATTGATCGTTATTAAATAATTATAGCACAATAATGTCAAAATGGCAGCTACTATTTGTTGTTTTATGTAATATTGCGTAGTATTGCACATGATTATGTACTGTGGGTACGACATTGGACCTGTCCATAATCAATACCTGCCACCTGCACTAAACAGGATGGTAATCCTGGTAACAATGCCAATCCCTTTCATTTCCACATCACCTTATTCGTAGGTATCAGCTAATATATTCATGCCATCAGATATGAAATTTTCAAAGAACTGTTGGGAGAATAAAAAAACCCCTCACTATTAACCTGATTTCGTGAGGGGATCTACAAATATTATAAATTAAGCAGTTTTTTTAATTTAATTAGGATTTTCTGCTTTCGGTAATTGACAAGCTGCTGAGATATACCGATTTCAGTAGCCATCATCGATTCGCTCTTTTCTTGAAAGAACAGTCCATCGATTATCTCCTGCTCCTTATCAGTAAGCTGCTTTATGCAGTCATGAAGACGCTGAACCATAAGCTTGTCCACCACAATATCCTCCACACGGGGCGAGATTAAATCAGGGATTGCATCCTCTCCATTAGTTTCACTTGTATCCAGGGCACTATAAAAGAACACACCATGTTTTGCATCCTTTTCTTGTAGATGAAGTTCACGGCGTCTCATACGGTAATAAGTCAAATAGACTTCCTCTGTTACAGGCACTAGCTCATCTTGTACTCTTATCTGGTACTTCTTTTTTACTATGTGTTGTTTTGAAAGTTTTCTATGTTCCTTCATTTAAATCGACTCCTTTGGATTTCAAATTTTTGAAATCCGCCAGAGCCGCTGAATCCGCAAAATGAAACAAGACGGCAGGAGAACCCCCTTTGTCAGAGGATTCCGCACTGCCGTCTTGCGTTCTGGCGGATTTCATTATGTTGAGATTGTACTTACACTGCTGGTTTTACATGTTCATGAGTAATTTCTAATGTTCCGTCAGCATTTGCCCTAATTCGAGTAATGCAATCTTTAATTTGTATCACGAACATTCGCTCATCTTCGCTTACATCTCCAACACGCTTTTTGCTAAGGTTCCTAATCTCATTCATACAAATATCCCTCCCTTCGATTAAATTCGTGCTACCTTGGCATATAAAAAAGCTGCTATTGCCTTGCACAATAACAGCTTACTAATTTATGGGACAAGCTTGGAGGAGCGGGAATAGCTATATCATAGAGTGAGAGTAGCTAATTTTTAATGAATATTCAGTTTTTTATTGCAATATTGTAATTTGTAAAGCCAATATCAGCGTTAATAAAGTTTACCTTGATATTAGCAATGTCATATGATAAAATATTCCAGACAGATTGTTTTGGAGCAACATTCATTTGGAGGCGATACTATGGCGTTTAGCTACAATAAGCTATGGAAGTTATTAATAGATAGAAAGATGATAAAAAAAGATTTGATGGCTGAAACCGGCATAACCAGCACTACAATGGCGAAGTTAGGCAAGGATCTTCCGGTCAGCATGGATATTTTGGCGCGTATATGTAAGGCACTCAAATGCAATATTGGAGATATTGTCGACTATGTCGACGAGGACAATAAATAGACAACGTTTCACTTGAAAGGGAGGGGTCGGCATGAGGTTATGTTTTGGTTCATACCTGGCTGTGCTTGTTTCGTGTAAGGCAGTTAATGTTGATAATAAGCAGCTGTGTGAGGCACTGCTTCATTCTGTTGCCCCAAATTATGAATTCACCTTTGCCGGACAGGAAAACCCCGACAGGGTTCGGGAGGATGTCACCTCCAAACTATTGCGTTGCGAGCAAAACCTGCCTAAAGATGTTACTGACCCAGCTCGTACCGCTGATCCTCAAGAAGTAGCTTTATATTTTAAAGACCATGTCCTCGGACTTTTAAATGAAAATTTATCAAAGCAAATAATTCTCGCTTTCAAAGATATTATCGCCAATGATAAGCCTGAAATGATTAAAAATAAAATGCATGGCATTGAGGATGATACAAAAATTGAATTAGTCAATGGGATTATCAAAAGGGAATTGGCAGTCCAAACTGAATTCTTATTTCATTCGTTCTTAGCAGGTATTTTTCTATATACCGCTACAAAAACAACAAACAGATATGGCAAGAAAACAATAGAGTCAATTGATTACGACTATATTGTTTCATTTAATTCCCGCATTGATGGGATTAATTTAATTGCTGATAAAGCAGCGAGCTTTTCCCTACCTAATATTAAAAATGGTAAGGCCGATACAGAATTTGCTGAGGATGTAGCAGGATATGTTGTAGATAAAATTAAGTTGCTAAAACCTGCAACTGTACAGGAGGATTCCCTACTGGTTACTTTGCTATCAGAAGCAAACGGTAACTGCTTAAAATGTGGCAAAAAACTTGGCATTCCAAAACGTGGGAAAATACCTGTTGGAAATTATGAAATTGTATATTTAAAACAGCCTTCTAATGAAAGAGACCAATATGAGAATGCTGTTGCATTATGTTCGGATGATTGTGCCCCTATCGTCTCAGAAATGTCAGCGGATGAAATAACAGATTTATTGGAGAGTAAAAAAAGATGTGCTGCAACTCAGGCCTTTCTCGACAAGATATCCGGGATTAAATTTCAAAATCAAATTGAGTCTGTTTTACGAGAAGTACATAAAATAAAAAACACCAAGGGTTTAGAAGGCACTGATATGAAAGACTTAGTAGAAATTGAACGCAAAATCCATGAGCCATTCCTTAAAGATAAGATTAACGCAAGTATGGCTCGTCTTTATAAAACAGTAAATGGAATATGCGGCCGTCTTGAGCAGGAAATTGGATTTGATACTAATATGTTTGGTGGATTAATGAAATCTGCCTCATTGATGCTTGATGGCGGGGTTAAAAGTAATGGGGATATTGCAGATCCCCAGGAATACATAATGAATTTATTAATAGACAATCTGTTTTTGCAGGTTGGACAAAAGCATAAAGATGCTTGTGAGATAATAATAGGATACTTAGTAAAGAGGTGTGATTTATTCAATGAGAATGCCAAGCAAAGTTAATTCTTACTCAGATAGCGTAATATCCTTGTTCGCACCTATCCTTGAGAAACTGGAGGAACGGGATATGACTCCCCATGAGTTACTTGAAGCAACACGGACAAAAGTGTCGGAAATAAGTGTTTTTCTTGATGCTCTTGATTGTTTATATAAACTTGGACAGATTGAAATTCCCGAAGGTATGGAGGTTCTGCGCTATGTTAAAACAAATAATATGCGATAAATTTAAAACTCAGCCGGAAGCGTTCCGCACTGGGCTTAATGTTGTCCTTGGCAGCTCTGATGGCAGTAATGCTATCGGAAAAACTACCTTCCTACTTATACTAGACTTTGTTTTTGGTGGGGATGGTTATACCAAGGCTGCTAAGGATGTTATAAATCATATTGACCATCACACAATTGACTTTATCTTTGAATTTGACGGTATACCCTACTTCTTTTCCAGAAGTACAAGCCGTCCTTCTGTTGTGAATCGGTGTGATAGTAAGTTCCGGGTTATTGAAGAAATGCCTTTGCAAAAATATCGGGGCTTTCTTTTTGATGAATATAAGATACATCTTCAAGGTATTAGCTTTAGCGAGATTGTCGATCGCTTTTTCCGCATTTATGGACACGGCAACCACAATGAACATAAGCCTTTACAAGGTGAACGTGAAACTATGGCTACGGCTGTAGAGTATCTACTGAAATTATTGGACAAATTTCAGGATATACAGAAGCTTAAAATTGCCGAAGAAAGCTATGGTATTAAACCAAGCAAACAAATTGAGCGGTCAGTTTCAGACATCACAGCTAAAATTGGCGAGAATAAGGAAAAAATTACAGCCTTAGAAAAGCGCAGAGATAAACTATGCCAACAAAATGAAGAAGCTAATTTACAGGCTCTTGGGATTGATTCCAAGCAAGCTGAAAAGCTCGCTAATATAAAAAAAGAGCTGGGCAGGCTTATCAGAAGAAAAAGTCTCCTTACATCGCAGCTTAACGCTGTACAAAATAATATGCCTGAAAATGATGGTGTTCTGAGGAAAGACTTTTCGGCCCTTTTGCGCTTTTTCCCGGAAGCCAATATTGATGCCTTTAACGATGTGGAAGCCTTCCACGCTAAAATTAATAGCTTCCTCCGTGCAGATATTGAGGAAGAGGTATCGCAGCTGGTACCGCAAATTGAATACATAGATGCCGACATCACCTCTTATGAAAAACAGATTGAGGACACTGGAGTAGCAAAAACACTTTCCCAGTCTATTCTCACACAATATGCACGTGTATCCCGTGAGATTGAGAGGCTCGAAGATGAAAATGAAGCTATGCAAAATGAAATGGAACAATCGAAGAAACGCAAGGAAATTGAGGATATACTTGCCAACCTACGTAGAAAACAGGAGGAAGCGCTTGAAAGTGCAGAATCTGAGGTAAACGCTGAAATGAAAAGAATTAATGATATCATTACCGGCGGTGATAGGGCTACTCCTGTATTGACATTAAAACCAGATAAATCCTTTGAGTTTGAAACTCCTAACGACAAGAGCGAAGGAACGGCATATAAAGGGCTTGTTGTCTATGATTTAAGCATGCTTTCTTTGACCCCCCTTCCTGCATTAATTCATGATTCAAGCATTGTTAAGCGCATAGAAGATGCCGACTTTGAACAAATACTAAGCCTTTATCAAGAATGCGGGGATATGGGCAAACAGGTATTTATTGCATTTGATAAGGCAGATACATATACAGATGATACCTACAGGATGCTTGATGAGGCAACTGTCCTCCGCCTTTCTATAGGAAATGAACTGTTCGGCAAATCTTGGAGCCGCAAAACTGCAGAAACTAAACATAAACCTATATCCACTTTTGGATCAAATGATGAGCAAGAAACAGAATAGCACACTGACAGCAATTAAGGAGATGAGATTATATGGCGGTTATTAAAAACTTACTACAGCAAATCACCGATCCGGTGCTCCGTGAGCGGCTTGCACAGGAAGTAAATCGGTTAAGTAAGAATAAAAAATTCGGCTTAGTTTTCGAGGAGCATGTTCCTGAATGCACTCCACTTTATAGCGTACCCATTAAACGAGGTTCATTTGTTGCCCGGAAAACAGGCAAAATGAATAATATATACATAGTAAAGGAAATAGATGGCGAAACTGCTACCTGCATGGATAAAATCACCCTTGAGATTGAAGCCATCCCACTTAGCGAAATCGTATCTGTGGCACAGTTTGGGGAACCTATTTTCCCCTCCCTTGAGCCTATCGATAAAGTACTTAATGCGGCAGATGACAACCTTTGGCATACGATTATTGAAGCTGACAACTACCACGCCCTTCAACTTTTAGAATACCTTTATGAGGGAAAAGTGGATTGTATATATATTGACCCGCCCTATAACACTGGTGCAAGGGATTGGAAATATAATAATGACTATGTTGATTCTGCAGATGCATGGAGACATAGCAAATGGCTATCAATGATGAAAAAACGGTTATTGATTGCAAAGCGTTTACTGTCAAAGGATGGTGTGCTAATCACAACCATAGATGACAATGAATATGCCCATTTATGGGTTCTTCTTAATGATGTTTTCCCCGAATTAACGCACAACTGTGTTACCATCCAACATAACCCCGGCGGTACACAGGGTAAAAAGTTTTCAGTAACAAATGAATATGCTATTTATTCGTACTCAGCAGAAAGTGTAATTTATCGTAAACCGCACACTGGCGGTGATGTCTATAATCTACGTCGCTGGGGCAGCACATCGGGGCGTTATGAAGGAGCCACTTGCTTTTATCCAATTTTCATCGATGACAAATCGAATGTTATTGGGTTCGGAGACTTATTGGATGATGATTTGCACCCATCTAATCAGGTTGAACTTAATGATGACGGAACTTATTCCGTTTGGCCTATCGATAAAAATGGCACGGAGAAAAAATGGAGATATAGTAGAAGTACTGTAGAATCGGTTAAGGATCGTATGTTTATTGAGAAACGTGGCGAAAGGATTGAGGTTATATTACGAAGAGAAAGCGAGCCTCCAAAGACGGTATGGGTTGATGGACTTTTCAACGCTGAAGCCCATGGCACGGAAATATTGAAGACTATACTTGGTAGTGGCTTCACATTTCCATTTCCGAAATCACTTTATGCCGTACAAGAGTCTTTGTTATTTGCTGTGCAAGGAAAAAAAGATGCATTGATTGTCGACTTCTTCGCAGGCAGCGGTACTACACTCCATGCAGTTAATTTGCTTAATGCGGAGGATGACGGCAAGCGCCGCTGTATCCTTGTCACCAACAATGAGGTATCAGAGGCTGAAGTACGGGAATTGAAAGCTGCTGGTCATCAGCCGGGTGACCCTGAATGGGAAAGCCGTGGCATATGCCGCTCGGTAACTTGGCCTCGTACGGAATATAGCATCCTTGGCAAACGAGCTGATGGCACAATTTTAACAGGGGAATACTTTACTAATCTGACAACCGATAAAGAGACCAACCGCTCCTTTTATCAACTGGGATTCGTAGAAAACCCTACGGGACTTGTGCTTGCTGCAAAAAAACAAATTGTTGCTCTTATGGGCAAGAATAAGCTGCCACAATCCCTCGTTAAAGCCGACAGCCGTTTTGTAGTATCGGAGAAATACACCGCTTCAATTCTTTTTGATCCAGAAGCAGCTGACGAATGGCTCGAAGCCCTTGAAGACCAAGAGCATATTACTGATTTCTATATTGTTGCAAAAGAGAACCGTATTTTTAATGAAATAAAAACAAAAGTGGTTGAGTTACTCGGTACAATCACAATAGCTGAACCATTCAAGCGGCCAATGAGTGAAGGTTTTGCCGCCAATGTAGAATACTTTAAGCTTGGTTTCTTGGATAAGAACAGTGTTTCCCTTGGCCAGCAATTTCATGAAATACTGCCCCTTCTGTGGTTAAAGGCAGGAGCTGTCGGCGAGCGTCCAGAATTAGATGGCATAGAATTACCGGATATGCTGATTCTGCCGCAAAATTCCTTTGCAGTTTTGCTTGATGAAGATTGTTATGGCAAGTTCTCTGAAGCCTTGCTTGATGTCGGTAAAATTGAAACAGTGTATTTTGTCACGAATTCTGAGGAGGCATTTAGGGAGATGTCTGATGGTATCGAGGCCACTTATACCTACCAGTTATATCGTGACTATATTGATAATTTTGTAATTGGGAGTAGGAGGAATAGTCTATGAGAGCAACCTTATTTCCTTTTCAAGAAGTAGCACTTGCTGACTTACATGAGAAGATACAAAAAGCACATACCCTTTGGAGCGAAAAAGACCCGCAGGTTATTTCTTTTACCGCTCCCACGGGCGCAGGAAAGACAATTATTATGACCGCTCTGTTTGAGGATATTATTTTCGGTCATGCTTACGGTATAGCTGAGCCTGACTCTATTTTTGTCTGGCTTTCAGATATGCCTGAGCTAAATGAGCAAACACGCTTAAAAATCGAAAGCAAATCAGATAAATTCCGCGCAAGAGACATCCACATAATTGATTCCAACTATGACTCCGAATATTTTGCACCGGGCGGAATCTATTTTTTAAATACACAAAAACTTGGTACAGACAAGCTTCTCACCCAGAAGTCGGACCTGCGCCAATATACAATTTGGGAAACACTTGCAAATACAGCTAAGCGCCAACCAAAATCATTTTATATTGTTATAGACGAGGCACACCGAGGTACAGCTACACCGCAAGCGGAAAACAGAGCGCAATCCATTATGCAAAAATTTATTAAAGGCAGCAAAGAAGATGGAATGGCTATCATGCCACTTGTTATAGGTGTAACTGCAACACCACAGCGTTTTCAACGACTTGTAGCCGATACTACTTCTACTATCCAAAAAGTTGCTGTTCCCCCGGAGGATGTCCGAGAATCCGGCTTATTGAAAGATAGAATTATAATACATTTCCCTGAAATTGCAATAAATGCAGATATGACAATGTTTAAAGAAGCTGTTGCTAATTGGAGAGATAAATGCGAACGTTGGGCTGCTTACTCTGACCATGAGGAAATTAAAAATCCTGTTCGCCCTATTCTTGTAGTTCAGGTGGAAGATGGTAATGAACGGTTGATCACCCACACAGATTTGGAGAATTGTATCACTGTTATTGAAAATTCTCTTGGACGCAAGCTCCGTGCCGGTGAGGCAATTCATACATTTGATAAATATGAAACCATCAAAGTAGGTGATGTAGATATATACAAAGTGGATGCATCCCGAATTGAACATGACGAAAAGGCGATGGTCGTGTTCTTTAAGATGAACCTTTCCACCGGATGGGACTGCCCTCGTGCCGAGACAATGATGTCATTTAGGCACGCCAGTGATTATACTCATATTGCTCAGCTGCTGGGGCGGATGATCCGTACCCCTCTTGCCCGCCGTGTTGAATCCGATGCTGAATTAAATAATGTCAGCCTTTACCTGCCATTCTTCGATGAGGAAACTGTCAAGATGGTGGAGCAAGCCCTGCGTGATGGTGAAGCATCTATCCCTGCTGAAACAGGCTCACACAGGGAATTAATCACATTAAAAAGAAATCCTGCTTTTGCAGATGTGTTTAGCGATATGAATTTAATAACATATCGCATAGATTCGGCAAGAAAGCAACCAGCTCTACGCAGGCTGATTGCCCTTGCTCGTGCCCTTACCCAAGATATGATTGCACCAGGGGCTCGCAAGACTATGTTAAAAAAATTGCTTGATGAATTTGAAAAAGAAATCACTGCTTTAAGAGAATCGGGCAAATTCGAGACCATATCCAAAGCAACTACAGTCTTTGGCCTCTATTCCCTTACCATCGATTATGGCAGTGATGTTGCAAACAAAATTATGGAATCAAATGAAGTTATCTCACTTTCGGATTTTGATATGAATAATCTATTTGAGCGGGCGGGAAAAATCTTCGGCGAAGGCTTACACAAAGAGTATTGGATTCGTCATGCTACTCGTGAAGCCAAAGATGTAAAAACTGAAATGATTGTTCTGGCCAGTGACAGTGAAGCAATGGATAGGCTTGAAGCATTTGCCGGTAGGTTATTCAATGAGTTATATGATACCCATCAATCAGCCTTCCGCCACTTAAAGGAAGACCGCAAGGATACATATAGAAAACTTGCACAGTCCTCCACTATTCCAATCGCACTTGATTGGCAGCTGCCCCAGTCTATAGATTTTTCTATAGGAGAAGATGCTATTGCCTTAGAAAATCATCTTTTTATCCCTTCCGAGGGCGGAGACTTCAAAGTTAGCTTGGGCGATTGGGAAAAGGGTGTTATTGAGGAAGAGATGAAAGAATCAAAAGGTGCAGTAGCATGGCTTCGTAATCTTGATCGCAAAAAATGGTCCCTTGAAATTCCATACGAAGTAGGTGGTGTAACAACCCCCATGTTCCCAGACCTTATTGTTGTTCGTACTAATGCAAATGGATATGTTTTTGATATTCTGGAGCCCCATGATCCCAGCCGTAAGGATAACTATCCAAAGGCCGTTGGTCTTGCAAAGTTTGCCGAAAAACATGGTGAATATTTTGGCCGGATACAGCTTATTCGCAAAGCAAAAGGTGCGGACAAACGAGATCATTTCTACCGTTTAGACATGAGTAAGCTTAGCATTCGAAATAGAGTTCGTAGTGTAACATCCAATGCTGAACTTGATCGAATTTTTGATGAGGAAGCAATAACGGAAGAATAATATTTCAGATATTATTAACAGGAGGAGAAATAATGGCATTTCAAACTGCACTTACAATAAAAGAAGCTATTGCCAGCATTCATAGTAAAAAGTATTTGTTACCTTCTATCCAAAGAGAATTTGTATGGGATGTAGACCAGATTACCCAATTATTTGATAGCCTTATGCTTGGCTATCCCATAGGCTCATTCCTGTTTTGGGAAGTCGGCAAACAAAATGGCAATGAATTTGTTTTTTATGAATTTCTCAGGAATTATCATGAAAGGGATTGCCGTCACAACACCAAAGCAAGTATTACCGGTAGTGAATCTATCACAGCTATTTTAGATGGGCAACAGCGGCTAACATCTCTCTATGTTGGGCTGATGGGAACATACGCTTATAAGAAACCATATTTCCGTTATGATAATCCCAAGGCCTACCCAGTTAGAAAGTTGTATTTGAATTTACTTAGCAAGTCTGAAGATGATGACTGGTTTTATGATTTTTCATTTTTAACTAATGATGAATGCTCCAATGATGAAGATCACTATTGGTTTGCTGTGGGCGATATACTTAAATTCAACGAATTAACCGATGTGGTTATTTACTTGCAGCAAAAGGTTGTTCCATATTTGCTAAAATCAGCACAGGATTCAGGTAAAGAATATGACACAGAAAAGGGTACCTTTGCAACGGATACATTGAGTAAATTATGGAAAGCCGTTCATAGTGACGGTACGATTAGCTATTATCTTGAAAAAAGCAACGAGCTTGATAAGGTACTCAATATTTTCATACGGGTAAATAGCGGAGGAACACAGCTTAGTTATTCTGATTTACTGCTGTCTATTGCGTCAGCACAATGGGACCAGCTGGATGCCCGGGAAGAAATCCATCAGGCGGTTGATGACTTGAATCGCATCGGACGAGGATTTAATGTCAATAAAGATTTTATCCTTAAAGCCTGCTTAGTACTCTGCGATTTTCCGGATATCGCTTTTAAGATTGATAATTTTAATCATACCAATATGATGAAAATTCAGCATGAGTGGGAAAACATCATAACAGCCCTCAGGGAGGCAGTCACTTTAGTTGCCCGCTTGGGCTTCAATAGAGATAATATAACATCCAATAATTTATTTATCCCTATAGCCTATTACATAAAACATATGGGATTACCCACAAATTTTGCTGCATCCCCTAAAAATGCGGAGAATGTACGGAAAATTAAGAAATGGTTTGTCAGTGCCATGTTGAAGCGTGTCTTTAGCTCCCAGCCTGATGGTGTCCTTCGCCCTATTCGGGAAATTATTCAAAAAAATAACAAAGCTGACTTTCCTTTTGAGAAAATTGTTGACAGATTTAAGGGTACAAACAGAACCCATGAGTTTACGGATGCAGATATTGAAAACCTGCTGTTCCAAAAATTTGGACAAGGGGATACTTTGGTTGTAATGTCCATTCTCTACCCTTGGGCAGACATGAACAATTCGTTCCATGTTGATCATATATTCCCCAAAGCAGAATTTACGGAAAGGAAATTACGCCGAAGAGGAATTGTTGATATAACCGATTTTATTAGCAATTTTAACTATATTGGTAATCTTCAACTTCTCGAAGGACTTGATAACACTTCTAAAAAGGATAAGGATTATAAAGAGTGGTTTGAAACAAATTTACCCACAGCAGAAGCCAAACGAGAGTACTGTAAAAGGCATTTAATTCCTTCTGACATTGATTTTTCATTTACAAACTTCCCGGAATTTTTTGAAGCTCGAGAAGCTCTGATTATTGAAAAGCTAAAAAAAGAATTGCAATAACTGCGAGGTGAATACCAATGCCTTTTACAATCGTCCGGCAGGACATCACAAAGATAAAAACCGATGCAATCGTTAATGCCGCAAATACGGAACTTAAAATGGGCGGCGGTGTTTGCGGAGCTATATTTAAAGCGGCTGGGAAAAACGAACTACAAGAAGCATGCAATGAGCTTTCACCTATAAAAACAGGTGAAGCTGTAATTACACCGGGCTTTGCCTTACCGGCAAGCTACATTATTCATGTTGCAGGACCGGTCTATGATCCTTCAAGCCCCAAGGTAAGCGAGAAACTTCTTCGCTCAGCTTATCTAAACTCTCTTAATCTTGCCAAAGACTATAAGTGCAAAAGCATCGCTTTTCCCCTTATTTCAAGCGGCATTTATGGATATCCGAAGAGTGAAGCGCTCAAGGTAGCGACTATTGCAATCAAGGATTTTCTTGGCAATCATGACATGGATATCTATCTGGCCGTATTCGATAAAGACTCATTTATGGTTAGCGAGAAGCTACTGGGAGAAGTTGCAAGCTATATTGATGACAACTATATTGAAAAGCATAAACTATCACGGCGAGAGCTGCTTGATATTGAGCGAAGAGCCTTATCTGATGTTGACCATATAGAATATGGCTCACCAATGCCGCAAATTTCAGAGGAGGTACTTAAGGCCCCAGCAGGCATTGATGACTTAATAGATAATCTCGATGAGCCCTTTTCGACAACTCTCCTACGCTTAATTGATGCCAAGGACAAAACTGATGTGGAGGTTTATAAGCGTGCCAACCTTGATAGGAAGCTGTTTTCAAAAATAAGAACCGGTAAAGGCTACATGCCCAGCAAACGAACAGCCATTGCCCTGGCCGTTGCCTTAGAGCTTAACCTTGATGAAACAGACGATCTCCTGGAACGGGCCGGTTATGCCTTATCTCGCAGTCAAAAATTTGATGTGATTATAGAATATTTTATCATCAACGGCAAATATGATATTTTTGAAATTAACGAGGTATTGTTCAAATATGACCAGCCCTTGTTAGGGGGATAAGCAAATGAATTATGCAAATGAAATAGATTCTTTAATTCAGGGAGTTTCCTTAGCAATTGGCAAGCCGATTCCCAGAGAAAAATATGAAATACTTGATAGGGGTTTGCCTCATACACAACCTACACGGTTGCCTTTCGGAAAAATGGCAGTATATATGTTTTTGTTTAATAGCGATTTTTTAAAGATCGGAAAGGCTAACCATCGTAGCAATGCGAGATTCTGCAGTCATCATTATAGCCTTAGCGCACCATCAACACTTGCAAAATCTTTGCTTGCAGATGATAAGATGATTAGTTTTAATATAACTCCTTCCAATGTGAAGGGTTGGATTAAAACTAACTGCCGAAGAATTGACATTATTATTGATGCGGACTTGGGAGTTTTTGCTCTTGATTTAATCGAAGGAATTATGCACTATAAATACGAACCCAGGTATGAAGGGTTTGCCTCACAAAGATAATTGTCGCTTTTCAAACGACCTATGGTTCTGCTTTAAAGGTTATCCTTAAGTCACAATAAAACTTAAGGAGGACAATTCAATGAAAAAAGGATTAACAGAACTGGTATTTATACTGGACAAAAGTGGTTCCATGAGCGGACTTGAAAAGGATACAATCGGCGGATATAATTCAATGCTTGCCAAGCAAAAGAATGTACAAGGTGATTGCCATATTACCACCGTGCTTTATGATAACAACTACGAGCTGCTTCATGATCGCATCGATATTAGAGCCGTTAGCCCCATCACCGAAAAAGAATACCAAGTCGGCGGCTCAACGGCACTACTTGATGCAATAGGCAGTACAATTCATAAAATTAGCAATGCCCAAAAACATACGGCTGAAGAATACCGTGCAGAAAAGGTAATGTTCGTTATTATCACAGACGGCGAAGAAAATTCCAGCCGTGAATATTCCGCTGAAAAAGTCAAATCACAGATTGAAAGACAAAAATCAAAATATAACTGGGAATTTATTTTTCTTGGAGCAAACATAGACGCAGTTCATACCGCCAGACAGTTTGGTATAGGCGAAGATCGGGCAATGGACTACATTGCAGATAGCGAAGGAACAGCCCTTAACTACTCTGTTATGAGTGATGTCGTCTCTGAATTTCGAGAAAAGACAACTATATCGGATAAGCACTTTGATGAAATAAGAAAGGATGCAAAAAAGCGTGGTGGACAAAGATGAAGCCTGATGAAATGCCATCTACAAATATTTCTAAGCTCTGGATCTCTAATAATCAAAAGGATTGGTTGGATGCCGGTATCCTGCTAGAGCAGTGCAAAAGCAGAAGAATTAAATCAATTATTTCAAACAGATAAATAGACACCAAGAAAAATTGATAAAGTGCTTTGGGCTTATAGAGAATAAAATAAGCGTATATTTTCAAGCAATGTACTTTTATAAATAATATTACAGAGAAGTAATCTAAGATATACTTTGTTCTTTCTCTGTAATAATATCTTTTAGAGTGAGAGGTTCTGGGCAGTTCACCATGAACCGAGGCTGGGTTCAGCTAAAGCACATAGTTACCCCTTGGCGGAAACTATGTGCTTTTTTCTTACAAATCTAATCTTATTTCAAAATTAATCTATTGCTGGTGTGGCTTCCATTCTCCCGATAGCGAGTCTCCTTTTCTACCAATCCGGCTTTGGTAAGATCATGGAGCGCCCTCTTAATTGTACTGCGTGATAAATCTAAATCAGAGGCAATGGTTTTTACTGCCGGCCAGCAGTCCTGCCCCTTACCTGAACGGTCTTTCAAGTACATATAAACAACTCTAGCCCGATGTGGAAGTTCATCGGGCGAAGCCTTATACAAATAATCGAAATATCCCATGTTCTACTCCTTCCTTTTAAGATGTCCGTACATGGGTACGGCGTTTTGATGTATCTGTTTGTGGTTCGGTAACAGGGGTATGCAAAGTACCGGTACCACTCACTTCCTCCAATAGCTCACCGCTTTCAGTATAAACCGCGATAAATGCCGAATGACGACGCATTATATTTTCCCCTAGTATTTGTTTGTCTGCATAGGTAACCTTTCGGTGAGCGCGTTCTGCTACCGTATAAACACTATCAAAGGTAATACCCCAATCTAAAAATAAACGCAGCTTTGTTTTCATCGGATGAGTACCCGTTTTCATCACAACAAAATTACCTTTGGGTATGGATTTCAATTCATCTGCTGTCATGAGTGGACGTTCCATCATCTGCAGAGACTGGCTTGGATCATTCTTGCCACGGCTAATGCTCCCAGACATAACAGTGCGGCTGCCAAGTGCTTTGGACAGGACTTCTGCCGTTTGGCTATTAGGAGCGAAGCCACCGAAGATAGTATCCTGGCAGTTATCTACGATAATTTCGGAGCCTTCTTTCCCATAGTTTTTTTCAAGCTGGCCAAAACTTTGAATGATTGGTACCATGGTCAGGCGACGGGAACGGCTTGCAGAAAAAATTAACTCCAACGAATCAATAGCAGGAAGTGTACCAAGCTCATCACAGTAAAATACAACTCTGTTTTTCAGCTTACCTTCATTTTCATCGGCCACAGCTAAAATTTCACGGTATAACTGTTGAATCATCAGGCTGACCATAAAGTATTTTGTTAAATCTTCTTCCGGCAGCACAATAAATAATGCCGATTTTTCATTTACAAACTTCTCTGCATCTACGGCTGTATCAAAACACAAAATCTGCTCCATCTCGGAATCTAGAAAAGAATTTAGTCTTGAGAGCACCGTGGAAAGAACTGACATCATGGCCTGCTCAGCTGAATTGAGTGCCGCCCCTGCAAACCATCGTGCTTTATGATCACTGGGGAGCTTATCCATTAAGAGTTGGAATTGGCTTTTACCTTTTATTTTGCTTGGAGCAAGTAAGTCCTGTACCAGTTTGAATACGCTTATAATGTGACGACAATCGGTGACTGAGCCATCCCCATTTTTTGCTGGAGGAAGATATTCTGCAATTAACAAAATTACAGCAGTAAGAAGCCCTTCGGCAGCATCATAGAAAAACTGATTTTGCCCGTAATTTTCACTACCGGCATTGATTATGGTTTTGGCAATAATCTTTGCATATTTTTCTGCCTTAGCTTTAGCTACAAGATTTTTTTCATCAGCTCGGTATGCATCCATATATTTATTAACAAGGTGAAGCATATTGTTACCATCCGATCGGGTGGGATTACGCAAATCAATGACAGCCACATGATAGCCATAGTAGTCACGGGCAATGGCTCCGTAGTTTCGATAGAGATCTCCTTTGGTATCAGTGGTAAGAAAGCTCATACCGCTGGCACATGCATATTCAAGATTAGGATAAAGAAAAAAGGCAGTTTTACCCACACCGGATGCACCAATCATTAGGCAATGGACATCATCGGTGTCCACCAGTGCTGTGAGATCATTTTTCTTACCAATGCTTCCAAGGATTAACCCCTGCTGATTAACTTGGGGTAGTGCTATACCCCTTCGCCATTCCCTTGGCTTAAAAGGCATGTGTTTGTAGGTGCTTTTGATTTCATTGTTGGTAGCAAACCTTGCTGTACCATGTTGACCATCACCTACTGTACGAGACTTGATTCCGTTGAGTGTATAATAGTGGGCTAAAAGCGAAAGACCGCCGATGACAGAAAACATCACGGCGGCCGCTGCTATGAGGATATAAACTTGTGATAGCATGGATAACTCCTTTCTTCTTATGCCATTTTTATTTCAAAACCGTCCTGTACTTGCTGGCTGTTTATTAAATCATCATTCCAGTCCTTACCTTGAGACATAAGCAGGCAGCATCTATATCCACTTTCCGTAAGCTGATTTTTTAGCCGTTCCGATGCCTTATGCCCTGCCTCATCATTGTCAAGACAGAGGGCTACATCTTTGAGGTGTGGATTTAGCTCAAGCATTTTCATCATGGATTGGCTGCCCACTCCGCAAAGAGCCACATAGCTGTGAGCTTGCCACTCTTGTGGGTGCAGTGTGATATAAGATAGCAAATCAATAGGTGCCTCAAAAACATAGAGGCGGTCACTGCTGCCGATATAATGAAAACTATATGCCGGATTGCAGCCATCCACATTTCCTTTGAAGCTTATGCCCTCTGTATAGAGTCCTCGTTTATGTGCATGGCGGGGTACTCCGTTTTCATCCAATCCAACGAACACTGCATTGTGATATTTTTTATTGCCGTCTTTTGATTTTTCGCAGGATTCATAAAGCAATTTTTCTCTTGCAAAAAAGCTGACTACATCACGGTCTATTTTTCTCGTTTTTACAAGGTAAGCGTAAACTCTGCGCATATCTGAATGTGCATCAGGCAGTTTGAAGGGCTTTGGCTCTTCAAACTGCCTCTTTTTCTTCGCAGGAATATATTCTATACCCTGTTCACCGCCTAACAATAAAATTACCGCATCAGGAAATGACAGGTTATAAAAGTTCTTAACGAAATCTATGGCATAGCCGCCGCTCTCTGACGAGTGATCATACCATTGGTTTCCACGGACAGTGATGCTGCGGTCTGATTCAAGCCGCTTTTCTCTGCCGCTGGCAATGAGCTTTTCACCTTGTCGGTATAGAAAATCTATAAGATCAACATTATTAGCACGATATTTTTGATCCTCTGTAAAATGAATATAGTTTCCCATTGGTACCTCCTATCTGTGGCGATTGCCGATGCGATGAAAAAACACCGGGCGATTAACGCTCCGGTGCTGCTTTGGCATGAGTAATTTTTTGAGGTGCGGCTTAATATTTTCTTCTTTCCGTTTCTTCATACAGATCCTCCAATCTTTATAATGTGTGCATGGACTGTTCATGATCATCTTGCTTGTGACCCTGCGCCTGCTTCTTAGCCCTTATCTTCTGCAGGAGTTTCCGATCAGCACGCTGGTTCGGCGGCATTCTTGCCGGTGCAGTATCACCGATAATACGGCTCATGTGATGCAATAACCTTGTGGCTGCCAGCATCACAGACGGTTCTTTGAACTCATCTATATGGTCAAGAAAAAACTGAGCATAGATATTGCCCTGTGCTGCCGAGAGTATGAACCACTTTACGGCTTCTTCTTTATCTTTCAGAACATTCTTTCCCATCAGATAAAGCTTTCCAAGGGTGTATTGGGCATATTGATTACCTTGATTTGCGGAAGCGGTCAAATATTGCAAAGCTATTTCCACATTCTTCGGGACATCCTCGCCTGTAAGATAAAGCTTTCCAAGGCGGTATTCGGCAAGTTCATTCCCCTTTATAGCTGCACTTTTTAAATATGAAATTGCCTTTGCTACATCCTTTGTAACATCTTCACCTCTTAGATAAAGGCAACCGAGGGCATATTCTGCAAACTGATTTTTCTGTTTAGCGGAAAGGTTAAGCCAACGCAAGGCTTCAGGGATATCTTTTAAAATACCTTCACCGCCCAAGTACAGCTTGCCGAGCTGATAAGCGGCAAAGGAGTTTCCCACCAATGCCGCCTTTTCAAAATAGCTTCGTGCCTGCAATATATCTTTTTCTGTGCCGATACCGTTTAAAAGCATCCAGCCAAGACGATATTGAAGCTTATCATCATGGCTTTGTTTTTCCAAGGAAGTAAATCCATGAAATGCATTAGTGAAATATTTTTCTGCTTTCGTTTCATTTTTATCACAGCCAATGCCATCACGAAACATTTTGCCTACTTTAAAGCTGGCATAGGGAAAACCCTGTTTAGCTGAGCGTAGATACAATTCAAATGCGGTTTGGTAATCTTGCTCCACACCATTACCCATATAATAAAGACCAGCAAGAGAATACTCCGCATATTTATATTTTTCACTTGCCGATTGTGTAAGCCACTGAGCGGCCTTCATATAATTCTGTTCTGTACCAAGCCCTGCTGCATACATCTTCCCAATACGATACTGGGCATATTTCCAAGGCTTTTCAGACTCGGCAGCATGGAATACTGTGAGTGCCTTTTCATACCTTTGATGCGATTTATCAGCATCTTCACTGCATCCAAGACCATCCGCATTCATTCTGCCAAGGTCATACATAGCAAGGGGATTATTTCGCTCTGCTTCCAATAGCAACAGGCTATAGGCTTTTTCAAAATCCTGACTGATTCCGGCATCCTCATTACCATAGAAAAATTGCTTTGCCTGCTTATAGTTCTCACTCCACCATGAAGGGGTGCGGCTTTTTCCATGGTGTCTGCCAGCTTCTTTTTGAGGTTCAAGTTCATCTTGAATGTCGTCTGCATTCTCTGGAGGAAAATAGCCGGGCAGCATACTACTATCGGCAGGGGGGGCGGGTATTATAGAATCTGCTGTTTCTGATTCATCAAAGATAAATTCTCCTTGTGAAATTTCCATTGCTTCTTTTATAACCATGTTACGAATAGATTTAAAGTCACTGCATTTTGAAAGCGGCAATTGCTGAGATGGTGTTTCGGTATAGATACTCTCAATCTGCCCCTTTGCTTTTTGCCATAGAGTATAGGCTTTGGCCACTCTTTCATCCTTGGCAAGCTCATCTACAATTTCATCCACCACATTTTTAAGTTCTGCCTTTAGATATCCATATTGTTTTTTTCCTGTGGTATGTTTCAGACACTCCGCAAGATAGGTGATAAGCTCTTCAATTTTTTCGCTTCTAAGGGTATCGCTTTGCATTTGTATCAGCAGTTTTCGAAGTGCAATGCGCGCTTCTTTAGTAAGATCATCCCGCTTTTGAGTTTTTTCTCCGTATAAAGGTATCAGCTCCTGCCGGAAGATTTCCGTTGCAAGAGCTGATTTCATTTTGCGAATCCCCGGCTTAGTAAGATATCCTTCATTTGGATTTGTACTGTAACAGATCATATGGACATGGGGATGATGGCTCTCATTATGAAAGGCTGCATACCATTTCAAATTGTCCGGATGAATTTTAAGGCTTTCTGTAAGCTCCATGGCTTTGGAAGAAATTAATGCTTTCCAGCTTTGAGCATTATCAAATCCAAATTTTTCAGCATCCTCACGGCGAAGGGAAATGATCGGTGTCCACACATTACCGCTATGCTCTGCGATCTCTTTTGCAACTTGCGAAAGAATAAGCGGTTGTTCTCCTACTGTAAACAGACCATGGGTATCAAACTTTTCTACTCTGGGACGGTTTGCGATGTAGTCAAGATATTTTTCTTTGTCACCGACTTGTTCAATGTGCTGTTCCAATGTGATAGAAATAAATTCAGAAGCATTTTCACGATTTGGCTCGGCAAGGTAGTCCTCATATTCCAGTGACTCCTTGCTATCGGGAAATTCTCGAATGATTTGAGTAATAAGCGACTGCTGCTTTTTGGTGCTATTCCAAAGTGCCTTAGCATTAGAAACTTTTTCTACACCATCACGAGTGGCGATGTATTTGACCAGATGATTTAGATGGGATGTAGCTTTTCTGCCTTTAAGATAACCATTTTTAATAACCAGTCTTGCCATTAGATATCAACACCTTGCTGGAATAAAACTGCATCATCCAGTTTGATTTTTCCTCTGGTCTTTTTTACTTCTGCAACACACCTACCCCGGAGACTTTGCAGTTCATTATCGGTGACTTCCAGCGTGGCGGCTAAAAGATGCATCATCATACTAATCTCCACCGACAAGCGGAACAGATTATTTGCCACACGATTTTCTGTGTTTTGCAAAGTACCTTGAATGGCTCCAAGTAAATTTTGTGATAAAAAAGATGTGCTGTTTTGACAACTTAGATATCCGATATAGAAATCCACCGCTTGTGAAATAAATTCGGTATGGTTTTTCATATTCTTTGCCTGAATCATATCTTCCATGTTTTGAATCATATCCGGATAGAGCCATGCTACTACCCGCTGTTTCAGCTCAGTTTTATTCTCATTCATTTGATCAAATCTCCTTATATTTTTCTCACAGCACCATGGGGAGCACCTTGAAAATGCTGGCACTGCTTGGGTTAGATAAGTGTTACAGCACCTACGAGAGCATAAATGGGGATTTACAGCACCTTTGGCAAGATTTTATCCTATGGGGAAAAGGCTGTATTTTTGGTACAAAGGCGGTCGGCACTGCCGTCCGCTGTGACCGAGAGGTGCGTTTACAGCACCTCTCTTTCTCCTGCTGTATTTTAAACCTATGGATTCACGGTTATGACGAGATTGTTTTGCTCGCTTTTGGGTCCTGCCTGTTCGCAACGTTCCTTCAAATTGCCCTCTAATGTGCCAAGTGGTGTACTACTCTACCCGTGGGCTGAAAAGCCCACACAGGGGCAAACAGGGGGGTGACAGAGGGGAGTGTGCTGTTCTCCTGCATTTGCCGTTTCATACCTTACTTTAGATTATCCCCTGCGATTGGTTGGGTGCCGCTGCGTTATTTTTCTCTTTCTGTTTTTTAGCTTTTGGAGCAGGCATGCTGTCAGCGGTTTCATCAATGTATTCACGCACGGCAGCCGGTACATGTTTTTCATAAAGCTTTTGCAAAGCTTCGCCCAGCTCCTGCTCAATAGATACATCCTTTTTCTCCATATATCTTTTGGTAGCCTCAAGTCTTTGGGCTTCCATTTTAAGTGTGATATTAGCCTTTTTCATTATAATAATCCTCCTATCGTTAAAAACTGATAAATGTAATACGTGGCTCCAACTCTTGTTCTTCGCCAGTAAAGGCAGGAGAGTCAGCAAATCGTTCTGCATATTTTTCTGCCTGCTCACTTGTCAAAGAAATAAAATCGCCCTCCATACTATCGCCGCAAATAAAAAAGGGACCGCAAATGATGTCATCATAAAACCATCGATTTGGTTTCATACCATTGAGTTTACCTTCATCATTGCAGACCAGTAGACAATCATCTTCAAGTCCAATCACCTGAATAAGACCGCCAACCTCAGCCTGCAATCCGTCAAGATCATTTTGAATGTCCTTTATAACCGGCGGCTGACCGACATCGATTTTTAATACTTTAATCGTATTACTCATAAACTTTCCTCCTGAATTTATAGTTTTTCGCTAGTTCATATTCACAAAAATCTGCTTACTTAAATATGCTGCATCGACATTCCCGTCTTGTCTTGAACACTATTTGGGCAGAAATCTAAATAAAATGTCATATCGAAGCTTTCCTCAGTCATTTCCACTTCGGCTATTTCATCTGCACTGTTTAAAATGTGAAGCAGCTGTTCACCGATTCCATTGCCGTTTTTTATAGTAATTCCATAGCGTTCTTGGATTTCATCAAAGTCTGTAATCCAATTTCCGCTCCCCGTATTTAAGCATCCCTCTTTAATAAGGGCATCTGCAAGCTTTAGCATTTGCTGATTAAAATAGGGTTTTATCCGGGGCAGCCATGCAACATATCTGGCATAATCATAGCCCTGGCTTTCTACAAGGAAACCGTCATCTGCATGTTCACTTAGCAAAAGCAGAGAATGCCGAACACCTTTTTCATCAACATACATGGACTCCTTATGGTCTTTAATAAAATCTTCATCTTTAAGAAGCCCGCCTGAAAAAGCTTTGAACTTTTGCTCCGGTAAAATAACAACTGCTTCTATAAAAGCCTCGCTTAAATTAAAAGTCGGTATTTTTCTTTCGAAGGGTACTTGTAACTTCATTGATTTGACTCCTTCCTTTAAGGTAAATAACTTCTTGGGTTTTGCTTTTCTCCACTGATTCGCACTTCAAAGTGCAGGTGGTTTCCGGTGCTTCTACCGGTAGACCCCACTTCAGCAATAATACTTCCGGCATCTACGGTCTGCCCTTCGCTTACTAGTATTTTGGAACAATGGGCATAAAGAGTGACAAAGCCACCGCCATGATCCACCATCACATGGTAGCCGTATCCGCTGGTGGTATAACGAACCACATAAACTGTACCGGGCAGTGCTGCACGAATAGATGTGCCCTTGGGCGCACCAAGGTCAATTCCGCTATGTCCTGAGCCCATGCCGGTGAATGGGTCTTTACGGTATCCAAACTCCGAGGTGACCATGCTGCGCCAATTCTCTCCAAGGGGTGAGCAGAAGCCATCTACTCCGATAAAGGGTGTGGATGACAGGGGCAAGCTGTTTGACCATTCGTCAAATTCATGGCCATAGGTTGGCGCCGGTCTGCCATAAAGCACACGGTAATAAATTTCTGTTGCATTGATTTGGCTTTCATGAGTGATGGCTATCCTCATAGACGACAAAATATTTTCATATACTACGGGCAGTTCCTTAATGGGAACCGCCACGGTATAGGTTTCTTCCTCTGTAGTTTCATTGCCGTCTGCATCGGTAGAAGTGACCGTTCTGCTTCGTTCCTCATAGGTGACAAATGAGTCTACAAATTGCCTGTGTTCAAGTCTTGAGGGGCTATCTGCGCCGAAAAACAGAGAATAAAAAATAGCCCTAACCCTTACCGAGTCGAGGCTTTCTCCATCTTCCGTGTCACTATTTACTGTGGCAATGGTGTCGTCTAAAAGAGTAAAACTGTTTCTCATATCTTCAATATATCCACGGTAATCCTCGGGAACATTGCCCGAAATAACACCGCCGTCAAAGCACAGGCCTACTGCTGTATTGTTGTGATCTGATGTACCTGATAACAGGCTGCAGACTAAAACAATTATTAAAATTACTGGCGATAGAATCAAACCGATTGTCCAGCCAATGGTTTTACGAACTCGTTCATCTGTTAGGGCTGTAGCAGCGGCTTTTGCTGCCATTGTTATCGTTGCTGGGTCTGCCATAAAATCACCACCATTTCAGGTTGCCGAATCCAAACAAATTCTGCTGCTCTGGCTCGGGTTCACTTTCCATAAGCTGTTCGGTATAGTCTATTGCCTGTTCCAAAATAGCAGGGTCAAACCCTGCACTTTTATATCCTTCGAGGATGGTATTGTAATAATAATCAGACGGATAGCCCAGACGGTGCCCCGGAGTCATAATGTAAACCATGGCAGGAATAGTTTTTTCGTCCAGTATAAGCTCCATGGTTTCTTTTTCATAAAACCTTGGAAACCCTTCGTAGATATCAAGTGCTTTTTCATCATCCGGCCTGATTTTCCAAAGTAAAACAGGGACAAAACTTCCCACACAAGGTTCAATGGTAGCTACCGCACCATGACCGCTGCCTCTAAAAACAAGGGCATAATCTTTGATTTCAGATGTTCCTACCACCTTGGCGGTAGGACACCTTTTTGCCATTTGAGGCAGATTAAGATTGCTGCCGTAGGCAATATATAGTTTGTTTTCCATAAGCACTCCCTCACATCGACATAGTAAAAGCGGGGGATTCCTCATCCTCCGCTTCCAAAACAATTTCTTCAGTTGGTTGTTGTTCTGCTTCTTCTGCCTGCACCCTTTCCGCTTCACGCTTTTCTCTCAGTCTTTCCTTTTGCCTTTCCGCTTGGGCAGGGTCTTTCCATGCAATGCAGCCCTCAAGATGATCCAGCAGATGTTTTCGGGCTGTTTTAAATTCATCACCTATCAAACCAAGACGCAAAAGCCATACACGAAAAGTATATTTTTCATTGGTTGATTCTGTTTTAATCGGACTTGTCGAACGCTGATTAAGAGCCTGTGCTGTGATTGCAAGGCAGAATTGAACATAGGCTTTAATTTTACCGGCATGCAAATCACCGTTAAAGGCACGGAATTCAACCGTGCCTTTTTGAAATACACTATGCAAATTAAGACAGCGATAGCGGCTGGAATGATAATGTTCCCGGCTGCCATCGCCTCCGTTATACCAAATACTTTTAAGTTTTTCTAAAGTAGCCGGTTTTTTACGATTAATCTGTTCTAAAAAGATTGGATCAATTTTCTGGCAGTAGCTGGTTTCTCTGCCCCTTGAAACTTTAAGTGCCTTATAGATCATGTCTTCTTTTGCAGCCATGATATTGACAAGATTGCGAAGCTTAGGGGCTTCAAAAGGAGCTGCATTGATGTGAATATGAATTCCGCAGGAGGAATTAACAAAAGCGCCTGCACCCCTTAGTTTTCGTATCATCTCCTGTACGTTTTCAATATCTTTGTACTGACAGATGGGGCTTACCAGCTCAACGCTATAGCTTCTGTCGGCACTCACTTTTCTGCGTCCTTCTTTTCTTTGGCAGTCAATGCTGGCATCACTCATAAGCTTCCACTTTCGCCCTTCGCTGTCACGGGCATAATAAACATCGTAATAGGTGCCTTCATATTCCTTAGTCGTGCCTAAATATTCAGCAATTACCTCTGCGGCACGGCTTCTTGTAATACCGGTCATCTCAATTTCAATTCCAAAATCCTGGCCTTGTATCTCCATTTAATCACCGCCCTTACCACATTCTGTGCTGGAGCGTATGGTCTTTTTCATGTGTAAGTCCTGCCGTTTCTGCAGCTGAGTTTATGAAACTGCAAAGCCTCTCCCTTCGCCAAGTATCAATTAAATGACGACCGCATTCTTCATTGAGAGCATTGATTTTTAAGACCGTATCTTTAACACATTCAGATATAGCGGCAGGATCACCTTCCGCCAATATGAGATCATCGATATATTCGTCTAAAATTTTCTCCATCAAAGACACATCTTCCGGTGTATAATGATAGCCCCCAGCATAAGGATTAGGATATTCTTTTCCGTCCATACAGTGCCGTAGGTTTTCTAAAATAGCAGGGCGTTCTTCATTCTCTGTCTTTTGATATTTCTCCATAAAAGCTAAAATATCCGCTTCCCGGTCTGGAGTGTAGTGGATAAAAGACAGCATATCTTCAAGAAGCCCTGTTTTAGTCTCCTTATGATTTTTTAATCTATCCATTATTTTTCTCCCTTCTATATTATCTTCCGCCTGCTTTACCAAACAGTTTTTCCTTGTATAAAGGGGCATGAACTGCAAGATTATACCGCTCTATGCCACATTTATATAAACACACACCTCGCTGGGGAAAGCGAATAAGGTTGTATTCTGATTCCTCAAGCTGGAGGGAATCCATATAAAACTGCTTATCAATATTGCCTGCATTAAAGAGAAAAGCATGAGTAGGAATTGAAAACAGCGGTTTTGCCAGCTCTCTTATTCCTTCAATGTTAAAGTCCTCAAGGTTTTGTGATGCTAAAATAACCGCTGACTCTTTCTTACGGACACGCTTCATAAAGTTACGGATATATTCAATTGCAGTGAGATTGGTAAGGAACAGATACAGCTCATCGATGCTGGCGACAGTGTTACCTTCAGTTAAGAGCTTATCGCTCATGAAGGACAGAACATTAAACAAGAGAGCATTTTTTACATTTCGGCTGGCTTGCAGCAAGCCTTTAACACCAAATACAATAAAGCGGTCAGAAGTCACATTGGTATGCCCATTAAAAAACTTGCTTTCCGCACCCATGCACATCGAGTGAAGCCCCAACAGGATTTCCTGCAGCAGCTCCGCCGTATAAAGCTGATATTTGCTCTTGTCATAGCCTTTATATTCATCCTCAATCAGTTCATACAAATTGGAGAGGATGGGATAATCTTCGGCAGTCAGCTTGGCAAAATTGGTGCGGTCACTGATGTTAAACTTCTCATAGAGCTTGCCTAACATAATTTCAATGGTGTCAATATGACGGTCATCAAAGTCTTTGTAGCAGCGGAAAAAGTCTTTAAGAAAAGATATATGCTGGCTGAGTTTTGTCCGCTGGCGAAATGCTTGTGGTGCATCTGCATCACCAAGACTGCCGCTTTCATCCCATGCCTTTGGCTCTAATGGGTTGATCATATACTGACCGGACATAAGGTCTATAAAGCACCCGCCGAGATTTTCAGCAAGCTCCACATATTCATGCTCGGGATCTAAACAGAGAACAGTTTTACCTGCTTCCAGCACATTGCAGAGAATTAATTTAAGGAGATAGCTTTTACCCTGGCCGCTGTTACCAAGAATAAGGATGTTGGCATTAGTCTTATCATCATCCCGTTTATCGAAGTCTACGATAATATTGCTTCCGAATTTATCCCGTCCAAGATAAAAACCGCCCGGATCAGTCTTGCCGGAATAATTAAAGGGATAAAGGTTTGCTACGCTGCTGGCAGGCAAGACCCGTTCATACTGACTCCCGAACACATTATGTCCGGCAGGACCCACGGCAATAAAGCCCTCCCTCTGGCGGAGTATAAGCCTATCCACATTGAGCTTGCTTCGCACAAGTTCCGTAAGAACATCGGTCTGCAATAGCTTTAGCGTATCAAGATCATGGGCAGTCAGCTCGATATATACGGCACAATGAAGAAGAGGTTCACGGTTTCTGTGCATGGCTGATACCAATGTCACCACATCCTGTAAATTGCTCTCGGCGGTGACAGTTTGCTGCAGGTTATTGGTGCTGCTTCTATCCATGCGATTTTTATTGGCAGCGTTATGGATGATTTTCTTTTCCTCTCCCGGAGTAACCTGCCTTGTGTAGATGCGTAGAGTTACACCGTCCTTTTCGCCTAAATGTCGCAGGATTGCCTGCTCATCTGTAGAGGTTGGATATTCACGCAGAACCCAGACACAGCGAAAAGTGTTCCCGCAAATAAAATGGTCAACATTAAATTTAATAATACCTGGGGCTATCATGTCGAGAAAATCCTTAATTTTAGCATCCTCTGCCGGTGTTACAGTTTTTTTCTTTCTGACTTTACTCACCAACAATCACCCACCTTTCTCCATCAAAATCCTCATATTTTTCTGTCGTGACATTCTGCTCATAATAAACACCTAAGAGACGCTTTATATCGGTTTCAGCTGCTTTTTTTGTAGTGAAACCTTGGTCTTTCAGAGATTTTTCTATACGGGAAAGGTAGGGTTGAACTTCTGATTCCTTATCGTCACGCAGGCGGATGATGATGAGAAACTCACGGGCTGTGGCCATCTGCACCTGCATGCGGTCAAGAGAAACAGCATCCTGCTGAAGGAGTTTTCGTATAACCGGGTTTTCTTCCTGTTCCATGCGGCTTCTAAGATGCGCTTTATTATCTTCAAAGTTCTCCCGGCTGTTAAGGCAAAGCATTTCAATTTCGGCGATGCCTTTTAGAACATTCATCAAAGCATATATTCTTGCGCCTACGCTGCTTTCGGAAAGCACACTGATGTTGGTGGGCTTAATCATAAAAAATACCAGTTCTCCATGACCGGTCACCAGTGCATGACTGCTGATATTTTTAATTCCCATAAGCTGCCTTGTAGATGCCTTTTCTTTAGCTTCATTTTTCTTTTTTCTGCTCATGCACTTTCCCTCCATTCATAAAGCTGTTGTCTGCCCATGAAAAATACAGCGGCGTATCGTATAAAATCGAGAATGCTGGTATCCTCAAAGCGGATAGATAAAAAGGCATAGACTGCTGTTGCTACGATGGGCAAAAGCCATCCAAGCTGAGATAGGGCAAACACAGATATAAGGCAGCCTACACCAATAATTCCTATATCTCTAAGCTCCCACAGCCACAAAGTGGCCTTGGATTTTAAGTTATCGGGGTAAATATACAAGATTCAATCCTCCTGTTCACTATAAATTCTTTGTAAAAAATAAGCGATACCACGGAGGACAAAGTCCACACAGGGTATCGCCACACTGTTTCCAAGTGCCTTGTACCTGGCACTGTCTGAGCCACCAGGGATATTCGTCCAGCCATCAGGAAAGCCCTGAAGCCGTTCGCATTCAAGAGGAGTAAGACGGCGAATGAGTTTTCTATTCTTTCCGCCGGCAGTTGCTATAAGGTTTTCGCTACCTCCGCCGTTATCGCCGCCCTGCGCACGCAAGGTGGTACAGCCCTCGGAATAGTTCCCGAACTGGGATTGACCATATATCCCAAACCCATCCACAATACACTTATCTTGGCTTACATACTGGTTGCCAATGCCTTTTTCATCACCACGACATAAAGCCCCGACCACTTTTTGATATGGCTCACATACTGAATGTCTGTCTGTAGATGTAAGGGTATAGGCAATATCTGCTTGGCATCCAAGTCCGTTCCCGCCATTTTTAGGCTGGCGACCAATTGTATTTCCTGCAATACAGATTGTTTCCTGCAGGATAGCTATACCGCCTTGGTTTTTACTGGGGTCAGGATTAGTAGTATCAATGGTTCGGGCTATCTCTGTTTCCCTGCACCCTGAATTGGGATTTGCTGATTTCATGCTATTGGATTCCTTGGAATCAAGGGAGAACACTACAGAATTACCGACTAAGGGAACATTGTTTCCGCCTGTCCCCATACGGGCAGCGAGTGTCGGAGCTACTCCAAGGGGACCGTTGTACCTGCCGTCCTTTGGATGATTTTCAAACAATACAGGCTGGTTATTGCCGCTCATCCCAGCACCGGCTGTGATTGGTTGGGTGACAAGCGGTGGATGACCGCCCATGCCCGCTCTTAAAGTCGGGGTTACTTCCTCGGTGATATCCATCCGGTCACCGCCATGGTCATTTAAGCATAAGAGCGGCTCCTGGGTGACAAAGGTCTGCATCTGCATATTACGGGTTGCCAGCAATGCACCGGATACACCATGTAAATCAATTACCTCATCACGCTGATTGACATGAAAGGCACTGATTTTTTCTACATCAGTCACAAAAGTCTGCTGTTTCATGCCCGGCTGTGCCTGCAATGCCCCTGCAATATCATTTAAATCTCGCACTTCATCACGTTGATTGGCAGCAAAAGCTATTGGTGTCTGTGTAATAATACCGTTTCTGCCGGTAGACATGCCGCAATTAACACCGAGGGTTGAGGATACCTCTCCGGTGAGATCACCGTTGTAACCATCAAAACCCACAGCCTCTTTTTCTTCTGTCCGAATATACCCATGCCCGCCGCCTTGACCGCCATAAAGGGCAGGCCATGTTCCTGTTTCCTCAAAAATACGGCGACTTTGAACATCCCATGGTGTCAGACAAGCTCCGCCTGAATCATCAGGGCTTCCTTCAGTTGCTGTGGCAGCTCCTTGCCCCGTGCCTCGGCTCTCCGCAAAATTCCCAAACAGGCGGTCTTGCTCAAATAATATTTTGGGTGCGGTGCATCCTCCAAAATCTGCGACAAGGAAGATACGACGGCGGCGCTGGGGGACTCCCCAGTATTGAGCGTCCAGCACTCGCCAAGCCAGGCTGAATTCATTTCCCAAAAGGGCAGCCCCAGCAGATTGCCAGCGTCCGGATTCAGGTCGAGGCACATCACAGGAATCGTACTTAATGCGGATGATCTCCTCGATAACCGCCCGGAAGTCCTCCCCCTCTGCTGAGCTGAAGGCTCCGGGTACATTTTCCCAAACGAGGTATCGAGGTCGAATAAGGTGAGTTGGCATACCTCTTTGCTCATCGGCTTCTCTCATCTCCTTTGCAATACGTGTCTGCTCCATGAATAATCCTGAGCGTTCACCTGCCAAACCACGGCGCTGGCCGGCAACAGACAGATCCTGACATGGTGAGCCGCCGCAGATAACATCAACAGGCGGCAGTGCCGCTCCATTTAGCTTTGTAATATCCCCCACATGGAGCATATCAGGGAATCTTATTTTTGTTACTTCGATGGGAAAGGCTTCTATTTCGCTTGCCCACACAGGCGTTATACCGTTATTAACCGCCGCAAGAGGGAAGCCTCCAATCCCATCAAAGAGGCTCCCCATGGTCATCATTAGACCATACCAATTGCCATTGCCGGTATGGGAGCCTCGGCCTGTTTATTACCTTTGACTTTTCCAATGACAAAGTTATTATCCTGTTCCATTACCCTGCGAATAGGAATGCCAAGCCTTTCAGCTTCTGTAATTTCTGCCATCATACCTTGGGAAATTCGATTACCATAGCACCATAATTCATCGCAGGCAGAGAGCATGGTTATTCCCATATCCAGCGCTAACTGCCGCTCCGCTGGTACAGATTCACAGAGCAGGTTGGGATATAACAAGTGCGGCGCAAAAAAGGCGTGCCCTTGTTCCATTACATGACGGCACGCTCGTTTGGCAAACTCTGTATTCTTTTGGACATCCCCGGTATAGGGGGATGCTACATATATAATTTTCATAGACCTTTTTCCTTTCTCTATTGTTATTTGGCAACTGCCTGCACGATGGTTCGGGTAGTACTGACTGCCGCTTGAGCCGTGTAGACGGCGCTCATCATATTTGCCTTAGTACTGGTGTCAAGACCAAAAGCACCTGCAATTCTCGGCACTTCTCCTGCTGCAAGCATGAGCCCAAGTCCAAGCAAAGCGTGATCTTTTAGCACCATTAACCCGGCTGTTAGAATCGTTGCCTGTAAAAAAGTTGTAAGGCATAAGCCGATAATCTGCTTGCACCACTGTATAAAGCCATCTATATACCCTCTTGGAACAGAGAACATATACAGGCTGCCCACTGCTATTTGAATGAGAAGAATACCGCCCCGCTTAAGGTTGGCAAGGAACACTTTTATTACAGAATAACCCATCATGATAATTATAAAGAGCAGCATGATTGGGCTTGTAATAACTGATAATCCCCCAAAGATACCGGAGCTTATGGCACTGCCTGGGTCTGGAGTGCTGCCAAGCCCTGTAATAATTTGGTTTGCTACTTCACCAAAGCTTTGGCCATAACCTGTGATGCCTGCAGTAAGGCTGCTTTGCAGGTTGACCGATAGCTTGAACAGCTCCACCGGTACGATGGTAAATAGGGATACTGCCATAAAACCTTTAATGGCATTTAATGCAGCATCCTTGATACTACCTCTGCCGTGTTGGTATTCAATGCCGGTTTCAAAGCAGGATACCACCAAGCCTGTTCCATACAGCGCCCAAGCCAGATAAGAAAAAAACAACACGATTGAGGCTACCCAGTTCATTTCAAACAATTCCACACCCATGTTTCCCATCTGTGAAAAGAAATCACCGAGAAATCCGATTACCTGACCATATATCCAGTCAATAAGCTGGCTCATTACATCGCCAAGGATAAAATCCCATATAAACAAAAGTGAATCACCTCCCTGTAAAAAGAATAAGGACATACCGTTTATCACGATATGCCCCTGATTTTTGCATAAAAAATGACGAGCAGTTAGCCGGTTATCGATCTTATCTGTTCGTCATCTTTTTCAAATATTTCGAGTATGAATTTTGCTCCCATATATAGTTTACATGGATTGCTTCATACTAAGGCCTGCATCTTCTGTTTCTTTCTGCTGATAGTTTCGCTCCATAAAAAGCTCGGCATAGCTGTCAATCTGCTCTGATAGCAGCTCAAAATCCCTTGGTGTTGGCTGGTATACATACCATTCCGTTACACCGTTATATGCCCACGCATACGGGATAATCCCATCACTGAAGTTGGGATTGTTTACTCTCTTCTTACCCCAAATATCCATGAATTTTAGTGTAGTGCTATCGATGGTTCCGTTGTTCTTATCCAGTGCGGTAAGACGAATGGCCGCATAATGATCTGCATATCCCAAGGTGACAAATTGCAGTTTCAGCCTGTTGTTTTCGCCCAAGGGAATGTATAGGGCATTGCCGATAAATTTTGCATCCTCATACCCTTCGGTGCATTTTCTTAAGTTTTGTTCAAAAAAGTTCATGTTTTAACCTCCACTGTTAATTTTTCATATTTCTAAAATCGTCGAAAGTATTCTTGCAAAATAATGTTTATATTCTTGCAGGATGTTATACTTAATCTAAGTTAGCAAAAATAGTCGAGAACTAATTTTCTGATTGCGATAAGATATAGACAGTACGAGGGGGTGAAGAGTTGATAGAACATATTGAGGCTGTCCAGCGAATGCAGGACTATATAGCGGAAAACTTGGCGGATACAATTACACTTGCCGATTTGTCAAAGGTATCGTTGTTTTCGCCATGGTACTCCTATCGGATTTTTGTACAGCAGATGAATACAACTCCGGCTGAATATATTCGTAGGTTACGCTTATCAAAATCGGCTCTGAGATTACGGGATGAAACAGTCAAAATTATTGATGTTGCATTAAACCTTGGGTTTGGCAGTACAGACGGTTACCAACGAGCATTTTTTCGTGAGTTTGGCTGCAATCCAAAAGATTATGCAAAAAACCCTGTTCCAATCCATCTCTTTATTCCTTACGGAGTAAAATATCGAACACCGCGAAAGGAGAAGATTATGAAAGAAATTAAAAACGTGTTTGTTCAAATTATTGCAAAGCCTGAACGCAAGGTACTTATCAAAAGAGGTGTAAAAGCTACCGATTATTTCGCTTATTGCGAAGAGGTTGGCTGTGATGTGTGGGGGTTGTTGCAAAGCATCAAGTCAATCAGTGGCGAGCCTGTTTGTCTATGGTTGCCAAAGAAATATATTGCTTCAGGCACCTCTGAGTATGTGCAGGGTGTAGAGGTGCCTATTACTTATGATGGTATCATCCCCGATGACTTTGATGTGATTGAACTCCCTGCTGCAAATTATTTGATGTTTAGGGGTGAGCCTTTTGCAGAAGAGGATTACTGTGCTGCAATTGAGGAAGTGCAAACAGCGATTTCCAAGTATGACCCTGCTATAATTGAGTCAGAATGGGATAAAGAAAACCCTCGCATACAGCTCGAACCCATCGGCACAAGGGGTTATATTGAGCTTTTACCAATTAAATAGTTGACTTGTACAGAGCGGGATTTTTGACCGCTCTGTACTTTATGCCTACATCCCCAAAATTGTCCAAATATAGAGCGGTGCCGTTAAGGTAAACACCAAGCAGGCAAACAATATTGCCGGGGCACTCCACTCGAATTGGCCATGCTTGCGATAATCAAAATATGCCATCCCAAGTTTAGCAAAGAAAAACACAGCTAAAATAAGATCGATTGCCGGGAATACCACATTGTTTACCACTGTTTTTATCTGCCCTGAAGCATCTCGCCATGTGCCCTCAATTGCTCCTGCCACGTCCCCGGTACCGGCTGCAAAAGCCGTTGTACAAAAAAGCATGGAGAGCACAAAGGCACAAGTCAGCATCAAGACTCTTTTTTTATTTTTCGTCATAGAGACCGCCTTTCTTTCTTTTCATATTATCAAGACAAAATTCCTGCGGATGAGAATTGTCGTTTCTCACTTGCAGGGATTTCTATTGTTCTCTTTCCTTCTTTTTATGGCTTTAACGGTGCGACATGCCAATCATCCCAAAGTGATCCACGGATGGTCAGGCTATCGGTCAGATTTGTTGAGAGCATCCCGACCGGAGTCCAGCTATCAAGAACCCAGGTATTTACCTCATAACTTCCATCCGGCATCCAAACAGGGCTGAAGTGTGTTCTGTTCTTATAAGTTGAGTAATTGTTTTTCTGAAATTCAAAGCGAGTAGTGCTGCCGCTTTGCATTCGCTCCAGCAGTCTCCAGTAAGTGCCGTAGTTAAACTCAGGAAAATAGCTTACAGCATTCTGCGGATTTGTTATAGCAGTAGATTGATTGCTGCTAACCGATGCAGATACTACCTGGTTAATTCCATAGCCCGATTTCATTATGCGGCCACTAGCTGTGGGATTTTTACTGTCGCAAAGGATGCTCATATTCGCAGAAAAAGAAGCATAATATCTGTTTAAATCAAATTCCCACCATCCGTGATCGCACCAATACCCATCCTCATCATCTCCGTGCCACACCCAATATGCCCTCCACCATGGACTCCAAACTGTCCAATCAGCTCTTATTTTTTCTACTCGCTGCGGTACATGGCTTTTTTGAAAGCTGTTATTTCTATCATCAGCAACAGGGTTAGGCGGGGGATTTTTATCCAAATCTATGATCTTGCAGTTTATGATGCTCTTATCGGTTCCGCCCGGACCTCTTACAGATACATGAATTACCATGTCCTGCTCAGTCGCCGGCGTTCTCCATTTTACCCAGGCAAGTTGACTGTCTCCACTTGGATAATAGACATTGCCTACGTTATAGGTTGTGCCGTTCATGGTGAAGCTTACTTGAGTTGGATTATCGGGATCAGACTGACCTCCGCTTACCCTTACTGATGTGATTACCTCGGTATTTACCCTATACTCATAATCATAGGCAGAGACCACAGGAGCTTCTGGTTCTTCCTGAAAACGAACAATACCAAGACCGAGGCTGGATTTAATGTCCGCATTTGATGCGGTAGTGGTTTTACTTCCGCTCCATGCCGGATAGCCAAGATCTGAAACCTCCAAAAACATAGAAAGAGGCAGGTTCTTATGAGATAGTGATGTCATCCTCTTTCTCAGCAGACCGCTTACCTGTTCATCATATAAGGCTGCTTCAGTAGCCGTGGTAGCAATCATAACACCCTCAAACTTGTAGAAGGCAAAGGGTTCGAGGAGTAGCTTGTAATCACCATTAATCAGCACATCATAATCCATACCTGTATGATTTGAAATTAATTTCACCGTATATTCCGAGCAAAAATACCTTTTTATGGCTTCAATATTGTTACTGCCGTTAGTGCTTACTATACGCGGCATTGTTTGAGAAGGATTTATATATTGAAAAGAACCTTGTTGTGGGGATAGACTTTTGCCACTGCTATAACTTAACTTACTAACCTTGCCAAAATGAACTATAGTTGAAGGGGGAATTTTGTTGGTGAGATCAATAGGAGTAGTTACTATCGCATGATCACTGGCTCTTACCACTGTCACCCTTACACCATCGTTTCCCGGTGTCCATGAGTTGGTGCTTGTGCCATCGCCCATACCGCCTCCGCCGCCGTCAATATTCCCATCACCAACTGCAAAAGCCAGCAAGGAAGAACAGCATATAAGGGCAAGGCACAGGCAAATTATCATTAATATTTTCTTCATTCAGACTCCTTTCTGCAATAAAAAATGCACCGCCTGTGCAGTGCATTTTTTATGCTATATTTATTTACTCACCCATAATTCCTACTTGCTTGTTAATATCTCCATCGCTTTCACCTGCGATTCCTTGATTCTCGCCGCTGTTTTTTATCCATCCAAACCCCGGAAGGTAGGTTTCGCCTTTGCTATTAACATCCCCGCCTTGAGGCTGATTATCACTTTTAGGTGATGTGCTTGGGTTTTCTACCTTAGTATGCTCAACCGGTTTATCCTGTTCGGTGACCTTTTCGCCGTTTGGCTTTTGGTCTGGATTTATAAGCTGTTCATCGGTATACTCAGGTTTTATAGGATCGGCTTGAATAGTCTGCTCAGTGCCTTTATCTACTCCGTTAGCATTATTGGTTTCCTTTTCGATTTCAATAGGCGGCACTTTAATATCATCTTCTTTTTCTGTTATATCAGGACTTTCTACTGCTACTTTTTGTGTGTCGCTATTTTGGTCAGGCAGATCCAAGTCATTTATAGGCGGCGCTTTAAACTGGTTCATGATCACAACCAAAAGTACCATACTTAGCACCAGCCCGCCTGAAATAATCAGCCATTTCTTCACTTTGTTATTTATATTTTTCATAAAGGCATTCTCCTTGTCTATAGTTTAATCTATTTTGTTAAGCCACACCCTACCACATGATAGTTCAAAAGTCTATCAATATTATAAAAAGCTTTTGAATACTCCATTAACATAGATTCTGTACTTAAAACCTTGGGGTATAACCGGCGCTGGTTTTCAATTTGATTTGCATAGGCGGCAGTAGCTTTCCCCCAAAGGATACCGGCACTTCCAGCATAATGGTGCTGTCAGCTTGAAACCGTGCCAAGCTTTGATCCCCTGTCGCAAAGGGTGCATTTTTAATATTTACAGAGAGTCCCCATATACGAAATTCCAATTTATCTTCCGAGGTACGCTTTTCATGATATCCGCTGCTTTGTCTGAGCCCAAGGATATTATCCAGTCTATTATATATATCGCCATAATCAAGACTTTCTTCAAAGTCAGATGCAATTGGCTGATAAGCTCCCGAATATCCTTCACGGACACCATGATATACATCATCGTAATTATCATTAACTGTCGAAATAACAGCGGCCTGCACGGCATCCCGAACACCTTGTGCTACAATCATCAGACGGAAATATTCCGAAATACCACTGAAAATCAAAACCAGAGATAAGGTGATGGCTATGATAAGGGGAAAGGATGCTGCTCTTTTATCTTTTATAATCCTTTTGATTTTTTCCATGTCACCACCTACTTCCAATAGACTTCTGATTTTCCTGCCGCATCTGAACGCAGGGTAATGGGAAAGGAGCCAAAGCCTGAAAACAACCCGATATTTGCCTGATAGGTAACTGTTACCCTTATTTCCTCATTTAACTGTATCTTACCTGTCTTTGACCATGTAACGGTAGGATAAAGCCCGGTTTTTTCAGATAGCATCTGCTCACGGCGGGTGGTTTCAGTACCTACACGGCCTGCTATTTCTGCTTCTCGAATCAGCTCTATTGCGAAGGTATCTGTCTGCTGTTTTTGGATATAGACAGGAAAGACCCTCACTGCAAGGGCTATAATTAGCATGGCACAGATTACTAGAATGCAGATATCAATGTACCCTTCGGCTCGTCTGTTTTTTAGAATGTATTTAGTTCTTCTAAGCATAACACCGCCCTCCTAAAACATCCCGCCAAGGGAATGGATAATTTCATAGATAATAATTGCCATATATGTCATCAGAAAGCACATGAGCATAACGAAGGAAAATACACGGATTTTAGGCGGTATCTTCATAGCCTGTGCTTTTAACCTTTGCAGTTCCAGCTGTTTCATATCATGGGAGAGCATTTGAAAATACATGGCACTGTCATCCCCTCGCAGCACTCCAATAAGACCGCGGGTAATGTCTGATAGCATGGGAGAATTAAACCTTGCTTCAAAGCGTGTGAGAGCGGCTTCATAAGAAGACGAACGCATATCGGCAGTTAAAATATCAAGCTCAGCGGCAAAGTCCTCTCCTGCATTTTTCTTGAAGCTTTCCAGCATAGACAGTACATCCCGGCTGGCTTTTAGTTCCTGGGTGATGGTCGCCACAAACCTTGGAAGTTCCTGCTCAATCTTGTTTCTTTTTACAGACAGTGCCTCATCTGCCTTGCGAATCTCCTTAAAATAGATAAGAACGGCAAGAAACAATACGATAGGAGCTATAAGGGGCAGCACCACAAGGCAGGGAATAACCGCCAAGGCAACAGCTGCAGATTTAACAATAGCCATTACTGTAAAGAGTTCCGGTGTTTCCGAAAAACCTGCAGCTGACAGCACATTAGCCATGCGGCTTTTTTTATACTCATCCATTGGGATATATTTTGACAGCTTTACCGCTGCTGAATGCAGCAAAGTATCAATGGTTTTAGGCTTGGATTTTGCTTGTTTTCCTGCCAACATCATTGCCTTTTCCGTAGCAAGGGTAGGCAGTTTTAGCAGGTCGGCAGCAATAAAAAAGAGTCCTAATCCAAGGAGAACTCCGAATAAAAGTATATAGATTGTCATCGGCTACCTCCTGTATTCAATAGGCTGAGTCAGTTTAATTACAAAGGCCATAGAAATAAAAATCACTGCGGCACAGATAGTCAAAATGATTTGTCCCAGGGGAGTGTGCATCAAGGTATGATACCAGTCTTTGTTCAGGAAATATAAGAGGGGAATGTTTCCCACTACCAAAAGCTGCATGATGATAAATTCCTTTCGAGGTTCAAACACCATATTCTCCAGCTCACCGTTTACTACACGCATATCGCTGAGCTTAGTCACAATGGGTGTTAGAGTTGTTTTCAGACTCCTATCATGCTGGCAGGCAATGATTGCATCGCACCATTCCTGAAACACGGCGTTATCTATTTGTTCCTTTAGATCGAGTAGAACGGCTGTCACATCAGGATTTATTAGCTTAACACTTGATACAAATCCGCGAAAAACATTTAGTACCGGCTGATTAAGATAAGGAATATTTTCCTCCACCGCCGTTAGGATATCCTCATTTCTAAGATAGGCAGTAGTAATAATACTAAGGGCTGTTTCAAGCTCTGCTGCAATATCCTTTTTGAAATGGCCAGCCGTAAGCTTTACCCACCAAAGGGGCAAAAACATACATCCTACAGCCATAACAGGGACTAAAAAGATATTCCCCATCATGATAGCGATAGATGCACCAATGCAAAAGAACAGCAAGGCAGCCCCGCAAATCATAGGAAACTTTGCCGTTCTCCCGGTTACTTTGAGAATGCTCTGTACTTCAGCAATCTCCCGGCGAAGATAGGATTTCTTTTTACGGCGGGTACTTTCATTGATCTCATCACGGAGGGATCTGGGCTTATCAGTAAGTTTTGCAAATACCGAGTCTGTGAACTCCATAGGTGATAGGTTTAACAAAATAAAAAAACCTGCAATCATTCCGATACAGGCAACAAGCAAAATGGTTATCATGCAGTTTTTACCCCCTCCCTTAAAGCAATGATGATTGGCTGGGGCATACCATTTTCCAGAAGCCTTTTAGCTAGACTCTCTGAAATAGTATTCACCTGTTTATGGTGTCCTTCAATGATGAAATTACCTTCCTCCATACGGTTTTCCTCTATAACATACTGAAACAGCGGACGAAAATGCCTTGTTCCGTCAGGCAGAATTTCACATTCCTGTATTTCCATCATTCGGCGCTGCTTATTTTCCAGCTGCTTGCAAAATACTACGATTGGATATGCTTCTGTCACATAATCCATAAGAGTGGCATCGCTCATATCTACGGCACGCTTACATAGGGATACCATACGGCGATAGGTTGCCTCACAGGAGTTGGAGTGGATGGTGGTAAGCACAGCTACACCTGTCCTTGCTGCTTCTTGAGCGGCATTAGCTTCAGCCCCGCGCATCTCACCGACTACCACAATATCAGGGTTAAAACGAAGAGCCATATCTAAAAGAGCAATTTGATCCACACGCTGGCGCTCATTATCGGAATCACGGGTAAGGGTATGAATGACTGAATTTGTCACTTTACCATCCTTTTCCCTCACCAAGGCAAGCTCACGGGAGCCATTTTCAATGGTGTAGATACGTTTGTTGTCCGGAATGGTTGTAAGTATCCACCCGGCAACAGTGGTTTTGCCACTGGAGGTAGCCCCTGCCACACACACGGAAATACCATAGCGGACACATAGGGATAAAAAGTCCAGCATGGGTTCAGTAGCGGTGCCGCTATTTACAAAATCCATCTTTTGCATTGACTGAGGATTTACTATACGGATAGATGCTGCTACACCGACATCCTCATCCACAATAGGACTTTTTAATACTGCGATACGAATATTTTTAGATAGATGCCCCAGTACAATAGGGCTTGCGTTGTCCAACACCATACCGCTGATATGAAGCATGCGGCGAATCACATTGACTGCATGTTCAGGACTGTCAAAGCGTTCTGTAAGTTTTACGGTGCGGCCATCGCTGTATTGCACTTCGATATCTCTCCAGCTGTTGATGTCGATTTCTTCAATGCCTGTACCGAAGATATATTTAGTTAAAAAACCAAACTCAGCCATTTCAGTATAGAGTGCATCAGCAAGGGCATCTCCGCTTATACCGTTTACTGATATACGGTTATCCTGCAGATATTTGGTTATATATCGTTTCATCTGTACCTTGGCATCGGAGCGATTACCTGTAATGAGAGTGCTATAATTTTCCGAAATATATTCCTGTACATCACTTAATACCGTAGAAAAATCCTTGCCCTCGCTTTCCGGTGCAAAGAATAGTGCATGAGCTCGGGATATGCCTTTTAAATCAATGAGATCATTTTCAGATTGTCTTTGTTCTTCTCTGGTAGCAATAAGATTTTTATTTTTAGCAGACATCAAAACACCTCCTTGACGATTTTTTCAATTTCTTTTCTAAACTGGCGGCTATCCTTAAGGGATAAATCTGCAAGCAGACTCCCTGCAAGATATTGCTGTTCCAATTCCTGTGAATAATTAAGGGTAAAAGCAGAAGACCCCAGTGCATGCACTGTCTGATCCTGTGCCTGCTGCGGCTTCACGTTAGAAGAAACCTTATATTGCTTATCTGCATCCCATTTGCTGTCACGAAGAAGGGTCAGCTGGCTTGATAGATAGCTAATGGATTTTAAATCTGCATTGGTAAGACGCAGGACACTATCAGCTTCCATCAGCGCTAATGCTGAAAGGATGTCATTAGCGATATAACTGCTGCAATCCACCACAATAAAAGGAGCGACTCTTCTAAGTTCACAAAGAAGTTCTTTTGCCTGCACCTCTGAATAAGGCGGGTAGGTATATTCATTTTCGCCTTTTTTCATGGCTAAAATTGTGAGATAGCTGTTCTTTTTTAGTGTCACAAGATTGTGCTTTATTAAAGGCTCTGTCACATGGGTAGCGGCAAGGACACTGCCAAGAGAATGCTCGCTTTCAATCTCAGAGGGCGGACAGATACAAGGCAGCATCGGAGCAGTCATATCGCATAGCAGTAGCACCACATTTTTCTTTTTATCTGCAAGATATTTTGCAATTTTTACGGCAGTCACGGTTTTGCCGCTGCCCGGACTGCCCCAAACTGCAAGGATGCCCCCTTGCAATACTTCTTCAGCAGCCGGTTCCTCACTCCGTACAGAGCGGGAAAAGATGCCTTTCTTTTTAAAGTTCATTTATTCAGTCACCTCATTCTTAACAGGCTGTTCAGGCTTTGATTCCAAATCTGCCGATTTCTGTTCCTCTGTATCATTCTTTTTTTCCGTGGGATACAAGGCCTCGTTAATTTCATCCTGTACTTCAATAAACTTGGCAGTGTTTGCTGGTGTACCACGGTACACAAGAGAGAGGTGAAGTTTTCCGTCTGCCTCAAGTTCTGCCAGTACCTTGCTTTGTTCAGAAGATACAAGCAAGGTTACCGTAGAAGGTAGCTCCCTTTCATCATCATTAGACTTTATTTCTCCTGTATTGGCATCATAGCCGCTGGGAGCAGTTACGCTGATAATTTCTACATATTTAAGTTCCGCAGGGATAACAGTTGATCCCTGCTTTTTGTAATCAGGAGCAATAATAGACACTATATCTCCGCTTTGCAGTTTACCTGACAGGCCGTTTGCAAAGTTTTTAATGGTAACAGACATGGCCTGCTTACTCCCATCTAAATTATAAAGATAAGCATTTTCAGCAGCCGGTATATCGGACAGCTTGGTATTTAGAATATAATCACCGATAGAAAGATCCGCTTTTGCGTATTTCCCTATCACGGTATCTTTTTGCCTGATAACATTCTCGGGTAGGCCAAATCCGCCGACTTCGGCAATCTGCACCATATCCTTGGTTATCTCATCACCGGCTTTAATCTCCTTTGTCACCCTAACAATTTCAGTTTTATGACTGACTGTTTTATTAAACAGCGGTGTCACACCGAAACAGATGAGCAAAGACAGTAAAATACAGATTACGCCCAGCACGGTGCGGTTTTTCAGTAAATTCATGAACAGTTCCTCCTTGATATTTAATTATGGATATTAAATAAATCCACCAAATTTTAAAATGTATGCCGGCAGGAAGCCTACGACTAATATAGGCAGCAAGGGCATTTCCATATGGACATTCCATAGTTTCTTTTTACGGTGAAGATGATTCGATGCTATTTTCCATATGCATATTCCTATGGGTAGCGGTAAAGCCAAGGCAAATGCCCAGATGGAAGCATCTATGCCCAAAACTGAGCAGGCAGCGGCAATGAATTTAACATCGCCTCCGCCCATATGCTTTTCATCAATCCATGCAACAATAAAAAATGGGATGGAAAGCAGTGCCCCTAAAAAGTTGACGGGGCTGAAGTTAATCAGCCCCGTCAAAAATATTAGGATACAGATGCTGTCGGGAATCATTCTTTTCTTTAAATCCCATCCAGCAGCTGCTATAAGGAGGCTACAAAAAAGCACCCCCTGAAGGATGCCGTTAGCCTGCATAGTTAAACATTTCTTTGATTCGCTGAACCAAGGTCGGAAGCACAGTACCCTCCAGCAAGGCATAAAGTCCTGCAAGGAGCAGAGCCCCAAGCACAACGGCAATCAGAATCTTAACTGCTGTGTCAATATAGCCTTCCGCACGATTACTGACAAGCACTGCTTGGCTTCTCATTTTAAAAATCTGCAATTTTGCAGGCAAGGACTGGATGCCGGTGTTCATATAGTTTGCGGTATGGGCGATCCTTTTTTTCATATTGATAATGAATTCTTTCATCATGATAATCTCCTTTATATTTCAATTTTTGTGGACGGTTTTGCTTACTCAAAATGATAAGTTACCGAATAGGTGATATTGCTCTTGTTATACATGCAGTTGTGATTCGTATAATAGTAAAACTCCAGCTGAGTATATACACCTGCACCAAGGGTACGGCTGAATGTAATGCCGTTTGAAGTAGTGCCGTAGTCCAGTTGATCCCACTGTCCTGTAAGCTTATTTAAGCCCCTCACTCTTCCGAAGTCAGAGCCGCTGTGACCGGAAACCGGCGGAACTGTGAATGTGTATTCGGTTATAGTAGCACCTTCAAGTCCATTTTCTAATATGACTGAATCAGGACCGGTAAGTGTCATGCCTCCGCCGCCGTTGGAATCGGCTACAAAGAACACAATGGCTGCCCATGGCGACTCAACCCCTGCTGTATCAACCGCTTTTACTCGTACCAGATTTCTTCCCAGGGGATAAACTTGTGTTTTGGCATTTCTGTTTTCCCAGACAAGAGTTACTGCATCGCCATCCGGGTCTGAGCTTGCAGCTGTGATGGTGACAGGGATTCCCGGTGCTACACTATTGCCGTTTGGTGTTCTTGTGATAACCGGGGTTAGGGGTGCAGAGTTTGCAATGGTGAATGTCTTAGATACCCATTCCGAATATAGTTTTGTGCTGTCTTTGGCACGGACACGGATTGTATGGGTGCCCACAGCGTAGTAATCATCTGCGGTTTTGTTTTCCCATTCCAAGGTGGTTGAATCGCCGTCAGCATCGCTTGCCTTGGCAGTGATATCTACGAAAAACTTACCGTCTTTAGCGGTTCTGGTAGGGGTTGCCGTCAGTGTTACCGTAGGGGCTGAACTTGTGATGGTAAAGCTTTTTTCTGCCCAAGGAGAATACGCTCCTGCAATGTCCTTTGCCCTGACACGAATTGTGTGGGTACCTGGGATATAGTAGCCATCGGCTGATACTCCATCGTATTCCAAGATCACCGCATCCCCATCAGGATCAGTGGTATCAGCTTTGATATCCACAAAGAATTTTCCGTCCTGTACAGTTCGGGAAGGAGTTGCCGTCACCGTTGGTGCATCGGGAGGGATGTTTGTAACGGTAATACTTTCGGAATGACTGATGGTTCGTCCGGCACTGTCGGTAATAGTTGCGGTCAGCATAAAATCGCCTACATCGTGGATAGAAATACTGCCGCCGTTGTTATCGAGTGTACCTTGGAATATGCTATCTTCACTATCCTTTTGCAGCTTCCAGACTGCGGTATAACCGTCAATATGCTGGGCATCTTTAACGGCTACAGTGAAATTTGTTCCATAATGGATTGTTTCAGGGATTGTAAATGTGTACTTCATCACCGGCAATATATTTACCCTTTGGCTGTTAGAAAAGCTGCGGCCGAGATAATCGGTCATGGTAGCAGTAAGGACATATTCTCCATGAGACTTAAAGTTGATTTTGCCGCCTTGGGCATTAAGATTGCCGCTGAATGTTTCACTTAATGAAATGCTCTTACCGTCTTTTTCTACTGTCCATTCCACCGGAAGCACATTGTTGTTTCCGAAGGTGCGCAGATCAATGACCGTATCGGTATAGGCAAGCCCCGGAAGTTCAAATCCGATTGTCAGTACGGGTAAGACTTCACACTTGCCGCCCGGTTCAAATAAGAATACCCTGCCTGTTTCATCGGTGAGCCTTGCCACTAACTCATAGATACCGGCTCGTTTGAACCTGATAGTACCGCCGTTATTAGCAAGACAGCCGTCTATAAAGGTGTTCCAATCCTGAAAACCATAGGTGTTATCCACCAGCCATTCAATGGCAAGACCATCCAGATTAGCGGAATTGGTATTGACTACAATATCAGTATCGGTGTGTGCGTACCTTGGCAGACTAAAGCTTACAGTTGGCACAGGATATACATTGAAGCTTTGTTCATAGCTATAACTTCTGCCACCTTCATCGGTAAACTCTGCCTTTAAAAAGTAGCTGCCCTTTTCCTTAAATTGCAGACTACCTCCCGTATTACTGAGTGCACCTATGGCCGCATCAGATAGAGCAATTTCTTTTCCGTCACGAGTTAATGACCAAGCGGCGATATCACTGCCAATTTCATTAAAGACTGCCTCCACCGTAACGCTTTTATCCGTATGGAAGATTTCGGGCAAATAAAACCCGGCTGAGCCAACAGGATATACCGTGATCGTGGCCGTATCGGCAAACACCCTGCCCGTTATATCGGTGACAGAGGCTGTCAGGGTATACACGCCTTTTTCCTTGAAGCGAACACTGCCTTTAGTGAGATTCCCTTCTATAAATGTACTGATATTGGCAGGTTCACCGTTTCGACTCAGAGTGAAGGCTATGGTTAAGCCGTCTGCTTCCTTGGTTTCTGTCTGCATAGCAATGGTTTTGTCTGTATGGGAAACAGCAGGCAATTCAAGCTTTACTTCTGAAACAGGGTAGACATTGATGGTATCGGAGGCATTAACTGTTTTGCCAAGTCCGTCAGTGATAGCAGCGTTCAATACATAATTACCTTTTTCTTTGAACATCACTGTGCCGCCTTGGGAGTTTAGCTCCCCTAAGATACCTTCCGTGATATCTATAGCTGTGCCGTCTTTTTCCAGTAACCAAACCACTTCATTAATTCCAAGGTTTTCAGTTGAAAGCTCTACGGCAACAGCTGTATCGGTGTGTGCTGTCTCAGGCAATTTGAAACCTGCTGAAACCACCGGATAAATTTCAATAGCCTGCTCATGACTTGCCGTAACACCACGACTGTTTTTAACAGTTGCGGTAAGGGTGAAATTACCGGCTTGTAAAAACTGCACTTTTCCGCCATCTGCCGTCAGCTCACCTTTGATAACATCTGTTAGCTCCATAGGGACACCATCTCTTTGAACTGTCCACAAGATGCTACTGACATAGCGGCTGTTTGGCTTTATTTCAATTTCATCGGTTGTGTAGGCAGTTTCCGGCAAAAGGAAGGAAAACTGAGGTGTCGGTACATAGGAAGAGCCGCCGCTGCCTGAAGATTTTTCCTCTGGTTCTGTAACAGACGGTTTTTCCGGTTCTTCATTTTTAATCTGTTCCTTAGCCTTTTCTGTATCCACCAGCATCTCAAAGGCTTCACCACGAGTTGCGTTCTTAACGGGGCGAACTGTGCCGTCCGGATATCCATCTATAATGTGGTAATGCTTGCCGGTACAGATGTATGCCTTTTGTTCCTCGTTAAGCTGGCTCTCATCTAAGAATCCAAGCATACAGGGACAGGAGGGATCATGATTTTCCTTGCCCATAGCCCTCACCAGCATACGGATCATTTCCATTCGGGTGATAGGTTCATCAGGCAAAAACTTATTGCTAAAATCACCTTTTTGAATAATGCCTGCAATGACAAGAGCCTCTACATCCGATTCGGACCAATGCCCTGGAATGTCAGTAAAGTGGATTGTGATATCCTTGTCTGTGGACTTTGGCAGTTCCATTGTCCTTGCTATCAAAGTTGCAAACTCTGCCCTTGTAATAATATTGTCGGGGTGTACCAAACCATCGGGATAGCCTGCAATTACACCTTTTTCCGCAAGGATATTTATAGCTTCCTCTGCCCAATGCCCTTTGGCATCTTCAAAGTACCGATGGGCTGCATAGGCACTTCCTGCAAATAGCGAAAGCACTACACATAGTATCAGCAAAAAGCTGGTAGGTCTTTTTATCTTTGTACTCATTGACATCCCCCTTACATTCCGGCCATCTGCTGGCTTTGTTCTTGTTTTGGAGCTTCTTGCACCTGTTCCTTGGACTGCTTTTGTGCCATCGTCTGCTCATAGGCAGAAAGCACTGCTTTATCAAAGGCTTGCTTTGCCTCCTTCGTGCAGGGAAAGCAGATGTCTTTGTATTCTCCGTTTTGCCCTTTATATTGGGGCATGGATACAAACAGGCCTTTTGTACCCTCTAAAATGCGGACTTTAGATACGGCAAAAAATCCGTTGATATTGACCGATGCATTGGCTTTCAGTGTACCGTCTGTTTTCACAGGATAAATGCGCACATTAAACTGCATCGGGTTTTCTTGCGGCAGCTCCTGCTTAGTGGCTGCTTGTGCTGCTGTTTTTGGCATAACTTATTCCTCCTAAAATGATTGTGACATGGACTCTGCCATGCCCTTGATTTGACCATCTTCTTCAAAAGCAATCTGCTTAAATCCGAAACGGTCGCAGTAATGATATTCACTGCCTTCCTCGTCATATAGTTCCACCACATCGGACATAGACAGCGAATGCCCCCTATATCCGGGAGGATGATTTATATTGCAGCGGGTGTAAATAGCTTCAAGGTCGTTTGTTTCAAGCTGTCCATCGTACACGATGCCGTAATGCTCCGGAGAAGGGTCTCCAAATTGGCTTATCATTTCATCCAAGCCGATAAATTTCATATACACATCCGTATCAGGCTTAAGCTGCCAGATACGAACATTTTTCAGAGATACAGCGGCCTCTATACTGCCTGCAATCTGTTCCCCGACAAGAAGCCGTTCCATGACACCATCTGTCCACTGTGGAACTAATCCTTTCTTTTGCAGCCAACTTTCCAGTTCTTCATTTTGAAAGATAGAGTCCATAATGGCATTTTCTTTATTGACGTATCCGGCAGGATTGCCATAATAAAAAACGACACCGCCTTTCTCTTTTATACCTTGCATTTTCATCACCTGCCTTTAATATAAACTTGCTTCCGGAAAGCTAAAGCCTTAGTTTCAGATTTCTGCATCATTAACTATTGAAAATTTTTCCTTGCCCGTAGACAATTTCATCGAGCACGATCAGTTCATCAAGCTTTGCAAGGCAGATACCGGATGAGGCAAGAATTGAAACTATGCCGGAAGGCACATCAGTAATATCTTCTTGGATATCTGCTTCTGCAACAGTAATTTCGCCGCTATCCTCATCGGCATAAGCTTCTAATTTAGCATCTGTCGGGATACCAGCTTCCTCCAGGATATAGTCTGGAATACGAACATCTCCGCTTCCATCCAGTAAGCTCTGGCAAAGCTCGCACTGAGCTACCCAGCTTTCCGGTGTATTATGACAGCTCGTAGCTTCACAATCACTTTTGTTATCTGAATCTTCACATGGTTGTAAATCTCCGCAGTTATTGCAAAAACCACAGGCCTGTGCCAGTATCACTGTAAGGTCGGAAGCAAGTGTGCTTAGGATATTTATTACCTTTGTAAGTTCCAGCACTGTCATTTTGCCGTCTAAAATCACACAGACATTTTCACCAGTTACGACATCAAGTACCTCAGCATCAGCAAGGGATGTTCCCTCCAGCATTTCGTCAAGGATATCTTTTTCTGCTATTTTCTCGCTTTGATTTTTCTTCATAGATATATTCCTCCATTAAATTATTGCCCTTAGATTGAAACTGTCTTATTCCTCATCCGATGTAAAACCGGGCGCTCTTATATCGAACAGATTCATCTGTGCCGGGATGCTTAAGCCTCGCTCCTGCATATCGTAATTAGCTATGAGAATTTCAGGAAACTGGGAACCCCCGTCATAACGCTGTTTGATATTATTGATGCGGGTATAAGCATCAATTTGAATACCCGGTGCATTGTAGAGTTCTCTGATAAATTCACAATCATTGTAGGAAAGCAGGAATTTACCTTGGGCTTTCATCAGAGAATCCCTTAAACGAATGTGGTCTTTTTCTGTAAATCCGTCCTCCCCGACATTTTTGTAATAGCCTTCAGTTTCAAAATACGGCGGGTCGCAATAGAAAAAACTCACTGGGCGATCATACTGCCTGATGAGCTTTTCAAAGTCCTTGTTTTCAATCACCACCTTCGCAAGCCTGCGATGTGCCTGCTCTATCAGCGGAAAATTGCTCCAAATATCGTGGGGCTGGCTGCCGAAACTGGTTAGCCCCGAAGCATAGCTATAGCGAATTTGCTGATAGAACCATGCCGCTTTTTGTACATCGGAGACAGGGCTGTCACGGGCAAGACAGTTTTTTATATAGTCAAAATCTTCTCTGGAGTTGAGGCAATACCGCAGTGCATCCATCAGCTCATTTGGTTTTTCCCTTACACAGCGATAAAGGTTGACCAGCAGGCTATTATAATCGTTGTATACTTCAAAATCATTACCGGGATTTTTATGAAAGAGTATCCAACCCGCACCGCCGAACACTTCGATATAGCGTTCGTAGTATAGGGGAAAAAGACTTACAATCAATTCACGAAGTGACTTTTTCCCGCCTATCCAGGACATGAAGCTATTCAGAGTCCTCACCCCCCTCCATAAAGGGCAGGCGGGTCTGTGCCTTGTCAAAATTTGAAAGAGAGCGGTTCAATCCACGAATAGCGGCACTGATACCGGCAATCCTGCGCCTCATATGGCGGATGGTGGCTCGCAGTTCGCTTTCAGTTTTTGCATAGTAATAGCCGCTTTGGTCGCTGGCAATGGGGGTTGCTTCACGGCGCAGGATATTGATAATGTCTCGGAGTTCCTTGCCATTTACACAAAATAACTTCTCAAGCTCTCGGCTTAGGATTGCATTTTCCTTACCGAGATGATGGGCTTTGAGATATTCTGCAAGCTGGTCTTTGTCCATTCTTGCCTCCTTTCCGACCGCTTGCCCGAAAGAAAAACAAGATAGAGTAAAAAAAGCAAGACCGCTTTCTTTGGGGAAAACGGCCTTGTTTTTTTGATTGATATATGAAAAACACCGGATGTTATACCAGTGTCGTTTCGTTTTTATTTACTTACTGATAGATGAGCTTTCTTAATTTAAAGTAAAAAACATTACTGAGTTGAAATTTAGTAATGCCTTTTGGTCATTATTCATATAGGTTTATAATTTCAAGGTTTTCTCTTTCTGCCATGCGGACAGTCTGTGCTGTGCCGCTTCTGGCTTGCCCGTTCCAGTAACATATAATCCTATTGCTGCGTTCTACCATATACTGATTTCGATGAGCATAACATCGGCTGTTGTAATTGGTATTTAAGATAATGACATCATCGCATTTAGGCATGATTTCATAATATAGTTCATGATCTGAAAGCGAGTACCTCACTGCCTGTTCTTCAAAGGGGATTACGGCAATCAGCCGAATATACCGTGGATTGTTAAAGTCAATCACTGTTTTCTTTTTAATCACTTCCTCCGCTGCCATAAGGTCCCACCCGTAGGCACCTCCAAATAAAAAGGTGTTGTAGCCATCTTGTATTGCTTTTTCAATTTCCTCTGACAGCTTTATTCTCAAATGTTTCAAGGCATCTCCTTTTGGAAGCTTTTCACTTCGATGCCCGGTAAAGCATACTGTTTTTTCTCTGATAAGTCTCCGGTTCACATTTCATCCTCCAGTCATATTGCTCATTTTGCATATTGATATACTCCATACACAGTATAAGCAACATGACTGTCACAGTCAACTTATAGGGATATACTTTATATTGATAATATCCATATTTGGAAGGAGTGATATTTATAGAACGTTTAAAACAGCTAAGGGAAGCTAAAAACCTGACACAGCTTCGCCTTGCAATGGAGCTTAATGTGTCGCAGGAAACCATCAGCGGCTACGAGATCGGAAAAGCGGTACCGCCTGCGGAAATGCTTGTGAAGCTCGCTGATACCCTTGATACTTCGGTGGACTATATTCTTGGTAGAACCGACATAAAATCCACGCTTCGGGCTTCTGAACTAAGTGAGCAGGAGGCGGAAATACTTACAATCCTACGCAAACAGCCGGAGGATAAAAGAATTTTTGTTTTTGATTTGATAAAGGGACTTGAAAAATAGGGAAGCGGCAGGGTGTTTTGCATCTTGCCGTTTTTCCTATTTCATCGTTAAACCCATGCCTTGTTCTTCTTCCGGTTCAATAACTGAAAAGCTATCCTCGCCAACAATAACACCAAGGCTGCGCCCATTTTCGAAGCTGCAGTGCAGTGTACCGATATCATCCACAAAATCTACTATCCCTTCAATACCAGGCGGAATTGGTGCATAGGGATCGGACATAGATTCCATACGGATTTTAGTACCTGGTGGAAATTTTTCTTTAATTCTTTCAACCTGTTGTCTTGTAGGAAATCCATTCATTTCACATACCTTCAAACTTCATTTCATATTTTTGTTCTGTAATTCCCATTTCTTCAGCGGTTTTCAGGCTCCAATCATGAGAGTTCCAAAGACTTACATATACCTCCTTGCCGTTACACTTAATTTCACGCTGCTCGAGGCCTTCTCCAAAGCCGTCAGAGCATTGACCCTCGATGGCTTCCTTAATTTTTATAAGCTCTCCTTGATTTAAGGGTGCATTAAGAGTAAGAACTGCAACTCCCATCAGCTCTCCATCAATTACTTCTACATCAAACAGATACTTTTGTACTTTTGCATTCACCGTATCGGGCTGATCATAGTAATCCATCATGCCACGCTTTTCATCATCCAAACGATGATTTATAATAGCAGTTCTTATTTCATCTTCATAGGAACTTAGTTCTTCAGAATACACATCTATTTCATAATCTACCTGATAAAGATCCCCATAGTCATTTTCATCCTGATAGGTAACAGCCCTAAGAGGCATATACAGTTTAAGCTCCTGCGGTTCGTGCAGCTCTTTAATTTTAAGCCCGATATTTTTATTCAAAATTCCCTGCATTTCCAGGTCATATCCGTGGTAAAGTAGATAACCTTTAGAAGTAAATGCCCCGGTTTCACGGCTGATTTTGTCCTGCCCATAGGATTTAAAGTCGATGTAGTCCTCCAAATTTTTGTCATATTCAAAGCGACCGCTTTCGCAAATCATATATCTGCCGTATTGCTCCAGAGTGTGGATATCGGGAAAACTTTCAAACTCATACATACAGCCTGCCAGCGTTTTAAGTTCCTCTCCTTTAGTGATTTTTACAAAGGCTGCAAGTTCAGATAAAGATATAACCTCACGCTGTCCCATCTCCTTAAAAATTTCGGCAAATTGGTTGAGGGCATATAGGTCTGACTGATCTTTAACTGCCATATCTGCAAGGTTATCAGGTATATTGTGTTCTTCTACCTGCCAGTGGATTTCTTCAAGACTCTTTGCGCCTAATCGCTCTAAAGCCTTGTTCATCTCACTCTGCTCCATAGGCAGATAAAGATATTCGCTACGATTTTGAGCACTCAGAAGCAGTGTAATAGGAGTATTCTCATATTGGTAATAGGGAAAGTTTCTGCCGTCATAGGTCTGTACAATCTCATTGCTGTTTCTATACACCACTCCATATGGTGTTATCACAGGATTAGGGTTTTCTGCAATCATGCTTTCAAAGTATTTTCGTCCGTCAAGGCTCTCTAATTCCTCTGTGCTGACTGCCATTTGCTCCGTTAGGTATATCTGCCTGCCTACGGCATTTAAGTCGCTAAAATCGGCTACAAGGCTGTAACAATGGGTATTAAAACTGAGGTTAATAAGCTCCGTCATTGTTTCAGCTTTTTCGGCATAAGCAGCTGCATAAAAGGTTGCAAGCTCCTTTTGATCGAAGCTGTCCAATCGCTTCATCAGGAAGTTTAACTCATCAAGATTTACTGTTTTATCAGAGAGCAGGGTCGACAACCTTTCATTGTTATGGACGCTGCCGATTTTAATCTCTGTTTTTGTAGTATTGGCGACACCAAGACTGTCGCATAAAATCTGCAGTTCTTTTTCCTTACTGGGATAAGTAAGGTTTTGATAATTGTTTTCATGCATACATTGAATCATTGCTCGCATATCTTTTTCCTCCTTTGATTAATTTTTTGCATATCGGTTCTTAGGCAATCTCCTTCACGGCTATAACATAAAAAGCCGTGGGATGCATAAGGGCATTCTCCACAGCTTTTAAAGGGGCCAACAAGGCGAGGGGGCGGATCAGGCTTGCCGGTACTTGTAAGGCTTTCAGAATCGTAACAGGCAAATTTTCTATTTCGTTTGTATTTTACAAGCATATCGTGTCCTTTCTGAAAACAAAAAAGCCGGAGAGTTAGAGTGCAATGATGCACTTTAACTCTTCGGCTATATATGTTTTTCTATAGTTATTTTATTTTATAATTCCTTTTATCATAAAATGATTTTGCATCATTTTGAGGGCTATATCTGAAAAATCACCTTCTGCATCAGTATTTTTCGCTGAAAAAGGGGTCTAAAATCGTGCATTTTTAACCCCTTTTTCTACTCATTTTTTACCCCTAAACCACTACATGTAGTGGTCAAACTCTATATTTTGTCTTTTGAACCACTACGCTGCATCAGAATCACGCATTCAACGTGCTCCGTACCCGGGAACATATCAACAGGTATTGCTGTCTTGGCTTCGTAGCCTCTTTTTGTGAGATAGGCTAAATCCCTCTCTAATGTTACGGGATTGCAGGAAATGTAGACTATCTTTTTGGGATTGATTGAAATCATCGAATCTAAGAACTGCTCTGTGCTGCCTGACCTTGGAGGATCTAGGAATACAACGTCAGCTGATTGCTTTTCGCTGGCCATCTGATTCATGAATTCGCCGGCGTCACAGTTGTAAAAAAATATATTTTTTGATTTATTTCTTTTTGCATTTGTTATAGCATCCCTGAAAGCATCTCTGTTAAGTTCGACTCCAAGTACTTTTTTGGCATGGTCTTCTGCTATTATTCCGATTGTGCCTATTCCGCAATAGGCGTCTATTACAGTTTCACTTCCCTTAAGCTCCGCAAGCTCGATTGCCTTTCCATAAAGAATTTCTGTCTGGACAGGGTTAATCTGATAAAATGACTTCGGTGAAATTCTGAAAACTTTTCCGCACAGAGTATCCTCTATGAATCCTCTGCCGTACAGCACCTGTTCTCTTTCTCCCAGTATCATGCTTGTTTTTTTATTGTTAACATTCATTACTATTGTTGTAATTTCAGGATGTTTTTTTAAGAGCGCTTTAATAAAATTATTCTTTGAAGGGAATATGTGTGAGGCAAGCACCAACACAACCATTATTTCTCCGCTTTCATGTCCCGTTCTAATCAGAACATGGCGCAGAAGTCCTACTCTTGTGTCTTCGTTGTATGCTTTAATTTTAAATGATTTAAGCATTCCTCTGATTGTAACTATAATATTATCTGCTCTCTGATCTTCAATCAGGCAGCTGTCTACGGGAACAACTTTGTGTGTTCCGGATTCATAAACTCCCGAAATAATATTTCCTTTTTTATCAGTATCAAATACTGCATGAACTTTGTTCCGGTAATAATACGGATTTTCCATTCCGACAATTTCTTCAACCTTGCAGTATTTATCGAGAAGGATATTTACTCCCTTCTGCTTTTCTTCAAGCTGTTTTTCATAACTATAGTGCTGCATCTGACAACCGCCGCATCTTTTCATAACCGGACAGCTCAGCATATCTTTAGTATTATTTTTTTCTTTTTGCATAAAACTCCTTATTTCAATACTTAAAAAACTAATAATTTTCAATATATTTTAAATTTAATCTTTTAGATTAAAGCAATAGTCCAATCTGATTAGCTTTTTCCCGTTGGGCAAATTTTCTTCTGTTCTATAAGATAAGTTATAATCAATTTTCTTCATGGAAAGTGATATTTCTTTTTCGTCAATGCAAAAATGCACTTTTTCTAATTTTTTTAATTCAGTCATATATGGAGAATCCGACACAAAGCCGTCATCTTCATTAACCTGAATAATTACCGAAACATATTTCGGTTTTATTTTTCTGATTGTTGATGCAAATATCTCACAGCCGACGTATTCTACAAATAAATCCGCAATTACAATATCTGCTTTTGGCAGCTCACAAAATTCATTTGTTATATCTGCCCTTATCGGAACGAATAAATCTTCCAAAACCGGATATCTTTCTTTACATATTTTTAAATAGTCTTCGTTTATATCTACTCCGTATATTACATTTATTCTATCTCTGTCAACATGATTTAATCCGTTACCGCCTGCAACTCCAAGAATTAATACTGATGATACATCATAATCATTAAGCTGGCCCCACATCATTTTATTCAATGTCTGCAACTGATAAACCGATTCCAGTTTCATATGATTTTCATAATCACTCAAATTGATTTCTTCCCATGGATTCATAGAATTCCCCTTAATATAAAATAAATTCTGCTATCTCATATATATCAACCGTACAATATCAGCAAATCCGCCCGGAATTTTAACTGTTTCCCTCAAATGAATAAAAGCTGTAACAAAATTACCTTTGTAACATAGTATATGTGCAGTATCGGGAACATATAAAGCACGGTATGTCTTCCATAAAATAAAGGATATCTCAAATTAATATGTAATAAATATACAAATATCATAAATTTAAAAGATTCAAAAATTGATACTTTACATACACGAGAAACAATTTTAACTTACTTTCAAAAAAATATCTCTGATTTTTTGTTGGAATTCCGCAATTTAATATTTTCAGCAAGCAGACGTAAGTTTATAACAATATGCGCATAATAATAAAATAATGCAGGACGTATTACTAAATATAATCGATTAATCTATTTACTGCCGTAGCTTTCAAAATGAACTTTTGAAAAGTCAGCGTCATCTTCTTCATAGGGCTTTTTCAACTCATTTTTGTATCCTAGGGCAAGGATATCCAGAACGCCATATTTATCAGGTATGTTCAGTACTTTTCTGACTTCTTTTTCAGAATCGTCTGAACAGCTGCGTCGCTTCCGCATTTGAATCCATACTGAGCCCAGCCCCATACTTTCAGCCTGAAGCTGCATGAAGGCCGTAGCTATCGAAGCATCTTCTACCCATACATCGCTTTTTTCGGCATCTCCTATAACTACTATTGCACATGGTGCTGTATCAAGTCCGTTGCTTCCTTTGTCCTTGCAGAATTTCAGCCTGCTTAAAGTCTCTCTGTCTTCAACAACGACAAATTCAACAGGTCTCTTATTTTTTGACGTAGGAGCAAGAAGACCTGCTCTTAGAATATCCTTTACAGCTTCTTCACTTAATTTTTCTTCCTTAAAACTGCGAATACTTCTTCTCTCTTTTATTAATTCCAGCAATTTTTAACTCCTCACTTCACCTTATTTTAAATTACAATTTTTATTGAGCTGACATCCATTTTTTCACAGCCCATTTCTGTGATTTAAAAAACAGCTTGCTCTCCGATTCTTCTATTGGAATCCATTTGAATACATGGTCCATTTCAATTGGATTAACTGTTTTTTCACCTATTTCGCCTTCGTAGTAATACTGAATGGGATGGAAATATCCTCTTTTTTCGCGTGTTATGTATTCCTCCGCAGAGCATATATATTTTTTAACGGTTACAATATGTCCTATTTCTTCTATGGCTTCTCTTTTTATACAGTCAGCATGGCTTTCGTCCGTATTTATTCCTCCTCCTATAAGGAAATATCCTTTAGGAGTTTCTACAACGGCCATTTTCCCGTTCTTAACAGAAATAAGATATGCCCCTGCTCTGTCATTATAGCTAACATCGGATAATTTTTCACCAAATGTGATCTCAATCATGCGTTTACCTCTGCTGAATTAATTTTCGATTCTTATATATAGTATTATAGCATTATGAATTTAAAATTAAAATTTAAAATTTAAACTTCTTGCTAATATCCGTGCTGTCCTTCCAAGGACTCATCATTATTGATCCACTCTTCAATATTAACAACTCGGTAAGTATCCTTTGTATCCCTGATATAAACATTTTCAATGCCAGCGTTAATAATCATCCTCTTGCACATAGAGCAACTGCTTGCATTTTTAACATATTCATTTGTTTCATTTTCTATTCCTGTTAAATATAAAGAACTTCCTATCATCTTGTCTCTGGAAGCACTTATAATGGCATTTGCCTCCGCATGAACACTTCTGCAAAGCTCATAACGCTCACCTCTGGGAATATTAAGCTTTTGTCTGATGCACACTCCTAAATCATTGCAATTTTTTCTTCCTCTCGGTGCACCTGTGTAACCAGTAGCCAAAACCTCATCGTTTTTTACAATAACAGCTCCAAATCTCCTTCTAAGGCATGTCCCTCTCTGCGAAACAACCTCTGCCAAATCTAAGTAATAATTAACCTTGTCTCTTCTATCCATACTTTTACCTTCTAAACTTTTTTTAAAATTTAACATATTTTAATCAAATAATCAAATAATTTTTCTATTATTATAAAGTACATATCACAATCCCTCCACAAAAAATGCACCGTAATTATTAACGGTACATTTTTATAAAGGGAGAAAAAAATGCTATTTTGGAACGTACAGTGATTCAACTATTTTTATTATCTCTTCTCTACTTTCATAACCACATACTAAGTGCACATAGTTGTCGTCATTGACTATTATTGTTGTCAAGCCTTTTTTTGAATATATGATTCCTTCCATTCCCTTAATCATTATTCTGTCAGTTGTTGTTCCTTCCGTATCCACAGACATGCTGACTCCCAAAGTGTATTGTTCAACAAATATGAACTGATCCATTTCATTTGTATACATGAAATGATGCATCATAGTCATTTTTTCTTCGCTTTCTTCCTTTAAAGTATAACCTTCAGGAATATATCCCGGAACATATAAGTCCTTAATTTTTCTGGGAGTATCAATATTTTCTTCATTATCAAATAATATTTCAGAAAACTCCGTATAAATTTTTTCTGTAAGCCTTATTAACGGGGCCCTGAATGCTTCAACACTAAGCGTTGCCATATATATAAATATTATCAGAGATGCTGCAATAATGCTTCTCCTTATTGTAAACTGTCTTATATTTACATACTTTATTTTTGCTTTTTTAATGACAGACTCCATATTTTTTTCAAACTCAAGCGAAAAACTGTGAATCTCATTTATGCCGCTATCAGGAAACATTGAATCAAGCTCCCTTTCCATTGAAACTTCTAGTGCTTCTTTTAATCTCTCTTCGGACATGTCAGATCACCTCTTTAATACTTTCAGCCAATTTCTTTCGCCCTCTTTGAAGCCTTTTTTTTACCGTTTCATTCGAAATATTTATAAGTTTTGATATTTCCCTAGTATTTAAGTCCTCAACATATGATAAATAAAGCACATCCTTATAGATAACAGGTAAACATGTAATTTGATTAACTATAAGATCAAATGAAATTTTAGACAAAACCTCATCCTCTAATACAGATTCATCCGCAATATACTCTCCCATACCCTCAATTTCCTCGGAAAGCTTCTGTTTCTTCAGCATATTCAGAGAAATATTTCTTACTATAATAACAACATACCTCCTGGTTCGTGGACAGGCCACATCAGATATATTTTTCAAACTTTTAGCTATATTTATAAATGCATCGTGAACCGCATCTTCCGAAAGAAAATCATCATTCAAAATACTTTTAGCTATATAAAACATAAGCTGCCTGTAATTGCTGTATACTTGTTCAAATTTACTTTTTTCTTCCTGAGTTTCTAATAGGGTTAAATATACGAACATCGATTACCTCTTAATCCCGGCTTTATTTGCAGCATACTCTTCAAATTTTTCCTACCTAATGACAATTCCCTTAGAAGTTCCTGTCTTGTATAATTTGACGCTGGTATGCCGTCATCAATTTGAAATCCCAGTACATCCTTCCATATAATTGCGGCTCTGCAGATGGGATCCAAACTTAATAAAGCCTTTTGAATATTATTTATATCTTCATTCGTATTATAGCATACATTTTGTGTGTTCAGGTATATGTCAATTAATTCAATTACAGTTGATTTAAATGTTCTTTCCGTTACTTGATTATTTGAAATCACCTCTTTGGCAGATCTGGAAATTGCCAAAGAGGATGCTTCGCATGCATCTTTTTCTTTGCCTGTCAGCATATATGCCGCAGAATACACCTTTTTCAGGTACAATTCATTTTCCATTTGTCGCTCTCCATACCCTTCTTATGAAAAAGAATTTTATTAATGTAATTTGTCATTATAATAAATATTATTTAGTTAAATTACATCTATAATATATAAACAATTTGAAATTGGTTTTGGGGACAGAAATTATAAAATTTTTTTAAAAAATTTTTATGTTCCGAAAAAAAACTTTTTGTCAAATAAAAAAGAAAGGTTTCATTTCCTTTCCTTATATATTTCACATCAAACAGCTGTTATTTATAATTGCTGCATTGTCATTATCGAATACACATGTACAAAAAACACCGCAATTTTTTAAATTGCACCGCTCGCCAATGTGCATTTAGTTGTGACAAACGCTTCTTGATATTATTCGTACTTACGTATATAATATAAAGTGTAAAAAAGCGAAAGGACGGTTAGCATATGGAATATATATCTGCTTCGGAAGCTGCGAAAAAATGGGGTATTTCAAAACGTCGGGTACAGAAACTTTGCGAGGAAAACCGAATACCCGGTGTTGCAAAGTTTAGCTATATGTGGTTGATACCCAAAGACGCAAAAAAGCCAGTTGATGGGCGTCGAAAGGAAAATAGTATAGGAAAGGAATGAGTATAGATGGCAATTATTTTGATTGCTGAAGATGAAAAAAATATGCAAGATATTATTGTTGAGTATATGAAGCGTGGAGGTCACTCGTGCATTACGGCAGATGATGGCATAGACGCTGTTACGATTTTGAAAAACACCCCCGTCGATTTAGCGATTTTAGATATTACAATGCCACATTTGGACGGCTTTTCCGTTTGTAAGATAGCAAGAGAAATGTATAATCTTCCCATCATCTTTTTAACGGCAAAGGAAAGTGAGGAAGATAGATTAAAGGGATATGACTATGGAGCAGATGATTACATGACAAAGCCATTCAGTCCAAAGGTTTTATTGGCAAAAGTTAATGCCTTGCTTCGCCGTTCTTTGCCGGGAACACCACAAGATATTTTAACTGTCGGAAACCTTGTGTTACTGCCATCGTCACACAACGTTACCGTTGCAGGGAACGACATTGATTTAACCCATAAAGAATTTGAACTGTTGCGCTTTTTTATGCAGAACAAAAATCAAGTGTTCTCCCGTGAACAGTTATTAAATCGTATTTGGGGCTATGATTTTGAGGGGAACACACGAACTGTAGATACCCACATTAAAACCCTGCGTCAAAAATTAGGAGCAGAGGGGCGTTATATTGTCACACTGATACGTTCCGGTTATAAGTTTGAGGTATGATTATGAAAAAAATAATTGAATGGTTTCGGTTAAATACCGTTAGGAAAAAGGTCTTTTTTCTTTCAAAATTAACAGGTGGCGTTATTATTTTGTTTTATGTGTTTACTTCCGAATTGCCGACAAGCCGGAGCATGTCCTTTGCAATTTGGCTGATACTGTTAATAGCGGTTATAACTGGCGTTAATGTTATGCTTGGACGCTTTATTTCAAAGCCGCTTAGTGAAATCAACCACACAGCCGGGCAAATGGCAAAACTGGATTTCTCGGCACATTGTAATATTTGTACAGATGACGAATTTGGAGAGATTTCGCAAAACTTAAACACTATGTTTTCTAATCTTCAAGAAACACTTGAAAAACTGGAAACTGCAAACAAACAGCTTGAAAAAGATATCATTCAAGAGCATTTATTACTAACGCAGAGAAAAGAATTGGTTGACAGCTTATCCCACGAAATGAAAACACCCCTCGGCGTTGTCCGTGCCTATGTGGAGGGGTTAAAAGAGGAAACAGACGAACAGAAAAAGCAACAGTATATGGATGTTATTTTAGCTGCAACAGACCGTATGAACACTATGATAGTATCTCTGCTTGATTTGTCTGCCTTGGAAGCCGGAGCTGCAAAACTGAACGAAGAACGCTTTGATTTTATTGAGTTGGTGGAAACAGTCGCCGGACGGTTATTGATAGACACGCCTAATGCAAGTTATCAGTTCACCTATGAATTGCCGGATAAAAAGACTTTTCTTTATGCAGATAAGCACCGTATGGAACAGGTGCTTAACAACCTAATATTGAATGCGAAAAATCATACTTGCGACGGTGATAAAATCCATTTATCCGTTACCTGCCATGAAAACAAAGTGAGGTTTTCTATCTTTAATCAAGGTGTACCAATACCTACGCAGGATATAGCTAAAGTTTGGATAAAATTCTACCGTGGGAAAAGCACACAAAATAAAGCGACCGGGTCTGGTCTTGGCCTTTCAATTGTAACTCAAATTCTTTCCATGTATCATACAGATTACGGCGTTCAAAATCTGCCGGACGGTGTTGAATTTTACTTTGATTTTCCCACAATAGCATAACCCTATAACAAAAACGCCTTGCTTTCTTAAATGGAGCAAGGCGTTTTTATTTCACACCGATTTCACAACTGCCGCACTTCAATTTCACCGCATTGTTATAAACTGACCCTATCAAACATACAGGAGGTAAACAAATATGTTTTTAGGAATGGAATGGTATTGGTGGCTGATAATTGTTGTTGTCATAGCTCTGTCTATCCCTTTCAAGATAAAGTTTATGAAATGGTGGAGCAAACGTCAGCAGGAGCAAAAAGAAAATCGCAAAGATAAATGGGGTGGCGAGGAATGATTGCTGTAGAAAACTTGATTTTTTCCTATCAGGCTCAAAAACAAATTCTGCATGGCTTAAATTTTTCAGTGCCTAATGGTGAAATATTCGGCTTTTTAGGACCGAATGGCTCGGGTAAATCTACAACACAAAAAATCTTAACCGGTATTCTGCATGGATATGGAGGAAATGTAAGGCTATTTGGAAAACCTTTAGACAAGGGGCAAATGGATTTCAAAGAAAAAATCGGTGTATTATTTGAGTTTCCCTATCTCTATACCAATTTAAGCGCACTCGACAATCTAAACTATTTTGCGTCGTTTTACCCCTTAGACAAGCGGCGCAACATAGACGAGTTGTTAGATATGTTGGAGTTTAAGAAAGACTTTGTAAAAAAACCCGTGTCCTCTTATTCCAAAGGAATGCGGCAGCGTGTTAGTATGGCAAGAGCTTTGTTGAATAACCCTAGCCTTTTGTTTTTGGACGAGCCGACCAGCGGACTTGACCCGCGGGGGGCGGTACTGTTTCGGCGTATCATTGAGGAAGAAAGAAAAAAAGGTACAACGGTTTTCCTTACTACTCATAACATGATGGACGCAGACTTGCTATGTGACAGGGTTGCTTTCATTGCGGACGGTAAAATTAAAGTAATAGACACACCCAAAAAGTTAAAACAGAAAAACAGCACTCATCAAGTCGAGATTGACTACTTGTATAAAGGAAAACGCAGTACAGCCGTCATTGAAATGCCGGAGCTAAAGGAGGGTATTTCAATTCCGTATGATGAAATTATCAGTATTCATTCCAAAGAACCAACGCTTGAGGATATGTTTATTCAATATACCGGGAGGGGGTTGGTGTAATGTGGAAAGGCTTTCTTGCTTTACTAAAAAAGGATTTTAAGTTAATGTTGTCAAGCAAGTTTCTTCTGCTTGCGCTCGGCTCTCTTATTCTTTACTCTTGCTACATTAACTTTATCTATGTAGGTTTAGACCAGGAAATTTACCCGGTATATCTTTACGACCCGCTTCATACGCAACGTGTTATATCTTCTGAAATAATAAGTGTTGATAATTTGGAGGAATTGCAGATAAAAAGCGGGGACGGTTACGCTGTCGGTATCTACGCTTCAAGCGGAACGCCGAAAATCATCATGGTTTCATCAGGTGTACGCAGTACAGACCAATACCGGGCGGCATATGCACTATCTTTGTTATCTCCATCAACCTCTGCCAAAGCAGAAATAATAGGTGAAAATAACAAAGAATTGAAAAACCGCAGGGAAATCACTTGTGAATTTCTGTTTTTTGAATTGACGGCGGTTGGTTTTTTAGGGCTTGCTTCTATGTTGTTCAAAGAAAAACAGATGGGAATTATTCGTGTACATGGGATATTACCCGTTAGTAAAACAGCATTTATCATATCAAAACTTTGCTTATTTCTAATAGCCGATATTGTATTTGCGATATTATTGACCGTTATAAACTTGGGCGTTTCTGTCGGGTTATTGACATTACCCGCAGTTGTACTGCAAGCGGGTATACTGTCTTTGATTATGGCGTTAGTTGGTTTTTTCTGCGCCGTACTGTTACCCGACTTCAAACAATTTTCATTACTATATCTCGTATTAGCTGTTTTCATCACAACACCTGTTTTTCTTGCAGGACAGACAGGGATTGCATGGGACTTTATAAAATATCACCCCATGTATCATCTGTTTATGGCAATAAAAAATGCCTATTTTAATACACCATCTGTAAACGGCATTTATTACACAATCTGCGGATTGGCAATCGTGCTGTTATTCCTGCTTGTGCGCCGGATGCTTATCCGTGAAATGGCAAAGGAGGGATAACGTGAAAGGTTTGAAGTATCAACTTAAAAACATACGTCAAGATAAATTATGTATTTTGACTTTTCTACTTCCGATTATTGTGGGATTGGCGATTTCCCTGCTTTCGGGGGTGAGTTTTTCATCTATAAATGAAACTGCCTTTTATGTTGTAGAAAATGACCTATCTTATGATACCACACAGTGGCTACAAGAGAATGGTAGAATTACCGCATTCCCCGATATAGTTTCTTTGGAAAGTGCTATAAATAACCCCTCGACACAAGGGATTGGAGTGTTACAAGATGGAATGGGGATAAAAACGCTGTTATCGGGCGACGAATTACAAATAAATACTGTAATTGGCAATACGCTCCCCGACCTTTACACAGAAAGAAACAATGTGGATTTATCCGCAATAACTATTATCCCTACTGAAAATAATGATGACGTTTTAATATCACTATTCATTGTGATAACAATGGTTACTGCCATGTTCATGGGCTGTACGTTTAATGCCATGAGTATTATCGGAGAGAAAGAAGATGGCATTTCGTTTATTAACGAAGTTTTACCTATGACGAAAAAGGAGTATATCATTCAAAAAATTGCTTTAGGATTTGCGGGCGGTGTCCTCTCTACGATTTTGACAGCTATCGTCTGTATAAAGATTACAGCCAGTCAAGCTATGCCTTTACTGCTGTTGATTATTCTGTCTGCTTTTGTGGCAGCGTTAGTGGGACTGTTCATAGGATACCTTTCAAGTGGGCTTATGATAGGCATTATATATATCAAAGTTGTAATGATTTTGTTCCTTGCTCCACCTATTTTGTTTTATTTGGCTGTTCCGTCAGATAGTTTGCTTTATGCCTTATCCTATTTGTTACCATCAAGTGCAACTTTTTATGGGTTGATGGATGTATTAAACGGTCAGCCACAAAGAGTTGGAGTAAATATCATCATATTATTTGTACATTGTTTTGTATGGCTGTTGTTGTTTTTTGTCATAACGCACAAAAAACTGAAATAGGGTAGCTGCCATGCAGTGTGCAGAAAGGCCACATATAATTTTGATATGTGCCCTTTCTCTTTGCCTTCCTAATCAAAGTCTGATATTATTTAGTAAAGAGTTTGTATTCAACAGCGGGAGAATATGGGACAGCACTGTAATAGTTGCAGGTTTCAATGTGCAATACTGTTTTGCAAAATGTGTAAAACCGATATTATTGCTAAGTGTTATCGTCTTTGGAGAGGTATTCTCCTTTCGCACGGAACACCTGTCTGGCATTTGCCGCATCCATATCTGGGCTTATATTTTTCGGCTGTATAATCGAGAAAATCCGAGCATATTCTATGTATCTTTCCTTTTTCAAGGGATATGGCTCCTGCCGGACACCTCTTAACACATGCACCGCACATGGTGCAGTATTGATAAATATCGCTGTACTTTCTTTCAGTAGGTTCTAAAGGCATATCTGTAATTAAGCTGCCAATTCTCCCTGCCATTCCTTTCTCTGTAATTATCCCCTTTGATAGTCCGAAAGTTCCGAGGCCGCATATAAATGCCACGTGCCTTTCCGACCAGTTGCTGGAAAACAAATGACCTTTATCATCTTCCTTAGTAGTGTAAAACCTTTTATCCAAAGACGGTGAAAGACTTCGAAATCCATCTTCGATGATTTTCGAATTGAGATACCTGCAAAACTCTGCTACAAATCTCTGTCCCTCTATTCTTCCGTGCAGCCATTGATTCGAAATTACATCCTTATTTCCTCTGTTACTTTTGATTACTTCTTCGGAAAATGGCATGAAAAATGAAACAACAGTTACAGCACCGGTAAGCCATTCTTCAGGGAGCATAAAATGTTCTCCTATAACAGACTGGTTTTTTAAGTTCCAAAACTCCTCGTCTTTAGATGAAGCAAATCCAAACAAAGGATTATCAAACAGCCTCATTCCGGAAAGCTCCGGAACAATGGCTTCTTTTTCATCAACAAAATTAGAATGAGATTTATTAAAAAAATCGTATGAAAGTTTCTCTATTTCTTCTTTATTCATTTCTTTGCTCCTTATAGTGGTGTATACTACCTGAAACACTTGCAAATATGGACGCTTTGACGTTACTCGCAGTGTTATATTAATATAGTTAGGCTACAGCATAAGTGTTAGTCCTACACCAACTTCATTTATGCGGATTCTCTCATTCAGTTTTGCTTTTGCCCTAAAAGATACACAGTGGCAGGGGTATATGTTATCTATTTTATTGCTTTCAAAAAATTCTATTGTCTTCAATAGTTGCTCATCTATATCAAACAGATGGAATCCTCCAATAATACCGGTAATTCTCGTATCACAGCAAACTCTTTTAGCATATTCGACAATATTACATATACCGCTGTGCGAGCATCCTGTTATAATAAACAATCCCTTTTCGTTTTTGTATACAATTGCCGAATCATCTGCAAGTCTGTCATCTTTCCATTCTCCATCATTGCTGTACATTCCTATTTTCTTCCGTTCTTCATAGTCATATATATTCGGTATTTCTCCTAAAAATACAATGTTGTCACTGATCTGCAACGGTGAAGACGTTAATTTTAACCTACACATACCTTTCATTTGCTCCGAATTAAACGGTGCACCAATATTATCTTTTTCATACATTTTACTGTTAAAACACAGCGGGTGCGCAACAACTGCTACATCTTTGAGATCTGTATGATCTGCCATATATCTTAATCCTCTTGTATGGTCATTATGGCCATGCGAAAATACAATTGTATCAACCAGCTTTAAATCAATATCCATTTTCTTTGCGTTTTGAATAAAAATATCCGAATACCCCAGATCAAAAAGTATCTTTGTTCCATTATCCTCTATATAGTAGCACACAGCCGGTTCTCCCAGAAAATATTCGTCAATATATGTATTATTGTCAACCAATACCTTTAATTTCATTTCAGTTATCTCCTTATCATGAAATTTTACACTGTTCTGAAAACTTTTCTGTCGGTACAATTATAAAGACGGTTCTTCTGAAACACTCTGCTGCCATCAAAAGAACCGTCATATTACCTATAACTATTTATATTGTGCGAAATATAATTATATCAGTCCACAATATATTCTTCGCCATATTTTAGTGCTCCTACACCTTTAAATAACACGTCTGAAACTAATATCCCAGTTACAGCAATTTTCCCTTTAAATACTTTGCCTTTTTTGCATACAAACTCAAACTCTGACGGTTTATTACTATTAAACAGGTCAAGCAGCGGTCCGTAATCTTCTATATCTTGCATTGAGCCTTCCCATTCTCTAAGGCCTTCCTGTTCCGATACTCTTATAAACCCTAAGGGAAATTTTACATTCTTGTTAGTTTCTGCATGCTTTGCACTTGTTACTATCTCTTCCAAAATTATCATGGTATTTTCCTCCTTGCTTAATTTGTGATTATTATATCACGGAAAATATTTGCATACAACATTGTATTTTAAAAACACCTCTTATTTTATTCGTTCCCATATGGATAATTCTTTGCAAATATCAACCATTAGAATATTAATGCCATGAATGTCCAAAAATGTACAATTGTTTGTTTTTGGACAGTTTTGTTTTATGCCATTTTCAGCGCATAACCAAATCTTTTGATATTTTTTGTACAATTTTCATACATCCTCTATGAAGAAAATTATAATTCAAATGTTCTTTGTCGCAATTTATACTACCGGCATATATCATTGAAATAATTATTTTGTTGAAATAACAAGCTTTTAAAATATTAAAATAAACTTTGGCACACAACTTGCTTATTATATAGGCAGATTTAGTTAATTAAATAACAATTTTAAAGAATGGGAGCGATATTGTGAACAATACAATTAAATTATTGCTAAAACAAGGAATCGGCGGTCCCTCGGAACCAATCGTCAAAGCAGGCGATACCGTCAAAAAAGGAACCCTTCTTGCCGTCCCGAAAGGTTTGGGCTCAAATCTGCATTCAAGTGTATACGGAACAATAGCAGAAATTACAGAAAATTGCATAACAATCCATGCAGATGATAACCAGCCCGATGAATTTGAAAAAATTTCTTGCAACGGCAGCATAGCTGACATAGTTAAAGAAGCAGGAATTATAGGAATGGGTGGAGCCGGTTTTCCCTCTAACGTAAAGCTGGAAACGGATTTAAGCGGAGGAGTGATAATTGCTAACGGTGTTGAATGTGAACCTCTTCTCAAACACAACATAAGGCAAATCACGGAAAATCCTGAGGTAATTTACAGAGGAATACTCTATGCCATGAAGGCTGCTAATGCTAAGAGAGGAATTTTAGCCATAAAGAGAAAAAATGCAGAAGCAGTCAATTCTTTCAAAGCAGTAATTAAGCCTCATGATAACATAGAAATCGCAGAACTGGAAGACCTGTACCCGATGGGAGAAGAACGTGCCATTGTAAGAGAAGTTTTAGGAGAATTGCTTAAAACTGATCAGTTGCCTTCAGCAGCAGGTGCAGTAATATTAAATGTCGAAACATTATCAAGAATTACGGAGGCTGTTGAATTGCACAAGCCTGTAGTTTCAAAAAATATTACTGTTGTAGGAAAACTTAAAAGCGGAAAAGATTCCAAAACTTTTTTAGATGTCCCCATAGGAGCCTCTGTATCATCTTTGATTGAAATGGCTGGAGGGATTGACGGTGAATTTGGAGAAATAATTATGGGCGGCCCGTTTACAGGTCATTCGACTACTCTTGATTCACCTATAACAAAAACCTCCGGCGGAATTATAGCTACAATGGAATTTCTAAAAGCAAAAGGAAAACTTGGATTGCTTGTATGTGCATGCGGAGCAAATGAAGACAGGCTGCGCGAAATAGCAGAAAAAATGAATGGAGATGTAGTTGCTGTGGAAAGATGCAAGCAAGCTGTTGAAAGCCGCGGCGCATTGAAGTGTGAAAACCCCGGCAATTGCCCAGGACAGGCAGAAAAAATAATGAAACTGAAAAAAGCCGGTGCCGAAAGCCTTCTTATCAGCAATTGCAGCGATTGTACAAATACAGTAATGTGTGTGGCTCCAAAATTGAAAATGCCTGTCTACCACTGCACCGACCATGTTATGAGAACAGTTGGGCACCGTCTCATAAGAAGATTGCCGTAAGTGAATATTTAAGGTTTACCCTTTTATATAAATATAAATCAGGAAGGAGACATATTATGTCAATTACTAAGGAACTGGCTGAACAGCTGAAAGATTCTCCGGCGGTTGTATGCTGCCGAACTACACAAGGAACTGCAATCAGCCCCTCTGATCTCGAAGATCCTAATATCTTCCCTGAAATGGAAGAATCCGGACTTATTACAATTACCGCCGACACTTTAAAAATCGGCCAGGTAATAGGCGCAACGCTTAAGCGTGATGTTGATGGTCTTACATCTCTGACCGCAGAAATGATGGAAGGCATAGTTGAAGCTAATAGTGCTTCAGAAGAAAAATCAATTACTGAAAAACCAATCAGTAAAGGAGGAAATGTCAAAGTGGATAAAGGTATGTTGCATATTGAAGCAGATCAAATTAACGGATTAAAATTGAGCCTTCCATTAGGTTCATTAGGAAGCAAATTTGAAAATTTTTCAGAATCTGCATGTGAACCTGAAAAAGTTGAAAATCAAGTGGTTGGAACTCTTGTAAAAAGAGAATTTTCTGTAAAGGAAGTTAAGCTGGGAGAAAAAACTTCTTTTGAGCACGGCATTCTCACCATAAGAAAAAATTTGGCTAAAGAAGCTGTAGCAGCCACTCCCCTTGTTAAAAAAATGGAAATAGATATTATAACTCCCGATAAAAGACATGTGTATTCTGATACAATAATGGATGTTACTCCTGTTGCAACAAAGGCTGAAGGAGATTTGGGAAGCGGAACTACACATATATTGAATGACATGGTATTTATGCTTACAGGAGTTGACGAGGCCGGAGTACAAATACATGAATTCGGTTCTTGTGAAGGCTATCTTGATGAAAAAATCACCTATGGAATGCCGGGATGCCCAGATCAAAATGATATTATAGTAAGAGCTCATGTAACTATTCAAGAACTTACGGGAATGGAAAGAAGAGGACCTTACGCTGCTCATAAAGCTTGTGACTTAGTTATTCAGGAAATAAGAGAAGTCCTTAAATCAACTCCTGCCTCCGAAGCAGTAAAGGTTGAAACATGCGAACAAGTAAAAAGGAACGGAAGACCAAGAGTTCTCCTGGTTAAGGAAATTATGGGACAAGGTGCAATGCATGACAATGTAATGCTTCCAACAGAGCCTGCAGGCGTAGCAGGAGGAAAACAGAACGTTGATTTAGGTAATGTACCTATAATCTTATCTGTAAATGAAGTTCGTGACGGAGGAATACACGCACTTACTTGTATAGGCCCTGCATCGAAAGAAGATACGAGACATTATTTCAGGGAACCTGTATTGGAAGCTCTGGCAGCCGATGAAGAGCTGGATCTTGTAGGAGTTGCATTCATAGGAAGCCCTCAGGTAAATGATGAAAAGATGTTTGTTTCAAAGAGATTAGGTGCATTGGCTGACACAATGAAAATAGATGGAGCAATTGTTACTACAGAAGGATTCGGAAACAACCATATAGACTTTACTCAAAACATAGAGGAAATAGGTAAACGCGGAATAAAGGTTGTTGGAATTACCTATGCTGCTTACCAGGGTCAGCTCGTTGTAGGAAATAAATACACAGATGCAATGATAGAAGTTAACAAGGATAAAGACGGTATGGAATCAGAAATACTGGGCCAGAACACCATTGACAAAAATGATGCTAAACGTGCAGTTGTAATGCTTAAAAACAGGATTGCAGGAGTTCCCATTGCACCTGCGGACAGAAAATGGAATCAGTCAGTTATAGATGAAAATCAAAGACTGGTTAATTCGATTCAGCTATGATTTCAGCAAAAGATGTATCTCTTACCCCGAAGCTTCTAACAGGTAAAATTGTAGACATTTCAGAAATGTGCGTAAAAATCGAGCTTAAAGGAAAAATGGGAATCGTAAATTTGCCGCTCAGGTGCATAATTACTGATAAACCCCTAGAGCTTGATGCAGAAGCAGAATTATATATAAGCTATATACGAGTTTTATAAAATAAAGGAGGAAAATATCATGAAACTTACCACAATAGAAGGAATGAAATCCGAAGTTTTCGCACCAACGACACCTGCTCCTGTTTGGACACCGCTAAAAAAGCCGCTGAGTGAATGCAAAGTAGGGTTTGCTACTGCAGGCGGAATTCATATGAAAACTCAAAAACCTTTCAACACTGCCGGTGACAATACATTTAGGGAAATACCTATAGACACACCGTCAAAAGAACTTATGGTTACTCACGGCGGGTTTGACAACAGCGATATAAACAAGGACGTTAATGCAATGCTTCCTATCGACAGACTTCACGAGCTTAAAAAAGAAGGATTTATCAAAGATCTCTCTCCAATACTGATAGGATTCATGGGCGGCGGCGGAAATGTCGAAAAATTCAGAAACGAAACAGGCCCTGCAATCGCAAAAAAATTTAAGGATGCAGGCGTTGACATAGTTCTTTTAACAGGCGGATGCGGTACCTGCCACCGCTCAGCAACCATCGTCCAAAGAGCAATTGAATCAGTTGGTATATCAACCATAATAATAGCAGCACTTCCGCCTATAGCTAAGCAGCAGGGTGCTCCCCGTATAGCGGCGGCACATGTGCCCATCGGCTCCAATGCAGGCGAACCGAATAACATAGAAATGCAGACTTCCATACTGAAAGATTCTCTGAATCTTGTAGCAACCATGAAGGAATTCGGCGAAATGAAAATGCTTCCTTACGAATACAGACACAACGTATAATACAAAATTTTGGCGCAGAGCCGGTCGGATTTTCCGGCTGTGCTCCGCGCTTTATTTTTATATGGGCATGCGTATTGAATATTGCGCATATAAGTCCCGGAAAGGTGAATTATGGGAATAGGTCCGTCAAGCAAAGAAACAACTCTTCATCATTTTAACGACCCGGTAACTGAAAGGCTTAGAAACGAACCCGGTATTGATTTTCCGGGCATAATTCTTCAGGGAACTCCGGAGGTATACGGAAACAAAAAATTTATTGCAGAAATGACCGGCTGCTGGTGTCAGGCAATGAGAGCTCACGGAGCAATAGTATCAATTGACAGCTGGGGCAACAGCCATGTAGACTTCACTTCTGTAATAGAAGCGATAGGGAAAAAAGGAATTCCTGTTGTGGGAATAAGCTTTGTGGGAAATCAAGCATCCTTTGTAGTTACAAATCAATACATGGATACAATCATAGATTTAAATAAAAACACCAGTGGAATTGAAACCTGCATTGTCGGTCAAAATACGACATCCTATGAAGACGCAATGAAGGCAGTTGAAATACTTAAGAATAAAATCTTTAGAAAATATAATTTCACTCCATGTAATTTTGATGAACCGATTTTACAAAGAAGACTAATTCAGCGGTGTTTTCAAATTGATGAGGTCCAATTTTCAACAAGCCGAAAATAGTAAATAACAAGCTTCTTATAAATAATGCAAAAATTCAAAACATTCTAAAAAAGCACCCTGAAATAAGGAGCATGAAAATTAACATAATCAATCCAGGAAAGGACAGCATCTTTACAAATGCAAATCTAGATTTTTCTCCTGTTGCTGTAAAAGTTTCAGGATGCCTCGGAGAGGGAACGACACATGCAGCATCTGGGATAACTGTCATGTTAACCGGAGCTGAAGCAAAAGAATTCGGCGGCTTTCAGGCATCAAACATCGGTTCTTCCGAAGGAAAACTTAAGGATCATGTTGTACGCAACAAATTCGGAACTCCCGATAGCTCCGATATTATACTTCACTTTGATTTTATCTTCAATGAAGGCCATGCAAGGACAAGAGAAGGAATCATTGCAGCACACATGGCAGCTGACGAGTTTATAGAGGATATCCGCAGCTGCCTCAAGTCTCTTAGCGCAGATACTGCTTACAAAAGCAAAGAATATTTTGACACACTCAAAATAAATTCACCTAGAATTGTCCTAGTTAAGCTTGTGTCCGGTCTCGGGTGCATGTATGAAACAGCAATATTTCCAGGCGAACCCGGAGGCTGCTTGAATTCCCGTTCAATTATGGATGTTTCAAACATGCCGCTGTTCGTCACCCCAAGCCAGTACAAGGACGGCGTCGTGCATTCACTGTGCTGAGCAGCATGATTTATACTTTCCTTATTCAGATATTTCTGATATAATATTAACAAATATCGTTGCATCAATTTTACCTGAACATCATAATGCGGCGGTTAGATCAGATTAATCTTGTAAGGAAGGAGGAAATAAATTGATAATCGAAAAAAGCATGTCCCTTAAAAGCACTCTGGAACAGCTGGACTATGAACTGCTTGCCTCAATAATAGATTGCATATATGAAGCCGTATGCGTAATCGACGAAAAAGGAACCGTGGTTATTTGGAATAAAAGTGCGGAAAAGCTTTACAACATAGATTATAATCAAATCTATGGAAAAAATATCCGTGAATTTTTCCCTAATGCCATAGTCGATACTGTAAGACTGACAAGAACAACTGCAGAAAATATTCAGCACTCTCCAAGAGAAAGCTCCCATATACTGGCAAGCTCCAAGCCCTTAGTTGTAAGGAATAAATTTATGGGAGCGGTATCCACAGACAGAGACTTCAATGAAGTCAAAAAACTATATTGCGATTTGGAAACCGCAAATAAGCGCCTGCTGTTTCTTGAAAATGAAGTTCGGCGACTGGAAGGCTCCTTTGGAAATATTATAGGTACCGATCCCAATCTTATTAAAAAAATAGAAATTGCAAGGCAAATCGCTCCTATTGACACCAGTGTAATGATAATCGGAGAAAGCGGAACCGGCAAAGAGGTATTTGCCAGAGGAATACATGAGGCAAGTGGCAGAAAAGGACATTTCGTTCCCGTAAATTGCAGTGCAATTCCGGGCGAACTTTTTGAAAGCGAGTTTTTTGGTTACTCTCCGGGTGCTTTTACGGGAGCAAGCAGAAAAGGAAAAGCCGGAATTCTTGAGCTGGCAAACGGTGGAACAATCTTCCTAGATGAAATAGGAGATCTCCCTCTCAATATGCAGGCAAAACTCTTAAGATTCCTGCAGGATAAGACACTCACGCGAGTAGGCGGAGAAAAAGCCGTTCAGTTAGATGTAAGAATAATTTCCGCAACTAACTTAAACCTGAAAGAGATGGTAAAAGAAAATAAATTCAGAGAAGATCTGTTTTACAGATTAAATGTAATAGAACTTTCTATTCCACCTCTAAGAGAAAGAAAAAATGACATTCCTTTGTTAATAGGCTTTTTTCTAAAGCTTTATTCAAAAAAACTTTGCAAAAAAATCAAGGGCGTGGAAAAAGAAGCCGCAGACATACTCAGAGAATATCCGTGGCCCGGTAATGTACGAGAGCTGATGAATGTAATTGAACAAATTGTAGCAATAAATACAGAGGGCTTCATAACGAAGGAACATCTGCCGGCATCTGTATTGGAAAAGCACGAAAATATCTCTGCAGCTTCCAAGAAATACCCTCTGGACCTGACAGCAGCTGTTAAGAAATTAGAAACAGAAAATATAAAAAAGGCTCTTATGGCAGCAAGCTATAACAAATCTAAAGCAGCAAAGCTTCTTAATATACCAAGAACGACTTTATATCATAAAATGGAAGAATATAAAATTGCAAATCAAAAATGAGCCGCTGAAAAATGTAATCAGTTAGATTACAAAATAAAAGTCCATAAAAAAACACTTCGAGCATTCAGACCCAATATTGCCCAGGAAGTGTTTTTTTATTTCTTTAAATTTTACAGTTTTCCTTCTGCCATAAACCTTGCATTGGTACCGTTAATATCAAAAAATTCCTTAGCTGCCGCTTCACCGATTCTATTCGGATGTGCTTTAATTGCCTCGATATGTTCCATTTCTTCTACATGCTGAAGTTTTCGGTTTCTCATAATAATATCACCGTGAACAACAGAAGTATCAACTTCACACCCTCTTGCACTATATACTAAATTTGGCACAATATTTCTCATTGGATATGTGTAAACCGGCTGCATTGACGGATGGTTCAAATTAACTGCAATAAAATCAGCTTCTTTTCCGATTTCCAATGATCCCACAATGTCACCCAAGCCAATAGCTCTCGCTCCTTCGATTGTCGCCATGCGAAGTGCTCTCCATGCGGGCATAACTTCCGGATTGCCATACTTAATTTTATTAAACAAGCATACATTTTTCATTTCATGAATAATGTTGTGACAGTTATTTCCCGGTGCCTGATCAGATCCAAGAGCCACATTTCCGCCGAAATTCTGGAATACTACACTTGGGCACACAATTCCATCGATAATACCTATGGATGCAGGATTGACAATCATTGAAGCTCCGCTTTTAGCAATAATTTCAGTCTCTTTATCAGTACAATCTGTAAGATGTACCGCGATAAGACTTTCATCTAAATATCCCATATCTGATAAAAACTGAGCAGGCCTTTTACCGTATCTTTTTTCAATCTGGTAGGTCTCACGATCACCCTGCTGCACATGCATATGGATTTTTGTTTTTCTTTCCTTTACAACTTTCTGAACTTTTAGCAACATTTCAGGGCTTACAAAATCTGCACCTTGCGGCCCAAAGAGAATTTTTATTCTCCCGCCGGCCTTGTTGTTCCATTTATCAAACAATTCTATATTTCTTGCCAGGAACTCTTCTCCCTGTGTATCATCGAATTCATAGAGTTCACCGGGCTTGTAGACTTTATACTTTGCAGCTCTGATGTTTTGAGTAATGTTTCCTCTTGCCCCAAGTTTCTCAATGAATGCACAAACATTATTCATGTTTGCTTCATAATCGCCTAAAGTTGTTGTTCCTGCCTTTACCGCTTCAATAATTGCAACTCTGCTTCCTGCATCACGCTCATCATCATTTACGGCATTATCGAACGGCTGAAGCCCATACATCATCCAGTTATTTGTGTCCTGTGCCAGACCCCTCATAACATTGCACGCTGTATGCATATGTCCATCGATCAATCCCGGGAGAACAACATGTTCTTCCAAATCGAGAACTTCATCAGCAGCATACTCTTGATTAACTTTGTTGATATCGATAAAATCACGGATTTTTCCACCATCAACAATCATTGCAGCTTCTTTCTTATATCCTACACCTTCACCTTCCATGGTATAGAAGTGAGGAGCCTTTACTATCATATCTACATGTTTCATTCTTTACCTCTTTAATTTTTATAGTTATGTTTAATTTAAGCTAAGCAATCGCTTCCTTCTTGCTTGAAATTTTTGCAAAGATAAACAGCAAACAAGCCAAAACTACTGCTGTTACAACTATACTCAAAACATATTGTCCTGTCAGTCCTCCGAATAAAAAACCGACTGCAGCAGAAGCTCCGACCGTTAGTCCATACGGCAGCTGAGTCTGTACGTGAACAATGTGATTACAAGATGCGCCGGTTGATGAAAGAACTGTAGTATCAGAGATTGGTGAACATTGATCTCCAAATAATCCGCCACCGATTACTGCTCCGACAATATAAGCATATGGCAGATTAAATGCAATTGCCATTGGAAATGCAATAGGCATCATAATTGACCATACACCCCATGATGATCCTGTTGCAAATGAAATTGCAGCTCCAAATACAAATACCATTACAGGTACCAGCCCCGGAGTCAGGTAGTTCTCAACGATTCCTGCCAGATAAACGCCAACTTCCATCTGACTTGTGATACTTCCAACTGACCAAGCGCATACCAAAATAAAAGGAACTGAAATCAGCTGCGCCATTCCATCAACAAAATGGTTAAATGCTTTATCAGGCTTAAATAATTTTGTTGCTACGCCTACTGCACCTGCGCCGATTCCTCCGCAGACAAAACCCATAGAAATTGCCAATGTGATATTACCATTTAAGAATGCTCCTTTAAACCCGTTTTCACCAATATTTCCTGTCCAGAAAATAGTTGCGAAAAGCGAAACAAATAAACAGATCATTGGAATAGCAAAATTCCACATAGAAGGTAAATATCCTTCTGGAAATTCTTCTTTTGTTTCCGGAACCAGCGGCTCAACACCGTCAGCAAGCAATTTGCCTTCTTTTCTTGCTCTCAATTCTTCCTTATGCATTGGCCCGATATTTAGTCCAAAAATTGCAACTATAAGAACTGTAATCATTGCAAAAAGTCCGTACATATTAAATGGAAGCATATGCAGCCAGATTGACCATTCATTTCCTTCAACATTACCTGCTGCGAGTTCGGCTGCAATCAATCCTACAATAAAAGGCCCATAACTTGAAATTGGTGAGAATGCAGCCAAATTACACCCCATCGAGTCCAGGATATATGCAAGTTTTGCTCTGGATACTTTTACTAAATCCGTAACCGGTCTCATAATTGTTCCAAGAATAAGACAAGGTTCCGTGTATGAGAAAATAAATGCAGAAAGCGCAGTAACTATTTGACCTTTCTTTGCATTATTAATTTTCTTCGTAATCGCTTTAGCAAAGGCTTTTGCAGAGCCAGTCACTCGCAGCATTGCAACCAATCCACCTGAAAGAGTTACAAGTAACAATAATCCTGCGTTCCACTCACTTGCAATTGAAGGGATGAAGAAGTCTCTAAAAATAGCAGCAAATCCTACAATCGGATTCCAACCGTTCAGCATTGTAGCACCAACCCATACGGCTACAAATAGTGATAAGATTGTTTGTTTTGTTTTTAATGCCAAAGCCACCGCAACAATCGGCGGGATAAGGCATAAAACTCCAAATGTTGTGTCCATGATTATATCTCCTTTTTTTATTTTTCAGGTATATAAACAGCATAATTCGTGCCAACATTAAAACCCCGGTAATTTCAATGTTTTTCTACAACATCAATTACCGGGGTCAATTTTTTTTAACTTATATTAGTCAAAATTCTTTGACTTTTTACTTTTTGTTTTTAATCCATATTTTAATATTTTATAACTCATCGACTGCTTTGAAATTTTCAACTTTCTTGCCGCTTCTGTAACATTGCGCGTAGAATCTAAAGCCATAACCAATTGCCTTTTTTCATATTCCTCTAATCTCTCCAAAAGACTCAAATTGTCATCTATATCCATCAGTTCACTATGTTCATCATGAAAATGGTTCAGCATATATGCAGGCAATTCTTCTAATGTAATCATCTCTGAACCAATAATGTTGAAAACACCCTCTATAATATTTTTAAGTTCTCTTACATTGCCGGGCCATTTATAATTCATAAAAATTTTCATAGCATCTTCAGAAATACCCATAACGTTTTTATTCATTTTTATATTATTGTGTCCAATAAAATAATTTACCATAACAGGTATATCTGCAATTCTATCTCGCAACGGTGGAATTTCTATAAAAACAGTGCTCAATCTGTAGTAAAGGTCTTCTCTCAATTTTTCTTCACGGATACATTTTCTCGGTTCCTGATTAAGTGCACTGAGAATTTTAACGTCAAAGGAAATGGACTCATTTCCACCAATTCGCCTTACTCTTTTTTCTTCAATAGCTTTTAATATTTTTGCCTGCATCCCTAAAGGCATAGAAATAATTTCATCCAGAAACAATGTACCGCCGTTGGCCAATTCAAAAAGCCCGGGCTTATCTTCCGCGCCTGTAAATGCACCCTTTTCCGTTCCAAACAATATACTTTCCAACAACGTCTCCGGAATAGCCGCACAGTTTTGTGAAACAAAACGTTTTGATGATTTGTTACCTGCTGTATGTATACTCTGCGCAATCATTTCTTTTCCTGTTCCCGTTTCACCATAAATCATTACCGGTGAATCAGTATTTGCAATCAATGGGATAATATTCTTAATTTCATTCATTTTTTTAGATGTTGTTACAATGTTATCGATACGATACATGGAATCTGTATCGTTATTTATACTTGGCAATACAATCTTCTTTCTCTCTACATCTACATGAACCCTGTCATCTATGCATCTTGAAAAATCAATAGCTCCAACTATCTTTCCGCCTTGATGTATAGGTATTGTGCTGCAGATATTAGTTATTGTGTCGCCATGAGGTGAAGTCAAATGCTCCACATGATCATATATAGGCTTTCCAGTTTCCAATACCCGCATAATAGTACTGTCTTCCTTTTTCATTTCCGGATGAATTTCCAGGATAGTTTTTCCGATGATTTCATCCAACCGAAGATTATACACATCTGTTCTAAAATTTGCATAATACTGAATGACACCTTTTTCATCTGTAATGATTATTCCATCGAAATAATTATAGATGTTTAGCATCTTTTCAATGTTAATATTGCTCATAGCTTCACCCCGCTAACCTGCCAATCTATATTAGAAAAGTATATCATAATTGACATGAAGAGGCAAACATTTCGATTGCTGTATATTAACGCATTGCTTCATTATGTGTGTCAATTACTCCATTTTAAGCTGGAAGCTTTCTTGCATTCAAATTTCAACCAATACCACTATCGCGCCTGCCTATTGTTTTTTTACTAAAAATCATTTTCGTGACGTTTGAAAAATTCATAATACATACGCACATTTTCCAACTCAGTCCATCGTTTTACTTCAACAGGCTTCTCATCAAGATCATATATTTTAGCTCCTCTCATGGATAGCAGGAATGGTGAATGTGTAGATATAATAAACTGGCATCCTAAAAACCGCTCGGAGTCCTCAATAAACTTAACTAGTTCTATCTGTCGTTTTGGAGAAAGACTGTTTTCGGGCTCGTCAAGTATATACAATCCGTTTTCACCTATTTTTTCAGTAAAATAGAAAAATGCACTTTCCCCATTAGAATACTCTCGAACATTATCCATCAATGTTTTTCTAACAAAACGAGACTGCGTTTTACTTCTTGAATAATTCACTTTTCGAAGCTGCTCATAATCTTCCATAGACTTCATCTGAAAATTAGAATATTTTGCATCCAAGTATTCCTCAAAAAGCCTTTCTCGCTTTTGATCAATTCCTTCATTGAGATTACGTATATTCAACATGTAATCAAACACATCATCACTGGTAATAATTCTGCTATTTGCAGGGATATCAGCTTCAACCTGTATATTGCACATATTGACATAATCAGGATAGAAATTGGATTTATTATAAATAGAATCTCGCTTAATACCTGTTTTTTCTGCTATAACATTCAATGCTGTAGATTTTCCCGATCCATTTCCGCCATATAAAATCGTAATAGGCTCAAAGTCAATTCTTTCAAGACCCTGCCTTGATAATATTTTAAATGGATAAAATGAATCATAGCACGTTCTCTTTATCTCCAAAAAAAAATCAAACTCTATTTCCTCATTTGGAAATGTAATAACACTTAAATAAACCATTATTATCTCCTTGCCGTAAATTTCTCCTTTCATAGAACATATTCAAAGAGTAACCGATTATAAAATAATATTCAACCTAATTTTTTGAAAGCATTTTTCCATTAATTCTATTTTCTTCATAATAACGATAAATATATAAAGAATAACGATAAATAATTATTGTAATTCATTTAAACCTATGTTATACTGATCCAGTCAAATATAAGAAAGGAACTATTTCTCATGAAAAAAGATTTCAAAGTTTTTTATCATTTCAAAGTTATTGCCGGCGTTTTTCAAAAAGCCGCTGAGATTAAAGAAGATAATGACCTGGTATTTTAAGGAGGCGCAATATGATTGTTGTAAACTTAGATGTTATGATGGCTAGGAGAAAAATATCATTGACGGAGCTGTCGGAAAAATTGGGTATGACGATGGCAAATGTTTCAAATTTCAAAAACCAGCGGGCTAGAGCTTTTCGCTTTACCACACTTGACGCACTGTGCAGAATTTTAGACTGCCAGCCCGGCGATATTTTAGAATATAGAAAGGATAATGAAAATGAAGAAAATAATTAAAATAGCAGGAATTGTAGTTGGATCAATATTGGGTGTTGCCGTAATTATGTTTGCAATTATGCTTCTCAGAGGCCCCAGTGATGTGGTGGTTCTCACTGACGAGCAAGTTGCTGAACAAAATGCCGAGCAAACAAAACTTTATTCCGATGTAGATTTATCGGGTTTTGATACTATTACCGTTACTGGAGAAAAAGTAACTTCTGATTTTTTCAAGGATTACAAAGTAACAATGATTAACCTGTGGACAACAAATTGCAGTCCATGCATCGCTGAGATGCCTGATATTGCAAAGCTTTATGATGACAGACCAGAAGGAAGTAATATTATTTCCATATGCGTAGATACAGTAGACGATAAGAAAGCTGTTAAATTTGCTTCAGAGGTTATGGAAGATGCAGGCGCAAATTTTATGACGCTTGTTCCAGATGAAACATTGCAAACGGCACTGACAAATCAAGCTAATATTTTTCCCACTACTATATTTGTAGATTGCAACGGAAAAATTGTTGGTACTCCCCATTTTGGAGGCAGAACTGGAGAAGACTACAGACAAGCAATCCTTGACAGAATTGCACTTATAGACGAAACAGCATCAATACAATAGGGTACAAATATGAAAGCATCACATAATACACAACCATATATCAAATATATCATTCTCGTGTTGGCGCTGGCATTTATCGGCATTGGCCTAATGCGAGAAGAACAATTTGTAGTACTAAAAAAGGCAGTCAACATTTGCCTTGAGTGCATAGGGATAGGCTAATGAAAAGTAAAACAAACAAAAGACATATTATACAGCTTATTGCTGCTATTATTATAAACGGGTATGCCGCAGGATTTGTAAAAGGAAAAATTTTCACCGGCAAGACAAAGCTTATTTGCGTCCCGGTACTTAATTGTTACTCCTGCCCCGGCGCGCTGGGTTCCTGCCCCATAGGAGGATTACAGGCGGTATTGGGCGATCGTAGCTTCAAGTTCTCGTTTTATATTCTCGGCTTCATTATGCTGTTTGGCATTCTGTGTGGCCGCCTTATCTGCGGGTTTTTATGCCCGTTTGGATTCGTACAGGACTTGCTTTACAAAATCAGAAGACCAAAGTTTACAGTTCCAAAAAATATTGACAAGCCCTTGCGTTATTTGAAATATTTTGTTTTAATAGTATTTGTTATTGCTTTACCGCTAATTATTACCAACCAATACGGTATGGGGAATCCTTACTTTTGTAAGCTGATTTGTCCTGCCGGGACGTTAGAGGGCGGCATTCCGCTTTTGGCAATGAACGAAGAATTAAAAAACACCATAGGTGCATTATTTTTTTGGAAACTTGGCGTATTGCTTGCGATTATAATTTTTTCCATTATTACATATCGCCCGTTTTGCAAATATCTCTGCCCTCTCGGTGCACTATACGCATTATTTAACAAATTTAGTTTTTATCAAATGGATGTTGATAAAACAAAATGTACCGGATGCAAAATATGTGAGAGAAACTGCAAAATGAACGTAGAAATTACTAAAAACATCAACAGCACAGAGTGCATACGATGCAGCGAATGTAAAAATATATGCCCCCATAACGCAATTTCAAGTGGCTTCAAAAAATGACCTACTACAAGGTAATAAAAAACATATTCGGAGGAAGATTAAATGGCTTTTAATAAAATTGATATAAAAAGCTGGGAGCGCGCTGACGCTTTCAAGCATTACTCAACTGATGTCCCATGCACATACAGCATGTGTGTCAACCTTGATATAACCAAGCTGCTAAAACAGATAAAGGGGAAAAAACTAAAAATCTTCCCCGTAATACTTTATGGAATCTCTTATATTGTGAATCGTCATAGTGAATTTCGCATGGCAAAAGACAGCAACGGCAATATCGGATGGTATGATAAAACCAATCCCTGCTTCACTGTATTTCATGATAAAACAGAGAAAATCAGCGAAGTCTGGACAGAATACGAAGAAAATTTCGAACTTTTTTATAATAGCTACCTTAGCGATATGAAAACATATGGCAATGAAAGAGCAGACGTTTCAAAGCCTGCAAATGGAAATAACCTGTTCAATGTTTCTTGTATTCCATGGGTTTCATTTACCGGGTTTAATCTAAATTTACAAAATGGATATGACTTCTTCCCGCCCATCTTTACAATCGGAAAATATTTTTCCGAGAACGAAAAAGTTGTGCTCCCACTATCAATTCAAGTACACCATGCTGTTTGCGACGGGTTCCATTTAGCGAGATTTATAAATGAACTGCAAGATTGGGCGAACGAATTTATATAGTAGTATAATAAATAACAGCATTCATTTTTGAAAGCTGTTATTTGTTACAAAATATTGTGCTGATATAATTATATAATTCAAATTGTTTTTCGAAACCTTTTATAGGCTGCTTAAATATCCATCTACAATTGAAGCCAGTTTTTTTGATATTGGATAGTTACCGGAACATAAAGCCCAATTATATATAACCCCTCTTCCTACTATTAACAGCTCATCTGTTATTTGATCTGCACTTTTTGATTTTGACAGCTGCCCAGTTTCCTGCCCGCTTACAATTAAATCATGTAATCCTCTCGGCAAAGCCCTATCTTTGGATAAGAAAAACATACTTCCATTATCCATTTGTGCCTTGTAAATATTTCTTATAACATCTATTCCTGTATATTCTGCATAGGCTGCTTGTTCGCATAAATACAAAACAATAGCTTTTTTAATATTAGATTTATCTATTCTTTTAATAACATCTGTCTCGAAAAAAACATCTGTTCTTTCATAAGCGGCTATAACAATTCCAGATTTGCTTATAAAATGATGGTAAAATGCCCCTACAGATACACCGGCATTCTTGCAAATTTCCTTAATACTTATATCATCATAGTTTTTTTGCTTCATTAATTTTAACGCTTCATCTAAAATTCTATTCTTTGTATTTTCAGCCTGCAATGTCCTAGACGTTTTTTCTTTCATATACAATCTCCTTTAGTTGTTTCTTTACTAGACTAATATATAATAAAAAAACATTTTTTTCAATTGTCAAAAAATAAATTATTGACATTTGTTAAAAATTTATATATATTATATTTAAGATAACCGGTTCGGCGAATTCGTTATCTTAAATATATAAAAAATAAAGGGAGGAACAATATGAAATATTTTGAGCTTTTTGAACCCACTAAAATTGGTAATGTTGTGCTGAAAAACAAATTATCAATGGCACCGATGGGACCTGTTGGATATGCAGATGCATTTGGTGCATTTAATCAAAGAATCCAAGATTATTATGTTGAAAGAGCAAAAGGCGGAATTGGACTGATTATTACAGGTATTTGCAGCGTGGATATTAATATAGAAGGTTTATCAAAACCTGGACTGCCCTGCCCAACACAAACACCATTGGCTTTTATTCATGCTGCGTATCAGATGAACGAACGTGTTCACGCATACGGCACAAAAATATTTATTCAATTGACAGGCGGATTGGGAAGAAGTGCATTACCTGGGTTTGTAAGCAAATGTATTGCTCCTTCGGAAAATGAAAATCGCTTTGATCCTAAGATAATTCATAGGGAAATGACAAAAGAAGAAATAAAAAATTTGATTCAAAAATTTGTAATGGCAGCAGTTATTTCTAAAAAATCGGGTTTTGACGGAGTTGAAATTCATGCAGTTCATGAAGGATATCTTTTGGATCAGTTTGCAATTCCTATTTTTAATAAGAGAACCGATGAATATGGAGGATCATTAGAAAATAGATTAAGATTAGCAACAGATATTGTAAAAGGAATCAAAGCAGCTTGCGGAAAGAATTTTCCAGTTTCATTGAGGTACAGTCTTAAAAGCTGTATGAAGGGTCTTCGCCAAGGCGGTCTTCCAGGTGAAGAATATGAAGAAGCCGGCAGAGATATTGAAGAAGGAATTGAAGCTGCTAAAATTTTAGTAGAAGCAGGATATGACGCACTTAATGTTGATGCAGGTACATACGATTCTTGGTACTGGAATCATCCGCCGATGTATTTTGAAGAAGGAATGTATCGTGAATTTGGAGAAATACTTAAAAAGCATATAAATGTTCCGATTATTTTAGCAGGAAGAATGGAAAACCCTGAGCTTGCTGTTGAAGCACTAAAAACAAGCTGCGATATTATTGGTCTGGGCAGACAATTATTAACAGATCCTTATTATCCGGAAAAAATTCGTACAGGAAGACTGGATGAAATAAGACCGTGCCTTGGCTGCCACGAGGGATGTCTTGGAAGAATAGGACACGGTCCGGTTAGTTGTGCGGTTAATCCTGCTTGCGGTCGAGAAAAAATTTACGGTCTTGTTCCAGCACATAAAATAAAGAAATTTTTAGTAATAGGCGGTGGCCCCAGCGGTATGGAATCGGCCAGAGTTCTAGCTGAAAGAGGTCATAAGGTAATTCTTTGCGAGAAAAGCGGTGAGCTTGGAGGCAATCTTATTCCGGGAAGTGTTCCCCACTTTAAGCGTTATGACAGAGCTTTAATCAACTGGTATAAAAAACAATTGGAACTGTTGAATGTCGAAGTGAATTTGAATTGTAATGTTACAGAAGATACAATATCTTCTTATGGAGCAGATGAAGTTATTGTAGCAACCGGTTCTACTCCTGTTGTAATACCTTTCGGAGGTAATGGCAAAGCAGTATTGGCTAATGAAGTATTATTGGGCAAAGCAAAAACCGGAAAGGATATTGCAATTATAGGTGGTGGACTTGTAGGATGTGAAACAGGATTATGGCTTGCACAGCAAGGAGCAAATGTTACAATAATTGAAGTTGCACCTGAAATACTCGGAGGTGCCAATGCATTGCCTCACATGAATCATTTCATGCTGGAAGATCTGCTGAAATTCCACAAAGTAACTGTGCTTGAAAGTACAAAGGTTGTATCCGTTGATAATGGATCAGTTACTTATGAGAATGCAGATGGAACTAAAAGCATTTCGGTTGATACTGTTATTTCAGCTGTCGGCTATAAAGAAAACAATGGTTTATTTGAAAGTTTGAAAAATACTGATTTAATTGTACACAACATAGGCGACTCTCAAAAGGTTCACAATATTATGTATTCTATTTGGAATGCATATGAACTTGCCAAAGAGTTATAAAATTTAAAATTAAGAAGCCATCTCAAAATTGATGAGATGGCTTTTTAGTTTGTAGGGCTTAAATTCTATAACACGTAGATAACAATTTCTTATAAACTTCTTATCCTTCCTATCACTAATACATTACATTTTCATATAATGGAAGTAATTAATGGCGTTAATTATTGGCAAATCTCACTATTCAAATAGGTGGTAAAATAATGACTACAGAAGAATCACATTTAGCATATAAAATATCTTTACAGAGTATGATTATAAATCTATTACTATTTGTTTTTAAAGGCTTGTTTGGATTCTTAATTTCTTCCACAAGTTTGATTTGTGATGCAATTCATTCGCTAACTGATATTTTCAGTACATTTGTCGTTTTACTTGGAATAAAATTTTCTAATAAACCCGCTGATAAAAGTCACCCCTATGGACATGAAAAAATTGAATGCATAATAGCATTTTTATTAGGAATTATGCTTTTTGTAATTGGAGGCAGGATTGGATGGGATGGATTTCAAAAGTTGCTTCATCCTGTGGAAACACTTAAACAGAATTTGTTGCTCAATACATCCGCTATTATTATAGCTGCAATTTCTATAGGGACCAAAGAATGGATGTATCACTTTACCATAAAATGCGCCCAAAAAATAAATTCATCTTCAATGGTGGCTGACGCTTGGCACCACAGAACTGATGCCTTATCATCTGTAGGCAGCTTAATTGGAATTATAGGAATTCGTTTAGGCTATCCTGCGGTAGATGCAATTGCCTGCCTAATTATTTCTCTTTTTATATTTAAAGCTGCTTTTGAAATCTGTGTAGATGCTTGTAAAAAGGTAATAGATACTTCGTGCTCTTCTGAAATAATATCTACAATAGAGGAGATTATTAACATCAATAAAGAGGTATTGGCTATTGATGTTATTAAGACACGTCAATATGGTTCAAAAATATATGTTGATTTGGAAATAACGTTAAACAAAGATACTAGCTTTGTGCATTCCCATAATGTTGCCCATTCCATTCATAACGAAATCGAGAAAAATATTGCTGGAGTTAAACACTGCATGATTCATGTAAACCCATCAAAACTTATCAATCATCACCATATATAATTTGGTATTAATTAATCGTATGCATGTACTTCTCTGCTTCATACCACGGCACAGTATAAGAAGTTCCCTTTGTACAAAAAACAGACGTTGATGTATTCTCTACATCTCTTTCTTTGTCATATCCTATTTTATTTATTACTTCAATTGAATTTTCGCACAAGTCATATCCATCATACATTAGGCTCATGCTTCCTGTACCCTTAGTAAATGACATTAGCTCTATACTGTAATCCATAAAAGATTCCACAGGCCCTCTTCCTTTTATATAAACATTTCCACAATTAAGAACTGGTGGTTCACAATTGCCCCTTAATTTGTGTATATCAGACATAATTTTTCCCATATAAGTTTCTTCAGCATAAATCTCAAAACTGTAAAATGGCTCTAATAAAATAGATTCTGCTTTTTCTAAACCTTGCCTTATTGCTCTATAGGTAGCTTCTCTAAAATCGCCGCCCTCAGTATGTTTAATATGAGAACGTCCATCCATTAAAATTATTTTTATGTCCGTTATTGGAGAACCGGTCAGCACTCCTTTATGGACTCTTTCAAATGTATGATTCTCTATTGTATTTTGATAATTTAGAATCAAGTTGTCAACGTGGCACTGACTCTCATAGGTGATTCCACTGCCGCGGGCAGTTGGTACCAGATCTAGCTGCACTTCTGCATAATGGCGAAGTGGTTCAAAATGCCCATACCCCGTTACCGCTGATAATATTGTTTCTCTGTATTCAACCTGCGGTTTTTCAAAACCAACTGATATCCCAAACCTAGACTTCATAACATTTTCTAATATCTCAAGCTGAATCCTTCCCATTATACTAATTAATATATCTTCCGTTTCCTCTCTATAGGTAACTGATAACGCCGGATCTTCAGATTCTAATATTCGCAGTTTTTCCATCAATATTGTTACATCTGTTTTATCTAATATGTTTACCTTCGACTTAAGAGCTGCAGTCAAGTGAAAATTACTAGCTTGCTCTATTATTGTTTCACCTGAAATTATCATCGTACCACATACAGGAGATTTGAAGCCTACAACAGCAAATACGTCTCCTGCTGATATTTCATTTTTAGTTTCATATTTTTTACCATTATATACTCTTATTTCATTTACTTTTTCAGATGAAGCTTGGCCATCTTTTATGAATGTAAATTCATCCTTAATGCGCAATTTCCCTGATAGCGCCTTTATAAAAGTAAGTCGTATTCCCTTATCATCATGGCGTATCTTATAGACCTTTCCAACAAAATTGTTGTCTTCTTTCTCTTGATATTCAGTTTTAGTCAGCTTAGAAAATACTTCTAAAAAATTATCTATTCCAATCCCCTTTAAGGCAGAGCCTGCCATTAGAGGAAAGCAAATTCTCTTTTTTATTATATTGATAGCAGCTACTATTAAGTCTTCTGAATTATAATTTTCTTGCAAATAAGATTCTAAAAAATTATCGTCTCTGTCTGCTACAAATTCAGCGGTGCATTGATTATTTATATCCTTAACTGAATTAAGATATAGTATATCACAAGTAAGCTTGTCTTTAATGTCAGCTATTATTCCTTGCAGATTAAAACTATCTATATCAGCTTTATTAATAAAAATAAAAGTAGGAATATTGTATGAATTTAATAAGTTAAATAATGTCGTAGTGTGAGCTTGAACGCCCGAGCTCCCGCTTATTATTAAAATTGCGTAATCAAGGGCAGACATAGATCGTTCAGTCTCTGCCGAGAAATCCATATGTCCGGGGGTATCTATGATATAATAGGTATCATTATTAAATTGAAAAATACCTTGATCAGAAAAAATCGTAATTCCCCTGCTCTGTTCTATTTCGTCGGTATCCATGCTTGAAGTTTTATGATCAACTCTTCCTAAATTTCGTATACTGCCTGTATTATAAAGAAGTTGTTCTGTGAAAGTAGTCTTCCCTGCATCCACATGAGCAAAAATCCCTATTGTTTTTTTCATAGTAACTCCTTTTTTCATCTGATATATCATTTTACAACATGTTTATAAACAATTCAATTTAATTCTAGCCCCAATTCAACTCAAAAAGATGACTCCTGTTGAACACAGAAATCATCTTTTTTATTATGCCTAGACTTTTTAAAATGTTATTGACAAAAGACGCGTTTTATTCCTACAGCAAACAGTTTTCATTATTTACACTATCTGCAATAAGAAAGTATCTAACGGCTGTTGACAAATTTGTATCCTTTTTATAAAAGTTATATAATTATTTTATAACTCTCATTGCTTTTGCTATTTTCTCAATATTGTCAATGCAATAGTCTAATTGTTGCTTCGTATGATTTGCCGTTATAATACAGCGTACGCGAGCTTTTCCTTTTGGTACTACGGGGAAAACAATAGATGACGCTAAAATATTACATTCCTTAAGTTTTTGGCTAAAGTTTTTTGCCTTTTCCTCATCACCAATCATTATTGGAATAATAGGAGTTTTGCTATTACCAATATTAATTCCTCGTTTAGTTAACCCATCTTTAAAATAATTTGTATTTTCCCATAGTATATTATTAATATCCTCTGATTTTTCAAGTAGTTCTATTACCTTAATTGATGCAGCTATTGCACTTGCCGGAATAGAAGTACTAAATAAAATTGGTCTTGAGTTTCTCTCAAGCCAGTTTTTCATTAAATTTGATCCAACAATATACCCACCTACAGCAGGAATCGCCTTAGATAATGTTCCTACTGTAAAATCAATTTTACCGGTTAAGCCAAAGTGATCAGCGACACCTCGACCTTTCTTCCCCAAAATTCCCGTACCATGAGCATCATCAACATAAAGTAAAGAGTCATATTTTTCCGCTAAAAATGTCATGTCCTGTAATGGAGCAATATCACCATCCATACTAAATACAGAATCTGTTGCAATTAAAACATTTTTATATTTTGCACGATTTTCTTTTAACTTTTTTTCTAAGTCTTCCATATCCATATGGCGTATTATTATTTTATTTGCCTTGCTAAACCTAGTTCCATCAATAATACTAGCGTGATTAAGTTCATCGGATATAATCAAATCACCCTCACCAGCAATTATTGGTATGGAGCCCAAATTTACTGTAAATCCCGATTGAAAAACCAGTGCTGCTTCTTCGTTTTTAAATTTTGCCAATTTTAGCTCTAATTCTTCGTATAAGTCTGTATTTCCTATAATATTTCTTGCTGAGGATGCACCAACACCGTATTTTTCGATTGCTTGAATAGCTGCTGCTTTTACCTCAGGATGATCAACCAATCCTAAATAATTATTTGAACTTAAGTTAATCGTTTTTTTACCGTCCAACACAATTTCTGCACCATTTGCACTTTGAAGAACTGGCAACGGCTTATACATCCCTTTCGCTTTGCTTTCCTCAATTTCTTTCAAAAATAATTTTTGGCTAAACATTTATATAATTTACCTCCGTATATATAACGAGCATTTATTTGCTGTATTTATTAAATATCTCGTTATCTGGATATAGTGCAATTTTACCACTATTACCTTTTTGCATCAAATCAAATGCTTCTTCGAAATCTTCAAGTTTAAATCTATGAGTAACTGCTGGCATAATATTAAAGTCTTTAGATTCTAGTATTCCTTTAACTTGGTACCATGTCTCAAACAGCCGTCTCCCAACAATCCCTTTTATTGTAATGCCCTTAAAAATTACATCATTTGCAATATCCAGTGATATTTCTTCACTTGCTAATCCTAAAAGGGAAATTCTGCCGCCAGGTTTTACATACTTTAATGCTTGTTTTAGTGCAATTGGATTGCCTGACATCTCTGCAACAATATCTACACCTTGTCCATCAGTAACTTCTTTTATAGCTTTTATTGGATCATCTTTAAGCGGGTTAATAACTATATCTGCACCAAGCTTGTAAGCTAACTTAGCTCGATATTCGTTTGGCTCCACAGCAATTAGTGTTTTAACTCCAGCTACTTTTGCTACAGGAATTGCTAATGCTCCTACAGGGCCACATCCTACAATAGAAATTGATTTTCCTACTGTATCTCCAGATAAAATCGTGTGTACCGCATTGCCAAGAGGTTCTTGAATTGCTAAATATGCAGGATCCACATCTAATGTATTTTTCCATGCGCTTGCTTCAGGTATTGCAACATATTCGGCAAAAACGCCATTAACATTAATCCCTAGTATGACAGTGTTGGGACAAATATGCGCTTGGTTTGTCCTGCATTGTTCACAATGCCCACACACAAAATGAGTTTCCGAGGATACAATATCACCTACATTCAACGTTGTAACATCAGAACCCAGCTCAACAACTTCTCCTGAGAATTCATGCCCGATAGTAACAGGCGGATTCACTTTACTTTGTGACCATTTATCCCACTGATATATGTGCAAATCAGACCCACAAATTGATGCTGCATGTACTTTTACTAAAACTTCTTTAGGCCCTATTTTAGGAATATCTACCTCCTTCAATTCTGCTCCAGGTGCAGCCTTTGTCTTAACAATAGCTTTCATTTTTCCTTTCATTTTTTTCAACTCCTATTTTATTTACATTATTTTTTTTATTTACATAATTCTTTTTTCGAATTTACTTTTGACGGTTTGCCGTCCTCTCCAATATATTTTAAGTCCCAACTAGTTAGAGCTGCAAACAGCATTACAAGCACTAATATCCATCCGTGAAAAGCTAAATACCAAATTTCCCCCGGTGTTACACTTGTTAAAAAAGGATATTTATCCAACATACCATTTACTACTGTAGTCGCTAAAAGTACTCCACCGCTCCAAGGTAGAATAAATCCTCCTGCTGCAGTAATCGCATCTAACATATTAGCTCTACGATAGGGATGTATATTAAATCTTTTACCAATGCTTTTTACAAATGGTGCAGCTGTAATCTCTGCGGCCGCATTAACGCTCATCAATGCATTTAGAATAGAAACTATAGTCCAAATTGCCAACTCTGCCTTTTTAACTGAACTTCCCACTTTCTTTAATATAGCTTCTTCCATTAATCTCATAAGGTTTCCTGCAGTTATTAAATAGCCACATGACATGATTAATAATAACAGCACACACATATGCAAGTAACCACTAACACCATCAACTACAGCCCCAACTAATGTTCCATTTGAAACATCGAACCACAGGATGTCTTCCATTGTACCAAAACCTGCAACCAATATAATAATTATTGCAGTGACGATTCCCCACGAAATTGAAACAATAAGGTTTTTTCCGCGGAAAGCCAACAATAGTACAAGTGCAAAAGGAAATAGTAATAAAAGTCCTTTTGGATTAATATATTCATTAATCATTTCTAATGAATTAGCGTCTGCAATAACCCCTGTTTTAGAGCTGCCAAATATAAAAAACAAAATTATTGCAAAAAAAGCTGCTACAATAGAATATTTAAACCTAGTTCGAACAACGCCCATAATATCTGTATCTTGCGTTGCAGCTGAAATAATAGTCGTATCTGATACAGGTGCGAGATTGTCTCCAAATGCTGAACCACTTAATATAGCGCCAAGAAGAACTAAAGGATGTGAACCCATTAAAACACCTGCCGGATACATTAACATAGTGAACGCAACTAAAGTACCATATCCAGTACCTACAGCTGTTCCAAATAACGCTGCTAATATAAATGTTAATACGGTAAAAACAGACCCACTTACTCCTGTTGAAACGCCTGCCCATACCAATCCATCTACCAAGCCACCCACTTGTAACACCGCTGCAAAAATTCCAGCCCAAAACCATGCAATAATGGCTACAGCTGCAACTGACTGAGTCATTCCTTCAGTAACAGCCTTTAAATATTTTTCGGCAGAACTTTTACAAATAAGCAATCCTAAGCCTAAACCAATTACAGCTCCAATTATTAAACTCTGTTCATTAGCAATATTCTTAAAACTACAAACGATTGCCCATACGATGAAAAATAACATTGGGATAGCTGATCCAACGGGACCAAATCTAAATTCTAAATTTGTTATCTTTCTTCCGTCGTCATACATAATATTACCATTACTCTCCATTATGTTTCCTCCATATTATTAAAATGTTGATATACTACGTAGATATCTTATTGCATTTCAATTATATCAACCACTTAGTTTTTTTCAATCTACTATATTAACCTTATTCTATCTAAATCACTCTAATCCATGGTATGTTATTGTAATTCAGCTTAAACTTCTTACATAAATAAAACTATATGTACCTTGGAAATTCAATATTTAACAAAACAAAGACACCCTGAGGTGTCTTTATTTGATGGTCTATAAAAATACTGAACTTATTTTAAATAATCGCTTACATTTCCTCTGTATTCTACAAATTTTTTTGAATCAGAAATATATCTTACATTTACGTTACTTTCTGCGCAGTTATTTTTTAGTATGTAATCCTTATCACCGTTAACAATTGCAGTAATTGCTCTTACAATGTGAGATTTGAATTTTTCATATCTTTCTTGTAATGTAAGTAAGCTGTGTTCTGAATATAAATTACATGTAATTTGGAGTTCAAATTTACAATTTTCTTTAATCCATCTTCCTTCCACTTCGTCTCTGCACTTGCTAAGTCTATCTTTGTCTATTTGGTTGCCTATAAATAAAATTCTTTGTCCAGTATAATCCGAATGAGTCAGCGTATATACTCTGTCAGCCATATTTTCATATTCAGCATTAAGCTGATAATCTACTGTCAGTTTGGTAAGCATTTACTAAGCCTCGTCTGATACAGCTTCATTGCAAAGAATGCTCCTATGGCTCCGGCTCCATAAACTGATACAGCGCTTATAACCACGGCTACAGTTCCTCCAAAGCTATACAAGGAACTTTTTATGAAGAAGGTTGTCATTATAAAGGTTGCAATAATTCCGCATACTGAATAAATAGGTGCAAAAATTGCAATCTTAGTATCAGATTTAAAATCTCTAAGGATAATACTAATAATTATATCAGCCACAATTCCTCCTGCTGCTATTGAGATTGTTGCAAAGATTGACATTCTTGCCATCATGAAGCCATACGCAACCGCAAACAAAGATACTGCTACCGGTTTTCTTACTTTGTACAACATCATTGCTATGATAAAACTAAAGAACGGTGCATTGATAACACCTCGGGAAAACGGAAGAATTTTATGGAATACTCCAACAACTTTTCCCAAAACCACAGCAATCGCTACACACATTGCAATTGTAGCTAAATCTTTTACATTTAACATTTTATATTTCATTTACGCCTCCTGATAATAGACAATATGGGTCTTCTTCCAACCAGTCTCCGGTATTGCTGAAAGCTCTTGCTCTACAGCCTCCACAGATATTTATATATTGGCAATGACCGCATTGTCCTTTATAGTTTTTATAATCTCTTAATTTATTAAAAATTTCATTGTTTTCCCAAATATAATCAAATGTATCTTCTCTTATGCTTGCAACCTTTACCGGTGCATAGGGGCATATATGCACGTCTCCGTTAGGCAGTATTGAGCAGTAACTTACACCTGCAATACATCCTCTGGTAGTATTTTTTAATGACTCAATACCCCTTAACAATGATTCAACCTTATATTGGGGGGCACATGTAGGTTTAACCAGCATGTCAAGCTCTAAATCCTTATCAATAATTCTATTGATTGCTTTTTTGTATTCTTTAATATCCAACGAAGCTTCCTTTATATTTTTACCTCTTCCTGTGTCAACCAAAAATAACATGTGACTTGATGCAGCTCCTAAATTTGAAGCAAAATCCGCAATATTTTCTATTTCTTCTAAATTCTGTTTTGTAACAGTACAGTTTAATTGAACTCTTATCCCTGCTTCTACACAATTATTTACACCTTCTATAGCTTTTTGGAAAGCTGTGTTGGAACCTCTAAACCTATTGTGTTTTTCAGGGTCTAAACTGTCTATGCTTATTGCAATGGCGCTTAAGCCGCTACCTTTAAGTTTTTCTGCCTTTTCTTTGTCAATAAGAGTTCCGTTGCTGCCCATAAGTATAGTCATGCCTATGGACTTGGCATAGCTTATAAGTTCAAATATATCATCTCTTATCATTGGTTCTCCACCGCTTAAAACTATAACTTTCATTCCGGCTTTAACCATTTGGTCCAAGAGTTTTTTTCCTTCATCAGTCGATAGTTCATCATCCATCTTTTCCGGTCCTGATTCCCTGTAACAATGCTTGCAATATAAATTACACTTTTTTGTTGTATTCCAGGATATATGATTCATGTAATCCTCCTTTTATAGTTATAAATAAGTTTGTCCTTAACATGTTTTAACAGCATAATTCACCTTCTAACCAATATTACTATTTATAACTGTGTAGGCCTGGTAGCAATACATTTACACCTATAAAAGTAAATATTACGCATATAAATCCGATTACTGCAAACCATGCTGCAAGTTTTCCCTTCCAGTTTCTGTTAAATCTAAGATGCAGATATACTGAATATATTAGCCAAGTTATCAGTGACCATGTTTCTTTAGGGTCCCATGCCCAGAATCTTGACCAAGCATATTTTGCCCAAATAGCACCGGAGACTATTACAACTGTCAACATCATATATCCAAATGCAATAACTCTGTAGCTTAAGTGATCACAAGCTTCTTCATCAGGCAAAATTTTACTTTTTACACTTTTCATATTTTTACTGCTAATTAAATACATAATGGACAAACCACATGCAACTGCAAAGGAGCCATAAGAAATAATTGCAGATCCTACGTGGAATGAAAGCCAATTACTTTGAAGAGCAGGCATTAAGGGTTTTATTTCTTTTGGAAGAACAGATGCATATCCCATCATTAAAAATGCAAGTGGCATTACAAATGCACCAACTGACGTAAATTTATAGTAAAAATGAATAATCAAATAGCATAAAACTATGCCCCATGTAAAACTGCTTGCAAATTCAAACTGATTGCTAAAAGGCAGTCTTCCTGATTCTACTACTCTAAGAATCATTGCCACTGTGTGAACAATAAATCCTACTACTGTTGCATTCACGGCAAATTTACCAACCTTCTCTTTGCCTCCCACAAGAAAAACGAAAAATCCCAAGGATGCTGCAATATATATATAAAATGCTATGGTAAATGTTACTTCTTCAAAGAAAACTATATTCATTGTATTTCCCCCTTACATTTATTTTGTTCTTTCAATATTCTTTTGATTTTTATCGTAAATCCCCAAGTATTTTGTCTTGTTACAGGAATTACAGATTCAGATGAGATTAATATATATTTCGGATAAAAATAAAATGATAAAAGTATTCCCAAGGTCAAAATTATACTTCCCACCAATACATAGTAATAACCAAAATCCTGTCTGTATTGTAATCCTGTATATAAAACAGAATCAACAAACTTAATTGTTAAGTCATTGTACTCTATAGGTTCTCCCGGAGTCACTATATATGAATCCACATAACTTTCTTCATTGTAAAGCGCTACTGCATAAGCGGGATTTTTCATATGCTGAGATAAGGTTATGGGGTTACCATATCTATCCATACTAAAGTCAGGGAAAAAACCATATAAAACTATTATAAGATTTTCTGGCTCATAAAAAGCATGAGGATTATCCTTTAATATACTTTCAAAAAGCACGCTGCCATCTTTATCCTTAATCTGCATATTGCTTGCCCAACCATAATTAGACTGGTAAAAGTACATACCTTTATAGCTAAGAGGATTGTTTACCCAAATTTTTTCTTCCTTTAATTTTTGTTCACCTTCATAAACAGTTAATTCGCTGTAGTATTGCTCAATTGAACCGTCTTCTCTAAAGTCCATATAAAAATCATTTAATTCAAGAGAAAATCCAAATTCTTTAAATTCTTTAATTTCGCCAGGTATTAAGTTTACATATCCTTCATGCACAAACATATTCCCTAAAACAGCACCTAAAATTATTACAACAATTCCTAGATGAGTTACTGATGAACCTATATGACCCAAGCTGTGTTTAATTGCATAAATACCATCTTCAGTGTCTACAATTTTGAACTTTTTCTTTTTTAGCATTTCCTTAACATTTTCAATATCCATCCCATTCTCATAAAGATTTTCATTGTTTTTTCCACTTTTAGGAACATACGTATTTTTCATTTTCTTTAATTGAACAGGCAATATTTTCAGCGTACAGCCTACCAAGTTTATTATGAAAATGAATACTATTACTATGTAAATATTCGAACTGTACACATGGTCAAATTGCAAAGAAACCATAAGACTGCCAAACGTCTTATATTGATGCAAATAAAACTCTATATCCATTCCTTGAGGTATAACTGTACCAATTATTGAATATACAGCTATCATCACGAACAAGATAATTCCAAATTTAAGGCTTGTTAAAAAATTGGTAAATTTTTTTAGCATTAGTCTTTCTCCCTGTCACAAAATTTTTAATTATAAATAGTTTTAAGGGGCTTTTTAAATTTATTGTTATTCTGTATATCACTTAAATACATTTTTGATCTTTTTCTAAACACTTTTGGGGTAATCCCATATTTTGACTTGAATGTATTATAAAAATTAGTCATATGCTCATAACCACATAGAGAAGCAATCTCACATATAGTTAAATTTGTTTCTTTTAAAAGCATACATGCATTTTTAAGGCGAATGTCACGTAAAACCTCAGAAAAACTCTTTCCAAGGTTTTTCTTAATAATAGAGGATATGGAATTAGGGTGATAATTAAAATGTTTGGCTGTTTCTTTTAAGGTTGCATTTCTATAATTCTCACATAAGTACCCAATAATCAATGAAAACTGACTATTAGATGGTATGTTTTTTAATGAAGAATTAACTGTATAATTCCTTAACAGAATTACAAAAATACTTGTTAATGCAGCCTTTATAGCTGCTTTATAAGATGTTTTCTTTTGCATATTCTCTTTACATATGAAATTGGCAAGTTCTATAACATCCTCTCCACTTTCATAAGAGAAACTAAGATACTCAATACATTCATCAGTATGTTGGCATTCTACAAGAAATTCAAAAAGCATATTACAGCTTGTAATCATAGGCATTAATGAACTATATGCAATTGAACGTTCAAGCATTATACATGCAACTACTGTTTTCTCACTACAAAATAACCTATGCTTTAATTTTGGTTTTATCATACACACATCCTTTACATTTAAATCTATACTGTCATTTGCTACCTGTATTGTTAATCTTTTACCTAAAGGAACATAAAGTGTTACAAAATCATGCTTAACAAATGATTCTTCGCATGTAACAATAAGTAGTCTGGAATTTAGGGTGTCCATATGTATAACCTCCATTTAATATTATTAAAAGTTATTACTTATTTCATATTTTAAATCTTACCCCAAGGGTAAAGTCAAGTAATTACGACAAAATATGTGAAACATTTTACAAAACACGTTATATATGGTACAATATGCAACAGTTGTAATATTACAATAACTTATAGGGTGATTTTTATGGACAAATTAAGTATTGGAAAAATGGCAAAACTTCATGGAATTTCTGAAAAGACTTTACGCCTTTATCATGAGTATAGACTTATTATTCCGCATATTATTGACAAAAGGACAGGTTATAGATACTATTCTATTGAACAGTCATCACGATTAGATATGATTACATTTTTAAAATCCATAGGACTTTCTCTGCAAGAAATAAAACAAATAATGGAAAAACAAGATGTTGACTACTTACTAAATTTAATTAATAAACAGATAGAACTACTATCAAATAAAATACACAAGTTACAATTATCAAAACAGGAAGCTCAGAGAATATCTGAAACTATTAAAGCATACAAATCAAAACCTGTTTGCAACGAAGTGATTTTGGAGCATATAAAAAAGAGAGCCATCATAAGGTTTGATATAATCAAATTTTTAATTGATGATATAAATAATTCCGCAGATGAAACATTACTAACATGGGATTTGTGTCTAAGACATGTGAAACAGGAGTTTTTAGAAAGCAATCTTAATTTAACACTATTCCATAATATTGGATGCATAATATCAAAAGATGATTTACGAAATAATAATTTAATAGTAAGCAAAGCATTTGTTTTTATAGATAATGATTATATTAATACCCCTGTTGATATAATTCCTGAAAATGACTATCTTTGTATTTACTGTGATGGTATGATATCTGAAAATGGTAAATATAGAGAAACAGAATGTTTAAAACAGCTTCTTGATTATATAAATAAAAATGATTATGAAATAGTTGGAGATTATATAGGTGAAGTTTTATTTGAAACTCCCGCATTTTTATATGATGGACGTGATATGATGATAAAACTACAGATTCCAATAGTTAAAAAACAACTGTGAAAAAACGCATAAATTTGTTGTGATAACTGCATTTTAACTTTCATTAGTTCATATATAATTCAAGTAAAGGAATTTAGTAATAAGGAGGGATTATATATGAACATTCGTAGATTACTTTGTTTTATTATAGTTATTGCAATGGTCTTATCTATAGTAGGCTGTTCTTCACCATCTAAGGCTCCTGATGAGACAGCTGTTCCCGCATCTGTCCAGATGAAACCAGGTACATACACTGAAACAGTAAAAGGTTTAAATGATATGACTGTAGAAGTTGTGCTTTCGGAGACTAAAATAGAATCTATTAAAATAGTAAACCATAATGAAACAGAAGACATCTCAGATAATGCATTAACACAGATTCCAGAAAAAATATTAGCAGAACAAAATGTTGAAGTAGATGTGGTATCAGGTGCTACTCTTTCATCAACAGCCATAATTACAGCCGTTAAGCAAGCTATAGAAAAGGCTGGTGGGGATATGACTAAATTTATGGCAAAACAAGATGAAACTCAATCCGAACCAGAACCTTATCCAGGATACCCTGTCATAGAAGAAATTTATAATGATATGGCACAGAGAGCAATTGATTACGCTCCAAAAATAGCGACTCTACCAAACGGAATAAAGGTTCAGCGTACCCCAGATGAATATTTCGCAGGCGTATATCACAATCCGGGAGAATCAATATCATATAATACATATTATCTTGATGCTGATAATAGGGGATGTAACTCATGTCATGAAAGCTTAGGCAAACAATTAAATGATATGACATATCTTCATGTTAACCTTGAAAATCCTTACGGTATGGATACAACAGTTCAACAATGTATTGACTGTCATAGTTACTCGCCAGGATATTTGACAGAAAAATATGCTTTTGGTACTTTAATGCATGGCATACACAAATCCGATGCATTTGAAGGTGACTGTATGACATGCCATAATGCAACTGGCGATGGAGAAGGAATGCAGCTTTGGGATTTAGTAAAGCATGATGTTTTAAGAGGAATTGTTCCAATAGCTAATGTTTCAGGTGATTTTTCATATGTACAAGACAAAACAGTTACACAGGAAGAAACTTTTAACTTTAACTGGATGTATTACGATGAAGACTATAAGAGAAATGCTGCTGATTTAGCAGATATACCTCTTGACCCAAAAGTTTTTAATGAATGGAAAATAAAGGTTACAGGACATGTGGAAAATGAGTTCGAAATTAGTCTACCCGATCTTATAGCAGAGGCCCCAAGCGAGACTACAACCATGCTTATGCATTGCACTATAAATCCAATGGGAGGACCTTTACTATCAAATTGTGAAATAACCGGTGTTCCTGTTAGTTACTTATTAGAAAAAGCTGGTGTAAAAGAAGGAGCTACGGTTCTTAATCCGATAGCAAATGATGGATTTTCAATTCCAACATCCATGGAGCATCTTTTAAATCATAATGCTTATATAGTGTATGAAATTGATGGAAAGCCACTTGCACAAGTTTTGGGATATCCTGTGCAAATTTGGATTGGTGGAGCTGCCGCTTCAAGTTTTGTTAAACAAGTTGTAGAACTGAATATTGTAGATGATCCAATTGAAGATTATTATTTTTACAGAGGATGGGAAAGAGAAAACGGTGGATATTATAATAAGCCAAATATAGCTATTTGTCAGGTAGCTGAAGGACAGATCATTGAATCTGGTAAACCATTTACATTCGAAGGATTTGCAGATGGTCTTGAACAAAATGTTGTGGCAGTTGAGTTCTCTATGGACAGAGGGGAAACTTGGACATCATATAGTACAGAAGGTGCAGATATAGAAAGATGGATATATTGGAACTTTGTATTTACTCCACCCGAAAAAGGTGCATATGTACTTATGGCAAGGGCAGTAACTGATGAAGGCTTAGTTTCAAACGAACCAGTAGAAGTTATGGTTGTTGCAAAATAATATAAATCAAAAAGCTTAGCATCTTGAGCCGACCCCCAAAAGTTAGACCGAAAATCAACTTTTGGGAGGTCGGTTTTTACTTCAATGCACTTTCTTATTTGGCACTTACGTATGTTAAGCTACATTTTCCATTGTAAAGATAAAAACTAAGAATGTAGAAACTTGAAGCAAACAACTTGAGAAATCTACTAAGTGGTGCTAGTATATAAGTATATAAAAAAATCCGCTTAACAAAAATTATCAAGCAGTATCGCAGTCAGGATAAACCATAAAAGTACCTATGCATGCTGAAATGCCAGCTAAGATAATAAGAAAGGTTGAATGATCAATGAAGCCAACTATAATTGTTGAAGATAACGAATTATCAAGAAAACTCATCAAATCTTTAATAAAACATTACAACTTGCCTTTGGAAATCATTGGAGAAGCTGAAAATGGATATGATGCAATACAACTCATAAGAAAAGCTCATCCATTTCTTGTTTTTATGGATATTAATATTCCTATTTATAATGGTTTAGAAGTCATTAATACTATACAGAATGATATTACTGAACCCATCAATTTTATTATTATTACAGCTTATGGATACTTTGAATATGCTCAGAGATCTCTACGTTTAGGGGTCAAGGATCTTCTTTTAAAGCCTGTTGACAAGAGCCAATTTTATAATGCTGTTCAAAATGTACTAGGCTCTTTTTATACAGAAAACAAATTATTAAACAGTATAATTGACTATATACAAACAAACTATAATAGTAATATTACTTTGAAAGATTGTGCAAACGTATTTTATACAAGCACCAATCATATATCTCGGCTATTTAAGCAACATTGCAATACTACTTTTACAAAGTATTTAAATGATTATCGTATCACTAAAGCAAAAGACTTGCTTTTAGATACAAACTATACAATAGAAGAAATCGCTACCATGGTTGGCTATAATAGCCCTAATTATTTATATAAACTTTTCAAGAATAAATATAATACAACTCCCAATAACTACAAAAAAAATAGTCTGTGGTTTGTATAAATAGAAAGGAAAATAATATGAATAACATTCAAAAATTTGAGTGGGGTGAAATAGAATGGCTTAATGAACCATCCCCAACTAAATATATTAGTATTGGTGTCGTTAAACTATTACCATACTTAAAAATGAAAAGGCATATACATTTTGGTGACAATCAGGTTTTCTATATAACTCGAGGATGTGGTGTACAATTTATTGATAATAAATTAACTAAAATACACCCTGGCGAAACTTATCACATCAACATAGGTCAATCTCATGAAATTAATAATATTTCAGATGAAATGTTAGAAGGAATTATTATATCTACTTCAGCATATTATGATTTAAGAAGTAAGTTTGATTATGATTATTCTTGTTCTCATTTCGATAATTGTTGGATTCAAGGAATATCTGATGATCCTGTAATTAAGAAAATGCATGAATCTGCATTGATTGCCCAAGGAGTACCTATATCAATTTTTAACTACAATGGGGACTGCATTGTTTTAGCGCATAATTTCCCTGAAACATGTAAAAAATGTTGCAGTATTGACCAGAATATAGAAAATTGTGAACTCTATAATATGAAGAATTTCGAATCTAATCATTATAACTCTTCTTATGCAGACATCTGTAAAAATGGTGTATTAGTTGTAAACCAACCTTTAATTTATATGAATAGACTTTGTGGTTTTATAAAAGCTGGGCATATACTTCTTTCTTCAAATGATATTAAATACAACATACCATTAAGCCGCATTAATGCCATGCGCTATAGTATAGGTGCATTGGGAAAAGAAATACTAGACTATCTTGTCTTTAAAAATAGGAATACTGAATTTAGCGTAAACAAAAAGTTAGTTGACAATCTATCAAAAGAAAAAGTTCATTTAGAAGAGACATTACGCTTTCATGAAAAATCATTTTTAAATAACTGCATAACGACACATTTTCTTTTTAACATATTAAATTCCATCGGAGCATTAGCAGTCGAAGAAGGTTCAATAAACACTTATCAGGCTATTATTGATTTGTCAAAGTTGTTACGATACAATAGTAGGACAAACCAAACATATATAACTATTAAAGAAGAATTAGAGTTTATAAAAAGTTATGTTAGTTTATTACAGGTCAACTTGAGTAAAGAAGTAAAAACAATCTATGATATTGATGATTCAGCCTTAGATGAATCTATCCCATCTAACTGCTTACAGCCTATTATAGAGAATTCTTTCAAATATGCATTTGAGAAATATGATAAAAATTCTAATTTCTTATTAAATATTTCAATTAATAAACAAAATGAATATTTGAAAATTGTCGTTAATGATAACGGCAAAGGAGTTAACGATAAAAAGCTAAATTATATTAATAAAATACTGCAAGAGCCCTTGACAGCTTATAACCATGATATTAATAAGAGCAATGGCTTACGAATGATAAAGGCAAACCTTGAATTTCATTATGACTCGGCGTATGATTTTAACTTTACATCTGTTTATAATAAGGGGTCCACAGTTACAATTAAAATTCCAACAATTAATTCCATCCACCTTAATAATATGTAAATAATAAATCATAGAAATATCACCAACTAATTAAATGTGGATATAAAGTATAGCTCTCTTAAAAGCTACTTTCGACACAAAATTACTCCTTCTTAATTTGTATGTAAATTTTTACATTTGCATCTTTTCCAAGAAGGAGTTGTTTTGTGCCTGTTTATACAAAGTTTTTATTGGCTCAATTTATGCTCCATAATGATCTTGGCCATTTTTGTAGTAATTATTGAATTCTTCCATTTCCGTACAGGTATTGATCATCTTTCTGTCTTTGAACACTGTTCGAAAGCAAAACAGATATGTTCACAATTGAAAATCAAACTTTTGTGTGATAAAATTTTCTATATATGCTGCCAATCAAAATATTTTTGAAGTAATAGCGATTAATTTTTACAGTCACAGAGAGAATTTATATTTTTCGAAAGGAGTTTGTATAGTGAATTTTGTATATTATATTACAGTGTTTCTTATTATTACAGTTTTAATAAAGGAATTGTTATATATAAAAGACTTAAAAATCAAAACCCAAAAGAACTTAATGGGAGTATTGATACTTTTAGCGGGAATCCTTGTTATTGTCATTATTACAGTTATTTTTGCAAAAAACATAACACATTACATATTGGGATGTGTTGGGGTAGTTCTGCTGATTGCTGATTGGTCAAAGCAGGGTGTTTCTGACAGAGGATTAATTGTTGTTGCCCGTGGGAAAGAACTTTATAAATGGAACGATATAAAGAAAGCACGAATAAAAATTACTGACAAGATGGAAATTAGCTATTTTAACACTTCTAATTCTAAAATTGTAACACATGTATACTCAACAAATGTTCATGACAAAATACTAAATGAATTTAATAAACACAATTTAGATTACGAAATAACAAAATAAGCCTTACAAAAGCAAATCTCGGCTTTCAGATTGATGAAGTTTACAACAATTAAAAATGAGAGAGTTCAAGATAGGCACCATTTCTCTCTCATTGGCTTTTGCTTAATCTAACATGCTGCATGGATCTATACATCAGCAATTTATGACCCGGAAATGACGTTTGTATTTATGTCAGTGAAAACCGTCCCCTCTGGCTCATGGCGTAACTGAACCGATCCAAATGTTAGGAAATATTCACTTTTCAACATAGAGTATATAATTTGGTCGAGATAACCTCTTTCCGATTTATAGTTTTGTCTTAGCACTCCATCGCAATGCATTCCAAGTCCTTCGTAAAGTTTTATTCCGATAATATTATCTGGATATACGTCAAGCCAGAAACGATTCATGTTCTTTTCTTTAAATGCATATTTTAAAAGTGCTAGCATTGCCTCTTTACCATAACCCTTTCCTTTATCGGAGATAGCAATTCTCCTTAGCTCAAAAATTTCAGACTTGAAATCCAATCTTATAAGTGCATATCCTACAATAACATGATCATTTTTACATTTAAAGACAAGCAATAGGTGGTTAATGTCTTCAATCTCGGCTTTATGTTCCTCATAAGTGCCAATCCAAAGAAAGTTCCGATTATCCTTATGACTTTCAATGTCAATAATAGTAGCAATTTCCGATTCAACTGCTTCCACAATTGAGAGGCGTTCGGTATTTATCATAGCTTTTCTCTGCCTTTCTTTAATATTAATACTATTTTCAGCTTATTTATTATGTAATTCTCTTTATTTAAATTATTGTATTATTTTATAAAATCTGCAAGACCTTTTTTATATATTTAAACTAAGCTTCTTACAATCCTTGAGAGCTCTTTTATTGATTGATTTATTAATTCTTCATCAACATATGCAAATGAAAGTCTTAAAGAATTTGTCTTGCTTACGTGATATATATTGCCGGTGTTCAACAGCAACCCCTTATTAAGTGCCTCATTAAACAGTTTCTCTACTGGAACCTCGTCTATAAAGTCAAGCCAAATATAATACCCTCCGGTAGGATTATTCCATTTCGCAATATCTTTGAAATATTGATTTAATGCCTCAAGCATCCTATTCTTTCTTCTAACCAAAATCGTTCTAAATTGAATTAGGAATTCATCATATGAGCCATTGATTAATACTTCATTCAAAACCATTTGGGACAATGAACTTGCACCATAATCTGACTGCATCTTCACATCCCCAAGCCTTTCGATTATTGATTCTGGGCCTACAACCCAGCCTATCCTTAGGCCTGGTGCTAAAGATTTGGATGCTGTGCCAAGATATAATACAGATCCAGATACATCCATTGCTTTTATAGATTTAGGTGGTTTTTCTCCATGATATAATTCACAATATGCATCGTCTTCAATTATTGGAATTGCATTTCTGCTGCAGAATTTATAAACTTCTTTTCTTCTTTGCTCTGACATTACGATGCCAGTAGGATTATGATGGGTTGGAATAGTGTACAGTAAAGAAGAAGCATCGCCACATTTCATGTCTTCACCCATATTCCAGTATTGCAAACCTTCACTATCCATTGTAATTCCTTCAAGCCTCATTCCAGCAGATTGAAAAACCTGCAATGAATTAATATATGACGGAATTTCACAAAATATCTTCGAATTAGGCTTAAGCATGCTAATAGATATTAACTGTAAAGCTTGAAGAGAACCAGATGTAATTAAGATATTAGAAGGACTTGCATTTATTCCAAAGGATTTTAATCTGTATGATAAGGTTTCTCTTAATTCATCTAAACCTAAAGGACCTAAATAGCTTAAATTGCTCATCTTTGGTGTAAGTGAATTCATGGCTTTCGTTATAGCTTCCTTAGGAAATAATTTTGGAGACATTTCGCCAGTTCCTAATCTGGTTATCCCCTCTACAAATTCTAGTTTATTAATTAATTGAATTGTAGGAAGGTTCTCCTTAAAGAATCCTGATTTCACGTAGCTTCCCCAATTCGCTTCGTTTGATGAAATCATTATTGACCAGGTGTTACTTATGATAGCAGTTCCTTTACCACTTTTTCCCTCGATTATTCCATAGGACTTTAAAATGTCTAAGGCAATCGATATTGTGCTTCTGTTTACTTTTAATTTTTCTGCAAGCACTCTCTGAGGAGGTAAGTAATATCCAATAGCCCAATCTCCATTTGATATCTTTTTAGATATATAATTCACTATTTGCTGATAAACCGGTTCTTTAGATTTTTTATCCGGAAGCCAATCCACTGTAACTATTTTATTCATCTCTACTCCTAAATATTGATTTCACCAGTAGCAAGAGTAACCGCTAACTTTTATCTTTTCTTTTCCTGTTCTAATACGATATGCATCGCTATTTTAAAATATCTTCCCGTTTTTTCTCTTGAATGATATCATTGATACTTCCTTATGACCAAATAAGCTTGGCCAAGTAATTATTAAACAAATTTTTCTTCGATTAAGAATTCTTCAAATTTAGCTAAACTTTCCGGGACACTCCTACGCCCGTACCCCATTCTGAAATATTGATCATCCATGCCATAAATATCGGAAGGCAATAACAATACTCCCTTTTTATCAACAGCAAGCTGACAAAAATCTTTAACAGGCATATCAATCAAAAGCTTATGGTATGCAACCGGGCCAGCTGTTATTGCTTTTTTCTCAAATAAACTTGGATATCTATCAAAGAATTCATCAACTAACTTTAAATTATCTCTAATAATATTGGTGCTTCTTTCCAATAGTTCATCACTATGCTTAAGTGCAACTTTTGATAAGAATTCAGATGGAGCTGAATCACAAATACTCGTATAGTGTTTAAATTTAACAACCTTTTCTAAGGTTTCGTGATCTTTTGTTACCAGCCATCCTACTCTAAGCCCAGCAAGTCCGTATGACTTAGACATTACTCCTAGTGACACACATTTATCATAATGGTCAGCCATCCAGTCTCTCTTCTCACCATCCATTTCAAGTCCTTTATATACTTCATCTGAGAATAGATAGATATCGTGTTTTCTGCAAATTTCACATAATTGCTTTATTTCAGCATTTGTAAAAGTATATCCGGTTGGATTATTTGGAGAATTAACGGCAATTACTTTTGTATTTGGTTTTATTAATGCTTCAAGAGCATCAAAATCCATAACCCATTTTGTACCGTTATCCTTTATATACCACATGGAAAATTCACAGTCTGGAATTGAATTTGCTACTTCATACGCAGACTGATAGTTTGGATACATGGCAATCATATGATCACCTTCATTAAGCATTACATTCATATATCCAAAAATAGCCTCTTGAGCACCGTGAAAAACTAGTACATCATCTGCAGTCATATCCTTATATAATTTAGCAATTAATTGTCTTAGCTCTGGATCTCCCCATGTCTCCGTATATCCTAGCCATTGATTTAAATACGCTTCCTCGGCACCAGGTTCCATAGAAAGTAATTCCTTAGTAGTCATAGATTCACAGTCTGATTGAGTTAGCAAATAAGGTGCAGTAAACTCATAAAGCCCAAAATAACATTCAAGTTTAAAATCATTAATTTTCATTTTTCATTCCTCCGTTTTAAAATGTTTTTTTATTGCGTATCCTTTACTATTTATCTATATACTAACATGTTTCTTCCATAGAAAATACAACCAAATAAAAAAATAAAACCAACCAATGTTTTGTTTATGAATTTCAATAAATACTTGACCATAAAAAATACCGTACAATTAATTTCTGAATAATACGGTACTTTAAATATTATTAACTTATCTACGTGCTACATCTAATAAGAATGATGTAAATTAATTCAACTCTATACCTAAATCATTTTGTATTATTTACTACTGCTGCTACTGCTTCAATTTCTACCAATTGATTTGTATATCCTAATACTGTAACTCCAGATAAGATGCTTGGAACATCATGATTACCAAATTTTTTTCTTATTGTTTCCCATGCAGTTACCAAATCCGACTGATCGTGAGATGCTACAAGAACTCTGGTATATACTACGTCTTCTAAAGTAGCCCCACAGTCCTTCAGTGCTTCCTTTAAATTCTCTACACAAAGCTTTGCCTGAAGCTCATAATCGCTCAAGTCGGGTACTTCTCCGTTTTTATTAATGGGACATGCACCCGCCAAAAATAATAAGTCCATTCCTGAAGGTACACGTCCAGCATAAGCATAATCTACTGGAGCTAAATTTGTAGAATGAATTAATGATATTTTTTTATTCACTTTAATTCTCTCCTTTTGTTATAATATCTATGAGAAGAATTACAAATTCCATTTTTAAATGAATTTTATCTTCAATATCATTTTAAGGCTTCTACAATTTATAAGAAAGATAATAATCATTTCTATATCATCTTTTACACAAAAGCTACCACACATTACAAGAGTGGTAGCTTTTATCTACTTATCTTTTTTATATACAATTTTCTTAATACTACTATCTGAAAGAAAGAATTCTTCAGCTAAATTGCTAATTGATTGCCCAGCTATATATTGGTTTAAAATCTTTTCATTTCTGGCTTTTAGATAATCTCGGCTTTTAGATTTTTCACCCCATCTTTTTCTCTTTTCAGGAATAGAAGGTATGTATATATATTCACCTTGGATATACTTTTGAATTTCTTTAACTAAATCATCTGGTAATATTCTATCAACTCTTATATATTTCATAAAGCTCACTTCCTTAAATTTATTATTTAATTAAGGAAACAAAGCCTATATATGAATTTATTTATCAAAAGCGACTAAATATCTATCCCTGTGCAAATTGTCGCCCAAATTCATACCTACAGACTTTGCGCAGGGCATTTTAATCATCTTTCTATCCATGAGATTAATATTCATGATATCACACTCCCTATTTGTATTAAATGAACTACATTCTTGATTAAGACGATACTCAATTCAATTACCGGTGTTCATCTATAGTATATAGGTCAACCATTGATTTATCAACCTAATTTTACCATTCTTCTCCTGCCTTACTTAAATAACATATTTATTATAGTAATATCCCGTTGGGGGATGTGAACTTTTTTTACACATAAGCTATACGTGAAACATGACAATTTAAAATAGACACGGCGATACCTCCCTTGATACCACCGGGTCCTAAAAAAGGGCGAATTTAACTAAGCCCTCCAATATACAGAGAACGGCAGTTTTGATTTTTCAAAACCGCCGTTCAGCTACTTACTTTTAGCACATAACTATACAGCCACCGCAACAACGATTTTTATTTATAAGTCAGTGCGATTGAATCGGACAAGTCCATTGCTACCAACGAGATTAAATCAAGCTTCTGCCAAGTGCTTCTGCTTTCTGCAGTCCGTCAGTGCTCAATATATCGCCTTTTTCCTTCACGCCAGAAATGAGAATCTGCCCTCTATCAGACCAACTACGGTATCGGGCGATTAGCTCATAAGAGCGAATCAATCCATCGTAACTATCCGGTCCGCCCTCTCCATCGCCACAGGCAAGGAGAATACATTCCTTAATTTTTAGTGGACGCTTTCCAATGTAAAAGGCATACATCTTATCAATGGCTGCTTTGAGCTGTGCAGGAAAAGAAGCACAATACACAGGAGTTGCAAAAACAAGAACGTCAGCCTGTTCCAATAGCGAGGCAAGTTCATTAAAATCATCATCAAAAACACAAGCCTTCCCGTTTTGAAAACAAGCTTTACACGCTTTACACCCTCCAATCGTTTTTTCAGCCGTTTTATATTTTACTGCTGTGTGACCTGCTTTTTCCGCCCCTAAAATAAAGGCATCTGCCATTTGGTCGCTGTTTCCAGCGTTCTTGGCACTTCCTGTCAACACAAGAATATTCTTTGACACGATTTTCACCTCCTAATCTTGTCATGCCTGTTCAAAATCCTTAACATCACGGATAAGGAATGAAGCCAAAAGAGCTCACGCAAGCAAAGAACCAATGAGAAAAAAGTCAATGAGTAGTTGCCTTACTTCAAAATATCAGTCACTAAAATCAGGCAGATACTTGCTCCGGCAAATAACACGAATGTATAAAACGATACCACTCAATGTGAACCTTCTTTCAGCCATGCGTCATGCAGCCACTTTTCAGAAACACGACCGCCTTGCCAAACAATGCCACGCTCAAAGGTGATAACCTTGCCGTCCAGTCCGACAATAACCCATGCATAGGTATCTTCCGTTGGGATAAAGCACTTGTATTTCATTCCTGTTACAATGACATTCTTCCCGTCCACTATGATTGTTTCATCGTGAAGATCAATCCACAAATTCTTGAGCTTACCCCATAAGTCTGGCTCAACTTTCGCAAGGTATTCCTTGGCAATTTTCGTTGTTTCCTCTTTTGATGGAAGCTTTGTACCCTTTTCAAATTGCTTATCCATCCAAGTTACACCAAGCAGTCGATTGTTTTTTTCCATAACGGTGAAAGAGAAATGCTCACCAAGAAGCTCGGTATTATCACTCTTTGTATAGCGAAAAACAAAAACATTTTCTCCATCCTGTACACCCTCACGCACCTGCGTCAGTGTATAATTTTCCGGCACTGTGATTAAGCCAAACCTTGCTTGACTACCGACCTATTACACTTCGCAATGCAAGAGAACGAGCAATCTTCAAGTTGCAAGCAGGTATTTGTAAGGGTGTTCGAGCATTCTTAGACGAGAACAATTTTACAGAGATACATACACCAAAGATTGTTTACAGTGGTGCTGAAGGTGGTGCCAACATCTTTTCACTTGACTATTTTGGAAAACAGGCATTTTTGGCACAAAGCCCACAGTTTTACAAGCAAATAACGGTAGGTGTTTTTGAGCGTGTTTACGAAATTGCACCTGTGTTTCGTGCGGAAAAACACGACACATCTCGCCATATAAATGAATACACAAGCATCGACTTTGAAATGGGATTTATCGAAAGTTTTTATGATATTTGCCATATGGAAACGAAAATGCTTGCATATACTTTTGAGTTTCTAAAGAATAATTATGCAGAGGAAATCTCATTGTTAAAAGCGAATATTCCAGTTATTACAGAAATCCCATCGATTAAGTTTTTGGAGGCGAAGGAGCTTATTTCAAAGACTTATAATCGAGAAATTACCGACTGGGAAGACTTTGAACCTGAAGAAGAAAAGCTACTTTGTAAAATTATCAAAAAGCAAACAAATTGTGATTTTGTATTTGTAACGCACTATAAATCTTCAAAACGTCCGTTTTATGCTATGGACAGCAAAGACAATCATAATGTTACCGAATCTTTTGACTTGTTGTTTAGAGGTATGGAAATAACAACAGGCGGACAGCGTATTAACGACTACAATATGCAAGTAGAAAAAATGAAAAAGCGTGGTATAAATGTCGAAGAGTTTGGCGATTTCTTGATGGCTCATAAGTATGGGTTACCTCCACATGGTGGACTCGGATTAGGTCTTGAACGATTAACAGGTAAGCTTCTTGGCTTCCAAAATATTAGACTTTCAACGATGTTTCCGAGAGATATAAATAGATTGACACCTTAAGCAAACACCTTAGTAAGCCTAAATTGGTTCTACTAAAGCTAATTTTACTTATGGATACCAAACCATTTATTTGGCTTGGTATCCCTTTTGTGCTACATACCCAAAATCGTCCAGAGTATCCTTGCAAAAGGATGGTGAAATGTTTCCTTGTAACTGATGGACAAATTATGGTATATTAGTTAATAAAAGCTACAACATAAAAGTTTTTAGAAATAGTAGTAACATCAAAAAAGTCGGGTACGACTATTTTATATTTTGCGACAGAACGGTAACTCGTAATTTGAAAGTGAGGATATATTATGGTTAAAGAAATAGATCCAAAGAAAACAAAGCGTGCCGTGGCATTCGAACTATGGATGAATGCGCCAATGCCAATGGTGACTCTTATCAAGACATTAGATATAATGCCACTTATAAAAGCAAGCCGTAGATACGGTTATAAATTCAATATGCTGATGTGCTGGTGTATTGGCAAGGCGGCTTCTAAAACAGAAGAATTCTATGTGCTGCCTGTTGGCGACAAACTGATGCAATATGACCGCCTTGCAATCAACACAGTCGTTACCACTAAAGATAATAATATCAATACATGTGATATTCCTTTCTCAGACAAACTTGAAAAATTCAATAAAGATTATTTTGAACTGACAAAGCAAGTTCACGATAGCTGTGAAACGCACAATCTTGGGGGAGATTATATGGTAATTGGAACCTCAGCGCTTGCCGGATATGAAATTGACGGTGCTGTAAATATCTACGCTGGATTTTATAATAATCCTTTCATGATATGGGGAAAGTTTCGCAAAAAGTTGTTCAAAGCAACGCTGCCGATATCTTTTCAATTTCATCATACACAAATGGATGGAGCTCCTGCCGCACAATTTCTAGAATTTTTGCAAAACGAAATCAACGGAATGAAGTATAGATAAATTACCGTTTTTCGGTAAGATTATGAGCATTGCACGGAAATTAAAAAAATCAACCCCACTAAAGCTAATCTTACTAAACAGAAATTGAGCTGTTGCATCTTTATCTTGATGCAACGGCTCTTGCTTTACCTCATACCCAAAATAGCGCAGAGTATTCTTGCAAATAGATGGTGAGCGGTTTTTAGTTTTCATAGCGCTGCCATTTCAATTGTTCACATCTACTCCGTTGAAAAACCTGCTTTACTATGGTAAACTTCTTATATATCCTACCGAATAAAATATTTTTGAAAAGGTAGTAGAGACATTTAACGCTCTGGGAGCGAATTTATATAATATATGGGGGGATTATCTTGCAAAAATTATCTATAGATCATTTTATAAGATTAAGAAAACTGGTTTATCGCAACGCAAGGCCGCTTGACTTTACCAAGTGGAAATATCTTTTTGAGCACGGGAGCTGTGAGGATTTCCTTTCGGTTCTGTCCAGCTATCAAAATGAGGATGGGGGTTTTGGATACAACATTGAGTGCAATAACTGGAACCCTAATTCTTCCCCATATACGGTATGCATAGCATTAGATTATTTGGACACGACAGGCGATTATGTTAGCTGTACAAAAGATACGATTATTATGGGTATCATTAAATACCTTGCTTCTGGTATATACTTGTTGGAAGACGGCTGGGTGGGAATGCAAGGAATCCCCAGCAACAATGATTTCGCACATTTGCCATGGTTTCATTTCGACCCAAATAAAGCCACGGAAGCTGATATTGGAGTAACCAAGCGCCTTTCAAGCTTTATACTCAAATATGCAGACAAAAGCAGTGATATCTATCTCAAGGCAGTGGTTTTAAAAGACAAGTATAAGTTGAATGGGCAATTTTTACTTAATGGCGTCCCGGATTATGACCCTGTATCGTTGGAAATACAGTCCTTTGACCCTGCAATATGGCCCTTTTGGCTGCCATTGCCTGTGTACTTTGTAGGTTCGCCAAATAGTAAGTATTATCCAGAACTTAAACAAGTTGTGGATATAAATCTGGATTCGATTATTGATACACTGCAAAATACAAATGAGATTCAATTAACACCAGAGGAAGAATTAAACGCATTTGAACAGAATAACCCACATCCAGATGGCAAACGATGGTGTGTCGCTGAGCAAGCAATCGGAAATTATTATTGGGGTACTCATAATATTACATCCAATTTGGATATATTGAGGAAGTTTGATAGATTGGATTTTCATCTACCTATTCACACAAAATGAGCAAACCCCTCAGTGAGCCCAACTCGGTTCTACTAAAGCTAATCTAACTAATTATGAAATTGAGCCAATGCACTTTTGTCGGTGCATTGGCTCTTGCTTTGCCTATAATCTAAGTATCGTCCAGAGTATCCTTGCATAAGGATGGTAAACGGTTTTTAAATAGATATTTCATTAAATAAATTTATTTGAAATATCTATCCGTAGTAACCTTTCCGTAGTAACCTTTGAAAATGACCCTATACTTTGCGAACTATAATGCCAAATGTATCTGAATGTTCGGTCAATGATTCTCCTTTTAAATTTTTATAGACCTTTTCAATTTTAAAACCATTTTTCGTAAGCATCTCTGTAATCTCTGTCAAACTAAATAATCGATGATAAATTCTTATAACCTTTGTGATTCCCTCTTCATCAATAATTGTATATTGCAACCCCTCTGTCTTTGGTTCTTCATACAAATAAGTATTAAGTATTTCTATATAAGGTTTAGGACTCCAGAATCCCCCTTCGCTCACAGAAACATTAGTTAAAATTGAGGTTTCTTTTTTTTCCGTAACAACATCCAATATAAAAATCCCGTTATCTCTTAAGGCTCTATGAATTTTTGAAAGCAATAGTTCTTGCTCATTTGTGCTAAGTGCGCAAAAATCATAAAAAATCAGTGTTACTATATCAAAAGATTTCTCGAAGTTAATATCAAGATAGTTCTTTCTAATGAAAAATGTTTTCTCATACTCTGTTTTAATATTTTCATTTGCATAATTAATAGACCTTTCAGAAATGTCTATTCCTGTAATTGTTGCTCCAGTTTTAGCAAACTCCTTCACATAAAGTCCTGGTCCACAACCCAAGTCTAATACATCTTTACCTTCCTTCATATCCGTTGACTTAATTATGAAACTTGTTTCTGCATCAATAGTTTCTTTTGTCTTACTGGCAGCCTCAATATCCGGGTTCAAATGAAAATTCAGCATCTGCTCTGAAACATATTCGTCCTCCCAAAATTTATCAGTTCCCTTTTCAAAGATATATGGTTGTTGAATTGTATTTTTTAGTACTGACAGATTAATTTTGTTATTATCTATAATTTTCATAATATTAATTCTCCTTTATTTTAATGTTTAGTTTTATTTTAGGTAAAGTTATAAATTCAGAATAAACAGTATTTATTCTGTGTTTGCTCTCAAAAGGAAAAACTAAAATAAAAACTTTTAAAAACAAAAAACGCCTCAGAAATTCTGAGGCGCTAAATAATCACTCAGAATAGTTAAAACAACGTATCACAAATAAACCAAAGACTAGTGGATTCAAATAACTTATTTGGATTAAAAATGTTGTTTTAAATATTCGTTTCCAATTCATTCAATTGTTACAATGAACCGGATAAATCATCTCCTTTTACTTTACCTAGGCAAAATCATATCATGTTAACAACCTTTTGTAAAGTTAACTCTCTTTAAGTTTCTTTATATTGTATGCCATGTAGCCTTTATACTACAAAAAATATAACACAATTTTGATGTTTTTTCATTTCTAATATAGTCCAGAGTATCCTTGCATAAGGGCGGTGGTTTATTCGTACAAGACAGCGATATCATGTATTCTGCGTTTCATTTCTGTGCGTATATATAACGGCTCTAAACACTCGCATTTATTTCCAAAACTAAGAAGAATATCAAAATAGTAATCGTTCTCTATAAAAGGGAAATCAACAATGTAATACTCATCGCCATCTGGAGCAAATTCTTCATAAGCACAATAATCAAGCACCCTATCCATCACTGCTTTATGAATGCGAATTTTAATTTTTGTTTGCATTGTTTCTAAAATATCCGAAAATTCTAAAATCGGTTTCTGATAATCTCGTGGTATAAAAAATTCATCTTTTATTTGTAGATTTGATATGCGAGATAGTTTGAATAAGCGATAATCACTCCTCTTATGGCAGTAGCCTTGTAAGTACCAATGACTATTTTTCAATACAAGCTGATACGGCTCGACTACTCGTGCAGTTTTATTTCCGTGGTGAGCTGAGTATTGGAACGAAATCAACCTGCTTTCCTGTAAGGCTGTTTTGATAATTTCCAAATACGGTTGAATATTTCTGTTACCTGTCCACGGGCTTAAATCTATACGGATTTGATTTGCTTTTAATTCTATGTCTTTCGCTTTATCGGCAGGGATAAAGCTCTTGACTTTTGCAAGGGCATTTACCAATTCATCACCTCGTACTGTGTTTGAAAGGCTGGAAAGCCCCATTAAGAGAGCAGAAAGATCAGCAGTCGAAAAAACCTTTTTATCAAGTTTATAGTTTCGCATAATTTCAAAGCCTCCACCCACTCCCGATGTGGAGTGGACAGGAATACCTGCCATATTAATTGTATCTATATCACGGTAAATTGTGCGAGGTGAAACTTCAAACATATCCGCTAACTCCTGTGCACCTATCCGTTCTTTATCGAGAAGTATCATAATCATACTAACAAGTCTGTCTATTTTCATTGAACCAATATTCTCCTTTTATAATTGTTGCCATACTGCTGTCAACAATTACATGGTACAATAAAAAAGCAAACAAATCAATAAAACAATGAAAATGGAGGCATTTATGTTTACAATCTATGTTTACGTTCTTGATACTTTAGCCGACTGGGAACTGGGGTATGTTATTTCGGAGCTGAATTCTGGTCGATTTTTCAAAAAGGGCGTGCAACGTGTATCGCTCAAAACGGTTAGTTATTCTAACGAGCCAATCAATACAATGGGCGGGATGACAATAGTACCCAATTGCTTAATTGATGATATTGTAGTGAGTGAAACAAGCATATTGCTATTACCGGGCGCAGATACATGGAATAACCCAAAGCATTGCGCTATCATCGAAAAGGCAGGCGAATTTCTCTCTTTAGGCGCTACGGTGTGTGCAATCTGTGGGGCTACCGCTGCGCTTGCCAACTTTGGGCTATTGGATAAGCGTCCGCATACCAGTAATGGTCCGGGATTTCTTGAAATGGTTTCTCCTGGTTATAAAGGGCAAAGTTTCTATATAGACAAGCCATCTGTAGCGGATAACAACCTTATTACTGCAAGTTCCACCGGAGCTTTGTTGTGGGCAAAACAAATTATTGAACATTTAGGTGTTTTTCAATCAAACACACTGGAATCTTGGTATGAATATTTTAGTACGGGTGAGCCTAAACATTTCTTCGCCCTCATGCAAACTTTGCCGTCTAGCAATGAAAACAATCCGCATTTGCCATAAACATATGAGCACACCCACTGTTAGCACTTAATGGATTATCACGAAATTGAGCCGTTGCATCTTTATCTTGATCAACGGCTCTTGCTTTACCTACATACCCAAAATAGTCCAGAGTATCCTTGCAAAATGAAGGTGAGCAGATTTTTATTTGCTAATTGCTTATACCTTCTGTTTGTTCATATTTAAAAATTGAAGTACTTTCTTTACTATGGTAAACTTATTAATATATTTCTTTCAAAAAAAGGGAGGAAAAATGATAACAAACGAATATATAAATCGTGCAATAGACTACATCTTAGATCACATCAATGAAAATATACCTGTTGATGAGATTGCCTCTTATTGCAATTTTTCAAGATACTACTTTTCGAGAATGTTTAAAATGGAAACTGGAGAAAGCATCCATGAATTTATCAAACGAGTAAAAATGGAGCAAAGTGCATTTCGTTTAAAGGTTGAGAAAGGCAGAAGCATCACCGATATCAGCTGTGATTACGGTTACAGCTCATCGAACTACAGTTCTGCTTTTAAACAACATCATAATCTATCTCCAATTGAATTTCGTCGCAGCATTAAGCAAAAATCTTTAGTAAACCCAATTTTTAGGAATGCTTCTATAGGATTAGAGTCATTTGATGAGTGCGACAAAAAGATTTCCATAGAAGTTCTTGACGATTGTCTTGTTATATACGAGCGTCATAAAGGAAATTATGGGGACTTATCAGAGCATTGGGGAGCTTTTCAAGTAAAATATAAGGAATATATCACCGAGGCAACGCTGCTCATTGAGCGCACCTATGATGATCCTTCTATTACCCATATTGATGAGTGCTTGTATGACCTGTGCCTCACTGCACCACAAGACTGTGCCCTTGAAAACATCTATACACTAATAGGTGGCAAGTTTGCTGTCTATCACTTTAAGGGGACAGTGGATCAGATCTATACCGCTTACCAAAGCCTTTTTAATGTGTGGTTACCACAAAGCAAATATGAAATGGATGACCGCTATGGGTTCGAAATTTATAGAAAAATCGATTGCAATACCATGTATATGGAAATTGATCTTTGTATCCCAATTCAATAGAGCACAAATACAGAAGTTTATTTTTGCTTCCTCTGCTATCCTTAGGATGTGAACAAAGGATTGGAGGAAATTAATATGAATTTAGAAAACATCAAAAATAATAAAGTAAAAACCATTCTGCAATTCTCGATTCCATCGATTATTGCTATGGTACTAACCTCTCTGATTACTGTAGTAGATGGCTTTTTCATCGGAAACTATGTGGGTTCAGAGGGACTTGCTGCGGTAAACTTAGGTTTACCGATTGTTTATTTGTACCTTGCAGTAGGATTAATGGTTTCAGTCGGTGGTGTGGCAATCGCAGGAATTGCACTGGGCGGAAAAAACATCAAAAAATGCAACAGCGTCTTTAATCAAACGATGTTCACCTCAACAGTTGCAACAATTTTGCTGAGTGTGATTGTCTGGTTCTGCCTTGATCCCATGCTTTATCTTTTAAATGCCAATGGACAGGTAACAGGATTTTTCAAAGACTATTATGGCATTCTGCTGTTAGAGCTTCCCGTTATGGTGATAAACGCATCCTTTGGTATGTTTATCCGTGGAGAAGGAAAACCGCAATATTTTATGCAAGTTAATATTTTGAACGTGCTACTCAACATCTTGTTAGACTATTTATTTGTTCGCTGGATGGGGTTTGGTGTGAAAGGCATTGCAGCAGCATCACTTCTTTCAGCGATTGTTACATTTCTGTGCATACTCTACTACTTTATCAAAAAGTCAAGTGTGTACAAGCTCCATAAATTTACTTTTTCAAAGGATGTGCTTAAAAATACACTCCTCAATGGTAGTTCAGAGTTTATCGGAGAAATGTCCCTTAGTATTTCGATGTTTGCTTATAACTTTGTGATACTAAAGCATATCGGCGTTGATGGTGTTACTGCATTTACTATCGTAGGCTATGTGGCATATATCTTTAGCATGGTGCTGATTGGTTTTGGGCAAGGAGCCAGTCCGCTGATTAGCTTCACTTATGGTGCCAAAGAATACTCTCTGTCAAAGAGCCTGCGTAAAATTACCAACACGATGGTATTGATTGCAGGAGTGGTGGTACTCTTACTGGTAGTGGTTGGGGCTGATTGGTACAGTGGTCTATTCATAAAGAATGATCTGGTGCAACAGATGGTACATTCCGGTGTAGCGATTTTTGCTGTTTCGTTTCTCTTTTCAGGAATTAATACAATCACTTCTTTTTACTTTACCTCTATAGGGAGGGCAAAGGAGTCGGCTATTATTTCCTCAGCACGAGGATTAGTTGTTCTACTCATTTGCATTTTCACACTTCCAGCATTTCTGGGGATGATGGGTGTATGGCTGGTTGCACCAACTACAGAAATAGTAACACTATTTTTGACATTGTTCTTTATCGGAAAAGAAACTACTAAGAAATCTCACGGATTTTCCACAGAATAACTGGCATCTTATGAGACGATAGCCACTACACTTTAATCTTGTGTAGTGGCTATCTCTTTACCTATAAGCCGAGAATAGTCCAGAGTATCCTTGCAAAAGGACGGTGAACGGATCTTTGTTTTCATATCATTCTTCTCCTTTTCTGATGTTCATATTTAGGTGGTTGAAGCAATCGTCTTGCTATAGTAAAAATCTACCTCATAAAATCTTTGCGAAACGGTAGTGGATAAAAATAACGCTTTCAGAGCGAATCAATTTAATCCTTGACGTACGGTAAAATATGCGTTATAATGAACAATGTTCAGTTTGGAGGCTTGCTATGAATAAAACTATTACTTCCAGGGAAGCTATTCTTTCAGCAGGGAAAGAAATCATTGTTCAATCAGGTATACAGGGGTTGAATATGAGAGATGTAGCACGTAAATGCGGTGTTTCTGTGGGATCGGTTTACAACTATTTCCCATCGAAAGGTGATTTGATTATTGCAACAATTGAGTCTGTTTGGACAGAGATTATGCATGGCTCTACAGGCTGCGTCCCACAACACAATTTTGCCGAAAATATTCTGTCTTTGTTTAATAGCGTACAAAAAGGTCGCAAAAAATACCCATCATTTTTCACCGTACATTCTATGAGTGTTGCAAACCTTGACAAGAACAAGGGTCGAGAAGCGATGAATCGATATTTCGCCCACATAAAAAACGGTTTACTTGAATCTCTCCAACGTGATCAAGGCATAAGAAAAGATGCTTTCTCGAATCAATTTACAAAACCGGATTTTGTTGACTTTATTTTCTCCAATATCATTACTTTGTTGATGAAAGAAGCAACGTCATGTGATTTATTGTTGGAAATAGTGAAACGCACCATCTATTAAACCAGCAGTATACCCACCCTTTGGTGGGTATTTGTAGAAATCAAACTGAACAATGTTCACTACTTTTTAGGAGGTTTACTTATGCAAGCAATTATGGAAACTTTATTTTATGTGGTATATTTAACCACAGTGGTTACCCTTGGAATTCTTATGATAAAAAATTCCAAAGGTAACAGGCAATATACACTATTTGGTATCATGGCAGTTGTGCTCGGCGCAGGTGATTCATTCCATCTTGTTCCCCGTGCGATTGCATTGTGCACAACCGGACTTGAAAATTATACTGTCCCGCTGGGAATCGGTAAATTTATCACATCGATTACCATGACCGTTTTTTACATCTTGCTTTACTACGTCTGGAGAAAGCGCTATCGCATCAGTGGAAAACAAGGTATTACCATAGCTGTTTATCTGCTTGCTGCTATGCGAATTGTTTTGTGTTTATTCCCCCAGAATGCTTGGACAAGTGCAAATGCACCTTTGTCATGGGGAATTTACAGAAATATTCCCTTTGCTCTCCTGGGGCTACTTATTATTGTTTTGTTTTATAAAAGTGCAAAAGAACACAATGACAAATCTTTCCGCTTTATGTGGCTTACCATTGTATTAAGCTTTGTTTTTTATATTCCCGTAGTGTTGTGGGCAGATGTAAACCCACTGATTGGTATGCTTATGATTCCAAAAACTTGCGCCTATGTTTGGACGGTGTGGATTGGATACAGTGATATGAGAAAGTGTGTAAAATAATGAAAAAATTCTTGCCTCACGTAGCCCCAAAGTACCTGTTGTTGATTGCCGGTATTGTATGGATGGTTGCCGGTGGAAATATTCTTAAAATCGGTTTTGCCAACTTCATATCAAACTGGCACGAACATCTGATATATGTATTTGAAGTTCTGTTTGTATTTTTGGCATTTATAGGGCTAATATTTTACCGTTTAGTAAAAAAGCATCATCTTCGTATATCGCAGATTGAGGAAAAAAAGGTTCCCTTCTATCAGTTTTTTGATGGAAAAAGTTATTTGATTATGATATGTATGATTACAGGTGGATTACTGATTCGAAATGCACATATTCTACCTGCTATTGCAATCGGTGTTTTATATTGTGGCATAGGCTTATCGTTAGAATGTGCAGGGGTTTTATTCCTAAAAAAATTTGTATCTACAACTAAAAATAATTATGAAAGAGGATTGATTATGAAAAAATACATCAATATTTCGTTTATTTACGCAATTGCTGCGATTGCCTGCGGTGTATTTTATCGGGAGTTTACAAAATTTCTTAGCTTTTCTGGTAAAACAACTTTAGCGTTTACCCATCTACACTTTTTTGTTTTGGGTACAATCATGTTTTTGCTGATCGCCATTTTAAGCTGTATCACCAACTTAACCGAGCAAAAACAATTTAGCCGTTTTATGCTGCTTTACAACATAGGGTTACCTTTTATGGTAACGATGTTTTTTGTAAGAGGTATTACTCAAGTGCTTGGCACAGAACTTTCAAAAGGTGCTTCCGCAGCGATTTCCGGTGTTTCAGGTATTGCACATATTATCATGACAGTTGCCATTGTTATACTGTTTTTGTCACTTAAAAAGAGTCAAGTTGTGAGTAATGCGATAAAATAAGCAACCCCCCCGTAAACACACATCCGCAGCCACTGAATAATATCTGACTCCCCAAGCAGAGTAGAGCCGCTACACTTCAACTTTGGTGCAGCGGCTCTTGCTTTTACATCCCCAAAATAGTCCAGAGTATTCTTGCAAAAGGACGGTGAACGGATTTTTGTTTTCTTGCAGAAGGCGACTTGTAATATATGGTTTCTTGTGATATGCTAAAAAAAAGTAAATATTTTATACGGGATTTTACACCGTTAATCCTGCCGATAGGCTTGATTATATAAATTTATTTTAGGAGATTGCTGTTTGAAAAATACCAACAACTTGGAGATTGTAGGCTAACCGGGAGGTTTGCGAAATACGATCTCGCCCAAGCCTCCCAATCATTGCAAGTCAACAATTTTTAGGAGGAAAAACAATGAATACAAATGACTATATTATCCGTTTGGAAACACCTGCTGATTATCAGGAGGTGGAAAACTTAATACGAGAGGCATTTTGGAATGTTTATCGTCCGGGATGCTTGGAACACTATGTACTGCACTGTTATCGTGACAGAAAGGATTTTGTGCCGGAACTTGATTTCGTAATGGAAAAGGACGGCAAAATCATTGGTCACATTATGTTTGTGCACGCAAAAATACAAACCGACAACAGTAAGGAACTGCCCATTATGACCTTCGGACCTATCAGCATAGCACCGCAGTATAAGCGACAAGGCTATGGAAAGGCACTGCTTGATTATGCCATGGAACAGGCAAAGTCATTGGGATGCGGCGCCCTTTGTATGGAAGGAAATATTGACTTTTATGGAAAGTCTGGTTTTGTGGTGGCTTCTACAAAAGGGATTCATTATTATGCAGAGCCGAAAGATGCTCAGGTTCCATATTTTCTGCTTAAGGAGCTGAAACAGGGCTTCTTAGATGGAATTTCGGGAACCTACCATACACCCGACGGATATTTTGTGGACGAAAAAGAAGCGGAGCTATTCGACGCCCATTTTCCGCCGAAAACAAAATTAAAGCTGCCCGGTCAGCTGGTATAAATCTAAAACAATTACGAAAGCCGATGAACTGGTGTTCATCGGCTTTCACTTTTACTACATCCCCAAAATCGTCCAGTCAATACTTGCATAAAGACGGTGAACGGATTCTTACTTTCATATTACTTGCTCTTTCTATTGTTCATGATTTTAGAGTTGAAGCCCTCACTTTAATATGGTAAAATTATTCTATATACCTACCGAGTAAAACTTTTTTTATACGGTAATGCGAAAATTTAACGCTTGGTGAGCGAATTTATATATGATAAGTTAATTTAGCAATACACAGGGAGGCATTCCTTTTGGAATTTAACGAAAAGCTACAACAACTTAGAACTGGAAAAAATTTAACGCAGGAACAACTTGCGGAGCAATTATATGTATCAAGAACAGCGATTTCAAAATGGGAAAGTGGCAAGGGATACCCTAACATCGAATCATTAAAATGTATCTCCAAATTCTTTTCCGTTTCGATTGATGAACTATTATCGGGAGAAGAACTGATTACCATTGCTGAAACAGAAAATAGCTCAAATCTTAAAAAGATTTATAGTATACTTTTTGGGATACTGGATGTAATGGTAATTGCATTTATTATTTTGCCGCTTTATGGAAACCCTGTTGGAGGTTATATATATTCCGTCAACCTCCTTTCATTTACTGCCACTACACCGATGAATCTTGTAATCTATTGGATTGTTTTTGTCGCTTTGATGGGTATTGGTATTGCTAAACTTTTATTCATTCGTTTTGAAAAGAAGTCGTGTGGCAATATTTCTACGAAAGTATCTATCGTACTTAGCTTTGTAGCTATTCTATTCTTCGCTGCAGCCAAGGAGCCGTATGTGATAGCACTTCTGTTTTTGCTATTTGTTATAAAAATGTTTTTATTGATGAAGCAAGGAAAAATTAAATAAAAAGCTCTATAAATCCTTGAAAATAGGCTCTGACACGATAAGTGTCAGGGCTTTTTTCTATTGTGACGGTAGGTTTCTTGTCTTTTTTAGCTTCGGAAATGATAATTGAATTGCGGTAAAACAAACCACAACTAACAGAAAGGATGATTGTATATGGAATATGCTATTGAAACAGAAAATCTTACAAAACAATACGGAACAGCTACCGTTGTTGATAACATCAATATTCATGTGCCAAAAGGTAAAATCTACGGTTTGCTCGGCAGAAATGGAGCAGGAAAAACTACCGCAATGAAAATGATGTTACAGTTAGTTTCCCCAACAGGAGGAACTGTTAGATTATTCGACACAGATTATAAAGAACACACCCGTACTCTTTATAGAAAAATAGGGTCTATTATAGAAACGCCAGGTTTCTATAATAATTTGACAGGATATGAAAATTTGCAAATCCTCGTCAAACTGAGAGGACAGCTCAGTAAAAAATCGGTACAGGAAGCACTTCGTGTTGTTGGATTAGATAAGGAAACGAGCAAAGTGTTTGCCGACTATTCACTTGGAATGAAGCAGCGTCTTGGTATTGCAGCAGCAATTATGCACGAACCTGAACTATTGATACTTGACGAACCGATTAACGGACTTGACCCAATTGGCATCTCTGAAATCCGCTCGTATCTGTCTGAGTTAAGTCACAAGAAAGGTACTACTATTTTCATTTCAAGTCATGTTTTAAGTGAAATCGAACAGATTGCGGATATTATCGGTGTTATGCATGAGGGACGCTTGATTGAGGAGGTTTACATAGCAGAACTTCACAAGCGCAACCTCAGACATATGGAATTTGATTTATCTGACGTAAAAAAAGCCGCAAAAATATTAGAAAATCACTATCAGATCACAGACTATTCTATACAGGGTAATACAATAAAAATTTATGATTTCACTCATAACTCAGGGGAAATAAACAAAGCTTTCGTAGAGAATGAGCTGTTGGTAACAAAGATAAATGTGGACGAGGAAAACTTGGAGGATTATTTTTCTGAATTGATTGGAGGTGGCAGCATTGCTTAATCTTATTTCGTGTGAATTATCAAAACTAAAGCGTTCAAAAATGGTGCTTATTAGTATTTTAGGTGTTATGTCTATACCGTTTATGATGCTTATAGAATCGTTACAGGCTCATTTCAAACGTCCAGACCTTGTCTTTACTCTGTCAGATATTTACAGCGATAGCATACTGTATATTATGCTGTTGGCAAACATCATGATTTATGTAGCAATTACCGCTTACTTATTCAGTCGGGAATATGCAGAAAATACGCTAAAGACTATATTGCCAATCCCTGTTTCAAGAACAAAGTTGATGGCTGCTAAGTTTTGTACCCTGTTTATCTGGACTTCTGTCCTTACTATTGTAACTTGGGCAGGCATCTTGATTTTATCTGGGATGTATCATATTGTGTTTGGAATGGAAGGTTATAGCTTACTTGTTGCAATCAACTGGCTTCCAAAGTATTTTTTTAGCAATATGCTCATGTTTTTAACTGTTTCCCCTTTTGCTTTTATCGCACAAAAAACAAAGGGATTTGTTGCATCTATGATTGCTTCGGCGGTTATCGTTATGGGCAGTGCAGCTCTTTCTAATCACGAATGGGGAGCATTATATCCATGGACAGCTACTTTCTTTTTGATAGAAGGTCGAATTGAAAGCACGGGCTATCCTATGGTATTATCGGTTGCTATTATCCTTTTGGTATCAGTAATTGGATTTTATATGACCTTTCACTATTTTAAGAAGGAGGATTTGAAATAATGGCACTTAATTTTATAGAAATTCTGAAAGTTATATCTCTTGGTGTTGTAGAGGGAATTACAGAATGGCTACCTATCAGTAGTACAGGACATATGCTTCTTGTGGACGAGTTTTTTACTCTTAACATGAGCGAAACATTTAAGGAAATGTTTTTTGTTGTTATTCAACTTGGGGCAATCCTTGCAGTCGTCATTATGTTTTGGAACAAAATGTTTGCGTTTCAATTTAAGGATAAATCGCAGCCTATCATAAAAAAAGATATCTTTTCACTTTGGTTTAAGGTAGTGGTGGCTTGTGTACCTTCAGCTATCATGGGATTTTTATTTGATGACTATTTGGATGCTCATCTCCATACTCCAATTGTAATTGCAATAATGTTAATTATATATGGTGTGTTGTTTATTCTCATTGAGAACTGGAATAAAAACAGAACCCCTACTACTGTGGCACTTTCTGACATCAGCTATAAAACAGCACTCTTGATTGGGGCATTTCAAGTGTTATCGCTCATTCCGGGTACATCACGTTCGGGTGCGACGATTATAGGTGCTTTGCTGATAGGTGTATTAAGGGTAGCGGCAGCGGAATTTACATTCTTCCTTGCTGTACCAACCATGCTTGGGGCAAGTGCCTTTAAGCTGTTAAAATTCGGATTTAATTTTACAAGTGCAGAACTTCTCGCTCTCGTTATTGGTATGGTTGTTGCATTTATAGTGTCTGTCTTTGTTATTAAATTCCTAATGAACTTTATCAAAAAGCATGATTTCAAGGTGTTTGGTTGGTATCGAATTGTGCTTGGAATTGTTGTACTGTTGTACTTTATAGTGATATAGGTTATGAGCAATTTCACGGAACTTATAGAAATAGTTCTACTAAATGAAATCTTACTAATTATGCAGCAAGGCACTGTACTATTTGTTTTAGTGCAGTGCCTTTACCCTCTATATTCCCAAAATAGTCCAGATATAGAGCGGAGATGTCAGGGTGAACACGAGACAGGCAAGTATCTGTAAGCTGAGCAAATAGAGAGCCAGTAAGCTCTTTTCTATCTTTAAACACTAGCTTATCTATACCTTGAAAAATTGCAAATTTAATAGAGTGCTTGCATTGGCCTGAAACAAGTAATCCCATATTATTGTAAATATCATCAGACGAAAAAATGCCTAAATTTTTCATTCGAACTTCCGCACCGTCTCCACATGCGGTATAACATCACTCTTAAAAATTTAACAAATGAAAGTTATTTTATGAACCTTATAACAAAAATTCTCCCTATAAAGTAACCTTCGAAAAATGCCTTTTATTATTTTTCCCTTTTATATGCACTAATTATATTTAAAGCCATTAGAGAAGCAATATATATCGGTATCATAATTAATAATATTGCATAAAAATCTCGTGTAGCATTATAGGATGAAGTAGTAAATCCTTTAATAATCAGCTGACCCAATAAATAAGATACTGGTAATAAGAAAATCTTCTTCATAAAACTATTCACTTTTCTATTACGATTGAATAGAAGAATGATAAATCCAAAGATTAAAGCCAATATCATGGCAATGCGTGAATAATAAGATAAAAATAGTCTTGGCAATGTAATCACTCCACCCCTTGAGTTAATATTTTTACCATAAATCAGTTTATCTTCACTTCCATCTGTCTGATAATAATACACAGAAACAACATTTTCCCCATTCGGATTTATAATAGTGTTATTCACATTAGATTTTTTTATATTTCTATTCCATATGCTATTCCATGTGGTTATGTGATAAACATAACCAGTGTTACCATCTGTCGGATAACTACTGATATCATATCCATATACTGTATCATCAAATGTAGCGAGTACTGACCCATTACCAATTTCATTAATTGCTACACTTCCTTCACTATATGGAATATACTCTGGTGCAGTCAAAAAAGCAGTTGTTATAACAAGAACTATAATTAAAAACATCATTGAAAATATTGCTGTTTGTATTTTTTTCTTGCGCAATGTAGACTTTATATTTAATAAAGGAGTGATATTAGTATCTATTGGTATTTTATTAAAAGTCTTCATCTCATCAAGATAAACCTTGCATTCCTGACACTGTTCAATATGTTCTTCAATCATAGCACGTGAGTCATTACTTACCATATTTTCTACATATAAAGGTAAAATATCTTTAATAACATTACATGTAATTTTCATCAATTATCCCTCATTTCTTCTCTGATCTTATTTTTGGCTCTGTGAAAAGTGACACAAGCCCAGTTATCTGTTTTCCCAAACAAATTCCCAATCTGCTTAAAACTAAGTTCCCCGAAAACGCGAAGAGAAAAAACTTCCTTATACGGTTCAGATAAATCATGGATAATTTCATGGATTTTCATTGACTCCTCAGATGAATAAACTGATTTCTCTACATCATTATCATCTTCTATTTCAGGTACTGAATCCAAATTAACTAAATTTTTGTTTTTTCTCACATATGAATAATATGAGTTTTTTGCTATTTGAAATAACCATACCTTGATATCGCAATTTCCTTTAAAGTTATCAATTGAGTTTATTGCCTTAAAAAATGTTTCAGATGTTAAATCATCCGCTATATATTTATCTTTAGATAAACTATATATAAATAAATAAACATCCTTAAAGTAACTATTAAAAATTGCCTCAAGCTCTGTCACTTTTTCACCTCCTATCTATAAGACGCATGGGACTTGATAATCTTACAAAAATTTTTTTAAAAATCTCAAAGCTTTTAAAACCTTGAGATTTTAAATATCAATATTTTTTCTGTTTTGCTAAATAATTATCTTTGATCTAGAAGGCAAACAGTCTCTGTATGCCTTGAGTGTGCAATAATGATGACCACGACACCTAATACTCCCTTGGTGTCAGTATATGTTTCATTTTTGATTAATAGATATATCAATTATTGCATGGCAATCTAATAGCGTGGGTTTAATCTCATGTATTGGCAAACCTCTACTCACTATACATGGTGAAAATCACAACCTCAGGTCTTGTAAAAATTCTTGGCACATGGGAAAAAGTGCCTATTCCGCTGGTTATAAATACGGGGACATCGTCTGCTGAACAGGCAAACCCATAAGCAAAACGCGTACCGTAATCTGTTATTGGCAAGCTTCCGTATAGCAAGTAAAACGGATAACCAAAAAAAGTAATTTGCCCAGCATGGGTATGACCGGAAAGTATTAAATCAATTCCATCTGTAGATTGCAACATTGACAAGTCCGGACTGTGTGAAAGGAGCAAAACAAAATCGTTTGTATGTGCGTTTGCAATAGCCTCTTTTATGTTAGGATTTCTGTTATACATATCTTGGACACCTGCCAAATAAAAGCCTTCTCTTATACACCTGCCACTATTATCCAACGGCTTTATCCCATATTCTTTTTTTGCCTTGAAAACTTTCTTGTAGTCATCATGATTTCCTTCCACACCGAAAATTCCGTCTGTTGTACTTATTTGAGCTATTTCTCTCACAGTTCCTTGATAATGATTGTTCTCCATTAAAAAATCTCCGCCTAATAACAGCAAATCCAAATCTCTGTCATTTAACTCTGTTGCTACTTTCCGCATATTTTCTTCTGTTATAGCATGCATGTCTGACATAAAAGCGATGCGATAACCATCTAACTCAGGCGGCCAATTTTCCGAACGAAACTCAATTTCCACATATCGGATTATCTTACTTAGCGTAAGCCCATGTGCAATATGTATAACTGGAATAAATGTAATAATAAGACCAATTACTACTACAAATTTGAATTTCCTGTTTCTCGTTTTATGATTTGCGAAATACATACCCAACAGTGCTCCTATTCCTCCACATAATATGGTAAAAATTAATAACGTTTTTTCGCTTATGCACCGCTTGCCTTTTACTGCTTTTCGTTTGTCTGTCACATACAGGAAAAATGTAAAAGTATTTGTCAATAAGAGAAACATGAAAAAAAACTTTATTATGCCGATATAAAAAATCAGGTTTATTATTAATTGCAATTTCTCTTCTCCCCCATAATTTAAACTTCATCTGTTAAAAAACATGTCTGTACAATATATAAATCTATTTATTCCTTTTTTAATCTTAATATTAATATCTGCCTTTCATTATTTTCAGAAATAAATTTGCTAATGACATAATTTTCAAACATATTACGGAACAACATAAAAGCTTGGTCAGAAAAGCCATTTTGGATTAATGTAAAAACAGCTAAATAAGTTTGTAAAGATTTATTTGACAAAAGCTGTAATACCTTACATTTGTATTGATTATTAATCAAATCTTCCTTATACCATATACTTTTTATATGATTACGATAATTTATATTCTCTGTCAAATACTTTTCATACTCAGATTCACATTGACTAATAAAAAAATTAAGTGTATCTTTAGGAATTCCATATTTCAATTTTTTATATGTGACTCAAAAAATTCTTCTGTACCCATTTCAGAAAGTTTTTCTTCAAATTTCTCTTGTGAACTACAATTTTTAGAAGTATTATTACATAATGCTTCTAAACAAATATTTTTTAATAAATCTTTTTCCATTTTATTTACTTTGCCTTTCTATATGCTAAGAATAAACATGGGGGTCAGGCTTGACAAATCGACAAACTAATCTCATCAATCTCTTCTCCAACATTGTATCTACTTATTATCTTAGATATTCCTGATTAAACGTATTAGCCATTCTCACAACAAAATTCCATTGGCGCTCCATATAGGTTTTCAATTGGCTTGTACTTTGCTGATAATCGGCATATATCATTTCCAGATTATCAAAATGATCTGCGATTGCACAAGCAGCGCAATAGCCACTTTCCATTCCTGCGGAAATACCCTCTCCCATTGGATTCAGGAACCCGGCAATCTCTCCTGCAAATAGTACTCGACCAAGACCATAATCAACATGACAGCCGGGGCCAATATGTGGCATCAACCATTTTTCAGCTCTTATTTGCTTATCAATTCGTAGGTGGTGATGAGCTTTCATGTAGGCGATAAACCGTTCATAGAAAAACCCAATTTTCCCCATATCTTTGACCGATACACCCAGTACTAAAAGATTGTCTTTTACGTTAAACCATGCGTCATACTCTGATAACTCCGGCTGCAAATACGCATAGAAATAGTGAGGATCTAAATCTATGTTTCCTTCGTTGAATGTCTGAAATGTAGTGATATATTTCGGGCTGCCTTTAATAATTTTCCGCTTTAACGCTCCTACAACACCCTCACAGTCCAAAACGTATTTTGCTTCCTCAGTATAGGTTGCTTTACCGTGTAAAGTGACCTCCACAGAACTATTTTTTTCTTCGCAGGAAAGAGCGGTTGTGCAATCCCTGATTTCCGCACCGCTTTCTTTTGCTTTTGTTGCAAGCCAGTTGTCAAAAGAACTGCGCCAGACATTAAGTCCTTCTTGCTCAAAGCGAAACTCTTTCCCTTTGTCATCTGTAAAGATCATTCCCCGGTTTTCAATCGGTTCACACATAGACAATGCCGGGATATCTTCGCCAAAATAGAGGTTTACCAAATCCATTGTTTTTTTGATCAAAATCCCGGAACAGGATTTATATCTTGGCATTTTCAACTTCTCTACAACCAAAATCTTATATCCTTTTTCGGATAGAATTTTTGCGGCGGTACTGCCGGTTGGTCCCGCACCAATAATTATTATATCGTACATTCTCTTTTCACCTCCGTATAATCATTTTAAGCCTCTTATTAATTCCTATTTATCGCTATAATAAACAATTGTTAGTCCATATTTTTTACTATTGAACATTTTCCTACTTTTACGACGCATTATAAGAATATCATAATATCCCCTGACACATAAAATTTTTGAATTTTATCTTTGAAAATCCGAATGTCATCTATAAAACACCCCAAAATACAGGGTCAAAAAATGCACTTTTTTGGTCCAGTTTTTGCCCGTTTTTTGCTCCAAAACCACTACATATGGTGGTTGAGCTTCCTCATTTGCCCTCCGCACCACATTTCGTCATCATTATTATCGTTTCAATGTGCCTTGAGATGACAATAAAGATGTCATTTGGACCTGATATCCCCTTGACCGGGTACCTCTTTTCCTTAGTCCAGATTAACAATAGCCTTTATTCTTCTTACCCCCGATGATGAACTTTGCTCCTTTATGACTTTAAAATAACCCAGTTCAGATGTATTAGAAACATGAGGTCCTCCACAGATTTCTAATGAATATCCTGGAATCTCATAGACTTTAACAATATCTTCATATTTACCTTCGAAGACTCCTAAAGCTCCACTTTTTTTAGCATCATCTAAATTCATTTCCATATATTTAACCTCAAGATTCTCTTGGATCGCTTTATTAACCAGACTTTCAACTTGATCTATTTCTTCTTTCAATAACTTTCTATCAAAAGAGAAATCAAATCTTAACCGCTCAGAGTTTATATGGCTACCTTTTTGATAAACTTGGTTCCCTAGAACTTTCCGTAATGCACTATTAAGTAGATGAGTAGCTGTGTGTAGTCTAACACTGTTACTGTTATGTTCTGCCAGGCCTCCTTTGAATTTTCCAGCAGCTCCGCTTCTAGATTTATTCTGATGCTCTTCAAACTTTGTTTTAAAACCTTCTATATCAACAAGTATTTCTTTTTCTTGTGCTAGTTCAAGAGTAAACTCAATGGGAAATCCATAAGTATCATATAATCTAAATGCTAGCTCTGAACTCAAATATTCACCAGCTTTTATTTGATCAAAATACTTATTTGCCACTTTCAATCCACTTTGCAAAGTCTTGGTGAATTTGATATATTCCTTACTTAGTTCTTCAATTATATAATTTTTACAGGATTGGACTTCTGGATATGCTACATTATACATTTCAATAACTTTTTCAGCTAATTCAAGCATAATGTTCTCTTCAATACCTAATTTATATATCATCCGTATTGTACGTCGAATAAGTCGTCTAAGTATATACCCCTGCTCAGAGTTTGTTGGAACTATCTTTTGCGGATCAGCGAGAATAAATACAGAAGCTCTAATATGCTCACATATAATTCTGAAGCTATTTTTATTAATTTTGTCGTAACTAACTCCACTTAGTTCTTCTAATCTCTTAATCAGTGGCCTAAACAAATCTGTTTCATATACATTTTGGAGATTATTTGCTAGAATCAGTAACCGTTCAAAGCCTAATCCTACATCTATATTTTTTTGCTCTAGCTCAGTCAGATTTCCTTCTTTGTCTTTGTAGTATGTCATGAAAACATTATTACCTAATTCAATATATTTACCACAATTACAAGCAGGTCCACAATTTTCACTACAATCGTGTGTATCATTTACATAAAACATTTCTGAATCAGGACCACATGGCCCTGTTTCACCTGCCGGTCCCCACCAATTTTCATCATCACCGTAATAAAAGATTTGATTACTACTTAGACCTAACTCAAGCCAAGTCTCTACCGCTTCCGCGTCATAAGGTACAATCTCATTTCCCTTATAAACCGTCACTGCTAATTTTGAAGAAGGTATTCCAATTTGCGCTGTAAGAAATTCATAGCTCATAGAAATAGCTTCTTTTTTGAAATAATCACCTAAGGACCAATTACCCAGCATCTCGAAAATAGTTAAGTGATAATCATCACCTACCTCCTCAATATCTCCTGTTCTTACACATCTTTGCACATTCACAAGGCGTTTTCCTAATGGATGTTCTTGTCCTAAAAGATAAGGAATAAGTGGTTGCATGCCAGCGGTTGTATATAATACACTAGCATCATTTTCAGGAGCTAACGATGTGGCTGTGACTACTTCATGTCTCCTTTTTTTGTAGTATGATACGTAGAGTTCTCTCAATTCATTCGCTTTCATAATCCTCTTCCTTTCTTAAAAATAATATAAAAAACCCTAAGCTTTCAAAGCTTAGGGCGAATTCTTAATCCGTGGTACCACCTAAATTCAGAGATTAACTCTGCACTCATAAAGTACGGGTAAATGATAATACCGATACTATATCCTATGATAACGGTGGATCTCCGTTGAAGCCTACTCATTATTTCAGTTCAAAGCTCCAAGACTGCTTCAATATATGGATTGTGAAGATTCGCACCAACCATCTTCTCTCTGAACAATACCTATATATTTACTATTTCTCTTCTTCGCCTTTATTATTAATTCCAATAATTATACTACTAAAGTTTTTCTTTGTCAAATGTTAAATTCTACTTACTCTGCACATGAGGTGTAAAATCTGCAAAGTTCATACTCGCATAATCTATGCTATGCACAATATAATCATCTATATATTTCTGTGAAATTAACCACACATAGTTGTGAGAGTTATAGTTAGAGCAAGCCAATACATAGTCAATATTGGAAGAAGATTTTACTAAAGTTAAAAACTCTTTGCTCATTGCTAATATTACAGGTTGTGGTTTTTCATCATAAACGACTGTACCTAACGGAGAAGTATCCTCAATCAAAAACATTTTAATAACTTTTTCATTTGAAATCATATTTTTGCTTTTCAGATTGGTTATGTATTCATCAAGTTTTGGATAATGGTTTTAAAAGCATTTGAAACATTGGCTATATAGTTAGAATATGAACTAACACCTTTTATAGTATCATGTAAATATACTCCCTCTTGATTATTGGGAATTTTATCAAATTTTCTTTCAACCCTTGCCTGTTCTTGACGATTTACACTACCTTTTCTTTTGTTTTCGTAACAATCAAATTCAAAATGTTCAATTAACAATATATAGTGCAGTTTTTAGCTTTATATGCAAAAGCCACCCACGCCAGCTAGATTTTCACTTTGTAAATCACTTGTTGAACTGCAATCTCTTAGCTTTGCGTTATATATTGTTGCGGCAAATCCACCAAAACCTAATTTTGCTATTGTGTCAACAGTACTGACTGATATAGATAGTTCACTTATGTCAACATCTGCCTTACAGTTTTCAAAATTTATATAACCGCTAGATATATTTCCGCCGTCTACATATGATATAAATCCACCACCACATACATGGAAATAACTAGCCAAAACAAAGTCTATATTATTAACTTTACAGGAATCAATAACGAGAGGCACCTCTCCGCCGTTTAAATATCCCGTAACACCTCCAAATCAACGATAAAAGGATACCAACAATTTGCTTATCAGCGTGGTGTATTCAGTCGTCCGTTTTTGAACTATATATATGCAATGGTTCCATATGTGATACAGGAAGCTGAGCTGATAAAAGTCATTGAAACTATGAAAACTTGGTTTCATCACGAAACAAAATAATATTACTATAGTGCTTTAAAGAAAAAATCTATAAAAATCAAATGAATGAGATATGAGCAATACACTCTGTACATACCTCTTGTCCTTACACAATAAAATCTGACTACTCTCGAACCAAGAGCCGTTGCAGCTTAATTCCGATGCAATGGCTCTTGGTTCGTTATAATCCGAGTATAGTCCAGAGTATCCTTGCAAAAATATGGTAAAAAATCACCTGTACAATTTATTAATTAAGTATCTCAACATTCTAAATTCTTTTGTTGATTTTGATACCCCTCCATATCCCGGGAAAATAGTTTCTTCTATATTACCTTACAATGCTGTAATATACATAATTTATCCATTTCCCAAACATCAAGCATATACTTGCTCTATTAATTTTTTTGTAGTAATTAATATAGTTGAAATTCTAATTTTACCATAACTCATTTAACTTATCAGAATAAAAATCTATTGCTTTTTTGAAATCTAATATACTTTCATCTGCTGATGTCTCTGCAATAATTTTAAGTAATAGTTTCATAGCTTCTGTGTGCTCCCCTAAATTGTAAAGAGTCATGGCTAAAAATACCTTTAGAGAATTAATATCGTATTTTCTTATTCCTTCTAGTAGAAGTTGTTTGGATTTTTCATACTCTCCTATCGTACGATAAGTACTTCCAAGTCCTAGGTAAGCTTCCTTCAAATCTTTTTCTGGTAGTCCAAGCTCTATTGCTTTTTCATAAAAAGGCACAGCTTCCTTTTCTAATCCAAGCACATCAAAACTCCAAGCACACTGATAGTTGACCTCCGCATTATTTGGAAATGTCTTTACCAATTCAACAAGCATTGAATTAGCTTCATTTAATTTACCATTTTCTCTAAGTTCAATAGCTTTCTTCAGTATATTTTTCATGATCATCTCTCCTTTCAAAATATTATTTACAAATCACCTAAACAGGATAACCTTTATTTCCTTTTTACATTTGTGCTAAATCTCAACTTCTCTTAAGTTCATATTTAATGCCTTCCCTCCGACCTTAACTTCACAAATATCACTTTCTTTAACATTAAGTTTTACATTTATTTCCGATGGCATATTCATAGAATATCCTTGTTCAAAAGTAATGTTGTGACATTGGGACGCATCAAAAATGCCATATTTATATAGATAACAAGCTAAAGCTCCGCTTGAAGTCCCTGTTGCTGATTCTTCATCTATTCCATATAGTGGAGCTAAATTTCTGCAGTATGCATTTGAATTACTGACTGAATCAAGCACAAACATATGATATCCAATAACATCGTATTTTCTGCTTAATTCTGCTACTTTTTCAAAATTAGGCTTGATAGTATCTAAAATCTCCATGTTCCTTATTGGTATAAGTATATCTTTAAGTCCAGTTGAAACAATTTGACAAGGAAATAGCATATTAAAATCATGAACATTAATATCTAATGTATCTGCTATCTCTTCATAATCAATAATTTCATAAAATGATGGATTAGTCTGAGTCATCATGATTATTCCATTTTCATCAACTTCAACTGCTAAAATCCCCGCTTTTGTTTCTTGAGTATATGTTCCAGGATTAATACATTCTGTTTTTAACAATACTGAAAATGCAGCAATAGTCGCATGACCACAGAGGTCAACCTCTTCATTTGGTGTGAAAAATCTTACTTTGAAATCCGCTTTGTTTGACTTCATGATAAAAGCTATTTCACTGAATCCTATTATTCTAGCAATTTTTTTCATAACATCTTCACTTAAATTATCAGCATCTAAAACTACTCCAGCAGGATTTCCACCTTGCTTTGTCTTAGCAAATGCATTTATCGTATATACCTTAACCTTCATATTATCTCCTCCTAAAAAATCATCTATATTTCAATTCTAGTTCCTATATTTAATTCATCAGCTTTATGAAGTAAATACTTAGAAACTGCTATGTCTTGCAATGCAATTCCCGTACTATCAAAAATTGTAATATCGCTATCCAAGCTTCTTCCACTTCTTCCTTCTAAGATCCAAAATACTTCTTACATCATCATCATTTAAAACTCGTATATCGCTCATATAAACCTCCGCAATTCTAATTATTCAGTCTTTACTATTTCCTATATTTAAGCAATTAACAACATTATGCTTTCTTTTTTTTCTTAATTTCATCTAAATATGAATAAATTGTAACTGGAGATACCTGAAGTTTATTAGCCACTTTGTCTATAGCTCCTTTTGTAAGAAATATGCCTTTATCATACATAAACATTAATAACTCTATATTATCGCTTCTCTTCATTCCAGTTACATCAATATCTCCAATGGTATTATCTATGAGACTATCTATTATCTCAGAGACATTATCAAATGAATCAATTGTTGGTACATCTGGTTCATTTGATACATTAATATTTTCTGACAAGAATATGTTTAGAAACGACTGCATTTTGATAAACTCGTCTATTTCAAAGTTCATGCAAAATGCTCCAATTACCTCATCATTTTCATCTCTAATTAATGATGTAGATGATTTTATATTTTTACCATTTTTTAATTGAAATGTATAATTAGCCTTATAATCATTTTTAAAATCTTTCGACAACAATACATCTTTGATTAAATGATCAAAAGACTGACCTATTCTTCTATCCGTTATATATCCGTTTGATACATATACAACTGAATTTTGTGGAGTTGACAAATCGTGTATAACAACTTCACATTTATTACCAAAGGACTCCGAAATCATATCAGCTAATGGAATATATGATTTTAATTTTTTTGAAATAGTCATATTAAACTCCTTATACATAAAATTATCTTTCAAATTTTTCTTTTGCCAAACCAATCGGAAACTCCATTATACAACCTTTATCTGGATTTACAATTTGGCTAATTCTAAGATTTCCTGCAAGTGAAAGTAATAATCCACTTTGGGCATCCGTAAGCGAAGAATGCTCTTGCAAAAATTTATGCATCTTCTGCGCTGCCACTACACTGCACTTATCAAGTGATACATCTGCAGCAGTAGTAATATAATTATTTTGTGCAATAATAAATGGTATGGGAATATCGCTACGTCCCTTAAGAATATTAACTTTTACAGTTACTTCACCGCTCATCTCCAATGCACAAATAACTGTTTCTCCATCTCCCTGTACCGCATGTATGTCTCCCAAAGAAAACAAAGCCCCTTGTACATTAACAGGCAAATACAACACAGCTCCCACTCCAATATCATTTATATCCAAATTCCCGCCATGTTCTCCTGGTGTTTGGGTTGAAACACTACTGTCTTCTGGAGCAGTTCCAATTACACCTACCATAGGGCGAATCGGAATACAAATTTCATTATCAAACTTTATCATTCCATCTTCTATCAGAAACTTACGACAATGACAACCATCGATTTCATAAATGCCAGCACCATTACGTGCACACATTGAACCCTGATCCATAAGATCTATTGCCTTAATCTCTACTCTAAGAACATCACCAGGTTCTGCCCCTTTTATATAAAGAGGACCTGTTGCTGGATTATTACGCTTCATATCTATATTATTAAAATCATAACCGTCTGTAACAATTTGTTCACAATAACAATCTTGACAACAAAACTTTACTATGTCTCCATTTTCAGCATAAGCAACAGGCTCTATTTCAGAATCAAAAGAAAAATGAATTTTGTCTTTTTCAATACAAATCATAAGAAATCACCTCTACTTCCCTTTTTATTAAATTTCTTTTATCAATGGTTTTTAAAACCATCAACAATTAAGTGATTTAGTGATCAGATTTAAGTCCTGCTCCACACATAGGAAGCAAGCTGTCAGAAGTTTTCCCATTTAAATCACAATATTTTAAATATGCAGCATATGTAGCCGCTGTTGTATGCTCGCAATAGATACCTTTTGCCGAAAGAGCTTTTCTAGCTTCGATTATTCTGTTTTCTGGTGCCGTAATTATTTCAATATCATATTTATAAATATACTCCAAAATTTCTTCACCGCGCATCGGTATGCCAATAGCAATACCTTCAGCCATCGTCGGTTTAGGTATTACTCCAACTGGATTCATTTTTCCAGTAATAACTGCTTTTGCAAATGGATCACAATATTCACTTTGGACTGCAACTATATTTGGCATTTTATCTATGAGATTATTTTCAAATAATTCTTCTAATGCTTTTATAACTCCAATAAAAAGTGTGCCGTTTCCAAGAGGAATGAATATATTAGAAGGAATTCTGTTAAGTTGTTCATAGACTTCATAAATATAGGTTTTTGTTCCTTCATAGAAGAAAGGGTTATAGACGTGACTTGCATAATAGCTTCCCCGCTCCACTATTTTCGACCTACATACATCTGCACAATGATCCCTAGTTCCAGAAACGACATTGACCTTTGTATTATGAGATTTAATCATATCAATCTTTTTAATTGATGTTCCTTCTGGAACAAATATCTCACAATCGATTCCAGCTTTTGCACAATAGGCTGCGACGCTATTTCCAGCATTGCCACTACTATCTTGCACAACAGAATCCACGCCAATTGATTTACAATGAGCAATCAATACAGCCGCACCTCTATCTTTAAAGGACAAAGTAGGCATAAAATAATCCATTTTAAGTAAAACATCTTCATCAAATTGAATCACAGGAGTCATCCCTTCGCCCAAACTGATTTCTCTCCAACTTTCTCCTATTAAAGGCATGAAAGCTCGATAACGAAAAATACTCCATGTATCACGATCAACTAAAGACAGATCAAACTTAGGAGCTTTCCAATCTAATTTCCAAAGTCCACCACAATCACACTTTGCTTTTCTAGTTGTTACTTTTTCGGTTACACCGCATTTTAAGCAAATATATTTCATCTTTGATTCACCTCCGCAATAGCTTCAACTTCTATAAGGCTTCCATAGTGTAGCTTCCCAACAGGTAAAACAATGCGTGCAGGCTTGTGTTTTCCAAAGAAATCACTATAAACTTGATCTACTATATCCCACTGATCAATATCTGATATATACACTCTACACTGAACAATATCATCTCGAAAAAGTCCAGCTTCTTTCAAAACTCTGTCAACATTTTTCAAAGCAAGTTTAGCATGCTCCTCTATTCCACCCTTTGGTACCTGCTTAGTATCAGGGGCTATAGCTAGTTGTCCCGATACATAAAGCATTCCATTGGAAATAATACCAGGTGTATAATGCCCATTATTCTTATTTTGAAATTCAGGTTTAATCTTCTCCATATTCGTACAATTCCTCTCTATTTATTTCTTATTATTATTTTTGATGTATATATCTCTCTTTAATTATCACATTAATTATAAATATATCTATATATTTTTTTATACGTATCATATAATTTTTTATAAGTATATCATTTTCTTTGTTTCTTCGTCAATAAAAACTGCATTAAAAGATTGTTATAGCTACTTTTTATTAAGAGAATAAAGATTTCTTCCTGAATAAGGAATACCCTGTAGAGTAAACAAAAAAGTCCAACATCGGACTTTTTGTTGACGAAAGCTTAAGTTTAACATACGAAAATATCCTATATGTTAGTGTGAATATGAATCACTAAGCATATTTTATTTATACCTCTTAAAAATTTTTACGTCTATTTACATCACTTTGTTTTGTGAAATCTCCTCTTGCATATGACCCATAAAGTATAATTGTATCGCATTGGTATTTTTCTATTAAAAAATTTTTCGGTTTGTTTGTGAATTTATTCATAAACTAATTTTTTTCAAATAATTGACACATTGTTTGCTACTTATATCTATAAATGCTTATAATATAACCTCTGCTTTTGTACCCGATCCTAATGTACTACTTATTTTTATATCTCCACCATGTGCCTTTACTATATCCTTTGCTATAGCCATTCCTAGTCCTGAGCCTTTATGACTCTCACCTGTATTTGTTCCTCTATAATATCTATCAAAAATATGCTTAAGTTCTTCTGGGTTCATCCCTTTTCCATTATCTGTTACAAATATGTGTGCTTTCTCATCTTTAATTACTTTGACTTCTATTTTCACATTATGATTATTATGAATAAGAGCATTATATAAAAGATTATTAATTACCCTTTTTATTAAAATATCATCTACTTCCTTATGGATAACACTTTCTTTGCAAATAAAATTAATATCTCTATCACTATACTTAGGATCATTTAATATATCAATAACCGTTCTCCTAACTAATTTCACTAAGTTAATTTCTTTTTTATCAAGCATAGAAGCTTTATTTTTAAGTTTTGTAGTTAAATTCAAATCATCTACAAGCTCTTTTATATAGTTTGATTTTTTATTTATGGTTTCTGCATAAGATTGGATTTCTTCCTTAGAGAACTCATACTCATCATCACTTAAAATCTCCGCGTATCCCTTAATAGATGCTAATGGAGTTTTTATATCATGAGATATATTTGCAATCCATTCCTCCCTCATTTGTTCTAGTTTCTTTCGTTGGCTTTCATTATTTTTCAGTATATCTGAAAGGTTATTTACGTTAGAATAAACATCCCTATAGATTCCTTTTGGACGGTAATAAACATTATAATTTCCATTTCCTAATTTTTCTACTCCATTAATAATATTCGTTAAAGGTTTTGTAAGTCCTCTGCTAAATAAATAACCAAAAAACAGAGCAATTATACCATCAATGAAAATAATACTCATTATACTAATTTTTATAAATTTTGCCATCCTATTTATATCATAAACAAAAACTCTCTTGTCAAATTTTTTCATAGGCAGTCCAATAATATAACTATACGATCTGTCTCTAATTATTTTTTCTCCTATAAACATAGTTGAACGAATATCTAATCCCGCTCTATATTTATAGGCGGAAACAATCTCAACAGGTGTATATTTCAATCGAGCATTTTTAGGTTTTTTATAATGATAAACTTCTCTTCCATACTCATCTAAAACTTGTATCCATGCTTTTTCATTGTCTAGAATTTGTTTTCCTTCCTCACTTACATATACATTTTCTTCACTACTTAATACATAATTTTTAAAATTCCTTACAAAGTCCTCTGGTCCAAAATTCTTTAAAAGATCATTATTTTGATTATATGAATATTGTCCTATAAATACACTTATAGCAACAATTATATTTATAAAAACTACAATAATAACCACTGAAATTACAGTAGCTAAAAATCTAAATGTCAATTTCCATTTCATTTTCTACTCATCCTTTACAACCAGTTTATATCCCAGACCCTTAACATTTATAATGTGCTTAGGCTTAGAAGGATTATCTTCTATTTTTTCTCTAAGCCTTCTTATATGTACCATTATTGTATTATCAAAGCCTATATAATCTTCTCCCCATACCTCATCACAAATTCTTTCTTTACTAATAATTTTGTTTGGATGCTTTGCCATATATAAAAATAACTTCAACTCCTTAGGCTTGAGCTCAAGAATCACTCCATTCTTTGTTACTTCCATTTTTTCCTCATTTATTTCAAAAGGACCTAAAAGTATTCCCTTTTTCTCGTGAAAATGTATCATATTTCTTTTTAGGTGTGCTTTGACCCTATAAGCAACTTCTTTTGGGCTAAAGGGTTTTGTTACATAGTCATCTCCCCCTAAAGCAAACCCAAGGATTCTATCCAGCTCCTCTGATTTTGCAGATAAAAATAAAATTGGAACCATAGAGGTTTCTCTAATTTTCTTGCAAATCTCATATCCTTCCTTATCCGGAAGCATAATATCTAAAATAATAAAATCAGGATTTACATTCTTGAATAACTTCAGCCCTTTCTCTCCTGTTTCCGCTGTATATATTTTTTTAAAACCTTCCTTTATTAATACAGTTGATAATAAATTTAATAGATCTTCTTCATCATCTATAATTAATATTTTCTTTTCCTTTATTACGTTTCCCATCATTCACACTCCTTAAAAATACTCTAAATAAAAGTTCAAAACCCACCGCTATTTAGCTGTAGTATATACTATTTTCCTATTATTTAATAATATGATAAAAAACCTGATATTTTTTCTCAGGTTTTTTATCATATTGAAAATATCATATACTTATCTTTTTTCAATTGCTTTTGTAGGACATGCTTTCATACAATCCCCACATCGAATACATTCCGAACTATTCGGATTTTTACAAACTTCTATACCCATCTTGCACTTTCTTACACAAACATTACAACTTGTTTGCAGGAATAACAACAGTTGGTCTAACAGATTGGATTGAATCCTCTTTTTCAGCCAATTCTTTTGGTATATAATATACTAGACCCATCTCCTTATATATGTTTCTTTCACCTTTTGCAGCTTCATCCTTGTTTTCTGTTTGCTGTATTTCATTTTTTCCCTGATTATCTGCACTTTTACCACAAACTACTATTAATGCGCCTACTGCTAACACCAAAATCAGTGCTAAAAATTTTCTTTTCATCATTCATTCCTTCTAATCATTTAATTGTTTTCTTATTGTTCCTTTGAGAAAGCCTTTAAAGTAACTTTCGGTAGCAATACAATCCCTGCTGTGAATATTGCTATAAGCATAATTAGCGCTATTATAGGTGTTTTGTACCTTATCAGCTGACAACTCATCATTCCCCAAAGGGGTGTAAAGGATAGATATTTTTGTAATCCTATAAACCCTAAAGGTGTTTCTAACATATAGGGCAGTCCCATTAAGATTCCTCCAAATATGAAAGGAACTGCTGCTGACTTACTAATAGCTGATAAAAACAATCCTACCTGTGCAAAGAAGAAGGAGCCTATTATGATGGTTACAAGCATTATCAAAATCATTTGAAGTACAGTTATATCTGATCCACTTTTTCCAAAGTACCAAAAATCTTTCAAAGGTAAATCTAATCCAGCAAATTTATGACTTTTTAAAGCAGATAACCACATGGCTAAAAAAATAGAAAGATTTATGATAGAAGCAGAAACTCCAGCAGCTACAGATTTAGCAAACACTATTTCTCTTTTGCCATTTTTCGTCGTTTTTATTAATCCTGCCATATTTGAACTATATTCTAATGTATAAGCTCCTGAAAACATCATAAACATCATAAGTCCCATTAATGGAGTTATATTATATGCTTTATTAAACAGGTCCCCATAAGTTTCTTGTATTGAAATATCTGTTATCATAATCCAGCTTAAAAACAACACGCCTGCCCATACTATGAACATTCTTTTCTTTAGAAGCATTTTTCTCATTTCTAATTTTATAAGTTTTCCCATCCATTACACCTCCCTAATATTTTCTAAATCAAAGTAGAACATATAAACATCCTCAAATTTTGGCTCTACATCTTGTGTCTCTTTATATAAAGGCATCTTATCACTTATAACTCTGATGGCTATATCATTAACACCACGTTGAATGTTGACTGTTTTGTATTTATTTTGTATTTCGTAAACCTCATTCTCACTAGTGGTCTTTATGCTATAAACTTTACCTTCCATCCCTTTAAGAATATCTCGATGGATTCCTTTCATAAGTATAGCTCCATCCTTTATCATAATGGTTTCCTTTGCTATAGATTCTATATCTGAAATAATATGGGTAGAAAGTATTATAATCTTATCTTTAGAAATTTGTGAAAGAAGATTTCTAAATCTTGCTCTTTCTTGAGGATCAAGTCCTGCTGTTGGCTCATCCAACACTAAAATCTTAGGATCATTTAATAATGCTTGTGCAATTCCTACTCTTCTCTTCATTCCACCTGAAAACTTACCTACTGCTTTATTTCTCACTTCATATAATCCTACAAGTTTTAAAAGCTCATCTATTTTTTTTGTAGTTTCCTTTCTACTTAATCCTTTTAGAGCTGCTACATACTGTAAAAATTGTTTTGCGGAAAAATTCTTATATACACCAAATTCCTGTGGAAGGTATCCTATTAAAGCTCTATATTTCTCATCTAACCCTTTTATATTTTTATCATTGTAGATAATTTCTCCCTTAGATGGTGTGATTAAGGTTGTTATTTGTTTCATAAGAGTAGTCTTCCCAGCACCATTAGGTCCTAGAAGCCCGTATACACCATTTTCAAGGGTAATAGTTATATCATCATTTGCTTTTTTTCTCCCATAGGTTTTCGTTAAATTTTTTATTTCAAGTCTATTCATGAAATCATTCCTCCTTCAATTATTTAGTTAAAATCTTCTTAAATGTAACTACACAAAGTATTACACCTATACATGCAGTTCCTATTAAGATCCCATTACACAACTTTATAATATCTAAACTTTTTCCAAAAATATCAACTTCTCCAGCATACATACCTACAAACTTATCAGGATAAAAAATTAGCTCAATATAATTTCCTTTTTTTAATATGTTTAATAATGAATCGGGTAACGATTTAATAACTGTAAAAACTTTACCAAATCCTACAAATATTGATGTTGCACTTATAGATGCTAAGGAATTAGTTGTAATAAAGGAAAAAAAAGTTGATAAAACTGCTATACTCATAAATATAAGTGCCATCGTTCCAATTTTCAAAAGCAAATATTCATTGATTGTATATGCACCGTTAAGAAGCAGTCCATTATCTAATATTCTAAAAGCTTCAAGCTCTCCATTTACTGGTTTCCCATATTGAAAAAAGGTCATTGAGAGCACTATTCCTAAATATAATCCATAGATAACAATAGGGAATGTTAAAGATAATAATAACTTTGAATATAAAGCCTTCAACTTATTCTTAGATGAAAGAATAATATTATCTACACCCGAAACTTTTTCATCCGTATATATATTTGAAAATATTAGGACTACAATAATTACCATAATGATAGACATAATAGGATGATCTGCTCTATAATCTAGCACCTTATAAAAGTCCACATCCTTATATTCTCTATTTTTCATAAATCTTAAATGATCTCGTGCAATCTCTACAATTTTATTGATAGATGGATCCTCAATATAGGTATTTGCAATTTGCTCCATTTGCTTTATTTTTTCATTAAATTTTTCCTGTGCAATTTCTTTTCGAGGTCTTTTATCTACTATTAACTCGTATTTATCATTCCTATATACATTTTCTGTTTCCAATGTAGGCTTTAAAAAAAACATACTCACAGAAAGCAAAATAAATAATGCTAAAACGATTAATCCTGTCTTGCATTTTAATATCTTTTTTAATTCCCAAAGAATCATTAAACTGTTCCCTCCTTGTCCTTTTCTTTAAATTTATTATACAATCCCAAACTTACACCATAATAAACTAAACCTTAATTAAACCTTAAAAAAAAAAGTTGTATAGTAGAAAATTCTACTATACAACCTTTTAATAATCTCCTTATACTAATTTTCATCATTTTTCTTCAATTGGAATAATTCCATAAATACCAATACTATTGTTTATTAAATCATTTGATATATTTGGAATATTTTGCAATGCAGTTTGAATAATAAACCCATTTTCTGCTCTGCTAATTTCATTTTTCTCAAGACTTTTTAAAAGTACAGTTAAACAATGTTGCACACACTCTTCTTGTACTTGTTCTGAAAAAGCTTTACCCACTCCTCCTACAATAATGTAAAATTTTCTTGGAATATTACTATAATCTTTAGTATCTATTGATTTTATATGATAGTTTTCTAAGTCACTTTCTACTTTATCTAGTTCAGGTATATCCAAATCAAAAAACTCACCCATTTCTTTAATTATATTATCAATTATATTGGTACATCCTAAATGAAACATTGTCTCATGAAAGAAGGAAAATTGGGAGTGTGAAAAAGAAATGCCATCTTTTTTGTAACTATACTTAGTAATATTATCCATAAGCTTATAAATATCTTCTTGTTCATGTATTTCATTATTTGCTAATATTTTTTGTAATTGTCCCTGTAAATGATTACTAAACATTAATGTGTGTTCCAACTCAACTTTTCTCAATGCACGAAGTTTATCTATAAATTTAATCACCTTTGAAATTCTAAATGTTTCAGCCATAAAACCATCTCCTTTGATTTTAGTATACACTTGTATGCTACATTGTATACAAATGTATACATTTTGTCAATAAAAACATCTATTATGCCACACACAATGTATGGTTATATCCTAATAAAATTTTCTTAATCAAAACACTACTTAATCATTTAATTTTATATGATTGGGAACTAATTTCTAATGTAAAAATAGATTACTTATAGAAGTTCCATTGATTTCATATACTTTGAATAAACTCTTAACAAAAAAATAGTTAGTTATAACATCTAAAATCTAAGTAAATTTTGGCATATAACATTAAGTAGATAATAACAATACAATTTCTTTGGTATCTTAAAGCAAGAAATCTATTACGGAAACACATTTTATAGTTTTGACAAGTTAAAAGCAGAAATAGAAAAATATATAGATTATTACAATAATAAACGCACAAAGCAAAAACTTGGCTACTTTACTCCTGTCCAGTACAGGCTAAATTATCAAGTCGCATAAAAATAGCGTAGCAGATTTACTACTACGCTATCAAGTCTAACTTATTGGGGTCACTACAAATTAATCTTCTTTACCACTCTGTTTTTTATGTTGATAATATTTTCAAATCGCGGTCTATGACCGCTGTCGCAAAAGAAATCGCCGTTAAACTCTGAAATCATTTTGCTCAATATTTTTTTGAGATTATATTTTCTGAAGTCTTTAAAAGTATTTTTAACTATGCTTTCATAACATACTGCGTTAGCTTTCAATCTTTCAGATAAGACTAAGCACTTACTTTCATCATTCTTGCATTTTGGATATTCAGTGCAAAACCGACAGGCGGTATATTCTTCACTGAATGGAAATCCTTTTAATACAATCAATCCTTTTCCTCGCTTCGTAAAGTTTGGCACAAGCATCATCATCTGCTCAAACTCCTGTAACCTTGTGCCGTACATAAATAATTTTGACATTATCGTCTTTCTCTCTTTCTGATTTTAGGTATAAAAAAGGCAGAGCCTATAGATCATTAAGTTGATCTAAAAACTCTGCCTGTGTTGAAACCTATTTAATTTACATTGATTGGTATAGAATTCTACAATTTCATTTTATCTGAGTGTTTATTGAATACATATACTATATCTGAATAACAGCAAACCCCTTTAGGATTATTAACTGCACAATTGCTATTCTTCATAGCACCAGTTGCTTCAATTACATCTTTTACAGTTAATGCTCCGTTCTCAATTGCTACTATTATATCTTGTTCAGTTACATGGTTACAATAACAAACATATTCACCAATAACAGGCTCTTTGCTCTCCGTACTGCAACAAGAACAACATTTTTCTTCATTCATTGAATATCCTCCTTTAGACTTTTTAGTCTTTAATATCCTGAGTATTTAAACTCTTATAGTATCCCTAACTCATCAAAATAGCTATGTCATCTATATTTTTGCCCTTTTTTAGGGTCAACAAACGTCATTTTTTTGCTATTTTTTGACCCCAAAATTGTCCAAAACCACTACATATTGTGGTCAACTTCTACTTTTTACTCTTCGAACCACAATACGTCATCAGAATTATACTCTCAACATGCACCGACCACGGGAACATGTCTACCGGCTGGACTTCTTTCAGCTTGTATCCTCCTGCTTCCAACAGCTTGATATCTCTTGCCAGTGTAGACGGATTGCAGGATACGTATACTATTTTTCTTGGAGACATGCTTGTTATTGTGCTTATAACCTCTTGCTCACAGCCTTTTCTTGGCGGATCTACAATTACTGTGTCGGCTTTTATGTTTTGTCTGTACAGTTTTGGAACTGTTTTTTCTGCTTTGCCTGCATAGAATTCTGTGTTTGTTATATTGTTTTTAATGGCATTTTCTTTTGCATTTACGATTGACTGCTCAACTATTTCTATCCCGTAGACTTTTTTTGCATGCCTAGCTGCCATCAATGATATGGTTCCTATTCCGCAGTAGATGTCAAAACAGACTTCATCTTCTTGAAGATTTGCGTACTTAATTGCCGTATTATACAGTTTTTCTGTTTGCGCAGGGTTAACTTGAAAAAATGTTTCCGGCGATATGGTAAAATTCAAGTCGTCTATTTTATCATTAATGGTTCCGTCACCGTATAGAACAAGGTTTTTTCTTCCCATAACTAAGTTTGTGTTTTTGCTGTTGATGTTTTGTACAACAGTTTTGATGTTAGGATTTTCTCCTGTCAATTCCTTAATAAAGGCTTCGCCGAATTTGAAATTTTCTGATGCGGTCACTATTATGAACATGAGCTCATTTTTTCTGTTATTCCTTATTAAAACATTTTTTATTGTTCCCTTTCCTGTTTTTTTGTCATAAGCTTTTATATTGTGCTTTATCATAAGTTTCTTAAACAGTGCAATTGCTTCATCAGCTTCACTGCTCTGAATAAGGCAGCTGTCTATATTAACTATATTGTATGTGCCCTGCTCGTATGGCCCTATAATTATTTCACCTGCTTTTTCTTTAACTGAAAATGCAGTTTTGTTTCTGTACCTGAAAGGGCTATCCATTCCTATTGTATCATGCACTTCAGCATCATTAAAATCGATCCCTGCTCTTCTTAATTCGTTTATTACCCGAGATTTTTTGAATTTAAGCTGCTCGCCGTAATCCATGTGCATAAGCTGGCATCCCCCGCACTGCTCATAGTGAGGACAGACAGGGCTTACTCTGTAATCAGACTGCTTTATAATTTCGATTATTTCTCCAATAGCATAGTTTTTTTTGACTTCTGTTATTTTTATGCGCAATATATCTCCGGGAACTGCTCCATGAACAAACACCACAAAGTTATCTATTTTGGCAACACCTAGAGCCATGTAATTCAAATCTATTATTTCAGCTTCAATTATTTTTCCTGTTTGCAGCATATTATCTCCTTAATGTATTATTAGTACAATTATACTATTATAATAACTGATGTCAACGCTCTTTACAGCATTGCACAGAAAACATGCATGATATGATTATAGCTAAAAAGTCATAAATAAACGCTGTTATAACAGTCAAACGTATGATGATAAAATTATCACCATTCAGGCTGGTTAGCACAGCGTATCTTAAAATTCAACAATAGAGATGTTAAAAAGCTAGTAGTCCAGTTTTAAAACCCACATCAGAGTTTCTAAATAAATACTCATAAATCTTTCTCTGGATATTCCGATATCTTCTTCGTTGACCGTCAATACTTTAGGTTCAATTAACTCATGAGTAGTTACCACATCCATCATCATTTTTATTTCATTATCATTCCCAAGCAGTGCATCTTTAACGTCATCTGACAGCACAAGCTCTTCCACTATTTCATTCATGTCTTTGTTCAACAGAACATCAATAGAAGAAAGCATTCCGGCCGTGAAATATTCAAAATGCCTATCCGCCCTGCCTGTTTCTGCTGCCAAATGCTCCATTAATTTTGCTCTTATAAAGCATGTCTTTATTAATTCCTTGTTTTCAACATGCTGTATATCCTTTAGAACCATTACATAAATCCATTTTCTTATTTCTGATAAACCTAGTTGAACTAATGCCTGCCTTGTGTAGAGTATTTTGTTCCTTGATCCGAAAAACACTGAATTAGCAAGCTTTAATAATTTATACGAAAGACCTAAGTCGGTTTCTATTATGTCTGCTATTTTCTTATATTCCGGCTCTGGCTTATTTATTTCTTCTAATATTTTCATAAGGTTTATGCTCAAACTATCTATCTCTTTGCCCTTTATAATTACGGGCTTACTAAAAAAATAGCCCTGAAAATAATCATATCCCATTTTAAGTGCCAATTGATATTCTTCTCTTGTTTCAACCTTCTCAGCCAAAAATTTGATTTTATTCCCATACTTTTTAATAAGCTGATGCTGTTCTTCCAAGTTCACTGCAGGAAATTCTATTTTTACAATATGCGCAATATCTAAAAGCGGTAAATATGATTCACTAAAAACAAAATCATCTAAAGCTATTATATATCCGTTTTCTTTTAACTTTTTGCACGCCTCAATTACGTCTTCATTAATTTCAACTCTTTCTAGAACCTCCACAACCGTTGAGTCAGACGGCAGTAGTAAAGGTATTTCCTTAATAAGCATATCCTGCGAAAAATTTATAAAGGCATTTGTACCTCCTGTAAGTTCACGGAAATGCATAGTTAAAAATGCATTATTAATTAATTCAGCTGTTGCTTGATTATCATCGGTTCCCTCATAATAATTGTTCATACTTCTTCTATATAGTAGTTCATAACCGAACACATTCATATTTCTATCAAAAATAGGCTGTCTAGCCACATAAACATCCATTATAACCCTTCCTTTTTTATATTCAAGTCCTTACTTGCATTGGTTTGTAAATATATAAATACCCTTGTATCAATTATTCAAACCCGTTTTAGACAATTATTTACAATTTATGAAAATGCTTATAATAGTTCATCTCGTCATACATATTCATAAATTCCGGGTTTATTAACGCTTCCACGTCATTAATTTCATCGTTGCAGGTTTTAACGAAATGTTTTACAGAAATGTGAATATTGATCTTTATGATTTTAGTTAGAAGCGAATTAAATAGAAACTAGAATGGATGAGCACTGTAGAATACAAGTTCAGCCTCTCAGCGAACTAAAATAATTGCGTAGCAGTTAAAAACTACTACGCAATAAAGTCTAACTTATTGGGGTCACATCACTTCACATAATGAAGCTCTGAACTGTTTTTTATAATATAAACATTTTTGTTACAGCAAATTCTTCTATGCTGTCTGATGTATATTTCACTGTGTGTGAATCTGCCTGCTCAACTCCGGGATAAAATGAAGCGTGCTTTGCATCCTTATGTTCTTTGTAATTTATTTCAACTTCAAATTTTTCAGGCATTTCGATCTTGCATGCTCCTACTCGTTTCAGCCCATTTTTTACTCCTTCTTTAATCAAATCGCAGGCCAAATCCGGATTTATACTGATAGCAGCTCCTCCATTACCTTCTTTGACAGCAAGAGTTTCAATGGATTTATTGAATTCCTTCGCTTTTTCACATAGCATTTTATCTCCGCTTAAAAATACAACCGGCACACCGTAAGCCGCTGCCAGGTATGAATTTATTACAAATTCTGAAGCTCTCTCTCCGTTTATTTTAATATAATTATTTCCCAGGTTCATGGTATGTGCCAGCGGACTTCCGTCTGTACCTGCTCCCGAATGGTATCCTATAAAAATTGCCGCATCAAATGTTTCATCTATTCCGGCTACCATGGAATCAGGAGTATTTGTCCATCCACGACTGAGCTTTGCACATCTGGGTAGTTTTGTAATATCTATGTTCCTTGCTGAATCATGAGCATCCTTTATAAATATTTCCTTTGCTCCCATAGCAATTGCGCCTTCGCATGCAGCGACTGTTTCTTTAGTCATCTGGTCAGCCGACTGTGCGTAATCAGAGTTGCCAAGTGTTGTTTCGCTCCAGGAAGTAACACCTGTTATACCTTCAATATCCACACTTATAAATACTTTCATTTTATCCCTCCATTTATTAATGTAACGACATATGCCGTTTATTGCAACACAAATCTCTCCTAATTTTCCAAAAGTGAAAGCACATTATTAACTTGCAGAACTACTCCTGTCTTCAGGCACTCTTCATCAATATCAAACGTATCTGTATGAATTGCCGATGTTATACCTTTTGAACTATTACCGCACCCAAGGTGAAAAAATGCTCCCTTAGCAGCATCCGAAAAATATGAAAAATCTTCCGCACCAAGACTTGGAAACTCTTTATATACAATGTTTTCACTGCCTAAAACCTTTTCAGCATTTTCCTTTACTATATCCACAACCTCATCATTGTTAATCAGTGCCTGATATCCGTCATAGAAATCTACAGCTCCTTCACCGCCAAATGCAGCAGCAGTGCTCTTTACAACGTTTTCAATTCTCTGTTTAACAAAAATTCTTGTGTTATCGTCCAAGACTCTTAATGTTCCAGACATCTCAACTTCATCTGCTACCACGTTGTCCTTTACTCCTCCTGAAATTTTACCTAGGGAAATCACTGCGGAATTAAGTGGAGAAATATTTCTGCTTACAATCGTCTGAAGTGACGTAATTATGCTACCTGCCATTGCAATCGCATCTATTCCTTTGTCGGGATACGCTCCGTGGGCCTGTTTTCCTTTTAGCACTATCTTTATTGAATCTGTCGAAGCATTCAACTTTCCGTACTTAAGCTCAACTTTTCCTGCATCTATGTAAGGCATTACATGAAGTCCCAGCATATAGTCAACGTCAGGATTCTGCATACAGCCTTCTTCCACCATTCTTTTCCCACCTCCTATGGTTTCTTCGGCAGGTTGAAAAAACAGCTTCACATTTCCTTTGATCGACTCTTCTGAATCGGCCATTTCTTTTAATATCTTCCCAACACCCAGAAGTATGGCTGTATGGGCATCATGGCCGCAAGCGTGCATAACACCGCTATTAACGGAGCTATATTCCGATTCGTTTTTTTCACAAATAGGCAGCGCATCAATATCTCCTCTAATTCCTACGCACCTGCCTTGCTTTTTTCCTCGAATTATTCCTACAACTCCTGTATCTGCGCATGTATAGTTTTCTATATTCCATTTAGTTAAGTATTCTCTGATTTTCTTTTGCGTTCTAAATTCATTCTGGCTAAGTTCAGGGTATTTATGAAAATCCCTTCTTATGTCAACGAGTTCCCTGTATATTTCATCGACTCTTTTTTGAATGTCCATAATTTCTCCTATAATCTTATCTTATATAAAAGATTCTTCTATTACAATAGTAATCCGAAGAACCTCTCTTTACCTTAATTTAATTCCGTTGCATTTTCATCATCATTGGTTGCAGATAAATTTATATCATATAGTTTATATACTTCTTGTATTATTTTTTCACCATCTGCCAGATAAAATGATAACTTACCCATAATTTTGTCTGTACCGGGTAATGTCATAGTCTCCATGTTATCGGCAGAAAACCCTATGGCATCTTTAACAAGACCAAGCATTTCAGTTAGCGTAAAATCTGTTTTTATGTGCGGATATACCGCACTTATGACGCTTGCAAGCTTAAGACTCATAGCTTTTTTAGCCGCAGCCTTTATAAATGCCTGCTGTGTCTGAACTCTGCCCAAATCTCCATTTGGGTATCCATGATATCCGGGGTAATTTGTCTTTCTAAACCTTAGCAGTTCCATGGCATCATCACCATATATTATCTGATTGCCGGCAGGTACATTTATATCCAACGGAGGATCATCATATGGGTCAGTGTATCTCATATGAAAAGGAACATCAAACTCTACTCCTCCCAATGCATCTACTGCTGCTCTTAGCCCTGAATACTTGATTGTGGCATAGTTGTCAATAGGAATACCTGTCAAGTCCTCAACTGCTTTTACAAGAGCTTTTATGCCGTCATCCTCCGTGCCGTATATCGCATTGATCTTTTGAAGTTCATCATACTTTGCGTACCCTTCCCTGTAATAATATGTGTCTCTGGGAATGGATATCAAACTTGCTTTTTTTGTTTTCCTGTCATAGCTGGCAAGCATGATTGTATCTGATCTTGATCCTTCCAGTCCCACCAGGAGAACATTGATTTTATTGCTTTCATGTATAGCTCGTTCTAAAGGAGTTTTAAATTCATCATCTGTCTCTTCTTCATCTATATCATTATCACTTGGAGCCGCCTCCGCAATTTCCTCCGGTGATAAATATTTTAAATATGTGAAAATCCCTGCCGAAGCAACCAGGGAGAATATTATCAGAGAAAATATAAATACCTTAAAAAATTGTTTCATAAATAATTCCGCCTTTCAATTTTATAAAATGCTAATTCTGCATTTCAACATCTGCGATACCGTATATTCCATCCATCATTTCAGCAATACCGCTTTCATCGGGTATGTAAAAAGATAAGCCTTCCAGCGTTGTTTCTTCTCCCGGTAGAGTTCTAACATTAATATTATCTGTGGAAAAGCCCACCATATCATTGGCCAAGCCCAATACATCAGTTATATTTACGTTTGTATCTATATTTGAATATGCTTCTTTTATCAATGCCGGAAGCTTAAGCCCCATTGCTTTTTTCATAGCAGATTTTATGAACTGCTGCTGAGCTTCTATTCTTCCCAAATCTTGATTTGCATATCCCTTTCTATACCTTAAGAAGTTCAGTGACTGCTTTCCGTCCAATACCTGAATTCCTTCCGGAATATCTATGTACAACGGTGGATCATCATAGGGATCAGAATAAACCATATGGAACGGAACATCTACCTCAACACCACCTAATAAATCGACACATGAAATAACAGCATCATAATCTACCAAGACATACTTTTCAAGAGGAATTCCCAAAAGATCTTCTATGGATTTTACCAGGGCTTCAATTCCTTCACGTGAGTACAGAGCGTTAATCTTTTTTAAATCCGGGCTGTCATCCGCATTTCTTGGAAGATATGTATCTCTCGGAACAGACACCAACTCGGCAGTTTTACTTTCCATATCATAGCTTGCCACCATTATTGTATCTGTTCTTAGGCCTTCAAGTCCCACAACCAAAATATTGAATCTTTTCTTATCTTTCGCAGCTATTCCTAACGTCGTGTTATAATCATATGTGCTGGATTCATAAAATTTCAGTTTTTCCGGCAGATTTGATTCCGGCAGCTTAATTGTACCTATAACAACATCTTTGTCTACAAAAAAAATATATCCTAACGAAGTAACACTTAAAATAAATGATATTAAAAAGGCTGATGCAAAAAAAACTTTCAAAAAATGTTTTATCATTCGTAGTCACCTAATTAATTTTCCATAAAAAGAAATATATTATACTGATTAATTATATCAAAGCTTAACACATATTTCAATTTTTTATTAAAAATATTTAGATTATTGCATCTTATTTTTTCGGTAAAACCGTCCCGTTTATGCAAACGTATTTATGAAATTAAATTCATATAATTTACTTTTTATACATTTCGCAAAAACATTTACACAAACGCTAAAAAAATTATTATGCTTGTTATTCTGCCGTATTTTAATTTTTAAAAATTTTTTATATTTTTTTATAAATATGTATTGCAAATTAGGCAAAAAACTGTTAAAATACAGTTATCTTTTTTAAATATCGGAGGATTTTTTTAATGAAAACAGGTATAGTTAAATGGTTTGATTCCAAGAAGGGTTTTGGTTTTATCTCTTGCGATGACGGAAAAGATGTGTTCGTACACTTCTCAGCAATCGTTTCAGATGGTTTTAAAACTCTGGAAGAAGGTCAAAAGGTAAACTTTGATGTAGTAGACGGTCAAAAAGGACCTCAGGCTAGCAACGTCACTGTAGCATAGTATTGTTTTTAGAAATAATAATTAATATAGATATAGCATTTACTTATATTAATATTGGTTTCAAGGAGACGTGGAAAGGACTACAGTCGTAGTTCTTTTTCATTATAACAACATAATATTTATAAAAAAATGGAGGGTTTAATGAAAACAGGTACAGTTAAGTGGTTTGATTCGGCAAAGGGGTTTGGATTTATTTCAGGTGAAGACGGTAAAGATGTGTTTGTGCATTTTTCAGCAATTGCAGCTAACGGCTTTAAATCTTTGGAAGAAGGCCAAAAAGTTAACTATGATGTGGTTGAAGGTGCGCGTGGACCTCAGGCTGCAAATGTAACAGTAGCATAAATTGATACATTTCGTAATTAAAAAAATTGGCATAACGCCAATTTTTTATTTTACAATATTTCCACTTTCCAATTGTTCTAATGTCGGCATTCCGCTTTGAGCACCCAGTTTTGTTATGGAATATGCAGCAGCCTTGTTTGCAAATATTATTGCCTCTTCAAGATCTGACCCGTTTACCAACGCTGCAGCCAGTGCTCCGCAGAAGGTATCTCCTGCTCCAGTAGTATCAACAACATCAACTTTGTTGGATGGAATAAGCTTCATTTCACTGCCATCATAGTATTTTACGCCCTTTGAACCCAGAGTTACAATCAGTTTGTTCGGATATCTTTTTATTTCTTCTTCCACATCCGTATTTTTCCCCATTATTATTTTCAGTTCATGCTCATTAGGTGTTATATACGATGCATTTTCTATCATTGAACTGCTCAATTCAACTGCCGGTGCAGGATTCAAAAGTACTTTCACATTATTTTTTGTGCAGATATCCAATGTATACTCAACAGCTTCAAGAGGTATTTCAAGCTGAAGCAATACTATATCCGCAGACAGTATAACATCCTTATATTTGTTAATTATTTCTCTGTCAACCTTATAGTTTGCCCCCGGAATAACAATTATACTGTTATCTCCTTCTGCAACAATTATATTTGCGACTCCCGTAGGAATATCATTCACTGCCTGTATGCAGTCGGTATTAACATTTGCAGATTTTAAATTATCAACCGCAAAGCTGCCGTTTGTATCTGCTCCCACGCAACCTACCATGAAACTATCCGCACACAACTTTGATGCAGCCACTGCTTGATTTGCTCCCTTTCCGCCCGGTATCAGGGAGAATGTGTTTCCCAAAACAGTCTCACCTGCCTTTGGCCTTATGTCAGAAGTAAACACCATATCAACGTTTATTGAACCAACTACTACTACCTTACCCATGCAAACCTCCTTATATTGTAAAACGGGTATGCCACTATATTTATTTTGTGCTAAAGCAATACCCGTTATTATTATAATTATTTATATAATTTCATCCAGCTTGTACAAATCATTAAGCAAAATTTCCCTAAATTTTTCCATGTCAACTTCGGTCAAAACTTTCGGATACATATCGCCGTAGTCAATCCACTCTCTTGTATCGCATATTGTATTTCCTCTGCTTAACTCTTCGGAACAATCCACAGTCACAGGCATATGCCTGTATTTATACAACTCAGGATGTATGAGAAACATTATTGCACATGCGTCATGTATGGGCGTAAATGTCCCTTTCTTCACATGATCGCCCCTGAAGTAAAAATTCAACATTTCTCCGCACATTCTTGTAACCTTGCCGGAGCTTTTCATAAGATCGTCAACATCTTTTCTGAACAGTCCCGTGGAATGTGTTACATTGAGACCGCTCATGACAATAGGAAGCTTTGAATCAAATACTATCCTTGCTGCTTCCGGATCAGCCCATATGTTAAATTCTGCAGCAGGAGTAACATTTCCTACATCTGTAGACCCTCCCATAATTGAGATAAGCTCTATTTTTTCTGCTACTTCAGGAAACGTCTTAATAAGCAGTGCAATATTTGTTAGCGGGCCTACAGGAACAAGTGTGGTTTTTTCTTCAGAGCTCATTATTGTATCTCTCATAAACATAATCGCATTGTTCGAGTAAAGTTCCTTAGTATGCGGTAGCTGATAGTCCCCTGCCCCGTTGCTCCCGTGTATATTGCTTGCGGGTTTTTTTTCTCTCAATAATGGGCCTTTTGCACCTCTTGCTATTCTTATGTCTCTATTTAAAAATGACATCAGCCCCAAGGCATTATTTGTGACATTTTCTATTGTTTGATTGCCTGCAACAGTAGTTATTCCCAATAAGTTTAATTTATCCTCATTTGCTACGGCAAAGCACAAAGCAACAATATCATCTATACCCGGATCGCAGTCTATTATTATATTTCTTTTTTTCATCATTCCTCCAATAATATACGCATGTTATTTTCCGTTTAATTTTTCTCTTTTCTTCATTCTGTTATAGCTGTATATTCCAAGACCCAAAATTGTTGTAATATAAGGAATCATCTGTATAATCTCATGCGGCCATGCTCCCAGCTGAAGTATATTTGACAGAGCTGAGGCTGCACCGAACAAGAGCGAAACAAGGAATGATCCAATAGCAGTGTTTCCACCCATAGCACTTGCCGCAAGCGCTATAAATCCTCTACCCGCGCTCATACCGGTTGTAAAGTTTGTCATGTATCCTCCCGAAAGGAAAAAACCTCCCATGGATGCAAGTACACCGCTCAATATCAACGCTATATACTGAACCTTTTTAGAACTAATACCTACTGATTCCGCTGCGTTTTTATTCTCACCTACGGCTCTTATTCTAAGTCCAAGCGGCGTTTTGTATAAAAATAAATGCACGGCAACTACCATTAAAAGCGAAATATACGTTATTATGTTTTGATTTGAAATAACTTCACCAAAATACGGAATATTTTCTATAATAGGTATATCTATTTTAGGCAGAGGAACAGATGGCACAGATGATGACACTCCTCTATCACCTGATACTGCCAGAAGAATAAGCACAGTTGCACCGTTGGCTATAAGGTTTATGGCTATAGCCGCAAGAATTTCGTCTGTTTTCAATTTCAGCACGAAAAACGCAAGCATAAACCCTATAATTCCACCTATTATCATAGTAATAAACAAACCCATCCACGCATTTTGAAATGCTGCGGAAAACAAAACTCCGAACAGCGCTGAAAACAGCATAATTCCTTCCAGAGCCATATTAATTATACCTGCTCTTGAAGCTATTGCCGAGGCCAGTGCGGCAAGCAATATTGGTGTCGTGGCTCTTAAAGCCGCATTTAAAAATTCCGGTGAAAAAAGAGCATCTAATATCATTATTCGGCCTCCTTAACGTTGTTTAAAGTAGCTTTGGCTTCTTTGGCTACCATCTTATGCTTATACTTGCTCAGGAATTGCTCAGCAACAACCAGCAGGATTATAATTCCCTGTGTAACTGTAACAATTTCTGTAGGAACATTTGCTGCTATTGACATTTTCGAAGCGCCTACTCTGAGATACGCAAGGAAAAATGCCGCAAAAGGTACATACAATGGGTTCTTTCTGGCAAGAGTAGTAATTATTATGGCGTCCCAGCCGTATCCCAAGGAAGATGTCCATGAGAAACGGTTATACATTCCAAGCATTTCTACTCCTCCTCCTATTCCGAAAATAAATCCGCCCACCAACTGCGAAATAAGAGAAACTTTCAGCACATTAATACCTGAATACCTTGCAAAATTAGCATTTTCTCCTGTAACTCTGATCTCGTATCCTAACTTTGTTTTATAAAGAAAAATGTAACCGAAAACAGCAACAGCCAAAGCGATGATCAGGCCGAAATGAATCCTTGTTCCAGGAATTATGGAATTTAGCTGTGTACCTTCCGGTATGGCATATGATACAACGGCTCCGGCACTTGGATCTCTTAAAAAGTAACTTAGTATATATGAAGCAAAAAATGTCACCACATAGTTCATCATAAGTGATGAAACCAGCACATCTGAGTCCGTCTTTATTTTCATCACTGCTGGCACCGCTGTAATAATTGACCCGAAAAACCCTGCCATTAAAATGCATACCAACGGGCTTATAGCTCCGGGAAGAAATGTGTTTACAGCTATATATGTTGCTACAAGACCTCCTATATGGAAGGAACCTTCTCCGGCAAGATTTATCTGATTTGCCGCAAACATAATGCTGATACCTACACCTGTAAATATAAGAGGAATCATTGCTTCAATAACATTTCCTATACGCCTTGTTGTCTTCAGCGGCCCGATGAGAAGCTCAGCAATAGCCTTCAGCGGCTCATTGGTTGTCAAAAAAATAATTATAAATGAAATTAATAATGCTATACCGATTGATAATACGGTCCGAAAAATATCGAATTTTTTAGTGCTATTCATATATTATTCCCTCCAGTCTGTCATCCTTTTTTATGCCCAGCATGTATTTACCCAGCTCTTCTTCCGTAAGGTGCTTTACATCTTTGAATACCCCGGCGAACCTTCCTTTGTACATTACAGCCAGTCTATCACTTAATTCAAACACTTCGTTTAAGTCAGCCGAAATAAGTATTACTGCACAACCGGCATCTCTGAACTCTATTATTCTCTGCCTTATAAATGAAGCTGCACCAACATCGATACCCCTCGTAGGTTGGTTGGCTATGATAATTTTAGGGTCTGTGGAAAATTCTCTAGCAACTACAACCTTCTGAATGTTTCCTCCGGAAAGCATTCCGACATTTTGACTGTAGGACTTGCACTTTATAAGATATTCCTTAATAAGTTCATTAACTCTTGACTCTATTTTTTTCGTTTTCAGAATAAATCTTCCTGAGTATTCCGGACTGTCATACTGATTGGAAAGAATATTATCCATTATATTCATATTCGCAGCACAGCCCAAAGTCATTCTGTCCTCTGGAATATGCGCGACACCAAGTTTTCGTATACCATATATACTGCTTCCTCTTACATCCTTGTCAAAAATTTTGATTTCACCAGTATATTTTTTTGTAAGCCCAGTCAATGCTTCAACAAGATGCCCCTGACCATTGCCCTCAACACCTGCTATTCCAAAAATTTCTCCCGCCTTCAAATCAAAAGATAGATCCTTTACTCTGGCTATACCGGTTGATCCCAGCACATTCAGATTTCTAACTTTCATTACCGTTTCTTTAAGCTGCACAGGCTTTTTGTCAAATGAAAGCACAACATCTCTTCCTACCATGAGCCTTGACATTTCACTTGTAGAAATTTTACTTACATCATGAGTTCCCATGCTCTTACCGTTTCTCATGATTGTTGCCCTGTTACATATGGATTTTATTTCATCCAACTTATGAGAAATAAAAATTATGGTATGGCCTAACTCCTTTAATTTCTTTAACTGTACAAACAGTTCATCGGTTTCCTGAGGCGTTAACACTGCAGTAGGTTCATCCAATATCAATATGTCAGCCCCTCTGTACAGCGCTTTTAATATTTCAACCTTTTGCTTAATTCCTACAGGAAGCTCTTCTACTTTTGATTTTACATCAATCTCAAAGTTATACTTTTTTGCCAGCGAATCGGATATCTCCACCGCCTTGCTCATATCTATAAACAAATTGTTTTTAGGCTCAACGCCAAGAACTATATTTTCTGCAACAGTAAGCGAAGGTACAAGCATAAAGTGTTGATGAACCATCCCTATTCCTTTTTTTATTGCATCCTGAGGGGATTTTAAAACTATTTTATTACCATTCAGCATTATTTGCCCATGCTCAGGGGACTCCAGCCCGAAAAGAACCTTCATCAGCGTGCTCTTGCCCGCTCCGTTTTCCCCCAGCAGAGCATGAATTTCTCCCTTTTCAAGCTCCAGTGTTACATCTTCTACAGCCACTACCCCATTTGGATAAATCTTCATAATGTTTTTCATTTCAAGCACTTTATTGCTCATGGTGGATATCCTCCATTGAATTTATTAATGATTAATAATTAATAGTTAACAGCTATCATTAGCTATCAATTATTAACTATTAATAGTAATTTAACACTATAACCGTATTTTTACAGCTAGAAACAGTCAGGGGAAACCCCTGACTGTCAGATTGATGACAAAGTCATCAAGATAATGCTATTTTACTGAATCTTTAACAGCCTGTATTTCTTCTGTGGATTTACCGATTGCAGTATCTACAACTATTTCTCCACTTGTAATTTTTTGCTCTAATTCATCAATCTTAGTTCTGATTGATTCAGGAAGCATTTCTTCATAATGCTCATCTTTTACAATCTCAACTCCGCCTTCAGCAAAACCTAAAGATTCAGCCTTACCAAATTCAAGTTTTCCATCCAAGTCAAGCATTATTGCTCTGTATATTGAATTACCTACATTTTTAAGAGCTGAAGTAGGGATTACATGAGCTTTTTCAGGCATTAAAGCAGCCTGGTCTGAGTCAACACCGAATGCATATTTGTTAGCATCTATTGCAGCTTCTATCTGTCCAAGACCTGCAGCACCGGCAACATTATATCCTACATCAACGCCACCGCTCTGATACTGAGTTAATGCTATATCTTTTCCAGCAGCTGAGTCATAGAAGTTTCCTACATAACCTATTGCCACTTTGATATCCGGTTCAACTTCTTTTGCACCTTGGATATATCCCAGTAAGAAGTCGTTGATTATAGGGTTTTCCATTCCGCCTAAAAATCCAATGTTTTTAGTAGCAGGATCAACATTTTCAATTTCATCACTTGTTGTCATCATAGCTGCTGCAGCACCTATAAGGAATGAAACTTCATTCTGTTTGTACAGAACGTTATAAATATTGTTATTGTTTACATTTGCTTCAAAATCATAAGTTTCATCAAAGAATATAAATTTCTGATCAGGGAACTGTTCAGAAGCCTTTACTAATGGATCTAACATTTGGTATGTACCTACTATGATTACGTCATATTCACCGCTATCGCAGTATTCAAGCAATGTAGGTTCCCATTTAGTTTCATCAGCAGGAGTTGCACCCATTTGTTCAACTTTAAAGTCAAATTTGTCAGCACCAAGTTCATCCTTTAATTTCTGAAGACCTGAATTAGCTGAATCAAAGAACGATTTATCTCCTAATGTTCCGTTCAGCAATAGAGCTGCTTTATACTGTTCTCCGTTTCCTTCTGGTGTTTCAGAAGAAGTACCGCATGCAGTCAACGAAAAAATCATTGCAACTACAAGCAGTAAAGAAAATACCTTTTTCATTTTAAATCCTCCTATTTGTTTGAGCTTTTTTAATGTATTTTAAAGTATCACTTACTAAATCATCCAACTTAATTTCCTCATAATGCCTCATATAGGTTATAAGTTTATCAAATTCAGATGAAATAAGTTTTTTTGGAATGATACGCATTCCCTTTTGAATTCCAAGCACAGGCATAATCATACCTGCATTGCAGTCTGCATCAATACCGCACATTGTTATTATGTTAAGCGTTTTTTCATAATCCCCTTCGCCAAACATAAGAGCGATTATTTCACAGCATGCATTTGGATAAGCATGAATCCAGTTGTATTTTATATATTTTTTTTCACATTCAGCTAAAGCATCGTGCCAGTCACTGTGCTTCTTACAGCAATCGTACGCGAAGCTTACTACAGAATAATATTCACTATCTGAAGGTATCATGGATATTGCTGCTTCTATAATTTCCTTTATATCATCGTTTACAAATGACATGGAAATCATCACTGCATTAAATATTTCTCCTAAAATGCCATTGTTAATGTGTGAAACTTCAGCATCTTTCCATGCAAGCTCTGCGGCAAGTCTCGGATTACCCGGTGCGACCATTCCGCATACTGCTCCCCTCATCTGTGCCCCAATCCATTCATTAAACGGGTTGTTCCATTGGGCACTTTCCGGCGGCATCATACCTGAGCGTATATTTCTTAAAGCCAGCTCTTCGGCGGACCAACCAACTGGTATAAGTCCAATCCATGACAAAGCAATATCTTTACTTGTCACATCATAGCCTTTTTCTTTAAATGCATCAAGGAATGCTATTTCAAAGGTTATATCATCGTTGTATGTATTCGGCTCTCTTATGTAGTCCTTAACATCTCCAAAAGCATCATAAAGGTTTTTGGACGTATAGCCCTCAACCATTGTACCCATTGCCGCACCAATAAGCTGTGACATCCAAGCTGCTTTTATCTGATCTTTAAATTTGTCGGACCCTATTTCAACTTCAACGGTTTCCTTGAATTTTACGCTTTTTTCATATTGGTCAAAATTTTTATAAAATGTATATTTCCAGTAAGGTGATTCTTCGTTCTTTTTGGCATTAAGAAATTCGTTTCTAAGCTCTGCTGAAATTTTTTGAAGCTCAACCTTGTTTCCTGACTTGTGGGCCTCTAAACCTTTTTCAAGGAGCTCATATGCATTTTTTACTGAGTATCCTCTGTTTTCTAGAGCCTGAACTGCAGCAACCATAGCAATTTCAGGAGCACCAGAACCAGGCACGTTGCTGCCCCAATCAAGGTTCAATATGTTATCATAAAAATCAGCAACCTTTTTTAATGGTCCCCATCCTTGCTCTTCTTCTTTCAGAACTGTAGGCTTTGCATTTGAAAATAATTCATATGCCATTTCCCAAGCTTTCTTTTCCATAATAAACTCCTACGCAATCTCCAGAGCAATTTTCATCATGTCTTTAAATCCTTTTTCTCTTTGCTCAGGAGTAGTTTCTGTCTGGTTTGCTATTGAATCTGAAACTGTAAGTACTGTAAGTGCATTTACACCTGCTCTGGAAGCGTTGCAGTAAAGTGCATATGTTTCCATTTCTGCAGCAAGGCATCCCATCTTAGCCCAACTTTTCCAGTTTTCTGAATTATCATTATAAAAAATGTCCGAAGTAACAACATTTCCTACAAACGCAGTAATGTTATTTTCATCAGCAGTTTTTTTAGCCTTTGAGAGAAGTTCCCATGATGCTGTAGCTGAATAGACACCTGGAAGGTTATACTGAGAAGCATAATTTGAATCCGTGCTTGCGCCTATTGCCAATACAATATCATAAAGATTCAGCTTGGGATCATAAGCCCCGCATGAACCTACTCTTATAAGATTTTTTACTCCATACATATGTATCAATTCATACGAATAAATTCCTATTGATGGGCATCCCATTCCCGTACCCATAACAGAAACCTTTTTACCTTTGTATGTACCAGTGTATCCAAACATATTTCTTACAGCATTAAACTGTTCAACATCGTTTAAAAAATTTTCAGCAATAAATTTTGCTCTTAGTGGATCTCCCGGCAAAAGAACTGTTTCTGCTATTTGCCCTTTTGTGGCATTGTTGTGTGGTGTTGACATATCTTTCTCCTTTACATTTTTATTTTTATTAAACTTAAGTTAGAAAGGCTATAATATATTACTATCTTTTTTAAAATTAGTCAATATTCTTAAGGCGTTTTAATCTATTTGCGCTTTGAATTCTTGAATCTTGCATTTTTAGTTTTATTTCCTGGCCTTCTATTTCCGCCTTGCTCGGCCTTTTTATCACTGTCTGATAGTCTAATTCCGTCTTTCGTCATTTCTACTACATTTTTTTTCATCAATCTGCCAACTGCTTTTTTAAATGAGCTTTTGCTTAAGCCAAGCTTTTCTTTAATTTCTTCAGGGCTGGAATCATCATTAATTCTTATAAACCCTTTATTCTTTGACAAGATGTTTAAAATCTTTTCTCCGTCCCTATCTATTTGAAGCTTTGGCGCATCTTTCAGGCTTAAATCCAATTTACCGTCTTCCTTAATGTGACTTACCCTTACATCCACAATCTCCCCTGGATGCATAGGCTTTAAAATTTCACCTTCGTGTATTAGCCCAAGATACTTTCCGTCAACTGCAACCATAGCTCCAAGCCCTCTTTTCAAGCTGAACACTGTACCCTTAACCATATCATTCACCTTGTATGGTGAATCCGTTCTAAGCACCTTAAACAGGTTCATAGTAGCACACAGGCGGTCTGATTTATCAATATAAAGCCCAACTAAATATTCTCCGCCCAATTTAATTTCTCCAACCTGCTCCTTAAATGGCAAAAATAAATCTTTTTCCAATCCCCAGTTTAAGAACGCTCCTATTCTTGTAAGCTGAACCACCTTCAAATAAGCAATTTCACCTATTTGTATCCTTGGCTTTTTTGTAGTTGCTATAATTCTATCGTTTGAATCTCTATATACAAAGACATTGATTCTGTCACCTGTCTTTGTATCTTGAGGAACCTGCTTTAAAGGCAGCAGAACTCTGTCTTCTTTTCTTTCATCATCCTTATTTTTAAGATATACTCCGAAATCTACTTTTTTAACTACTTCCAACTCTTGCATTTCGCCTAATTTTATCATATTTTCTCCTCAATAAACAAAACTTTACTCTCTCATCCAGTATTTTAGTTATTATAATTATTTCTTACCTTTTTCCTAACAATCTAAACATGTTTTTTTTATAATTTTCAACACCCGGCTGAGTGAACGGATCTATTTTATTAGTGTATCCGCTTATTGCACATGCCATCATAAAAAAATAAAAAAGTTTACCCATGCAAAATTCATTCAACTCAGGTACTCCAACTATAATGCCGGGAACACTTCCCTCACTGTGCGCCATAAAAGTACCCTCAAAAGCACTCCGATTTATGGCACTAAGCTTCATACCTGATATATAATTCAATTTATCAAAATCATTTTCTTCATAAGGTACGGTCATATCATACTTAGAATTATTTACCATTAACGTTGTTTCAAAAATTATCTTTCGTCCGTCCTGAACAAACTGCCCCATAGAATGAAGATCTGTGGTGAAATTTAACGATGCCGGAAAAATTCCCTTTCCTTCCTTTCCCTCGCTTTCACCGAACAGTTGCTTCCACCATTCTGAAACAGATGCATGTGAAGGCTCGTAGTTAACAAGCACTTCCACTTCCTTGCCCTTTCTGTTCAAAATATTTCTGGCAGCTGCATATTGACAACAGATGTTGTCGTTAAAATTTCTTGTATGGTATTCATCCTCTGCTGATCTCAATCCGCTAATAAACTCATCAATATTCAATCCTGCTGCAGCCATGGGAAGAAGCCCTACCGGTGTGATTACAGAATACCTTCCTCCTATGTTGTCAGGTATTACAAATGTCTTGTAATCCTTTAGGCCGGACATGCTTTTCAGTGCCCCCTTGCTCCTGTCCGTAATTACAAAAATACGTTCAGAAGCTTCTCGTCCGTATTTTTCTTCCATTAAATCTCTTAAAATTCTAAAGGATACGGCAGTTTCCAACGTTGTTCCCGATTTTGAAATCACTATTAAGCAAATGTCCTTATTTTTAATTGCTTCTACTAAATTTCTAAGGTATGAACCGCTTAGATTCTGCCCTGCATAATAAACCTGCGGACTTTTTAATTCATTGTGAAAATCTCCCCTTATTGCTTCTATTGCAGCTCTTGCCCCCAAGTATGAGCCGCCTATTCCAAGAAGTATAAAGGCATTGCAGCCATTTATGTATTTGGCGGTTTTTTTAATCTCGTCAAATTCTTTCACATCCATATTCTTCGCGTAATCCAGCCACCCTGTCATATCAGAACTTATCCCATTTTTATCAAGCAAAAGTTCCTGAGCCTTCATAATTTCCGGCGCAATGTCCTTCATATCAGCATCATTTATAAAGCTTCCTTTTAAATCAAGATATATTTCCTTCATACTACCCCTCTTTCTAACTAAATTATTTCTGCCATAAGTATGGCATAATCATCCTTATGGATCTTGCAATAGTCAACTAGTGACTTTTCTAAATTCTTTAAAATGCTTCCGCCGCCTTTAATTATATTAGCTAAACTTTCAACGCCGTATTGTTTATTTTCACAATTTTTTGCTTCAGTTATCCCGTCGGTGTATAAAAACAGTTTGTCCCCAACGCTCAGGCTAATATTGTTTTCATCATAGCTGACATTATCAAATATATTGGCAATCGGATATCCTTTTGATTTCAGCAGGCTTATTTCACTGTTTGTTCTGAGAAGAATGGGTTCAGAGTTATGCCCGGCATTTGCATATCTTAGCACATGAGTTTCCTTATTGTATACTCCGAAAAAAACTGAAAAGTATTTGTCGTAATCCAAGTTCAGAGAAAGAAATGTCTTATGAAGTTCCTTCATAATTTTATCAATACTCTTGTTTCCTTTAGCTATTGTTCTTAAGGACTGTCTGACAAATACCGTCAAAAGTGAGGCTGTAACGCCATGACCGACTACATCACAAATATAAACACCTGTGTTTTCATCATCAATTTTAAACACATCAAAAAAATCTCCGCTTAATGATTCTGACGACTCGTAAAGATAATCGATGCTGAGTCCATTGTACATTCCTTTTGGAGGAAGCATTCTTATCTGCATATTTCTTGCAAATTTAATATCTTCACTCATTTTCCTGTTTCTTTCATTGATTTTTTTCGAAAGTATTTTTTCATTAGTAATGTCTCTAAAAACCTCAACGGCGCATACCGTTTTTTTGTCAATGTCCTGAATAGGTGATGAAATTACCATAAACGTCCTGTTTCCAACAGCTGCTTCTTTCTTCATAATAACACCGTGCTCTATTGTTTTTCTCGAAATACAGTTCCCGCATTTTTTTTCCGAGCAGAAAACATCAAAGCATTTCTTTCCCACAATTTCTCCGAGTTCTTCTCTCATCTTCCTGTTTGCATAAAGAACCGTATTGTTGTTATCTACAACCCTTACCCAGTCTATCATTCCGTCAACTATTCTAAGCTGTGTTTCATTTAGCTTGATGTTTTCCATATGTCACTTCCTTAGGCATTATTTTTTCCTTTGTATAACTGCACAACAGCCTTCCTATCTTATCTGAATCGTGCCTTATATAATTTTTCCTTATTTCAACAAAATTGCTGCTTATAACTTTAATATTCATTTCTTCAAGCTGTCTAGTCTGCTCATCATCAATTAATATCTGCTTTGCACCCTTAAACTTATAATTTTCTATCTGTTTTTCTGATATAAGCTCATCATTTGCTATTACAAAGTCTATGACATATCTGTTGCTATGCTTGATAATTGCACTCACATGATCATATACATTGTAGTTATCAGTTTCTCCGGGCTGTGTCATGAGATTGCATATGTAAAACTTTGCAGCCTTTGATTCAGCTATCAAATCCGATATATTTCTAACAAGCAGGTTTGGAATAACACTGGTATACAAGCTCCCGGGTCCAAGTACTATTATATCAGCCTGCTTTATATCTCTTACGGTCTCTTCCAGAGGCTCACACATATCGGGAACAAGGGAAACCCTGTCTATTCTGCAGCCTGACTTGCTAACAAACTCTGGTATATCTTTTTCTCCCAATATGCATTCACCGTTATCCAAGTATGCTTTAAGCTGTGAATCCTGAAGCGTCATAGGAAGCACTTTTCCCGACAGCCTGAAAATGCTGCCTATCTCCTTCAATGCGTGCTCATAATCTCCAAAAAGTTCATACATTGCTGCAATCAAAAGATTTCCGAAACTCTGTCCATTAAGATAACCGTCTTTAAATCTATGCTGCATAAGCCTGACCATTGTAGGTTCGACATCAGATAATGCAATGATGCAGTTTCTCATATCACCCGGAGGCAGCATCCCCAAGTCCTCTCTCAGAACTCCCGAGCCGCCGCCGTTATCGGCTACGGTAACGACAGCCGAAATATCACGGGTATACTTTTTTAAACCTCTCAATAAAATCGACAGGCCTGTTCCTCCTCCAAATACAACCAGCTTCATAAATACCTCTCTTACTTATTTACATCTCTGTGGTTGGAAAGAACCCTGTAATTTTCCTTACATAGAACTTCCGAAATTTTATTTGCTATTGTCACAGAACGATGCTTTCCTCCTGTACACCCAATTGCTACAACAAGGTTCGATTTTCCTTCTTTTATATAGTTTGGCATAAGAAAAAGCAGCATATCCTTCAGTTTTTCAATAAAAATATTCGTTGTATCAAATCCCATAACGTAATCCTGAACATTTTTATCATTGCCGGTATAATTCTTCAAAGATTCAATGTAAAACGGATTGGGAAGAAATCTAACATCAAAAACCAGATCAGAATCTTGCGGGAGTCCGTACTTATAGCCGAACGACATTACTGTAATATTCAAATTATGAGTTATTTGACCTCGTACAAAAATACCAAGAATTTCTTCTTTTAACCTGCCAAGCTTCATATTTGTTGTGTAAATAATATAGTCGCTTCGTTTCTTTACTTCCTCCAGCATCAGTCTTTCCTCGTGTATACCGTCAACAATGGTTCCGGTCGTACTTAAAGGATGAGGTCTTCTTTGTTCCTTGTATCTTTTAACCAATTCATCATCTGATGCATCAAGAAACATAATGCTGTACTGTATCCCCATTTTTTTCAGCTCATCAAGGCTGTTAAACAAATCTTTGAAAAAAATTCCTCCTCTTATATCCGCAACAACCGCAACCTTGTTAACCTCTTTTGACGAACTTTTGCAAAGCTCTGCAAAATTCGGAAGGAGAGCCGGAGGCAAATTATCCATGCAATAATAATTAATATCTTCCAAAACATTGATAGCCTGACTTTTTCCCGCGCCAGACATTCCCGTAATAATTACAAACTCCATATTCTCCCCTCTTTCTATCTTAAATTTATAATTCGGCTTAAATCAAGTTTTGCATCCATAGCTTCTTTTAAACCATTCTCATATCTGCCAATATTATCTTTTATGTGAGCGTCACTGTTTATTACAAACTTAACATCATATTTCGATGCAATTTTAATTTCTTCTGCGTTTAAATGACTGTGACTGTTATTTATTTCAAGAATTGTCCCTGTTTTTTCCGCAGTTTTTGCAATCAATTCTGTATTAAGCGGAATTTTATCTCCAGGATGTGTTAATATATTTATTTTATATTTATTCATAGCGTTTATAACAGCCTCTGTATTTTTTTCTCTCATATTTTCAAAAACTTTCTTGCTTTTCCTGCCAATTTTATTCATAATTGTAAATTTCCAAACATCATCTAGAGAAGAAAACACTGTGCCGATATGGTATCCGCATAAAATAATGTCACAATATTTTAAAACTTCATCTGATATATCTGTATTTCCCTTATAATCTAATATATTTGCCTCTACCCCCATCAGAATTTTTATCTGAGGATATTTTTTTCTCATTTGGATTATTTTTTCTTTTGATTCTTTAATTTTTTCCATTTTTATTCCGTAAAAATAATGTGACGGTCCATGATCTGTTACGGCAATTTCTTCAAGCCCTATTTCCACAGCTCTTTGTACGATTTCTTCAATTGTGGACTTTCCATGGTTTCTCCTGGAATATGTTGAGTGAACATGATAGTCAGCTATTGTCCTCATAAACACCTCTTTTTATTAATAAATATTGTTAGTTGTATGATAATTATCTGAACGCCTCTACACTGTTGTTACAGGCTTGTTCCCAGTATTTTAACTTCCGGCTCCAGCGTTATACCGAATTTATCATTTACGGTACTTATCACAATTCTCATAAGCTCAAGTACATCCTGGCAGCATGCATTGTCTATATTAACTATAAAACCGCAATGCTTGTCGGAAACCATCGCTCCTCTGTGAATCAATCCCTTTAATCCTGCATCCTCTATAAGTTTTGACGCGTATCCGTTTACAGGACGTTTGAATGTGCTCCCTGCACTTGGAAGATTAAGCGGCTGCTTTGATATCCGCCTGTCGTTCAATTCTCTGATTAAAGACAAAATCTCTTCTCTTTCACCTTCCTTAAATTCAAACTCAGCTTCCAGAACAATGTATTCTGAATCTGTTATTTTTGAATGCCTGTATGTAAATTCCATATCATCATTTGAAAATTTATGCACATTGCCGTCACGATCAATGCATTTCACGCTTTTTACAACCTGCTTCATTTCTCCGCCATACGCACCTGCATTCATATATACAGCTCCGCCGAGACAACCTGGAATTCCGCTGGCAAATTCAAACCCTGCCAATCCCTCTCTCGCTATAAATTTCGACATTGCGGACAGCAATAATCCTGATCCTGCAATTACAATGTTTCCGTTTCTTTCAATATAACTAAATTTATCTCCGATTTTTATTATTACACCCTTAAATCCCTCGTCAGCAACAAGTAGATTAGTTCCGTTTCCTATTACAAAACAATCAGTCTCATACTTTTTGACAAGTTTTAAAACTGATATTAAATCTTCCGTATCTTCAGGTTCTGCAAGTATAGCCGCAGGACCTCCTATTTTAAAATAAGTGTGATTTTTTAAAGGTTCATCCTTAAGAACACTGCCTCTTACAACAGAAGTCATATCCTCATAAAGCCGGTTAATTTTTGATTGATATTTCATTACTTCACCCTTTCTAAACCATCTGTGTACATTGTAACATCCATTAAGATTTTTTTAAAGATATATTTTTTATTTATGCGGTTGATTAATAAAATAGACTAATCCTAATTTTAAATTGACATAGTCCTTCAATACTGTTAATATATTAGTATAGTTGTATAAATATTATTATATTCTTATAATTAGTTCAAAAATAAATAACTTCTTTGGAGGGATTATGAAAGAAAAAGTATTGGAATTGATTAAAAATATAACTCCCGATCTGAACAATTTGAGCCTGGAAATCTACAACAACCCTGAGCTGGGATATGAAGAATATGAAGCGTGCAGGCTTCATACAGAACTTCTTCAGAAATACGGCTTTGATGTTCAAAATAATTTTTCAGGAGTTCCAACAGGCTTCAAAGCCGAATATAAAAGCGGCAAACCCGGCCTTACAATTGCTTACATGGCAGAATATGATGCACTCCCAGGCATCGGGCACGGCTGCGGTCATAATCTTCTTGGAACCGTAAGCACAGGAGCCGGCATAGTACTGAAACAGCTTGTAGACGAAATCGGCGGAAATGTAATTGTCTTCGGTACTCCCGCAGAAGAGACGAGCGGAGCAAAGGTTACGTATGTTGAAAACCATGAGTTTGATAATGTTGATATAGCAATGATGGCTCATCCGGGAAGTGAGTATGCAAAAAGTGGATCCTCTCTTGCCCTTGAGCCGGTGCAGTTTGAATTTTTCGGAAAAACCGCTCATGCAGCAGCATCTCCGGAAAAAGGAGTAAATGCTCTTGATGCAGCAATACAGACATTTAATAGTATAAACGCCTTAAGAGAACATATAAAAAGTGACTCCAGAGTCCACGGGGTAATAATTAATGGAGGCAAGGCTGCAAACATTGTTCCGGACTATTCAAAATCACAGTTTTATGTCCGTTCTACATCAAAGACATACAATCTTGAACTTCTGGAAAAAATTAAAAATTGCGCTAAAGGAGCTGCTTTATCTACCGGTTGTGAGCTAAAAATAACAAAGTATGAATTCAGCTACGACAACATGGTAACAAATGAAACCCTATCGGAAATATTCAGTGAAAAAATATTTCAGGTATCAGGAATAACGATGAATGAACCTGCCAAGAATACAGGCTCAATTGATGCAGGTCAAGTAAGCCAGGTATGCCCGACAATACATCCTTACTTTGACATTACTAACAATAAAAATATAGCAGGGCATACGAAAGAAATGGCCGAAAACACGCTGACTGAATATGCCAAGGAACAGATGAAAAACACTGTTGCAGCACTTGTTTTAACAGCAGCAGAAGTTATGCATAATAAAGAATTGTACAAAAAAATAAAGATAGAATTTGATAACGCTGAAAAATAAAACAGAATTAAACATATAAAAAATGCCCTCTTAATCAAAATTAAGAGAGCATTTTTTTATATGAATAATCATGGCCCATAGTTAATCAATACTGCTATTACCATAAATGCTGCAGCCATCAATGTCCAAAGAGCAATCAATGGAGCTACGAATTTAACCCATTTTTCATACTTAATTTTTGCTATTGAAAGATTCGCCAGCAAAACACCTGAAGTAGGTATTATAGAGTTTGATATACCATCTCCAAACTGATAAGCCAGCACGGCTGTCTGCCTTGTAACTCCGATTACGTCAGAAAGTGGTGCCATTATAGGCATTGTAGTTGCAGCCTGACCTGATCCAGAAGGTATGAAGAAGTTTATAAATGACTGAACAACAAGCATCCCTACAGCACTTACAGCTTTTGGAAGACCATTTATTGCAGAGGCCAGACCATAAACTACAGTATCAATGATTAAGCTTCCTTCCATAATTACAAGCAGTCCTCTTGCCAGCCCTACAACCAAGGCTCCCATTGCAATATCCTTAGCGCCTGCAATAAAATTCTTTGCGATATCATCAAATGGCATTTTTGCAGCTATTCCTGATAAAATACCTATTGCCAGAAAAATAGCGGCTATTTCTGTAATATACCACCCATATTCAAATACACCAAATACTAAAACACCCATTCCTGCGGCAAAAACTAAAAGAACCAGAACATCTTTTGTAGTAATTTTCTTTATGTTGCTTAAATCAATTGCATTATGTTTTTCTTCTTGCTCTAAATCATAAACAAGGCTTTTGGTAGGATCGCTCTTTACTTTTTTTGCATATTTATAAACATATGCTATAACCAACACCCAACTGCATGCCAAAATAACAAGCCTTAAACCGATGCCCGAAAACAAAGGAATTTCTGCGATTCCCTGTGCAACGCCTACAGTAAATGGATTAATAACTCCCGAAGTAAATCCTGCTGCTGCGCCTAAAGCTACAATGGCCATACCTACAATCGCATCGTATCCTAAAGCTCTGGCTAAGGCAATACCTATGGGAACAAATACTATTGCCTCCTCCGCCATACCTATTGTGGCACCTCCAATAGAAAAAACAATTATAAAAATCGGTATCATAAGACCTTCCATGCCTTTCAGGCTTACGGCGATTTTGCTGATCCCAGCCTCTATAGCCCCTGTCTTATTCACGATGTTAAATGAACCTCCCACAATAAAAATAAAGAAAACTATGCTTTGTGCCGCAGCAAGCCCTTTAGGAAAAGCTTTCAATACATCAAATACCTTTGCTGGGTTTGAATTCACCTGTGCGTAGGAATTAGGATCTACAACCATCCTTCCTGTTTCCAATTCAACCTTTTGATACTGGCCTGCAGGTATCACATAAGTCAATAGTGCAACAATAATTATCATTGCAAACAAAATTACATAGGTATGAGGCACCTTACCCTTCTTCTTCTTTTCTGTTACCATATTAGTCCTCCTTTAAATTTTTACGAAAAATTATTAGATTGCTTTATTAATAAATATTAATGCATTCAGTGCTTCATTAATGATTTATATTAATTTTTAATCATATTATCATATTTTTATTCATCAAGCAAGCATTTTTTTCGAAAAATTTAAAGTTTTTTGTCATTTTAACGTAATTTTATACAAAGAATATTTATGCTTCGCCTTTTTTGTAAAATTTCCCCAGCTTATTATTTATTGTCCTTCCATTTTCAATCGCAATCTTTCCGCCTATCAACACATAGTCTATTCCTTGCGGTTTTTTCTGAGGATTTTGGAATGTTGCCTTGTCAATTATTGTATCATAATTAAATATTGTAATATCTGCATCACAGCCCTCTTTTATAATGCCTTTTCTTTTAAGCTTAAGACGTTTTGCCGGCATATAGGTCATTTTATAAATTGCATCAAAAAACTCCATCTTCTTTTCATCTCTCACATAGTGTCCAATAACTTTGGGAAATGTTCCGGCTCCTCTCGGATGTCCAGAGTGGTTTCTGTAAATACCGTCACTTGCTACCATAACTAATGGATGGTTCAGTGCTTGTACTATTTCACTTTCATTCATAACATAGGCCACAACCAGCATGTTTGGGTATTCTTTTCTTGCTTTTTCAAATAAATCCTTGTCACAAAACATCCCTTTAAATGGTTCTTCTGTAAGCATTATAGAATCATAGTCCCTGTTCCACAGTTCAAGACATCCGTCATCAAATACCGCAGAGCCTATAAATGTACTGAAAGCATCATATGGATATGCATCTACTGTAATATCCTGGCCGCTTTCAGCAACTTTATCTATGAGATTCAAAGCTTCTGTCATATTACCATATGCGCTGCAGCTTGATAGATGCGAAATCTGAAACGGTATGCTGCATTCTCTGCCTATATATGCCATTTCTTCTATGGCATCAAGCGCGTGTAACGAATCTTTTCTGTAATGTGCAGCTAGTAGCAGATCATCCCGCCCTTTTATTTCTTTTGCTATTGCAATAGCTTCTTCTGCATCAATTCCGGGGCAGTACTCAAGTCCATATGAAATTCCTACAGCTCCAAAATCAACAGCCTTTTTTACCATAGACTGCATTGCCTCAATCTGACTCTTCGAAGACTTTTGATATATATCCGCGTTTCCTGCTTCTCTTCTTAAAAAATTGTGACCTATATAAGTCATATAATTTACCGGATTCCCATTTTCAGCAATAAAGTCATATAATTCCTCGATGCTTTGCCTGTTGTTTCCACAGTTGCCAGTTACGCATGTCGTTACCCCCATGCTCAGCATTGTTTCGGAAATATCATATTCTTTTTTACCTGTAAGAGAAAAGTCCTCCTCATGCATATGAATATCTATAAAACCTGGCGATACATGATGCCCGTCAGCATCTATCACTTTCTCTGATTCTTCATTAACGCTTCCTATGCAGTTAATTAATCCGTCTTTTATTCCTATGTCTCCCTCAATAATTTTTTTGTTTTCCACATCAATTATTTTTCCGTTCACAATTTTTAAATCTAACATACGCCCTCCTTAAAATTTATTTATAAAATTTTTATCCCATACGCACCTTTATTAACTTCATTTAACATTTATTACAAATATGCAGTTGAAAATTACCATGGCTATATTGATTCCAGCCAATTTTTTCCTGAATCTATTTGTCGTAAAACCTCTTTTGGAGCGGTACCTCCGTAAGAAATTCTTCCGTTTACACATCCTTCCATACTTAAATCTGAAAGGAGATTTAAACTTAGTTTTTCATTTATTGATTTAAGTTCATTCTCTGTTAAATCAGAAAAATCCTTACTATGTTTTTCACAGTACATTACCATTTTTCCCACAATTTCATGAGCCTCTCTAAATGGCATTCCATTTTTAACCAAGTGTTCTGCTGCATCTGTTGCATTCAAAAATCCCTTATTAAGATGTTTTTTAATATTTTCCATATTAAATTCCGTCTTTTCAATCATTTTAGCCAAGATTAAAAGGCTCCTGTTAAGAGTATCCACCGTATCAAACAAGCCTTCTTTATCTTCTTGAAAATCCTTGTTATATGCAAGAGGAGTTCCTTTCATAACTGTCAAAAGCTGAACCAAATTTCCATAAACTCTTCCAGTCTTACCTCTGAGCAGTTCAGCCATATCAGGGTTTTTTTTCTGAGGCATAATGCTTGATCCTGTACAGAAGCTGTCATCAATTGATATATATGAAAATTCCTGTGAATTCCAGTAGACAAATTCCTCAGCCATGCGGCTTATATGCATCATGCATATGGAAGCAGAGCTCATCAACTCCAATAAATAGTCTCTGTCACTTACTGAATCCATGGCATTTTCAGTTACATTGGCAAAATCCAGTAGTTCTGTTGTTCTGTGCCTGTTTATGGGAATCGTAGTACCAGCAAGAGCACACGAACCTAATGGATTAAAGTCTGTTCTTTTATAACAGTCCGTCATCCTTTCCACGTCCCTTTTAAACATCTGGAAATACGCCATAAGATGAAACCCAACAGTAACCGGTTGTGCATGCTGCATATGTGTAAAGCCGACCATTACTTTATCATAATATTTTTCTGACTTTTTAAGCAGTACATGTTCAATGTACTTTAGATTCTCTATTATTTCCTTAATCTCTTTTTTAACATAAAGCCTTGTATCCACTGCAACTTGATCATTTCTGCTTCTTGCAGTATGCAACTTTTTACCTGTATCTCCTAATCTGCTTATCAATAAACCTTCAACTGCCATATGGATATCTTCATCATGAACGCTAAATTCTATTTTCCCGTTTTCTACTTCTGATTTAATATTGAGTAATTCTTTAACAATTTTTTCCTTTTCTTCTTCTGATACTATTCCCTGCTCGCAAAGCATAGTCACATGTGCAATACTTCCCTGTATATCACAGTCATACAGTCTTTTATCAAAAAATATAGACGCATTGAATTCCTCAACAATCTTATCCATACCTTTTTCAAATCTTCCACTCCATAAGTTAGCCAATTTTTCTATCCCTTTCTAATATATTAAATTCTAAATATAATTTTTAATTATTCATTATTTTGTTTATTATATCATATTACATTCATACTGCAAGCAAAAAAAATTGCCAGCTTTTTTTTGCTGACAATTTTTTTATTGTTTATGATATTAATATGCTTTAGTATACAATTCAAAATGCGCTTGCGGATGAGCACATACCGGACATACTTTAGGAGCTTCAGCTCCGTAATGCACATGGCCGCAGTTATCGCATATCCACACTGTTTCTCCTTCTCTTTTGAACACTTTTCCTGTTTTTATATTATCCAAAAGTGCAAGATATCTTTCTTCATGTCCTTTTTCTATTTTAGCAACAGCTTCAAACAGATAAGCTATTTTGTCAAATCCTTCTTCTTTTGCTACTTTTGCAAATGTTGCATACATATCCGTCCACTCATAATGTTCTCCTGCAGCAGCATCTTCTAAGTTCAAAGTTGTTTCACCAATTCCGTCATGCAGAAGCTTAAACCAGATTTTTGCGTGTTCTCTTTCATTTCTGGCAGTTTCTTCAAAATATTTTGAAATTTGCACATAACCGTCTTTTTTAGCTTTGCTTTGATAATATGTATATTTTACATGTGCCTGTGACTCGCCTGCAAATGCAGTCATTAAATTTTGCTCTGTTTTACTTCCTTTTAGTTCCATAATACACCTCGTCTGATAATTTATTTATCCATAAGCCAAAGGCTGCGGATTTCTTTTGCCTGCAATTAATATAGCAGTTTTCTTAATTAAACCATTAGCATAACAATCTATATATACCCACAATTTAATACTTTAATCACTAATTATACTATACATTTCTTTATAGGCATCTTTGACAACATGCTCAAGAACTTGTTCAACCTTAATTTTCATAGGTTTCGTTCCAAAAATTATCTCAACTTCATCGCCTGCGACCACCTCTGTTCCGGGTTTAGCTGCTTTTCCATTAACAAGCACCCTTCCCTGTTCACAGGCTTCTTTAGCTACAGTTCTTCTTTTAATTATTCTAGCATTCTTTAAATATTTATCTATTCTCATACTATCCCCTGTTTGAATTTAAGGAACGGCTACAAAAAATATTTCCGTATCCGTTCCATATATTTATTATTCAGCAATTTCTTTTAGTTTTTCTGCCTGGTCGGAAGTTAGTAAAGCTTCCAGCATTTCCGTTATATCTCCATCCAAGAATGAATCAAGTTTATACAGTGTCATTCCTATCCTGTGATCCGTAACTCTGCCCTGAGGGAAGTTATAAGTTCGTATTCTTTCGCTCCTGTCCCCAGAACCCACTTGACTCTTTCTCGCATCAGCAAGTTCTTTATTCTGCTCCTGCTGGTACAAGTCATAAAGTCTGGCTTTAAGCACCTTAAAAGCTTTATCCTTGTTCTTAAGCTGACTTTTTTCATCCTGACAGGATATAACTATTCCTGTCGGAATATGTGTAAGTCTTACCGCAGAGTCTGTTGTGTTTACACACTGCCCTCCGTTTCCTGACGAACGGAAAACATCTACTCTTACATCATTTGGATTTATTTCAATATCTACATCATCAACCTCGGGAAGCACAGCTACCGTCGCAGATGAAGTATGAATTCTTCCGCTTGATTCGGTTGCCGGAACACGCTGAACCCTGTGCACTCCGCTTTCATATTTCAGCTTAGAATAAGCTCCCTTTCCTCTTATAGAGAATATAGCTTCCTTGTATCCTCCAACTCCCTGTTCATTTACAGAAATAAACTCTGTTTTCCATCCTTGTCTTTCTGCATATCTCAAGTACATTCTGAGTAAATCCCCGGCAAAAAGGCCCGCCTCATCACCGCCTACCCCGGCTCTTACTTCCACAATAACATCCCTGTCATCGTTGGGGTCCTTTGGCAGGAGAAGTATTTTTATTTCATTGCTGAGTTCATCTTCTTTTTCTGTGAGCTCCTTAACTTCTTCCTTTACCATTTCTCTGAAATCATCATCCAGCTTTTCATTGAGCATTTCTTTTGATTCCTTAAGCTGTGATGAAACATCCATATATTCATTGTATTTTGTAACCAATGGTTCAAGCTGAGCCTGCTCCTTCATTAATTTCTGAAGTTTCTGCGAATCGCTTAATGTTGCCGGGTCTGAAATTTTTTCGCTGATTTCTATATATTTATCTTTTAGAGCTTCCAATTTTTCTAACATTAAAATCTACCTTCCTGAATTCTTATAATTTTTTATGTTTTTACCGCAAGGCTCTTCTCTAAATAATTGTTAACAACCTCATGGCTTCATCTCTATGTTAATCGTTTTTAGATATTTCTATAATAAGCACAGCTATGTCATACCGGTAACTACTCTGTCGTTTCCGCTCAAATCCTTACTGCCTTCAATTGTTTTAAATATATTTGTACGATTTAAAATTTCTGTAACCTTTTGTTTTTGATCATACCCGATTTCTACAAAAAGCATTGCATTTTCTCCACGTATTTTATCAAACACTCTTATTATCTGCCTGTAATAGTCAAGCCCATCTTTTCCTCCGTCGAGAGCCAGCTTAGGCTCATACACAGAAACTTCTTCGGGAAGTGTCCTTATTATTTCTCTTTCTATATACGGTGGGTTAGATACAACAATATCATACTTTTTGCAGGCATCAAAATTAAAAATATCCGCTTTTAATGCCCTTACATTAGTAAGTCCATGTCTTTTTATATTAATACTTACCGTTTCAATTGCCGTATCACTGATATCCATTGCTGTAATATCTGCATTTTTAAGGTAGTATCCCAAGCTTACAGCAATTGCACCGCTTCCTGTACCTATATCAAGAATGTTTATATTTTTATTCTTCAGTTGCCCAGTATTAATAGTATCAATTATTTTTTCAACCAATACTTCTGTATCGGGTCTAGGTACGAGAACACCTTTTTGCACATAAAAATCCAGTCCCATAAATTCCTGAGAATTAGTCATATATTGAAGAGGATATCCCGAATTCCTTTTTTCAACCATATCGTAAAACTTTTCTGCAGTAATATCATCAACTTCTTTATTCCTGTTAACATGCAAATAAATCTTATCCTGCTTAAGCAGATGAGATAAGATTAGCTGCACATCAAGAAAAGGATTGTTAAATTCCCTTTGCCTAATAATTTTAATTCCGTCTTTCAACAATTTTTCAATTGTTACCATGTATCATCTTCTCCGTTTTCCGGGATAACTCTTTCCATAGCTTTTATAGCCACTTCCATCATAGAATCATCCGGCTCCTTGGTAGTAATTTTTTGTATCTGAAAACCCGGATAAGTTATAATTTTTGTAAACATGTTATCACTTTCGCATCTTCCCACATATCTGTTAAGCTCATACGATAACCCAGCTATGACAGGAAGCATTGAAATTCTAACAACAAGCCTCATTAGAGGATTGGGCCATCCAAAAAATGAAAATACCAGTATGCTTATCAGCATGACATTTATCATAAAGCTGGTTCCGCATCTCGGATGAAGTGTAGAATATTTTCTTACATTCTCTACTGTCAATTCCTCACCGTGCTCATAGCAGTGTATGGTTTTGTGCTCCGCACCGTGATACATAAAAACTCTTTTTATGTCATTAAGCTTAGATACAGCATACACATAACCTACAAACATCAGAACCCTTATCAAGCCTTCAATCAAGTTCAACAAAAGTGTATTTTTTACCACATTTTTCAGTACATTTGTCAGCAGTGTCGGACCTAAAATGAATATGACCACAGAAAATATCAATGCTACTGCAACTGATACATAAATTACTGCAGTATCTGCCTTATCCTTAAATACTTTTCTTATAAATTTATCAAGAGCATCCTCTTCATAATCTTCACCGTAAAATTCAGCTGAATACATAAGCTCTTTCACTCCGCTTACAAGAGAGTCAATGAGCACAAAGCTTCCTCTTATTATAGGAAGTTTAAAGAATTTATGCTTAAATAACTGTTTTATTTCACTTTCTTTTATTTCAATCTCACCATCAGGTTTTCTCACTGCAGTTGCAAGTTTTCCGGGACCCTTCATCATTATTCCTTCAATGAGAGCCTGACCGCCTATGCTGGTCTTTTTGACCTCTTTTTTTACTATATCGCTCATTTTGTCCCCTTTTCATATACATTCAATGTATTATACAATTAATCCTCAAATTCTTCAAGTTTTTGTTTTTCTGCTAGATATTGCTTTAAAATCATATTGCCGGCACATTGCAACTACATTTACTGCAAATTACATCTATAAATCCGAATATGAACAACAAAAATACAAGCTTTGTAATTATAAATCACAAAGCTTAATCTTTCTTTAATTCACTTCAAGAATTTCGTATTCTACAACACCGCCCGGAGATGAAACATTAATCTTTGTTCCTTTCTTTTTTCCAAGCAGCTCTGATCCAAGGGGCGATAAATTAGAAATTTTCCCTGCCACAGGATCTGCCTCTGTTGCTCCTACAATGTTATAATCTAGAATTTCATCAAATTCAATATCTCTTAGTTTAACTTTGCTGCCAATCTGGATTATATCTTTTGTTTTTTCGTTGTGCTTAACAACCTTTGCATTTTTTATAGTATATTCGAGAACGATTATTCTGGACTCATTTTTATTCTGTTCTTCTTTGGATTCATGATATTCGGCATTTTCACTTAAATCGCCTTCTTTCATGGCTCCTTTTATTCTTTCTGAAATTTCATATCTCAATTTTGTTTTTCTGTTTTCAAGCTCGTCAAGAAGTTCTTGGTAGCCTTCTTCTGTAACCAGTATTTCTTTATTTTCCATTTTCCCACCTATGCCCATTGCTATTAATTTAAATTTTACTATACATTATATACTAAAAACAAAAAATTTCAATACTAATTTTTTAATCAACAGGATATTTTTTGTAGTTTCTTAAAAAGCCATACAAATAAAGCTTTAATACAATTGTCCTGCAAAAACATATCTTAAAACACAAAAAAGCCGGTTAAAGACAGTCCGCCATAAAATAGTATACCAACATATGCATATGGGCACTGCCAAGTAAAATATCTAAGGAAACAAGCACTATTTACAGTATCCATTAGATATAAGAGGATACTCATGATGACAGCATATGGAATATAGCATTTTTTATTTGGGCTTCTAGGGCTGTGTAATTCAGCTTGTCATGTGGAAAAGAGGATTTTTCCCGGCATAATGCGTCCACCAATATACAAGAAGCATAAACCTTTTCGGGAAGGTTATTAGAGAGAATATTATTTTTGTTTAATATATCAACAATTCCATACACATACTTATTTTCAAAATCACAAAAATGCTGATTAATTTTTTCATCTTCTATCATTACCATTCTCAATTGAGCTAAAGCCTGATTTGATGTTGCATACACTTCAATATATATTGAAATCCATCTCTCGATAAAAATTGAAAGATTAAATGGTTGTTGCATGTCTTCTAATTTTTCAAATAAAGCATTTGAAAAAGAATTAAGATATTGTTCAAAGGCGGTAATGTATATGTCGCGCTTATCCCTGAAATAGCTGTATAGCGCGCCGGTCGATACATTAGCACGTTTTGCAATTTCAATTGTATTTGTTCCATGATAGCCCTTTTCGCAAAATAGCTCAAAACCAGCATCTGAGATTTTGTTCATTTTCTCAATTGAACGCTTTTGGATAGGCTTCCGTATTTCCTTCATTCACCTCACCTCAACACTAATTATATATTTATACAGACAGAAGGTCAATAGAATATGAAGTTTTATTCGTGTTCTATTGACGAAATCTCACATTGGTGCTATTATTAAAACACGAAGTTTTATTCGCGTTTTATATGGAGGGAATATAATGGATTTATTTGAATTGGCAAAAGCACGCTGTACCACGCGCGGATTTACAGACCAAAGCATTTCAAAATTTGATTTAGAAAGAATTCTGTCTGTTGGGCATGTTGCACCTACGGCCTGCAATCAACAGCCACAACGAATCATAGTTGTTCAAACCCCAAATAATCTATGTAAGGTTCAGAAAGCATATAAAATATTTGGCTCACGTTGTGTTCTAATTGTATGCCGAGATACAAGAAATGAGCTGATACGTCCATTTGATCAGAAATGTTCAGGAGATTTAGATATCGGTATTATTTGCGATCACATGATGCTGGCAGCTAGAGAGTTAAACATTGGAAGTGTGATGGTTGGCTTGTTTGACCCGAATGTAATACGAAAGGAATTTAATATTCCAGGATACATAGAACCTACTGCATTGCTAATCTTGGGATATCCCAAAAAAGGGTTTCTGAATCCTGAACGCCATGCAACCGAAAGGAAACCACTTTCAAACACCATAATGTATGAAAAATATGTAGACTGTACTAATTCGCAAATGTGATGATTTGTTAAATGGAACGAGTTTACTTACCGTAGTTTAGCAATCGAACACTTAGAATGAAATTGTACATCTAGTCATTGCCAAGCGGCGGTTTTCCTGCTTTGGCTTCAAATCAAAAAGACACAGCTGCTTTACTGCTGTGTCTTTTTGATCGAACATATTGATGGTATTTATTCAGTTCTGATTTTATATATTCTTATAGAACTTTGTAAATCCATCCTTCCGGAGCTTTAATATCTCCCATCTGAATATTGTATAAAGTTTCATATAATTTCTTTGTAACAGGTCCTACTTCTGTTTCACTGTGGAATACGTGAAGTTTTCCTTTGTACTCAATGCCGCCTATTGGAGTAATAACAGCTGCAGTTCCGCACGCACCTGCTTCTTTAAAATTGTCAAGTTCATCTATAAATACATCTTCTTCTATTGCTTCCATTCCTAAGTATTCCCTGGAAACCTGCATAAGTGATATTCTGGTGATACTCGGCAGTATTGATGAAGATTTTGGTGTCACAAATTTATTATCCTTTGTAATTCCAAAAAAGTTTGCAGCTCCAACTTCATCAATTTTAGTATGTGTTGCAGGGTCAAGATAAATACAATCAGCAAATCCATTTTTTGCTGCATCATTATGTGAATGAAGACTTGCCGCATAGTTTCCGCCAACCTTGATTTTTCCGGTTCCGTTAGGTGCAGCTCTGTCCTCGTCTGTTGTAGTAAAGTTAACAGGACTCATGCCTCCTTTGAAGTAAGGTCCAACCGGCATTCCGAAAATTCCGAATATATATTCTTCTGCAGGCTTTACACCTATATTGTCACCAACACCGATCACAAACGGTCTTAAATAAAATGTTGCACCTGAGCCATACGGAGGTACCCACGCCTCATTTGCCTTTACAACCTGCATACATGCATCTACAAATTTTTCTACAGGAACCTTAGGCATCATTATTTTCTCGCAGCTCGTCTGCATTCTCTTTGCATTTTCATCAGGTCTAAAAAGCTGAATTCCACCATCTTTTGTACCGTAAGCTTTCAGCCCCTCAAAACACTCCTGTCCGTAATGCAAGCATGTAGAACCTTCGCTTATTGATATTTTATTATCTTCAACAAGTTGTCCCTCATCCCAGCTTCCGTCTTTCCAGCGTGAAATATATCTTTTATCAGTCTTGATATAATTAAACCCCAGTTCAGACCACTTAATATCTTTTTTAGTCATTTGTTTATACCTCCTTTGTAATATAATTACAAACTAGTATACCCCTTGTGGACATGTTTTTCAAGCAATAAAATGTATAAACATAGAAAAAAACTGCTTCTCACCAAGAAGCAGTTTTTTATATTTTAAGCAATTTTCGTCAAATAATTTCCCGGGTAATTAAATTCCAAGCTCGGACTTAACTTCTTTAAACGCATTAATTGCAAAATCCAAATCGTCTTTGGAATGAGCTGCAGAAATCTGTGTCCTTATTCTCGCTTTTCCCTTTGGAACAACAGGATAATAGAATCCTATAGCATACACTCCCTTTTCCAGCAATTTTTCAGCCATTTTTTGAGAAAGCACAGCATCTCCAAGCATGATTGGAACTATAGGATGTTCGCTGTCGATTATTTCAAGTCCTATTTTTTTGATTTCCTGCCTGAAGTACTTTGTATTTTCCTCCAGCTTATCTCTGTACTGTGTACTTTCACTAAGCATCTCAAGAACTTTCAGCGACGCTCCCGCAATCGCCGGCGCCAATGTATTTGAAAACAAATACGGCCTCGAACGCTGTCTCAGCAAATCTATTATTTCTTTTCTTCCGCTTGTATATCCACCGGATGCTCCTCCCAGAGCCTTACCTAAAGTTCCTGTTATAATATCGACTCTTCCTACTACATCTCTGTACTCATGAGTTCCTCTTCCCTTTTCGCCCACAAATCCCACAGCATGACTGTCATCAACCATTACCAGAGCATTGTATTTATCCGCCAAATCACAGATTCCTTTTAAATCAGCAACTATTCCGTCCATGGAGAACACTCCGTCTGTTGCGATAAGTTTCATGCGTGCTCCGTCTTTATCAGCCTGCATAAGCTGTTCTTCCAACGACTTCATATTGTTGTTTTTGTATCTGTATTTTTTTGCCTTGGCGAGTCTAACACCATCGATAATGCTAGCATGATTTAATTCATCACTTATTATTGCATCTTTATCCGTTGTTATTGTTTCAAATAAGCCGCCGTTTGCGTCAAATGCTGAAGAATACAAAATTGTATCTTCAGTTTTAAGAAATTCACTTAGTTTTTGCTCCAGCTGCTTATGTATCCCCTGTGTTCCGCATATAAATCTAACAGAAGATAATCCATAGCCCCATGAATCATAGGCCTGTTTGGCCGCTTCAATAACATCCTTGTTATCCGAAAGCCCCAGGTAATTGTTTGCGCACATATTCAATACGCCTTCCACCATGGTTGTGTCTATTCTGCTTCTTTGAGGAGTTGTAATAATTCTCTCTTCCTTCCAAAGCCCGCTGTCCTTGATTTCTTGTAAAATGTCAGTATAAATTTGTTTTGATTCCTTATACATATTTCACCTCTGAATATTTATTTTTTCTCAGTCCAGTCCAGAATAACCTTTCCTGACTTTCCGCTTATCATGGCTTCAAAGCCTTTTTCAAACTCAGTGTAATGATATCTATGAGTTATAATTGGCGATATATCAAGTCCCGCCTTAATCATAGCCTGCATTTTGTACCATGTTTCAAACATTTCCCTTCCGTAAATTCCTTTTATGTGAAGTCCGTTAAATACTACCTTGTTCCAGTCAATTGCCGTGTTTGTGTCCTGAAGTCCAAGCATTGCAATTTTGCCTCCGTGAGACATGTTATCAATAATTTGATTGAGTGCCACGTGATTACCCGACATCTCCATTCCCACATCAAATCCTTCTTTCATACCCAATTCACTCATTACATCACTCAGCTTTTCTTTAGCTGTGTTGACGGTTCTGAAATTCCCCATTTTAGCAGCCAGCTGAAGCCTGCTGTCATTAATATCAGTTATAACTATGAATCTCGCTCCGGCAAATTTTGAAATAGCTGCTGCCATAACACCTATTGGACCTGCGCCCGTAATAAGCACATCTTCTCCCAGAACATCAAATGAGAGGGCTGTATGAGCAGCATTGCCGAACGGATCAAAAATGCTGTATAATTCTTCCGGGAGTGATTTATCACAAAGCCAAATGTTAGTTGCAGGCAGTGTTACATATTCGGAGAAAATTCCTGTTCTGTTAACACCCACCCCCATTGTATCCTTGCACAGATGCCTTCTTCCCGCAAGACAGTTTCTGCATTTGCCGCATACTATATGACCTTCTCCCGATACCAAATCACCTGCGTACAAATCTTTAACACCTTTGCCTACTTCTACAATTTCACCTACAAACTCATGACCGATTGTCATAGGAACCGGTATTGTATCTTGAGCCCATTTATTCCACTCATAAATGTGAACATCTGTTCCACATATTGAGGTTTTATGAAGTTTCACAAGAACTTCCCCTTCTTTGGGAGTAGGAACATCAACTTGTTCAAGCCATAAACCTTTTTCTTTGTATTTCTTTACAAGCGCATCCATTTTAGCCATATACTTACCCTCCTAATAATAAAAAAACGTAACCATATCAAATAAATGATACTTCAAATTTGTTTCCATGTCAAGAGCCTGATTAGCAATTTGTATACAATTCATAAACAGTATTTAGACATATTACAACATATTTATTTTCGTAATAATAAAAAAACTCGGTATTTATCCACCCAGCATACTCTTTTCAGTCTATATGAGACCTATATAATATATTTAATGCTTTGGACAAATACCAAGTATCTACCACAAAATTTTTTTTAGTTTAAACCTTAAATAGTCGCTCGAAACACAGTGAACAGAAATGTCATTAATAATACCCTCCCTGACATTTTTGTGCCCTTCTTCTCCATGAAGATGGCCATATATGCACACTTCGGCTCCGTACTCCTTAATTATATTAAAAAAATCGTTTGGAATGCCGTTAGAATCAAATGGAGGAAAATGCAGCATAACTATTTTTACGCCCTTGCTTTTTTTTGTCGCATCAAGAGAAATCTTAAGCCTGTTCATTTCTCTCATATAAATTTTTTCGTTTGAAATATCCTCCTGATGATCTTTTAATGTATCCCATCCTCTAGTTCCGCAAATAACAGCTCCGTCAAATTCATAACTGTTATTCTTTAAAAACTTGATTGTTTTCAATCCAAGGCCGTCCAATTTGCTGGCAGTAGCCCACCAATAATCATGATTTCCCTTGCCTATAATTTTAGTTCCCGGCAGTCCGTCTATTTTTTCCAAGTCCTCAACTGCCTCATCAAGCTTTGTTGCCCAAGAAATATCACCCGGAACCAAAACAAGATCCTCACAGCTGACGGTTTTTACCCAGTCATCAATGATTTTATTTTCATGGTTAATCCAATTGTCTCCAAAAATATTCATTGGTTTTTCATTTTTACTGTCAAAATGCAAATCAGCTATTGCAAAAATTTTCATATAATTTCCTTATAATTTTATGTAATTAAACTTAATATTCATTTGCTTAGTAAGTTCTGCCTCACGTTCCTGGCAAGTAAAAAGTATAATCTGTCTTCTTTCACTTTCCTTTGCAAGCATTTCAAGTGAGTTTTTAAGCCTTCTCGTATCATACTGAACAAAACTGTCATCAAATATTAGCGGAATGTTTTGGTTGCCGCTTAAAATATTCCCTAAACCTATGCGAAGTGACAGATACATCTGATCAAGCGTACCTCCACTCAGGCTTTCAAGCTCTATTCTCCTGTCTTTATTATCTTCCTCAACAACAGCGATATTCATATTTTCGTCAATAAGTACTTCGCTGTACCTGCCTCCGGTTAAATATGAGAAATTGTCACTTATGGACTTCCTAAGCAAAGGCATAAAATCTCCCTTAATAGAATCGGATATTTTTATAATTCTGTCCGCCGCAACTTCAACAACTTTTATTTTCTGTTTAAATGCATTAATTTTATTTTCGTAAAAGTCAATTTCTTCCTCTACTTCCGCGAGATTTCTTGCATTACTCTCAATTTCATCAATTTCTTTAACTATATTGTCGACACTTTCCAACAGCTTTGATTTTTCATTTTCCAGCTTATATATGTTAAGCTGGTATTCTTTCTTTTCGATCTTTTTAATTTCATAACTTTCAACATTTTTTGTTCTGCTTTTTAAGTCCTCAAAATCTTCGTCAACAAGTATCTTTTTAAGTATACTTTCCTTATAATCCTTATTATTTAGCAATTCGGTATATTTCTCGCTGTATTCCACCGCTTCTCTGAATGCTTCCAAATCTTCCATCGCATTACTTTCAAGTATTATTTCTAATCTTTTTTCTTCAAACTTAATTTCTTTCTCAAACTTAGCAAGTTTCTGATTCAATTGTTCTATTGATTCACTTAATTCTAATATGGCTTCCTTTACAGAGCCCACTCTTGCATAAGCATTGTTCACTTCTTTTATATTTTCGGCGGATACTTCTTTTATATTCAATTTCGCAAGAATTTCCAAAAGGCTTTTCTCTAAATCATTCTTCTCCTGGATTGATGCATTTAATGACTCTGTATCGTAGCTGATAAGCCTGTTTTTTTCTTCATACATGCCTTTTTCTTTGTTAAGCTTATTGTATCGTTCTGTCATTTCATCAAAATCATCGCATCCTTCCTGATCGACAATTTCCTGTTTTTCTTCTTCCATCCTGTTCAGAGAAATTGTATAGTCAGCAAATTCGCACTCCATACTGTCAATTTCATTCTTTGCGCTCTTTATTCTGTTTAGTACCGGTTTTGCAGTCAAAATGAATATAATTGCTATAAGTGCCGTCGCTGCAGCAGCGGAAATATTTACGGACTCATTCAGTACATAGTATCGGTCAATAAAGTCCTTTATGTAAGTACTGTATTCAAAGCTTGCCCACCATACGCCTCCAATTGCAGCCGACGCAATAATAAACAATAAAATCAAAGTTCCTGATTTTAATGATTTGTAGCTTTTCATTTTTTCATAATTGCTTTTGTCCAGAAAGATATTGGCAGCTTCCATTTTCCTGTTAATTTCTTCTACTTCACCGTAACTTCGTATGAAGCGATCTATTTCTTCTATGTTTATGCTACTGATGCTTTGTTTTCCCGCATCTATTTTCAACTTCAGGTCGTTTATTTTGGAAGTATTGTTTTTATAGTTTGCATAATCAATATTAATCTTGTCAATATCAAATTGCTCATCTATCTTATTGCAAATATCTGCTTTAAGATTATCCAATTTTTCTTTTTTTTCTGCAAGCTCATCTTCAAGACTTCTTCTCTGGCTGTACATTAAATTTAATGCACTTTCAATTTTAACCGCCTCTTTAAAATCAGCATCAGAATAATTCTTCAGTTCTTCCTCAGAAAAGTGCGATAGCTTATCATTTATGTCATTCAGTTCATTTTGGACAGGCTCTGCTCTTAAGAACTTGTCCTTGTCTATTGAAAGTTCATACTCCGCAATCTGCCTGTTAAGCTCCTGTATACGTATATCAAGCTCTTGTATTTTGCTTCCCGTCTTTTTCTTTTCCATAGCGAGAAACATAACCTGACGTTTAGCGTTTATTGAGTTTTCTCTTGAATTTTTAAGTTCGTTTAATCTCAACGAATATTGACCGAGAAGAGTTTTATCGTTATTTTCATCTCCGGCTTCTTCCTTAACACTGTTCAGTCTGTGAAGTATTCTCTCCAAAGAAATAGTTTCATCTCTTGTCTTGCTCAAATTGATTATTTTGTTTTTTAGTTCGCCAGCCAGCTCCTTTTCAGTCTTGTTTCCCAGCTGCCTCACACTGACAGTATTTCTGAATGAAATTTTATTCATATTGAAAAAGTGTTCACCGGGGCTAGTTATTGTTTTTTCCTGCATTTCAGAATCGTCAGTCGACTTATTGAAAACCTGTGTTGTTCCCAAAAGAAAATCTCTTGCAACAAGATACTTTTCTCCACTTAAGTCCCTTAGTCCCAAAGACCCTTTGTATAGATTGCTGTCCCACGGCTTATATTTATCGTACCTGGCGAACCCTAGTTCATCTTCGTCAAACCCGTAAAGAGCAGCTTCTATAAAATTATGCACCGTACTTTTACCCGCTTCATTTTCACCATATATAATATTGAATTTATTCTCAAAGTACAGCCGTTTGTATACAAATTTTCCAAATGCTCTTAAATGCAATTTATTTATATACATGCTAATTTACCACCTTTTCTTTGCGCAGAACATCAAGACCGAGTTTGAATGCCTGCTGCTCAATTTTGTCATTCTGATTTTCGAACTGCATCTTATAACTTTCGACTATGTTGAATTCATTGTGTTCATACACTTTATCTTCTGGATTTTTATAAATATAGTTTTCTTCAAATTCTATGTAATAAAAAAATTGCTTCGCTTCATCCTCAATTTCTTCCATAGATACATCTGTATTCACAGTTCCTGAAAGTTCAATTTTAACATAATCCTTAATATTCGAAAATGTATCACCAGAAAATTTGATTAAATCTAATATTTTGTTGAAACTGTAGCTGACATCTAACTCTATGGGACGCGTAATAAATCTTCTTTTTGCCATTGGACAAATATTGTATTCCGTATTCTTTTTTTCAAGAGTTCCTTTAACAATACCATGCTCTTCTGTTTCGTCAAACCCAAGCGGTTCTGGACTTCCGCAATAAACTGCGTTGGATCTTGATGCAATGAAGTTGTGTTTCCCTCCCAGAGCACAATAATCAAATTTATTTTTTATTATATCTATATTTACCGGAAGCAGTTTTGATTCTGTTTCTATATCGCAACACAGCAACAGCACATTAATTTTATCCTCATCAACAGAAATATCATATACCGCCTGAGTTTTATGGTTATACTCATGGTTGTCCCAGCTCATGGAATAGATGCACACATTAGTATCGCTGAAATTAATCTTTTCAATAGATTCCGTATTCTTTACAATATATACATTTTTCGGCCACTGAGCATATTCATACATGCTATTAATATTGTATGGATCACTTTTGCCGCATGTTATTATAACTCTTGTATCAGGAATCGACCCAAATTTCTGCGATATGCGCTTAATGCTTTTGAAATCAATGTATTCACCTTCAGTCAAATCTCCTGCAATAAACAAATATTCAGTTTTTTCAAGCTTCGCTGTTTTTACTATTTCTTCAAAAGTATCCCAAATTTCCTGTCTTCTCTTTTTCCGTTCCTTTAAACTAAAATTAGTAATTTCGAATTTTTTCCCTAAATGTATGTCTGACGTATGAATAAATTTAATTTTCATGGGTGCTCCCCTTATCCGATGTTTTTTGTCCGCAGTCAGAATACGTCTGACTGTTATGTCAAGGCTTTTTTACTAAATCTTCTTCCACATTATTCTATCACAGAAAATTCTTTCATTCAATAATTTATATACTCCTTTATTAAGTACGCGGCTTCAATAGCTATTTAATCGGCAAATATAAGGAGATACCATGATTAGGCATCAACACTGTGATACGCAATATACAATTGGTTTATTCTAAAAAGCATAAGCACACTGAAGCAATTCATCTTGAAATTTGAATAAAAAAACAAGACTTTTCACTTTTTGCGAAATATCTTGTTACTTAATATAATTCTAGTATTTATAAATTTATTTAAATAATTTTTTATATATTTTCATTTAAATTAATGTAATAAATCATACGATCTTTAATATTCGTAATATGCTTTTTCATACAAGCTTCAGACAATAAGATATCCTGTTTTTTAATTTGTTCATATAATTCCTTGTGTTCAACTAATACATCAGGTATCGTCTTTTCAAATGTTGTGGCATTTAAATATCGTCTGCAGTTATCTACTATCATTGATAATTGACTTTCCAAATATGAATTACTACTTATTCTGGCAATTGTTTCATGAAATTCCGAATCTAGTGTTAAAAATTCTTGATTATTTTTATTTTTCCTTTTACATGTTAATTCTGTTTTATATAGAATATACTCTAATTGCTTTAAGTCATCTTCTGTTCTTAATTCCGCAGCTAATTTAACCGAATAACATTCCAACAATTCGCGGACATTTAACAAATCTGTTGCTTCTTTTTGTGACAAGCTTTTAACAAACGTTCCTTTTCCTGGTATCATTTCAATCAAACCATCGTTTATCAAACTATTTAGCGCTGTTCTTATGGGAGTTCTAGATACCCCCAATTGCTCTGAAATACTTTCTACAGTTATTAATTCACCTGGTTTTAGCTCAAGTTGAATAATTGCTTTTTTTAATATTTCATAGGTTTTTTCAGACAATGTACCAGTTGTCTTTATCTGAGGCAGTTGCAACATAATGTATCATCCTTTCTCGCTCTTTTATACATATTTCTCTTTAATTAATAGGCCTCATAGAGTTGAGCAAAACAGCCTATTGAGTATAGCTCTTAATACTCTGCAATTCTAAATTATACACTCTTGGAAGATGGTATTATAAATTGAAAGGTCAGCAGAATGACCAATTAAAGAAAGTTCTTTAAGACTTGATAGCCTTGAAATCAACAAAGTTTATATAGCAGCTATATGCTCATATTTTAGAAATACTGTAGCAAGCGTTCTGCAAAAAGTCAAGGGTTTAACCCATCTTTTGCCTAATGATAGCAGACAAACAACTTTCAGACTCTGTTTCACCCAGATGAAGCAACCCTGCATATAAAATGTCCAATTACACATATACTCAATTATACATTTGCATTCGTTTACAGTCAAGCAAAATGGGAGCTGCAGCAAAACAAAAATAGCTGCAGCTCCTTATTTATTATTTATTTACTCTATTTTCAGGTTCTTGTCCATTTAATACGCGAATTGCTTCTTCACATGCTCTTCTTCTCAATTCTTCAAACGAATCTCTAGTAAAGAAAGCTGCGTGCGGTGTAATTATAAGATTATCTAGTGTAAATAATTCATTTTCAACTGGTAAAGGTTCAGTCTCCGTTACATCTATTGCAGCTCCTGCTATAACTTTATTTTTTAATGCTTCATATAAATCTTTTTCTTTGATAAGTGGGCCTCTGCCAGTATTAATAACAAATGCAGTCGGTTTCATCTTTTTAAACACTTCCAGATTAAACATATGTTTTGTTTCAGGCGTTAGAGGAGTGTTTATAGACATTACGTCAGCTTCTCTTACAACAGTATCAAAGTCAACCAGTTCTACTCCCATCTCTTCAGCCACCTTTGGATCAACATATGGATCTGTTGCAATAATTCTGAACCCAAATGGCTTTGCCTTTTTAGCAACTAACTTTGCAATTCTTCCAAATCCAAATATACCAAGAGTTTGTGTTGAAAATCTTCTCATCGGAGGAAAACCGGTAACTGTATGAACACTTTGAATATCCCAAATGCCTTTTCTTGTATGTTCATTATAAGTATTTGTATGTCTTAATATTGTCATCATAAGAGCAAGGGTATAATCAGATACTTCCTGTATACTATAGTCTGGTATATTGCAAACTGCGATTTCTTTTTTCTTAGCAGTTGCCAAATCAATGGTATCATATCCTATGCCTTGTCTTACAATAACCTTGCATTTATTCATGGATTCTATTATATCTTTAGTAATTTTTTTATCCGCGGTAATAACTGCATCTGCATCAACTACTTCTTTTAAAAATGTTTCATTATCATCATTAGGTACAAATTTTAATTGAAAGCTTGCTTTTTCTATTAATTCCTTTTCATAAGCAGGATCGGTTATTAATACGCTGCTTACAACAATCTTTTTACTCATTTTATTTTCTCCTTCTATTCGTGCAGTAATTTTGTTATAAATAAGTCTATAAACAACGGAGCTTTATAGAATAAGTCTTCTTTATTAACTCTTTCAGTATATTTGTGCAAATCTACTCCCCAAGGCCCTATATTTATAACTGGCATTGACACATCTTTAATTTCTTCTAATGGAATATAATAAACATCTTTCCACATAAGCATGTTGTTTTCTATATAGTCAATATCTCTTTGCTCTGATACGAACATTGCGTAGCTTAAGTCAGATATTCCCGTATAATAATTTTGCACTACAATTTCTTCATTAAAATTATCTTTAGAATATTCTTTTAATTGTTCTATAATTTCATTAATCTTTTTTGACTTCTCGCCAAGCATCATATTATTTGTACTTGGATAATATGGTGGAGTAAGTGCTAAAATCACACATGGATTTAAGTCTTTCACATATTCCAGTGTTTTTTCAATTATAATGTTTGCAGCCTCTATTGTTGATACTTCATTATTATTGAATTTTTCTTTAACTTCTGCCATTACCTTAATATATGCCTCTTCAAATTCTTTTCCTGAATCTCTTAAAGCATCTTTATACAGCTCAGAATAGAATTTTACTTTTGGCTCCCAATTTAATCTTTGATACTCAAGTCCAGACATCTCAGTATATTTTTTGTAGCTTTCATTTAATTCTTCAACTACTGTTTCAAAAGCCTTAACGCTTATTTTCTTCAACTCTCCCATTAATTCCATAGGAGTTTTTTCCAATGGAAGAATACTCATGTAGCCGCATGTAGCCTTTGGTAAAGATACATCGTATACAGTCTTCCTATCCTTGTGATATAACCATGTAGGAGCAGGATTTGTTGTATTTCCTTTTCTTTCAAGAAAATTAGGATTCAATTCAGTTTTCCTGATTATTTCAGCAAGAATATTTATAGGGTTAATTCCTTGATAAACGTATCCTACATGAGTAAGCTTACCTCTAACATAGACTACAGGCATTATTTTACCTATTGAACCATCGTACCAAGTTGGTTTTGATTCATCATCGCGTTCATGCGGCTCACAATTTATCATTAGTTTATAATCTAAACCATATTTATCTTTTAATTCTTTTAATTTAAGTGCTCCAGCTCTCATACCAGCTGATAAATTTTCTTCATCTGGCACAGAGAGAAGAACAATATTACCCTTAAAGTTTTTATCTTTGCTGTATTCCTCTATTAATGAAAGCTGAATCGCTCCACCGCCCTTCATGTCGGCAACGCCACGACCAAATATCCATTTATCACTTAATAAATCTTCTTTCATTTTCTTAGGAAGCTCAATAGTAGTATTTTTGAATGCTTTTTCTACCTCGTACGGCTTTAAGCAAAACGGTTCAAAAACTCCATAATCCTTAGTTTCAACGCAATCATTGTGATGTATGAATACAATAGTGTCGTTACCTTGTCCTTTTAATAGGCACCATGAAACCTTTCTGCCTATGTAGTCACCAGGTATGTCATAGAAACCACAGTTCTCTGGATTTTCCTTAAAATATTCAACTTTATTAAACCAGTTCTCATAAAATTTCTCTATGTTTAATTCCAATTTGGAATTAGTATCACTTCTTGTACCTACAAAATCTAATAAATTTGTTTCAATTGTATTTTTTAAATTATTTATATTAATAGTCATTTAATGCACCCCGCTTATTTAAATTATAGTTTACCCAAAGCTGTCTTAATTTTATCACACGCTTCAATAATATCCTCATAGGAACGGCAATATGCTAGTCTAACATGGCCTTTTCCATAATCACCAAATGATGTTCCCGGTACACCTACTACACCTGCTTCTTCCATTAAATAATTACAGAAGTCTTTTTCTGACATTCCGAATGATGTTATATCAGGGAAAGCATAAAAAGCACCTTTTGGTTTTATCATTTTTAATCCGTCAATCTTTGTAAAGGCTTCATATAAATAGTCACCTCTTCTTTTAAATTCCTTTACCATGCTGTCTATAAACTCGTCACCATTTTTAAAAGCTTCTACTGCACCCCATTGAGCAAATGCTGTTGCACAAGTTGAAAAATTTTGATGAACTTTATTTATATATTTTATAGCATTTGCTGATCCTAATACATAACCTATTCTCCAACCTGTCATTGAAAAAGATTTAGAAGTTGATTTAACTACTAAAGTTCTGTCCCTCATGTCTTCTAAAGTTGAAATAGAAACATGTTTTTCGCCATATATAAACTCATCATAACATTCATCAGATATAACAATTAAATCATTTGCTTTTGCTAAATCAGCAATTTTTTCTAAATTTTCCTTATTCAAAACATATCCTGCAGGATTGTTAGGGGAATTAATTAAAAGCATCTTTGTTTTAGGTGTAATTCTGTCTTTAATTCTATCTACATTTAATTCCCAATTTTCTGACATAAGTACAGGAACTTCTACTAACTTTACTCCCGCAATAATTGCCTGCTCTTTATATGCTGAAAAGTATGGGCTTGGACAAATGATTTCGTCACCCGGATTCATCATTGTAAGCATTATAACTCCAATAGCCTCGGCAGCTCCACTCGTTACACTTATTTCAGTTTCATAATCGTATTTTAATCCAAAGCGTCTTTCTTCCTTTTCTATAATAGCCTTTCTTAAAGGCTCTATCCCATTAATGTCAGTATAATGTACTTGCCCTTTATCTAATGCTAACTTTACTGCTTCCTTTGCAAAGTCAGGAGAATCAAAATCCGGCCGTCCTATTTCCATGTGTATTATTCTCTTACCTTGTTCTTCTAATCTGTTCGCCTTTGCAAAGATTTCATACAATCCTCCAAAAGGCATTGCTTCTAACCTGTCATTACAAGCTATCATTTTACTTCCTCCTAATTTTATTTATAGATTAATATTTTTGAAAATGCTATTTTATTAATTATTGTATACATGTATACATGGATATGTATACTAATGTTTTGCTAAGGAAGCTGTTGCTTATCAACATTAACATTAATTTCAGTATATTAATTACTTCACATGCACACAACTTATATACATAAGTTTCCATTTTCGTCAAAAGTAAATTCCTCTGGATCGCTTAAGATTTTTATATTAGGGTTAATTTTAGCTTCATCGAGATGAGCTTCAGAAATATAAATTTCATCTAATTGCAAAGAGTTTTTAATTCTAATAATTTTAGGATTATTCTTATCGCTGTCAACTGTAGTCCTAAGAGCAATTTGAATTGCTTCCTTATCTGACTTTAAAATCATTGGAATTTTGCTTCCTTTAATTGTTGTAGCTGTTATTGCATTTGGGTATGTCATTTCTAAATCTATCTTGTCGAAAAGCCTCTTTGTTATAGCATCAGCCCCTCCAATTCCAACAGCACTTCCATGACTTTCATCTGACAAATCAAGAACAACAACATTTTCAGCGCTTATACCTCCTGATGCATAAGGTGTTGCAAAAGTACCTGTTATATTTGGATCCATTCCATCCCCACTAAAGTTTTTCCCAATTTTATCAACTACTAAAACATCTGTTTTTTCAAAATAAATTTTTGGCATGTTTTTACGTGCCTCATTCAGCAATTCAGGCTCTTTTTCTTCAATTTCATCTGGACCCAAGGCCACTAAGCGCCTTGTTTCATCATATGGATTCTCTAAAATAGCAAGCCCGCATATTATGGGAGCATTAGCTATAATTGATTTCCCAAAAAGATATACATTTTTCTTCATATTTTTGAATCCTTTTTCATGGCACACCTCAGCACCATGCTGCTTGCCAAGCCCAATTGCCATCATTTTCATTAAACCACTTTCATAATTACCTCTAAAGCAAGTGTGTGGCTTTACCCTGCCGCATACTATGATTCCATCAGATTCTGCTGCATATCTGTCAATAAAAACACTTACACCTTCCTCATTTTTACATATTTCAATGGTTTCCATCGATGAATAAATTGGACATCCTATATATTTTTCAGTAACGCCATATCCTTCAATTAACTTCTTTTGGCCTTCTGCTGTAGCACCGCCGTGACTTCCCATTGCTGGTATAACAAAAGGCCTTGCCCCAACTTTCTTGCAATAATCCACTATGCTTTTTATAATCAAAGCTATATTGGAGATTCCGCGGCTTCCACAAGTTATACAGATCCTTTTGCCTTCAGAAATAGAATTATTAAATTTATCCTGACTAAGCAGCTTATCAACTTCAGAAGAAATATTAGATGTATCCAACTTTTCACAATTAAATATTTGTTGCACTTTCACCATTTTAGGTAGCTTTACATCCCTAGCTAATTTAGATACAACACTCATTGTTTTCTCCGTTTTATATATTCGTAAATCCAAATTACAAAAATTTTTAATTAATATCTCTATTGTATTGTTTTATCCACTTATTCAATAAATACATAGAAACTTCATATTCTTCAGTTATGTCTTTCTTTTTCATTCCGCCATAATACAATTGAACTACCCTATCTTTATAAACATCAGTATAGATAAATCTGTGTTTTGTATTTTTTGTTCCGTTCATATACATACCTCTAACAAATGAAAATTTTGGTTTGTTTTGTCAACGAAAAGCAGAGATCAGCAACTCTCCGCTTTCCAACTAACCATACATTATACAGCGCTTACCCTCTCATTAAATATACTAAAAACATTGAAATATCTGGGATAAATGTAATAAGTAACAGACAAACAACCATGGAAATCAGAAACGGAATTGCTGCCTTTGCTATATTTTCATATCGCATATTTGCAACTGCCGATGCTACGAACAAATTAGCCCCATACGGAGGAGTAACAAAACCTATTGCAAGTGCTACTGTCATAAAAATACCAAAATGAATAGGATCAACTCCCATTGATTTTACTAATGGTAAAAATACAGGTGTTAATATCAAGCATGAAGATATATTGTCAACAAAGCACCCAACGACTAAAAGGATTACAAGAATTAACAGTTTCATTACTATATCGCTGGAAATAGCAGATCCTAAGAACGCTCCAATTGTAACTGGTATCTGTTCAACAGAGAGATATGATGCAAATGCCATTGAAAAACCAATTGCAAGACCAGTCATACCATTTAAATCTGCAGTTGCTTTTAATGAATCAATCCAAATTTTCCATGTAAGTTCTTTGTATATAAATATACCGGCAAATAACGAATATACAATTGCCACTACAGATGCCTCTGTAGGCGTAAACACACCACCATAAATACCGCCAAGTATAATAACAGGAGCCATCAGAGCCCAGAAAGAATCTTTAAAAACTTTAAAGAAACTCAAATCTGATTTTTCTCTCTCTTTTCCCCTGTATCCTCGCTTTTTGCTTATGAAGTAAGCTACAGCTACTAATGCTATTCCAATCAATAGACCAGGAATAATTCCTGCAATAAATATGTCCCCTATTGAAGCTCCTGCCACAACTCCGTATACAACAAATGGTATACTTGGAGGAATAACCACCCCTATTGTGCCAGCAACGGCCGTAAGTCCTGTTGAAAAGCTCTTCTCATATCCCCTATTTTCCATTTCTGGGATCATAATAGAGCCTATAGCAGAAACTGTTGCAGGTCCCGAACCTGAAATGGCTGCAAAGAACATACATGACACAACATTTACAATTGCTAAGCCTCCAGTTATTTTACCGAAAGCATAGTCAGCTAAATTTACAATTCTCTTGGCAATTCCGCCTAAAGCCATTAGATTCCCTGCTAACATAAAGAACGGTATTGCCAGTAATGCAAAAGAATCAAGTCCGGCAAATACATTTTGACTAATCATAGATAATGGTATGTTAGTAAATTCTTTCATTATTATCAATGTAGCTAAGCCCAGCGATACACCTATCGGCAATGTTAAAGTAGCAAAAACCAATAAAAGGACAAATAATAATGCGGTTTCCATTATACTGCTACCTCCTCTTTTAATAATTTAATTAGATTCTGTACGAGTCTAATATTCATTAATGTAGCCCCTACCGGTATAGCCATATACGCATACACCATAGGAAGTTGCATTGCAGGAGACTTTTGGCCGAATGAAGCAATTCTCATTGCAACTTCATATCCTTGATAAATTACAAAGCATCCAAATGCAAACCAAATAACTATAACAACTACTTCTAGTATCCTATTTGCTTTAGCACTTAACAAATCTTTAAGCACTGTAACTCTTATATGTGTACCATTTTTTGTACAATAGCTGATGCCAATCCAAAGCTGCCATATAAATATGTATCTTGCAAGTTCTTCTGACCAAGTTAATGAATTTTTAAACACATAACGAAACACAACCTGCATAAAAAGCAATGCAACACTGAAGCAAAAGGATGGTAATAAAAATATTTCTTCAAAATTATTTAATATTTTTAAAAACTTTTTCAAGATATACACCTCAATTAAATTTTGCTCTCTGCCTTTGCAGAAGATTTGATTAATAAAATAATAGCTACAAGCTACATAAAGCTGTAGCTATTATAAAAAGATTAAATTTTTACTAGAATATTATTTTCCGTATTTTGCGTCAACTTCTCTTGCTGCATCTATAATTTCTTTTCCAGCTACAGCTTCCATTTCGTCATATACTACCATTGCAGCTTCTTTAAATTTTGCCTTTTCTTCATCAGAAACTTCGTAAACATCTACACCAGCTTTTTTAATTTCTTCTATTAGTTCATTTTCGGATTTAGTATTTTCAGCTCTCTGCCATTCTGTTGCTACTTGAGATGCTTCTGTAATTGCTTGCTGAATTTCAGGAGGAAGCCCTTGCCACCATTGCTCTGACACTATAACTGCTGTTGCTGCATAGTTTTGTTCCAAGCGTAAATAATACTTGATTGGTTCATAAAGCTTGTTTGTGTATGTTAGCACTACACCATTGTCATGACCTTCTACTGTTTTCTGCTGTAATGCAGTATAAAGTTCTGAAAATGCCATTGGAGTCGGATTAGATCCAAACGATTTAAACATGCTTAAATATATAGGAGATTCCATAACTCTCATCTTAACACCACTCATATCTTCTAAAGAGTTAATCTTTTTATCAACAGTAGCTATGTTTCTAAATGAATTTTCCATGTAAGTTATTACTCTCAATCCTTTACTTGGTAAATTTTTAGCTAGCATCTGCCCAAATTCACCATCCAACGCTGCATATGCTGTTTCCTTATTTCTAAAAAGAAATGGAAGTTCTGAAGCATTACATGCTGGATCAAAGTTTGCCACTACAGAAAGCGGTGCAACATCCGCCTCAAGTGTACCAAGCTGCATTGCTTCCAACAGCTGACGATCTCCACCCAAAACTCCGTTGTTATAAACTTCCACTTTAACTTTTCCATTAGTTCTTTTTTCAACTTCAGGTTTAAATACTTCATGCAACACTGCGCCGCTTGGAGAACTGTCTGGGACAGTAGTTGCTATCTTTAATACTATAGGTTCATCTGCGCTTATTTCTTGGCTTTCATTTTTTGTCTCCGAACCTGTTTTTGCATCTTGACTGCATGCAGCCAAAGAAAATACCATTGTAAGTGCGAGCAAAATTGATATTACTTTTTTCATGATAACCCTCCAAATATTTAAAATTTAAATTTATCAATTATAGTTTATAGTTATATATTATTAAACGTTTGTATATTAAATTTCCTCCTCCCTTCTGCAGCTTGTCCAATTAAATATATAACTTTTCTATTTGTAAATGTTTTCTTACTGCTTTTAAAAAAATATTTCATCTTTTAATTATAAATACACTTATTTATGACAACATTTTCATTAATTATAGTCCAGCTTAAATAATTTGTCAACAACAATTGTATACAAGTATACGTATATCTTTTATTTAACATATTCCATTTTTCAATTAAATGCTTATTTTTTAAGATTACGGGTTTAATATTTTATTATTTGTTTCAAATTACCATAATCATTGTGTACTTTATGTCAATCTTTTAGTTAAATAAAAATTTGCATATTTTTCCTTTAAATAGCCATTTAATTCTAAAATAAGTATTATTTAGGTTATTTTTTTAGTTTTTTAATGTATACTAATATGCATTTTATCAAATTTTTAAATATTTGCATAAAAAAATGTTTGCAAATTTATTTTATAAAACCTATAAAGTAAATTTGCAAACATTCAATTTAGATTCCAGCTATTCTAACTTCTATTTATTAAAGATAACACAATTCCATCCTTGATAACATTTAAATGTTCTTTCATATATTTTTCTGCCGCCATGCTGTCTCTTTTTTCAATTGCACCTAAAATGCTTCTATGTTCAGACACAGTCAATTTTATGCGGTTTATTATACAAGCATAATGGTTATAGCGGTAATAAAGCTCGTTGATTTTCATAATTTCATTTTTTAACAACTTGTTATGAGAGAACTCAGCAACTGCTAAGTGAAAACTTCTATCGATAATCATAAAATCTCTAGTATATACTTCCATATTTTGAGACATTAAATCTTGCATTTCTAGCATATCTTTAAGTTTTTCTATTTCACTATCAGTACAATTTAATGTTGCCAGCTTAACGGAAAGTAATTCTAAACTTTCTCTTACCTGAAATATTTCGAAATAGTTATCTATTGAAAGATCTGCGACAAAGGTGCTCTTATTAGGAGTAATTTCAACTAGTGATTCCATTGCAAGCCTCTGCAAGGCAGACCTAATAGGTGTACGACTAATACCAAGTAATTCACTTAAATCAGTCTCTGTAATAATTTCTTTCGGTTTTAATTCAAGAGTTAATATTAGCTCCTTTATAATGTCATAAGCCGTAACCGACAAATTATTACTATTTACCTTATTTTTTTTTATTTTAATATCAATCATAACCCCACCAATAAAATGTTTTCCTAAATTTTTATAAAATTTTAAAAATCCATATTATATTTATAATAATATAACATTAATTTATTCTATTGTCAATTAATGAGACCAATTGGAAAGTGTCAAGTTACTTTCGGAAAATAAAAACAATAAATCCCCTTAGTAAAATTAAGCACCACGAATAGACTTAAGAAATTCACTCATTTGTGTTCTTTTGCCTATATTAATAATTTCTAAATTATCAAGTGTCTCATTTATTGAAACATTTAATTTCTTTTTCACTACACGCTTATCAAGTTCTTTGATTTTTCTTTCTTTAATTTCTGATTGTTTCTTGAGTTTCATTAAATCATAAACCTTGCCACCGTTCTTCTTGTAAGCCCTTAATCGGGCCATTTGGTCAGCTCCAATTTCACTCCAACCCATAGGCCTAGAACTAAGTCTATTTGATAGGATATGGCTCACGTGTCCTTCTGCACTGCAGCCAACATAATCTAGGTTGTATTGATTTCTTATTCCTTCCCAGTTATTCATAATATATCTGCGTGATTCAAGTACTGATTTTCTTTTTCTTCCGGTTTCTGTACAATCTAATATTACCTCAAATAGATCATTTACCCATTCTTTCTTTCCCTTATTTACGTATCCCCACATTACAGGTGTTGTATAGGGTATGTGCGCTGTAGCTTGTTTTATATATTTTGATAAATGAAATCTATCTAACACATAGATGCTTTTGTCTATCCAATTTAAGCCATCTTTTATCCAATTAGCGCCATCTCCTGATAAATACACCTTTTCTATTTTATCTGTATCATAATATTTGTATATGTAGTCAGCTACTTCTAACCAAAGCTGTTCATTATTGTTGTTATATAACCCTGTAAAATATCTTGGATTTATCAGAGCATTTCTATTTTTACTTTCGCTTCTTAAACCTTCATGTACATAAATCAATTTCATCTGTTTGTTAGTTCCATCTTGCATTGCTACATGATCTTCATCTGCTTCTACATACAGGATTTTCAATTCCGATTTCTTATCTAACTTCTTTTTATAAACCGTCTTTTCTACAGCACTATTTTCTATTTTGTCTAGCTTTCTTATGTTGTTCAGCGTGATACTTAATCTTAACATAAAGGGCTATTCTTTTCTTGTTTTTTTCCTACAGTAATTTTACACTAAGAAAAACAGTGTTGATATGAAAAAGGATACAGAATGAATACAAGAATAGATGGAAAGACAGCAATTCTATTGGAGGAACAGCCTAATGTAAAAAGTGACTGATGAAGAACTAATCGTTGTTCAGGCATACAATGATGGAGGACGGGCTACAGCATATAATTTGCTGCGTAGTCAATATGGGATAAAGAATCCCTACTTCGTAATGAAAAGAATCGAGAAGAATCCAAAATTCGTGTACAACAATGAAAATGACCGCTATCTGCTGCATGACGAATCACAGACTGACGATGTTTTCATGAGCATGGAGAAACTCTGCTCCCCAATGGCTTCACAGCATTCTAATTTACCATAAAAAACGCCAATTGATAGGCGTCCTGCTGAAATGAAAAAACTTATCCATGACCTGCTGGGAGATCGCCTATTGGAGCTTAGCAGATACATTACATTGGAATCATCATCAAGGTCAATGATAATTGACCAGACTTCATTAAAAAGAGATGGATATCAAATCAGTATGTACTAGCATGTGGGTCAATTCTAAGTGTGAACAACAGAAATCACAACTAAATCTGATCCACCTAGTTCAAATCTAAGATGGGTCAAATTTAAGTGAAAAAGCGGGTCAATTTTACTTGACAATCAACAGTTTATCACGCTTGGCTTTACCGGTGATAAATAGAAAATTGGGCAATCAATTTTTGACCGCCCAATCACCGTATAAAGAACAGCAAGCGTTTAGGTCGCACCCCTGCGTTGCCTTTATTTATGCTGTATCTTTAGTATTTTCACTTATGAATTTTTTAATCCAAAAATCCATTTACACGTAATTTGTTACACTCCCTAGGCTAAAGTGTTACAAAAATGCTTGACCACAACAACTTTTGTGCAAATATAGTTTTTTAGGCTCCATTGTAAATTCGAACTTTATTTATAGTAATTTGCTTGTGCTTCGTAAAACTTGGCATAATCACTATTCTTATACATTAGATCTTTGTGAAGTCCTGTCGCATGTACCTTATTGTTTTTTAAATAAACTATTTGATCTGCGTAAGAGGCACAAGTCAACCTATGTGAAATAAATATAATAATCTTGTTTGGGAATATTTTCTTTAAATTTCTCAAAAGTTCATCTTCTGCTATCGGATCCAGTGCTGCTGATGGCTCATCCATAATTAGTATATCGGTATCTTTATATAATGCTCTTGCTAATGCTAGTTTTTGATTTTCACCACCAGACAGTATTATTCCATCATCATAAAATATTTTCTCTAAATTTGATTTTAGTCCATTTGGAAGAGCTTTTACTTTTTTATATAATCCAACTCTTATAAGACAACTATTTATTTTATCATTAATGAACTTATCTTTTTCATCATATTCATCTAAAATAATGTTTTCGGCAATTGTAAAAGCATAATGATTAAAATCTTGAACAACCATACTAAATTTCTTTCTATATTCTATACAATTAATTTCATTAATCGGTTTATCATTTAAATATATGATCCCTTCTGTTGGTTCATACAATCTACTTATTAAATTGATTAAAGTTGTTTTTCCCGAGCCATTTTCCCCTACTATAACATATAACTTTCCAGACTCAAAAGTACAATTAATATCTTCGAGGATTTTACAATTTGACCCTTCATACCCGAAATTAATATTTTCTAATCGAATTTTATTGAATGCTTCGAGTTTTGGTGAATCTTGATCAGAACTCTTTTTTTCCTTCTTAAAATCTAATTTCTCTATTTTACCTTCTAATTCCATAAACTCCTTAAATGACGCAATATATTTTCCATTTATATTTAATTGTGTAAAAAAACTTACAAATGTTAAAATCGAACCAGATAATTGATTTGTGGCTGCAAAGTATTGTGTAAAACCTCCAATAGAAATTTGACCTTTAAAAGTTAAAAATGCTAAATATAGCAATATTCCATTACTTTTTATATTTTCGAGCAATATACTAATAATTTTAATCCTTAAACTCCATGAGTGTACTCTACTTAATCTTTCTTTTAGTTTATTAAATAATTTACCATGCTTTTCTATAATGAAATTAGAAAAATTGTATAATCGTATTTCTTTAGCACAATTCTTATCACCAATTAGCCTAATGTAATAATTTAATAATCTTATTAAATACATCGTATCTTCTCTTTGTGAAATATACCAGTTCTCAGTCTTAAGATTAAGAAATACCGAGAGTAATGCAAATACTATTATAATAAAAGATAACCATATATTTGCACCTGATATGATAATTGATGTAGATATAATTAAAACTATACTAGTTAAAGAATTAAAAAAACTATTTACAGCATTAGTACCAATACCTTTGTTAATAATATCATTAGCTAAAGCAATTTTTTGATGTGTTTCAGGTAGGTCAAGTTGCGCCATATCTAAAGTCGCAACTTTTTTATTAATTAACATTAAAAAATGTAAAGAATATAAATAATTATTTACATTTATGTATTTTTCTTGTAATACCGATATAACAAATGATGTAGTCATTAAAATAATAAAATAAAACATTATATATTGAAATATCAATCTAAAATTACCCTTTATTAGCAATTCATCTATAATTAATTTAGGTATAACTATAGATGCTAATGGTAACAAACCATTTAATAATGAAATAATAGATTGTGCTATAATATATGATTTGCTGAACTCATAAATATATTTCATGTAAAAAAAGTTATTTTTCAGATTATTTAATATATTCATAAAAAGATTTATTACTCCTCATTTAATTTAGCTTAAGTTTGATTTACATATTGATTTTAATTATAGGTACAGTTTTCCATTAATAAAAAATTTTATTTTCTGTCATATTCTTTTTACAATATACTTATTACTTTGTAGCATAATAATCAGTTATTAATATTTAAAATACAATTTTTTAGAATTAAATTACCCAGAGCATCGCACTTTAAATTACCTATTATTTTATCATTGAATAAATAACAGTTTCTATAATGATAAATTGGTATTGCAGGTAATTTTTCAATTAAAATCTTCTCTGCATTTATTAAATGTTGGTCTCTTAACTCATCTTGTGTTATGAAAGTACTTGCTATCTCATTTTCAAAGTATTCATTATACCACCTGTTTTTATCTTTAGAACTATTACTAAAATTCAAAAAAAATGTCATAGGGTCATTAAAATCTGCTGTATATGACATCGTAATCAATTCAAACTTACCGGTGTTACCTATATTCATTAGCTCTTCAAACTCAACTACTTTGAGATTAACCTTTATATCCAAATTATTTTCAAGCATATTTTTTATGATATTCCCATAATTTTCATTACCTGTAGTTAGTTCAACTATCTGAATAGCATTAATGTTTCTAGTTCTAGTAATATTTAATAATTGCTTAGCTTTTTCTAAATCAACATTATCTAGATAATCTGCTTTTTTACGTTTCTCTTCAAAGGTAGTGTCATCACTTAGTTTCATATTTGGTGGAATTATACCATATGACTGTACACTATCCAAATAAAAATTGTTACAGTAATACTCACGATCTATAGCGTAAGAAAAGGCCTTCCGTAAATTCAAATCATTAAACGGAGTAATTTTTGTATTAAATACTATATATGAAGTTCCTATATATCTTGAGTATAATACTCCATCTCCTTCTATGATTCCATTTGGATAGATCTCCATTATATGAACCTCATTATTATTAAACATCTTATCTAAATTTCCACCATGTGTATTGATTAAACACTTAATAAATTGCAATTTAACATTTTCTTTATCATAATAGTAATTATTCTTAGATAATAGAACATGCGAATCAGGCTCATAAGAATAAAGTTTAAATGGCCCATTTGAAATACATGTTTTTGGATTTGTTTCCCATCCTTCTATTACATTTTCAATTATATCTTTTCTTACAGGTAAAAATTGCGGCATGGTTAAAATATCTAGAAAGTATGGTACAGGTTCATTAAGTTCTATCTCTAGAGTATATTCATCTATAGCTTTCACTCTAATGTCATCTTTACTTCCTATTCCGTTAATGTATTTATCTGCACCTTTGATATATACTTCAAACAATTTAGATACATTATCATCTTGTTCACATGCTCTTTTCAAACTATATTCAAAGTCGTATGCTGTTACATTCTTTCCATCAGACCATCTTGCATCCTTTCTTAATTTAAAAGTATAAATTGTATTCTCTATTCCTTCAGAATTTGAAGAGACTGAAATCTTTTTTGCTACACCTAACTCATAACCGTTCTCACCTAGTACAGTTAATCCTTCAAATAATTGGCGATTGATATCTGCTACAACGCTACTGTTAGATAAATGTGGATCCCAGGTTGTAAGCTTGCTTGATGTTAAGTTCCATAGTAAAGTATTATTTAATTCAGAACTAACTTCCTTAAAATAATTATTATTACAACTTGTTATAAATAAACTCAATATTGAACATAAAAAAGGTAAAAATATCTTTATCTTTTTCATATTAACTTTTTACTCCTCTTTCCATATTTTTATTTTTTTCATTTACCAATTGCAAATAAATATATTGGATATTCATTTATTGGCAGCCTTAGAACACTTTTTAACTTTTCATCTTTAAAACCACCAATTCCAACAATACCTATTTTATTTTTTGTAGCCATCAAATATAAATTCTGACCAATATGCCCAGCATCTATGAAAACATATCTATATCCCCTATCACCATACTTAGAAATAGTTCTATTAAAATCCGCACAAAGACAAATTATTGCAGATGTATTATATATAAATGGTTGATTTAAGCAGTAATTAACAATGTCATCTATAGTCATCTCAATATCATTAGTATATTCTAAATACTTTTTTTTTCGGTTGTAATGATATACTCCCTTTTCTAATTCTTTAATACTATTATTAATAATATGAATTTCAATAGGGTATCTTGCTCCAGCTGACGGTACTGTATTATTTAAAGAAGAGTTATAATCAAAAGTACTATATGCCCAAATTAACAAATCTGATAATTCCTTTAAATGTATTGAATTATTATCAAAATCTCTTTTACTTTTTCTTTTTAATAATACGTCTTTTAGATCATCTTTAGTATGATTAATGTCTTGATTTAAATAAATTATTTCTTTAGAATTATAATAATTTTCTTTTATTTCTTTTTCGTAGTTAGCACTTGGGTCATAATCCAGGTAAAAATCGGAAATAGATGTATGTTTATGAAATGTTCGCCAAATATTATTGTTCATTAATAAGCCCCCTAACAACTTAATATTATAAAAATGGATGTGGAAAATAATTTATGCCACTTATATGTTTGTAATTACTAAACAATTCATTTGCCTGGAATAATCTTCGACCACCAAGGTACATATAATTGCTGCTTATATCCAGACTTAACAAATCAGGTATAATAGCTTGGACAATATTGAAACCAAGGTGTTTGACATCTCTTGTAGTAATATCACAATAATAAGATGTTATGCCATGCATATTTAATTTTTCAACACACTCATCAATTAATTTTTTATTACTCTTATTATTATTTTCTTCGTATCTCAATTTCAAATCTTTATATTTAATTTTATCTCCTGCAATTAAGAAATTAGCCTCATCCCATACATTAGAACTCATGAATATCTTAATTCGTTCGTGCAATTCGTTAATTGTATTATAATTTGTATCGCCATTGAACCTATTATAGTTTTTTAAATTTATCATAACCAAATTTGCTAAAGAGTCTAATACAGATATTATAGCTTTCCTATATGTAGATTTTGTTGATGAGTCAATTAATATATTTTTATAATTTGAGTTTCTATTGTATAACACTCCAATTATTGTTGGGATACCGTACTCCATTTCAGCTTTAATTAGCCATACTTCCATATTTGATTTAAAAAACTTTTCTAACATATTACTAATTACATCATCATCAATTGTACTAATGTCTATGTGTGGAAATGATATCTTCTTTTTCCATGTCATTATAAATGAATCTCTTTCTATTACTTCATAAATAGCAGTAAGAATTGCATCTTCAAGAGTTTCCCCACAAGCTTGACCAGTAGAAATATTATAGTTAATGCTAAACTTTTCAACATGATTTAAATATACTAATTCAGCTGGAACTAATACATCATCGTTGTTAAATAGATTCTTACACCAAATCCAATAAAGAGTTGTATTTTTATTAATCCTTTTAAATGGAAAATCCTTTTGTTGTAGTTGTTCTTCTGAAAAAAATGAGAATTCTTTAATATGTGTACATTTATAACCTTGTTCAGTAAGCTGATTATAGCTCCCTTGAATTAAATTATCATAATTTATGTTAAGCGCTGCATATCTCTCTAAGCATTCACCTAGGCATTTTGACAATGCTACAGTTTCATCAAAACTAGTACCACCACATACTACAGTATAACGTTTATTCCTATCTTCATTATCCGCTAATAATTTTGGATTATTAATAACTCCTACGTAATGAATAAATTCAGGAATTACATCATTTACTTTTCTAGATACATTTTTTACTATACCCGTTTTGCTATTTACTATATAATCATATTTATCTATTATATCCATATCGCTTTGTCTCCTTTATAGTTTAGATAATAAATAACTCCCTAAATTATTATTGAAATATTAGCTAACTACATATTTGACATTGTGGATTATATAATATTCTATTATAATTTGTTTTATAATTTTTTAGATCAATTTCAAGTTCTTTACCTATCAAATTGCAACTTTCATCAGCAAAGTAAAACTTAAAAATTTCTAAAGATATTAATTTGCTAGTTATTTTATAAAAGAATGTAGGATACAATATTCTTTGATTATTTATATTATAATACTCCTTCATATAATATTTTTCCAAATCAATAAATTCATAATTATTTATTTTTCTTAATTCCAAACAATTTAGGCAAGGTGTTTCATGTGGCATAATAATCGGACCTATTATTGCGTATAAATTTTTAAAATGACTAAAGAGGAAGGATATATTATTCTCCAAACATTTTTTATTAATAAACTTACATAAATTTATATTGAAAACACTATCATAACAGATTACTAAGTCAATCTTATTGTTTTCTATAATTCTTGATATATCTTCTAAATCATTAGTGTTATATTTCAATTCAAAATTTATTATATTATTAAAACCGATTTCTCTTAAATCTTCATTTAAAAAATTAACTGTTAATGAACTACCTAGAATTAATAACTTTATTTCATTCACATTGAAAATGTTATCATGATTAATCTTTGCAAATTGTTGCATAAATTCATACACATCCGAATTAATTGTATCTACTTCAATTTGCTCAATTAAAACCTTTTTATCTACAAGTTTAGTAAATAATTCATTTATATCTTCGTAATTATACTTTTTTGTAAACTGTTCTTTTGTCGCTCCTAATTTAAAAAAATTAGTAATATCTACTATAATGTCTATATTTTCAGTTTTTATTTCAATAACATCTAACGGAGTTTTAATAATAATTCTATTATCTTCAATAACTCGAACTGAAATAAATTTGTTAAGTATATAATTCATCTTTGCCTCCTATTAATTTATATTAAGTGGGATCCATTTATTTATTTTATTGTTAAAAACACTTTCACCATAAACTTTCTCAATTAACGTAGGTTCTTTTTCACATATCATTGCATATAATGCTATTGTAATTTCAAACCATGACCTTCTTAAGTTACATAACTCATGATTGGTTTTATTTATCGAATTACCTTCCAACAAGTTTTCATGCATACATCCACCCTTACATAAATTAAATGCCCAACAATCCTTACAATTCATTAATACATCATTTAATCTATTATAATAATAACTTTGCATTGTTGTAATTAAATCATTATCTACTCCTCTAACTACATTTCCTAATTTGTACGTGCTGTCACCAACAAATCTATGGCAATGGTATATGTCTCCATTAGTGTCTATTGCAATTGATCTCAGGCCAGCTCCACAGTATGAATTATCTATATTGTTGTATATTTTTCCATAATTAAAAAAGTTTATATTTAGAAACTCTTTTCCTGCCAGTATATTATTTAAAACATCTTCAGCAATCATTTTACAATTACCAATAAGTTTATTAATATCATCTTTATTTAATTTTTCATCCTCATCACTTGTTGAAATCGGAATAGAAATCAAATTTTTATAACCACTTGTTTTAAAAAAGTCATAAGTATTCTTATAATCAACATCATTTTTTGTAATAGTGTTTCTAATAACAATATCAGACATATCCTGCTGTAAATATTCATCTATATTACTTTTGACTTTATCATAAGAACCTATTCCATTCTCAAATTTTCGGTTATAATCTTGTTTTTCTTTACTACCATCTAAACTTAACATTATTTTAGTTCCAAGATCATTTAATAATGAATATATTTTATTATTCATCACAGTACCATTAGTAGTTATAGAAAATCTGCAATTACTTAACTTCTGTAATTTTACATAACTCTTTATATATTCAATAAGTTCTATATTTAAAAGAGGTTCACCACCAAACAATGAAATTGTAGGAACAGTCTTTTCATCTAAATTATTAAATAATAAATCAACTGATGATTTAACAACATCTTTACTCATATTATTAGTTTTATATAGATTTTTTTCATAGCAATATTTACATCTTAAATTACAATTGTTTGTCAAAAATAAAGAAATCGTCGAAATCTGAAATTTTGAATTATGGTTATTTAATGAAGGTTTTCCATTAGAGATTATTCCTTTATCACATAAGAATTTTATAAATTTTTTCTTTCTTTCAACAATGTCTATATCAAATCTTTCTTTATCATGTTCATCTAAAGTATTATTTAGTATTTTCTCAGAAAGCTCATCAATACTGAATATAAAATTAGTATTATAATCAAAAGCATATTTTCTATTAAACATATTAAAAAAATGCAGATTTGTTTCAACTATAGTATTTATATAAATCACCTCTTCTTTAACTATTTCTTAATTTGTAATTAGCAGCTGTAATTTTACAGCTGCTAATTAGTCCTAATATGTATGCGCATTTGGTGTTATTCCAATTGAATTTGGACATACTGATGGCGGCCAGTCTTCTATACATCCATCACAACATGCTGGCGGCACATCACAACAACCAGGAGTACAAGCACCCGAACAACCTCCTCCACATGGATCCGGATCATGACTTAATGGTCCAATCAAATTATTGATATTCTCACTTAGCGATTCCATTGTAAAGTTTATTAATTTATTAGAGTTATAATCTTTAACACTCATTACCTTCACCCCCTTTCAAATATAATTTCTTTCAGATAAACTGAAAGTATTTAAATAATTTCAATTAATAGATTCTTATATATAATAAGTTTTTAATTGAGATTATTTATTTTTAAGAAAATAATTATACATTCATTTAATTTCATTATGTTGAAGTCAAATTCTATTATATAAATTAACTTTGAAATTTAGGCATTACTTGTTTTTACGTTTCCACCAAAAAATTATGCCTTTTATCTAAACGAATTAATAACGTTTTCATAATTGTAGCATGCTTTTGACTTTTTGTCACTATATATTTTCATTTTAGTGACTTTTATTAAATGTAATTGTACTTATTATTAAACCAAAATATATAATATATTAAAGGTTCAAAAATATTGTTGGGATAAAAAAACTGCCTATTTTAGGCAGCTCACTTATTAATATATTAAATTTTAATGTTCATTGAATTGATTATTATACCTATTCCTGGTGGGTCACTAAATATTCCAATCTCTTTTGAATTCTTACCAATAATTATAGAACAAATCAATACAGCGCAGATCACAATTAAGCCTACTGTTTTTAGCTTTTTTTTGAACATATAACATATCCCCCAAATTATATTTTTTTATTATTTAAAATTATAACATAAACACTTATTGTATTCAATAATTTTCTAGTTTTTGTCACAATTATGCATTATATTATGTGACCCGTCAAAATATTTTTGGCTTTTTTTATGTCGTTTTCATCTAAGTATATAAGGCACAACTTACTCGATATGTCAATTATTTCCTTATAATCCTTCCTTACTTTTGCAATATTTAAAACTTTTAAATAAATATTTTCTAGTTTTTTTATATCTCCTGTTTTTTTATGAATATCTATTATTAAATAATATCCCTTTAGCTCATATTCGAAATCCTTATGTTTTTTAGCTAAATCAATTCCAAGGTTTATTAAAATTAGTGCTTCGTCATTTTTATTTTGCATAATTAAAATATTAGCCTTATCAATTAACGACTTAGCTAAATTTTCAATATCTATTTCTGTTCTAATTTTTTGGGATACTTCTAAACATTTTAAAGCTTTTTCATATTCAAAGTATTCACAATATAATAAACCTATATTATCATAAACATATGCTGCATCTGAACTTTTATCATTATTTAAGTATACTAACAAATTTTCATAAATATTTAAGGCTTTATCAAATTCTTTTAAATCCCTATAATTGTTAGCCTTAATTACGCTAGCATACACATAATTAGTATCCTCTATGTCTTTATCACATAAAATTAAAAATTCATTAATATATTTAATCGATGATTTAAAATTATATAGCTTTCTATAACATAAAGATATGTTATAAATTGAATTTTTACGTGTCAATAAATCATCATTTAAAATTGCTGAAGAGTATGCCATATTAAAGAATTCTAAAGCCTCTGCATAATACAATTCATTCATCTTACATAAACCTAAACGATTAAATATATAAGATTCATTCTTCTTATCAGTAATATTAATATTGTTTAGTGCTTTTACATAGTAAATTGCTGCTTTAGAATATTCCTTATAATTAAAATAATAGTCTCCCTTTTTAATGCAAGCACATATGCCAACATCAATTAAATTAAACTTAACTGAAACATCAAAGGCGAAATCAATAGTTTCTAAATTCGGATTATCTTTTAACTTGTTTAAACAATATTGCCTAGCCTCTTCTTCTTGAGTCATTAATAAATTTGATTCATCAATATGTAAATTTATTTTTAACTCATTTGCTCTGTTATTAAATTTCTCGGCTAAATATCTAGCCGTCTCTATACTTAATCCTCTTTTACCATTTTCAATCATACTAATAAAATTTCTTTTAACCTTCTTACCCTGCAAGTCATATTGCTTTAAGTTTAATAATTTTCTAATCTTTTTTATTCTCTGCCCAGGAGTCAAAAATTCGTTCATAGTAAGCACCTTCTATCTTTGGCGATTTTTATTATTATATTATAACACATCTTAATGACTTTATATAAAACATGGACTTGTGTCAATAGAATAGACACAAAAAGTTTAATTTTTTTGACACCACTCATGCAGCATCATGAGCAGCCTGTGGAGTCATATAATTTATAGCACCATGAATCCTTTTACGGTTGTACCAGGATTCAATATATTCAAATATTACCTTGCGGGCAACATTAAAATCAAAATATTTGTGATGGTTTACTTCTTCCTTTTTAAGTATGGAATGAAAAGATTCAATACATGCATTATCGTAGGGGTTTCCTTTTCTACTAAAGGAATGAATAATTTCTTTTGAGGATAAATAGTCCTCAAATAAATGACTTGTGTACTGCGTACCTAAGTCACTGTGCAGAATAATGCCTTTTGTATTTTTAATATTTAAGCAAGCATATTTAACTGCTTTTACAGCTAATTCGGCTGTCATAGAAGTATCGTATGCGTAACCAATAATTTTCTTACTATGAAAATCCATAACAGAAGCTAAATAGGTCGAACCATTTTTTATGGTATATATATAGATTATATCAGTGCACCATTTCTGGTTTATGGCGGTAGCTTTTTAAAAAGATGGAACGATGCGCTATAATTGCACCATAATTGATTTATATGACTGCAGTGTTGTTGCAACACTCAATGACAGCCATATTACAGCAGGTCTGGCAATTAATACTCTTAAAATTGCTTTAAAAAGATATAAGCCCGGCAAAGGAATCATTCTTCACAGCGATCAGGGAACACAATTTACTTCAAAGGATTTTAATGAATTCTGCATAAAATATCATATTCAGCAAAGCATGAGCCGTGCAGATTGTCCATATGACAATGCACCTATGGAACGGTTTTATAATACGCTTAAAAATGAACATTTTAATTTGTATTCCTTCCGCTCTCAGGCAGAACTTGATAAAGGAATATATGATTTCATTTATGTTAAATATAACCACCTAAGGCCTCATTCATATAACAATGGGCTTACCCCTTATGCTGCTCGTTGTGCCGCTTAACAAAAATTTTATACACTGGTGTTACAATTTTGCTTGACTAGGACAACATTTAACTAATTCTTTATCCCTGTCCCAACATGTATGCTACAATATGAACCTTCTTCATTTAATTAATTTCCTTATCTCTTAAAACTACTCTTGCTTAATGTCCTTTAATCTTTTATAATCTCAAGTTCTTCTATCTCTAGTGCTTCTCTACTTAGATCAATTTATTTTGAATACAATCCTTTACCTGCTTGCCGTAATATTTTTGCTGTCTTTTATTCCCTCTTATAAGTTCCTATCACTCAATGTTCTTCAAGTTTTTCACATTATTAAAAGTTTAACTTTTCTTCTAAAAAAACTTTCCATCCATTTCTAAAGTCATCTACTTTAATATTTAATACACCATCAATATCGCCTTGATGTACTAATAGTTCTATAAGTTTTTCCCTTCCATATGTTTTAATAATGTATTCAACCATGCTATACCCGTATGTGTATCTGCCTTCACTCAAATTTAGTATATATAAGTCTGGCAATCCTTTTTCAATCATTTCCTTGTAATACGCTTTACTATAATCCCTATCCTGAGCTAAGTATTTGGCTGTTCCTTCCCATAACCAATCAATTTGGGCATTGCCGCCTGTTAAAGCCATTGTTGCAATATGTGTAAACTCATGTACCAAAACCCTTTTTAAGTCAATTGTATAACCAGATTTATCTTTTATAGTAAAATAAATAGTATCACTTTTTATTGAAACCCCCATAAAGTTTATGTTCATATCATCAGGGTCGAATTTTAATTCATCAATTACTGCTAATCTAATCTTTTCATATTCATCATACATATGTATTTTTACTTTAGGCATTTTTGTTTCATCTACATTTAAAAATTCCAAAACTCTATAATACTCTTCTTCCAATATTTTAATAGAATTAGATGCATATAACTTATTCGATTGATTGTTTGAGTTGTAGTACACCTCAAAATGATCGCTTACCAGATATTCATTAAATATATTGCCTGCTCTGTCTTCAAAATAACCTTTTTTATCAATTTCTTCTTGCTTATTTATGTAGTCATATCCATATACATTATCATAACTATTAATACCTTCATCTTGATTTACTTCATTAAAATTACTACTTTTAGAATTGCATCCTGAAATAAAAATACATATTAAAAAACAATAAAACATTTTTTTAATTATACTCACCTTTTTATCCCCTTCTTTTTAGTTCGCAATATATTAGGCATGTTAAGTGCAAATCCCCCTGATTATTACTGCCTTCTATATGCTGAATCTGGAATCAAATTAGTCAAAGGAAATGAACTATCGTAATAGAAAAACTTATTCGGTACCACTTTGTTGTTATTTCCAAAATATCTCCGTCTTTAACTTCTATTTCATTACTCTTAGTTCCAAATTGAATAGCTTTTATATTAGCTTTATCATTAGGAAGTTCAACTACATGTAATAATTAATATATAATATATGATAGTACCTCTTTTCATGAACTCCTCCCATAATAATTACGAATCTACCATATCATTAAATTATAATTCATTTTTAAATAATTGGCAAATATTGATAAAAATATGAAAGTGTCAAGTTACTTTCGGAAAATAAAAACAATAAATCCCCTTAGTAAAATTAAGCACCACGAATAGACTTAAGAAATTCACTCATTTGTGTTCTTTTGCCTATATTAATAATTTCTAAATTATCAAGTGTCTCATTTATTGAAACATTTAATTTCTTTTTCACTACACGCTTATCAAGTTCTTTGATTTTTCTTTCTTTAAACTCCGATTGTTTCTTGAGTTTTATTAAGTCATAAACCTTGCCACCATTCTTCTTGTAAACCCGTAATCGGGCCATTTGATCAGCTCCAACTTCACTCCAACCCATAGGTCTAGAACTAAGCCTATCTGATAGAATATGACTCACATGCCCTTCTGCACTGCAGCCAACATAATCTAGGTTGTATTGATTTCTTATTCCTTCCCAGTTATTCATAATATATCTGCGTGATTCAAGTACTGAATTTCTTTTCGTTACGTTTTCTGTACAATCTAATATTTCTTCAAATAAATCACTTACCCATTCTTTCTTTCCTTTATTTACGTATCCCCACATTACAGGTGTTGTATAGGGTATATGTGCTGTAGCTTGTTTTATATATTTTGATAAATGGAATCTATCTAACACATAGATACTTTTGTCTATCCAATTTAAGCCCTCTTTTATCCAATTAGCGCCATCTCCTGATAAATACACCCTTTCTATTTTATCTGTATCATAATATTTGTATATGTAGTCAGCTACTTCTAACCAAAGCTGTTCATTATTATTGTTATATAATCCTGTAAAATATCTTGGATTTATTAGAGCATTTCTATTTTTACCTTCGTTTTTTAACCCTTCATGTACATAAATCAATTTCATCTGTTTGTTAGTTCCATCTTGCATTGCTACATGATCTTCATCCGCTTCTACATACAGAAGTTTCGCTTCCGATTTCTTATCTGCCTTCTTTTTATAAACCGTCTTTTCTACAGCACTATTTTCTATTTCATCTAGTTTTCTTATGTTGTTCATAACGGTTTGATTGCTAAACTCTTGATCTGGAACGCTATTCCTTCCACTTTTACTGTATGAAACATCTATTGCTCTTTCAATAAGCTGGGATTGAAGCATCATATCCATTCTTTCATGTACTTCTATTCCTAAGAAATCATCTGAAAGATATTTGTATTCTCCTGTTTTTTTATTCTTGTAATAGGTCCTCTTATATTTTACATCTCCAAATATTGTGCTATATGTTTTTTCCATGTTCCTTTTTTCAACATACCACTCTCTTTTTTGCTTCCCCGTTTGTCGTATGCTTTCTTCACATGTATCAAACAAAACTTTTATTAATTTTACTCCTACATCATTTAGTGTGCGCTTTGTATTTTCAATGTATTCTGGTATCTTATCAGTTCCGGTTAATACATTTTCTAAATTTTTTATTGTTTCTTCAGTGATTTTTTTTGTAATATCGTGTATAATGGTTTCCATAGAATAGTCCTTTCTTCTGTTAGATTTTGCGTGATACTTAATCTTAACATAAGGGCTATTCTTTTCTTGTTTTTTTCCTACAGTAATTTTACACTAAGGACCAATTGGAAAGTGTCACTTTTTCGTAAGCATTTTTTAAATAAGTGAACACAATAATAATAGTTTAATATGTTCACTTATTTAATCTGAAAGCTCCTTGAGCGTATCCATATCAATTATTCTTACTGTCGAACGATGTACCTCTATAATATTTTCTTGTTGCATCTTCGAAAATTCCCTTGACAGTGACGGTCTTTTAACATTAAGAAAATCTGCCAGCTCCTGCCTGTTCATAGGCATGTCAAACATAACTGAATTGTTCTTTTTATGAAGCGTCAACAAATACATGGCTATTCTTCCTCTAAGCGTTTCCGTATTCAATATATGCATTTTATTATTAAGCACTACAATTTTATCCGCAAGAATCGAAAGCATATTATTTATAAGGATTTTATGAAAATTGCAAACCTCTCTGCACATGGTAAAAAACACGTAGTACGGTAAAATAAGGGCCTTGCTGTTTCCTGAGCTTACCAAGTCATAGGGCAATTCCTTTGATGACGAAAATGCTAGGGCTTCTCCGAACAGATCATTTCGCTCAAGGGTAGTTACAATGGCTCTTGTTCCGTTAAATTTCCACGATACCAGATTAAACTGCCCCTCAAGAATTATACCAAGCTTTTTTACATTATCATCTTTTTGAAATACAATCTGATTATCCTTGTATTCCTCCACTCTAGCTTTGCCGCATTTCAATATCTGTCTTATCTCAGCTTTACTTATATTATTAAAAAGCTGATTGTCCTTAATTATATCTATTACTTCGTACATCATTTCACCTCCGTAACATATGTTACGTATCTTACTTTTATTTTAATACATAAAACTAAGTAAGTAAAGAGTATTTTAGAAAATAAAAAATAAGAGGCTTGCACTATACAAACCTCTTATATGCTAAAACACTTATACACTAGTGTTTTGATTCATTTCTTTTTCGATAAAATAAATAAAGTATGTTATTGCAAGCAAATCAGCGCATCCCCCCGGACTTATGTTTAAACGCATAAACTCCACATCCATTTCATTTATATCAGACATAGAAATGCTGTCAATCCCTTCGCTGATCAATTTCCTTGCCATAATTTGAACTCTTTTTTGTGTTTCAATGTCTGCCCTTGAAATTATATTTGTATCCTTCACATTAGCAATCAGATTAAGCAATACCACAACTCCTGCATCATTTGATGAAAAACCATTGTTTATTAATATTTTTAATACAGGTATGCCGTATTTTCTCACCGATGCGAAGCCGTTCGCGGCTTCTCCTCTAATTCCGGATATTTTATATCTTGCATATAGCCGCTCTCCGTAGGTCCTTGCGTTATCTGGTGTTATATTTTGAAAATCATCCATAACTTTTTGTGTCATCTGCCTTGCAGTTTCAAAAATACCTTCAGTTTCTATTGCAGAACCGTTACCGTACATATATCCCAAGGCTGCACACAATACACCCATAGAAAATATAATTCCCTTATGAGTATTAACATTATTTGTTGCTGCAAGCATCTGATCCTCGGCTCTCATTCCCATATATCTTATTCTTTCAAATAATTTTTGAGGAGTTTCCCCATGATATTCAGCTCCCATCAACACAAATTCTCTGAAAAACGGAATAAGCACAGATGAACTGTCTATAAAGGAATATAAGTCCATATCTTTATGAGAGCCGTTATTTGCCCTGTCTACAAGTCCCGGCTTAGGCGTTGCAATAACTTCGTACATTAAAGCACGGCAGGCGAAAGTTGAGCACAAATCAGCAAATTGAAGGTTGAAATACTCCGTCATTATTTCAATTATCCTTAATAAAAGATCTTTACCTGAATGCTTTCTGCTCCTGGCACAGGCATGTGCAATGTCGTTGCACAATATGCAGCTTCTGCTTTCATAACCCACATCTTCTCTTGATAACTTGCAGCCATTTTTATCAATTACGTCAATGTCAAAAATTCTCCCCAACTCACAGCAGTTTTCAATTTCAACCATAAGTTCTTTAATGTAACCAGAGTTTCCTTCTGCGGCAACGAAAAATTCAAACCCAGTCTTAGACAGACAGTCTTCTTGGTATTTCATTTCTATATTGTGTCGCCTGAGATGATTTTTGATTAGTTTTTTCCCTTCTTTAAATGTTCTGGCCGCAAGGGGAAATGTTTTATTTGCTCCTGGTATATTAAGAGTAAATGAGACAAGAGTCATATTGTATCGAGCCAAAATATACTGCTGTCTTGAAACTCTCCTTTCTCTCGCATCTAACATTTCTGCCATAGTAACTTGTTCGCATTTAACTGTTTCTTTGAGGTTTATTCCCGACATCTCCGCTCCTTATTCTTTCGGCAATCTCCATTCCTTTTTTACTCATTAAAAATTCATATGTGGACTTAGGAACAATTTTTTTAATCTCCTCATATCTTCCTTCTGTCATGAGCTTTCTGACTCCGGATGCACTAACAGGATGATTATTTTCTTCATATCTTTTTATTTCAATGACTTCTATTCCATACTTCCTAAGAAATTCCTTCATTTGTGTATTATATGACGCCGTCACTACATCAAAAGGTTCCGTACCTACAAATCTTTTACTAATATTCAATTCTTTAGCAAAATATTCACAAAAAATAGTCAAATCCAAAATACAATTAATATCTCCAGCCTTATATTTATCCTTTATAAAATATGTGGGAAATGTTGCTGAGGAAATTAAATAATCTGATGTAGGATGAACAACTACATTGTTTAAATGCTTCACTCCTTCTTTTACCAGCTTATACCTTATGCTTGAAGGAAATGCGCTTTTATCTTCGGACACAACAAAAATATGGAGATTATCGCATTGTTTCGCTGCAGTTTCAACCAAGTACAAATGACCTTTGGTGAACGGGTTACAGTTAACTATTATCGCCCCTGTATCCATAACCAATTTTTCACCAGCTGAGGATTTCAGAGAATTAACATACTCTGAAATCCCATTTTTCTTGTTTTCCATCAGCACAACATCTTCTGTCTCAGCTATAATATAAAATCCCAAGTCTCTAAATATACTCTTATTTCCTGTCTTTGTAAACAAAAATAGATGGCCGTGGTTTTTACTTATTGCATATGACACTAGGCTTGTAACAACTTTGGCAGACAGTCCTTCTCCCTGATACATTTGAGAAACCGCTATGCATTTTAATACATTGCCTTCAACAGAGCCGGTTGCGGCAATATTGCCCTTGCTGTCGCAAAAATTTATGGTGTATTCTATGCCATCATCATAGCTAAGCTGCTCCGTAGCTAGGAATTTCTTCAGTTTTAAAAGCTTATTCCCACTAAAAGGGTAGCCGTATTCTTCATAAAACATTTCAGAACTCATACTTTACCTTTTTTTATTTAAGTGTATTTTTAATGGTGTCAATTATTGTTCCGTCCCTGTAAATTACATTTCCCACAACTTTATCGCCCATTACTACATTCTTTGGTACACCTGTAATTTTTTCAGCTATATTCTTTAACTCATGTATGTCAACTACAGGCAGATTTGCTTCCTCCAGCCTTGTCTTTAGATCTTGTCTTAGTGGGTTTACGGCGATTCCGCGCTGTGTAACCAGTACATCAACAGTATTTCCCGGTGTTGAAACACAAAGCACCTTATCCACAACTATTGACAGCCTTGCTCGAGTAAGAGGCGCTACAATCATGGTTAATTTAGCCCCTGCTGCAGTATCGCTGTGTCCGCCTGATCCTCCCATTATATACCCGTTTGAATCTGTATGAACATTAACGTTAAAATTCGTGTCAATTTGTGTTGCTCCCAGAATCACAACATCCAGACTGTCAACTATGGCACTTTTTGTTGTAGGGCTTGCATAATGGGACGCCGTTACCTCTCTGTGAGCAGGATTGTCTCGCAACGACTGTACTGCTTTTAAATCAAAGCACTGAACATCCATCAATGCTTTGAAGCATCCTGCTTCAAGCATATCAACCAGGTAACCTGTTATTCCTCCCATTCCAAAACTTCCCTTAATATTTTCTTTCAGCATAAGATCCTTAAGGTATTTAGCAGCTGCCAGTGATGCACCTCCGGCCCCTGTTTGAAAAGAAAATCCATCCTTCAAAAGCCCTGAATGCTGAATAACCTTTGTAGCGTATGATGCCATCATAAGTCCCACCGGATCTTTGGTAATTTTTGTTGTTCCAGATACTATCCCCGACGGATCACCTATTTTATCTACACACACAACATAATCTACATACGTCTCAGATATTGAAAAGTCTGAAAGAGGATAGTCAACAAGATTATCCGTAATTACAACCACCTTGTCTGCATACATTGCATCCGCAAACGCATATCCTAAGGAACCGCATGCTGATTTGCCGTATTTTCCTGAACAGTTTCCCATGCAGTCAGATGTAGGAGCGGCTATAAAGGCTACGTCTATTGGTGTTTTTCCTGTCTCAATATCGCTTGGTCTTCCTCCATGGCTCCTGAAATTCACCGGTTTATCCATAATTCCTGATGAAATTTCTCTGCCTACGACAGCTCCCATGTAGTTTACCTCAAGCCCTGTAACAACTTTATTTTTAATGTGTTTCACAAGCGGTGCGTGTGTATCAAAAACTGAGCTTGCATTTACAGTAATATCTTTCAAGCCTAAGTCCGCAATTTCATCCATAACCATATTTATTACATAATCTCCGTTTCTTAAATGGTGGTGGAAAGAAATGCGCATTCCGTCCTTTAGTCCGCTTAATTTAACCGCTTCCTTCAAGCTGCTTACAATCTTGTTCATTATAAAACACCTCCCAATGCCTTTGCCGCTTCCAAAGTCTGACGCGCTCTTTCAACTATTGGAGCATCTATCATTTTTCCTCTGAGGGATATGGCACCTTTTCCCTGTTCTTTTGCAATTCTGATTATATCCATAACTTCTTTCGAATATTCAATTTCTTCAACAGTAGGACTGAACACTTCATTTATAGCCATTACATGCCTTGGAGAAATTGCTGCCTTTCCTGTGAATCCCAGGCTTTTAGCAAATTCTGCATCTTTTTTTAAGCCTTCCTCGTCTTCCACGTCTGTAAAAGGAGTGTCGTATGCATCAACACCTGCAGCTCTTGCAGCAGTAACAATTCTTCCTCTGCTATAGAAAATCTCATCACCCTTCTTTGTGCGCTTACACCTTAGATCAGCTGTCAAATCTTCTGCTCCTAAGAAAATAGCCTTAACCCTGTCGCTTGAAGCAGCTATTTCATAAGCATTTTCAACACCCAATGCAGTTTCAATAAGTGCAATAATAGACACAGGATTATCTATGCCGTGTTTTTTTTCAACTTTTTTTATGTAATCCTCAACAACCTCTATATCCTTATGACTGCATACCTTCGGAGGCATGATCATATGCGGTCTTAGCGGAATTATTTCATCAAGATCAGCTTTCCAAAAATTCGTATCAATAGAATTAATTCTTATTATTATCTCGCAATTTCCATAGTTTAGATATTTCATTGCATTTCGCACCAATATACGTGCCGAATCTTTTTCAGCCGGAGATACTGCATCCTCCAGATCAAAAATTATGCTGTCTGCTCCCAGTGTATCAGCATTTAACAGCATACCTGCATTATTTCCCGGCATAAAAAGCATACTTCGTCTCATTAGTCATCCGCTCCTTCCGCTCTTCTTAAAGCTGTTTCAACTCTTGCTCTTATGGCACATTCCACAGCTCCTCTGTCTTTAAGCTGAATTTTTATATTTTGAATATCCATATCGCTTAATACTTCTCTTACTGTTTTTTCAATTTCCTCACCAAACTGGTTGTATACAATTGACTCAAGCTCAAGTTCAATCCCATCCTCATTTGGCTCCACCATTACATATATATCGCTTGATTCCAGCGTTCCAGCTGAAGCACTTCTATTAATTTTCATAATATCGCCTTCCTTCATATGTATTATATTTCACTCAAAAAACAATGCGTTAAAATACTTGTTAATAATGATAATTCACATGGAAATTATCCATGCATGTAAAAAAGCTATTGCTGCTCTTTCATTTTTGCGCGAAACAAAGGTTTTATGCCGCCTGCATTCAATATTTTCATAGCATATTCCCCTATTTTTTCACCGTTAAGAACCTCTCCGCTGCTCACAAGCGTAACTGTTCCTTCTTTGATGCTTACTTCAATTTCGTCTCCATCATTAAGTCTGCTGCTAATACCCTTGCACACAATCAGCGGAAGCCCAAGATTTATTGAATTTCTAAAAAAAATACGCGCAAATGAATCTGCAATCACACAGCTTGCCCCCATATTCAAAAGCGAAATAGGCGCATGCTCTCTGCTTGAGCCGCATCCAAAATTTGTACCGGCAACTATTACATCACCTTTTCTAAAATTTTTTGCTATATTTTCATCAACACCCGCAAGACAATGAGATCCCACTTCTTCAGGATTTACAAGTTCAAGAAATCTTCCAGGGTAAATTTGGTCTGTGTCTATGTTGTTTCCCAGAACAATAACTTTCCCTCTTAATTTATCTTCCATAATTCCTCCTGCTTTAAATTGCATGGATTAGTCAGATATCCGGTTAGTGCCGTTGCAGCGACTGTAGCCGGAGACGCAAGAAATACCTTTGACTTGTTGCTCCCCATACGTCCGGGAAAATTTCTGTTTGAAGCAGTAACACACACCTCGCCAGGGGCCAACACTCCTTCATGAGCACTTAAACACGGACCGCATCCGGGAGTCGAAATTGCAGCACCTGCATTTATGCAATCTTGCAGGTACCCATTTTTCATGCATTCCATCATAACTTCCGTGGATGCCGGTATAACGATAAGTCTAATATTGTCTGATATTTTTTTACCTCTCAATATATCCGCCGCTGCCTTAATATCCTCTGTTCTTCCCCCAGTGCATGTTCCAATGAAGCATTGGTTAACTTTAATTCTTTCCACCTCATCTACAGAAAACACATTATCAACACTGTGCGGGACTGCAACCTGAGGAGTTAAATCCGAAATATCAAATTTATGGCATTCGCTGTACACGAAATCATCATCCGTACATTGAACCTCAAACGGTCTTACTGCTCTTTTGTTCACATAATCAAGAACTTTTTGGTTCGGCTGCATGTATGCTGTCTTGGCTCCCATTTCCACAGCCATGTTGCATAAAACCATTCTACCCGGTACATCCAGCTGCTCTATATAGCTTCCTGTAAAATCTATTGCCTTGTAAACAGCTCCATCAGCCTTAATTTTTCCCATAAGATATAACACGACATCTTTTGGCATGACACCTTCTTTCGGAGTGCCGTCAATTCTTATTTCAATTATTTCAGGCACTCTAAACCACAGCTCGCCTGAAATCATAATTGTTGCCATGTCGGTTGCTCCAACACCGGTTCCCATGGCGCCAAAAGCCCCGTGGGTCGTCGTATGTGAATCAGTAGCTACCACAATTGCACCCGGATATATTAAACCTGCCTCGGGCATAACTTGGTGGCACACGCCGGCATTTATATCAAAATGATAAGTCAGATCATTCTCATTTGCAAATTCTCTCATTTCCTTATGAATCTGTGCTGACTTAATAGTCGGAGCAGGAGCATAATGGTCGAATACAAAGGCGAGTCTCTCTTTATCCCAAACTTTTTTCCCATTCATTTCTCTGAACGAATAGATTGTTTGAAGATACAAGTCGTTTACTTCCGCAAAATCAATTTTTGCAGTCACAATTTCGCCAGTTTTCACGACGTTCTTTCCACTATTTTTTGCAAGTATTTTTTCAATAGCATGCATAATAATTTCTCCTTTAATTTGTGTTAATATATACCGCTTCTAAGCTATGCAAGAAGCCCACCATAAAGGTGAGCTTGATTATAAAATTGTTTTGTAGATATTTAGAAAAATATAGGTATCAAGAATGTCGCAAAGAGTATTATGAATGCTCCTCCAAGCCTTGATGAAATCTGGGCAAATGGCATCAATTCCATTCTGTCAGATGCTGTTAAAACTGCAACGTCTCCTGTTCCTCCCATATTTGCCATACATAATCCAGCTGTAATAGCAGCTTCTATTGGATAGAAACCAACTAATTTTCCTACCAGCGCTGTTCCAACTGTAGCTCCTAAAATAACTAAGAAGCAAAGAACAAGGTAAATAGGTGTGAAAGCTGAAATAACCTGACCTAAATCTGTGTAAGCTATACCGATTCCCATAAGTAATGCTGAAGTCCAGTTGGCTGCAACAAATTTATACCATGTTGAACATGCTTTTTCGTATTCCTGTGGTACAAGATTGATTATCTTTGCTATAGCAACTGAAATTATCATCCATGCGTATGGGTGTATATCCAGACCTACATAATTTTTCATCAGGTATGCCACTATCTGTCCAAATGTGAAAAATGTTGTTGCTATTACAACTCCAATTCCAAAATCCTTTAATGTAAACTCTACTTTTTCTTCTTGGAATTTAAGTTCTTCTTCTCCTATGTCCATAAGCTTTCCGTTGCCGCTGAGTTTAGGATATTTTTTCCCTAATCTGTTAAGAAGTCCTCCGAATACAATTGCTATAGCATTTCCCAGAGCAACTGCCGGAACAAGCTTTGACAATATTGTTTCAGATGGAACTCCCAGTCCTCCGGAGAAAACTTCTGCTATAGGAACAGCACCGGCACCCATGCCGCCGCCCATTATAGGAATACCAATGTACGCAATTGATTCTGCCGGCGATTGGCCGAATGCAAGGCCTCCTAGTGCAACGAATCCCATGGCTACAAGAACTCCTCCTAGTATACAAGGTAAGTATCTTATTGCCGCTTTGATAAGAAGTTTTTTATTCATTCCAAGAATAGAACCTGTTATAAGTGCAGCTATATAGAAGTTAAGGAACCCGCCGCCTTTCATAAATGTCGTTACATTTTCAGTAACAGCTTCAGGAATTACATTGTAATACACCATCGCTGCAGAACCGAATATAATAACAATCGGGCCTCCTCCAAAAAATGTTTTAACTATAGGTGTATTGTTTCCGATTACATCTAATAGAGCTCCAACTACCATCATAAATGCAAATGCTCCGATCATGCCGCTGGGCAGCACGCCTAAAATTATAGCTACAATAATTACTGCAAGTAATGTAAAATAAACCGGAAGGTTCATTCCCATTATTTTGTATTCTTTCATAACATCCTCCTATTAAGTTATTTATAACAAAAATAATTATATTCTTGCTGATCCCGATTTTTTTGCTGCTTCTTGAATTGCCTTTGCAACTACAGAAGCAACTCCTTTGTCCAATGCACTTGGAATTATGTTTTCTTCGTTTAGTTCATCAGCTCCGATATAGTCTGCAATAGCATGTGCAGCAGCCAGCTTCATTTCAAGATTGATTTCTCTGGCTCTTACATCCAGCGCTCCCCTAAACACTCCCGGGAAAACAAGAACATTATTAATTTGGTTCGGAAAATCAGAGCGTCCTGTTCCTATTACTCTTGCTCCTGCTTGTTTTGCAAGGTCTGGCATTATTTCCGGTGTAGGATTTGCCATTGCAAGTATTATTGGGTCAACAGCCATAGACTTAACCATCTCAGGCTTAACAACATCTGCTGAAGAAACTCCTATAAATACATCTGCATTTACCATAACATCAGCCAATGTTCCTTTTTCATTTTTAGGATTCGTAAACTTAGCTAAACTATTTTTAGCATCATTCATTCTTTCACGTCCTATATACAGCGCACCTGTTCTATCGCAAGCGACAATATTTTTTGCGCCTGCTGCCGTTAACAGTGTTGCAATTGCAGTGCCTGCAGCTCCCGCTCCGTTTATTATAATTTTTAAGTCCTCTATTTTTTTTCCTATAATTTTTAATGCATTTATTAAACCTGCTAAAACAACTATTGCTGTTCCGTGCTGATCATCATGAAACACTGGAATATCCAGTTCCTTTTTCAATCTTTCCTCTATTTCAAAACATCTCGGAGCAGATATATCCTCTAGGTTTATTCCTCCAAATCCAGGGGCAATAAGCTTTACAGTCTTAACAATTTCATCTGCATCTTGGGAATCAACACAAATAGGAAATGCATCAACATCGGCAAATTCCTTGAATAATATGGATTTTCCTTCCATAACCGGAAGAGCTGCTTTAGGACCGATATTCCCCAATCCAAGCACCGCAGAACCGTCAGTAACTACGGCAACTATGTTACCCTTTGATGTATATTTATATACATCATCTTCGTTTTCATGGATTTTCCTGCACGGCTCAGCAACGCCTGGAGTGTATGCAAGACTAAGATCCTCTCTCGTCTCAACCTTAATTTTTGAGATAACTTCAATTTTTCCTTTAGTTTTTTCATGTAACTTTAAGCTTTCTTCAAAATAGTTCAACCGTTTTCCTCCTTGCCTTCAATGAAAAATTACTACTAATACTAACATTCCAATTCCTTGTTGTAAATATTCCGGTATTTTAAAAAGTATTGTTCATTAAGTTAATTTTGATATATTATTGACAAATTATCACAATGCTTTATATTAGCTAAGTGAGCATTCAAATTTATGATTTTCAACATAAAGTTAAAGGTCTGCTGTTCCTACAAAAGGAACAGCAGACCTTTAACTTTATGTGATCATGTTATTTTTTCTTACACTTATATTTATGCTGAGGCCGACCAATTTTACCGTACTCAATCAGCTTCTCAACCTTTCCTTCCTTTTCCATATACTCAAGATATTTTCTTACGGTAACTCTTGCAACTGTTGATTTTTCTGATACTTCTTCAGCCGTTAAAAATTCTCCTGCTGATGAACTACATATCTCCTTCCAAATAATATTGTAGGTATATTTATTAATTCCCTTTTCGTATTCCCTTTCTTCACAACTGTTTTTATTATCATTCAACGCAACATTTTTTGATATATATCTATCAAGCATCTTTTGTTCAATTGTATCAAGGTCATTTATTTTGTTATACCTTTGTTTGTAATTATTCAATGCCTCTTCAAATCGTTCAAATGTGAAAGGCTTAATAAGATAATCCACAGCACCGTATCTGAATGCTTCTTGAACCATATTACTTGTCTTATCAGCTGTTATAAGTATTACATCAACTTCCATTTCTTTTCTTCTCAGCCACTTCAGAAAATCAATACCATTTTCTTTAGGCAGGTAAATATCCAGAAGAACCAGATCCACATTGCTTTGCCTAACATATTCCTGAGCTTCTGATATGTTTGCAGCAGCTTTAGCCAAATGAAATCCATTAATTTTTAAAAGGAATTTTGAATTTATGTCCCTTACCATAGGGTCATCTTCTAAAATCAAAACATCAATCATTTTCATCACCATCTTTTGTTGGTATTTCTATGTGCCACGAAGTGCCTTTATCTGTTGACAAAGTTATTTCACCATTTGCATTTTCAATAATATTTTTGACTATATAAAGTCCAAACCCTCTCTGCCCAGACTTAGTACTGAAGTTTCTCTCGTATATTTTTTCTTTTATATCCTCCGGTACTCCAGGCCCATTATCTTTTATGTCAATGATTACTCTATCATCATCCTCAGACATTTTAAAAAGTATTTTTCCGGTTCCGTCAACACTTACTGCATCAAGAGAATTTTCAATTAAATTACCGATTACCGAGCTTAAATCATCATCATTTAAATGTTCCGGTACCTTGTTTAAAAAAGATGACTTATCAATTTCTAATTTAATTCTTAGCTCTTCTGCTTTATAATATTTTGCAAGAAGAATTGCAGCAATATTTATATTTTTAATTCTTCCTGTTATTGTACTGGTCACATCATTTCCTCTGCTTGACGCATTGGAAATATATTTAATGGCCTCATCATATTCCTCAAGCTGAATTAAGCCGGAAATTGTGTGTAGTTTATTCATAAACTCATGGTTTTGAGCTCTCAGAGACCATGCCATTTTTTGTATTCCTGTCAGTTCTTCAGCTATTCTTTTCACAGCCGTCAAATCTCTGAAGTTTATTACCTGACCTATTATATGATTTTTATCATCTTTCAATACATTGTACTTGCATAAAACAGTCACACCAGGCCTTATTTTAACTTCAAAATCCTCGATGTTATTTTCATCGTTCATTAACCTGTTTGTATCTTCCAGGTTGATAAACACATTAATATTTCTGTTCATGTCTTTTCGAGTCAACCCAAGTATTTTTGCTGCCTCCTTATTGAATTGAATCAGATTTCCCTTTTCATCCAGAGTTATAATGCCTTCTTTAACATTTTCAAGTATGGCATCATTCTGCTTTAGCAGCAACGTTATTTCTCTGGGTTCCATGCCTAGAATTTCATACTTTATATTGGTAGTTAATATGTAAGCACAGCATATGCCTAAAACCAACCCTATTAGTATAAAAGGCACAAACTGCTCGGTCTTGGCAAATGTCTCCTTGTTTATCTCAACAAGAGTACTTCCTACGCAAACCGCCCCCACCTGAATCCCATCTTTATAAACAGGTGAAAAAGCCCTCAAAGATTTGCCTAATGACCCAACAGCACTGGAGATATACCTAGAAGGTTCTGTCAGCACTCTGCCTTCATCTCCCCCTTCAAATTCTTTTCCTATTTTCTCCTTAACCGGATGTGTAAGCCTTAATCTGTCCATTCCGAATACAGTAATAAAATCTACATTGGTTTCAGATCGAATTTCTTCAATATGCTCATTTAGTTCCTCATTTGTAAAATTTTCATATCCGTCTAAACAGTCTATGACCATATAGTCCTCTGATGCATATACAGCAATATTCATAAGCTTTTCTTCAAGCTCATCCGTTAAAATTATTCTCATTTGGTGATAAGAAAGAAATGTCATACTGCCTAATGAAAAAATCAATATTATCACAAAGAAAATTGTTATTTGTGTTCCTAATTTCATTTTCATTTATTGTTCATCCTTTAGTAATTTAATCTTCCGGAATTAATATTCTACATATTTTAAAAAAAGTGCTTTTGGAGGGGCCATCGGCCCTGCCTTCTCTCTTTTTTTGGCATCTAAAATGGATGCAACATCTTCTCTGTTTAACTTACCCTTTCCCGCTTCAATAAGCGTACCTAGGATAATTCTAACCATATTCCACAAAAAACCGTTCCCGTTTACATCTATTTCAACACTGCCGTCTTGTTCTTCTATATTAATATAATTAATAGTCCTTACTGTTGATTTTGTTTTTGATTTTAAAGTTGTAAAACTTTGAAAATCATGGGTTCCCACTAATACTTCAGAACACTCCCTCATTTTCCCCAAATCAAGCTTCTGGTCAATATTATGCACATACCTTCTTTCAAATACATTTTTAGATGCACCGTTATTAATTTTGTACATATAAGTCTTTGACAATATATTGTACCTTGAATGAAATCTTTCACTTGCATTTTTAATAGATAGTAGAGCTATATCATCAGGCAATTTCTCATTAATGTACACCAGCATTTCATCTACACTCAGTTTTGAAAGCGTATGGAAATTTGCAGTATAATTTAAAGCATGTACTCCCGCATCAGTCCTTCCGCAGCCTATAAGCTGAACATCTTCTCCTGTCATATCAGATAGTATATCTTCCAGTCTCCCCTGTATTGTATTAACATTTTTATTCTGCTTCTGCCATCCTTTGTAACGTGAACCATCATACTGAATAATCATCTTTACATTTCTCATATTTTTCTCCGTCATTTAGTAACACCTATTATATATTATTTTACGAAAAATACAAATAGCTAATTTGATGGATCACTGTTTATCAATTACTACAGCAAAGAAAACCATTCGAACTATTAACATGTATAAAAAATTAGGCAGATATCTTTAAGATTCGGAGTGATTAGGAAGCCTCTATAAAAAAACGTTTTAGCAAAATAACATGAAACTATCAGCTTTTTTGGTTGCCTTTAGGTTGATTAAGTGATAACATTCATTCTAGTATCATATTAATTACAACTAATGGAGAAAAAAATGTTAAAACAGTATTTTCAAGATTTAAAGCTTGAGTTCAAAGGATACAACGGCAAAAAACTGTCTCAAGACATTATGGCAGGATTGACAGTAACAGCTGTGGCACTTCCTTTGGCACTGGCTTTTGGTGTAAGCTCCGGAGCGGATGCAGCTTCGGGGCTTATTACGGCAATAATAGCCGGACTTCTTATAGGTGGACTTTCCGGAGCTTCATATCAAATTTCCGGGCCTACGGGAGCCATGTCAGCAATACTTATGTCTCTTGCCGTTAAAAACGGAATGGATGGCGTCTTCTTGGCCGGATTTTTATCCGGAGTAATATTGCTCATTGCAGCCGCCTTTCGTTTTGGAAAGCTTGTGTCATTCATACCATCTCCGGTTATAACCGGATTTACCTCAGGCATTGCCGTAATAATAGCGCTGGGACAGGTGGATAACTTCTTCGGCACAGTTTCCAAGGGAGAAAATGCATTGCAAAAGCTTTTATCTTACGGAGAGTTGGGATTTTCGCCAAATCTTTACGCAGTGATGTTTGGGTTGCTGGTAATTTTAGTAATGGTTGCATGGCCTAAGAAATGGAATGCAAAATTTCCGTCTTCTCTTGCAGGTATTATAATTGCACTGGCTGTTAACTGGGCTTTAAAATTGCCGGTTGCTGTTGTTGGTGATATACCGAAAACTTTGTTGTCTGAAAACAGGCTTACATTTGACGTCATAACCTTATCAAATGTTTCCAACATGATAAGCCCTGCAATTAGCATCGCAATGCTTGGAATGATTGAAAGCCTTCTTTGCGGAGCCTCTGCCGGCAAGATGAAAAACGAGAAGCTCAATGCTGACAGAGAACTTATTGCTCAGGGTATAGGAAATGCCATTATCCCTTTTCTGGGAGGTGTTCCTGCAACTGCAGCGATTGCCCGTACAAGCGTCGCTATTAAATCAGGCGGACAGACAAGGCTGGTAAGCATTATTCATTCTGTCGGGCTTCTTGCGTCAATGTTTTTGCTGGGCTCAGTAATGTCTGTAATTCCTCTGTCTGCTCTTGCAGGAGTTCTTATGGTTACTGCTTGGCGCATGAACGAATGGAATGAAATAAATTATATCTTCAGCAAAAAATTTGCAAATGCTATTCTAGAATTTGTCATAACTATGGTTGCAACAGTTATGTTTGACCTGACCGTTGCTATTTTAATAGGAGTGTTCATGGGGATAATGATATTTGTAGTAAAAAACAGCCAGCTAAAAGTTGATGTAAGCGACGTGGATCTTGACAGAATAAAAGGCCACAAGATAATGTCAGATCACAAAACCACAAAAATTATGTACATTACAGGGCCGCTTTTCTTTATGACAAAGGATAAGCTTGAGCAAGTTACATTTAATTCTCTTAATGCAGACAACATTATAATTTCAATGAGAGCTGTAACCAGCATCGATGAGTCTGCTGTTGGAGAATTTAAGGAAGTTGTGAAAAAGGCAGCTGAAAATGGAGCCTGCATTATGTTTTGCGGAGTTCAAGAAAATGTGATGGATATGTTCCAACGCTCTGGAATGAAAGAACTCATAGGCGAAGAATGTTTTTTCTGGGACGCAATTGAAGCACTCAGATATTTAAGTATAATACAGAACAGCGAAATCGCAATATAAAGTATAAAATATAAAAAAGTGGAAAGTACATGCAGTACATTCCACTTTTTTTATATTCACTTAGTCAATAAACTAAATCCGGCAGGTACCTGCCGGATTTCTAAATACTATGCGATAGATGGTTCTCTTGAATTGGACAAATTCTTCTTTAATGTGTTAAGCTCTGCTTTTAATTCCTCTGGAAGCCTGCTTCCTATTTTGTTGTAAAATTCTTCAATGCTCTTAACATCATCCATCCATGAATCTATATCAATTGTAAGCAATTCATCTAGCACTTCATTTGAAATACCCAGTTCTTCTCTATTAATATCTTCTACTTTCGGAACGTATCCTATGGAAGAAGCCTCTGCATCAACCTTGTTTTCGCATCTCCTAATTATCCACTCAAGCACTCTGAAGTTTTCTCCAAAGCCTGGCCACATAAATTCGCCTCTATCATTAGTTCTAAACCAATTAACATGGAATATTTTAGGAGGGTTGCTCAATTTTTTACCTATTTCAAGCCAATGCTCGAAATAATCTCCCATATGGTATCCACAGAATGGAAGCATAGCCATAGGGTCTCTTCTTACAACTCCTGTTTTTCCTGCAGCTGCAGCAGTTGTTTCTGATGCAAGTGTTGATCCTACAAACACGCCGTGCTGCCAGCTTCTTGATTGATATACCAGAGGAGCAGTCTTAGCGCGTCTTCCACCGAATATTACTGCAGAAATAGGCACTCCTTCAGGTGATTCCCATTCTTTTGAAATACATGGGCAGTTTTTAGCAGGAGCTGTGAATCTTGAATTCGGATGAGCTCCTCTTTCCCCTGATTTCTTGCCGTTCCATGGGTTACCCTGCCAATCCAACGCATTTTCCGGCGGGTTGTTGTCCATTCTTTCCCACCATACAGTATCATCATCTAAATTATAGGCAACATTTGTAAATATTGAATTTTTCTTCGATGACATTAAAGCATTATAATTTGATTTTTCGCTTGTACCCGGAGCAACTCCGAAAAATCCGGCTTCAGGATTTATTGCCCAAAGTCTACCGTCTTCTTTTATCTTAAGCCAAGCTATATCGTCACCAACTGTCCATACCTTGTATCCCTTTTTCCTGTACAACTCTGGAGGTATAAGCATAGCAAGGTTCGTTTTTCCGCATGCCGAAGGGAATGCAGCAGCTATATATTTTACTTCTTTCTTAGGATTTTCAATTCCCAAGATCAGCATATGTTCTGCCATCCATCCTTCTTTCCATCCCTGGAATGATGCAATTCTGAGAGCAAAACATTTTTTCCCCAGCAATACGTTACCTCCGTATGCTGAATTGCATGACCAGATTGTATTATCCTCAGGAAAATGGAATATATATCTTTTGTCTATATCAAGAGTGCACTTGCCGTGGAGTCCTCTTACAAAGTCATTGGAATCTCCCAATGTATCCAATACTTTCTTTCCTACTCTCGTCATTATATTCATACTTAAAACCACATAGATTGAATCAGTAATTTCAAATCCTATCTTTGAAAATGGTGAACCTATAGGTCCCATTGAATATGGAATAATATACATAGTTCTACCATTCATTGAATTTGCAAAGATCTCCCTGCCAAGCTTGTATGCATCTTCTGGACTTTTCCAATTATTAGTAGGACCCGCATTCTCTTTGCTTTTTGTACATATGTACGTTTTGTCCTCCATGCGGGCAACATCATCCTTCTGTGAACGATGATAATAGCATCCGGGATATTTTTCCTTATTTAAAGCAATCATTTCTCCTGTTTGGCAGCCTTCCCTGCGCAGTATGTCTAATTGTTCCTCGCTTCCGTCAATCCACATAACTTTAGCTGGTTTTGTCAATGATACGACATCGTCTACCCATTTTAGAACATTTACATTCGAAGTTAGTTTTTGCATTTTAGCACTCCTAAAATTATTAATTATGTTATATTATATCTTCGTTTTTTGAATATGTGTTATAATATTTATCTACCTACACAATTATATATTCTCTTAATTATATTTGCAACATTTAAAAATAGATTCTTTCAAATTAAGCTTTTTGCAAGTTATACTTATTTTTTTAAGGATATGCAAAGAAAATGTTAATTAACATAATGAGCAATCATATTTTAATAATAACACAATAAATAAATTTGTATATTATTTGCACTGTATTATGCAGAATTTGCGCCATTAAGTATGTATCATTCAAAAATTAATACCAGAATTATAATTAAGCTTATTTACGTTATATAAATAGAGCCTGACATCCAGTTGACAAGTATAACTAGTTGTAGTATCATCTAAATAGTTGATAATACAACTAAATGCAGGAGGCTGTTTAAATGGATGTAACCAAAAGAAAACTCACAAAAATTGCACGTGAAATAAATAAATTTACAACACGAACTTTAAGAGCTTATGGAGTAGGCTCATCTGAATTTGATTTAATTCATGTTGTTAGACATCGGCCCGGAGTTACACAAGCTGAAATTTGCAGGGTTCTTGGTATTGATAAAGCTGCTGTAGCAAGACAAACTGCAAACCTTGAAACAAAAGGTTTTTTGACACGTAAGAAAAATCCAAATGATGGCCGCAGCCAAATTTTATTTGCAACTGAAAAAGCTGAAGCCTTAAAAAATTCAAAAACTGAAATAGAAACTATGTTTTACGAATGGCTTTTAGAAGTATTGACCGAAGACGACCAAAATGAATTTGCGCGATTGCTGGATATTCTTTATCATCGTTCAAAAACAGAGAGTAAAGCTGATTTTCCAAATATGACAAAGCGTATTGAGCAAGATAATAATTTATTGGAGAAAGAAAATAATGAAAAATAATAACACATCAAAAAAGCATCTGCGAAATATTGTTTTTCTCGGCCTTGTCAGCTTTTTTGCTGATATTTCCAGTCAAATGGTATATCCCCTCATACCCTTGTATCTGACTACATCATTTGGTGCCACACCTGTTTTGGTTGGAATCATTGAAGGCATTGCCGAAAGTGTAGCAAGTCTTTTAAAGGTGTTCAGCGGATATTTCAGCGACAAATACAATCATAAAAAAGCAATTGCATTTTGCGGATATGCGTCAGGACTTTTTTATAAGTTGGCATTGATTTTCGCCGGTTCATGGGTGGGAATTCTGGGAGCAAGAGTAATAGACCGACTTGGGAAAGGAATTCGTACAGCACCAAGAGATGTTATGGTATCTGAAAGCGCAGAAGAATCGCATATGGGCAAGGCCTTTGGAATACACAAAGCATTGGATATGGCAGGCTCTGCAATTGGAATACTTTTATCATTCTTTTTATTAAAAAAAGTTGGAGATAATGCTTATAGAACTGTATTTGCGCTCTCAATTATCCCCGTACTGATTGCCCTTGCCATGTTTTTCTTTATTGAAGAAAAGCGCGGTAACAGAGAAATAAAACAGAAGGAACATTTTTGGAACAACGTAGGAAAACTAGATAGCAATTTAAAACTTTACCTACTTGTTACCTTTATTTTCACACTGGGTAACTCCTCCAATTCGTTTCTATTGCTAAAGGCAACTGACATAGGGTTTACAAGTACAAACACTATTCTTTTATACTTTATCTATAACATAACTGCTGCATCCCTTGCCATACATTTTGGTAAACGCTCGGATAAAGTTGGAAGGAAAAAAATTCTTATAAAAGGTTATATTTTATTTGCAGTCGTATATCTAGGCTTTGCGTTCGCATCTCAAAAGTGGATGCTTGTTATCTCTTTCATTATTTACGGCTTCTACACTGCAATGGTAACAGGCGTAGAAAGAGCCTTCATATCTGAGATATCACCCCATGAATTAAAAGGAACAATGCTTGGCCTTCATTCCACAATTGTAGGCATTGCCTTGTTACCTGCCAGCATAATTGCAGGTATACTATGGAATAATATCGGCTCCTACGCACCATTCATTTTTGGGGCAGCTCTATCATCAGCATCCGCTTTATTGCTATGTGTTTTCTTCAATCGAAATTCCTCGAAAAACCATAATGCCAGCGCTGAATCATAAGATCAATCGAGTCCAGCAAAAATTGTATTTGCCATAAAAACAATGGACATATAGTCTAGATTTGACTATATGTCCAAATGACATTTGAATTACGTTATATTTTCAAGCACAGCCTGCTTAACTGTGTTTTATTTTTATTTTAAATTTTTACATTTTGCCTTTTGTTTGTTTATAGCCAAGTATGAAATCAGAATACTGATTACCGGACACACATAGCAGAGCACAGAATATGGAGCATACTGGGTAGCGGTAATCCCCATAATGGGCTTAATTAAAAATGAATTTATATTCCAGGGCATCAATGGCGCAACCACTATCCCCGTATCAGATATTGTTCTTGCAAGTATTGAATAATCCAAATCAAGCTCCTTGTATTTTTCCTGAAGCATCTTGCCGGGAAGTATAATTCCGGCAGTCTGGTCGCAAGTTGCAACAGTCAGCAATATACTCATAAGTCCAGTACGGCGTATAAGACTCATTTTAGAATTTATTCCGTTAACCATCTTTTCCATAACAGGCACGAGTATGTTTCCTTTTTCAAACACTCGAACAAGCACGTATGCAGTCACAACTATAAATATAGCCTCTAATATTGACACCATTCCGCCGCTTACAAGAAGCTGGTTCAATTCAGCTGATGGCGTATTTCCTTTGTATCCAAACAGCATGGAGCTTACAATCTCCATAATGGAGGACCCTTGGAATACAGCGCTGAGCACAGCACCTACGCCTATGCCTATAGAAAATACCACAATTGAATTTAATCCTGCTATTGACAGCCCAAGTATTATTACTGGAAGCATCAGCATAAACGGTGTTATGTTAAAACCCGAAGCTATTGCTTCCTTGTAAAGCAACAGCTTGCTGTAATCTCCTCCGGTATATTTCTGTCCCAGAATAAAATAAATAGCCGCCGTGACAATTATTGTGGGTAGCAACGTTATTATCATACTCTTGAAAATTTCCCTGTAATTTTTGTGTGTTGTTGTAACCAGCAGATTGACAAGACCTGACAGCGGTGAAATCTTATCAGCAACGAATGCTCCCGAAACAAGCATTCCAACAATTAAATTCTTCGGAATTCCCAATCCCATTCCTATACCGCTCAGGCATATGCCAACTGTGCTTATTGTGCCAATAGCTGTACCCATAAATAATGACACTGCAGACATTATCAAAAATGCCGCAAATAAAAAATTCACTCCCTCCATGTATGTGAATCCATAGTACATAATTGTGGGAACAACTCCTGATGAAAGCCAAATTGATGTAGTAGCACCAATAAACAATATAACAACAATTAAATTTTTTATCTCACGAACAGAATCTATCACTGTTTTCACTAATTCATTTAATTTATATCCGCTTTTGACCAATATAATAGAAGTAAACACCAGACCAGCCATAAATGCAGCGTATAAAGGAATTGATAATATGATTGAACAAATTATAAATCCAAGGCTTATCATAAGTATCACTACCGGATTAAGCGCTAATTTCTTATTATTCACGTTACACCTCAACTAAAAAAAACAAAATATATTATGGGTAAAAATATAGCCGGAAGCATATTCCCAACCTTAACACGTTTGATTTCCAAGAAGTTCAGCCCCATAGCCATAATTAGTGTTCCCCCTACGGCCGTCATTTCAGTTATAACAACATCGCTCAAAAGTGACTGAATAAACTGAGCAAGCAATGTAATGCTCCCCTGATATATTAATACGCTTAAACTTGAGAAAACTACGCCTACACCTAATGATGCAGCCATTGTAACCGACATTATGCCATCCAAAAGAGCTTTTGAAAATAGTATTTCATGATTCCCGGTCAACCCACTCTGTATAGACCCTACTATTGCCATTGAGCCAACACAATAAATAAGAGTGCATGTAACAAAACCCAAAGCAATATTATTTTCCCTGCTTTTTATCTTACGCTCCACAGCTGCCCCGAGGTTGTCAAGCTTTCCCTCAATATCAATTACTTCCCCTATTACCGTACCTATTATTACCGACATTATCAAAAGTGAAAGATTCTGGCCGGTAAGGCTCAGCTTAATACCAGCTGTAATAACAGCAAGTCCGGCAGCCTTTATCATGGCATTTGATATTCTTTCGGGTATCACGTTCCTGAAAAAGACTCCTATCAGTCCGCCGACTGCTACTGCTAATGAATTCACTAGTGTGCCTAACATATTTCCCCCGTCAATATTTTTCTATAAATTTTTTTATTTCTAATGAAGCTTTATATGCTTCATTTTTTGAAGCCAACCCTTCACTTACAACTTCACTGACAGCTTCCTTTAAAGAATACTCTTTATGAAACAGTTTGTCAAACAATATTCCGTGAATGCTTACAGCGGCAGAGCTTTGCTCTTTTTCCTCATAGTTGTTATTGTACCCTACAACCACATACTCGCCTCTTTCAACATCTTCATGGTTTTTAAGCTGTTCCTCCACGGACGATACGCTTCCGTAAAATGTATTTTCATGAAGCTTTGTAAGCTCCTTGCATACACACAGAGTCGCATCAGGCATTTGTTCCTTGATATTTTTAACCAAATTAACTACCCTTTTCGGCGATTCATAAAAAACAAATGTCTTCACCTGATTATTCTTTACTTTTTTCAACGCATCTTCAAGCTCGCTTTTCTTTCTCGGCAAAAATCCGTAAAAGGCAAATTCAAAGGTATCAATTCCCGATACAGACAGTGCAATTGTTACAGCAGATGCTCCCGCAAGTCCAATTACCTCAACACCTGCCTCTCTTGCGCTTTTAACAAGCTCATATCCTGGGTCCGATATGCACGGTGTTCCTGCATCGGTTACCAGCGACACAGTTCTGTCATTATCTGCAATATCGCTTATAATTTCGCCGCTTCTGCTTTTCTCATTAAATTTATGATATGAAAGCATACGAGTTTTGATTTCAAAAAAATTCAAAAGCTTCTGTGTATGTCTGGTATCCTCTGCTAAAACCAAATCACTTTCTTTCAAAGCCTCAACAGCTCTTTCGGTCATATCTCCTAAATTGCCTATAGGTGTAGGCACTATATATAATTTACTCATTTCTTTCTCCTGATAAGTTTGCCAGAGCAATTTTTATTTCACCATATGTTATTTCCGGCGGAAGTGCTTCCTTTATAGGTTTAAGCTTTGCGCCGCCTATTTCTTTGTATGTATTAATTATAAGTCTTTCAACATCCTCAGAAATAAAATCTCTTATATTAATTTCATATCCAAGTTTTATGCAATCTGCAAGGTGTCCCTCAACAGTGGTAGGAAGCAGTTTTCTGACAGCTGCTATTTCCTCTATACCTTTCCCTTCTTTGTAAAGCCTTAAACTCATAATCCTGGTGTCTTCCTTTTTTGATTCGTCTGCATTATTTTCATGAGTTCCCAGATGCTGTTCATCTTCTGCACTGGTCTTTATACTTTCGTTGTTTTCTATCGGCTTTTCTATATTGTTTTCCTCAATGTAGTGTTTTATTACATCACAGAACTTGCTGCTGAACTTTTCAGCTTTAATCTCTCCTACACCTGATACCTTAAGAAATTCGTTCCTGTTTATGGGAAGCTTGATGCACATATCTCTCAAAGAAGCGTCCGAGAACACCATAAAGGCAGGAACATTAAGGCTGGATGCTATTTCTTTTCTAAGTGATTTCAGCTTATCAAGCAGGTTTATATTATACGTTTTTTCAATTGTAGCTTCTTTGTCCTTTGAAATTAATTTTCTAATAGTAACAGTCTGTTTTCCCTTCAGAACGGAATAACCTAGATTAGATATAGCTAACACGGGAAATTTATCACCTGCTACATTAATATATCCTTCGGAAATAAGAAATGAAATTATTTCCGTCAATGTATTCCGGTCATATTCCTTCATTATGCCATATGTGCTTAATTTATTAAAATTAAATGATTTTATTCTTTTATTTCCGCTCCCCCTCAGCACATCTGTCACCATCCCGCTTCCGAATCTTCCGCCCATTCTGTAAATGCAAGACAATATTTTTTGAGCCTCAACAGTTATATCCCGTCTTTCAATTTCACTTAGACAATTGCCGCAATTTCCGCATTGTTCCCTTGTATATGAAGGATCAAAGTAGCTTATGAGGTGTTTTCTGAGGCACTTGTCTGTATTGCAGTAATTAACCATATCTCTAAGCTTAATATAATCATTTGATTTTGAACCAGAGTCACCTGCACTGTTATCTATTAGATAATTATTCATAACAACATCCTGAGCAGAAAACAACAAAATACATTGGGAGGGTTCACCGTCCCTGCCTGCTCTTCCTGCTTCCTGATAGTATGATTCAATATTCTTAGGCATATTGTAATGAACCACATACCTTATATCCAATTTATCAATTCCCATTCCAAAAGCATTGGTTGCAACCATTATATCAGCTTTATCATACAGAAAATCCTCCTGATTTTTTTCTCTATGAGCATCACTCAGACCCGCATGATATTTTACAGCATTGAAGCCTGATTCAACAAGTTTGTTGCAAACATCATCGACCAACCTTCTTGTAAGGCAATATATTATTCCTGAATTATCTCTGTGATCCTTCACAAATTCCAATAAATAAGGTAACTTCTTATTTTTTCTCACAACTTCAAATTTTAAATTTTCTCTATCAAACCCCGTTGTTATCTCAAAATGCTCATTTAATCCTATAAGCTTAACTATATCCTGCTTTACTTCAGGTGTTGCCGTTGCTGTAAAAGCAGAAATATTCACGCCGTTATCGGCCAGCCCTCTCAAGTCTCTTATTTTTAAATAACTTGGCCTGAAATCATGACCCCACTGCGAGACACAGTGAGCTTCATCCACAGCTACCATAGAAATATTAATTTTTTTCAACAGTTCTAAAAAACTTTCTGATTCAAGCCTCTCAGGAGCTACGTATAAAAGTTTAAATTTATTGTTTTGAGCGTCATTGATTATTTCTCTGAATTGAGACATTGATAATGAGCTATTTATAAATGCAGATGGTATCCCTATTTGACGAAGTGAATCAACCTGATCCTTCATCAATGAAATAAGAGGCGAAATTACAAGCGCCGTCCCCTCCATCATAATAGCAGGTATCTGGTAACATAAAGACTTCCCGCCTCCTGTAGGCATTATTGCCAATACATCTCTTCGTGCCAATATGCTCTCTATAATTTCTCTTTGGCCATTTCTAAACGAATCATATCCAAAGTACTTCTTTAATATTTCAACTGCTTTATCCAATTTTACACACCCTTTAATGTTAAATTATAGCATATTTCTTAAAATTATATAATAAAATAATATATTGTACAATAACAGGTCAGTATATAATTGTTGATGGCGGTTCTTCGCTTGTATAATTTTTATAAATCAACATAATAAATATTAGCAGCATTTTAAATAAATTCTGCAGCAAAATTATATAAAGCTACATTTTATCGATTTATTATCGTCAAAATGTATTTTCTAATTTTATCATAAATAAAATAAAAAATCATGTGTGAGTTCCAATCTCATACATGATTTTTTATTAATGCCGTAGAAGGGACTTGAACCCCCACGGTGTTGCCACCAACGGATTTTGAGTCCGTCACGTCTGCCATTCCATCACTACGGCTTGACTGCTTTAAAATACTAACACATCTAAAAATAAAAATCAAGAGGTTTTTCACTATTTTTAGTGGAAATTTTTGCATTTTTTAATTTTCCGTCAGCACAGCTTCTGATTCATCATTTTCGTCGAAGTCAAAATCACTTATTTCAACCTTTGATATCTTATCGAATCTTTTCTCGATTTTATTTGATGTTATGTGTATCTTATCAACATCATCGGACACTTTTCTTATGTCCTTCGCCAGCGAATCCCACCTTTGTTTGTAAAGTCTAAATTCATTCCCAAGTTTGCTGAGTTCTTCATGAATAATGCCGGCATATTTTTCTCTTTCCATGTTTCTTAGAACAACCTGTAATGTTGATAAAACAGACATAAGTGTCGTAGGCGAAGCAATCCAGATTTTTTTAGTTCCGGCATAATCAATTAAATCCTGATGATATGCATTAATTTCCGCAAATATTGCCTCTGCAGGCAGAAACATTATCGCCTGTTCCGAAGTTAGTCCTTCTATTATGTATTTTGATGAAATATCATTAATATGTTTTTTTACATTTGTTTTGAAATCCCGTTCATATATTTTTCTATCAGCATCAGAAATTTTTTTATCAATCATTCGCTGGTAATTTTCCAAAGGAAACTTTGAATCCACACACAACATTCCTACGGGTTCCGGAATATAAAGCACCGCGTCAGCTATAGTTCCGTTGCTCAATTTTTTTTGAAGCTCATAAACTTTTTTGTTGTTTTCGCCAAATACAGAAGACAATATATGATTCAGCTGAACCTCTCCAAAGGTTCCCCTGCTTTTTTTGTCTGTTAAAACATCCTGAAGTGATACTATGTTTGTGGAAAGACTGTCGATTTTTTTCTGTGCCTCATCTATTTTTGAGAGCCGCTCCAATATACTGATAAAAGTTTTGTTAGTTTTTTCAAATCCTTCATTAAGCCTTTCTTCAACGCGCATATTAATCTTCTCAAGATTTGTACCGACCTTTTCATTTAATGATGAAAAGTTATCATTTAATGATTTTGATATCTCTGAACTGAAGTTCATAAAGGACTGATTCATTTTTCCAGTATTTTTTTCAAGCCTTTCAACCGTTTCAATCTTATTCGTCAGTATCTCTCTAAGCTGTTTCTGCTCAGATTCAGATATTTTTTTTAAAATCTGATCAATTAGTTGGAAGTTGTTGTTGCTCATATTCAACTTCATTTCAGAAATTATGTTTTTTTCTGAATTCCTGCTCCCTAGCTTAATTAGTACAACTATATTGATTATCACTGATATTGTAAGAATAACAATTATAAATAAATCCATGATTCCCTCCTGTCGCTTAGTTAATAATAAACCATAATCGAACATTTGTCCAGCCGAAAGTTAACAAATAAAAAACACCATTCTGAGATAAAACTAGAATGGTGTCATAGTTTAATGGGATTTAAAGTTGTATATTATTTGTTTTCCCAATCTTTTATCAAAACTTCAGCAATTTGAACAGCATTTGTTGCAGCTCCCTTTCTTATCTGGTCTCCGCAGCACCAGAGAGCCAAGGAATTGTCTTTGCTGATGTCTTTTCTGATTCTTCCAACGTAAATAAGGTTCTGATCTGATGTATCCAGAGGCATAGGGTATTTTTTATCAGCCAAATCATCTACCAGCTTTACTCCTTCAGCTTTCGCTAAAAGATCTTTTGCTTTCTGTGGAGTTATTTCTTTTTCTGTTTCTATGGTAATTGATTCTGAATGACTTCTGTATACGGGAACTCTGACACAAGTGCAGTTAACCTTCAAATCAGGATTATGCAGTATCTTTCTTCCTTCATTTTGAAGCTTCATTTCTTCTTGAGAATATCCCATCTCATCGAAATCCCCAATCTGCGGTATCAAATTATATGCGATCTGATGCTGGAATGTTTTTATTTCCACGGGCTTGCCTTCATTTATGTCTTTTACCTGCTGATTCAGTTCTCTTATACCGTTGATGCCTGCACCAGAAACTGCTTGGTATGTTGAAACAATCATGCGGTTTATTTTAGAATATTTATTCAACTCATTTAATGCTGTTAATGCTATTATAGTTGAACAGTTAGGGTTTGCTATAATTCCCTTGTTGTTTTTAACATCCTCCGCATTAACCTCAGGTACAACCAAAGGCACATCGTCATTCAATCTGAATGCAGAAGAATTGTCTATTACAACTGCTCCCGCCTTTACCGCTGCCGGCGAAAGGGCCTCGCTTATGTTGTTTTCTGCCGCACACAATACAATATCAATATTTTTAAATGAATTTTCTGTTGCTTCCTCTACAATATATTTGTTCCCCTTGAACTCAATTTCTTCGCCTGCACTTCTCTTGCTTGCCAGCAATTTTAATTCACCGAATGGAAAATTTCTTTCGCCTAGTATTTTCAGCATTTCCTGCCCTACTGCTCCTGTTGCTCCTAATATTGCTAAGTTGTATAATTTCATAATGATACCTTCTTCCGTTTTATAATTAATTACGCTTTTAAATATATAAAACTTATTATAACAAGATATTATTCATTGTCAAGCTATTTTGTATATATTTTTGTTACACAAGTTTTTATATTGCGAACAAATCTTATAACTTATACGTGCAACTAATAAAGCAAAAGCTGTCTCTTTATAAGACAGCTCTGCAATTTCCTACAGTTCATCGGCCGAAGTTTCAAATTCGGCATTTATCTTCCATATGTTGTGTTCTCTTACAGCGTCCCACTTCACATTATCTTTTTCTATTATATGTTTAGTTTCATTTTCTGTCACTTCTATTTTATAATATACCTCAGCTTTAGCCAAATCACTGTTATCCTTATCCATTTCATACCCGTAAACCTTATAGTTTAACAGCTTGATGTTTGATGTAGCCTGAAGTTCTGCATAATCGTCAAAATCCTGTATTCTTTTGCTTACCGGCTCCATTAAATACATGTAGCTGTATCTCCCTTGAAGCATGCCTGTCAGGTATTTATCAGCAGCATCTGACGGGGTTTTTTCCCTGTAGTCCATTTCTCCTTTATCCGCAGGATATGTTTCTGATTTTTCTTTAGACGTCAACATGAAAGAATATGGATCATATGAGTTGCTTGGGTTCCAAATCATGTATTCCGCTATACCCAGCTCTTTTGCTGCTATAATCTGATCTCTCACCTTTTCAGGGCCGTATTCAATTCCTGCCCAATCAAAATCCTGAATCCAAGGCCTGATTACAGGTGGCTTTTCCATAGAAGAATTTTTTTCCACTGCCTCTTCCATGGCTCCCTTAACTACAAGGTAAGGATGAGCGTTTGGATTATCAAGATTGTACCATCCGGTTGAATAATGGCTTGGGTAAACCATAGGAGCCATATTGTCCACATATTCTCCCATAAGAACCCATGTTTGCCCTATATCTTCCGGATAATCATCCCACGTTCTTGTGATGATTCCAAATACATCAGCTCCTAAATTTACATTGTAAGGCTCTAGCTCTTTTTCAGCATACTCCAAGAAATCGGCAATAGCTTCATCTTTATCCCTTCCTTCTCTTCCCGGGAATTCTGTAATCGGATTATATCTTTTTGCGCCGTCGGGAAATCTTACGTAGTCAAACTGTATTTCATCAAATCCCAAAAGTGCAGCTTCCTTTGCAATAGAAACATTATAATCCCAAACATACTTGTCAAAAGGATTGACCCACGGTATGTTTCCACTGTTGGGATCAAGCCACGTTCCACCTGATTTCAATTGAATAGAATGTTCCGGGCTTTTAACTGCAAAATTTTTATCCTTAAAAGCAACAATTCTTCCTATAGTATAAATATCATATTCTTTCAAAATCTGAAGCATACCACTTACATCATCAATTTGTATCGGGGTTTCTTCGTTCATTTTTTGGACAATTTCAATATCACTGTCATAAGTTATAAATCCATTATCATCTTTCACATTTATTACAAGCCCGTTTATCTCTGTGCCTATGGCAATACCAATAATTCTTTCAAATTTGTTTGCTTTTTCGGCTGAAGGCGAAAATTCATTTATCTTTGATGTATCTCCTTCGGACAGTGCCTTTACATATGCTCCATAGGTATCAATGTTTTCCTTATTTAAAGTATTACCGGCAGTATGACCGGTAGCATACAGTGCTTTAACTTCAACGCTTTTCTTTTCTTGCTCATTTCCTATTGAAACAAGGGGTACATAAAATTCGCCCAATTCCTCTTTTCTCTGCTCTTCCAGCTTTTCTCTATCAGCCAGTTTGCTTTCCAACTCTATCTGAGCCCTTTCCTCATCTGTTTGAGTAGCAATAGCTTCCGTTTCCTGCTGTTTCGGTTCATCCTCGGGTATGGGTGTGTTTGCGTTGGCTTGATTTGCACATCCAGCCAGCGCTGCTGCAATTATTAATAAAGATATTATTTTTTTTGATTTATTTATCATAAATCCTCCTTGATGTAATTGTGATATGTAAACCATACCCATAATATGTTATTAAAATAAGGCATAAAAATATGACTAATTTAAAACAATTCTACCATAAATATATTCTTTGTTCAACAAACATTACAGGTTTTTTGCTTTTTCGACAAGTGTAATTTTTAGCAAAATATGCAATATAAAAATACATACAAAAAAGTATTTCTTGACATTAATATTCGTAAAATATATAATTTTTTTAGCGAAACTTAAGGAGGTTTTTATGCTAACTGCAATAGTAGGAATAAATTGGGGAGATGAAGGTAAAGGCAGAATGGTTGATTTATTGGCCGAAAATTATGATGTTGTATGCCGTTACCAAGGAGGAAACAACGCTGGCCACACAGTTGTAAATCATTTAGGTAAGTTTATACTTAACCTTACGCCTTCAGGTATTCTGAGACCTGATGTAGTAAATGTAATGGGAAATGGTATGGTTATAGACTTAGAACACCTCCACAAAGAATTAAACAACCTTAGAAGCTCTGGTGTTAAAATAACACCTGACAATTTAAAAATCAGTGACAGAGCAATTATCTGCCTTCCTTATCATGTTAAACAGGACATATTGGAAGAAGAACGTCTTAAGGATATGAAATTCGGTTCTACAAGAAGAGGAATCGCTCCTGTATATGGAGATAAGTATCTTAAAAAAGGCATACGAATGGGAGATTTGCTTAACAAAACAGCACTTAAAGAACGCATTGAACAGGTAGTTGAATGGAAAAACCTGACAATTGCCGGCGGATATAAATCCGTTGAATTCAGTGGTGAGGACATGTACAACTGGCTCATTAAATTCGGTACCGAATTTGAAGAATACATATGCGATGTGGGCTTGTATCTTAAGGAAGCTGTAAAAGAAGGAAAAAAGGTTATGTTTGAAGCACAGCTTGGTGCATTGAGAGATATAGATTTTGGAATTTATCCTTATACTTCTTCATCATCGACAATAGCCGCCTATGCACCTATAGGTGCCGGTGTGCCTGGCATGAAGCTGAGCAGCACCATAGGAATTATGAAAGCTTATTCTTCATGTGTAGGTGAAGGACCGTTTACTTGCGAAATGTTTGGTGAAAAAGCTGATGCTCTAAGAGAGGCCGGTGGAGAATACGGTGCAGCAACAGGACGTCCGAGAAGAGTCGGCCCGTTTGATGTTGTGGCATCTAAGTACGGCGTTACAGTGCAAGGAGCTGATGTGCTTGCATTGACAAAACTTGATGTATTATCATACTTGGATAAGATTCCTGTTGTTACCGGATACGATGTTGACGGAAAAATTACTGAAGAGTTCCCAATGGGAGTTTTGCTGGACAAAGCAAAACCTATAGTAGAATATGTTGACGGTTGGAATTGTGATATAAGCAAATGCAGAAAAGAATCTGACCTTCCAAAAAAAGCATATGACTATGTCAAATATCTTGAGAAAAAGGTTGGATGCACAATAAAATATGTATCTGTAGGAGCTAACAGAGAAGATTACCTAATCATGAACGACTAAACAAATAACAAAAATATTAAAACGGCAGGACACACCAGATTGTCCTACCGTTTTAATTTTGGTTTTATACTGTTCACATAGGTCGTTATGAACATGGTAAACGCATAGTCATAAATAATAAAAAGTACTTGGGCCGCAATTATCATCCACCACGCCAGCTCAAGAGGTATAAATAGTTTCACCGTAAAATACATAGCAATCAAGGCTGTATTAAAATACAAAAACTTTGCTGCGTAAAGCAGCACTGCATTGTTTATTTTTATTTCCTCTACATACTTTACTATGCTGTATAACCCAAAAAATATAATATATGTAATAATTTCAACTTTGTTGAATGTCAAAAAAAACCCGAGTATACAAGATGCTACATAAAACAAAATTCCGCTCTTAAACCCAAATTCAACAATCACAACGCCTACTAAAAGAGCAGCCGCAGCAAAAAGTATGATTGTATTTGTTTCGATCACAGATGAAAGAATTATAAAAAGCTGGTTTAATCCCAAAAGCACTCCCAAATATGCAATATCTTTGCTTTTTAACAGCATGAAATCAAGTCTCCTCCCAGACATTCACATAAACAATCTGCACAAATAAGCTGAGTGCAGCAATCAACGCTTGAATTTCCTCTACCGTAATTATATGTCCTTTGTTGATACATGTTCTGTGTGCTTAAAATCTGATTCAAGAAATTTCTGTATTCAAAATTGCCGGGATCCATCTTTACAGCAGTTTGCACAAACTTCATCCCCTGGCCTAACGATCCCATGTTTACATAGCATACACCCATGAGATAATTCCATTCAGCATTTCTGACAGACATGCCATTCAGCATCCTTATTGCGTCTTGGAATCTTCCCGTTTGTATTTGCTGTCTAATATTAAATAAACTGGTTGAACCATTTTCGTAAGAACTCCCGCTCCCATTACTGCTCTGGTATGAACCTGCGGAGCCGCCGTCCATAATCTCATCGTATGCCCATTGAATTTCCTTGAATTTTTCCTCAGCCAAATCCTTAAGAGGGTTGTTTTCATTCATATCAGGGTGGTATTTTTTAGCAAGCTTTCTGTATGCACTCTTTACTTCATCCTTTGTTGCGCCTCTTTGAAGGCCGAGCACTTCATATGGGTCTTTCATTTGCATTTCTCCTTTTGTCTAATTTATTCAATACTCCGGAATATATAATATTGTCTATTGTTCCTTTATCCTGCACAAGAGGGAGCTTTTCTATTTCCTGGCTTAAAAATGAGAGATTGAGCATTATTAAATCTTTCGCATATTTTTCCTTGTCTTCAGATTTTAAATTGTTGAAGGGGTTGTACGAACTGTTTTCTTCATCTTTTTCCATATCTTCATACGCATCAAGGTAGTATATAAACTTGCCCAAGTAAAATCCTATCTTTCTCAAGTTTTTTTCCCATTGATCATTTTTGTACAGTATTATTTCTTCCATTAGATGTCCAAACTCATTAGAAACAGCATCAATATCATCTGTATTGCTTTTTTCCAGTTCAGATATGTTATCCAAGCGTTCTTTTATTACTGCTGCTTTTTTAGGCAGTTCTGCGCTTGCTTTCCTAAATTCTCCCCTAATGGCCTGCATCGCCGCAAAAGACTTGTAATCCCTATCATCCGTCCAATTATCAAGCATATTGTAATATGAAAGAATAATATTCATCGATGCTGCATATTCCGTTATTTCGTTTTGTATAAGAAGCTGTTCTTTTATTGGATGAACCACGCATCTTTCACGGAATGTTTTATTTTCGGGTTCATACAGAGAACTTAACAGCAATATAAGAAACGTCATATCATAATTCAAGGTCATTCTTGCCTTGTTGCTGTACTTTTCTTTAAGGCACTTGCAAAGACCGCAATAAAACCCTTTGTAGCTGTAATACTCTTTAAATTTCAGTTCCATTTTATTTATAGTCACATATCCAAACATATTGCACTCATTTCTGATTAATTACAATTAATATAATTGTATCAATATATCTTCAATTTATCAATATATTTATATCCTTCAAATCAAAAGAAAAGCAAAAATATCAATAAGAATTTTTGCCTTTTTATCTAAATTCTAAAAGAAATTATAATTATTACAATATTTTATGTTCAAGCACTTTTCATAAAAATTGCATCTTAATCCAGAGACATATTTAAAATTCCCAATATGTTTTCCACCTGAATTTTCACACCCGTTTCCAGGCAACCTTCATCCAACATAAATTTACTTGAATGAATGGGATATACGGCCCCTATGTTTTCATTCCTGCATCCCAGATTAAAAAAACAGGCTTTTGAGTGGCGGCTGAAATATGAAAAGTCTTCTGTTCCCATATTGGGATATTCCAAAATCTCCACATTTTCCGATCCAAGCACCTTTTCGGCAGCTTCCTTAAGTTTGTCTACAGCATCATCATTGTTAATAAGTGCTCCATAGCTCTCTCTGATAGCCAAAGTTCCTTCTCCACCCATTGCTTTAGAAATATTTTCAACGACTGCGGCAATTCTTTTTTTCATATCCCCGCGTGTCTCTTCATCCAAAGTTCTCAATATTCCTTTCATTTCCACTGAATCTGATATTATATTTTGCGCCGTCCCACCGTGAATGCTCCCGATTGTAAGAACTACCGAGTTCAGCGGAGACGTACTTCTGCTCACGAGTGACTGAAGAGCAACTACAATATTTGATGTAATAACAACCGGATCGATTCCTTTTTCGGGATGAGCTCCATGTGTAGACTTTCCGAATACGTTAATAAAAATCTCATCAGATGATGCCATCATTTTTCCGTATTTTATTCCTGCTTTTCCAGTCTCGAGCCCTGGATCAACATGAAGTCCAAACACATATTCAACCTCTGGATTTTTTAGGCAACCTGCATCAATCATTCTTTCGGCACCCCCTGTAGTTTCTTCAGCCGGCTGAAAGAAAAACTTTACATCGCCTTTTAGTTTTGACTCCATTGATTTAATAATTTTGACCGCACCAAGTGCGACAGCTGTGTGAGCGTCATGACCGCAAGCATGCATTACTCCCTCATTAACAGATTTAAAACACACATCTGTTTCTTCTTTTATTGGAAGGGCATCAATATCCGCTCTTATACCTATGCATTTATAGTCATCTTTTAATTTGTTTTTACCTCTTATTATTGCAACTACACCTGTTTCCGCAACGCCTTTTTTATATTCTACACCCCATAAATCTAAATATGAACATATTTTGTCCATTGTTTTATATTCACATCCACCAAGCTCCGGGTATTTGTGAAATTCTCTCCTTAGGGCTGTTAGTTCATTTCCATCGATAACATACATGCTTACACCTCTCAAATTAAAAAATGATAGTAATTGATACTATCATTTTTTACTATATTCTTCAAGAGTCTATACTGTAGGAAATTTGATTATTATCTCTGTTCCCTCATTCTCTTTGCTTTTCAGTTCAATTTCTCCATCATATATTTCAGCGATATGTTTTACAATAGATAGTCCCAATCCTGTACCGCCGGTTTCCTTTGATCGGCTTTTATCAACCCTGTAAAACCTTTCAAATATTCTGCCCTGATGCTCTTCGTCTATGCCTACTCCCGTGTCAGCAACTCTTATTACTATATGTTTGCCATCTCTCTCAATATAGACAGAAACATTACCGCCCTTTTTATTATATTTTATACTGTTGTCAATTAAGTTATACATAAGCTCACTTACATAATTTTCATTGGCCTTCATTGATAGGTTCTGAGCCTGGAGCTTAATACCAATATTTAAGCTATCTGCTTTTGATTTAAGGAGAGATATAACGTCTTGGGCAGTTTCCTTTAAATTTATGTCATTATTTACATCCGCATTAATTTTTTCTTCAATTTTTGAAAGTCTCATAATGTCTTCGATAACGGATATAAGTCTCATACCTTCTTTATTTATCATACCGCAGTATTTTTTTATACTTTCAGAATCAGTAATAAGCCCCTCTTTAATCATTTCCGCAAACCCAATCATAGTCGTAAGAGGTGTCTTTAATTCATGAGAAACATTAGCAGAAAATTCGCTTCTCATTTTTTCTGCATCTTTCTGAGTTGTTACATCTTCAATTAATATCAGCAGTCCGTCAACCGATAGACTGTTCTGCTCCTTTACAGGGCTGAAATAATATCTGAAATGTTTTCTTTCCGTATCAACATCATATACTATATGTTTATTTTCATTTATTGAAATTTCAATTTTATCTAGAATTTCTGCATTTCTTGTAAGTTCTATAACATTTCTGTTTTTGCTCAAATCAAACTTTTCATTGTTAATCATGTGTTTACCGCTTGTATTGATTGAAAGAATCTGCTTATCCTTATTTAAAAGCAGAAAGCCTTCCTTCATGTTTTCGGTAATGATGTTTATTGTATCTCTTTCATACTTCAACTCATCTATATATTGATTTATTTTCATTTTCTGCTCATGAATCTTGCGGGCCAGAGGTTCAAACTCATCATATATTTCCAAGCTGCTGCCTTCACTTCCGTCCAGCATATCATCAAGAGACCATGCCATCTCATCAACAGGACTTAAAATTTTCCTTGTAAATACACTTGCAGCAGCGTAATTTATAACAGCAAACACAACGAATAAAATCACAAGCATCGGCATTACACCAACAAATGCTGCATTAATACTGTCAATTTCCCTTGATACTCTCAATACTGTTTCATCATTTATTTTTACGGCATAATAATACATATCTGAAGATATGGTATCCGAGTACCTTGTATATTCTCCGTATCCATCTGCAAATGCCTTCTTAATTTCAGGTCTGTCTACGTGGTTCTCCAACGTATCCTCTTCTGCCCAGCTGTCATATATCACCGTGCCCTGTTTGTTAATTAGTGTAAACCTTATGTTATATTCTGAAGCGCTTAATATTTCCGCTGCCGATTTTCTTATTGAGCCTTCATCTTTCCACTTTGCACTGTCAGAGGATAGTTTAACTATTGTTTTAAGTTGGTTTTCAGCATCTTTTACATAAAATTCATGGTGAATCAAAGTTGTAAAAACAAAAGCCATTGCTGAAGCTGAGATAGATAGAAGCATTATAATTAGAAACAGTCGTTTTTTCATTCGGTAACCGTCTCCTCAAATTTATATCCTACGCCTCTCACCGTAATTATAAAATTACTGCATCCTGCAACATCAAGCTTCTGCCTTATTGTTTTAACATGCATATCCACAGTTCTTGTCTCGCCTTCATAATCATATCCCCAGACTTCCTGAAGAATCCTATCTCTTGACAAAACAATTCCTCTGTTGAGCATTAGATAATGAAGAAGTTCAAACTCTTTGTATGTCAGAGTTATGGGATTATCGTTGTAGCTTAGTGTCCGCTTGTTATAATCTAAGACAAGCCCATTGTATTCCGATACTAAGTCTTCATTATCTTTTTTTCCCGAGCGTCTTAAGACGGCTTTGACGCGCGCTAAAAGCTCAAGAATTCCAAAAGGCTTTGTTATAAAGTCGTCAGCTCCTGACTCCAACCCTTTTACCTTATCAAGCTCCATAGATTTAGCCGTAATTATTATAACAGGAATATGACTGTAATTTGCGTCTTTTTTCAAGTCATTCAATATAGTCATACCATCTGTTTTAGGCAGCATAAGGTCGAGCAATATTAAATCAGGAGTCTTTTTTTTCATTTGGGCATAAAAGCTTCCCGCTTCTTCAAAGCCTATTATCTCAAAATCTGCCGTTTTTAAAGCCAGTGTAATTAATTCTCTTATTCCCGCGTCATCTTCGACGCAATATACAAGCCTCATATTACTCTCCTATCTTGTCTTGTGTTCGCCTGTTATTGAAAATATAACCCATTCGGCAATATTTTCTGCATGGTCCCCAATTCTTTCGAAATATTTCGCTATCATCAGAAGATCAAGAGCCTGTTCTCCATTTTCTTCTTTTTCCTGAATCTTTTCAATTAGTTCCTTCTTAATAATTCGGAACAATTCATCTACTTTATCATCTTCCCTGCAAACTTCAAGTGCCAGCTCTTTATCCTTGCCTACAAATGCATCGACACTTTTTTTTACCATTCCTATGGTTGCATCAGCCATCTGCGGAATGTGAACGAGGTCTTTTATAAACTTCTGATTTACCATGAATCCGGATATTTCAGCTATGTCTTCCGCATTGTCTCCGATTCTTTCCATATCTGTTATCATTTTTAAAGCTGTACCTATGATTCTTAAATCAGATGCCACCGGCTGCTGTTGAAGCAGCAATTTTAAACAATGGCTCTCAATAGTCTTTTCCATTTCATCTATTTCTACTTCTAGTTCTTTTACTTTTTTTATCTGCTCTAAATCTTGGTGCATAAGCGCTTTTGCGCTTGCTTCAATAGAAGTTTCAATAAGACTTCCCATTTTTATAAGCTCAAGATTTAGTTTTTCAAGTTCTGCATCAAATCTGTTTCTCATATTAACCTCCTTTAGCCAAATCTTCCTGTTATATAATCTTCTGTTTTTTTGTTTTTAGGCATAGAAAACAGTTTTTCCGTTTTATCAAACTCGACAACCTCACCATGCAGAAAAAATCCCGTCTTATCCGATATTCTGGTTGCCTGTTGCATATTATGTGTTACTATAATTATAGTATAATTTTTCTTAATATCAACTAATAAATCTTCTATTTTCATTGTCGAAATCGGATCCAAGGCCGAAGTAGGTTCATCAAGCAAAATAACCTCAGGATTTACCGAAAAAGCCCTGGCAATGCACAGCCTTTGCTGCTGCCCTCCGGAAAGGCCCAATGCATTTTTCTTTAATCTGTCCTTAACCTCATCCCACATTGCAGCCGAACGAAGGCTTTCTTCAACTATATCATCAAGCTTCGACTTTGACTTTACCCCATGTGTTTTAGGTCCATATGCTACATTTTCATAAATGCTCATTGGAAAAGGATTAGGCTTTTGAAAAACCATACCGACTCTCTTCCTTAGTATAGTCGGATCCATGCTCTTATAAATATCTACACCATCCAAGCTCATTTTTCCTGTAATTTTAACTCCTTCAATTAAATCATTCATTCTGTTTAATGATTTTAAAAGAGTTGATTTACCGCATCCCGAAGGACCTATAAACGCAGTTATTTCATTTTCAAGAACTTGCATATTTATATTTTTAAGAGCATGAAAATCTCCGTAGTATAAATCTACATTTTCTATTTTAATCTTGCTTTTACTTGCCATTACTCATCCTCCCTATTTTTCCCGCAAGTTTTGTCGTTGCGTAATTAACCATAAACACTATCAATATTAGAATTGCTCCAGTTGCAAAAGCCATATCTTTAGAATGCGGAAGCCCATCACTTGCAAGCATATACATGTGAATTGAAAGAGTTCGCTGGGATGCAAATAAATCAAATGTAGGATTTTTGAATATATTCGTACCGCTCGTAAAAATCAGCGCCGCAGTTTCTCCGACAATACGCCCTATTGCCAATATTACACCGGATAATATTCCGGGCATCGCAGCAGGCAATACAATTTTGAATACTGTTCTAAGCCTTGATGCTCCTAATCCGAGACTTCCTTCTCTGTACGTATCCGGAACAGATTTAATAGCTTCCTCCGATGAACTTATTATGACAGGGAGTATCATTATAGATACAGTGCATATTCCAGACAGAACAGATGCTCTGAATCCAAGCAGATTTACAAATAAAATCATGCCAAACAAACCATAGACTATTGATGGAATACCGGCAAGTGTATCTACTGCAACCCTGATAACCTTGACCACCTTGTTTCCTCTTTTTGAATATTCCGTAAGATATATTGCGCAGAAAACTCCCATGGGAACAGCAATCACCAGCGATATGATAATCATTTCCATTGTTGTTACTATTGACGAAAATGCAGAAAGCGATTCGGAATTATATTCTCCGAATAAAAATTCCATAGTAATATTTGGAATCCCTCTCAGAAGAATAAATAAAAGTATATAAATTAATATTCCTACAGTCAGAATTCCACAAAACCAAACCATTGCTTTCATAATCATTGATGCTATTTTTCTTTTCTTTAGATATTTCTCAGCTTTAATTTTTTCTTTCATAGTCCCACCTAATTTCTAACAGATTTTGATTTTATAAGGGCCAGTGCCGTGTTTAGAATTATTATAAATACGAACAGCACAACACCTGTAGCTATCAGTGAAGATTCGTGGAGACCTGAAGCATAACTCATTTCAGTAACTATGTTTGTTGTAAGAGTTCTTATTGGTTTTAATAATTCGATTTTATCTAATGGCATAACTGCATTTCCTGCAACCATTACAACCGCCATAGTTTCTCCGACAGCCCTTCCTATTCCCAGAATTATGGATGTTAGTATCCCTGATTTTGCTGCCGGAACCACAACCTTAAAGACAGTTTCTTCCTTTGTAGCACCAAGTCCCAATGCCCCCTCCTTATAACTATAAGGAACAGCCTTTATGGAAGATTCACTTATTGATATTATTGTAGGGAGTATCATTATGCCCAAAATAATTGAAGAGGACATTATGCTGAATCCGTTTCCTCCAAAGTATTCTCTGACGTATGGTACAACAATCTGCATTCCGAAAAATCCATATATTATTGATGGTATCCCTGCCAGCAGGTTAACTGCAGGCTTTACTATTTTATAAACCTTCGGCGGACAAAATTCAGCCATGAAAACCGCGCACATCAGGCCTATCGGTACGCCTATAACTATTGCTCCTGCCGTAACATATAAACTGCCGACAATCATTGATAGTATACCGTAAGAAGCCGGAGTATTTGTAGGACCCCACTTTTCATTTAATATAAAGTCCACAAATCCTATCTCAGCTATCGCAGGTATTCCTCTTAGTAAAAGGAAAAGACAGATGGCTATTACCGCAATAACCGAAACCAGTGCAGACAAAAAGAATACTGCCTGCATTAAGTTTTCTTTAATTCTATATGATGCCATTGTCACTGATGGTTCATTTTTATGCATTTATTTCTTTCTCCTTTAATTCATTTATACTGTCCATAATATAATCTTCAAAAGTAAAAAAACATGCTCTGCAATGTAAAAAATATGTAAAATTTTATATAAACTTTACATATTTTTTGTACTTTTTATATTTAATTTAACAGCAAACAACTAAATTTCTATTGTTTCCTTTAGCGCAGTATAAATTTTTATCTGCTAAATTCAAAACATCTATAAAAGATAAATCTTTCTCTTTATATTCATGAACTCCCAAACTGATGGTTACCGAAACAACTATGCCTTTTCCCAATTCAAATACCTTGTTTTCAACCGCATACCTTATTCGTTCTGCTACATCAACTGCTTCAGGCTCTCCCAGCCCGGGACATATGAGAAGAAACTCATCTCCGCCGTACCTCCCTATATAATCTGTATTTCTAATACAGCTGGAAATAACTCTCGCAACCATAGCAAGAACACTATCACCCACAACATGTCCATACGTATCATTTACTGATTTGAAATTATCTATGTCAATCATTGTTACACTGAAACCTAAATTGCTATCTTTATATTTATCAAAAATAATTTCACCAAGCCTTATAATCTCAAATTTAGATAAAAAACTGGTCAGATTGTCATAGGTAGCTAAGTCTTCTATTTTTTTATATGAAATAGCATTCTCTATAGCTATTGCGGAATAATTTGCGAGTATTTTAAGCGTGTGCAAATCATTTCTGTCATACGCGTTATGTTCCTTGCTTTGAGCAGTCATCACGCCTACAACTTTATCGTTAATAATCATTGGTGTATATATGAGAGAATTCATATACGACTTCCCGTTTTCATATGTTTTTCCAACATCTATAGGTTCATTATTAATATACTGATTGTACTCTTTATCTAAATTTCCTATTATAATATCTTTCTTATTTTTTACACAATAATATCCAAAAAAATTATATGCAGATTCCTTGTAGCTCACAACTTCCTTAATTTCAAATCCTTCGCCAGCAAAATAATATGTAGCTTTATCCTTTTCATTATCATATACAACTATGCCAAAGTAGTCAGCCTCAAGCAACTTATTTATTTCTTCATTAATTATGTCAACTATTGATTTAATATTTAAATTAGAAATTATCTTTTGGCCTATTGTAGACAAAAGTTCTGTCTTTCCATAAAGTGATTTATACTGATCTGCTTCTCTCTTGGTATGTTTAAAATTCATTTTTGCCATTAACTGATTCTGTTCATAATCGTACATCTTATCATCAACCAATATATAATTCTCCAAGCATTCCAATGCTTTATCCAACATTCCGGATTCCTTGTATATTCCGTAAAGAATATTGTAGGATTCTCTCAGAAGTACATTAAGTTCCTTAGAACGGCATATTTCTATTACCTCGTTCAAAAGATATATCGCCTTCTGCTTCCTTCCCACCAGTACATTCAGCTTTGACCATTCAACCATTGAGCTGTATTTTTCATAAACAAAATTATTATCTACAGCGAAATCATATGATTTCTTGAATGACTTTTCTGCCATATCATATAAATTAAGTTTCACGTATGCCATTGCCGTTAACTTATATATTTCGCACATATCAGTAATTAATTTAATATCGCTCTCTATTTTCAGAGATTTTTCTATATATGAAAGGGCCTTGCTTGATTCTCCGATATTGATTTCTATCTCGGCCATGGCTAGATTACACGAAATTTGGTGAGTGCTGCTCAATTCATAATCCATTATCTCAAGACTGTGAAAAATTTCCCTGCCTTTTTCGAAATATTTCATCTCAATGTAATTTATGCCTGTGTTTATAAGAAGTATCACCAGTGCGTCCTTGTTATCCATTTCTTCACAAAGTGAAATACCTTTAAGTCCCCATTCATTTGCAAGTTTAAATTGACCAATTTGACAGTAAACGTTTGTCAGCCCATTGCAAGCATATATCAAACCGTCTTTATTTTTTATCCTTTCAAATACATCATATGAAGTCAAAAAACATTCTGTAGACTTATTATAATTGGATTTGTCAAAATTATACCAGCCTAAAAAATAATAAGCCCATGCATTTACACTATTAAGATTATGTTCTTTCGAAAATTTAAGCAACCCTTCAATTATTTCCTTCATGAAATAATTATTATGTCTTGCAGATAAAAGGTTGCGAAAAAAGTCAATATTATTCTCATTTTCTTTGAGTTTATTCAGTTCATCTTCATACTTTCGCCGAAAGTTCATACTTCCACTCCTAGCACATCAATGAGCAATATGTATTTATATGTATATATATGATATAATGATTTTATCATAATGTCAAACGAAACGATATTACTAATCAAAAATTTATAAGAAAAAAACAGCCCTGAAGATTTACTGCAGGGCTATTAATTGCTTTTTATTATGCATTCATTCCATGAGTATTTTGATAGCTTTGTACATACTCTTCAAGCTCTCTAGGTGATTTTTTATACTTCATAGGTTTTACATATTGCTCAGAAGTAGGATCTTCTTCCAATGTCATTATTGTAATTCCCAAGAATGCAAATGTAACTGATATAATCGGACTTAAAATATTAAAGAATGCGTATGGAATATAACTTATCGTAGGCACGCCAAGGAATGTTGACATTGTTGCGCCGCATGTATTCCACGGAATAAGAGCCGATGTAACCGTACCTGAATCTTCAAGTATACGAGATAGGTTTCTCGGAGACAACCCTCTTTCCCTATAAGTATTTCTATACATTTTACCAGGAAGAGCTATAGCTAAGTACTGGTCCCCGCAAAGGAAGTTTACAAACAAACACGTAATTGCAGTAACAAGAACCAGTGAACCGGTACTTTTTGCAAGAAGCAGCAGCTTGTTTGCTATTGCAGCCATCATGCCTGATTTTTCTAGTATTCCACCGAATGTCAGCGCACACATAATTAACGAAATAGTCCACATCATGTTCTGCATACCGCCGTTTGTCAAAAGTTCGTCAACAACAGCATGGCCTGTTTCAGAAACTGTTCCATAGCCTGCTATATCTAAAATGTAACCTAAGTCTCCGCCTTGGAACGCAGTACAGATTGCACCCAAAACACATCCGATTATAAGTCCAGGAAGTGCCGGAACCCTCATAGCAACAAGAACAATAACTATAACAGGAACAAGCAGCAACAGCGGATTAATGATGTATACTTCAGATATTGCATTCAGTATACCGTTGATTTCAGTTGTATCAAGAACTGCACCTCTGTACTGAAGTCCTATAAATATAAAAATTACTAAAGTTATTGCGTATGATACCGATGTTGTGTAAAGCATATGCTTAATGTGGTCAAATAGCTCAGCACCTGCCATTCCAGGGGCAAGATTCGTAGTATCGGATAACGGCGAAATTTTATCGCCAAAATATGCTCCGGATATTATCGCACCCGCTGCTAAAGGGACTGAAATACCAAGTCCTTGCGCAACACCTATAAGAGCAACACCAACCGTTCCGGCTGTTGTCCACGAGCTTCCTGTAGCCAGAGAAACAACACTGCAGAGCAATACTGATGCCGCCAGGAAAAACGTCGGAGACAATATCTGCAGCCCGTAATAAATCATTGTAGGTACAATACCTCCTCCTATCCACGTACCGATAAGAACACCTATTATTGCAAGTATTAAAATTGCCTGCATTGTTCCACTTATTGAATTAACAATGCCTTCTTCAATCTCTTTCCAAGTAAAACCAAGTCCATATACTGCTATCAGCGTTGCTATAGCAGAGCCCATTACAAGCGGAATATGAACGTCTGCGCCATACTTAAAGATGCCCACCCCAATTAGTGCCACTGTTATGACTACCGGTATGATAGAAATTCCTAAAGTCGCTTCCTTCTTTTGTTTTGGAACTTTACTCATAGTTATCCTCCAATATTATTTGTTTGTGTGCAGCATGTATTAATATAAGGATGATAAATGATAACCCCACAAATCTAAGACAAACCCTAAAAAAACCCATTACTAACCTTATACTCTCTACAATACACACCTTTTTGCATAAAACGCTTTCACAACATACAATTTTTATGCGTGAATTCGATTTCCTGCATTATAATAGTAGCACATGAACAGGCATTTGTAAACAGAAATTTGTTAACTAATTGTTACTTATTAGCTAATTTTATAATTTTTCAATGTATAATACAAATTATTACAAGAAAAAACCAGGGCTGGAGGCTCTGGTTTCCAAAAATTAATATTTATTAAAAAATGTTATTTTTATACTCTATATATAAGGCTCGTATTTCAGTCATTTTTTCATTCATTTGTTTCTGAAGATCTGAAGAGGAATCATAATCGCCCTCGTTCAATGCATTCTTTATCTTAGTAAAAATACACTTTTTCGACATACTATCCTTCATAAGCTTTGTTTTTAAATAAACTATTCTTTCCCAGTTTACAACATCAAGGTCAGTTGCATGGTCGTGTTCGTTATGAAGCTTTACAAATGTTTTTAAGAGCATTATATTATCGTGAATTATTCTACCTCTAAGCTCATTTTTCCACTTCTGGAGAGTAGACTCTTTAAATGAATTAATTAACTCATCTGTAAATACATCTCCTGATTTCAATACCTGCTCTTTGAGACTGTTTGATTTAAAACCGCTTAAATTCTCCCATACTGTAGCAGGAGCAGTTCCATAAAGCTTGTTGCGTTCTTCTTCTGTGTACTTTTCAAATACGTCTTTTTCGCTCCTATACTCTCTGAATTTTTCGAGGTATACCGCATCTTCTCCGTATTTTTTGGAAATTTCTTTTTCCAGTTCTTCGCAGCTTAATCCTGCATCTGTAACTTTAATTATTCCGTCCAGCATAGCTTGATAAGCTGCAGCAATTACAAGATACGTATTGGTATATGGATTCGGCGAACGCAGTTCAAATCTTATAGCTCCAGGATTGTTTATATCTCTTATGACACCAACGAGTACGGATCTGTTTCTTGACGGTTGCTCTTTAGTTCCGCCTAATGAGGTTACTATGCACACAGGCGCTTCAAATCCAGGTTTCAACCTGTTAAAAGCATCATTTGTAGCAGTTACTATAGGATTGATTACTTCATAATTTTTCAATACACCCATTAATGAACCGTAGCCTATTTCGCTCAGATAATCTTTTCTGATATCCTTCGGTGCAAACAGGTTTATTCTTTTCCCGCTCTTTAGCTTAACCGCAACACCAAGGTGCGTATGCTCCCCGTTTCCGGCAACGCCTTCTATGGGTTTTGCCTTAAACAAAACTTCTAAACCATGGTGTCTGAATTGATCTTCAATCAACTCTCTTATAAATATTTCATTGTCAGCAGTCTGCAGAGATTCCGAAAATCTCCAATCTATTTCCAGCTGCTCCATAACATGGGTAATTCTTCCCTTTGCATCAATCCTGTTTGGAATTCCACCCACTTCTTTATGAGCCATTTCAGGTTTTAAATCGTAGCGCTCAAGCATTTCCATTATTTTTTCAATCACTGTCCTCACAGTGCCCATGGTTCTTTTCCAGTATTGTTCTTTCAGCACCTGTGATGTATGAAGCTCTTCAAAATCAGCGCTTTGCTCAGGCGTCTTAACCCACATTTCAAGCTCAGTGGCTGACGTCAAAAGCACATCTTCGATATCTTCATATTCAAATCCAAAACTTTCGGGAATTCTTGAATTTTTCTTTAATACTTCCAATATTTGAGTTTTAAAATAATTTGTTGCTCTTTTCAAAATTGATCTGGAGCAAACCTGTTTTCCGCCGTGTATTATAAAAGAAGGAATCTTTAAAGTCCCTACCGGAAGCCCGTTTTCATCATTGTAATGTTCATAATTGTAATCAACAAACCAGTTACAGTCCAAGTCAGGCAGTATGTCAACTCTTGCATCATTTAAATCTGCGATACCCTGAAGCTCAACGCTTGATCCGTCTGTCTGAATTCCAAATTTCAGCATTTCCTTCATATCTTTTATGAAAAGCTTAACAGGTATTTTCTCATCTGTTCCGTTGCCGCCTATATCAACGCCCATAAACGACACAAACTGTATTTCCGGATGCTCTTCAAGTACTTTTGTGAGTTCCGGTATTTCATGATTTTCGGGCTTAATTATATAAATCATAAAAATATATTTCCTCCTTGTTTTTTATAAGGTATTTTAGCACACGAAATTTCATAATGCAACAAAATTGTATGTTATATATACGAAATATTTATCTTTTTTATATAGTAAAGTTCGTGTTATTGCTTTTTACCTACATATGTTTATCAACTCGCAGGGCTCATATATCAAGTATTCCGGCTTATGTTTTTTCAAACTTTCCACAGTATTGTAACCCCACGCTACTGACGCTATATCTATCCCCGTATTTTTTGCAGCATGTATATCCCTTATTTCATCTCCCACATAAAGAACGTCTTTCAAATCCAATTTTTCTTTTTTTATTACTTTTTTCAACTTAGATTCTTTTCCGAACATGGATGAACTTGCAATGAAATCAAAAATATCCGCATTTTGTTCTTCTAAAAACATCTGAACGTTTGTCTTTGAATTAGTGGTAATAATTGCCGTACTTATTCCCATAGACTTTAGTACTGAAACTGTATTGAATATATCGTGCTTGCATGGTTTAATGTTCCTTATGTCGTGTTTTAAAAGTTTTTTCCCTCTTTTAAGAATAAAAGGCAGGTATCTTTTCTTAAGCTCCACATAAGCCATCAATTCTCTTGCGCTCATTTTCTTGATATGCCCTAATTCATCTATGGTAATATTTCGCAAATTATATTTTTCCGCCAGCTTCTGATATATAACAAAATTAACTTCTTCAGTATCTGCCAACGTTCCATCGAAATCAAATAATACATATTTATATTTCACCATAATCCATCCTTAATCTAATTTATCCATAAATAATAGCATAATACAAGTACTTGTTCAACTATATTATATTTTATCTATCCAGTCAATTTTTAATTTATAAATTTTTTTGCAATTTTAAAAAACTCCTTGTTAAGGAGTTTTTATGTTACAATGATTTCATAATTTTACTGCATCCGTTTTTTATAAAGCTCATATATTCCTGTTCTTCAATCAGATTTGGGTAAGTAACCTCAGGTACATGCTCGTTTAAAAATTCTATTATCTTTTCTTTAGAATTTTTGATACTAATACTGCCGAGCTCCTTTAAATTTATATTACTGTTAAATTCAACTATTTCTTTAATATACTTTTCAAAGAAGTTATTTATAGCTTTATTATCATAATATCTCAAAATTGTTCCTACTGCCGCACCCAGTTCATCATCACTCAAATCCACACTGTTGTGAAGAGTGAGCTTGCTTGCATTAAATTTATAGTATTCATCAAACCACAAGTGACAGTAGTATCCCAATATGAATGACTTCTGAACATTATTAAGTTTATTTAGATTAAACTTTTCATAAAATTCTCGAACGTCTATATTGCCATCCTCATCAAATGTATGCATCTCCTCAAAATCATCTTCGGTGATTGTGTCCGGCGACATCATACCTATGATAAAGCTGGGAACATGAATACCTGCTTTAAAATTTTCTATAAACAATTTACCAAAGTGCATGTTGGTACTTATTGGCGGCATTTGTATTTTTAACTCCTTTTAAAATATTCTCGTATATTATACCAAAATAATAAAAGTTTGTACAGTAATATTTATGATAATGCGATCTCAGGAGGTTCTGTGGTTTCTCCGGTTTTTGGATTAACAAATGCAAGCCAGTAACCATGTTTGTCATAATTATCCTTATTGCTGTATGACCAATTTTTGAAACCCGTCACCCCTTTGTAAGGCTGTTCTTCCTTGGAAAATTCGCCAGGAATTCCATATACAAACTTGATAACATCACCTTTTTCTTTATATACACCAAAAATATAATGCCCGTATTTTTTCATGAGACTGCTGCACGTGGTTACACGATTTGACATTGGATATGGATAGTACGAGCTGACTATTTGATTATAATACGGCAGGAATCCATTTTTAATTCCCGATTCATCATATGGTATGTACCACCAATAAAAGCTCTTTATTTTTACAGATAACGGCTCGACCTGTTTATACTCTTTTAAAATATTATATAGGCTCTCGTCAAATTTATTTCTGTACTTCCTCGACTGTGCTTCTGCCGGAATGTCTTTTTCTTTCTTACTATTTTCATCTATATTGATAGCAGAATTTACGGTTGTCTTTTTCATATTGTCTTTTTTACGTGAAGCTTCTTCTATTTTTGATTGCTCTCCATCAACTTTATCTGATTTTTCTATTATTTCTTTGGTTTCTTCTGTTTTGTGCGAAGCCTCTTCTATTTTTGATTGCTCTTCATCAAATTTATCTGGTTTTTCTATTATTTCTTTGGTTTCTTCTGTTTTCTGTTTTTCCGTCAATTCGTTTTGTTTTTTTCTGTCGTCTGTTTTGTTTGCAACGTCAGGAACTTCTACTTTCTCATTTGCAGTTTTATTGGAAAGTTTATCTTCATCCGCTTTTTCAGAAATCGATTTGCTTTCTTCTACGGTATCTCCCTCAATAACAATATCATCTTCATCCAGTTCTAGTTTTTTTATATGCTCGACAGATGTTGCATTAAACAAGTTTGTGTACATAGATATTTTTTTGTCCTTTACTACAGCACAAACATTGTAATCTTCAATTGCATTGTTATTTCCAAATGTCAACAGCTTTTTGAGCATACCTTTTTTGTTATTAATTTCGCCAAGTTTTATTTTGTTATCCCTATCCTTATACAAATATACTTCGCTGCTTGTTTTTGCATCACCTAAATTTTCCACAGATACAATTATATTTCCCCTTATGCCCCTTATGTCAAGGCGAACATAACCCCTTGATCTGTCCTTCTTATTTATCTGTTCAAAAAACTTCATTACTCTATAGTTTTTATTATTCATGAATTCCCTCCTACAAAATACCTGTTACAAAAATATATGCTAAAATTTCTGTAACATTACTTTTTTATGGCAAGCTTTGATTATATTAGTTTTGAAATGTCATATAATGAGCTTAGCACAAGCCAATTTTGAGGGAAATATCTCATGATATTCCAGTACCCTACTCCTTCAAAGCCATAATCCGAAAAAATATCCAGCTTGGATTCTATGCTTCTGGCATCTTCAAACCACACCTGATGCTGGTTCCCCTGATCATCGTAGTAAATAAAGTATGGAGCTTGAGATACTTCATTGTATTCTATGGGCGCCCCAACTTCATCAGCCAGCTCTACCGCCTGTACGTTTGAAATAGAATTCGCTTTTGAAACTCCCTGAACATAAGGCAGTTCAAAATCATAACCATAATTAGGAATTCCCATGTAAATTTTATCTCTTGGTATTTCAGTTACAGCATAATCTAAAACTTCTTTTACCTTGTTAACAGGTGAAACCGCCATTGCAGGCCCGTAAGTGTACCCCCATTCATATGTCATAAGCAGAGCTCTGTTGGATGCATCACCAAGGGCATGATAGTCATGAGCTTCATACAACAACCCTGGCTGGTCAGCTGAAGTTTTAGGTGCAAGCGCCGTCAATACAGTAAATCCTTCCTCATTTAATCTGTCAGTCATTTTTTGAACAAATGCAACGAATTTATCTCTGTCTTCCGGCAATACATATTCAAAATCTATATCAAGCCCGTAATATCCTTTTTCCTTCATTGTATTTACTACATTTTCTATAAGGTTGTTCTGTATATTTTCGTCATTTAGTAATCTATGTGCAAGCTCATTACTGAATTTTCCTTCTTCTGTCAGTGTTGAAATCAACATCAGCGGCGCAACTCCAAAATCTCTCGCTATCCTTATAAGCTCTTCATCATCTATATCTATTAGATTTCCTTCAGGCGTTATGCCGTAAGTGAAAAGCGTTAAATACGTTAAATACGGAAGAGTTTTCATAAGAACTGTTCTGTCAATGTTGGGATATGCATATCCTATGACATGAATAGGCCCTCTCTTTTCCTGATCAAGACTTATTATTATCTGTTCCCCCGGAAATATATCATCGGCATACATAATCTGAGGATTGTACTGCAATAAATTTATAACCGATATGCCATATCTTTGAGCAATATTTTCTAAGGTATCTCCCGGCTGCACCGTATGAACCTGGTCAGGAACGAGTATTACTATTGTCTGCCCTACCACCAGCTCATTAGGATTGGCAAGTTCATTGTAAGCAATTATTTGTTGAGGCGTAGTGTTGTATTGTTCTGCAATACTATATATGGTATCACCTGGCTTTACTACATGAATTATCATAATTTCTCCCCTTTCTTTTCTTTCATTAGTATATGCACAAAAAAAACAATTGTTAAAATTTCAGCATCATTGGCAAACACAAAATAATCTTAATATCTTTCATATTGATAGTAAGAATACTTTACTTTGTAATCCTAGTTTTATTTAGAGAAAAGAATTTATTGGTAAAAAAATGACATGTGCAATGATTTCTCATCACACATGCCTTATATAGATCCTATTTAGGAGGATAGGCTTATTAAACGCTGAATAAAAGCTCTCCGTAGGTTGGGAATGGCCAGTATTTTTTTGCAGTATTTGTCTCAAGTTCATCCACAATCACTCTCACTTCCTGCATAGCTGCAAATATGTGCCTCCTGGTGAAGTCTGCGCATTCATTCGAATTATCCAGATTTTTAATATCTATAAGCTTATTTTCAAGCAATTCTATCTTATTGTACAGCGAACGCATCAGCAAAGATAATTTTAGCACCAGAGCTTTTTCTGTTTCGCAATCTACATCTATTAAAAATACTTTTTTAGAGTTTGCAGTATCGCTCAATTCCTTAATATATAAATTAACTGCCGGTATTATATATTTCTTTACTATATCTATTAATGTAAGAGCCTCAATACATATTTCCTTACAATATTCGTCAAGCACTATCTCAGTTCTTGAATATATCTCCTTCTTTGATAGTATTTTAAATTTCTCAAACAATTTAACATTTTTATCTGATGTAAAATACGGCAGGCTTTCAGGTGTTGATTTCAGATTGAGCAGCCCTCTTTTTTTCGCTTCCTCAACCCATTCATCCGTATAGTTGTTTCCGTTAAATATAATCCTCTTATGTGCCTTTATGGTATTCTTCAAAAGAATATTTAACGCTTCATTAAAATCATCCGCCTTTTCAAGAACATCAGCAAACTGAGACAATACCTCTGCAACTATAGTATTCAAAACCATATTTGGTCCTGCTATAGAAAGTTTCGATCCTACCATTCTAAATTCAAATTTGTTCCCTGTGAAGGCAAAAGGAGATGTTCTGTTTCGATCTGTGGTATCCATAGGAAATACCGGTATCGCATCCACACCTACAGCCATTTCCCTTTTGTATTCCTTATCATATACCACACCGCCTTCTATTGATTCGAGCACTGAAGTCAGTTCATCTCCTAAAAATATAGATATAATTGCCGGAGGAGCTTCATTTCCGCCAAGCCTGTGATCATTTCCGGCAGTGGAAACAGATACTTTAAGCAAGTCCTGATAATCATCTACTGCTTTGATAACAGAGCACAGGAATAGTAAAAACCTTGCATTCTCTCTCGGTGAGTTTCCCGGCTCAAGCAAATTTATGCCTTCATTTGTGGAAACAGACCAGTTATTGTGCTTACCGCTTCCGTTTATGCCGGCAAAGGGTTTTTCATGCAAAAGACATGTAAGTCCGTGTTTCGAAGCAATCTTCTTCATTAATTCCATAGTCATCTGATTATGGTCGCACGCAATATTTGTATTCGTAAATATTGGAGCAAGCTCATGCTGCGCAGGTGCAACCTCATTGTGCTCTGTTTTGGCCAATATCCCCAACTTCCACAATTCTTCATTCAAATCCTTCATATACTCCGCTACTCTAGGTCTTATTGTTCCAAAATAGTGGTCTTCCAATTCCTGCCCTTTTGGCGGTTTTGCCCCAAACAATGTCCTTCCTGTATAAACTAAATCTCTTCTTTTGTTGAATAATTCCGTATCAATTAAAAAATATTCCTGCTCAGGCCCGACTGTTGTAATGATTCTCTTTGTATCCTTGTCTCCGAATAATCTCAGTATTCTGAGCGCCTGAACATTTAATGCTTCCATTGACCTTAGCAGCGGCGTTTTTTTATCAAGAACTTCCCCTCCATATGAACAAAATGCTGTTGGAATGCATAACACCGAATCTTTAATAAACGCAAATGAAGTTGGGTCCCAAGCAGTATATCCCCTTGCTTCAAATGTTGAACGAAGTCCTCCAGACGGAAAACTGGATGCATCCGGCTCGCCTTTTATCAGCTCTTTTCCTGAAAACTCCATTATTACCTTTCCGTCAGACGTTGCGGAAATAAAACTGTCGTGTTTTTCTGCAGTAATTCCTGTCATTGGCTGGAACCAGTGTGTAAAATGGGTAGCTCCTTTCTCTACGGCCCAGTCTTTCATTGCGTTTGCCACAACATTTGCAACATTTAAGTCCAGGCTGCTGCCATTCTGAATTGTTTCTTTGAGTGCTTTATATATTTCCTTCGGTAATCTTTCCTTCATTACTTCATCATTAAATACCATACTTCCAAAAATCTCTGATATATAGCTCATAATTTCCTCCCGAAAAGCAAAAAGACGCCGTAGGAATAGTCCTACAGCGCCTTTGCTGTTTTATTATGTATGCATTATATACATCCCTAAAATATTTGTCAATAACTTTTCAAAAAAATATTAATATATTTATAAAAAAGTTAATATCTGTAATAAAAATTCCTACACTACTCTAATAATTGCATCTAAATATATAAAAAAAACTTGACATTTAATATCAATTAGATTATAATTCCAACAATACAAATATCCGCCGCAGGCGAACCTTGTATTTGATATGAAGATGAACAAAGGCGTTCATTATAACCATTAGTTATAATGCGCCTTTTTTTATACTCAGGAGGGACATTATGAAAAAAGAAGGCCAGATCAGAATCCCTTCCGGTTGTGCTATATCCGGAATATTCTCTAAAGACAACAGAAAAATTAATGGCGAAACAATTATTAAATCAATTTCTACTATGCATGATCGTTCCAACGGACTTGGAGGCGGATTCGCCGGATACGGAATTTATCCTCAGTACAAGGAACTTTATGCTTTTCATGTCTTTTATGAAAATATAGCATCAAAAAAAGAATGTGAGGACTTTCTCGAAAATCACTTTGATATAGAAAACCTCTCTAAAATACCTATAAGAAAAACTTCTTCCATAACCGATGAACCGCTTATATGGCGGTATTTCTTATATCCAAGGCACTCTAAATTAGCGGACTCTCAGTTGGATGAAAAAGAATTTACCGCACGCTGTGTAATAAGGATTAATTCCGACATTAACGGAGCTTATGTGTTTTCCAGCGGAAAAAACATGGGTGTTTTCAAGGCTGTTGGCTTTCCTGAAGATGTAGGATATTTCTACAGGCTTGAAGAATATGATGGCTACTGCTGGACTTCACACGGCAGATATCCAACAAACACTCCCGGTTGGTGGGGAGGAGCACATCCTTTTGCACTGCTTGATTTTTCTGTTGTTCACAACGGAGAAATTTCATCATACGACACAAACCGAAGGTTTATGGAGATGTTTGGTTATAAATGCACTCTGTTAACCGACACAGAAGTAATCACATATATAATCGACTATCTTGTCAGAAACCAGGGCCTTACGCTAACTGAAACGGCAAATGTTATAGCTGCGCCATTCTGGTCAACAATAGAAATGAAAAACTCGAATGAAAAAGCTAAGCTGAAATATTTGAGAAATGCATTCAGCAGCCTTTTGATTACCGGACCATTTTCAATACTTCTCGGATTTGAAAACGGCATTATGGCGCTTAATGACAGACTCAAACTTCGCTCAATGGTAGTAGCAGAAAAAAATGATATGTTTTATGCAGCCAGCGAAGAATGTGCTATAAGAATCATTGAGCAAAATCCAGATAAAATTTGGTCGCCTGCAGGCGGAGAGCCTGTTATTGCAACGTTAAAGGAAGGTGCATCAAAATGAAAACAAATTTATTCTACCCTGATTATGAAATCATAAGAGATGATAACAAATGCATAAGCTGTAAAATCTGCATAAACCAGTGTTCAAATGATGTGCACGTATATAACGAAAAACTAAATAAAATAACCGCTGACAACAGAAAATGCGTAAACTGTCACAGATGTGTCGCCACGTGTCCTGTCACAGCATTAAAAATAGTGAAAACTGATCATGCGTTCAAAATTAACAACAACTGGAACGAAACTGCAATTGAAGAAATATATAAGCAAGCTGAAAGCGGTGGTGTACTGTTATCTTCTATGGGAACTCCGAGCAAATACCCTGTTTATTGGGATAAGATCTTAATAAATGCTTCACAAGTAACAAATCCTTCAATAGATTCACTTAGAGAACCGATGGAAACAAAAGTTTTTCTTGGTAAAAAACCGGATAAAATATTGAGAGATAAAAACGGAAACATAAAAACAGATATGGAACCTCAGCTTGAACTTTCTGTTCCCATACTATTTAGTGCAATGTCCTACGGTTCCATAAGCTACAATGCCCATGAATGTCTTGCAAGGGCATCTGAAAAATTAGGAATACTTTATAACACAGGCGAAGGAGGTCTTCATAAAAATCTATACAAATACGGCGGCAATACAATTGTGCAGGTTGCCTCCGGGCGTTTTGGAGTTCATAAAGAATACCTTGAAATCGGAGCCGCCATAGAAATTAAAATGGGTCAGGGAGCAAAACCCGGTATAGGCGGACATCTGCCCGGTTCCAAAATAGTGGGTGATATTTCAAATACAAGAATGATACCGGAAGGAAATGCCGCCATATCGCCAGCGCCGCACCATGACATTTATTCTATAGAAGATTTAAGACAATTAATCTATTCTTTAAAGGAAGCAACTGATTATAAAAAACCAATTATAGTAAAGGTAGCTGCAGTTCACAACATATCTGCTATTGCAAGCGGTATCGCCCGCTCAGGTGCAGATATTATTGCAATAGACGGCTTCAGGGGAGGAACGGGAGCTGCCCCCACAAGAATAAGGGATAATGTGGGGATACCAATTGAACTTGCACTGGCATGCGTGGATCAGAGACTCAGAGAGGAAGGAATACGCGGAAATATTTCAATTTTGGCAAGCGGAAGCATTCGAAACAGCTCTGATATTGTAAAGGCAATTGCCCTTGGAGCAGATGCTGTATATGCAGCCACAGCTCCTATGATAGCAATGGGGTGCCACGTATGCAGAAGCTGTCATTTAGGAAACTGTAACTGGGGTATAGCCACACAGAACCCGGAGCTTGTTAAAAGACTTGATATAGATGAAGGCAGTCAAAGACTTTATAATTTAATTTCTGCATGGAAAAGTGAAATAAAAGAAATGATGGGCGGAATGGGAATAAATTCAATTGAAGCCCTCAAGGGCAACCGCCTTATGCTAAGAGGAATAGGTTTAAACGAAAAAGAATTAGAAATATTAGGAATAAAACACGCCGGAGAATAAAGGAGACCAACTATGATTATTAATGCTGAAAAACTCAATTTTAAGGATTTAAACAATATCATAAAGCATTCAGATGACAAGACTATTAATATAACGGACTGTATAGGTCAAAGATACATTGCAAGCGGCTTATCCGAAAAAAATATTTTTATAAAAGGAACTCCGGGAAATGCACTTGGTTCATACTTGAACGGTTCTAATATAACCGTACTTGCAAATGTTCAGGATGCTGTCGGCGACACAATGAACGAAGGTAAAATATATGTTCACGGTTCAAGCGGAGATGCCGCAGGGTATGCCATGAGAGGAGGTAAAATATTTATAAAAGGCAATGCAGGCTACAGAACCGGCATTCATATGAAATCATACCGTGATAAGCTGCCTGTCATTGTAATAGGAGGATCAGCAGGCAGCTTTCTCGGTGAATATCAAGCAGGTGGAATTATTATTGTTCTCGGCATTAATTCCGATTATGACCCTCCGGTTGGATATTTTTGCGCTGCCGGAATGTACGGAGGAAAAATATACTTGAGATGCAATAACCCTCCCAAGGATATTCCATCTCAAATCAACGCACACATTGCAGATAAGAATGACCTTAGAGAAATAGAAAGCTATATCGATGAATTCTGCGTTGAGTTTAATTTTAATAAAGATAAAATTTTTTCTCATAACTTTTATGTGCTTACTCCAAATGCTCAAAATCAATATAAACAGCTTTATATCGACAATTAAATATTGTATAATAATAAAAAGTTATTCGGAGGTGAACCAATGAAATATACAATGGATGAGGTCTTACAATTTATTGATGACAATGATGTTAAATTTGTTCGATTGTCTTTTTGCGATATATTTGGAACTGTAAAGAATATATCTATATTATCTGAAGAACTGCCGAGAGCATTTGAAAGCGGAATTTCATTTGATGCTTCTTCCATAAGAGGCTTTCTGAATGTGGAGGAATCTGATCTTTTTCTGTATCCAGATCCTTCAACATTGTCTATATTGCCTTGGAGGCCGCAACAGGGAAGAGTAGTCAGGTTTTACTGCAACATAAAATATCAGGACGGAACACCTTTTGAAGGCGACGGAAGAGAAATACTTCAAAGAGCTGTTGATGTTGCGAAGAAACAAGGATATCGTGTAGAAATAGGACCGGAATGTGAATTTTATTTATTTGAAGAAGATGAAAAGGGATACCCCACAAAAATACCTCATGATAATGCGGCATATTTTGATCTTGCTCCTCTTGACAAAGGTGAAAATGTTCGAAGAGACATAAGTCTGACTTTAGAGCAGATGGGAATACACCCTGAATGTTCTCATCACGAGCAGGGCCCTGGACAAAATGAAATTGATTTTAAATACAGCGATGCCATGTCTGCGGCAGACAATCTCGTAACATTCAAATCGGTGGTTAAGACAATAGCGCATCTAAACGGGCTGTACGCATCCTTCATGCCCAAGCCGCTTAAAAATTACAGTGGAAGCGGCCTTCATATTAATATTTCATTGCTTAAAAATAACAATAATTTGTTTGACAATTTATTTGATGATGGACAAAACATTATGTCCGATGAGGCAGAAAGCTTTATAGCCGGTATTTTGAATAGGATAAGAGAAATCACCGCATTTTTGAACCCTCTCACTAATTCCTACAGCCGTTTGGGAAGCTATTCTGCACCGAGATTTGTAACATGGTCATATCAGAACAGGTCACAGCTTATAAGAATACCGGCAGCAGACGGCATATATTCGAGAATGGAACTTCGTTCATCAGATCCCAGCTGCAACCCTTACTATGCATTTTCCCTGCTGATATATGCGGGACTGGAAGGAATCAATGAAAATATGAAACTAAAACCTCCGTCAAACATTAATTTGTTTGAGGCGGGTGACGAAACGCTGAAAAACTATGAAACAATTCCGGAATCTTTGGAGAAAGCAATAGAATGTGCAATGAACAGCCAGTTTATCGCAAGATGTATACCTAAAAGAACTCTCGGGAAATATATTGCTGCAAAATTAGAAGAGTGCAAGCAGCATGAAATGGCAGAAAACAAAGATGATTTCGAGCATGTTACTTATTTTTATAAAATATGACGCCGGAAATAAAGATGCACCTGACTTTGCTTAAATAATACGAGAGGTGGTGATTTCATGGATAGTGCACTTATTGTATGCGGCTCTGATAAAGGAATCCAAGTCATATCAAAGCTGATGAATGACAATGCAAAAACACAGACATCTTCTGCTAAAAGCAGCTCCGAGGCAAGGCGTTTAATAAATGATTCAGACTATGACATTATTGTTATTAATGCTCCTCTTCCCGATGAATTCGGTGATAATCTTGCAGTCACTATTACTGAAATCAGTTCATCTGGGGTTATATTGATTGTTAACAACGAAATGGTTGATGATATATCGGCAAAGGTTGAAAATTATGGAGTTCTTATCATTGCAAAACCTATTATAAGACAGGTTTTTACGCAGACTCAGAAATTTGCACTGGCATCTAATAGACGAATAATGGGGCTGAAAAGCGAAAATATTTCCTTACAGCAGAAAATAGAAGAAATACGTATTGTGACAAGAGCCAAGTGTGTGCTCATTCAATATTTAAACATGACAGAAAGCCAGGCACACCGGTATATAGAAAAGCAGGCCATGGACATGAGAACATCCAGACAGGTAATAGCCCAAAATATATTAAAAACATATGAATCATGAACTATTTCAGCATAAAACGAGCTGCCAGTACCAGGACTTGCCAGCCAAAATGATGATACATTACCATACTGCTTTACGTTAAAAAAATTAACCCCAGTAAGTAGTATAGAAAATACTATTACCCACAGTATTGTTGGCGAAGAAGGTTTCCTATATCTGCATATAAAATTATACCGTCTTTATCTATGATAATAATATCTTTATAATTATTCTTATTACGCATGGCGATTTTCCTTTATAACGTTTTCTACTTACTGTATATTATAAAGAATTATAACATCATAAATATTATCCTTCAATATATTAACCGCGGCCATTTTTATAATCCTCAAATAAAAATCAGATGCTGCAGCAAATAAAATTACTGCAGCATCTTACTTTATTTTACACTAAAAAAATCTAGCATCTCCTGTTTCGGCAGCCGCATTTCGGCGGTGGTGGCGGAGGTGGTGGAGGAGGACAGCTGCACCTTCCGAAACCGTATCCGAGCAATAGCCAGGGTATTATTCTACATAGCATATTCATCAATCCTTTTTTTATGCTTACAATATACTATTCTTGTCCTGACAGTAAGTTACAGAAAATCCGACACTCCTTTAAATATTTTTTACACTGCTAAAAAACCCGGTATTACTTGTATTTGTCGTTTATTATCTGTTTAACCAGTTCTTTGGCCAGAACAGCATCTGCCCTGCCCTTAGTTTCTCTCATAATGTATCCCATTATTGCACCTATGGCTTTTTCTTTGCCATCCAAATACTGAATCGCCGCTTTTTCGTTCGATTCAATAGCTTTTTCGCATATACTCCTGAGAGCATCCTCATCTATACCTTCCATATCCTTTTCAGTAATAAATGATTTCGCAGGCTTTCCTGTATCAAGCATTTGCTCCAATACATTTCTGGCCATACTTGAGTTTATCTTTTTCTTTTCTGTTAAAATAACAAGCTCGTTTAAAAATTCAGGAGGAATAGGAATATTGCATTCTTCCTTCTCGGTATCCGTTGAAAGACGCCTGAATATGCTTCCCAACATATAATTAGCCGTTATCTTTTTGTTTTCCACATTATCTGAAGCTTTCTCAAAATATTCAGCTACTTTTTTATATTTAGTTAACAGTTCGGCATCATCCTGTGACAAGCCCATTTCATCAATGAACCGTGCCAGCTTTTCTCCCGGAAGCTCCGGAAGGCTTTCTTTATATTTTTGTATTTCTTCATCCAAAATGGATATGGTAACCAAATCCGGGTCCCTAAAATATCTGTAATCATCAGCATCTTCCTTGCCGCGCATGCTTTCCGTAATATTTAAATCGGAGTTGTATCTCCTTGTTTCCTGTTCTATTTCTCCTCCGCTTTCCAATATGTCAATCTGCCTGTTAAACTCATATTCCATTGCCTTTGAAATAAAGTTCAGTGAATTCATATTTTTAATTTCAGTCCTGGTTCCGAATTTTTCATCACCTTTTTTCCTCACTGAAATATTTACATCGCACCTTAGAGAACCTTCCTGCATTTTTACATCCGACACACCTATATACTTCATTGTGAGTCTGAGCTTTTCTATATATTCAATCGCTTCTTCAATGCTCCTTATGTCAGGCTCCGATACTATTTCTATCAGCGGAACTCCTCCTCTGTTGTAGTCGACGTATACATCTCCACGTTCATGCACAAGCTTACCTGCATCCTCCTCTATATGGATACGGGTAATATTGATGTTTTTTCCTGATGACAATGTTATGAATCCTTGCTCGCAAAGCGGCTTGTCATACTGGGATATCTGATATGCCTTAGGAAGGTCCGGATATACATAATTCTTGCGGTCCATCTTTGAAATTTTTCTTATTTTGCAGTTTGTGGCTAGTCCGGCCTTAACTGCATATTCAACTACTGCCTTGTTCAGCTTCGGAAGTGTCCCCGGTAGCCCTATGCACACAGGGCAGCAATGGGTATTCGGCTCTCCGCCAAACTCTGTTGTACACTGGCAAAATATTTTTGTCTTAGTTGAAAGCTCTACATGAGTTTCAAGTCCTGCAACCATTTCCCAACTCATATTATCTCACCTCCGTTGCAATGTTTATATATTTCTCCGTTCATCTGCTGCTCATACTGATATGCCGCATTTAATATTTTCGCATCCTCAAAGCTGTCAGCTATTAGCTGCATTCCTATTGGAAGCCCCTTATCATCAAAGCCGCATGGTATGGACAATGCCGGCAGGCCGGCTATGTTAGCCGAAACAGTGCAAATATCTGTCAAATATGTTTCAATGGGATCCTTTGACGTAAAATTCAATTCAAATGCAGTCGTAGGAACTGTGGGGGCAAGCAACACATCACATGATTCAAATGCACTTTTGAACGCTCTGATTATTGAGCCCCTTAATTTCTGCGCTTTCTTGTAGTAAGCATCATAATACCCTGCGCTGAGCACATAAGTTCCCAGCATAATACGTCTCTGTACTTCTTTGCCAAAGCCTTCACTTCTCGTTTTGCATATCATGTCGTTAACATCACTGTACAACTCAGACTTATAGCCATAGCGTATTCCGTCATATCTTCCCAAGTTTGATGATGCTTCTGCACATGCTATTATATAGTAAACCGGAAGCACGTTCTTGATTTGCGGCATATTGAAATATACAATTTCAGCTCCTAAATCTTCATATACCTTTATTGCTTTTTCAATAGATTTTTTTATATCTTCTCTTATTCCATCAAAAAATTCCTTTGCTACTCCTATTTTCATGCCCTTTATGCTTCTATCCAATTTGTCGGAAGTCTTTGACCTTGACCCCCTGGATGTTGCATCATTGCTGTCATAAACAGATATTGAATCATAAATACAAGCCGCATCCTCAACACATGAAGCTATGGGGCCTATCTGATCCAGACTTGATGCGTAAGCTATGAGACCATATCTTGAAACAGTTCCGTAGGTAGGCTTTAGTCCCACTAGCCCGCAGAAGCTTGCAGGCTGCCTAACAGAGCCGCCAGTATCAGAACCAAGCCCGTACACTGCAATATTTCCTGCCACAGATGAGGCCGCTCCTCCTGAACTTCCGCCGGCCACGTGCCTCGTATCATGAGGGTTCAGAGCACCCCCGAAGCATGACGTCTCACATGACGAGCCCATGGCAAACTCATCCATGTTTGTTTTCCCCAGCAATACAGCATTTTGGTTTTTTAATATATTCCATACCGTTGCATCATAAATGGGAACATATCCTTTCAAAATGTTGGAGCCGCATGTTGTCTCAATACCATTTGTCGATATATTATCCTTCAACGACATAGGTATTCCTTCCAAAGGCATCAGGCTCTCTCCCCTTGCTATTTTTTCATCAACTTTCTTTGCGGTTTGTAATGCTTCTTCGCCTGTAATCCTTATATAGGCATTCAGAACTTTATTTTCCTCTTCTATTCTGTCTAAGTATTCCGACGTTAACTCAGTGCATGATACCTGCTTTGTTTCAAAAAGCTTTTTTATATGTTTAATTTTACTGAATGTTCTTTCCATGATACCTCCCATCATTTCTGTATTCTTCTGTAATATGAACATTATCTCAGAATTGAGATATCGTATTTATTTGACTTTCCTTCTTTTGATCATGAAATATCCGTTTTCTCCGCCGCTTCTGTTTTTAAGTATTTCCTCCCTATCATAGGAATCAACTACCACATCCTCATGAAATGCGTTGACTATATCATTAATGTCATCGAATTCAACATCTTCATCTTCCACAGCAGAATTAATTGTATCTGCAAAGCCTATTATTTCCGACATATCCTTCGTAATCTGCTCGATTTCATTTTCGTCTACCGACAGCTTTGAAAGTTTTGCGATTTTTAAAATATCTTCTCGAGTAACCATTGTAACCTCCTACCTTATTTTTATGTGAACCTCTCTGAGCTGCTGCTCTGTTACCTCACATGGTGCATTTGTCATCAAATCTTGTGCATTGCTGTTCATAGGAAATGCAATAACCTCTCTTATGTTTTCTTCTCCAGTAAGAAGCATTATTATTCTGTCTATCCCCGGTGCCATGCCTGCATGAGGCGGCGCACCATACTTGAATGCATTAAACAATGCGGTGAATTTAGTCTGTAGATCATTTTCAGTATAGCCTGCTATTTCAAAAGCCTTAATCATTATATCAGTATCGTGATTTCTCACCGCACCCGAGGAAAGTTCAACTCCATTACATACAATATCATACTGATATGCCAAAATGTCAAGAGGGTCTTTCTCCGTAAGCGCTTCAAGTCCTCCCTGCGGCATTGAAAAAGGATTGTGCGTAAAGCTCATGTTTCCTGTTTCTTCATCAATTTCATACATGGGGAAATCGACTATGAAACACATCTCAAATTTATTTTCGTCAATTAATCCCAACCTGCTTGCCAGCTCTGTTCTAATTTGACCTGCCAGCTTCGGAGCATATTCTTTGTCATCTGCAATGAAAAACATTACATCGCCAGGCTTCAAGCCAGCTCTTTCTCTAATAATCATTCTGTCATCGTCAGTTAAAAATTTATCTATTGGCCCTTGATACTTCATTTCATTGTCAACTTTAATATACCCCAAGCCTTTCATTCCTATTTTCATAGCAAAATCCAGCATTTTTTCAAAAAAACTCTTTGACTGGGATGCACAGCCCGGAACATTTATCGCTCTCACCGTTTTTTTCCTGAAAGGAGCAAAGCCCGTTTCCGTGAACAAATCGCTTATATCTATAATTTCAAGAGGATTTCTTAAATCCGGCTTGTCAGTTCCATACTTAAGCATTGCTTCTGAGTACGGTATTCTTGCAAACGGAGGTTTTGAAACTTCTTTGTCAGAAAATTCTTTGAATGTATCATACAAAACTTCCTCTGCAACGTTAAGAACGTCCTCTTGTGTTGCAAATGCCATTTCAAAATCAAGCTGATAAAATTCTCCAGGTGAACGGTCTGCTCTTGCATCCTCATCTCTAAAGCATGGAGCTATTTGAAAATATTTATCAAATCCCGATACCATTAAAAGCTGTTTAAACATTTGAGGTGCCTGAGGCAAAGCATAAAACTTTCCCTGATGCTTTCTGCTTGGTATAATATAATCTCTTGCTCCCTCCGGGGATGAGGCAGTCAATATTGGTGTCTGTATATCCAGAAAACCAAGTTCATTCATTTTATTTCGCAGGTACGAAATAACTTTAGAACGAAAAACAATGTTATTGTGTACTTCTCTGTTTCTTAAATCAAGAAATCTATATTTAAGGCGAAGTTCCTCCTTCGTTTCCTTTGCCAAAGTAATTTCAAACGGAAGCTGTGATCTTATTTTTCCCAAAACTCGTATTACGTCAGCCTCAATCTCCACAGTTCCTGTTTCTATCTTCTCGTTTATTGTATCATCGTCTCTTCTTACTACTTTGCCTGAGACAGAAATTGTGCTTTCCTTGCTTATACCTTCTATAAGAGATTCATCTTCTACAACAATCTGTACCACTCCATAGTGGTCCCTTAAATCAATAAATTTTACTCCTCCGTGATCTCTTACATTTTCAAACCATCCTGCAACTCTTACTTCCTTGCCAATATGGCTTTCTCTTATTTCCCCGCAAGTATGTGTACGGTACTCATTAATTCTTGTCATAACTTTCAATCCTTTCAATATGCTTAATTTTTTCGTATCTTTTGAGTCCAGGCAGACCCGCAAAATCTCTTCGCTTGACATATTACGGGCATACAAAAACTCCTTCATCCCAAAGGGACGAAGGAGTATATCATTCGCGGTACCACCCTAATTAGCATATACTTGCGTACAAGCTCACTCGAAAGACACTAACATGTCTTTGCCGCTTTAACGCTCGGATGCGTTTGAGCCTACTCTTGCATATGCAATTTGGGTCAAAAGCTCAAGGATGTTCTTCATTTAAAACCATTGTGATAGACTCTCACCGACGCTATCTCTCTGTAACCTAAGTTCTAAATTACTCTTCCTGTCATCGCCTGATATTTGTTTTTATTTAATTATATTTATTTTTTTTCATTTGTCAAGAGTTATTGTAAATTTTTTATGTAATTTTTGCTATCAAAAAATATTTTCACTCTTGATTATAAATATTACATATATTGCTATCAGCTTGTTTGAACTACTCCAATAGTCAGTGTTCGTTGAAATTGACATTAAATATATATTTTTTTCTTGGAAATACTGATTCGTCATAATCCATATTTATTACTATTCTTCCCTTTGTTCTTGCATATTCGATTAAATTATCGAGAAAGCTTGTACCTTCCCCGAAAAATATGATATATTTAGATTTATTTATCATGTATTGATTTCGTTTTTTCATACAGTCATCGGTGTAGTGGTATTGCAGAAGAACTTCTCTGTCGCTCTTATTCATAATTGAATAATATTTATTTCTTTGCCCTCCTGTCCAGTTTATAGAATGGTTTTCGTATGGCAATATGCCTTCCAGCGTCAGCTTCGGATATTTTTCTTTCAGCTCTATTACAGCTTCAGCAGCACACTGCTCGAAACCTATATTCATTCCGCTTAAAAAATGTGACACATGTGAATTTTCAACTAAATCGATAATGTTATTTTTAATTTTTGGCTTAATAAGTTCATAGTAAGAAGCCTCTTCTTGCCCAACTATTTTTTTGGAACTGCATCCTCCGATGATACAGCAAGTATCTAGTTTACTAAAATTTTTCAAGTAATGCACCTCATTTCTCAGATAACTTTTAAATACGCTACCAGCGTAATTATATAATTATAGCTTATTTAATACGCTGATAGCAATAGCTAATATATAAAAGAGGTGATTTAATGGAAGAAAATATCACGCTTCAAATTGGCAAACGCCTGCGTAAGCGACGAGAAAAATTGAATATGACCAGAGAAGTATTCGCAGAAAAAGCCGGAATTTCTCCTCAGTTTTTAGCTGAGATAGAAAACGGAAAAAAAGGAATGTCCGTGGCAACACTTTATAAAATATGCAATAACTTTAGGATCTCTGCAGATTATTTATTATTCGGAACAATATCTTCTAAGCCTTTATCAGATGCCACAAAAGAAGCTTCACCGATTCTATCTGAACCTTACCGCTCGTACACAGAAGATATCATGGAAATCGTAAATGATATAATAAATGAATCACAGGGAAACTATAGAAAAAAATAACCATTTAAAATATAACAGATGCTTGTTAAGAGATGCTAGTTTATTTTACAGCCATCATTTTGTAACAATATTTTCATAAAAAGCCGCATATTATTTTTAAAAAATAACATGCGGCTTTTTAATTTTACTTAATCATTTATAGGTAGTTTAATTCTTATTGGTTCATCCAAGAATATTATTGGAGCAAGAGACCTTTGCAAAACAACTTTACCGCTTTGAGGATATTTTACTGTAATTAATGTTTCCATTTGAGAATTGTATGAAGAAGTCCCTTCGCTATCAAGTCTATAAACATTCCCATCTGTATCTTTATAATCACGATTAAACATTTGAAAATTATCATCATTTACTGTTTGGGTTGAAAAAACTAATGTTGCATCATCGGACTTCTTAATAACTTGTTTTAACTCTAACCCTTCAATATTTGGAGTTATTGTTTTATTATCTATATCAACGGTTATAAATTCTTCATCTTTATTTAATAAACGAACTCCCTTAATCAGCAGCTCTTGTTTTTTAGGTGCATCAAAGTAGCTAGATTCAATAAAAATGCGCATCCATGTATTCTCAACATCATTGGTAGAACTAAAGCCGTTGATATTACCTTTTAAAATTTTATAATTATCCTGAACCACTTCTAATTCAAGCCCTTTAATAAAAGCATAATTTTCTTTGGGGAATGAAAAGTTCACTTCTGTTCCTGTAGGGTATACTTTCATATCCTCAGCTATAATATTTTGATCAAGTATTGTATAGCTCTTATTTATTTCATAAGTTTTTGGCTCAACAAAATCTTCTAATTCTATGTGAAAATTAAAGGTTCCCATAGTTTCAAATGAAGAATTTGATTTAGCATCATAGGGTTTTTCCGATATTACATCTTCCTCTGAATCCAATGTATTTTCAATTTTAACTTCTACTTCTAAGTCTATTGATCTTGGCATTTTCCCTTCCGTGAAATGATAATCTTGCATAATAAAGCCAAAATTTTGATCTCTGCCTTCTGATGATAGACCAGAGGCTGAATAGCCGTATCCTTCAACTTCCTCTCCTGTGTCGCTGTTTTTCATACTTTTCAAGAAAATATTAATCCATTGATTTGGTTGTTGTTCAAATTCTTCAGGCATTTGAAAAAATAAAATTAATTTCTTTTCATCAGCTATAGCATATGGCAAAAGCAATCTGTTATTACCATCCCAGGAAACAAGATCTAGTCTTTGTACATATTCATTTTCAATTGCCTTACTTAAACTTTTATCAAACTTAACATATTCAGCAAGCCTGCCGATAACAGGAACATCCGATACTGCATTAGCAAATGCCGGGTTTATATTTATCAAGAAAACAAAAAGTATTGAAGCAGCAAAAGCAGTAATAGAACTTAATATAGTTCTCTTTTTCCTTTTTTCTCTCTTAACACGATTTTCAAATCTTGCCTCTACTCCAGAAAGATTATCTGGATATATAAATAATTTATTTCTTAATTCATCCCATTTTTCATTATTATCCAGCATAATAACTCCTTTCTAATCAGATATCTCAATTTTCAAAATTTCCAATGCTTTTCTTGAGCGTGTAGACACTGTACCATCTGGTATCCTCAATATTTCTGCTGTTTCAGATATTGTAAAGCCTACAAAATATCTTAGTATGATCACTTTTCTTAGGTCTTCCGGCAGATTGTTAACTGCAATTTTTAAATAAATTGAATCTTCTCCCGAATTTTGCGAATCTTCCGGCAGAACATCCACACTTAATTCTCTCTTGCCTTTCCTAATAATTTTTAAGCATTCATTAATCAATATTCTGGTAACCCACGTTTTTAGATATTTGGGTTCTTTCAAATCATGCCTGTGTGCATACCCTTGATACACTGCCTCATCAACTGCATCCAACGATTTAGTTTCATCATGGAGATAACTAAATGCAACCCTATAAAGCATTTCCTTATTTTCTGTTATAAATGAGATATAAGTTTCTTTGTCAATTTTATGATTAAACATTGCACTAATTACCTTCCTTTATACTTATTAGAGTAAGAAACATGACATTTTCATTTCATAAATAAAAAAAATTTTCAAAAGGAATATACGCCCAACAGAAGTTGCAAAGTATGTACAATAAGGTTATTGAATATTGAGCATACAAAATAAACCCGTTATCATAGATACGAGCCTATTTTGCACTTCAATCTATTTAAGCTTATATAAAGTGTACAATTCAAGTTCTAATTATACTGCACTTTGCTAATTCCTTTTCCTCTTCTTATGATTTTTTTGCATATTTTGTCTGTTTCCTCAGCTATAAGATTTATATCTGCCTTTAATTTCCCGTCATACTTCAAAAACTCGCCTTGTACCATTGTACATTTTATGTTTCGGGCATCAGAACTGTATATTATCGATGCAAGAGGATCATATACAGGAAATGTATTTGGAAGATTCAAGTCCCATATAAGCAAATCCGCGTCATAACCTTCCTTGATTTTACCTGTATTGAATCCTAGTGGCCCGTGTCCGTTCATGAGTCTTTTCCATATTTCAGGGATTTTAAATTCAGCAGCATCGCCAAGCATGAGCTTGCCGTTCAAAGCAAACAGCCTTGCTTGCTCCAAAGGGCTTAGAGTATTTGAGCTGGCTGCTCCGTCCGTACCGAACGAATAGTTTAGCTTATTTTTAAGCTTATATATGTTTCCTTCGCCCATGCTGAGCTTCATATAAGTTTTAGGGCAGAATGCAAAAAAAACATTATCATTTAACAGACTGACATCATCATCTGTAGTCCATAATCCGTGAGCGATTATTGCACTGATATCCAAGCCTCCACTTTCGTCAAGAATTTGAATCGGTGTCTTGCCTGTAAGCTTTACGCTGTCCTCCACCTGCTCCTTTGTTTCAGAAGCATGGATGTGTATGCCTACACCAAGTTTTTTTGCACTGTCTATTATTTCTTTAAGTTGCTTGCCGGGACAGGTATATGGAGCGTGAGGCCCAAACCTTAAATTAATTCTTGAATTTTTCCCGTTGTATTTATGTATAAAGCTCTCCGCATCTGACAGCTGTTTTTCGTAATCCTCTGACAATCCAAATATTGTAGGAGCGATGTCCGCTCTTATTCCCATATATTCAGCCGCTCTGTAGACGGATTCCTGAGCAAAGTAATGGTCTGCAAATGCCGTTACTCCATTGTCGATCATTTCTGCGGCTGCCATTGCTGCTCCCCAATAAACATCTTCCGCCTCAAGCTTGCTCTCATAGGGAAATATTTTCTCATTGAACCAATCGCCAATTGAAACATCTTCAGCTATTCCTTTCAATATATTCATCGGTGAATGTGTATGGAGATTTACAAAGCCGGGAGTAATGTATAGTCCTTCGCAGTCAACTTCATTGTATTCTCCTTCAACACTTTCAGCATCCGTAATCTTTTCTATCCTGCCTTCATTAACATATATGTTTTTTTGTTCAGAAACACTGCCGTTTTCATCAATAATGCAGCCATTTCGCAAAAGTATTTTTTCGCTATTCATATGCACCTCTTCAACGCTTTTTATTAATTATACTATAAATAATATTTTTTTAAAATAAAAATGCCGGAATATCCGGCACTTTTACAGTTAACCATCGCTATTTATCATTAGAAAATACAAGTTCCTTATCTTTGGCACTTATTTTTATTGTATCTGATTTTTCTATACTTCCTTTTAAAATCTCTTCTGACAATTTGTCTTCGATTTTTCTTCTTATTGCCCTTTGCAAAGGTCTTGCGCCGTACACTGGGTCAAATCCTTCATCCGCAAGCAGTTCCTTTGCTTTATCATCCAAATCTATTTTAATGTTCATCTGCTCAAGACGTTTTGAAAGATCTTTTATCATCAATGAAACAATGTTCTTAATATGTTCCTTGTTTAATGAATGGAATACAATTATTTCATCAATTCGATTTAAAAATTCAGGTCTAAATGTCCTCTTCAATTCAGACATTACATTTTCCTTCATTTTCTCATATTCATCTTTTTCTTCATCAGTTGCATTTGATGTGAATCCAAGCGTTCTTTGTTTCTTGATTGTGCTTGCTCCAACATTTGATGTCATTATTATTACTGTATTCTTGAAGTCAACCGTTCTGCCCTTGGCATCAGTAAGTCTTCCATCATCAAGTATCTGAAGAAGTATATTAAATACATCCGGATGAGCCTTTTCAATCTCATCAAACAATATTACAGAATATGGTTTTCTTCTTATCTTTTCAGTTAATTGTCCTCCGTCATCAAATCCAACATATCCTGGAGGCGACCCTACCAGCTTGGAAACCGAATGTTTTTCCATGTATTCAGACATGTCAACTCTTATCATGGAATTTTCGTCACCAAACATTGATTCCGCTAAAGCCTTTGACAATTCTGTTTTTCCAACACCTGTAGGTCCTAAGAATATAAATGAACCTATGGGCTTTTTAGGATCTTTGAGCCCTACTCTGGATCTTCTTATAGCTTTTGACAATGCTTCAACGGCCTGTTCCTGACCCACGACTCTTTTATGCAGAATATCTTCCATGTGAAGAAGCCTTTCTGATTCATCACCCTGAAGTTTCTTTACAGGTATTCCTGTCCATTGTGACACAACATCCGCTATATCTTCATAACCGATTTTAGCATCTTTTGAATTCTTTGCAGCCCAAATCTTTCTTTGCTTATCAAGCTCTTCAGCAAGCTTTTTCTCTTCGTCTCTAAAGGATGCTGCTTTTTCAAAATCCTGATTGTTTATTGCCGCTTTCTTTTCTGTTTTTATCTCATTTATTTTTTCTTCTATTTCTTTTAATCCTTTTGGGGTGGTTGAAGCTTTAAGCCTCGTTCTAGATGCAGCCTCGTCAATCAAATCTATTGCCTTGTCCGGCAAAAATCTGTCAGATATATATCTGTGCGACAGCTTTGCGGCAGCATCTATGGCATCATCGGTTATTGCAACCTTGTGATGGGCCTCGTACTTGTCTCTTAATCCCTTTAATATTTTCACTGTATCTTCGACAGTCGGTTCATCAACTGTTACCGGCTGAAATCTTCTTTCAAGAGCGGCATCTTTTTCAATATGCTTCTTGTACTCGTCAAGTGTTGTGGCTCCGACTATCTGCAATTCCCCTCTCGCTAAAGTAGGTTTTAATATGTTGGAAGCGTCGATAGCACCTTCCGCTGCACCTGCACCTATAATTGTGTGAAGTTCATCTATAAACAATATTATATTACCTGCCTGTTTAATTTCCTCCACGGCGTTTTTTAATCTTTCTTCAAATTCTCCTCTATATTTTGCTCCTGCTACCATTCCGGCCATATCCAAAGTTATAACCCTTTTATCTTTTAATGTTTCAGGAACATTTCCATTCACAATTTCTTGAGCCAGACCCTCGGCTATAGCTGTCTTTCCTACTCCTGGCTCTCCTATAAGGCACGGATTGTTCTTAGTTCTTCTTGACAATATCTGAATTACTCTTTCTATAACGTCTTCTCTTCCTATTACGGGATCAAGCTTTCCTTCACGCGCTCTCTGGTTCAAGTCAGTACCGTACTTATCTATTGTCTTTGTACTGCCGTCGTTCTGCGTTTGAGACGCATTTTCTCCAAAATTCGGGATACTCCCGTCTGCATTTCCGCTCCCCTGATTGATTGCTTCAATAACTTCATTTTTAATTTCTTTCAGGCTCACAACTGATTTAATTATTTGAGCTCCTATTCCTTCTCCCTCATCTATCAGCCCTAGGAGAATGTGCTCTGTTCCTACATATGGAACGCCCATCTGCGATGAATACTGTCGTGCAAGCTCCATAATATACTTACTTCTCGGACTAATAGCTATATATTCAGGTACGGTTTCTCCAACTCCGGTCGAATTTTTAATAATTTCTCTTATTTTTTCAACATCTAATCTACTTCTTAGTATATTTCCTGCAATGCCTTCTTGCTCAAGCATAAGTCCTATAAGTATATGCTCTGTTCCAAGAATATTCTGTCTGAATCTTTTTACTTCTTCCTTAGCTAATTCCACTGCTTTTTTTGCAGAGTTATTGAATCCACTTATCATAATTTCATCTCCTTTTATATTATAGACTTAATCAGCTTAATAATTCTTTTCTAATTATTTCTGCCCTTTTACTGTCTCTTTCATTAGGCAGAAGCTCATTATCCTCTGCCGTAAGCAAGTTGTTGGGCTGTATTCTGACCATAAGATCGTATAAATTTTTCCCATCTGCAACATCTATCATTTCCATCTCTCTGCCAAGTTTTATAAGCGACAAAAGCCTCATCGCTTCTTCCGTAGCCATTTTTCTGGCATTTGAAAGAAGCCCGTATGCCCTGTAAAATTCATCCTCAATATCTTCAAAGTTATTTTTTTTCAGGTGCTCTCTCATCTTTTCTTCTTTTTCTACAATTTGTTTGACTATCTGGTTAATTTTATCAATTAATGTTTCCTCGGATGCTCCTAATGTACCTTGATTTGAAACCTGGTAAAGATGCCCAAGTGATTTTGTTCCTTCGCCGTACACGCCTCTTACAGCTACACCCAACTGAGAAACACCGTACAATAATTTTTCAATTTGATTGGTAATTGAAAGTGCAGGCAAATGAATCATAACAGATGCCCTCATACCTGTTCCTATATTTGTAGGACATGAAGTTACATATCCAAGTTCTTTATCAAATGCATATTCAACCGAATCTTCTATTACATCATCAATTTTATTGCTTAAATCCCAGCATTTCTTCAAAGACATGCCTTTTTCCAAAGTCTGAATTCTAACATGATCCTCTTCATTAAGCATTACGGAAACATTCTTATCAGAGCTTAGCAATAGTGCTCCTCTGTCCTTGTTGTTCGCAAGCGCAGGGCTGATAAGATGATTTTCAACCAACGCATTTCTCTGCATATCAGATAGATCTTTCAAGTATATAAGGTTGTAATTTAAATCTGTCCCACTGACAGCTTTATTTACCTCCTGAATCACCTTACTTGATTCTTCCTGGCTCATTTTTATTGGAAACCTGTAATCCTTCAAATTTCTAGCAAGCCTTATTCTGCTTGTTATTACTATGTCCTTACTTTCCATACCGCACACCCCCTACATACTTCCTTCCATTTGTCGTATTTTATCTCGAAGTTCAGCAGCCTTTTCATATTCTTCGCTTTCTATGGCTTGTTTTAACTGATTCTTCAGCTTTTCAATATCTTTTTGAATTCTATAATTTCCTCCTGCCCTCTTTGGAATTTTTCCAGTATGTCTATCATATCCCTGTATGTTTTTAATAACAGGTATCAACCTTGGTTTAAAAGTTTCAATGCAATCACTGCAACCGAATTTTCCTGTAGTCCTAAATTCATCAAATGTCATTCCACACTTTGAACATCCCTTGGCAGGCAGGTATGTTGTTGTATTAAATGCATTGTTAAGCATTGCTGAAAATAAGTTTTCCATTGAAAAACTAGAGTTTAATAAAGTTTGATTTTTCTTTGCACACTCCTCGCACAAATGACTCTCAGTCTTTTTTCCGTTTATTATTTGCGTTACATGAACCTTAGCTTCATTTTTTCCACATTCACTGCACAACATTTTTACACCCTCCTCTATTTCTATTAATCATCATCAACTGACGTTAAAATCATTTCTTTCAACAAATCCGCCCTTAATTTATTTCTGTCATCATAGGATACATTACTTAGAGCGCGGTCACTTAAAACACTTTGCATTATTCTGAGTTCTCTTTGAGAAATAACTCCCCTGTCTGACAGAACATGCAAAAGGTCAAATGCCTTGTTTAATGTAATATTGTTTCCGATACTATCGTTCAATAATCTCTCCAGTTCATTTTCCATAGATGACTGAACTTTGAAAATTCTTATATATCCTCCGCCGCCTCTTCTGCTCTCAACTAAATATCCTCTGTCATTATTAAATCGTGTTGACAGAACATAATTTATCTGAGAAGGAGAACAGTCAAACTGCTGAGCTAGTATATTTCTCTGAATTTCTACGGCTTTGTAATTATTAGCCTCAAGAAGCTCCTTTATAAAACCTTCTATTATATCACTTAAATTATTAGACATTTTCTCACTTCCTTTGTCTGACTTTAACTTTGACTTTCTTTGACCTTGGTTTTATTATATCATTGTTTAAAATAATTTCAATACTTATTTTTCAAAAAATTTCCCTTATTATTCTCAAAAATCCGTAAAATTTAGTTTATTTATTATGTTTGCATCATCTTTTCATTATTTTTTGCTATTTTTGCATAATAATACAAGTTTCCTCTAATGAATTTTATCTTTCAACACACCAGTACATACAATAAAAGCCATTAAACATAAATGAGTCACCGCAATTTTTCTATTTGTTAAATAATAGTCATTTTTACCTTCGGTTTATTGACAACAAAAATTATATATTATATACTTAGAATCTAAAGAATATTAATATAGTTAACGCAACATTAGCAAAGGAGACTGCATATGACTAACGAGATATTGCAACACGTGGGTAGTCAAATAAAGATGTTTCGAAAAATAAAAAAAATGACCATTGATGATCTTGCAAAAGTTATAAGTAAAAGCAAGTCCACTGTATCAAAATATGAATCTGGTGAAATAACCGTGGACATAGTAACACTGTTTGACATAGCAAAAGCTTTAAATATAAATATTATTAACCTGATTGATTATGACTACGGCGGGAACGCAGAAATTGAACAGGTTCACATATGGCAGTCCAACATACTGCATATGTATCTTCAAATTGGAAAAAATATTTCAAGCTCTGTAATTCATCTTAAATATGATGACACAAAGAAAAAAACAACCGCAACACTGTATTACAAGGTTGACGACAATGATGACCTGAAAAATTGTGAATGTGTATACCAGGGATATATGAGTCATCATGACAACATAATAAACTTTAATCTTAAGAACTGCCTTTACGAATCAGAATCAGTATTGATTAATTTTTTTGTACCCATGAAAAAGGTAGATACTCTTTCAGGTCTTATAAGTGGACTGTCCGCTGATTCTATTAGGCCAACAAGTTGCAAAGTTATTTTGACAAAATCCCCGCTGCCTTTTGAAGAACAGAAGGAACTTCTTCAGATATCTAAAGAAGCTATAAAAAGATTGAAAACAGAGCACATATTTATGGTTGATGACTAGGAATGCTGATATATGGGCGTTCAGGCTGCATATTTTTTAACAGCCTGCAGATTGATGAATTATCATTAATTTGAACGCTTATATATCAGTTTTTTTATAAATTTTCATATTTTTCATAATTTTCATATTTTTCATATTGACGGCTATCTATATATCGATTATAATTAGTTTTGTAGTGCATTAGTTTTAATTTTAGCACCATAAAGGAGATAAGATGGTTATATTTGACTTTTTTAACGATCAACTTTTGAAAATGAACTGGCTGTCAAACCTTGTAAACATGCTGGTGGAAAATGTACTTGGACTTAATGTCGAAGAAAAATTGGGTGGAAGCGTACACTTCTTTATATATGATACCATAAAAATATTCATACTTTTATCTTTCTTGATTTTTATTATATCATATATTCAAAGCTACTTCCCTCCGGAGAGAACAAAAAAAATATTAGGAAAATTCAACGGAATTTCCGGCAATATCTTTGGAGCTCTGCTTGGAACAGTTACTCCTTTTTGCTCGTGCTCATCAATTCCGCTGTTTATAGGATTTACAAGCGCAGGATTGCCGTTAGGAGTAACTTTTTCATTTTTAATATCTTCACCTCTCGTTGATTTAGCCTCATTTTTGTTGCTGGCAAGCATATTTAACTGGAAATTGGCAGCGGCGTATGTAGTAGTGGGATTAATTCTTGCGGTTGCAGGAGGAACTCTTATAAGCAAAATGAAGCTTGAAAAATACGTTGAACCCTTCGTGTACGGAAATAAAGCTCTGGAATCTGATCAATACACATTAACAGTAAATGAAAGAATTGACTTTTCTAAAAATCAAGTGTTGGAAATAATAAAAAGAGTATGGAAATATATTTTAATTGGTGTAGGTATAGGCGCTTTAATTCACAATTGGATTCCCGAATCAATTATATCTGCTGTGCTTGGCAGTGATAAATGGTACTCCGTGATTATTGCGGCAGCTGTGGGAGTTCCAATGTATGCAGATATTTTTGGAACTTTGCCTATTGCAGAAGCATTAGTTACAAAAGGTGTCGGTATAGGAACAGTTCTTACATTTATGATGGGAGTAACTGCTTTATCACTTCCCTCTATAATTATGCTAAATCAGGTTGTCAAAAAGAAATTATTGGTTATATTTGTTGCAATAGTAGTAGTAGGAATAGTTATAATAGGATATGGTTTCAATTTCATTGGATATTTATTTTAATAAAAGGAGCTAATTATGATAGTAAAAATTTTAGGATCAGGATGCAAAAATTGTGAAGCACTTAAAAAAAATACTGAAGCTGCAATAAGCGAAACAGGAATTGAGGCAGAGATTGTAAAAGTTGAAAACATTAAAGATATTGTCTCATACGGAGTGATGCAAACGCCGGCCATCGTCATTGACGAAAAAGTCGTTTCATATGGCAAGGTACTAAAGCCAAGTCAGATTGCAGAAATTCTAAAAAATCAAAAGTAAATGCAAATACGACCTGCCAGCAAGATGGTAGGTCGTATTTTTAACATGATAAAAACAATCCACTTATTACTCCTCAGAAGAAGTCAAATCAGAAATAAATTTCTTGAAGTTTTCTACGCTTTCCATATTTAATGAATAATGCGTCCATTTCCCTTCTTTTCTCGAATGCACCAGACCACATTCCGACAACACCTTCATATGATAAGACAGCGTAGGCTGTGTAATATCAAACCTTTCTAAAATTTTGCACGCGCACAATTCGCCTGATGAAAGGCTGTTTAAAATCATCATTCTATTAACATCAGACAGTGCTTTTATTTTTTTATAATTGTATTCAAAATCTTTTTTTTCCATATTTCACTCCGGACAGTTTATTATATTTCAAAATATATTTTCTTCTTTTATAACATCAACATTCTTAGTTTTAAATACTATTCCGCTGGCAAGGCATTTAAACAGCTGATCTGCTGCCATGCAAAGCCATATAAAGAATATATCAAGCTTTAGCACATATGCAAAAAGAAGAGCCAAAGGAACTCTTACAACCCATATCCCTAAGAACGAAATCACCATAGGTATATTTTTGTACCCTGCAGAACGTATGATTCCATTTAACACCTTTGATAGATTCTGCGGAGTCTGTATAAATCCCATCACTATGAGGTATTTTATTCCTATTGCCTTTATCTCTGCGTTGTTTGTAAAAAAATCCATAAACACACCGGGAAATATAATTATAAGCAACGAAGTAAAGGTACTTATAGCAATAGATGTTCTGATTAGCTGCTTTGAATAAATTTTAAGCAGCACCCCGTCTTTTTTTCCTATTGCGTTAGCAGCCATGGATGTAGCAGCAATTCCAACTCCAACCGCAGGCATCTCAGACATAAGCTCAGCCTGAAGCCCCAGCTGGTAAGCAGCAAATGTCACCTCTCCGTAAGATAGTATCGCCTTGCTCATTACTACGGCCGAAAGTTGCCAAAATATACTTTCAAACGCAGCAGGAATTCCTAAAGAATAAATCTCTTTGACAAGTAGAAAGTCTATTTTCATCAAATTGCTTTTTTCAGGAACTGTGCAGAACAGCCCATATCTTTTATTGTACAGCAGATAAATTCCCAGAAATGATCCACACGCCTGTGAAAGAAGCAATGCTATGGCAGCCCCCTGAAGAGACAACCTCGGGAATCCAAATTTTCCGTATATAAGCAGATACCCGACTACAACATTTATTATGTTAACGACTATTGCTACGTACATAGGAGTCTTTGTATTGCCGCATGCTTGAAAGGCCGCAGTAACCGCCGACATTATTAAAAGAAATGGGGCTGTTAAAATTACTATCTTTAAATATTGGCTCGCAGCATAAAATGTATCAGGACTGGAAGTAAAAAATGATATTATCCTCCCTGAATTTAGCATGGTAATTATGATTAATGCTAATGCAATAATGCACCCTGTCACACATGTCTGCTCAAATGTTTGCCTTGCCTTCGCCATGTCATTTTCATTGCGGTTTTTTGCGGTAACAACGGTTGCACCAATCCCTATGCCTTTAAATAAGCACCAAAGTATGCCAGTTATCCTTGAACATATTCCCTGTGCTGATATAAGCATGGGAGAAAGCCTTCCGATCATAGCAGCTGATATAAGCCCTGCAGACATCTGAAACATATTCTCCAGCATTACAGGAATAATAAGAAAAAAAATCTGTTTTCTTATGGTTTTGGAATCGTAAACCTTTTCTGCCATATGCGCCTCATGATTACAAAAATACTGCTTATTCATCCATTTCATTGTACATCACATCATTATGTCTTTCAAGGAAATATAGTGTGATTTTTTATTTGATTTTACCTTATTGTCTGATAAAATGTATATAGTTATAACATTCTTCATTGAAATACAAATAAAATTAAAGAGGAACATAAATGATTAACTACACAAAACAAAAAATGGTTAAAAAAGAAAAAACAATAGGTACTTTTTCTGAACTGGGAACGGCCAATGCTGTTGAAGGGTTGGGATACAGCGGACTGGATTATATTATAATCGATACAGAGCACGGACCTTTTGCGGAAGAAAGTACAATGGAATTTATCCGGGCAGCTAAACTGAGCAAATTGACACCGTTTGTAAGAATCAAGGAAATTTCAAGAGCTGCCGTACTCAAAATGCTGGATATAGGAGCAGAAGGTTTGATTGTACCCTGCGTCGAAACTGTTGAGCAAGTTAAGCATCTGGTTAAATACGGCAAGTACGCCCCTTTAGGAGAAAGAGGTTTTTTCTTCGGAAGAGCTACAGGCTACGGCTTTGAAGATTTCACATCGCCTCTTGAGGATTATTTTAATAAGTGCAACAATGAAACCATGATTATTCCTCAGTGCGAAACATTAGGATGTCTTGAAAATATTGAAGAAATTGCGTCTATTGACGGAGTAGATGCAATTTTTGTAGGTCCTTATGATTTATCCATAAGTATGGGCATACCAGGCCAATTTGATGCGGACAAATTTAAAAAAGCGCTCATCAGAATAGTTGCAGCGTGTAAAAAAGCTAATAAACCGGTAATGATATATGCAAATGATATGAAAAGTGCTTCAAAAAATTTTGATATGGGATTTGATTCTGTTGCAGTAAGCTCCGATATTGCAATTCTCACCAGCAGTTTCATCAGCATTACAAATTCATTAAAATCAAAATAAACTTAAAGGCTGCAGGATATTCTGCAGCCCAAATTTATGGCAAAACCATCGATATGGCAAATTATTAAAATACTTCGTGTCGTTTTATTTCCCACATCCACATATATTGGAGATTTTAATATCCATGGAAAAATTCGTTATATCGTCCATTGTATCATATATTTGGGAAATCAGGTTCAAAACCCTGCTTTTTTCACCTCTAACAAAGGTTGACAGCGAGCCCACCTCATACTCCAATCCTGAATTATCTATGATTTTAAGAACCTTGTCTACATCCTCCATGTAGTCATCACTTACTATGGGGGTAAATGCAATCTGGCAGGAAGCTATTTTTTCCATAGCGCACATACGAAGCCTCCATTTGTAGTTTTTGATAGATTTTTTTCTGTTTCATCGTTGTAATCACAGTCCTCTGCAAGAGGAGAAACAAACAGACATTCGCCTGTGTCTACAAGCTTTTCTCTGTTCCAGTCCTTAATTTCTTCAACGGTTCTGAATTTAGCATATTTAAATACTGTGTTTTCCCTGAAAGGCTCGGAAAGATATAACTCACTCCAGCTGCTTTCACCTGCAATGGTGCCTATTAAAACCTGACCGCCTTTTTTGACCACTCTCAGCAGTTCTTTTAACGCTTTTGGAGCATCTTCAATAAATTCAAAAGCCGTCATAGAAATTACGCCGTCAAATGTATTGTCATCAAAGGATAAATTATTTACATCCATATTCATTAATTCAATGTCAAGGTTTAAATCCGACGCTTTTTTTCTCGCTATGGAAAGCATTTCGTCGGAAACGTCGATCCCTGTTACGCTGCAGCCTTTTTTCGCCAGCTTAACGCTGAAGTTTCCCGTTCCACAGCCTACATCCAGTATCTTCATTCCCTTTTTGATTTCCATCATTTCAAACGCAAGCCCAGTTTCCACTTTGTCAACAAAGCTTCCTTTTTTATCTGTATACCATGCATCATAGTCAGATGCACTGTTATCAAAAATAGCCATTTTATCCCCTCCTTATAACTTTAACTTTCTAATTTCTCAAGAATGTGCTTCTTATATCTCATAAAACTCTCGCTCACCACGAAATCCTTGTTTCTGGGTTTAGGGTCCTCTATAAGTATTTCTTCCGCTATCTTGCCTGGTTTTCCTGCCATAACGTATATTCTGTCGGATAATAAAACAGCCTCATCAATGTCGTGTGTTATAAGAAATGTTGACAGCTTTATCTGCTCCATTACACCAAGATACCACTGGTGCATGCTGCTCTTGGTTATGCTGTCAAGAGCACTGAAAGGCTCATCCAAAAGTGCAACCTGATCAGAAAACAAATATGTTCGAAGCAATGCCGCCCTCTGTCTCATTCCGCCGGACAGCTGGTTCGGATACTTATTTTGTGTTCCTTCCAGCCCAAACTCATCAAAATATACAGAAGCGGCATCTCTGGCTTTGGATTTCTTTTCTCCTCTAATTACCAACGGGAGAGAAACATTATCGATTATTGTTTTATACGGCAGCAGCAAATCCTTCTGAAGCATGTAACTTACATTTCCTGTGGTTCCCGTAATATTTTTCCCATCAATCTCAACTGTTCCCGAATCAGGATTTATCAGTCCTGACACTACATTGAACAGTGTTGTTTTTCCGACACCGCTTACTCCTAATATACTGACTATCTCTCCTTCGTTCAGTTCTATTGAAATGTCTTCAATTATTTTAGAGCCTCCATAACTTACAGTTATGTTATTAGTAGTCAGTTTTTTCATCATTAAGTCCTCTTAATCATATTTTTCTATTCTGGGAGATATTCGTTTGTAAATCCTGCTCCCTCAGGGATTTCATTTTCCACCAATTTGTTTTCAACCAGCCATCCGTAGAATGCATCCCATCTTTCCTGGTCAATGTATCCCCATTTTTCAGCGTCTGCAACATATTGATCAGCTAACCATTTCTGGCTTTCGTTAACTATCTCTGAATCCAGCTCCGGAGCTGCATCTAATAAAATTTGAGCGGCTTCCTCTGGATTTTCTATAGCAAATTCATATCCTTTTTTAATGGCTGTCAATGCTTTTTTAACAGTTTCAGGATTGTTTTTTGCAAATTCGTCGTTAACTATCAAAACAGGGCAGTAATAGTCCAGCTCTTTTCCATAGTCGGCAAAATTAAGGTAATTTGTATCCAGTCCCTTAACCTTTGTTGCAATTCCATCCCATGCATAGAATATCCACACTGTGTCTATATCTGTCTGCAAAGCAGTGATAACATCTGTAACTGTGCTTGGAACCATTTCTATATCTTCAAAATTTCCGTCGTCATCTTCTACAATCTTTTTAATTATGGCTTGCTCTATCGGCATATCCCATGTAGCATATGTATGACCTGACATTTTTGCAGGGGAATCTATTCCGTTCTCTTTCAGAGAAATAATACCTGATGTGTTATGCTGTATTAAAGAAGCAACTGCTGTAACAGGTATTGGATTTTCAGAAGCATTGTTAGGAGCTAATGTATCCTGAAAACTAATTCCGAATTCGGCTCCGCCGCCTCCAACCAAAGTATCAGCTCCTCCTTCTGGTGGCTGAAGTATTTCTGCTTCAAGCCCCTGCTCTGCAAAGTAGCCTTTTGACTGAGCAACATATAATCCGGTGTGATTTGTATTAGGTGTCCAGTCCAACACTATTTTCAATTTTGTTTTTTCATCATTACCAGCGTTATCCACCTCATTTTTAGGTTCGTTAGAGCTGCATGATGTCAGCATCAACGCTGATAAAATTAATATGGATATTATGCAAAATACAATTCTTTTTTTGCTTTTCATTTGTTTTTCCTTTCTAGTTAATTATTTTCTTTTTTTGCTCTTTCCCATGGCATTGCAAGTTTTCTCATATACGATACCAAAAGCATCAATATTAGGCTTATGAGAGAAATAAAAAATATCACAGCAAACATTTTGTCAAATGAGTATGACTTTCTTACCCTCGTCATGTACACCCCAAGGCCTGTAAATCCTCCCAGCCACTCGGAAACTACGGCACCCACCACAGAATAGGACACCGATATTTTAAGCCCTGAAAAGAACTGGTTCAAAGCATTTGGAAGTTTAATGTGCATAAAGCATTGAAACCTATTAGCTCCCATAGCCCTCAATAAATTCAGAGCATCGTTATCTGCCGAGCGAAAACCTTCCAACAAGCTTACAGTTATTGGGAAAAAGGTTATTATAACAATCAGCGTTATTTTAGGCAGTATACCATATCCCATCCACAGAACCAAAAGAGGCGCTATGGCAACGGTAGGCACCGTCTGCGTCAGCACAATAACAGGATATACAGATTTATAAAATAAATTAAATCTATCCATCAATACAGCAATTACAAATCCAAGTGCAGTCCCTGCCGTAAGTCCCAAAAATGCTTCAGTTAAAGTAGTTTCGGCATGTTCCATCAGCAAGTCAAAGTCATTTACAAATGCCAGTACAACATCAAAAGGAGACGGCAACATGTACTTAGGTACAATGCCCGCTGATGATAAAAACTGCCATAGTACTAAAATAACGGCTATAGCCATTACAGGCGATACTTTATTTATGATGTTTTGTAACTTTTTGGTCAATAGTCAGCACCCCGCCATCCGGAACAAAACCAATTTTAACGTAAGCTGATACTTTAGGCGCTCCTGCCTTTGCTGCAACCAACTGGCAATTTTTTACGATTTCCATTAGCTGGTCATAGTCTCCCTCTATTGAAGTTTCGCTGGGCCCAACGTAGTAATTTAATCCCGTACTTTTAATATAAGCAATTACCTCGTCAACAATACGTATAACTTCCTGGTCTGATTCAACATGCGGTAAAACTTGAATAGCAATATTTGCGTTCATTTTAAATCCTCCTTATAATATACAATAAAAACCTCCCCGGTAACGGAGAGGTTTGTAAACAACCTTTAAGGTTAATATCCTAATGATATATACAATCCCTACGCCAGCATTACCTGGGTCAGGTTCCAAACAGTTGTTCTGTTTTAGGGTTTTGAACATTTGAGTAGTTCTATCTCAGCCTAATTCTTTAAGCTCCCCGCAGAATGATATTAGCACATGTAAAAAATATTGTCAACCTTTTTTACTCTATGCTTACATCATATAGTAATCAGTTCATATTCACTGCTTCCCAGATTCAGCTTCACAGAATGTTCTATTGCAGACATCCAGTCTGTTTCGGGATGTATATTTTTGAAATGATCATGATGTTCATGTATTTTTTTAGCAAGCATGCTTCCTTCAACAGCTGTCTGACGGTTAACTGCATCCGCACACGCCACGTCCAGAGCAACCGGATCAAAAGATGCGAACATTCCCACATCAGGAACTATGGGTATATCATTCTCACTGTGACAATCACAATAAGGTGAAACGTCAATAACCAAGCTTATGTGAAAATGAGGTCTTCCCCTCAAAACCGCTGCAGTGTATTCAGCAATTTTTTTGTTAAGAATATAGTTGGATTCATCCGAAGCAGACTTAACCGCATCAACGGGACAGACGCCTATGCATCTGCCACAACCCACGCACTTATCATGATTGATGGAAGCCTTGCGCTCGGTCAACGTAATAGCACCGTGAGCACAGTTCTTTGCACACGAACCGCATCCTATACACTTTCTCTGAGAAATTCTAGGCTTTCCGCTGCTGTGCATTTCCATCTTACCAGCGCGTGAACCACAACCCATTCCTATGTTTTTTATAGCTCCCCCAAAGCCTGTAAGCTCATGCCCTTTAAAATGGTTCAGCGAAATAAACACATCGGCATCCATTACAGCACGCCCTATTTTCGCCTCTTTTACATATTCTGCTCCCTCTACTGGTACAAGCGACTCGTCAGTACCTTTCAAGCCGTCCGCTATAATTACATGGCATCCTGTTGAAAACGGCGAAAATCCATTAATATATGCAGATTCTAAATGATCCAGCGCATTTTTCCTTCCTCCTACATACAGAGTGTTGCAATCTGTTAAAAACGGCTTGCCTCCAAGCTCTTTTACCATATCCGCAACAGTCTTTGCGTAATTAGGACGCAAATACGCAAGATTGCCAGGTTCTCCGAAATGTATCTTTATTGCCGCATACTTTCTATCAAAATCAATTTTATTCATCCCAGCCGCCTCAATAAGACGCTTCAACTTCTGCTGCAGGTTCTCATGCGAAGTCGTATGCATATTTGTAAAATATACCTTTGATTTTTCCATATAAGCACCACCATCCAAGTTTTCTGTATTCAGTAAAATAAGCCGCTGTATTTAATTCATATTCAACGGCCGATACACATTAATAATACCATATATTATCAAGTAAATAAACGATTTATTTATTATTAAGTAAATTATTTCCATCATAAAAGTTAATTTGAACCATAATTTAAACCCTTCTATTATTAATAAAGTACGTCCGCAAAATGAACTTTACCCCGGGTTTTAGGGCAATCGTAACAAAACCATTATAATGGCATAGTATGTACTTGAAAATAAATAAAGAAAACAAACTGTAAAAATATTCAAAAAATAAAAAAAGCAAATCTCAAAAACATATACTTTACATACACGAGGAGCAAAATTAGATGATTTAAGCAATAATCAAAACGGCTTTTCATTCCAATTCCAACGTTTTATATTTTCGATATGCGGACTAAAGTATATGCGTATTTATGAATAATAATTATTTTAGTCTATTCCATCCAATACAACACATCCTGGGATATTTCAAATCCAAGTTTTCTTTGCAAGTTTATTGATTTTACATTGTCTTTTTCAATTTGTCCAAAAGGAACCAAATCTTTTTCAAGCATTCTGTTTACCAGATAGCTTTCAAGTATTGTTCCATAGCCAAGCTGTCGGTATTGGGGAAATATTTCTAACAGCCCAATGCTTCCTTCCAAGTGGATCCCAACAAAACCTACAAGTGTCCCATTTTTGTATCCACCAAACAAATTGCCGTTGTCTAATATTTCTTTAATCTCATCATAAGACAGCATGTGGTAGTTTTCCAATACCACTGATATTTGTCTTGGAGTAAACTTTCTTATTTCCAATACATTATTTTCATGAATCTTTTCTTTTTTCATGTACACAGCCTGAACAACTTCTATTTTGTGTGTTAGGCCGAACTTATTCATAATATAATCTACCATAAACCCCTGATGTAACACTATAAGGCTGCAATTAGGTATTTTCCCAACCAATTCTTTTCCTTTATCAAAATTATCCGCAGTTATCATATAGGCGTTGCTCTTTTTCTCTTTTATAAGCATGCCATGATTATCTGAATGTATTATGTCAGCTGTATTTCTTCGTATAGCCTCAATCATGCCCATGTGAAGCAATGGTTTTTTCATTAAGTACTTAATTGTTATATCATTCATATTTTGTACCTCGTGTAAAATTAATCTATTGTGTTATATTGTTAAAATCATTATAATATTTTATTTTGTTTTATAAAAGAAATATTTTCCGTCATTCATTATACAACACATAAAGTTCAGTTTGCAAAGTGCGCCACAAGTCATTTGGTTGATAATTTATCCTGTATATGATAAAATAAATTTTATACAAACCAATTATAAACCTTGCAAGGAGGATTACATTATATGTTGACATTTGAAAGCGATTATACCGAAGGCGCTCATGAAAAAGTATTGCAAAGACTCTTTGAAACAAATATGGAAAAGCTATCCGGTTACGGTAATGATAAATACTGCACTGAAGCAAAAGAAAAGATCAAAACACTTTGCCAATGTCCTAGTGCGGATATTTATTTCCTAGTTGGAGGTACACAAACCAATCAGACAGTAATTGATGCCGTCCTTCAACAGTATGAGGGAGTAATTGCAGCTACATCCGGTCACATAAGCGTTCATGAAGCCGGCGCAATTGAATTTACCGGTCATAAGGTCCTTGAAATTCCTCACGTGCACGGCAAGTTACAAGCAGACACTCTTCTTAATTACATCAAAACTTTTTACGCAGACGAAAATCATGAACACATGGTTTTCCCAGGCATGGTTTACATTTCACACCCTACGGAATACGGAACTCTTTACAGTTTGAAAGAGCTTCAATCTATTTCTCAAATATGCAGTAAATATGATTTACCATTATATTTGGACGGAGCACGCTTAGGGTATGGACTAATGAGCAAAAACACAGATGTTACATTACCTGACATCGCTAAACTCTGTGATGCTTTTTATATTGGCGGTACAAAGGTTGGAGCCTTGTGTGGTGAAGCTGTGATGTTCACTCATAACAATACACCAAAACATTTTATGACAATTGTAAAACAGCATGGTGCTCTGCTGGCAAAAGGACGTTTGCTTGGAATACAGTTTTATACACTGTTTACTGATGACCTGTATTTTAAAATCAGCCGCCACGCAATTGAAATGGCTGAGATACTAAAAAATGCTTTTGAAGAAAAAGGGTATACCTTTTATCTAAACTCACCTACAAATCAAATCTTCATTGTTTTGGAAAATTCCAAAATGAAAGAGCTGCAAGAACAAATTTCCTTTAGTTTTTGGGAAAAGGCAGACGAAAACCATACAGTTGTGCGTTTTGCCACAAGCTGGGCAACAAAAAAAGAAGATGTTGACGCTCTTGTTTCTTTGCTCTAAATATAAGTAGAATAAACAACAGCGACATTATGTTTGGATAGGCGGCTAAAGTCAGCCTAACCATATTGATGTTTCATGCTATAAAATCCTTTTTAGCAAAGGTGTCCTGCCTATTAAGAAGCTTGTTGCCAAACTTCCCATAAACACTGTTATTGCCACAAAAATTACTGATAAAGCAGGGTTGTAGTTAAGTGTATTAATCCCTGCTTTTAATATAAACATGTTGAAAAAATCATGAACAAGGTAGATTCTAAAAGAACAGTCAGATAATATGTATATAAATTTTGAAGTGTTTTGATTAAATTTTATTTTTGAGACTTCATATTTAAAAAAAGTAAATACCGCAATGCTTACAACCATTACGTTAGGGGCAAAATAGCTGTAAAATGTACTGTCCGCCTTGCCCGTCCGCAATGAAATGATATTGGTGAATACATATGTACAAACAAGTCCTAAAATTCCTAATATATAAATAATATTCCTTATGCTTTTATTAAATGTATACTTACTCAAGTAATATCCGCCTACATAATATCCAACATAGCCATATGTGAAAAACAAATCGAATTTATTTATAAATATATCTAAGCCGGTTAAATTGAATATCTTTATTGTTATGGGCAGGACAGATGTAAAAATCACCGAAAGTAAAAGAAAATACTCGGCTGCTTTTTTATCCACCGCAATCTTCCTCAAAAATGGCGTAATAACATACAACCCTACAATCATATATAGATACCATAAATGGTAATGCCCGAACATGAAACTTTTTATAAATGCCTGCCTGTTAAAAGTATCATAGTTTGATATATTTGCATACGCAGCATACAGCAGAGACCATGAGATAAAAGCAATTACAATTCTTAATATATATTTTGAATAAATATCTTTATAGCTAATATTTTTAGCAGGATTCAATAAAAACATCCCGCTTATCATTACAAATATAGGAACTCCAAATCTTACCAGACTGTCATAAAAATTAAATACATTCCATTCATATGTACCTAATGCGGCATTACCCCAGTTACCAGCTGCAACATGGAGCAGCACTACGGAAAATGTAGCAGTTATTCTCAATAAATCAACATATATTATACGATTATTCATTTGTTGCCCTCTTTAGTTAATATACTAATTATAACAAATTTCTAAAATTTTACAATATAAAATAGCCGCTGCCGGCAATCATTAACTAAATGTGCTCAGCACAACGGCTATTTCTTTTTTTATTAAATTAGTAGGGACTTTTTATATTTAGATTTGATTAATCCAGGTATCTGATTCCATTTATTTTTTTAATTCCCAGACCAGGTTCGGTATTCAATGTAATTTTAGATTCATTGAATACTGCTCCGCCTTCTACAGGATCTTCGCTGCAAAGAACAGGTCCATCCAAATCTATTTTAGTTATGATGCTTTTTGCAGCCGCCAAATGAACTGCCGCATTTACACTTACCTTTGCTTCCAGCATGCATCCAATCATGCATTCAACTCCATATATTTCGGCAATCGAACAAATTTTTAAGGCGTTATGCAAGCCTCCTGTTTTCATCAATTTTATATTAATGAAGTCCGCAGCTCTCTTTTGAAGAATTGTCAGAGCATCTTCCGGTGAAAATACTGATTCATCGGCAAGCAGCGGAATTGATACATTGTCTGTTACATACTTCAGTCCATCAATGTCGTGAGCAATAACAGGCTGCTCAACAAATTCTATATCCAGACCTTCATCCTCCATTTTTCTCAGAGCTTTAACGGCTTCCTTCGGCTTCCATCCCTGGTTTGCATCTATCCTGAGCTTCACATCATAGCCGACTGCTTTTCTGATGGCTTTCATTCTCTCTATATCTCTGGCTGCATCCTTACCAACCTTTATTTTTAAGGTTTTAAAGCCCCTGTTTATGGCGTCTATGCTGTCTTTAGCCATTTCTTCAGGATCATTAACGCTGATTGTTATATCTGTAATTATTTCTTTCCTGTATCCTCCTAACAGCTTGTAAAGAGGAGCGTTGTACAGTTGTCCGTACAAATCATACAATGCTATATCTACAGCAGCTTTTGCACTGGAATTTTTTATTACGCATTTGTCAAGTTTGAGCATAATATCTTCAAAATTTTCAATATCCATGCCTATGATATTTTTAATTATATGTTCTTTTAATGCTCCTACTATCGCTCCTTTTGTATCTCCTGTTATAACACCTGTAGGAGGTGCTTCACCGTAGCCTATATTTCCTGTATCAGTATGGATTTCAACAATTATGTCCTCCACACTTTTTACTGTCCTTAAAGCCGTCTTAAACGGGGTCTTAAGAGGCACTGAAATTTCGCCAATTCTTATATCTGTAATTTTCATTTTCGCCCTCCATTTTGAATTAATATTTTGCGCAATTGAAATTTCCTATATTTAACAGCATTCTGAATTGCACTGCTAGTTCGCAAGCTCTTTAATAGCTTCCGCCATTACATTAATGTTTTTCATCAGCGAGTCAATTTCTATATATTCATCGGGCTTGTGTTCAACCATTGGCTCCCCTTTTAAAACAGGGCCAAACGCAACTATATTTTCCATAGCCTTTGCATAGGTGCCTCCTCCTATGGAAATCAATTCTGCTTTTTCACCGAATTGTTCCTCATAAACCTTTTGGAGTTTTTTGATGAATTCAGTTTCTGGTGACACATATAGGCTTTTTTTATGTCTTAAATAAACTTCTTCCAATCTTCCCAGACTGATTTTTTCTTTAAAAGTATCTATGAATTCTTCAAATGTCTTTTTAACAGGATATCTGATATTTATTTCAAGGCTTATTTCATCTTTATTTCCAATCATTGTTCCCAAGTTAAATATGAGTTTTCCCGATATATCATCCTCTAAATAAACCCCTAATTTTTCTCCGTTTAAATCTGTTCCTATGTATTTGTTGAAATAATCAATAAATTCTTTTAAATCTCCTGTGAAATCAAGTTCTCCCAAGAACATCATCAGATGTGTTATCGCGTTTTTCCCATTTTCAGGAGTGCTACCATGAGCAGATATACCATAGCTTTTTACAATTATTAAATCTTCTTTTTCTTCAATTTTTATTTCTTCAAATTTTTCTGAAATTTCTTTTATTTGCTCTTTTTTATTTACAGGGACCATAATTACAGCTTCTGCATAATCGGGAACTACATTTGCAGCAATACCGCCTTTAATAGATTTTAAAATAAAATCACCGTCTTGATTTAATTTTCGTGTATATTTGCCGGTAACAATACCTTTCTCTCCGTTAATTATGGGATAATCGGCATCAGGGGTAAATCCTGCAACAGGAATTTCTCCACCATTGTCAACATAGTACTTTACACATTTACTCCCTGTTTCCTCATTTAGCCCAAAGAAAATTCTGACCCTTCTTTTTAAAGAAATGTTTAAATCTTTGATAGCCTTTAATGCATATAATGCTCCTATTGTAGGCCCTTTATCGTCAATAGTTCCTCTTCCGTAAATTTTTCCGTCGTGTATTTCAGCTGCATAAGGAGGATATGTCCATCCGTCTCCTTCAGGCACAACATCTAAATGACCAAGAACAGCAATCATTTCATCACCTGAACCATACTCGGCATAACCTATCATGTTATCTACATTAACTGTTTTAAATCCTAAATTTTCTGAAAGTTGCAAACAATATTCCAGCGCTTTGTGTGCACCTTCACCAAATGGCATGCCTTTCTTAGATTCCTCTTCAACACTTTTAATTTTGACACATCCCTGAACGCTCTTAATAATTTCGTCCTTCATACTCAATATTTTTTCATTTAACAATTTATCATCACTCCTAGTCTTAATTTTTACAATTAATAGTAATGTATAAAAAATTATATAATATTACATAACCTTTTGTTGTAAACATACCTCTATGTAACTTTTCACCAAATTTTCTTTATTTACCTTGAAAATTTAAGAGTCTGTAAAAGAGAAGTTTCTCTGTTACCAGACTCTTTGTGACGCCTATATATCTCAACGCACAAAAGTTTTTTATTATACACATATTCAAAATCATTGTACAATTTATAGCGCAAGATATCAAGTAGGATGACCTAATAAGCAACTAAGTAAGAAATTTCATAATATAGCCGGTTATCATACCCAGGTAGGTGCCGAACACAGTTCCGAACAGAGCCATTAAAACCCCTACAGGAACCAAAGATCCACTGTAAGTACCTGCCAAAATCGGTGCTGAAGCTACACCGCCAATGTTGGCCAAAGAAGAAACGCCGCATGTAAACAGATCCATTTTCAAAAGCTTGGCAAGAATCACGAACAGCACGCAGTGAATTGCAAGTATCATAAATCCAGCCAAAATCCACATAGGAGCATCATTTAACTCCATAAAGTTTGCACGGGATGCCAGCAAAGCAACTACCGAATAAAGAAATACATTTGAAAGTTCCGCTGTACCGGCAATTTTACCGAAAGGAGTCAACGCACATATCAATCCCAATGCAGTGATAAATAGAACACACCACGTAGCTTTATCTAGAAAGCTCATGCTTTCGTTGAGCAATGCTCCTATATTCTGCCCAATTGCAGATACCAAAAGAGAAGAACCAATCAGAACCATTAAACTGACAAAGGTTATTTCCCTCTTCTGTTCTTTCATTTCTGCTCCCAGATGTGTGCTAACTTCATCTAGGCGAGATGTATCAGCTTTGGTCCACTTATTGAACATGGGTGCAAAGCGAGTTGCCCACAACAGAAACATAACCCAGATAGAATAGTCAATAGAATCAACAACCAGTGCATATGCATAGTCCACTTCACCTACATTAAAAATTTCCTGCAGGGTTGCCATATTGCCTGACCCTCCTATCCAACTGCCGCATAGAGCACCCATTGCTTTCCATGCATCAGAACCCAAAGCACCTTTCATGACAATAAAAGTAACGATGAATCCGATCATGATAGTTAAGCTTCCGGTAAAAAATCCTATAATCATTTTAGGGCCCAATTTGATCATTTTCCGGATATCGCAGCGCAGCAGCATCAGAAAAATCATCGCATACAGAATGTTATTCTTAAGTGCGCTGTAAGCCGGCTTAGTTTCAGCCAAATCCCAGAAGTTAATAGTACAAAGAATCATGCCGATTAGGTAAACAAGAACTATAGGCGGTAAAAGACCAAAGAATTTTTGCACATACTTGTTTTTGATGTACTTCTGTGCTGCCAGCAGGCTTCCGCAAAGCGCACACAGAACCGCAAAATAAGTAAAACCATTTGTAATCATAAAAACCTCCTAGAAATTTATATTCCCGTTTATTTTTTGTTCCACAAAGCCGGGATCTCAGCAGAACATCTATAAAAAAACAAAACCCAGCAAAAGACCGTCAAATTTCCGGTCTCAGGCTGGGTTTCATTTATTCCGATATAGTTGTTACCACATCATATAAATAAAGCAGCTACATATAAAATTTGCTTTTAACTCCTTGATATTTCTTTATGGCATCCTTGTAAGATACAATTACGGCTTTTTGAGAAGTACCGTGATAACGTCTTCTTATTTCCTGTTCTAAATGACAATAGTCGCCGATATTTCTACCTATAAATATTTTCTTGATGAAATCTTCTGTTATATTAATTGTATGAGTACATCCCACATCAACTATTTTATCTGTATCTACATCAACTTCAAATGCTATATAAAACGAATTGTAAATTGTTGTAATGGCATTATCCATATTTGTTCTGGATTCTCCAATTATATAGACGGTTTCTTTCATTAAATCACCACGACTTTATATGAAATCATTTTCTTATGACATTATATATTATCTTAAAAAAAATTTCAATTATTAATTTAGTAAATTCAACAGAGTTCATCTATGTTTTTTTATATCTCCGTCTGCCCCGTTTATATTATAATATTGCTCATTAACATTAATCTATTGTATTTCTATTCTTGCGTTTTCCATCCATTTATCTAATGCAATTTTATTAATAATAAAATTACTTCCAACTTTTACATATGGAAAGTCTATACCTTTTGCGTTAATAACTTTTAATAAATCATTGGTATCTAATCCTAAATATTCGGCCGCAGTATTGATGTCCATAATATCATTGTTACTCTTATTATAGTAAGCTGCATCATTTACGCTCTCAAGCTTTTGTGAAATATCATGCATACCGTTACTAACATAAATTCCATTGAGCTCCATACCCTTATATATTATAAAAGAACTTATAATAATAGATATGGACAAACAAATAACTGCAATCAAAAACGTTTTTTCTTTTAGCATTACATCCTCCTACATTATAATATTTAACTTATAGTGTAAAAATACTTATTATAATAAATATGTTCCTAAATATTTTTGAAATCGATAATGTCTGCTGCTCTCTCATATAATGCCAATAATATGCAACCTACTCCGTAGCATATAATGTCTTTCCAGTCAAATACTGAACCCATTGCCACTCTACAAAACGCATTTCCATTCAGTCCCAAAATATTAACTATTCCAATATATTGCAGAAATTCAACAAACACTGCAAATAAAAATATCCAAAGGGGCAGCAATTTAAATTTCTTTGAGAAAACCATCCGTATTGCACAATAAATTACACCAACAACCAATATATCCCCTACGTAGGGTCTAATAAATTCATCATGAACATATAACGCAATATAAATTTCTGTTAACACAAGCAATATAAATGCCACAGCATATTTTATTCTATTCCCAGCTTTGTTTTTTCTATAAGTATCCACAGTATTTCCTCTTCTCTAGCTCATTTTCGGCCTACCTATTTATTCAAAAATTTTACTTTCTTCTTTAAGACGCTTGATCAGTGATGAATATTTTGCCGTGTAAACAGCGAATAAAACACCAAGACTTAAACGTAATAAATATCAATATATTTTTGTTTCATAAGTTCCACCTATATCGAAAAATATTATGCTAAATTTTAAATCTGTATCCTGATCCCCATACGGTTTCAATACACTGGCATCCTTCAGGGTTCGTGTTAATTTTTTCTCTTATTCTTGCTATATGTACGGTTACTGTTGTTGTATCTGACAAAGCATCATATCCCCAAACCTTTTCAAACAGCTCTTCTTTGCTAAAAACTCTATTTGGATTTTCAGCTAAAAATAAAAGCAGATCAAATTCCTTCTGGGGTAAAAAAACTTCAGTGTCTTCCATAAAAACTCTTCGGTCCTCTTTATCAATATATAACGCTCCTATTCTTATGAGTTTTTTCTTTGAATTGTTGTTAAACCTTTCATATGTTTTCAGATGGCTGTTTACTCTTGCAACCAATTCACCCATGCTAAAAGGCTTAGTTATGTAATCATCAGCACCTAAGTTCAATCCTTTAATTTTATATATTTCATCGGACTTTGCAGACACAATAAGTACCGGTATTTGTTTTGAATCGTATATCTCTTTTAATATATCAAATCCACCTTTTTGAGGAAGCATCAAGTCCAAAATAACCAAATCAAATCTATCATTTTTCATATACTCAAGACCGGTGTCACCATCGAAAACACAAATAACCTCATAGCCACTCATTTCCAAATAATCCTTTTGCAGCTCTGATATGCTTTTATCATCTTCAATAATTAATATCCTTTTCATGCTATTTCCTCTCAATTAGCTTTTTTAAAGAAATAATAATGGAAGCACCTTCGCCAATTTCAGAAATTGCCCAAATTCGTCCACCTGAGACTTCCACTATCTGCTTTGCAATTGCAAGTCCCAAACCGCTTGAACCCTCAACTGCCCTTGCAGTATCTGCCCTGTAAAACCTGTCAAAGACATAGGGCAAGTCATCCTTGCTGATTCCTTTGCCGTTATCCTTAAACTCTATTATAACTGATGAATTTGTTTCTCTTAAAATAATTTTCAGTTGACCGGATTCTTTTTCAATGTTTCTCTTGGCATTATCTAATATATTTTGTATCACGCGTTTAAATTTTTCACTATCTATTGTTACGAAATATATATTTGAAAGTTCATTCTCTAAAATTATACTCTTATTTTCACGTTCAAATTCTGCTGAGCTATCCTCAACACAACCTTCCATATATTTCACAATATTAACTTTTTCTTTTTCAAATGGCATTTGATTTAAATCCAGCTTGGAATATAGCAGCAAATCCTCTATCATGGTGTTTATCAGCTTTGTTTTATCTACGGCTTTTGATAAATAATACTTCTTCTTTTCGTCAGTGTCAGCAACACCGTCCAGAACTCCGTCTATATATCCTCTTATGGATGTAACAGGGGTTTTAAGATCATGTGATATGCTTGATATTAGGAATTTCCTGTTTTCGTCATATTTTTGCTGATAGTATATGGAATTTTTAAGCTGAAGACGCAGCTGTTCTACAGCGCTTCCAAGCTCTCTAATCTCACCATAGCCATAATCTGTAATTGCTGTTTCAAGCTCGCCGGTTCTTAACTTCTCAGTTTCTCTTGTTAAATTTGTAATGGGCTTTATTATATTTTTCATATTTTGCTTTTGTATAACTGTGCTTGCTGAAACAAAGACTATCAGAAAAGTTATAAAAACCAACACAATAAGGAACCTATAATTATCATCTGCATTTATAACAGGATTAAGAGTTATTATCGTATATTTGCCACCATTTGATGTTGTAAAGCTTTCTGCATTTATGCTGTAATTTCTATCCCCATTGTCATAATAATTATTTTTAACACTTATATTCATCAGCATTTCTTTAATTTGCAGTCTGCTGAATTCCTCATTATTATATATAATATTATCGTCTTCCATAACGATTACGGCCGTTTCCCCCAAGCCGCCGGAAATAGGAGACTTGTTTAATAAATTATAAAAGCAGACATAGGCATAACCGACACATCCGGTAATAATAATTGTGCCTATGAGCGTCATCATACTTTGTGTTAAAAATCTTTGTTTTAAATCCATAAAATTGTCCTAAATATCCTTATTTTCAAACAGATAATATCCTGCTGTAAATAACATTATACCGTAACCTAGCAAAATTAGAAATATCCTGAGTATTTTGCTGAAATTTATATAGCTCCCTAATATCAATCTATACCAATCAAAAGCGGATGTAAATAATAAACTTTTTAAGTACGGAAAAACCAAGCCTAATCCATTAAACACCAAAAACACAAGAATAGAAAGCATAAAAGCACTTGTTGGTCCCTTGGTAATATTTGAAATCAAGACAACCGCCAATGCAAAGATAAAAATCGGAAAGAATTCCATGATATATGCAATTAATATTTTAAAAAAATTTGGCATACTTCTGTTTATAAAGAAAGAAATCATAAGGGACAAAATCATTACAAAAATGAGGTTAGCCATAATAAATCCGGCAATTCCAAGAATTTTCCCCAAAAATACCTTAAATCTTGAAGCAGGTCCTGTAATAGTAAGTTTAATCGTATGCTCTGCAAATTCTCCGGCAAACATATCAACACAGATAAAAACAGTAAAAAGAGGGAAAAATGTGTAGCTTAAAACTGTCAAAGCCATAATTGAAAATTCTGAGCTTCCCGTTATACCTATTCCTACAAAATTATTCAAGGCATATACTGCAATGGCTGTAACAATAACTGATAAAAAAGAAAATATCAATGCTACTATGACCTTTTTCTTTTTAGATATTTTAAATATTTCGTTTATGTATATTGCTTTAAGAGTCTGCATTCATATTACCTCACTTAAATAATAATTCTCCAAAGAAGAATAATTTTTTAGAATACTATGTGTGCTGTCTACACCTAAAAGCCTGCCATTATACAGAATGCCAACTTTACTGCATGTGAGCTCTATGTCATGTATTAAATGACTGGATATGAAAAATGTTGTTTTGTGCTGTTCTGACAAATTAAGTATTAATTTCCTCATCTCTACCATACCTTCAACATCTAACCCATTTAAAGGCTCGTCCAAAATTAAAATCTCAGGATTTGATATAATTGCCATAGCAATACCGATTCTTTGCTTCATTCCCAAAGAATAGTGCTTTATCTTCTCATTTTTATATTTAATAAGCCCTGTAATCTCCAGACATTCATCAATTCTCACTCCATCCACATCATCATGGAACCGTCCACACAGCTTCATATTTTCATATGCAGTCAGATAAGGAAAGGGCGTTACGCTCTCTATAATGCAGCCGACCTTTTTCATTGCCTTTTCATAGTCCTTTGAAATTCTATAACCGTTTAAAAAAACATCACCCTTGTCAGCTTTCATAAGGCCTACCATAACTTTCATTGCAGTAGTCTTCCCCGCTCCATTTGGTCCTAAAAATCCGAATATTTCCCCACGGTCAATTTCCAGATTAATGTCCTGTATTCCGCGATTATTTTTATAAATTTTCGAAAGATTTTCGATTATAATTGCTTTATCCAAAATTACCTCCCGCAAATGGTTTAGGGACGCAAAGATCAAAGTCTTCACGCCCTTTAATTATACTGTTATTCTAATATTTTGATGAAACGACTGTCAAAATCATCATCATAAGTTGAATATGAATACCCATCCACATTTCCATTATCATCTTCACTAAATTCAACGTCAAATGATACGTTGATATTTTGTAATCCTTCACGATGGATAATTCCATTTTTCTTTTCGCCGTTACTGTCCGTATAATTCAGTACCGTGTAATGTCTTGACTCCCCATATTTTGAAGTAAACTCAAAGTTTCTTACCGTATCAGGTTCATATCCTTCATTATAAGTCTCATAATATCTGCCTTTTATGCTGTCGTCATCAACAGAGGTTATCTCTATTATTCTTTCACCTTGTTTTACAAAAGAATTATCCACCTCTTTCACAATGTCGTTTTTATATTTTCCGATATATTTCGTATCAAATTCAAAGCCTTCTTTAGTATAAGTAACTTTTTGTCCGGCTAAGTTTGGAGCTGTGACAACTGTATTATTAATATCTTTTATGTCAATTGAAAATTCAACAGTATAAATGTGTTCAGTACCGCTATTGTCCTCTGCTGACATACTTGCAGTAAAAATACCACTTTCTATAATTCCCTCTTCATTTTCAATTGCCTTGCCTGATGCTTCTATAACATAGATATTTGATTTAGGGTATGGAACCTCCAGCCTTTTCGCCGTATATTCACTAATTATTGAATATTTTAATGCAAAGGATGAAACAGCATTCACAAGAGGAGGGATTTCTGTGTTTGATATATTACCCATATACATTTTCTTTCCGCCTGATTCCTCGATTTGAATAATATCCTCTAGGCTTCCTACAAACGCATCCATAATTTTTTCTGCATCCATTACTTGTTCTTCTTCAAAGGGATTTTCAAATATTTTTCTGTCACTATTATCAGATTTTTGTTTCTTTATAACATTATATGAACCATCCTCGAAATTTTTATATATATACTGATTTTCATCAATGTACATATATCTATCCCTTATTTCACCTTTTTCAAGATTTGTTCCGCTTGTTTCCTGAGCTTGATTTGCAATGTCAAATTTTGTATTATCAGTTGATTCTATAAAAGTTTCTCCATCAACTTTTAAAGATATAATGACATCAACATTAAAGTTATCAACCTCGTTTGTCAATCTTTCCATTGTTGTCTTTGCAGAATCTTTCAAGCTGTGATATCCCGAACCAAGCATGATATCTGCAAAGGCTGATGTTGCAAAAACCAATACACCCAGAATAAAAACAGCAAATATAGCTGATCTTTTATTAAAATTCATTTTCCTGCCTCCAATATATAATTAATCACCCTATAATCATAAACGTTTATGTAATTGTATATACATAATACATTGTCAGTCTTGAATAACTATAAACTAATTATTAACAATTTATTAATTTTAAGTTTTTCCTATTAAATAAAAAGACCGAGAGTAACTTTGAATACAGACCTTAGAGTGATGAAAAAAATATCGCTCTAAGGTCTGTCCCAAAAGTTCTCTAAAATTCTATTTCTCTATAAGCTTACCTGCTTCATATTTATATAATTTATTTTCAAAAGCCTTGCCATTGGTGACTTTCGCCAACAGTATGTGCTATCTCATTGGTTCTGTCATAATATTTATTTCTTGAATTTCTCCAGTGATTATATTAAATAATTCTTCATAAGCATATCCTGATATAATTTTATAAACTTCATAATTTCTTCCCCTGATACCTAATTGTTTTCTATCATAAATATAAATATCATAGTAAGTATCATAGTTACTTTTAAAATGCAATATATAGGTCTCTTTAGCCTTAGGATGATAAGTTGTCTGCATATTATTTGAAAACACTGATTTCCTTACCCCTATGTTTTCTATAATACTCAAAATATTATTTATAATTTCCGGATTATCAGTAGTTACTATTTGATCTTCAAGCCAAAACCCTCTATACACATCTATAGTCAATTCACTAATATAAAAATCATTTATATCATGTCCTTCTTTTTCGGCTATTGTTTCTTTATGGAACTTAAATACCTCATTATTTACTTCGGACATTTTTTCATAACTAAATATAAATATGCTTATAGAAAGTAATACTAATATTATTATTGAAATCACTGTTCTTCTCACACAAGCCCTCCTAAATAACACTAAACAAATATAACTCCCCTATTTGCACTTAATTTTTGTAAAGTTATAATATAACCTCTGACAAGCAGTAATAATGCAGCAGTAACAATTTTTAGTTAAACTTCTTATAATGAAGAAGTCTGTTTTCTAGAGTACCTGTATGCAGTTCAAAAAGATGGTTATCATAATCATAAAAATATATTGAACGACTCTCTTCTGTAACTCTGTCCCTTCCTCTTTTTATCTCTAATCCGAGCTTTTCTATTCTCTTAAGATACATTTCATAATCTGATTCATCTATTTTAAATGCTATATGGTTATAACTTCTTTCGCATTGGTTGCCTTCCATAACAGCTATCCAAAGATTTTTTATTAAAAAGAACTTCTCTTTTGATATAGAAAATTTATTTTCTCCGCTATTATATACTTCTTTAGCTTCAAATATTTTTTCAAAAAAGGTTGTTGCCTTATCTAAATCTTCAACAATAAATGTTATATGACTAATTTCAGATATCAAATTTAATGCCCCTTTCTCTTCTACATAAAACCAGATTTCAACATGAAATTTCACGTTTATAATAAGCATAAGAGTCATTTTCATTTTTGTGTTCTTGCATGATATTTTCTTTATTAACAATCAAAATATTATCTCTTACAATTTTTTACTAAAATCTTATTTATGAAATTTGATGAACCTTCTAATATTTAATCGATTATATCAACTTTAAATGGAAATTCTTCAGCTTTTCGTTCTTCAAAATCAACTTTATATCCGATATCTTCTTTATAAAAGAAACCTTGTTTTAATTCTATTTTTACATAACACATATTTTCATCATTTTCGTCATTGTGCGCAAAATACCATGGTTCAAACACTTCTATCAATTTCTGTCTGATTGCATGATTCTCTTCTAATAATGGATGCCCTATATTGCGAGCAATACCACTGAATCTATATAGTTTATTGCACATTGATATCTCAGGATTTTTTTCAATGTCTTTTACTTTCTTTGATTTTGCGTAGGTAACAATATAAAAGGCACAATCATCATAAAAAGTATCAACAAACCTGACCGACGGAATATTATCATTTGATGTTGCTAAAGCAAATTGATAATCTCTTGCAAATAACTCTTCCAAAATATATAAACTTTTTTCATATTTGGTCATTATCAATCTCCTTTAAAATTCTATCAATTATTCCTGACGGATTAATGATTTTTTTCATAGTGTATTCATGTCCGTTTAATTGCATATCAACCGAATTACCTGTTTCTATTGCAATATTCCAAAATTCATCATATGTAATATCCGGATTTACCTGACAAGATAGTGCATATACACCTGCAATATAAGGTATAGTCCAGCTCCATACATTTTACCATCAGTTGTTATAATTATAACAGATCCTATAGCATAGGCTACATTTTCTTGCTGTTTTATTAATACCATTTCACCGCTTTCAGATTCCTGCCAACGCCAATAAGAATCATCATTTTTAATTAAACCGCCATCGCATAGAGTACGAACGTTATCAACTACTGTCATATAAGGAGTATTTGCAACTGTAAACGCTTTATTTTCGTATCCATCATCCGAATAAAGAAAGACTTTTCCATCACCTTGTCATTCAATAATATCTCCGCTCTCATTATAAAAATTGTATTCAGCTTTATTATTACCATCTAAATCGTCAAAAAAGCTAATAGATGGGTTAACATTAATTTCTTTGCTTTTAATTTCTCCATTATCCATTATTCGCTCTATTCTGCTAAGATTGGGATTATTACTGATAATAAATAAGCTTTTATTAATTGAAACTTCATTAGTTATGAGCTCCGAAATTTCTTCTCTTACCTTATTAAACTCATATATAGTAATATTGCTTGCTTTTTCAGTAATTTTGTCTGGTTCAATAACATTAAGAAGTTCATATTTGCCTTTATTATTTACTTTGAAATGTGCATAGCCAACACCTTGATACTCATCTTTGCTACTTAGTATATAGCTCACGAGTCTATGGTTATCAATAACAATCGAATTATATATAGTTATCGATTGATTGGTATTAATATTTTTTGAGATTAGTTTTTCCATTGAAGTTACAGCATCTTGAGGACGAGACATCACAACATATATTGTCAAAACAAGAATCATACTTATTGCAAAAATCCATTTCTTATTCTTCATAACTTTAACCCCTAAAATTATATTATTTAAATTCCTTTTACGACGCTTAATTTTCACTTGTAACGAATGAGAAAACAATTCAATTCCAAATTGCAATTTACTGTTTAAAAAAGTCCATACTAATATGATAAAACTCCTCTGAATTTGTAAGCATGGCTGGATGTCCACCAGTATTGAACAAATGAATTTTACCATGTCCGATTTTTTCAATCAGCTCTCCATAAACTTTTTTATAATAATCAGGAGATAGAGCAGATACAAATTCATCTTCTTCACTACCAGTCAATAGAATATCTGCTTTCAAGAATTGTAGAGGTTTATGAAAAAATACACCTATTTCTTTTTCATGTCTGATAATGGCATTGGTATCATTATCAACAACTTGTTCCCAGTCAGAACCGTGCATACAGGCATAAAACATTTTTGTATTTTCATCATGCTTAGAAAAATCCCTATCCGCCTTAACATTCTCTGTGAATGCATTAATCGGTTTTTCTCCCTCAAAACTGTCGGCAATTACTTTATTAATAAGTTCAGGTGCTTCCAATGCAACATTGATAGCAACCAACGCACCGCCACTACTGCCGATAATGTTTACTTTTGAATATTGCCTTTTACGCAAAAATTCAATAACCTGCTCGGCTTCGTTAAACCACAGATCAATGGGAAATTCATTCAATCTGTCTGATTTTCCATGTCCTAAAAAATCAATCAAAATCACTTTAAAACAATTTTTGTACTTCTCCGCAATTCCCGCAAACATGTTTGAGGAAGCTGTATTCCCATGAAGAAATAGTAAGGGTATACCTGTACCAAATTCCTTATAATATACTTGCTTGTTATTAAAATTAAAATATCCCATATAATTAAATCCTTCCAAATTGCATACATTATCGTATTTATAAGCAAAGCTTTTACTTTGCGCATTAAACTTTTCCTTCAACTAATACCATTTTAAGATAACTTTCCTCCATGATTCCTATACTGTTAATACTTATTCTCCATCGTAATAGTCTACTTCTTCTGCAATTCTATAGAAATTACTTGATTTATTGTGAATAACAATTCCAACCTTCCCAGAATCCGGATAATATATTGTATCAGGCGAATTAATTGTATCAAAGTCAATATACTTCAATATTTCATTTTCTGATGTGTTAATTATTTTATGTGCTGATTTTTCAGTAGGTGGACACACAATAAAATCCCCTTGTTTTATTGCTTTTTTACCATCTGTAGTAACTAATACCCCTTTTCCTTGAATAATATAAAATACTTCTGTATTTGCTGTATGGTAGTGTAACGGATAGTTGGATTTTTTAGGTGGTATTTCATAAACAGCAACACAACATTGTTCAAAATCTTTTCGACATGCAACTTCACGTTTTGAATAGGCATAAGGTTCATGTTCATTTTTGAATTTTTGCGCGATATCTTCTTCATTAACAATTAAAATATTGTCTCTCATACTTTCCCTCCCAAATCATATTTCCGTGACTCATTGTCTTATCTGAGCCCCCGGAAAAAAACACATATTCCATATCAATCACGAACTGATATACCGCCATAAAATCAGATAGAATCATAAATGGTCTTTTTGTTGCGGTTTTTATATTCAACATAGAACACTTCACAACACAGAGTTATCGTGAAGCTTTGTCTAAATTCTCTAAAATTCTTTTTAATACATTATGTATATTAGTTAAAATTACTATTATAAAACATAGCATTACAAAAGTTACTATTTCTCCTGTAGAGATAGATACTATTCCAAGTATAATAAGAGTAATAGTATATTTAATTGTACTAAAATTCATTATAATTATTCACTCCTTTACATGTTCAGTGCTAGATAAATATTTGAATTTTACTTATTCTAAAATTCTGGACATGATGTATTCATTTTCATATTTCCCATTTCGTATAACTGCAAGGCGTTTAAGTCCTTCTTTTTTAAACCCGAACTTTTCATATAAGTGAATTGCTCTCTCGTTATCTTCAAACACAGATAACTCAAGTCTAATAAGCATAAGCCAATTATCAGCAATGTCTATTATAGCTTTCATTAATGCTGTTCCAACACCGGCATTCTGATAATCCTTGTGAATCATGATTCCAATTCCGCCGCTGTGGCGCATTCTTGGATTTGCATTAGTCTCAAGCCCGATAGTACCTATTATTACTTCCACGCCTTCCGGGGACGTAGCTACTGCAACTAATTGATGATGATTCCTGTCCATATTCATAAGAAAGTCTTCACTGCTTTTTACCCGTTCAGATGGTATACCAAGTATATTCTCAAATACACCCGGCATACGGCGAAGTGCATTTATTCCTTTAGCATCTGCAATTTCGACAGGTCTGATTATAAAATCCATATTGTCCTCCTAATATTATCATTATTAATTTCTATTCTATCATAGTTCATCTTTATTAATAACATTTAAGTTTAAATATTGCTTCCCACCTGTAGCAACGTAGAAAAAATAATCTTTAATTACACCCATACTCACTTCATCTAAATATATTTTATCATTAATGGCCAGGGCATTGCCGCCATGCTCAATCCATTTTATAGCACATTCTCAAATATCAAATAATTCTGAAATGACAATCTCTCCGTCCCATTGTCATTTCCCGTTAGGGCTTAAGGCAATTTGATATCTCTATATTCGGAAACTTTCCATTCTTTGTTTTTTCCGTAAATTGAATTATTTCTTCAGCAACATCTTCCTTTTCTGTTTCATCTTGTATGATACAATGTTTAATTTGACTTCAAAATTGTATCCTTTTTCGTACATCAAACATTGAAACCTATATTTAAATAGACGGTTTAAATTATAAAAAGTTCAATTTCAGGTAAATTTTATAGTAATAGCTCCTTTTTGACACCATTACTTAAATATAACAGTATATGTATTTAAAAATTTAAATAGAAATTTTTTCATAATAAAGCACTTCCAATTGATTCAACAAAAAAGAAATGCCTATATGGGTATTTCCTTTTTATAAACTAATTATATTATTTTTTTAATTGTGATTTTTTCTGATTGTATTCTTCTTCTGTTATTTCTCCTCGGCATATCTTTCATTTAGAATATTTAAAGCACTGTTATTTAAATGGCCATTAGTCTTAGATGATAGCTGAAGATAATTAATCAGAGCTACAATTCCTAATACTTTATTAACTGTCATATTATCTCCTATAATAAATTATCTTTACTACTAATCAGTAGTATTGTCAAGTAAATTTTTAAAAAATAGTTGTGTTAGCATACACAAACATTTTGTGCCTTAAGATTCTTTTTTCTAACCTTAACAATACAATACAAAACTACCTTATAATTCAGCAGCTTTGTATTGTAAAACGAAACATTTTTATACATTTTTTTCATATGATGCTAATAATCTTAAGAAATGATTCGCTTCACGCAATGTGTGGTCACCTAACAGAGGTATTATAATAGATTTGATTTTACAATCAAGTAAGCCTTCCGTTCCCTGTGCTTTGAAATCACGGATTGCTTGAGTTGCCTGCAAACTGTCCTTAGTAACTTTATCTAATGGAATAGTTCTATTCATGGCAGCCAATGATTCGGTTGTTAAATTATCAAATTCATTACCAAAATTATTGGCTGTTTTAAATAACTCTTCTTCGGTAGGATCCAATAGCCCTCTAATAAACTTAGAATGTTCAGCCATAATTCTGTTCCAAAATGCTTCCTGTTCTAAAGCTTCATTCTCTAAATTAATAATTTCTCTGTTGTTGAGTCTTTGAACCATATGCAAATATAGCTTAGCTTCCCTCATTATATGGTCTATTAACAGAGGATAATTTACTGTAAACATTTTGCATGATAAAACATTTGATAAAATTTCACTTTTAAACTGAATTAATTTTGAAATTAAAACTATTGCTTTTCTGTTAACATTGTGTACTCTGTCCTCTAAATATGGGTTTGTAACTCTATTATAGTTACTCGTTAATTCATATTCCTGCATCGTTAGTTCAACGGGAATATTTACTCCTGTGTAAAACGAAGAAGCTTTTTCCGCATCCATAGTATATGGAGTTACTACTTCTCCAGAATGAAGAACCCCACTGCTTACAACACCATCAGAAAGCAATATTACTTCACTTAACAAATCATCAAACTCTCTTCTAAACATATTTGCTTCCTGTGTATACATACTATCCCTTGGCGTAAATCCCAGTTGAAGAAAAAATGAATGTTCTTTCATTATTCGAGCAAAAAAAAGATGCAGTTCTAATGATTTTCGGACAAAGTCTATATTTAAAGACATTTTATATTTCCTCCTAAAATATATTTTTTAATATATTTTATGATTATTACATATGAACTGTTACGCGAATAAATTTTTAGTTAAAATACTATCTGGTATTGGTGTTAGTATATAAGTTTGGAGACGAAAAGTTTGACACGATAAAATATAAATACAATGAAAGGTGCGTGTTAAACAATGTCCAAAAATGGTACCCGTTATACGGAAGAATTTAAAAAACAGATTATAGATTTATACAATTCAGGAAGCTCAGTAGACTGATATCCCCTACACTATATCATTAAAAATGGCTGGACTTATTTAGCTTCCGTCATGGATTTCCATAGCAAGAAGATAAATTAACGTATGAATATTTAATGCTTGCCAGCTAAGGGATATTAAAATTGCTGACAGTTTTCTCAGATAAATCGCCTTGATAATTTAATCTTTTGATTATATCTTGAGCAATGGAATCAACTTCCTCTTCCTTAAGTACATAAAGTCGGAGCAACCCTACCGACTAACCTTAAATAAACCTCGTTGCTTCTCTTGTCATACTCTATTTCATATTGAGGATCATTATTTATTGCTGAAGCATTAACTTCTTCAGCATCATATGTTGCAAATAGTAGTCTGTAATCATTCAAATTATCCATATTATTATAAGTTAGCCTGCGTCCGGGCACGACTTTGGAAAAAATGTCTTTGACAAATTTTTCAGCTCTTTCTGTGTCAAAATCAGAAAAGTCACCACTATAATCCCTCAGCATGTTGTAATTATCACCATTCAAAATTTCTTCAGCATTAAGTGAAAACTCTTCATAAATATTTATAATATTTTTATAGAATTGCCTAGGAGTATACTCTTAATAATATTCCTCCAAATACATACTCCTGTACTTTATTACAGTTACCTTAATTATTCAAATATCAAACCCCTTTTACAAATATTGCATATAAAAATTAGTATTGGAATAAAAAAGGATTGATAGAATTGAAACAACCTTTATATGAGTTAATATTAAACGCTGTAAAAAACAATGAGGAAAAAAGCAAGCTATTAATACTTGAAAAATTTAGAAATTCAATCGATTATTATGCAAGAAAATTAAATTACTATTGTGCAAAAACGGACCTAATTATATTTATGCTCACACTAATAAATAAATTGAATTTAGAAAAATTTAAAAATTTTGAAGAACGTACTGCAGTTAAGTATATCCAAATCAGTATAAAACACGAATATATTCGCTTATCAAAAAAAAATTCGTATATTAACTCCCATGAAGTATTAATAAATACAGATATCATTGATTATATCGATAAATATAAAGAGGAACTACCATCTGAAGGCTCAGAATTTATTAATTATATGGCTGAAAATTTAGTTGGAAATCAAAAAAAAGTTTTTTTATATTCCTTAAATGGTTACTCAAACACAGAAATATCAAAATTAATAGGAATAAGTAAACAAGCTGTAGGTAAAATAAAAAAAAGAATCGCATTAAAATTTGTAGAAGAACACCAAAACAATATTTAGGAATATTTTAGTATTAAATATCGTACTTTTAATATCAATAATTAATTCATTATTTCTAAGTTTCACAACTAAGATAACAAAATATATACTGCAGGTTTACTTCTTCGCTATAAAGCACTCTTTAATATATGTCCAAGTAAGCTATGGACTAAAAATAATAGGAGTGATTTATTATGGCAACTAATCATACTTGCATAGATTTTACAGACAGTGCTGGTCGAGATTTCAAAATTATCAAAACAAAAGCCAGCAATATCAAACTAGTAGGCTTTAATCCACCAGAGAAGATTCGTGATACAACCTACTATGGAATGAATGCAAGCTTCTACGATACTACTTCCACCAACAAAGATGTTCAGAACATTGCTTATCAAGATGGTAATCCTGTCGGTTCAATTACTGGGGGCACTACAAATCTAGTAGGAAAATCCATTATTTCATGGAATGGAACTTCTTTGGCACACTATACTAACGTTATCTATGATTCTTCTAGCAATGTTCCTAAAACAAGCGGCTCATGGGCTCAAGGCGGTGTTGCGCTGTTTCTCTGCGATACTTCATGGAAGGCTAAGTACGAAGCACAACTCAATTCTGACCAAGTTAAGGATTTAGATGGAGGGTCTGCTAGAGCAGGTATCCTTATAAATACCAACACCAAGGATGTATATCTTATAGCAAGTAGAATTCTTACGACTGCAGTGTTTGATTTGCGCAGAGCAATGATGGAATATGCCGGTATTACTGATGGAGGTTCCAGTGGTTACTGGCATGGCATGATGGTTGATGGTGGTAGATCTACTCAGTTACGTGGAGAAGACATTAACCTGTATGTCTCTGTTTTATCTCGTGAAGTGCCTCAAATTATTTCTCTAAAGAACAAAAACTAAACATAAAGGGCTGCATGTGCAGCCCTTTATGTGCATTATTTAATCAATTAGCTTGTTTTTAAAATAATATTTGTTCACGATTATCTTTATAAAAGCAATCATTAAAAATAAATTTCTTAGAGTTGGTGATACTGTGCGCATGGACTGAGGAATCATTGGCAAATTATCAAACATTGGCTCTGCGTACATCTTTCCGTTTCTTGTTATCGTTATAACAGTTTCACCGTATGTACCCCCAATGTAGGCTACATTTTCTCGCTGTTTTATTAATACTGGTTCTCCCATCTCATCCTTCTCCCAACGCCAATATGAATCATCATTTTTAATTAATCCTCTACCACACAAATTTCGAACATTGTCAACTGCTGCATCCTGAGATATCTTAACTACTTCAAAATGATTATTACTATATCCGGTAGGCTCATCATAGTAAAAAGGCTCAATATGATAAAGAAAGACTTCCCCCTCAGTTGTCAAAAACTGATATATATTCGGAAATACAATAGAGATATCCTTTATCCCCGATGCAATGAGAGTTGGATTACGAACCATATCACCAAATGAGAAAGTAAAGGCATAAAGGTCATTGTTATTTTGAATAGCAAAAGAGTTTTCGGAACTTGAGTAAATGGATTTCACATTTTGCATAATCATTGTAGGTCCATTATGTGCCTCTTCTCCTCTTTTGCTACTCCATGTCCATAGGCTTCCATCTGTTTTTATTACAATAGCGGTGAAAATATTAAGTTCAACCGCAAGAATATCTTCCATTATCTTCTCTGGATGTCTATTTAATTGACTTAAAAGAGTGTCCTTTTCCTGTAGAGGGCTAGGATAAGCTCCCCATCCCCAAAGAGATCCATTTTTATCAACTGCCATTGCACTACGCCATCCAATATCGATATCTACAACATCTCTAAGAATTGTTTTTCGCGCAAAATATGGATAAAAATATAAATACCCTTTTGCTACAAGGCGATAATCATTTCCGCCCCATCCTACCAAGGTACCATTTGGTGAAATCACGAAATATGTTTCTGCTTTGCCATTTGATTCAGCCATCATTTTATATTCTCCCGGTTTAATATCAATGGGTATAAAAAATAAAATAACATGTAAACAAGCAATTCCTATGAGAAAGTAATTTGTCAAGGTGTTAAATTTTTTCTTCAATTTCGAACCTCCGTTAATGTCTTTGTTTGGACTGCAAGGTTATATCTGACTGTATAAGGGAAACTCCCCCAGCCCCACAGAATTCCATTTTTATCGACTGCCATTGCGCTACGATAACCGATATCTACGTCAACTACATTTCTAAGAATTGTTTTTCGTACAAAATATGGGTAAAAATATAAATATCCGTATGCTACAAGGCGATTATAATCACAACATATATTATCAAAACAAGAATCATACCTATTGCAAGAATCCATTTCTTATTCTTGATAACTTTAACACCCTAAAATTATATTATTGAAGTTCCTTTATGGAGCTTACTTTTTACTTGTAACGAATGAGAAAACAATTCAATTACAAATTGGAATTTACTGTTTAAAAAAGTCCATACTTATATGATAAAACTCCTCTGAATTTGTAAGCATGGCTGGATTTTCACCAGTATTGAAAAAGTAAATTTATTTATTATGTAAATATGCTAACGACTTATCCTTAAATAGAATTTGTCTAATTATGATAATGTTACCCAATACCTTTGTGTCATGGTGTTATCATTTTGGTCAAATACCTCATTCTCTAATATTCCGCCATTCGCAATAATAGTCTTAGCAGAAGCAATATTGTTTTTATCGCAAGTAATAAGAACTTCTTTTATATTTAATTCGACACACTTTTCTAATGCCAATTTCAACATTTCAGTTGCAAAGCCTTTTCTTCTTTCTGATTTTCTAACACTATACCCAACGTGGCCTCCAAAATTTAACAAATTGTCATTCAACCTATGTCTAATATCAATCATTCCAATTAACTTTTCATTTTCATCTAAAGCAAGATATGTTGTTGCCGAAACTAACCCTTCCCTAACTGTTTCATCATGTAAATTATCGTTGAAAGCCTCATACCACTCTTCAAAAGTTTTATAAGTTGATAACCCTGCTGTCCCATCCATACTATCTTTATTTATAATAAATTCTTCTTTGTAATCCAATATAATTCCTTTATGTGTAACATTCGGTAAAACTAATTTCAGTCTATTCATTTCATTGCCTCTAAATCATTTTTGGTCTTTAACACTTTATAAAAATTATTACAGAGTTATCGTGAAGCTTTGTCTAAATTCTCTAAAATTCTGGACATGATGTATTCATTTTCATATTTCCCATTTCGTATAACTGCAAGGCGTTTAAGTCCTTCTTTTTTAAACCCGAACTTTTCATATAAGTGAATTGCTCTCTCGTTATCTTCAAACACAGATAACTCAAGTCTAATAAGCATAAGCCAATTATCAGCAATGTCTATTATAGCTTTCATTAATGCTGTTCCAACACCGGCATTCTGATAATCCTTGTGAATCATGATTCCAATTCCGCCGCTGTGGCGCATTCTTGGATTTGCATTAGTCTCAAGCCCGATAGTACCTATTATTACTTCCACGCCTTCCGGCGACGTAGCTACTGCAACTAATTGATGATGATTCCTGTCCATATTCATAAGAAAGTCTTCACTGCTTTTTACCCGTTCAGATGGTATACCAAGTATATTCTCAAATACACCCGGCATACGGCGAAGTGCATTTATTCCTTTAGCATCTGCAATTTCAACTGGCCTGATTATAAAATCCATATTGTCCTCCTAATATTATCATTATTCATTTCTATTCTATCATAGTTCATCTTTATTAATAACATTTAAGTTTAAATATTGCTTCCCACCTGTAGCAACGTAGAAAACATAATCTTTAATTACACCCATACTTAATTCATCTAAACAGCTTTCAGCGTCAATGACCCTGGCATTGCCATCACTTTCAAAAATCCATCTTCTTTATTATTGTAATTGTAGTACATTACTGCACAGCCTTATCTATTTGAGAACTTTTAAATTCTCCGGTTGTGCCGTCAATTATCAAATTATAATCAGTGTCCTTATAATTAACATTTATAATATATTCCAGCTCACCGTCAATATTTCTTGTTTTATAAATATCATTTATGTCTGCTTGTTTTTGAATAAGGGTAGTAATGTCACTTATCTCGATGAAGTCTAATTTTACGTTACCATCATTGTCAAAAATATGTAATTGAATAACTAGTCCATAGGAATCCAATTCCAATTCCATATCTTGACGCTTATCCCATACGTCATCTTTTTTATTAATGTATGAATACTTGATGCTTGCCAGCTGCGGAATATTAAAATTGCTAACAGTTTTCTCATATAAATCACCTTGATAATTTAATCTTTTGATTATATCTTGAGCAATGGAATCAACTTCATCTTCCTTAAGTACATAAGTCGGAGTAACCCTACCGACTAACCTTAAATAAACCTCGCTGCTTCTCTTATCATACTCTATTACATATTGAGGATCATTATTTATTGCTGAAGCGTTAATTTCTTCTTCAGCATCATATGTTGCAAATAGTAGTCTGTAATCATTTAAATCATCCATATTATTATAAGTTAGCCTGCGTCCGGGCACGACTTTGGAAAAAATGTCTTTGACAAATTTTTCAGCTCTTCCTGTGTCAAAATCAGAAAAGTCACCACTATAATTCCTCAGCATGCTGTAATTCTCACCATTCAAAATTTCGTCAGCATTAAGTGAAAATTCTTCATAAATATTTATAATATTTTTATAGAATTGTCTGGAAGTATAGTCCTCCCTGTTCAGAGGCTCCATGATAATGTTAAATTCCTGAATTATTTCTTTATTATAGTCATACAGATTATTTATGTATTCCTGCTCTGATGTATTAATAATACCGTCCTGGAAAATGTACTCTATATTATCGTTGTATCTGCCGTAAATATCATAGTACTCATAACTTAAACTATATTTTCCAATCCTTGCAGCATTATTTTTTGATTTGACAAAATTATTTAACGTTTTCACATTTAACAGCAATTTATTTGGATTATATTCATTTGCAATTATAATGCTTGATAATTTTTCATCTAGGCCTTCAATTTCTTCTTCATAAGACTTGAAATCATAATACATTCTTTCTTTAAATTCCGAAGAAACCAATATATCTGGATTTAATTTCATATAAATTGATACGCCTAAAAATGCTGCTATAATCAATATGGTTTTTAATTTTGCATTATTTGTTTTCATAAATGCTCCTGAATTTCATTATAATTTCAACTCTCTATTGGGCAATAACTTTATCTCAAATAATTATATTATTGCAATTCTGGTTTTAAATGTTTTTTTCCAGTATTTCTTTAATCTCAGGTGGTGCAAAATTTGTTATTTCTTTTAGCTCTTGTAAAGCCCACCATTTTATACCCTGTAAAGTATCTATTTCATTTTTAGTCATATTTTTTATGCTAAATACTTGATTAGAATTTAAATTTAATAAATAGTATACTTCATGGCTATTAAACATTTCAATTTTACCTTTAATCAATACATCTTTTACTAATATAGGGTCACTATTTATTGTCACTTTCAGCCCAAGCTCCTCATATAACTCTCTTTCTAAAGCCATTTCATATGTTTCATCATCTTTCAATCCACCACCAGGTGTAACCCATAAGACCTTATTACCTTTCACTTTAGGAAACTCAAATTTTTCTAGTAAAACTTCATTTTTTTCATTAAAAATTACTGCTCGAGCACATTTTCTTACTTTCAATTAAGTTCCTCCATTTAATATCTATTGTCAATTAAAACCAACTTATAGGTTGTATCGCCTTGCATACCCTATAACCTCTTTAGTTGCTTTTGCCATAAAAAACACCTCTCAGTTTTTATAGTCAAAAGGTGTCTATTAAGTCAATTATATTATTTAAATTTAGGTTTTAAACTACAAATTGTAGCTTTAAAACAAGGTTTGACTAAATAAGTACTCGTTAAAACATCAAACATTGAAGCCTATGTTTAAATAGACGGTTTAAATCATAAAAAGTTCAATTTTAGGGTAAATTTTATAGGAATAACACCTTTTAGACACCGTTAATAATAGCATATGTATTTAAAAAATTGTCCGGAAAGAACCGTCCATATTGGACAAATTCGCTTAATAACGAAATATAATTGAAACTCCTCAGTTTTCATATTATAAACATAATGTGCAGCTGTTTTGATTTATCCAAATTTCCGGTTATGCTTATTCTTGAAAAGTACTATGTAAAAACAATTTTATCTGTTATACTATATAATCAGATTTGTGATATCTCCCTGTATTGCAATTATAATCATCATTCTTTCAATATTTTCAGCTACAAGATTTGCATGTAAATATAGTTCATTATTTTCATCATTGGATCTTTTTCTTCAACAAAGCCATCGCTGTCACTAACGCAATCTTTAGTTTTTTTAAATTGGTCAAAACCCGCATTGCACGGCTTTTCATATTCACTTATGCAGCAAGTTAAATAAAAAATCAACTCTCTAAAAGAAGAGTTTATATTGCATAGCAATTCAAGGAGTGCTTCAATGTCCACGCAAGTATTAGGTACGATTGTATTATTGTTAGCTGATGGCGGTTTAATCTGCCACTGTTCAGAGTCTGAATATGGTGAATTATAAAATTGGTAATTGCCTTTTGGATCAAAAGTGTATCTGGCAAAATCGAAGCGTGCACCCACTTTACTGAATTCGCTCAGCAAATAATTGACATTGACGAGTCCGTTTGTAACGGTGGTATTCATTCCAATACCATTAAGGGCATCGACAAAGGCATTTTTTAATGTAAAAATATCATGATTTAATGCCGCAGGATTTCCATCGCTTAATATTGCAAGAGCATTTATACCACTTTTGAGCAACAATTCAATACTATGCCAAGCATTAAATAGTGCCGGAAAAATTAGCGAATCCGCCTGATCAAAGCCATTGCGTGTATAAACGATCGAATAAAGAGTCAGAATGGCATTTGCTAAATATGCTTTCCCCATTTCAAAATTGTCAAACACAGACTGCTTAGGGTTGCGTTTGTCATTTGAACCTTGCCCGTTATCAAAACGCCAATTTAAAAATGCATACTTGTGATTATTGTTGTAGTTAATTTCGCTTTCGCTAAAAAAAATCTTCATAATGCCTCCTGACAAATACTACAATGAATTTTATCTCTTCTTCAATTAAAATTACAATCTTTCAATCCCTTAGCTATAACATGCAAGCCACTTAATTCACTAATACTTATTTTTAAGTTTAGTATTATTGCTATAATGTGATTATACAAATTATAAACATATTGCGCAATTTGGATTTGCTGAATAGCTACCACATTTTAGCCTAGAAGGAAATTTTACCGACTTATTTGTTTAGTTTTATTTGGACAAGATATTTCATTATACTGTATTATCCATATACGCTCTTATGAATATTAGCAATTCATGGATAAAGCATTCCTTCTTAATCAACTTCATCTGCTAATTGTGCTGCAACATATATTTCGGCATTTGACAATTGATTAATTCAGTTTAAAGTAATTCCATTACTTGATAATGATCTTTCTACTTTTTTGATAGTCTATCTTTTACTTCATTTGGAAGGATTCCCATAAAGTAATTCTCGATGTTATCCCAAAACCATTTTGTGTAATTGAGGATTTTTTCTTTTGCCGATGCTTCCGGTTGCTCTTTGGCAAACAAAAACTTTAACATTTCGACACTAATGTAATGTTTTTTCTGAATATCTAGTAATATATTATTTTGATAAGTATCCCCTTGTTTCACGGATTTTTCAAGTGGATAAACCGAGTTCATGCGTAAATAAATTTGCGGATTATTACCACCTATAACTTGATAACTTAACAGTTTTCGTGCCTCCCCAATACCTAAAGCGGCGATTTTTGCATCAATGTCATCACCATGCGCTCTAAAGTGGAATGTTGTAATCTTATCTAAACCCATCACATAATTATCACTTGGATTTAATGAATTAGTGATTGAACTCATTATAAATCCAGAAAAAACATCACCATCTTTATGTACAATATATCGCAGATTATCGGCATTACTGTTTGTGCGTTCAGAAATGAACTTAATTTCTTTTATCTTCCCAAACTCAAAGGCTGAATTAATAACAGTCTGTGCAAAAGCTCTAGCTTCAAATTTATCAAAAATCTTCAATGTTCGCATAAAGTAATTTCCTAAGTCTTCAACAGTAAACTGACTACCTGCTATTTTTTGCTCATTTACAAAGCTTTCAAACGATTCTAAAATAATTCTGTACTGAGATAAAAGATTTTCAACGGAAATATCATTACTAAGTGCAACCTCTACACCAGAAGTATATACAAATTTCTCAAATAAATTTTTATGTTGAAGCTTTTCACGTTCACCTTGATTAAATAGAGCAAATTTGAAGCTTGGAAACGACATATTTTTATAATACTTTTCCCAAATCCCACACAGATTCACTTCATAAACAGCAACGTAAGTCTTACTTTCGAGGTCAACTCGTTTAGAAAAATAATTCCCTAAACGTGATTTAGTAATTTGGGACCGCAGCTCTGGAGTTACAAAAATCAAATCGTTACCAAATAAGCTCCTTGGTCGGGCAACAAATGGAGAATATCCCAATTTATTTGGTGAGGCGAAATCTTTTTCAATCATCAATAATACCGTTTTAACTTTGTTTTCGAGAGAATCTTCATCTCGATTATTTTGAACAAAAATATATTTAAAATCTTCTGGACTGATAATTAAGTTACGATTATTCCCTTTTTCTTTATATATAGACAAAACTTTACGCATTACCTCAAGAATTTGTGTTTTTCTTATCGCTGACATACCATAAAGTTGCTTAACTTCATTCATATCACGGTTTAAAAAATCAATAATTCCAAATCCAAAACCATTCTTGACTTTTGATCTATCACGTGCAGCACGCCCTATTTCCTGAATATAATCAACTACATTCCCTGTTGGGGCGTAGTGATACACATTTGTAATGTCTGGAATATCAATTCCCATCCCAAAAGCTTTGGTTGCAAGAACAAATTGAAGTTCCCCCGATTTATACTCTGATAAAACTTCATCTTTTTCTTCCTTCTGTAATGTACCATAATACTTACCAGTTTTTTTTGCAATTTCCGGCTCATTCTGTGCTAGGAAATTATAAAAATTTATTAATAATTTTACAGTTGGAAAGTAAAGCAATGACTTCTGCTTATTCTTTGTTGCCTTTTGTAAATGCTTCAATGCTAATACATTTTTTGTTTTTCTATAATCCCTACCCTCAGCATCAAAATCTTTTTCACTACTTCGAACATTCATCAGAATATCATCACGTCTTACATCCCCAAAATAAGAAATTGGACTAATCATATTTAAACTATTTCGTGTATCCAAATACATATCCTCTCTACCACCATAAATAGCTGTTGCTGTAAATGTAACAATCGGGAATTTATGTTCTTTTCTCAGCTTTGCAAGATATATACCTAAATACCAGTAATCTGCTCTAAATGATTTTCCCCAAGTTGTAACAATATGTGCTTCATCGATAATTACTACGCCAATATTCCTATCCCCAATCAACATTTTAATATCACTTCTAGCTTGTAATGTTTCTGGTGATAAATACAAAACATTAACTTCTTGATTTTGGACTCTCTCTAAAATATTCTCTTTTTCAAAAGGCGGAGTATTCCCATTAATTGTTGCAGATGAGATCACCCCTTTACGACGCATATTATCAACTTGGTCATTCATCAATCCAATTAAGGGCGAAATCACTAAAGTAAGTGGCTTATCATTTGTATACTTTTTAGATAAATATAATGCTGGAATTTGGAACATCACTGACTTGCCTGCCCCTGTAGATGCAGTAATATAGACATCTCTAAACGGTTCTCCATGCATTGCTTTTTCTGCTTGTGTTACAATATCATCGATGATTTGTGCCTGTGAAATATCTATAATTTCTTTCGAATGGCTTTCTATATTTCTATAAAATGGAATTTGTCTGAAACCTGTATACCCGTAAACATTTTTTAGAATTTTCGCATAGTCTTCTTCATTTTCAATAGTTTTTCGTCTTATGGACAGTGTTGTAAAAAACAAATTTATATCTGTTAACTGTTCTAAAATATTCAGACGTTCAAGGTATCTGTTTGGTAAATTTTTGATATCCCCTGACAGTATCATTACAATATTAGATTCGTTTTTTTCATTAAGTATATTAAATTCTAAATCCAAGAAAGGAGTTTCATTATCAGATAGTTCTATTTGTTGTACGTTTTCTGTTGGATAATCTTCCGAAATATTAACTTCTAATGGTACATCTTCATAAAATTTAAATATATTAATTTTTTCTTCAAGCTCAGGATATGTGACATAATAATTTCCGCTTTGTTTTGAGTAGTCTAATTGACCGTAGAATAAGGACACATTCTCAAGAATACTTTTTTGATCCAGTTCTAGCTCATTATCTTCTTGATAGTATAAATAATTATAAATACTATCTACGTTCGATAATGTACCTCTATATGGAAACTGCTTATCATATAGATTGTTCTCTAGTATAACAATTGGCATCTTATTAATATTTGACTGCTCTTTAAATAACTGATACTCCTCAATTGTCATCCATTTATAGTTAATGTCAAATTTACGATTTTCTATTATTTCATCTGTCACCTGTTCTCGGATTTCACTAAGGTCAACTTTGTCTATATAGTACATATCAAATGAAAAGTATTTATTTTCACGTGATAGATTAGACACATCAAAACCTTTTAGTATAATAATTGCATTACCTGTTTGTTTGATTATTTCCAATATCTTATTTTCAATCATAATAAAAATCCTTTAGCCTTTCTGTATTTATAGACTTTTGTAGCTTTTTAATTGCTTTTGCTTCAATTTGCCTTATTCGTTCTCGCGTTAGATTTCCAGCTTGTCCTATTTCTTCCAGGGTATGTGTTCGATTGTCAGTCAATCCAAAACGTGAATCTAAAATTTTTGCTTCTTTTGGTGTTAGTTTTTTTTTAAATAGTTCCTTTATTTCTTTCTTTAATGCAACTTCTTCAACATATTCTTCTGGCGATTGATGCTTTGTATCAGGTATAAATTCACCCACACAACTTTGACCATCTTCCCCAACAGGCATATCCAAACTCGTCAAATTTGCTATATGCTCAAAATATTGTAGCTTTTTAACCTCATCCAAAGTAATATTAAGCAACTTTGCAATTTCATCACCGTTTGCAGCACGTTCGTCCTCATTCCAAAACTCATTTTGTACTTTAATATATTTGATGATTTTTTCTCGCATATGAACAGGAATTCTAATTGTTGTACTGCAATCAGCTATATTCCTAGTAATACTTTGTCTAATCCACCAGGTTGAATATGTCGAAAATTGATTTCCCATATTTACATCAAATTTTTCAGCTGCCTTCATTAATCCCTGCATACCCACTTGAAACATATCATACACATCAAACGAAACAGTTGAAACTTGTCGATAATTGGATACAATATCCCATACTAATTTTTGATTTGCATTAATTAAATTATCTAAAGCTTTTTGACGCTTTTCAAAATTTTCTTTATTAGACTGAAGAGCAATCAAATACTCAAAATTATGACTTTTATCTACTATATCCCTAAATTTTGATAATTCTTTATTAAATGTATCATCTTCTAAAACAGAATCTAAATCATCAAAATGTAATTCATCTAGAAAATCAAAATCATTCCCATCACTTTTCTTTTCTGAATCTATTTTCTCTTTTTTATACCATTCTTTAAAACTTAATTCTCTGCCTTCTCCATTTTTTTCTATATATATAACCGTTTCATTGATTTTATCTTTAAACAATCCATTTGCATCTATTATCTTTATTTCTAACGAATCCAGTTCCTTATATACTGTTTCCTTTTCACTCTCTGATACTGGATATCTACTAAACAATTCCTCCACCTTGTCATTTTTTAAATTACTCCCAAACCGATAATTATCGTTTATGTATTCAATAATTTTAAACAAATTATTACTCATCTCATAGCCCCTCCATATATGTGCATCCCCATAAAGATTATCATTCGTTAGAGCAGTCAGATTTTATAGTTAAATTCTTTGTCCAATAAGATGATACCTATCAATTTCGTATTATTGCTATAACGTACATTTACTAACATCTGATTATTCGCCTAATCAAAATTACTTATAGTTCATTTATGCTCTTCGAAAATTTTACAAATTATACTATATTATAACATTATTTCTAATTTTGCTCAAATGTATTTCAGTATATTTACTAGTATATTTAATAAAAAATAAGCACCTTAGTTTTATAATAAAATCAGCTGAATCAACACCAGATATTCTTTGAACTTTCTATAATTGCATTGGCTTTCTATCTTCCCTAAAAGATTTAATTATTTGATTAACCCTCTTATTCTAAATTGCTCCACCGACTCTTTTTTGTTATGAATAATCTGTACTTATTTAGGCATTTGTTCATCATGGTACTTTTTTATCATAATTAGAATTTATTTTTACTACAAAAAACACCTCTCGGTATTATAGCCGAGAGGTGTAAATTTTTAACTTTATTTTAAATTTTCAAACTTTTTTCAAAAGCTACCACAAAATCTGTAGCTTTAAAACAAAGTTTGACTAAATACAATAATATTGCTCAATAAACAAAACTAATTAATTGAATTTTTATGAATACATTAATACGCTCTTCTTAATTGTTTTATATAGAACAGTTTTCTTGAGAAAACATATATCAAAACTAAAGAACAGATAAAATGAACTCGAAATAAAGTTCAACTAAAAAATTTTATAAATACTGTTTTTTCAATGTATAACGCAGATTTACACGTCACAATAAAAAGTTTTTCCTATTACTAAATCATAATTCTTTCACGAAGCTTTAATAGAATATAGGATTCTATTAATAATGTTATAATAAATCCAATAAACATTATCCATAAATTAAACAAGCTACTTAGCATTCCTAGACCAATAAGAGCCATTGAGTTCAACCAAAATATTATAAAATACAGAACTGAACCAAGTATTGGATTTTCACTTTTACGATAAGCCGTTCCTACAACTCCATATGTTGTATAATGCAATATAAAATTCCCTAATAAGAAATTAAATGCTATGGCAAGCCCAATTATATCTCCTGTATAATTAAATTTAGCACTTAAAACTTTTATAAATGGAATAAATGGATTTGGCAAAACAAATGCCCTTATAGTATAACTAATTAGCTTAAATATATGATAAAGCGAAGATGAACGGTAATTTGAATTTCTACTCATATATTTACCTCAATATTTTTTTATTCTTATATTTTATCTACTTCAAGCTTAAACGAAGCGACAATGTGTTTTAGCTACATAAATTCTCATTTATAATATTTGATTAACATGAAAAATAAGAAAATTGTTTTATTGAAAAATTAAAAGTCTTTCACTAATAATAATTAAGTGAAGTTCACTCCATCATAAACTTAATGGACAGCTCAGCATCAAGTACACGTAAATATAATTATTTATCCAAGCTCCACCTGTACTTCATCAACAACTTTACGTACTACATAGTTTGTATCTACCGATGCTTTTTGAATAATGTATTTTAAAGTTTCAAGATCAACATCTTTTAACCGATGAACATTTCTTAGTATTTTATTCTTTATGTATACATTATCTGTGTCCATTAGCTTAACTAATTGATTGCATACAACATTCTTATTCTCTATGTTCTTCAATAATAAAAACAGAATTTGAACCGCATTCAAACGAATATTCAAGTCGGATTCCACAGACCAATTTATTGCCTGCTGTAATATTATATGTTCTAACAAAATGTCAGATACATTGGCGTTGTCAGCTTCTAGATAATTCAAAAATGCTGTACTAGCTTTTCTATTTGATAAAATATCATCGCCAATATCTGCTAATGTATCAAGTAAACCTACTGTTATGTCTTCGCCTAAGCAATTATACAAAAGAAGTGAAGAAAATCTGAGATTTGTTTCACTTAAATTCGTCATAATAGCCTGTGCCATTTCCACTTTCTGCTTGTTCGTCAATAATTCAATTATCTTATCTTTGTTACGCTCTTTTATGCTAGATCGAGATTTTAGCAAATAAACTAATAGTTCTATAGCATCCATTTTTGTTTCAATTATCTGATTTTCCTTTAATAGAGTTTCAATTGAGACTTTAAACGCAGAATCAATTAATTCCTTAGAGAACTCTGCTGTACTTTGCTGTAGGATATTCTTTATAATAATATGTGTCTGATTCCCTCGACCAAAAAATGTCCCATTTTTCCCTTGTTCTTCATTGTCTTTCTGCACTTGAGTTATATATGACTTCAGAAAGTCTGGCATATCCGTGTTCTCTTCGGCAGTTGTCTCCAATCGGTAAGTACCGTTATAAAAATCAGGCATTTCATCTGCAATTATTTTATCAAGTTCTTCTGTTAGCTCCCTATGCCTTTTCCTGAGTGTAAATAGCGATGTTTCTAGACTATGAATGTGTTTTCTTTCAACCGGATTTCGCACTATATTTATAATGGCTTCCAATAGCTGGGTTGCATTTTCTGGAGACACTTGGTCAAGATTTACGCATTTCCGAATCAGGTTAAATATTTCATCATAAAATCGACGTTTATTATTATGAATACATTTACATATGATTTCAATTAATTGGTTCTGCGATATACGCAAATAACTCCCTTCAAGAGCAGGGAATATCTTGTAACCTAATACAGTTACAGAATTTTCATCTTCAATCCATTTGGAAATAAGTTTATATAACTCAGACCAAATAAAACTAAATCTTTCGTCATCCATATAATAGCAAGTAGTTCTAAACGCATCTAGCCTGCTAATAAACCGTTGATATGCAATCGGTCTATTGTTCGAAAAAGAATAAATTTCATATGCATCATTTTCATTCATCTTACTTAACAAATCATCAAAACACCTAATTATTCCATCAGTTTCTTTTTGATTGCCAAATATAATTGTAGATTTTAGCAGAAGTTTTTTTATGCTCCAATTTGAATACCTGGTTGCACAATAAAAGGAAATAAGTTTTATACGTTCGTATAGTAACCCTAAATGAGTAAGTGAGCCATTATACATCGCTAATACATAAATGCCTGTAAGTGATTTAATATGTGTGCCTAGCCCGTGACCGTAAGTAACAGTGCCAGGAGTTTCAGTTTTATATTTAATATCCTGTTGAATGATACCTTCATAATAATTACTGCCTAGCCTGTCCAATAATGGGTAATAAAGCATAGATTGACTGTTATCCAGTTCGTTTTGATATTTCGGTTTTGGCGAGTAAGTATTTCGGCTTTCCTGTAAGAACATATCTTGATTCCGCAAATCAATGAGTATATCTTTTATAAGCCATTCAGATAAGCAATTTTGCTTTGCTATTTGCAATGCTTCATCTAGTTTGTTTATACAAGCTTCTTGATTTCCGGAATAATATTCCTTGATGGCCTCGTACCGCTTTTTTGTTACAGTAAAATGCTTCGAAGTTTGATGTTTCTCAATTTCTAATAATAATGAACTCAAGTTATATTCATTGACGGTAGCACCTTCAAATAAAACGGGGAGAAAAGCAACACATAATTTATCCATATTCCCTGTGTTTTCCACCTCATCATATGAATACTCCAAAATCATTTCTGTAAAATATTTAATACAACAGTCCATATTTGCAAACACATTTTTTCGTGCAATACTGTCTGAATAAAGAGACGTTTCAATATCTGAAATGTCAGCAGATTGTTCTGTCAATGACTTTTCACGCCATATTAAGCGTCCTTTACAGTATTGCTTATATATTATTATTAAATCGTTAATTAAATCCATTGCACCGCTTTTGATAAGGTCTTTAAAATCATGTATGGTTTCACTTTTTGCGTATTTTGCGCCCTTCAAGCTTTTTTGCAGTGGCGTTTCTGCTTTTGAAAATTGGTCACAAAAATAGAAAAGTGATTTGATACCATGCTTTTTAGCTGTATCAATTTCCTTTTGAACTCCTGTTGGAACACCATCGTTATTATCGATCAGAAATATACATACATCGCAATCTTCTAATGCACATGTATAGTGCTGTCCCGCCGAAGTCGTGGAAGCTCCTTCGGATTCAAAAACATAAGCTTTTGCAAAACCAGTTGATTCAATTAATACTTTAAGTGCTTCACGCACGAAATTATATTTTTGTTTTTCAGGCTCATTACCACATGCAGAGCTTATAAATATTTGTATTTTTTGCTCAGATGTAAACATAGTACACCTCCCCAAATTTATTTTAACAAACGTGTGATTTCATCAAATTCATCGCCCACCTTGAAATTGGCTTATTACTACCACCCGCTGAAAATGTCCTAGATATCAGGGGCAAGATAAATTGGTTCATCACGTAATTGCTTTGGCATAATTATTTCTCCTTATTTGATCTACTTATTATAAACATAATGAGAAACTATTCAAATACATCCTCCCAATCATAATCTTCTGTTGATAGTCCTTTTAAATTAAGTAGACAGCTAGTTTGTTTTGTATGATTCCAATGATTTATTCCCGTATTTACTGTCATAAAAACGTCTTTCTTCGCTCTCGTAACTGCGACATACAAAACACTTATTTCTTCTTTAAATGCTTTTTCCATTGTTTCTTCGTACAAAAATTCACAATAATCAAATCCACTGTTGCAACTATAAACATTTCGGCATGGTCTACATACATAAGAACTAGGAAATGCAAAACCATTTAATTTTGGAATAATAACATATTCCCATTCAAGCCCTTTTGCTGAATGTATTGATGTCAATACTACAGATTCATCTATAAACTCCATCATATGCTTTAATCCGTTATTGCCAAGTGTGAAATCGATATTGTCGTATTTATCTTTTGAAGTTCCTTCCCAGTTTCTAGATTCATTGAAAAGCACCTCTAATAATTTGTACATTGCGTCAAAAATAAATTTCTTATCGTTTTGCTGGTATATCTCATGCTCTCTACTTTTTACAGCATCAAGACATTTTTGCAAATCTCTTTGAACGGCTCTTCCTGATGTTGTATTATGGAATTCTTCAATTGCTATACTATAAAATTTTAAATATTCAGGATCTGTCTCTCTAAACAATGCATTAAAATACTTAATTCCTTTTTGATCTAGTTTTGTAACAATTGAATTTCCTTGCCAACCAGCGCGAACCAATACTGCCACTTTATCATCTAAATTAGAAATCATCCTGTTAATTCCTTCAACAATGAATTCATCTTCCTCTTCGTCACTATCTAAATTTTTCAAAAGAACCGACGCTTTTAATTTAGATGGACCATAATTTTCAGAATAATCTCTAATAAGACTGTCCAGATTTTTCATTCTTTCATTATTTCTAAATCTGTAATTACTATGAAATTCTATCTCTACGGCAGGATAGGACTTTATAAACATACTGAAAATTCCATTAATAGCTCCTAAAAAACCATATATTTTTTGAACATCATCTCCTAAAAAAACAACAATATTATCACCAATCAATTTCTTAATAAGTAAATATCCAAGAAGGTTTGTGTCTTGGAACTCATCGACAATAATCATCTGATAATATTCTTTATAGAAGGACGAAACTTGCCGCTTACAAAGTAGTTTTATAGCCGATACCAAAATTCCATTATATGTTATAACATGGTTTGTGATTAATTTTTTGTTTAGTATATCCCAATAATCATCTAAAGCATTCATTAGATTATCTTTATTAGACTTTTTAACAGCATCATCTAAAGCCTTTAATTTATCACTGTCAGAACCAATAATAAAAGCATCGAGCACGTGGCTACTATCATCTACGACTTTAAATTCAAACAAATTCGAGAACTCTGGATTAAGAGAATATCCATGCTTAAAAAGTAATCTCATAGCAAAGTTATGATAATTAGCAATATCTACTTTAGATATGTATTTTTCTGTATTCTCAACAAAATCAGGCAATAATGTCTTAAGTGAATCTTTTATTTTCATTGCTGCATTAACGCTAAAGGTCATAGCGAGTACTTTCTTATTAGCGGGTATATGTCCAGTACTTAATTCTCTTGCAATTTTACTTACCATAGCTGTTGTTTTACCACATCCAGCTGGAGCTGTTACAATTATCTTTTTATCATCTGAAAAGATAAATTCTAGTTGGTCTTCATCACCAGAATGTTTTTCTCTTATTATCTCTTCTAATGTCATTTTTTTACCTCTCTTGCAAGTTTCTTAATGATTCTTTCAAAGGCTGGTGGAATAACTGTAACATATTCCGCAAGTAATGCAGATTTAGATGCATTTTTAGTATCTCTCAATACATTTAATTCATTAGCTTTTTTATCCGACATTATTTGTTTTTGTAATGTCTTGTCTATAACTATGCTGTTAGGATCTGCTCGGTATGCTGAAACATTCAGTGACAATCCATATGGTCTTAAAATACCCACAAAAGCACCTATTTTTCCGACACAATTATTGTATTTCATATAATCAAGAAGGGTAAAATTATCATAGATATCTTCTTCAAAATCTTTTCCTTTTGTAAATGAAACGTCAGGTATATGATCATATTTCGCCTTTTTATCCCGATCGATCATTGCAATGGATTTTATATGAAATTCTTGATAAAGTTTCATACAGTTTTCAACACTATCCGCTCCATCCAGCTTTACAACACCTATGCCTAATTCATCAAAATCAAGATTCATCCTTCTTGCAAAAACTGGCATAGCACCATTTTCAGTATCCCCTTCTACAAAAAGAATGCATTTACTAAACATAGCTTCTTTTAAATACAAAAAGCTACGGAGTAAGTGCTTATACAACGTATCATCCAGTGTCATTCCACTTCCAGATACTATTTCTATATTACTTGTTGCTGCATTTGAAGGTCTGTAAATTCTAATAAATTGCTTATAATCATTCAACAAAATATTTGGTGAATGCGTTGCAATAAATATCTGTCCAATAAGACCATCAATATCAAATAGGGACTTTAATAATTCAATAAAAACTAAATTCTCATTCTTCATAAGAGCTTCGATTTTCTTAATCAAGCTTCTCTGTCTGTATGGATGCTGATGTACTTCTGGCTCATCTAACACTAAAAATAATGGAAACAGTTTCTTTCCGTTTTTATTGATTAAACGTTCTTCGAAATCTTCTAGTTTTCTTGTCGTCCTTGTATTGTATATAATTTCAATAATCTGTAACAGAATATTAAAAGCATATTGGATTCCTTCGCCGAGCGATCCCAGTTCTCGCCCATTTTCATCTCCCAATCCAAGCATTCTACATACTATTTTATCAGTTTCTGTATAAAGATAAGCGCTTACTGTATCTCCTGTGATTGAATTTAAACTATTAATCTGCTTATTAATTTCTTTTACAATACTTTTTAATTTTGTTGTCTTAAGGATATCCTTTTCTTTTATTCCAAATAATTCCAAGCTGTGCTGAATAAGATAATTCAATACCTTTCCTGATCCACTGGTTTTTCTAAAATCAACTTCCTTAGACGGCATACGCTGTGCGTAATAATAAAGAATATTCATTTTTTTAATTACGGCAGCACTAATCTTCGTCTTATTTGGTGTGTCGTGAAAATAATTAATTCTTTCATCTACAGAATCTTGTAATGCAATTAGAGTAATTGAGTTACTGTTATCAACGTCAAAGTTATCTTCGAAGAAACCAACTTCATCAGCTGAATAATTTACTGTCATTTTTATCTGGATTGGTTGCAAAACATCCGTGAAATCTGATTCTCCAAACTTTCCAATTCCTAAAAATATACTCATAAGCTCCAACACATTCGTTTTTCCAATATTATTTTCTCCTATAAGAAAATTCATTGTTTCATTAAACTTGATTATTTTTCCCGATAGATTTCTGTAATTTAAAATTTCCTTTATCTCGCTTACATACATTATTATGCCTCACTTTTATACTATCTTTATTTAATCTTTATAATCAACTTCTCATTATTGCTATTATACAAAATTTAAGTTTTGCATAAATATTTAATCATTCGTAACAATTTTAATAAAAGGAGTTCCATCAATATGCAATCTAATAAAACTTGTACTTTTATCTCTTATTGCCAGACCGATTTAAATTCTTCCGCAGGAACCAGGGCTAGAAAAATAGTATCCATAAGACAATTTTGGAAATACCTAAATTCAAAAGCTCATTTACTAGATGGCAATATAGCAGAAGAACTTGAAACCCCTAAACTTCCTAAACGAATTCCAAAATATCTAACACTAGAAGAATCTGTTCGTTTACTTATAGAATGTAAATCTATTCCTCGTGACAATTGTATTATTACTATTTTTCTAAATTGTGCTCTTCGTTTATCCGAACTTGCTAATCTAAATATTAACCAAGTTAATGCAAATATTCTTTCAGTAATTGGTAAAGGCAATAAAAAACGTAAAATATTTTTGACACCTGCAGAACAAAAGTCTTTAGCTACTTGGCTTTAAATTCGAAACAACATGGATGTGCCAACTAATGCGCTTTTCATATCCAGAAATAAAAAACGCCTAACTACACGATACATTCAAAATACCATAAAAAAACATGTTATCAAAGTTGGATTAAATTCTGAAAATATTTCTACCCATAAATTACGACATACATCTGCAACTTTAATGTACAAATATAGACATGTCGATATCCGTTCTCTACAACAAATTCTTGGTCATGAAAGTATTGCCACAACAGAAATATATGTTGATGATTCATTATTGCAATCTGCTGTGAATTCCAATCCACTTGCTTTAATGTTTAATTAGCCTTATGACAAGCGCAAAGCTTGCCATATTCTAAACATAATGGGAAATCAGAAATCTTTATTTACTAATCTTTAGCCTATCAAAGCTTCCACGTATAGTTTTTTTCCATTTCTCTGTGTGTCTTATTTTCTCAACAACAACGTTATCATGTATCAGATCTTGTTTCGTTTTTTGGCTCAAAACTTCCCAGTTTTCTTTAGGAATAATATAAGTTGCATTTCCATAAACTGCAGACTCCAAAACACAATAATTTTTAAAAACATATGCATAGTATCCGCTAAAACCATTTAATCCTTCTACTACTTGTTCTGCCTTATATTTATCAATGAATTCTAATCTTGCTACATCAAAAGTATCAGCACTTTGATTTTGCTTCTTTAGCATATGAGTTAAGTGTATGCTTGGCTTTTCTCCTGGCGGGAGTATTTCCCAATTGCAACGGCGTCTATTTCTATTTTCATTAATTTTAATTTCATTACTGAAAATATAGCATAGTCCAAAAATTTCGAGAAATATATTTACAGTCTCTTTTAAATAATTCTCACGTATTACAGGAGTCAAATTTGCAATTATGTATTTGTTTTCGCTTGAATCTTCAAATAATTCAACTTCAATTCCTGTAGGAGAGACTTCGATTCGCGGATAACACGGTTTATATATGTCGACCGCAATTGATGAAGCATTTTCATTGCCAAAAGGTTGTATCCAATTGGTAGAAATATAACGTTTTTTCTTTGGTTGTGATTTATCCGCGTAATAATAACCATTTGCATTTCGCTTACAGCTAACACCGTATTTAATAGAAGGCAATATGTTATCACCAACATTAACAAGACCTATTTTTTTTGCCTCGTCACCTGTTACAGGTATTCCAATCTGAATTTTTTTTGGATTATATCCTGTTGGCAACTGCAATTTAATAATTTTACTTTTCTTTATACATATCTGTGACATTTTCTTATCCTCCTCAAATACATTAAAACTAATAAATCGTATATGACTTTATAATTCAGCTTGTCTCCATGATTCGCTACAGCAGTTTCCAGCGAAAATCTATACCCCATATTTTCTCCTCTACGTATTATATAAACACCACGTAACTCATTTGATCGTTTGAATTGCTGATTGCCTAGTTAACTCAGGACATACTTGACCTTCCCATTATTTCTATAATCAATTAATATGAATATTACATAATTGGAAGTTAATATTTGTACGAATTAATATTTGTTTTCCTGCTAATTCATGGTTTCATTGCCTAACTTATATGAACATTTGATACATGGTTGTCCATTATACATAGTAAACTCCTCATATAGTCAAGCTTTTTTCCTTGAAAAATCAAGGTTTTTTGTTTCTTTATCTCAGATAAATGGCCATAGTCATGGATATTTCTTGTATCGAGTACTAAAATAGTGGTATTAGGGTACACGAAGTAAAACGTCTTTGTTTTTCGCTTTACATGGCCTTGTGTATACCCATCCCTCTATGGCAGCTAACCTCCTGTATCCACCAGGATCTCCATCCGTTTCCGCATGCGTCCTAACTACCTTCGTCCTGCCTATCCATAACCAGGGTGTCAGCTTAGCTCCTTAACAGGGTCTATGCCCTATGGAAAATATTCCTGCCGACTACTGGCTCATTCTTTGTTTTGATTACTGATTTTGCTCCTACAACAGCGTTGTTTCCAACGGACGTTTTCCTGTTGCTTTCTGTTTATTGTATAGCCACATTTGTGGCAGTTTCCAGCTTAACCTCTTGTTTACTATTTATCGTGGCTGGATTTAATTGTCAAGGGCTTGCCGCTTTAGCGGTACTAACGTACCCTTGATAATTAAATTCAACCGCGATATCTTTCAACAGAGGTTTAAGCTTATTGCTTTACTTTTTATGCTGCCTGTGCTGATATCGGTGGTCTCTTGATGTCTCCAAGCATTTTTACAGGATCATAGCTGACTCCTGTTGTTAGAATCTTGTAAATCACCCTAAGCAACTTACAGGCAACTGCAATCAGCGACTGCATCTTCTTCAATGGATTATTCTGTCTGGTCGTATAATAATGGTGCAGTTCCCTGAACTCTTTATTTTTTCCAACTAATGACATTGCAACCTCAAACAGCAGATATCTCAGTCTCTTGCGACCACGTCTGCTTATCGTTGTCTCGCCCTTATGTTTTCCAGAACTGTTCTCCACCAGTGCATATCCTGCTAGCTTCTGTATCTGTTTTGGGTTATCAAAACGTCTTATGTCACCCACTTCAGCTATAAATCCAGATACGGTCTTACTTCCAATACCTTTAATTTCCAGCAACTTATCTGTGTATGAAATTCCACTCATCAAGTCTTCTATTAGAGCCATTAGTTCATTGACTCTTTTACTATAAACCTCATAATCACTGAGCAGATTTTTTATTTCCATACGTGCTGCTGTCAAACCTTCCTGACTGCCAATGCTATGCTCTGCAGCTGCTACCAAGGTCTTTGCCCTCTTTCGTCCAGCGCCTCTCAGCTTTGCGTCCCGCCAGATTTTGTTCACTCCTTCCACACCTAACGCTGCAATGTCTGCTGGCAATGGTGCCTGTGCTAAAATCATCAATCCGCTTTTTGCATCTTTCTTCCCATAAACGTCTTTATACTCTGGAAAGTAAATGCTGAACCATCTTGCAATCCTATTAAGAACTCTTGTAAGTTCCTCCTGCGCCTGAAATCTCAGGTTTGAAGCCGTCCTAAGCTCTGCATAGACACCTTCCGGAAGGTAAGGGTAAGAGAATCGCCCCTCATTGATTAGTCCTGCGATTACTTTCGGATCCTTGCGATCAGTCTTTGTTGGATTGTTATCATCTAGTTCTTTGGATTTCTTTACGTGATGAGGATTGACAAGCACCGGTCTCATGCCGTTGTCCTGTAGGAACTTTCCTAGTGCAAACCAGTAGTGTCCTGTTGGCTCCATCCCTGGAAGTACAGCCTGTTTCTCATGCTTTTCTCCCAGTTCATGCATCCATGCCAAAAAACTGTTAAATCCAGCTTCTGTATTACTGAATGAGAAGGCCTTCTTTGAGTACTCATAACCTCTCCAGTCAAAAGCTCTGGCATAGTGTAGTTCACTTCCGACATCAATACCAACCACTAAAGTTTTTTCTGTAATAGTTCCTAATTTTGCGTTCTGTGTGTTATAATTCATTTCTAGATACCTCTCTGTTTAATAAGATTTTTTACTAACCGGCAAAGTCAGTAATCTTATTGTACACTGAGGTATTTTTTTCTCAACCTTCTTTCTTGGAATTCCTTATATTTGAATTATACAGGAAGCTCCTTATAATATTTACAGCTACGCACTGTTCTTTCATAATAATATTATCTTGAGTTGGACAAGTGTCTTTATCAATAGCTAATATCCGAATATTAATGTTAACATCATCAGGAATCTTCTTTTCTGCTTCTCTCTTTGCTGCCTCTTGCTGCAATCGCTTATTCTCCGAATCTCTTTTAGCCACAATAATTTGCTGCTGGGAAGTTTTACCCTGCATATCAAATCTAAATGCCATAAATTCTAATCTCCTTCACTTTTTATTCTATTTAAAATTCCATCTGTTATTCAATAACCTATTATTTGATGAATTGCACATAATGCTTTCTTAAATCAATTCCATTAAGTATATCTACACGAATTATTCTATTAATAATTAGGTGCTTGCAATTGTAGCTTTAAAAGAAAGTTTGACTATATAAAATCAAAAAACGTTGAAATTTCGTTAAATACTTTTTACGTTTTCAAACAAAGTTTGACTATATAGTTTTATTTCATTCTGTATTAATTCATATAAATAATCGATTATAGCTTTGGCTAAATGAGACATCAACTGAGACAGCATAAGTGTTTATCCCAGATTTATCTATTTTAAGTTCTTGTTCTTCTTTACATCGTTTATCTCTATCAACTTCAAGGCACTGTTCATAATTAAAAAACAATGAATAACATATTCCTCCACTATTTTTTGAACTTCTATATGCTATTCCATCAATGGAAATACCATTATAGCAATATATATACCGAAAATACTCTGCAATGATTTGAGCGGGTATGTACTCTATGCTTACCATATTCTCAATTGGTTGAGTAAGATTTTCGTTTAACTTTATAAAAAAATCTAAGGCTTGTCTGTATTTTCGTTTTTCTTTATCAAATAGACTTGGGAATTCTATATCTTCTACTTTAGTGAGATCAACTAGTATTAAATTTCTTAAATTTACAAACGGTGCAACTGTTGCATACTTGTATTGAGAATTATATATCTCAGCAATTGCTGTTTTCACATCATTCGCACCATAAAAGATTGAAATTCCTTCTGCACTCATTCTGTTTGATTTTGCACAATGACTAGGAGGAGAACAGAGGTTTTTAGCTTCGTCTAACACCATTGAACTGCTATGCATGCGTCCTCTAAAAAATGTTGTATTTTCTGGAATACTAGTAATCAAATTCAACTCAGTAACTTTTTTGCCAATGTAATCAAGAACATTGAAATTTGCTTCTTCTCTATATTCATCTTTTTTAGGCATTCTGAAAAACACATATCTTGTTTTAGTTTTTACCATTTCGCAAAAATCATCCCATAGTAATGCTTTATCTATGCTTTCCCTTAACTGATAAGGATCTCTTTCACACCACGTATCATCATCAATAGTTTCATAAATATCTTTTATCAAATCATCTTCTAACGGCAATTCACATCCTAATTTATCATAGATTAAGTTGTATGTATCCCATGTCTTTGCTCCAACATATTCACCATGATCCCAACTCATTGTATCTACAGCTCTATCATACTCATATTCAATTCCGGATATTATTTCACTAATAAGGTCTTCTACTGATATGCAGATTTCATCACTACCACAATAGTCACATTTGTCACACTTTCCATTGTCAATAACAAATTGCTTAAGGTACCTTTCTCCCACGCAATTTGAGCAAACCTTTTTATTAATACTTTTATACTCACTTTTTTTGTATTCTAGCATTTTATTTTTAAGCATAACTCACAAAATTTCCTCCTAAAATTTATGTAGTTCGTTATAATTTCCATTCAATTAGTTTTTTCAAATATTAATTTAGTTAGAATTCAATTTTATTTGTTTTTATATTGTTTATCGCTTGACAAATAATATTTTTTTCTTGAATGACATGTTATTATTATTGACCGTCATACTGCAAACAGTCATATAAATAGTACGTTGATATAGATCTTGAATTGTCTCCTATCTCCTGAAATCTATTCAAAAAATTTTGCGAAATCTACTACAAGATTATCAAGTCCATTAATATAAAAATGAGAAACATATTTTTGATCAAATGGATATCTTGAAAAATCCATATTGTCCTTTTTTCTATTTCCATCATCACTTGAAATATTATCAAATAATTCATCAAGATATATATTAAAATTTTCTGCCATATTTTTAAACTTTTGTTTTTTTTCCTTTTCAGATTCGAATTCATTCACTCTAGCATTTACTACTTCAAATATTTGTTGTATATCATGTTGCCCTTCTATTCTAACATTCTTCTTTAATAATATATTTAATGTTACCCATAATTTTATAAATAATTTCTTATATCTGCTTTTATCTCACATGGAATAATTATCTTACAAGCTAGAGCATCTAGCTTAAAGTGCTACAAATTACAGTAAAACTTAATTTAATTTTAGTTACATTAGATATAATTGGGTTGTCTCATGTTATAAATTGAATTTTACCTTGACACTTATAACATAACTAATTAAGGCAAAATTCATCTGGGTCAGATATTTCTATAGTTTTTGTCATTCTTGTAGAATTTATATAGAATTCATCAGGATCACTATTTTCAACTACAAACGTTAATTTTGTTTTTTCACTAAAAACAAATTCATCTGGATCAGATATTTCTATTGTTCTAGTTTCCCTTGTTAAATCAAAGCAAAATTCATCAGGATCACTATTTTCAATTGCATTAGTTTTATGAGTAGCGCCCTCATTTCTTGACGTAATTGTTGAATTTAATTTCAAATCACAAACTTCAGCGTATTTGCTTAATATGTGTTTTCTAAGCATATTATTCCTCCTCAATTATTTTAACTTCATTTGATTTTAGTGTTTCATCATAAAAATATTTTATAGTCAAATTTTTGTATCTTTCTTCAAATTCTTTTGCAATATCAGTTTCACATTTGTCATTACTTGAAATAACAACAAGTCTTCTTACTTCATTTTTTTGTATCTTAAGCTTTAATTCACTTATTTTGATAGCAGAAATACTATAGGGGTTATTTATATCATCAGTAAAGACATTGATTACCTGTTGAGATATAACTTCATTATTATTTAAACTCATATAATCTACATTTGATACATTCAACACCAATAGGCACGATAGTAATAAGCTTGCAACTATCCAATTTTGCAAATTCTTAACATAGCTAACAAACAAATCAGCTTTGCGTTTTAAATATTGCCAGTCATAATGGTATTGTTTATTTAATTCAATTTTATGATTAGCACTTTTTCTTAGTTCCGAAAAACTACTTTTATCAATAGACTGTATTTTAACGACTTGTAAAATATATAATATTGCATTTGTAATGCTATATATAATTAAACAAACTATTATTTTGCCACATATATTCAATGCAAAAAAATATTTCAAATCTACGAATGCCAATAATATCGGTACTACTGTTAATATTATTGTAGCGTATAGATTTACTTTTTCATTACTCTTTTCAATCCTACTCTCTTCATTATTTATTCGATAACATAAAGATTCTTTTTCATATTCTATGTCTAATTCTGATACTTCTGTAATCAAATGTTGCTCATATCTATTTACAATATCATTAATATAATCAGATGAGGGATTAAATAATTCCATTTTATCTAATGATTTTTTAGTTACCAATTTAAACTTTTTCAATTTAAAACTATACGTTAAAATAAATATAGAAATATTACCTAGCATCAAATTGATCAAACTTATCCTAGGTTCTTTAATATCATCTTTAAATTTATTTCTATATTCTACTGTTCCATAATTTGAATCATCAGTAAAAGAAAACAAAACACCTAAATATGACCATATATATAAAATACAAGCTACAATTTTTTGCAATGCAAATTTTACAACCTTCATAAGCAACCCCTTATTCAATCAAATATTGTACTATTTCATTGGAAATATTTAAATTTAATTCTTTTTCCAACCATTGCCACTGACCATTTGGGTTAACTTCAAGAAATACCCATTCATTTTTATCATTAACAATATAATCAAACGCTCCAAACTTTAAATTAAAATCTTCCATCATCTTTATGCTTTTTTTAAGCACATAATCCGGAACGTCAATAACTGAATAATAGTTACTATCATATCCTTTTCGCCAATCTAAAATATTTTCAGACTCTATTTTGATTGGAAATACTGTTTCATTTACTATTGTTATTCTAACTTCATATAGTTTTACAATGTACTCCTGTAAATATATTGGAGTTAACAATATTTCTTCTTGAAATCCATTAAAATAACTAGTTTGATAGATTTCGCACTCAGTTTTCCTATAGATTTTTCCAGTTGTAATTGGCTTTATTATTGTTTTATATTTTTCAAATAATTTCATGCTTTCTGAATTATTTCCAATAAATGAATTAGGAATATTTATGTCATTGCTTAATGCATACATAAGTTGATATATCTTGTTTTCACATTTGCGTAGAATTGATGGTTTTGTTAGTACTTTGCCATTAAACGAATCAACTAACCCATTAATCAAAGCTAGAATATCATTATTTATCATATTTCTATATTCTGGTTCAAACTTGCTCAAATCAGGGAACCTTGGTTTTCTATAATAAATACTAAATACATCTTGCTTATATAAAATAGTATTCCATTCATCATTTTGAATACTCCATGTAAAATCGCTTCCAACTGAAATTAAGTATTTATCTAAACAATCTACATTTACTCTATAGAAATTCACAATACCACTATACTTTCCAATAATATAATCTACTGTAAAGTCAATTGAACTAGTAATTATCAATACATTTTTTATAGTGCTCGTCTCCTTAAAAAAACAATAAATTAACTCTTATATAATTCATTAAAATTACTCTCTACAAAACAAACAATAACTTCATTACTTTTTTCATAAGTTCATTATGTATTTTTACAAACAATAATACATTTTACAATATCGGTCCTTCTACGCAAATGGCCTTAAAATTTGTATTTGGTTCAAGTAAAGCTAATGCTTTTTTCGCCGCCCATACTAAATGAAAAATATCACCTGCATTAGATTCTCTTGCTCCATCTAATGGCTTAGACATTATAATCACCTACTTTGTGCTCTAATTCAGCCTACAATCTTAGTATCACATCATGTATTTTTGATTGTACTTTAATTATAAAATATATTTATACTATGTACATTCACATAAAGTTCTTTACATAAAATAGAACTTTTTTTACAGATCACAATCTCCAATAGTTTTAACTAAATGCTTTGCTTTTGTAATGGCAATTTGGAATATAGTTTGAAACTATTCCAGTATATCTTTGAAAATTTACAAATTATACTATATTATAACATTATTTCTAATTTTGCTCAAATGTATTTCAGTATATTTACTAGTATATTTAATAAAAAACAAGCACCTTAGTTTTATAATAAAATCAGCTGAATCAACACCAGATATTTTTTGAACTTTCTATAATTGTATTGGATTTTCATCTTCCCTAAAAGATTTAATTATTTGATTGAACCCTCTTATTCTAAATTGCTCCACCGACTTTTTTTGTTATGAATAATCTGTACTTATTTAGGCATTTGTTCAGCATGGTATATAATAAATTAATACCCAATTCTATGCCAACGACAAATTTTATGACCCTTCACTATTGAACTCTGTTATTCTTAAAAGAAATTCTTACGGCATTAAAAACTTAAAAAGGTTTATTCAATATTAGAATTTAAGATTCCCAACAATTTATAAAACGCATTTTTTACCATAATTAGAATTTATTTTTACTACAAAAAACACCTCTCGGTATTATAGCCGAGAGGTGCAAATTTTTAACTTTGTTTTAAATTTTTAGACTTTTGTTTTAAACCACAAAATCATCAATTCTCATTCTTAGCTTTATAGTCAGCTACTACCTTTTCAGCCATATTAGTTGGCATTTCGTCGTATCTTAAGAATTCCATGGTAAAGCTTCCTCTTGCTTGAGTCATTGATTTAAGTTCAATTGCGTAGGTGTACATTTCAGCCATAGGTGCTTCAGCCATTACAAGCTGGCTTCCGTCTGTCTGCTGCTCCATGCCGAGGATTCTTCCTCTTCGCTTGTTCATGTCACCCATTATATCTCCCAGGTATTCATCGGGTATGTTAATTTCAACTTTTGCAACCGGCTCAAGTAGTATTGGTTTAGCTTCTGCCATACCTTTCCTAAATGCTAATGAAGCGGCTATTTTAAATGCCATTTCGTTAGAGTCAACATCGTGGTATGAACCGTCGTACAATGTTGCTTTAATGCCCACAACCTTACAACCTGCCAGAGTTCCTTTGTCCAAACATTCTCTCAGACCTTTTTCAACTGCTGGTATGAAGTTCCTCGGAACAGATCCTCCAAATATTTCTTCTGAAAATACGAATTCTTCATCGCTTGGTTCAAATCTGATGTGAACATCGCCGTACTGTCCTGCTCCTCCGGACTGTTTCTTATGCTTGCCCTGTACATCTGATTTACCTCTGATTGTTTCTCTGTATGCAACCTTAGGCGGTGATAGTTCCACTTCAACCTTGAAGTTGTTTTTAAGTTTACTTGCTATAACTTCCAGCTGAATATTTCCCTGTCCTCCCAATACTTGTTCTTTTGTTTCAGAATTTCTTTCTATACTAAAGGTAGGGTCTTCCTCGTTGAGTTTGTGAAGTCCCAGTCCGACTTTTTCATCATTATCTTTTGTTTTAGCTCTTACTGCCATAAAGTAGCAAGGTTTTGGAAAATCTATTTCGTCATATTCAACAAGGTTTGTTTTCAAAGAAATAGTATCTCCCGTAGCGAAATATTGCAGCTTTGATGTGGCTCCAATATCTCCCGCCTTAATTTCCGAAGCTTCAAGCTGTTCTTTACCTCTCATGTAGAACACATTTCCCAGCCTTTCAGATTCCTGAATTTTAGCGTTGTATATATCTGCATCCTTCTTAATTGTTCCGGACATAACTTTAAATAATGTAATTTTACCAACAAACGGGTCTACGATTGTTTTAAATACAAAAGCTGACAGCGGTGCTGATGAATCCGCCTTCACATCTTCTGCATCCTGTTCCGTCGGCATGTATTCTTTTATAACGCTCATAAGAAGGCTTGCTCCTAAACCCTTCGATGCAGCGCCAAGAACTACGGGAACAAGTTCTCCCGCCAATACAGCTTTTTTCAATCCATCATGAATTTCTTCATCGGTGAATTCTTCGCCCTCAAAGAATTTTTCCAGCATTTCTTCGTCTGTCTCTGCAACGGACTCCATTAATATTGATCTGAAATTTTCAGCCTTTTCAGCAGTATCTGGTAATGTTTCCACAGGTTCGGTGCCGATGTAGCATTGTCTTTCCAAAATATCCATATATCCGTCATATTTATCGCCTTTACCGAGAGGAATTGCAAATGGCACAACTCTTTTTCCGAATTTTTCTCTTAAATTATCCAGCAATACGTCAAATTTAACGTTTTCTTTATCCATTTTATTAACGAATATTATTCTTGGAAGCTTCCTCTGCTCAGCATATTTCCACGCTTTTTCTGTTCCAACTTCAATTCCTGAACTTGCATCTATTACAATTACTGCACTGCTGGCAACTCTTAACGCTCCATATACCTCACCTACGAAATCAAAATATCCAGGAGTATCAAGGAAATTAATTTTAGTATTATCATACTCTACAGGTATGATTGATGTGCTGATAGAAACTTGTCGATCTTTCTCTTCTTTATCGAAATCGGAAACAGTATTTCCGTCTTCAACTTTGCCTATACGATTTATAACTTTAGTATCAAATAAAAATGCTTCGGTTAATGATGTTTTGCCACAGCTACTGTGGCCAATCAAGGCAACGTTTCTAATTTGGTCAGTGTTATACGTTTTCATTCGCTTTATTCCTCCTAATAGATTCTGCTTATTTATTATATTTTACATTATAAAGTATGATTAATCAATATAATTTTAATTATGTGACTTATTTGTTAAATTATGCAAACAATATTAAAAATTTATTGTTAAAAATAAGTCAATGCATAATTAAACCATTATTGAATTTATGTACATAATAATACTTTGCAAATTTCAAATGCCAGTGATATAATTTTCAAAAGTACAATTAAGGACAGCATTATGAACGAAATAATACTCAATTACATAGCGCAGGCAGTTTTGGGAGGTGCGTCAGGTTACATAACTAACGACTATGCCATAAACATGCTTTTTAAAGAATATACCCCCCTTAAAATCGGAGGCGTCATTAAAAAAACAAGATCGGAATTTATTGATAATCTCAGCAGTATGGTTGAAAACGACATAATAAACACTGAAAAGTTTCAGCAGATACTCAACGATGAATGTTTAAAAAAAGAATTTGATGCAATGACATCGGATTTTTATAAGAGCTGCCTATATGATGCAGTTGGAAGTAATCGCCTGCAGCAAATTGAAGGCTTTGACGAAACGTTAGAATCAACTGACACTTTCATATCAGATATTATTAACAAATACATGCCTGATTTATATGAAATTATGCTTGATAAACTTGACCCGGGTGTATTTTTAACTCCAAAACAGCTGAGCAGTATAAGCAACTCAATATATTCTGCAGTTTATGAAACAATAGATACTTCCGATATACTGAAAGATACTCTTATGTCCGTATATAGGCATAACAGTAACTTGGTTCTCGGAAATATAATAGACCGTAATATATATGAAAATATCATAGGAAATATTATTGAAATACTTTTAAATAAATATCCCGAAAAATTTAAGACCATAATTGATGAAATTTTAGATTCCTTGGGAATTAATGAATCCTTCAAATCTGCGGAAAAGGTGTTTTATGACAAAAAAATCGGAGAAATTGTTATGCTTGATGAAATTCCGGAAAATTTGCATAACAGAATATCTTCGTATGTGGATTCAAAGGAAGGAACAGAACGTATCGGAAATCTTATAAGTTCTATATTTTCATTTGGAAAAAATTGTGATAAATCACTGTTTGACCTCCTGGATACATCTTTTGAAAGCAGTCTTAAAATTTACCTCACAGACAACATTCCTTACGTAACCGAAAACATTATTGGCTGGATTAAAGAAAACAGCAATTTGATAGATACTCTGATTGAACAGTCAATGGATGAAGTTGTAAAAGAGTCAGACGGATTAAAAGCAAAGATGCTGTCTACAATTAAAACTGTGTATTTAAATAATTTGAGCAAAAAATACAGCCTGGCAGACAAAATAATATCTTACATTAGAAAAGTTTCAAATTCTGAAAAACTGGGAAACATACTTAGTGATAAGCTTATTGATTTATTAGAGAGCCTTACAATTCGAGAAATATTTGAGGAAGCAGAAAGAAATAATATAACACCCGAAAAAATCAGCTTATTCATAAGAAATTACATCAGGCAAAATTCGCGATCCTTTATTAATTCTTTCACCGAATATATTGCAGAAAAGAAAGCCGGTGATATATTTTCTGCCGAATTAATAAGAGATGATGTATTACCCGGCCTTATGAAGCAATTTTCTGAATTTTTGCCATCTGAAACTGTAAAAAATTATCTGACACAGATTGCTGCTAATGGCGCATCCTGCTTATTAGATAAAGAATTAAGACACCTAGTTAATGAAAAACAGGCTGAATGTTCGGCAGAAAAGCTTAGCCTTCTCATAGGTAAAGCAATATCTTCCATGGAAGATTCCATAAAAAAATGGATTGGTATAAATGCAGAAAATTTAGCGGTAAATTTGACATCAAAAAACCTGAATCAGGAGACTGTTGATACATTAAATGACAGCTTATACAAAGCCTACATAAATGGCGCTGAAAAAGTAAGACCTGCACCTGTTTCTTTTGTATTGGATAAATTAAATTCAATAGATGACCTGGTTGAAAACAGTTCAGATTCTCTGCGCACATATGCAGTTGATAATTCTGGAATAATTTTAAACGGATCAATAAAAGCAATTGTTTCGGACAATTTAAACAAACTGGATGACAAAGCTCTTGTGAACCTTGCAAATGATTTTATCGGCAGAGAGTTAAAACCGATAATGTATTTTGGGGGTATGTTGGGTATAGTAGCCGGCTTAATTCTTGCCACTTTCCATACGGTTTCTCCCGGGCCAACGGTAATCAGAACAGCTAATATGGCAGCATATGCACTGGTAGGATATATGACAAATGTAATTGCAATAAATATGATTTTCAAACCCTACAGGAAAAACAAGCTGCTTTCGAAACTGCCATTTTTCCGCAATTTCTCTTTGGGATACATAATAAAAAACCAGAGTACCTTTGCTCAAAAGACGGCACAATTTATAGATAAAAACCTGCTTAACAAGAAAAGCATAAGCGAATTGTTCGACAAATACGAGCACGACATCACAAATGCGTTCACTAAATCAATTGCCGACAACAATTACAAAACAATAGGTAGCCTTCTAACTAATAATAAAAACAATATTGCTAACAACATTTATTCTTATCTTAAAGGAATGTTTGAAAAAAGTGCAGTCAAGTTAGGAGAATTTTTATATAACAAAATTGCACCTGTTCGGCTATCAGATTTGATAAATAAAAGTACAATAATAAAAATAAGCTTTGAATTTAAAAAAGTAATCGGCAGCACTAGCTCATTTGTGAATTCAGAGAGCACACTAAAAAGTAAATTTTCAGGCGATTTTGTAAAGAATAATTTAGTAACCTTCAATAACAACTGCTATGACAAACTGAATAATACATTAGCAGACAATACATTGCTTACAAAGGAAATCTTGAAGCACGAAGATAAGTATAAACTGCTTATAAACAAGCGCGTTAAGGAAATTATAGGCACGGAGGCTACAAGAAATCTTGAAACGAAAGTTTCCGAAAAAACTGCCGGTATTATTCTGAACAAAGATTCAAGGCACAAAGCAATCTATAGAGTGATGGAAGTAGTTAACACCAATGCTGACAGCAATACCCTCGGTGAAATCTTTGACGGCAGGCTTAAACAGTACATGGATTCCCATATGCCAAAGATCCTGAACAAAGTATCCGGCTTAATTGTGAAAAGCATTAAAGAAAGCAAGGAAAAGATATCTTTTGCAGTGCAGTCTGAAATTAAAAACAACCTCGGGTTTATTGAAAAAGGCATGTATACCGTTATGGGCGGCGATGTAATAGTTGATGAACTTCTTGTGAAATTTATAGATGATAAAATTCCTCAGTTTTTTGAAGAAAAAAGAGATGAGCTTCAAACTGTATTTTACAGTATTCTTAATGAAAAATTCTACACAGTTAAGACAGCAGAGGTGTACTCAAATCTAAGCGCAGTAAAGTTGAATGAACTGGCAGACAATTACTTTGACAGTGATAAAGCCGAAAGCCAAGTAACCATCTCAGTGAATCACTTAGCCGACAAAATTGGAAATATAAAATTATCTGAAATTTTGAAATTTTTCAGAGCCGGGAATCTTGAAGAGCTTCAAAATGTTTATCACGATGAAATAAACTCGTTTTCTAATACATTGCATTCAAGCATGAGCCAAAGTAAAGAGTGCATTATTGAACGCATAACCGAGCTTACAGATTCGGCAGTTGATGAGTTCATGAAATCGGAGTTTAGAGAAATATTCAAAGGAATTTCCGAAACAAATATAACTTATACATTTAAAAAACTCTTCGCAGAGTTGGATAAAAACGGATTTGATGAAATACTTCAGTCAGCATCATCTGAATTAATCTCAGAGCTAAATATAGACGCAGGAAGCATTCTTAATAAAGATGAGTTTGTAAATTCTTCTGCATTATACATTCACAAGCTACTGGAAAATCCTGAATTTGAAAATGCTGTTAACAGTCATATCAGCTCAGTAATTGACGAAGCAGTCTCGGAAAATTTTAATTTTATAGATGGGAACTTTAAAGATTACATCCTGAATACTTTCACTGTTTCATGCATCAACAGTTTAAAACGCAACATGGATAAAATATTGAAATCTGTAGAGTTTGACAAAATTGCCCTTGAAGAAATAGAAAAAATGGAACCTGAAAAAATACATGAAATGTTTGATTCATTTGCCGGAGGTTATTTCAAAAAACTCATGTTTTATGGTTTGGGAGGTTTTGTATTCGGAATAAATATGTATGTGGGATTTGCACTGGCATCGCTAAAGATTTTAACCGAGCTAATTAACTTAAGCAGAAATAAGGATAAAAAATAAATACATTTATAATCAAAAATCACGGCGGTTTTCAATCGCCGTGATTTTTGATTTTATATTGTTCAGATTTCATTATATTATTATAAAACCTTGTATATCCAACCTTTTGGAGCTTCTACATCTCCCATCTGAATTTTGTACAGAGTATCATAAAGTTTTTTGGTTACAGGACCTACTTCTGTTTCGCTGTAGAATACATGCAGTTTTCCTTTATAGTCAATACCGCCTATTGGAGTTATAACAGCAGCTGTACCACACGCTCCAGCTTCTTTGAATCTGTCCAGATTATCTATAAATACATCATCTTCTATTGCTTCCATTCCCAGGTACTCTTTTGAAACTTGCATCAAAGATCTTCTAGTGATACTTGGAAGTATTGATGAAGATTTAGGAGTTATAAATTTATCATCCTTTGTAATTCCAAAGAAGTTTGCTGCGCCGACCTCATCAATTTTTGTATGTGTTGCGGGATCCAAATAAATACAATCCGCAAAGCCATTTTTTACTGCTTCGTGATGTGAATGAAGGCTTGCTGCATAGTTTCCGCCTACTTTAATTTTTCCTGTTCCGTTAGGTGCTGCCCTGTCTTCAAGAGTTGTTGCAAAGTTTACAGGCTTCATACCGCCTTTGAAGTAAGGTCCTACAGGCATTCCGAAAACGCCGAAAATATATTCTGGTGCAGGTTTTACTCCTATGTTATCTCCAACGCCTATTACATACGGTCTCAAATAGAATGTTGCGCCTGAGCCGTAAGGAGGTACCCATTCTGAGTTTGCCTTAACAACTTGCATACATGCATCTACGAACTTTTCCACCGGAACCTTAGGCATCATAACTCTTTCACAGCTCGTCTGCATACGTTTAGCGTTTTCATCAGGTCTAAAGAGCTGAATTCCTCCGTCCTTTGTGCTGTATGCCTTCAGGCCTTCAAAGCACTCCTGGCCATAATGCAGGCATGTAGAGCCTTCACTTATGGATATTTTGTTATCTTCAACAAGCTGTCCATCATCCCAGCTTCCGTCTTTCCAGTGAGAAATATATCTCTTGTCTGTTTTAATATAACTAAAACCCAAATCTGACCATTTAATGTCCTTCTTTTTCATAATTTCCTCCTAAATAATATCGTATTAATAACAAATATCATACCTTCAAGCAATAAATTTCAGCCATCTCCTTTAATATATAGCAAAATTCATTCCAATTTCTACCTGTAATAAATACTGCATTTATCAATAATTTAATAATCGCAAAATCATTTATGCATACTTTTGCATGCAATATAGTTCATTTTTGAAATTTTTTGCAATAATAAAAAGAAATTCCCAAAAGGGAATTCCTTTTTATTATCTACTGAGCTAAACCAGAACTTCCCATCAAATTTGAATTGTCAAACATCAGCTTGCTGATATTGTACGCAGCCAGCAGCTGGTATCGCCCGATTTCTGCCTGGGCAAGGTTTGTATCTGCATCTATTACCTCAAGTGATGTTGCCATTCCGTTGTCATACAGCAGTTTGTTTATGCGCGCAGCTTCTGTTGCAAGCTCCACTGTTTTATCCATGTTTACAAGACTTCTTTCAGCTTTTATCAGGTTCAAATAAGCTTTTCTCACATCCAGCTCAACATCTTTATAAGCCTGAGGAACGTTTAATTCGGCATCTTTCAACTTTTCTACTGCTGCCTTGTGTTGTCTGAGATTTGAAGTGTAATATGCTTTGTACGCATGTGTTTCTATTTCCTGAAGCTCCAGATCATTCTCAGCTTTAAGGATTTCAGGTCTCTCCTCTTTAGCTTTTTCTATAACAGCATCTAAATCTATTTCCGCTGTGGGAACATAGGTCAGTTCCGTATCCGTAAGCACTATCTCCTGATCAAATGGCAGGTCAAGCTTGTTTAACAAATCAAGCTTTGCCATATTTAAGTCATCCATGGCTGAATCCAAATCAGTCTTGGCCTGCTGTACTGCCATCTCCCCATTAAGCACCTCCGCTTTTGTAGCAGAGCCATTATCGAATTTCAGGTTTACAACTCTGAGCTGCTCATTTGCTTTGTCTAACTTGGCCTCGTTAATTTCAATTGATTTTTCAGCCAGCAGCACGTTGTAATACAGTGATTTTGTTGATATTTCAATTCCTTTCAAAAGCAATCCCCGATTTTTTTCAAGTTGCTTCATCTGAGTATCGGCATATGTAACGTAGTATCCGTTTTTTGCAAGCAGAGTTTCAATATAATTACTTGTTATGTCAACACCCATAGCAGATATTGTATCTAAAGACATACCCATAAGCATTTCTGCCTGATCTTTGGCGCTTTTGCCTGATCTTCTGGCATCTTGAGCCTGTTTAATTCCATCATCTATTTTCCACATTCCTCTGTCACTTTCAGTTGCCAGCTTAACGGCTTCATCCATAGACAACTCCAATACACCGCTTTCTTCCTCAACTGCTTCGTTTATCTCATCTGTGTCTGCCGGAACAGCATCCTCAGCCAGTGCAACATTTGTTAGTGTGCCAAGCATAAGTGCCATTGCAAGCAGAAATGATATTTTTCTTTTCATGTTTTACCTCCGATTATCGTTTTTTATGTTTTTAAAAATTTCCGCCTATTACTATTTTACACCAATACCGTTAAATAACAAGTCAAAGATTATATCTCCTTCTTTAAATATATTATCCTCCTTGGTGATTTTCAAATTGAAATATTCTTTCATAGTTCCCAGAACAAGGCATGAAATCAGGTATGAAGGTACTTCCTTATTGACTACCCCTTCATTTTTTCCCTGGTCTATCATTTCTATTATTATCCTGTTAATTTCCGAGACATAATCAAACATTGTTTTGAGTACCTTCTCAGAGATTAAATTCTTATAAGACATTATATAATCATGAGGACTTTTTTCAAAATCCTCGTTGCCCGAATCACATCCCCTTTTAAACAGCAACATTGCTTTTTCCTTGAAACTCCTGTCCATTAAGGATATTTCCTCAATATTGTCCCTGAGTGTTTTGACAAAATCCACGCATGTTTCATCAAAAATATCCTGCTTGCTTTTAAAATACTCATACAGCGTACCTTTTCCCACTCCTGCGCTTTGTGCTATGTCATCCATCTTTGTATCATGGTAGCCTTTCTCTCTGAACAAAACTCTGGCAGCTGACAATATCCTGCTTCTCTTTTGATTTTTTCCCGCCATGTTTCCTCCTGCTCATATTTTTTATGTTATGCCCGCTCTATTGTTTTATTTTTGTTTTTCTTAAATTTTCTTTTGAAAAATGCCGCTATATCATCAAATATTGTATACATTATCGGTACAACAACCAATGTCAGCGCAGTTGATAATGAAAGTCCTCCGATTACTACAATACCCATGGATCTGGTAAGTTCCGCTCCTTCTCCTATACCTATTGCCATAGGTACAAGCCCCAGTATCGTCGTAAGGGCAGTCATCATAATAGGCCTTATTCTTATGGGTCCTGCTTTCATTATAGCGGTTGTTCTGTCTTCACCCCTGTTTCTTCGGTTATTTATATAGTCTACAAGAACTATGGCATTGTTAACTACTATACCTACAAGAATAATCAACCCGATTATTCCTATTACATTCAGAGGAAGACCTGCTAAAAACAGCCCTATAAATCCTCCAGACAATGCAAGTGGAACCGAAAACATTATGGACAATGGCTGAAGGAGCGATTCAAACTGCGCTGCGATAATCATGTACACAAGAATGATTGCAACAAGCATAACCATTGCCAAATCTGTAAATGTCTCTTCCATCTGCTCCGTCTCTCCTCCGAAAGTATAGCTGTATCCGTTTGGCATTTCATACTTGCTGAGCAAGCTTTCTATTTCTGTTGAAACAGACTGAGTATCTCTTCCCAAAACACTTCCGCTTACTGTCAGAACTCTTGTCTGATTTTCTCTCATAATGCTGATAGGACCTTTTTCAATGCTGATTTCTGCTATTTCCGAAAGCGGTACACTTCCTCCCTGCGGTGTTTGTATTGGAAGCATCTCAAGCAAAGAAATACTTTGTCCGTATATATTATCTCCCTTTAATATAACGTCCAGCTCGTCACCGTCAACTTTAAACTTCGTAACGGTTGACCCTGATAAAACATTATTTACTTCCGAACCTATCTGTGCTGTAGTCAGTCCATACTGAGAAGCTATGCCCCTGTCAGCTTTTATCTGAACCTGCGGTATTCCGTCATCATAACTTGTAGTTACTTCTCTTGTTCCTTCAACTTTTTCGATTATTTCCTTGAAATCATCTCCAATATCCTTAAGAGTATCTATTTCGTCTCCCTTGATGCTGATACTTATGGAACCAACACTCATCCCCATCATCATCATTGATGCTTCCGAAACACTTATCTCGGCTCCGGGGACATCCTTAACCATTTTTCGAATCTCATCGCTTATATCTTTTGCACTTCTGTCTCTCTCATTCAGCTCGCTCAGAATAACAGTCATAGAACCGGTACCTGAACTACCTCCCATACTCATTATGCCGGAGCTGCCCGCCTGAGTAAATATCGAAACAACTTCCGGTATTTCCTGTATTGATGACTGGATTTCCTTTAGAGTCTCATCAATCTGTTCTGTCTCAGATCCTGCTGGAAGGCTAACACTAACATTTATTATCCCCTCGTCTGTGGCAGGAAAAAATTCCGCTCCCACCGATGAAAGCATAGCAATGCTGGCAACAAACAGCCCTATACTCGCCGCTATTGTAATAAAGCGATGCCTTAAACTCCAGCTTAAAACAGTTTTGTACAGCACAACCAGCGGTCCATGCTTTTTTTCCTGAGTTTCTTCAGATTCAAGGTTTCTAACTGTAACGAGTTTGGATGACAACATAGGAACCAGTGTAAGTGCAATGACCAATGAACTCATAAGAGCTATTACTATGGCAAGAGCAAAGTCCTTGAATATGGTTGCAGCCAACCCTCCCGTAAATACAATCGGCAGGAAAACTGCTACAGTGGTGAGTGAAGAAGCTGTTACTGCCATTGAAACCTCATTTGCACCGTTTATAGACGCCGTTGTTCTGTCCATACCCAGGCTTCTGTTTCTATATATATTCTCAAGAACAACAATAGAGTTATCTACCAGCATACCTATTCCGAGAGCAATCCCACCTATGGTCATCATATTGAGTGTTATCTTTGTAAAGAATAAAATAACAAATGTAGTAATTACGGAAATAGGTATAGAAAGCGCAATTACAAGTGTCGTTTTAAAGCTTCTTAAAAATATCATAAGTACGATTACCGCAAAAACTCCACCTAAAATCGCTGTTCTTATCATATTTTTAATTGCAAAATTTATATAATCTGCCTGATCAAAAAAGGATATCATATTTAAATCCGGATATTCTTTTTTTATTTTTTCCAATTCTTTGTTTACTTTTTTTGAAACATTAACTGTATTTCCGTCTGACTGCTTCATAATGGAAATCTGAACTACTTCTTTGCCGTCCATCTTCGTTATAGTAGATTGATCCTTATCAGCCATTTTAACATCGGCAATATCCTGAAGCCTTACTGTTCCCCCTGTAGTAAGAGGAATTGTCAGATTTCTTATGTCTTCTATTGATTTAAACTCCCCTATTGTTCTGACTGTAAGTTCATTACTTCCTTTTTTGACACTGCCTCCCGGCAAATTGATATTTGCTGCCTGAATCACTTGTGTCACGTAGGCCTGACTAAGATTGAAGCCCTTTAGCGCCTCTTCTTTAAGCATTACCTCAATCTCTTTTTCAAGACCGCCGGAAACAGAAGCTGAAGCCGTTCCTTCAATTCTTTCAAGGCGCGGAGCTATAATATCCTCAGCCATTTTTTGAGCATTATACAGATCTCCGCCGCTTGAAACAGCCATCTGAATAATTGGCATTGCACTTGGGTCCAGTTTCGCTACTATGGGTGATGTTATACCGTCCGGCAGGAATCCTTCAATCAAATCAATGTTTTCTCTAAGCTGAAGCATTGCATTATCCATATCCGTTCCAAATGCAAATTGGATCAATACCAACGAGCTTCCTTCATTTGAATATGATATCATACCTTCAATATTTTCAACAGTAGCCACACTCTGTTCCACCGGCTTCGTAATTAAATTCTCAATTTCCTCCGGTCCTGCGCCGGAATATCCTGTTTGAACCATAACATACGGCAGTTCCATCTGCGGAAGCAAATCTATCTGCAATTTACTTAATGACACCACTCCCAAAACAATGACAATTAATATCATCATTGTAATTGTAACGGGTTTTTTAACCGAAAATCTTGAAAGCATTACTATTCACCCCTTACAACCTTTATATTGCTGCCGTCGCTTACATAATCCTGGCCCTTTACGATTACTTGATCTCCTTCATTTAAACCGGATATAATCTCTGTATAAACTCCAGTGTCAAGTCCGGTTGTAACTTCTCTCTCAACCGCAGCTTCATCTTCAGCTACAAACACGTATTTTTTGTCTCCATTTTCCTTTACAGCTTCCGTCTTAACTGCAAGTGCGTTTTCTATTCTGTCTGTGTCTAAGTAGACCTTGGCAAACATCCCTGGCTTAATCATACCGTTATTGTCAAGAATTATATCAACATTATACAAGTTTGTCATTAAATCAGCAGATGAACTTACACTGTTTATGACGGATTCCTGTTTAAACTCGGCAGCTTTTATTTCCACAGTTGCTGCATCACCTTTTTTTATCTTGTTTATCATATTGCCCGGAACACCAAACTCAATTGTTATGCTGTCGGAATCAACAATTGTTATAGGTGGATTGGCTGATGTTGCATATTCGCCTTCTACAATGCTAATATTAGAAATAACTCCTGAAATCGGAGCTTTTACTTCCGCATTTTCAAGCATGGATGCTGCATTTTCATATGCTACTCTTGCCTGCTCCGCTCCCATCCTCGCCGCTTCCAGCGATTCGTCCGATGCCGCCAGCTTTGCCTGTTCATACTGTGTCTCGGTTACTGCGCCTTCTTCGTACAGCTTCTTCATCTTCTCAAAGGAATCCTTTGCCGTCTGAATTTGAGCGGCGCTTACATCATACCCCGCCTTTGCGGCTTCATATGCGGTATATGCCTGATTTACCTGCTTGTTAATATCATCTTTATCCATAACGAATAGAACCTGATTCTTTTGAACTTTGTCTCCTACGCTGACATTTATTTTTTCAACTTTTCCCGCTGTAAGAGGAACTACGTAGACATCTTTGTCCGCATATGCTTTAGCTGTCATGATATTTTCTATGTATAGTTCCATCGGCTTTAATGTTTCAACTTCTACTGCCGTATAAGATACTTCTTCCGTTGCAGACTCGCTGCCTGTGCCGCTGCATCCTGCTAAAACGAATGCAGTAATTAATAATAATGTCAATAATTTCTTCAAGTTTTCCTCCCTCAATTTCCGACCGACCGGTCAGTTCTATAAAAATTATAGCACTGCTTTATTATAAAGTCAATTAATTATATTTCTCTTAAATTATAATTATGTTTTGATTAAATAAGGTCATAATCATGTAAAAAATAAGAGATTTTAGACTAAGCCATTAAATTGACTAACCCACAATCTCTTAATTTATTTATTGCATTGAACAATGTATCTTTAGCGTTAATCGGTAACTTTTCTTCTTCTGCTGCCGGAATGTGTTGGTGCCTTTGTATGGCTTGAAACAATTGCTTCTTCCATTGACTCTAAAGTGTTAATATCTTCCGGTGTAAGTTTTTCGTACATGCTTTGTCTGTAGGCTTTAACTTCATCAGCTTTTTTTACTTTTCTATTAGCCGGACTAACATCAAGCCAAGAAATTTTTTTATTTTTGTGATATAAGTCAAAATCTACCAGCCTTTTGCCATCAATTGTATATTCCAATGCCGCCAAAATTCGTTTAACCTCCTGGGGCGTAAAAAATGTAAATAATCTAACCTGGTAGGTCATCACTGAATATAGAAGCACTGCATAATCCTTAGTCCAGCTTTCTCCTAAAACCATTCCCATTTCCAGCTTTGACAGTATGAACATAAGCCTGTCATAGTGCTTCTGATACTCGCCCATAGAATCATATATGTTAATTCTAAGCTCATACCACTGGCTGTCTTTTAAGCTTTGGGTCATAAGTCTCAATCCCTCTAATCGCAATTTTCCACGAACCTCTATGGATGGGCGTGGGACTAATATCTTTGTATCCAAAATATCTGATGAAACCAATGGACCGTTAATTGACTTTTTGGTAAAGGCCAGAATAGTATCATCCTTTTCTCCCATTCCAATGCCCTCTATCCAATCAACTTCTTTGCCGTCAAATAGATCCTTAACCCTATCTATTAGCTTGCTTTCATCACCTGCTATACGCATAATCATTGATGTTGGACCCATGTCAATTTTTTGCAAAAGATTATATCCGCGACTATTAATAATTGTAGATAGTATCACTGAAGCAACATCATTAATGAGCACAATTTTTCTTGCATCCTCTATGTAGGTCTTTTCATAATTAATGCCTGTTATAAAACAAAGAGTGCTATTCTCTGATGCCCTGCCCATGCCCTGCTGGAAGCCTATAACTTCTCCATTAAGGCTTTTCTCTAAAAACTTTGTGGTTCCTTCAATATCTTCAGTTCTAATAAATAAATATCGTGGTCCCATCCTAAATAACAGCATAGTACATGCCCCCTTTCACTTATAAGCCGATTCTTTTTAATACAACGCCTCTTGACTCATTTGTCCCCACAGGATACTCTAAATGGAATACATTTTTATTTGATAAATCAATTATATTTATATTCAACACCCCATTTAAACAGACCGTTTTATTTTTCTTGTAATGTCCGGGTTCAATAGTATGTCCATAAAGATTAAAATCTGCCTCATAAAAATATTCCTTGTAGTAGTGTCCCACTGTAATTTTACAATCCTCTATTGTCAGCAAACCATCCTCAAGAATTGTTCCTCTCTTAGTCAGTTGGCTTACAGTTTCATAATCATCGTGGTTACCCAACACATAGTAGATTTTTGAAAATTCATTCTTCTCTAAACCTTCTATGAGCTTTGTAACACCTCTAGAGTAGCAATCAATTTTATTTTTATAAATTCCCAACTTAATATTATCCGCCATATCTCCTGTATGTATAACGTATTGAGGCTTTATGATATTAATTATTCTAAAAATATAATCGTAGATATCTACAGGAGTATCACTTATATGAAGCAGTATAGGCCCTTTTAATTCTTTTAAAATCTCCTCGGATATATAAGGAAAATTAAACAGTGATAGAAATTCTCTGTATATATCCTTTAAGCTTTTCATTATAGTTATCTACCTCCCAAGTTAAAATACAGAAAAATATAACTTTGTCTCAGTATTAGTTAAATCACATTTTTTTCATTATATCATAATATTTACTTTTTAAATATTAAAATCAAATAAAAAAACAGATCTTTGCGACCGTTCTTTAAGTCGTTATGATCTGTTTTTATATGTTCTTTTGCTACATCCCTATTAGTGGCTAGTTGGCCTGTATTGCCGGATTTCTATTTTAATATGCTCTGGCAACGTAAATCATATGCTTTGCCTCTTTGCCGCAAATGTGGCATTTGCACCCTAAATTCTCCTGCTCAAACGGGATGCATCTGATCGAAGCGCCTGTTTCATCTTTTAATTTGTCTTCGCACTCTCTGTCTCCGCACCACATCATTTTTGCAAATCCCGGGCGGTTTGGAAGATCTTTTTTATACTGTTCGTAGTCATCAACTACATAAGTATGTGTCTCTCTGTGAGTCTTAGCTTTTTCAAACATATCTACCTGCATTGAATCAAGCATTGATGAAATAGTTTCCTCAATATTGTCAAGCGACAATGTTTCTTTTTCAAGCTTATCTCTTCTCACAGCAACTGCCTGATTGTTTTCTATATCTCTCGGACCTATTTCTATACGAATTGGATATCCCTTCATTTCATACTGATTAAATTTCCATCCTGTTGAGTTTTCCTTGTTGTCATCAAGCTCGACTCTTATTCCGGCAGCCTTTAAAGAATCATACAGATTGTTTGCTTTTTCCATAACTCCTTCTTTGTTCATTGCAATAGGAATGATTACAACTTGAGTCGGAGCCATCTTCGGAGGAAGCACAAGCCCTCTGTTGTCAGAGTGAACCATTATAAGTCCTCCTATAAGCCTTGTTGATATTCCCCATGATGTATGATACGGATGCTCTTCCTGTCCGTTTCTTCCCTGGAATTTAATATCAAATGCTTTTGTAAAATGCTGCCCCAGGTTGTGAGAAGTTCCTGCCTGCAGAGCCTGACCGTCATGCATCAATGCTTCCATGGTATAGGTAGCATGTGCACCTGCAAATTTTTCTTTCTCGCTTTTTTGTCCTGTAATTACAGGTATAGCCATTAGATCTTCCGCCACCTGTCTGTAAATATCAAGCATCTGAAGAGTTTCAGCCTGAGCCTCTTCATTTGTCTCATGAAGTGTATGTCCTTCCTGCCATAAAAATTCCGAAGTTCTTAAGAATGGTCTTGTGGCTTTTTCCCATCTTACAACACTGCACCACTGATTATAAAGGTAAGGTAAATCCCTGTATGAATTCAACCATTTTGCGTACATATGACATATGATTGTCTCTGATGTTGGTCTGATAACCAATCTCTCTCCCAGCTTCTGGCTTCCTCCGTGAGTAACCCATGCCACCTCAGGAGCAAAGCCCTCAACATGCTCTTTTTCCTTTGTCAATAAGCTTTCAGGAATCAACAGAGGAAAATACATATTTTTATGACCTGTTGCCTTAAATTTTTCGTCGGCAAATTCCTGTATTCTTTCCCACAAAGCATATCCGTAAGGCCTTATTACCATGAACCCTTTAACTGGTGAATAATCCACTAATTCATTTTTTAGTATAACATCTGTGTACCATCTGCTGAAGTCTTCTTCCATTGGTGTTATTTCTTTTACAAAATCTTTTTCTTTTTTAGCCATAATTTCTCCTTTCACATTGCAGTCTCGCATTAAAATATAATTACTATAGTTCCCGTAAATCAGAAACTTATTGAAGTAACCCTACTCAGTTATCCATAATAAAAATGGATTTAGGGTATAAAAAAAATTAACCGCCTCTAAATCAAGAGGCGGATTTCCGCGGTACCACTCTAATTGCTGCAATTATTTGCAGCATCTCATTCAAATAAGGGGATTTCCCTTTGGGTTGTTACTCCCAAATACTCCGAGACGGGTTCGATATACAGAGGGCCAAAAACCTTTCACCAATCAGTTTTCTCTCTATTGCCATGTAAGTTCTACTGCTTCTCTTCATCGTAAATATTTATTTATAACTCATATTATAGAAAAAGTTTAGTTTTGTCAATCATTTTTGATATTTTTCTTATATTTATATGGGTATAATATTTTTTAGGTGCTTGAAAATGTTTCCAACTATTATTATAATAAGTAAAAGCATAACAATAATATAATTAGGAGGAAAGTAAGTATGAAAAAAGAGTAACAAGTTTAGTCTTAGTAGCATTATTAATACTAAGCAGCTTCAGCTTTGCATTTGCAGACGAAACAGGAATTACTGCTATTACTATTATCCACACTAATGACATTCACGGAAGGATTGAAGAAGACAGTTATAATAATGTAATGGGCCTTGCTAAAATAGCTGCATTGATTAAAGAGGCCAAAGAAGCAAATCCTAACACTCTTGTGCTAGATGCCGGTGATGTTCTCCACGGAATGCCCATAGTTAATATAAGCAAGGGTGAAAATGCCTTAAATGTTTTAGAAGCCGCAGGGTATGATTATATGACTATCGGCAATCACGATTTTAACTATGGAAAAGAAAGATTGTTTGAACTTAGAGATATGTCCGGAATCGGCATGCTGTGTGCCAATGTTTTAGATGAAGAAGGAAAACCAGTTTTCACTCCATACACCATTGAAGAAATGGACGGAGTAAAAATAGGAATATTTGGATTAGCCACTCCGGAAACCATGTATAAAACCAGCCCGTTAAACGTTGAGGGTTTGACATTTGCTGATCCAGTTGAAATTTCAAAAGAAATGGTTGAAGAATTAAAGGATCAGACTGATGTAATAATAGCTCTTGCACACATAGGTCTTGATGAAAGTTCTGTTATTACTTCCAAGGCAATAGCCCAAGAAGTAGATGGAATTGATGTAATAATAGACGGACACAGCCACACTCTTTTAGAGGAAGGCATGATTGTAAACAATACACTGATTGCACAGTCCGGAAATTATGATAAGAATCTTGGCTATGTTGATATAAGTGTTCAGGACGGCGAAGTTATAGAAAAAACAGCTCGCCTTGTTTCGGCTGAAGCTGCTGCAAACACTGAAGCTGATCCTGAGTTAGCAGCTATTATTGAAGAAATAAATTCCAAAAATAAGGAAACATTTGATCAGGTTGTTGCAAAAACAGATGTATATCTTGACGGTATAAGAGAGCATGTAAGAGCTCAAGAGACAAACCTTGGTAATTTATCCGCTGATGCCGTAAGAGCAGAGTCCGGTGCAGATGTGGCATTCGTTAACGGCGGAGGAATAAGAGTAGACATTCAACCAGGCGACATTACCCTGGGAAGAATAGCAGAACTATTCCCGTTTGGAAATATAGTACAAATTAAGAAAATAACCGGTGAAGATTTATTGGCAATGCTGGAACATTCAGTAAGTGGTTATCCGTCTCCGCAGGGAGCATTCCTTCATGTCAGCGGATTGACGTTTGAGTTTGATCCCGAACAGCCTGCAGGTCTGAGAGTTATAGATGTAAAAATCGGTGACAGCCCTCTTGATTTAACAGCAGAATATACTGTTGCTATAAATGATTTTATATCAGTGGGTGGAGACGGTTATGAAATGCTGTCAAAATATGACGTGGAAGCTGAATTTGGTACATATGAAGAAATTTTTGCAAATTATCTGAACACTAACGGAACTGCCGGAAGCGAAGTTTCAGGAAGAATAACTGTTAAAGAAACTGTTGCTGAAGAACCTGCTCCTGTTGAACCCGTTGAGCCCGAAGAACCGGAGTCCGTTCCCGAACCGGAGCCTGCTCCCGTTGAAACAGTTCCGGAACCTGCAGCTGAAGTAACATACATAGTTGTTTCAGGAGACGTTTTATGGAAAATAGCCGAAAAATACGACACTACATGGGAAATATTGACTGAATACAACAACTTAGCTAATCCTCACCTGATTTTCCCTGACCAGGCAATTAAGATTCCCGTAAAATAATTACCTGACTAAATGTAATAAAGGATTTGTGCAAGTGTGCACAAATCCTTTTGTTTATTGATTATTCAGCAAAAATACAGACAGCTCCGGAGGAGCCATCAGCCTGAGAGGTAATTGTGATGTCCCAAGCCCTGTGTTCACATATACCATGGTCTGTCTGAAATTATTAAAAGTATATATTCCGCCCGTGTATTTTTTCGCCAGAAGCGGAAGCCATTTGATAAAGGGAAGATTAACCTGACACCCGTGGCTGTGCCCTGCTAAATACAAATCTATTTCATATTCCAGCAAATAATCAATCACATCCGGCTCGTGGCTCAGCACCACATTATAGCATTCCTCATCCAGCAGGCTTATGAGCATTTCTTTGTCAAATTTTCCGAATATTGAGTCGTCCATTCCTATAATATTAACATTATACTCATCCAAAACAATTTTCTCATTTTTCAATATAACAAATCCGCTGTTCTCCATTATTTTTTATATGCGTATTCTGCTCCTCCTCCATAATCGTGATTGCCGTAAATAGCATACTTACCCATAGGAGCCTTGATCGACCCAAGTATTTTGCTTATTCCATCAATATTGTCCTTACCTTCGTAGCTGCTGTACTCATCTAATAAATCTCCGGTAAAAACTACTATGTCAGGATTTTCGCCATTTATTTTTTCTGCGACCTTCTTAATGTCTTTTTCATCAAAATATTCCGATATATGCATATCGGAGAACTGAAGTATTTTTAAATCTTTATCGCTTGAACTGATACGACTGTCCTTTACATTTATATAGTGGACCATTAATAGGTTAGTCTCAACATATCGGGCGTATATATACACAACAAAAGCAATCAACAAAAGAGTACTTATAAATCTTAAAAATTTTTTCACTGTAACACTCCATAAGAGATTTCAAGTTGAAGTATATCAAATTCGGCAAAAAAAATAAAGCGAAACTTAATTCATACAAAAAGTAATTTATGTATTGAATATAAGTTTACTTTATTTTTCGAGTTTCATCTTTTACACTATTATACGATTTTTGTTTCCTCTTCATCACATATGAAAAATTCAACGTAATTAGTTAAAATATCAATATAATTAAATGACACCACTCTTCTTAATCCTTTGTTATCAACGTGAACCGTAAATACTGAAGGATACGTGTCAGCGATTACCCCTTCACTAATATGCGACCTGGCTTTCCCTTTTCTTACTTTAAATTTAACTTTTTGGCCTACACATCCTTCTACCAATCCTTTTACCCTAGCTACAGAATTTGCCGTCAAAAAATCACCTTCTACACTATATTAAATGAAAATCAGGTAAAATTTATTCATTTATTAATATCTTTACCATAACAATGAAAAATATGTGCTTTTTCTTTAATTTACTTATTTTTAACTTGCAAATAATAAGAAAATAGACTATTATAATTAAGGCAATTAAACATATAAAAAGGAAGTGAATGTAATGGACGAGGTCCCTACGGTCAAACAGATTGCACAAAATAAACTTAATACTTCTCTATTACTGAACTTATCATCAATTTGGTAATAGAGGAAATCTATTATTAAATTGAGGTGAACAATGCTTGATATATTCAAATCTATTAACGACACTCTTTTCACACTGGAAGAAATAGAAGACGGAGCATGGATCAATCTGGTTGATCCGACACCCGAAGAACTGGATTTTATTGAAGACGAACTTTCAGTAGACAGAGATTTTTTAAGAGCAGCACTTGATGAGGAAGAATCTGCACGTTTAGAAACAGAAAATGATCAGGTTTTAATACTTGTGGATACACCTTATGTGGAAAAAACTGATGATCACATAATATATGAAACGCTGCCTCTTGGAATTATTATAACTGGAAAAAACATTATTACCGTATGCCTGAAAAATTCTATTGTCCTTGACCAATTTGAAAAGAACAGCATACGAACATTTTACACTTATAAAAAGTATCGATTCTTGTATCAAATACTTTACAAAAAATGCACAGAGATATCTTCTCTATCTGAGACAAATCGACAGAATGAGCAATTACGTTGAAAAACAGCTGCATCAGTCGATGAAAAATAAAGAACTTATTCAGCTTTTAGATCTTGAGAAATCACTTGTTTATATAACCACAGCGCTAAAGGCAAATCAAGTGGTGCTTGAAAAAATTCTTAGAATCAACATAATTAAAAAGTACTCTGAGGATGAAGATCTTCTTGAAGATGTAATAATCGAGAACAAGCAGGCCATCGAAATGGCTAACATATATAGTGGAATACTTAGCGGAACAATGGATGCATTTGCATCAATTATTTCAAACAATCTTAACATTGTAATGAAGCTGTTAACATCAATAACAATATTGATGGCTATTCCAACAATGTTCTCAAGTTTTTTTGGAATGAACGTTGCAAACATACCATTTGCTACATCTCCTTTCGGCTTTTGGATCGTATTAGGAGTATCAGTAGTTACAGCCGCAATCGTTGGGGTTGTTCTGCTGAAAAAGAATTTATTTTAACAAATGAATAGCACCCGATTTTCTTCAATTACACACTGGAAAATCGGGTGCTATTCATTCTGATTATCTATTTCTGTTTTTGGGGGAATCACCTCTTCTGTTAATCTATACATTAACGCCTGTTTTATTTACTACCGTTTAGATTCTGTAGAGAATACATTCAATTCAAACTCAGTCAAAATTTAGTTTAAAAGTATTAACTCATCTCATTCTTACTTTAAATCTTACATAAACAAATCAGATAATTATCTTTATCATACTTCTCAATACATTTACCAATAAACTAAAATCTGTCTTTTAAAGTTTATTTGAAATAATCTAAACGATAAATTTAAATAAAACATTTGCTGTATTTATTATATACCCAATTAAATTTTAATTAATCACAGTTTTTCAAATAATTAAAAAAATTTTTAAGTTGTTATAATTTGCTGGTTAATATATAATAAACACTAACTTTGTATTCTGATGAGGTTATAGTGATGAAAATTTATTCTTATGGAAAAATAAATTTATTTTTAGATATAGAGGGAAAGCTACAAAACGGATATCACCTTATAAAAACAATCATGCAGTCCATAGACATGCATGATGAAATTCAAATAAGTAATTACGATAAAGATGAAATTATTATACAATGCAGCACTCCGAATATTCCGGTTGATGAAAGGAATACATGCTATAAAGCTGCAGCTGCTATAAAAGAAATATATCATATAAATTCAGGAATAGTCATACAAATTAATAAGACAATACCTTCCGAAGCCGGGCTGGCAGGCAGGAAGCGGCAATTCAGCAGCTGTCATAAGAGGATTGAATATTTATTGGAATCTGAATATGTCTGAACTTGAAATGCAGGCAGTAGCTCTCAAAGTAGGATCTGATGTTCCATTCTGCCTAACAGGAGGAACTTATAAGGCTGAAGGTACAGGCGAAAAGCTTGCTAAGTTAAATGATTTTACTTGGGATAATATTTTAGTAGTAAAGCCGGATTTCTCAATGTCGACGAAGTTTGTATACAGCAATACTGAACCACGCCATTACAACTTGCATAAAAACAGTAAAATATTAGATTATATTAATTCAAACAACTTCTGTAGCACTGCCCAATCTGCATGCAATTCTCTTGAGAAGGTTGTTGAAATATTTCATCCTGAAATAAATAAAATAAAAAAAATGATGATACAAAAAGGAGCAATAAATTCACTTATGACAGGAAGCGGATCAGCAGTGTACGGGTTGTTTGCTGACAAATTGAGCCTTGAAGAGGCATATAAAAACATTTCAAGCATATATCCTCAAACATTTATAACTAAAACAATTAATAAAGGTTATCAAATAATTGTTTAGAGCAATTTATATGAGGGTATCAGCATAATAAATAAAAAGACTGAGGTAAATTATGAAAAAAATTGCTGCTAATTATTGGACTGATTGCTTTGCTGGCAACGGGCTGCACCAAACAAATTGAAGAAATCCCCAATGAAGAAGAAATAGGCGGACAAGAAACCGAATCTGAACAAGAAAAAAAGTGCTGCACTAATCGCCCCTGATTTCGAACTTAAATCGCTGGATGGCACTACCGTTAAATTAAGTGAATTGAGAGATAAAAATGTAATACTGAACTTCTGGGCAACATGGTGCGATTTTTGCGTTATTGAAATGCCAGATTTGCAAAAAATTGCAGGAAGCACATAAGGACGACCTTTGGTACTGACTGTCAACGTTGGAGAATCAAAGAGGTTGTGCAAGGCTTTCTTGAAGAAAATGGACTTGACATTAATGTAGTTCTGGATGAAGATATGAGTGTTGCAGGCACATACGGCGTACGCTCCTTCCCTACAACAATATCCATAAATAAAAAAGGCGAAGCCGTACAAAGGATATGTAGGAATGCTTTCATACGAGCAAATGGAACAGCTTTATGGCTTTTTGAGGAATAATATAAATTATTCAAAATTATGTAATATCCATAATACACTTTTAAATGCGGCTGCGAATTTATCGCAGCCGCATTTTATACCTATTCGCAAAAATTTATTTCGTTTCCTTTATTTTTCTGTAAGTATGGGAAGAATTTCTTTGATATCACCTACTATTTTGTAATTTTGCGACTTTAAATATTGGTGCATCAGGGTCATTTGTTTATTGCCACAATAGTTTCTATATCTGCAAGACCTGCAAGGTGCTGTATAGCACCGGATATACCACCAGGCTATATATATTTTGGGAGCAACTGTCTTGCCCGTCTGTCCTACTTGCTGGCTGTAAGGCATCCACCCTGAATCAACAACCGGTCTGGAAGATCCCAGCGCACCTCCCAGAGCATCTGCCAGTTCCTGAGCCATATGAATGTTTTTCTGGCTTCCTAATTCCTCTTCCTACGCTTACGATTATATCTGCATCTTAGAAAGATTTAACCCCTCGTCATTGTCAATATCTCTTATTTTTTAACAAAACTTTCTACGGGAGACGGGACATCCAAAAATGTTATTCTGCCTTTTCTTTCATAGTCAGGTTCCTTTTGTTTAAAAACCTTGGGGCAGAACGGTGGCCATCTGAGGTCGGTTATTGGGGGCACACTATAGTCCGCCCATCAAATTTCCACCAAAAAGCCGGTCTCGTCTGGAGAAGCAACCTTTCTTCTTTATCTATTTCTAATAATGTACAGTCGGCAGTAAGTCCTGTACGAAGCGCCGACGAAATATGAGGAGCAAGAGACCTTCCGTTTTGATGTCGCTCTCCCTATGAGCACTATTTCAGGCTTGTATTTCTTTACTAGATCAAGCATTACCTCGCCGTAAATGTGGTCATTGAAATCTTTAAACCATGGAGCATCCATTATCATAACTTCATCAGCTCCATATGCAATGAGCTCTCCCGGAAGGCTTCCTATGTCTGACACCCAGTATTACAGCTGTAACATGAGTATTTAATTCCGCTGCCAATTCCTCGGCCTTTCCCAGAAGCTCCAGTGCAACTGGTTTTAGTTTGCCGTATCTCTGCTCAGCAAAAACCCATATACCCTCGTATGCACTTAAATCCTTTTTGTACTTTCATCTCTTATAAATTCAAAATTGCTCCAAATTTGCAGCTTTCCACACAGGAACCACAGAGGGGTGCACTTAGACCCTATAACAGCTTTTTTATCCTTTAATTCTATAGCTCCAGAAGGGACATGTTCCTATACATCTTTTGCAGCCAACACACTTTTCCTTTATGATGCTTATACTTGCCATTATCTTCACCGTCCTTAAACTTCTATGGAAAGCAGTATCTCGGCCAGTTTTTCTGCCTTCTCCCCCGGGACTGCCATTTATTTCGACGCTGTTCACTTCATAGACAGGCACAAATGTCTTTCTTACCTGTGTCGGAGAGCCTTTCAATCCTGCTCTCTCTTCATCAGCGTCGATGTCGCCAAAAGTAACAATTTCTATCTCCGCCTTCTTAGACTTCTTGGTAGCTTTTTATGGAAGGAAGTCTCGGCATGTTTATCTCTTTGACAGCTGTAATAAGCGCCGGTAATTTAATTTCAATTTCTTCATATCCATCATCTGTTATTTTCATGCAGCACATGGTATCTTTTTTTTATTTCAATTATTTTGCTGATATTTGTTGCATAAGTGCGATTCCCTAGAGGATTTTGCAAGGCTTGGCCCTACCTGCGCCATGTATCTCCGTCTGTTGCCTGCTTTCCGCAGATTATCAAATCATAGTCACCGATTTTTTCCACACCTTTGCTGAGAGCATAAGACGTTGCCAGAGTATCAGAGCCTGCAAATTTTTCTGTCCGTAAGAAGCATAGCCTTATCGATTTTTAATGCATACTGCTTCTCTCATCATTTCAGCCGCAGCGGGAATTCCCATGCTTATTCCGAAAAACTTCCGCTCCGTATTTCTCTTTTATTCTCACAGCTTCTTCTATGGCATATGTGTCAAAAGGATTAATTATTGTGCCGGTAACGTTCTCTCTTATGGAGTTAGTATTTGTTTCAGGGGTCCATTTTTACTTCGTTTTGTTCCGGGGACACTGTTTAATGCATACGATAATTTTCATATGTTTCCCTCCTCTTTCTCATAGGAAATATTGTTCCTCTATTAAAAACAACTGCTTCGGATCTGAAATATTTTCTTTATGTTTCGCATTTCATTCAATTCACTGTGGCTGTACATTTTTTGAAGAAAAGGAACCTTTAACTTCCCGACTCCATGTTCGGCCGACACAGCGCCGCCCATTGCGGAAATTTTTTCAGCCCACAACAGGAATGAATCCTTTCCGCTTTTATACTCGTCCATATTTCTCCGGAATTAAGTTTACATGAAGATGATTATTCCCTATATGACCAAATATAACAGCAGCATGAAGTTTATTCTTTTCTATATCTTCGTTGTACATTTTCCATAACTTCCTTAAGTTTATCATCCGGAACCGACATATCTGTTCCCAGCTTTCTTATATTTGGATCTATCTTTTTCACTTCATCTATCTGCATATTTACGCACTCGGGACATGCATGCCTGAGAAAGCGTGCAGCTTCTCAAGACTGACAGGATTATTTGCAACCCACGTTGCATCCTCATCGCCGCATAGCTTTGCAATAACATCTCCCAGCTTTTCGAATTCCAGCCCAGATTTCTGTGTCTGAATCTCCTTCAATTTCTGTGTACACTGCCGTATGGTAGCCTTCCTTTATCTCTTGCACAGAGGAAAAAGCCGGGTTTGTCTTCTGCTGCACTTTAAGCATTTCCAATGCGCTTATGGGCTGAAAAAATTCGATGGCCGAAGGTTTGATGTTAAGCGGCTCCATGTTGTCGAACAGTTTTCCCCTCTCAATGCCCTCACCCGGATCCAAAGCCTTGTCCTCATCCGGCATAAAAATAGTAACTTGCCCCAGTTTTGATTTATGTGTTCTGTTTAGCTCAATTTCAATCTCCGTTATTACTCCCAGAGTTCCGTCAGAGCCTACTCTAAATAAATCTATCATATCCATGGCAGGCTTGTTGCAGTATCCTGAAGTATTCTTCTTCACATCAGGCATTTTATATTTCGGAAGTTCACCCGAAATTTTCCTTTCCCGCTCTCCGGTTACAAGGGTAAACCCTCAGCCTTCAGAGACAATATTTCTCCCTCTTGCCATGGCTTAAAACATCTCCATTCGCAAGAACCACTCTTATGGCTGTCCACATGATCTCTTGAAAGGGAACCGTATCACCAAAACTTTTTGCACCTGAAGCATTGCATGATACCATACCGCCTATGGATGCAGACGCCTCGGTAGGGTCAGTTGAATAAAACCATTCATTTTTTCGCCATATGTTCCAAGGCATCTTTTGATTCCTTGCCCCAATCCGTCGTTATAAATGACTTGTTAAGCAGGTATTTTCTGATTTCGGCAAGAAGAACACCTGGCTGTACACTTAAAAAGAACCTGTCCTGCTTTTTATCGTACCTTGCTCCAATTACACTGTTCATCCTGCTCAGATTTATAACATGTCCTCCCATGGGAACCGCAGAAGCGGCAAGCCCAGTGCGCGCTCCTTGTATAGTTATAGGCACACATTTAGAAGCACATTCTTTAACCGATGCCATAATTTCTTCT